>NZ_JBXAMI010000004.1:0-653850 GCF_058800455.1 Allobosea sp. GW822-FHT05A11 | reverse complement strand
CCGTCGAGCGCGACGGAACGCGCGGAACCGGCGCGGAAGCGATCGTTGAAGATCTCCAGCGAGAGCACGCCGTCATAACCGGTCGCGGCCAGCGCCCGCATGAAGCCGGAGAGGTTGAGGTCGCCCTGGCCGGGCAGGCAGCGCCAGTGCCGGCTCCAGGAGAGCGGGTCCATCTGCAGGAGCGGCGCATCAGCCATCTGCACCATCGCGATCTTGTCGCGCGGAATCGTGCCGATCGCCGAGAGGTCGAGCCCGCGCGCCAGGATGTGGAAGGAATCGAGGATGATCCCAACCTCCGGCCGGTTGGCACGGCGCACGATCTCCCAGGCGTCGCGATAGTCGAAGACATGCCGGCCCCAGGCCAGCGCCTCGTAGCCGACGCGAAGGCCGCGCCGGCTGGCCCGCTCCCCGAGCTCGGCGAAATCGGCGGCGAGCCGGTCGATGCCCGGAAGCGCCTCCGGCGAGACGCTGGAGCAGACGAAGAGCAGGTCCGTTCCCAGTTCCTGCAAGAGATCGAACTTGCGCTCGGCCCGGTCGAAGACGCGTTGGCGGCGCCCCTCCGGCATGCCCTCGAAATCGCGGAAGGGCTGGCAGGTCACGATGGTCAGGCCGAGATCGCCGCAGATGCGCCGGACCTCGGTCGGAGAGCCGGGGAAGGCGATCAGGTCGTTCTCGAAGATCTCCACCGCCTTGAAGCCGGCGGCGGCGATGGCCTCGAGCTTCTCCTGGAGCGTGCCCGAAACGCACACGGTGGCGATCGATGGAATCACGGTGTGCCTCCTCTCAGCCCAGTCGCGCGACGGCGCGCAAATCCTCGGCCGTGGTCGAAGGCAGGCCGAAGAATTCCAGATAGGCGGGTATCTGTTCGAACAGCATGTCGGTGCCGACCTGCACGGCGCAGCCGCGTGCGCGCGCAACCGCGAGGAACGGCGTGATCTCCTGCGCCATCACGACTTCGCCGACGAAGGCGGAAGCGGGCAGGCGGGAGATATCAACCGGCAACGGATCGCCGGGCTTCATGCCAAGAGGAGTCGCATTGACGACGAGGTCGAAGCCATCAGGGTCATTCGAGCCGGTCGTGACGCGAAGGGCAGGGTAGTGCGCGACCAGCCGCTGCCCGAGTTCCGCGGCTGCGGGAGCATGTTTGTCGAACAGACCCAGCTCCGCGACGCCGGCCTTCGCCAGCGAAGCGGCAATCGCCGAGCCGACGCCGCCGGCACCGATCACCAGCGCGCGGGCGCCAGCGAGCTTGTGCCCTTTGCGCAGGACGCCGCGTACGAAACCTTCGCCATCGAACATGTCGCCGGTGAGCCGGCCGTCCGCTTCCAGCCGCACGGCATTGCAGGCGCCGGCAATGGCGGCCGTCGGCGAGAGCACATCGACGAGACCGGTCGTGGTGACCTTGTGCGGCATCGTCACCAGCGCGCCATGGGCGTTGGACAGGCGGAAGAACAGCCTGAGGAAGTCGGGGTAATCCGCGCTGCGGCAACCCATCGGCACGACGACGGCGTCGATCCCCTCGCGCTGGAAATAGGGGTTGTAGATCATCGGCGCCTTGAAGCTCTCGGTCGGATAGCCGAGATGGCCGATCAATCGCGTCGTGCCCTTGATCATGCTTTGGCCCTCGCCGGAGCAGGCTCCGGGGCGATCTCGACCGGTGCGCCAGTGCGCGCCGCTTCCTTCACGGCTGCGATGACGGCGAGCGTCGCAAGGCCTTCGCGGCCGGAGACGAGGGGTTCTTCCTCACCACGGATCACCGCGCAGAAATGCCGGATCTGGGCCTGCAACGGGTCCTCGGTCACAAAGGGGATGCGCTCGCGCCGCAGCGGCTCCCACCAGCCGCGCCTGTCTGAGTGGTTCCAGAGTTCGAGCGCGGGAATCGTCAGCGCACCATGCGTACCGCCGATCTGGTAACAGGACTGGTCCTGCTGCGGATAGGCGGGGTTCTCGCCGGTCGTCAGCTCCCAGCTCCAGGGCGAAACCACGGTGTCGGAGGCGCTGACCGTGCCGAGCGCGCCATTGGCGAAGCGCAGGATGGCAACCGCAGTCTCCTCGGCCGGATTGCCGCGCACGGCGTTCGAGCTCAGCGCCTGCACGCAGACGATCTCGCCGCAGAGATAGCGGAACAGATCGATATCGTGGATCAGGTTGATCAGGACCGGCCCAGCACCCTCCTGCCGGCGCCAGTCGACATCGAAATAATCGTCCGGCTTCACCAGCCAGAACTGGCCGTTGAGCGTCAGGATGCGGCCGAGCCGGCCGGCATCGATCGCCTCGCGCGCTTTCCGGATCATCGGATTGTGGCGGCGGTGATGGCCGACGAGCAGAGGCAAATTGGCTGCCTCGGCGGCATGGACGAGCCTGCGGGCGCTGTCGACGCTGTCGGCCAGCGGCTTCTCGACCAGCATCGGCACGTTGGCTGCAACCAGCTCCAGCCCGTTGGCGACATGAAGCTGGTTCGGCGTCGCGACGATGACGCCGTCCGGATGCTCGCCGGCGGGGAGGGCGTCGAAACCCGGATACCAGGCGACGCCGATCTCCTCGGCAAAGGCCTTGCCGGCCGGGGCGGGATCGATGATCGCCGAGAGGGCGGCGCCGGGCTCGGTCCGGACATGGGCGGCGTGGCGCTTGCCGATCAGGCCCGCTCCCATCACCGCGATCTTCACCGGAGCCATCGGGGGGTCCTCACGCGGCCGCGTCGGCGATCAGCTTGGCGATGCGCCGCAAGCCAAGCTGATACCCTTGCGTTCCGAAACCGGCGATGACGCCGTCGGAGCGCATGGAGACATAGGAGTGGTGGCGGAAGGCCTCGCGCTTATGCACCTGCGAGATGTGGCACTCGATCACCGGTCCCTCGAAGGTGTTGAGCGCGTCGAGCAGCGCGACCGAGGTATGCGTGAAGGCGGCCGGATTGATGACGATGCCGGCCCCGTCCTCGCGCGCCTCGTGGATCCAGTCGATCAATTCGTATTCGCGGTTCGACTGGTGGAAGCGCAGCTCCAGCTTCAGTTCCTCGGCGAGCTTGCGGCAGTCGCGCTCGACATCGGCCAGGGTCTCGTGCCCGTAGATATGAGGCTGGCGCTTGCCGAGCAGGTTCAGGTTCGGGCCGTTCAGGAGATAGACGAGGCGGGACATCGATCGCATTCCGTTGAGGTGTCCGGTCTGGCCGGACGGATTGTTCAGTGCTTGCTGAGGATTTCGCCGAGGAACTTTCGCGTCCGCTCATGGCGCGGATTCTGGAAGAACTCCTCCGGCGGCGCCTCCTCGACGATGGCGCCCTCGGCCATGAAGATGACGCGGTTCGCCACCTGGCGGGCGAAACCCATCTCGTGGGTTACGCAGATCATGGTCATGCCCTCCTCGGCGAGGCCGATCATGGTGTCGAGCACCTCCTTGACCATCTCGGGGTCGAGCGCCGAGGTGGGCTCGTCGAACAGCATGACCTTCGGCTTCATGCAGAGCGCCCGCGCGATCGCGACGCGCTGCTGCTGGCCACCGGAAAGCTGCGCCGGGTATTTCTCGGCCTGCTCCAGAATCTTCACGCGGCCGAGCAATTGGCGGGCGGTGGCCTCGGCCTCCGCCTTGCTGGCACCAAGCGAGCGCATCGGCGCCAGCATGCAGTTCTCCAGCACGGTCATGTGCGGGAACAGGTTGAAATGCTGGAAGACCATGCCGACCTCGCGGCGCACCGCGTCGATGGTCTTCGCATCGTCTCCGAGCCTGGTGCCGCCGACCCGGATCTCGCCCTTCTGGTAAGTCTCCAGATGGTTGATGCAGCGGATCAGCGTCGATTTGCCGGAGCCCGACGGTCCGCAAAGCACGATGCGCTCGCCTTTGCGGACCGTGAGACTGATATCGGTCAGGGCCTTGAACTCGCCATACCATTTCTCGACATGCGTCATGGCAATCATGGCATCCGCCCCGGAAGGCTGTGCGGCTGGCGCGTTCATGGCCCTGGCCCCGTTCTTGGCGATCAGCTCGCGGTGAAGGTGATGCCTTCGAGGCTCTCCGGGAACTTGTGAACCGGCACCTTCATCCACTTGTCGTAGATCTTCTGCAGCTCGCCATTGGCCTTGATCTTGTCGATGAAGCTGTTGATCGCGGCGTTGATCTCCTTCTCGCCGAGACGGGTGCAGGCGCCGTTATAGAGGTTCTGGAATTCGAGCTTGTTCTCGAACTCGCCGGGGCGGGCCTGCTCGATGCGCTGCATGTAGAAGATGTTGCCGCCGATCGCCTGGACCTGGCCGGAGACCAGCGCCTGGATCGAGGGCGCATCGCCGTCATAGCGGCGGATCGTGGTGTTGGCCGGCGCGTTCTTGGTCACCTGCGTGTCCTGCGCCGCGCCCTTGGCGACGCCGATCGTATAGCGGCCCATATCCTCGTTGGTGGTGATCTTGTCCTTCTTCGGGCCGATGAACACGATGGTGTTGGCGACATAGGGCTTCGAGAACTGCACGGCCTTGGCGCGCTCGGGCAGCATCGCCATGGTCGCGAACAGCACGTCGACGCGGCCGGTGGTCAGGGCCGGGATGCGGTTGTTGACCTCGAGCGGCACGAACTCGACCTGCACGCCGAGCTCCTTGGCGAAGAGCGTCGCGATATCGGCATCGAGACCGTCCTGCTTGCCGGCGCTGGTGACGAAGCCCCACGGCGGATTGTCGCCCTGGATGCCGACGACGATCTTGCCCTTGGCCTTGATCTCGGCCGGGGTGACGGCGAGGGCAGGGGCGCTCAGTACGGCCGGCAAGGCCAAAGCAGCGGCGCCCGCGATCAGGACGCTGCGGCGGGTGGTTTTCATCTTTGTCATGTTTCTCTCCCTCTTCGTGTTTGGTGGTTGGTGGTCAGGCGGTGAACGGGTCTGTCAGCGCGCGGCAATGGCCATGCGACGTTCCAGGTGCGAGCCGTAGAGCGAGAGCGGCCAGCACAGCAGGAAGTAGAGGATGCCGACGATCCCGAAGACGAGGAGCGGCTGGAAGATCTGGTTGGAGACGATGTTGCCGGCCCGCGTCAGCTCAGTGAAGCCGACGATCGCGGCGAGCGAAGTGCCCTTGATCAGCTGGACGAGGAAGCCGATCGTCGCCGGCAGCGAGATGCGGATCGCCTGCGGCAGGATCACGTCGCGCATCCGCGAGACATAGCGGAGGCTCAGCGCCTTGGCGGCCTCGGTCTGGCCCTTCGGCACGGCCTCGATCGAGCCGCGCCAGATCTCGCCGAGATAGGCGCTGGCATGGAGCGTGAAGCCGATCGCGACCGCGACCCAGGCATCGAGCTTCAGCCCGACCAGCGCAAGGCCGTAATAGACCACGAAGAGCTGCATCAGCAGCGGCGTGCCCTGGAACAGCGCGATATAGCCGGAGGTGATCCGCTCGATCAGCGGCCGGCCGGACACGCGCAGCAGCGCGATGGCGAGCCCGAACACGCCGCCGCCGATGAAACCGACGATAGAGAGCAGCACGGTCCACTTGAGACCGGTGAGCAGGAAGAGGAATTCGTTCGCTCCCATCGTGCCCTCACTTCACCGGGTAGCTGAAGTAGCGGGTCGAGATCGCGTCGAAGAAGCGCATCATCACCCAGGAGATCACGAGGTAGAACAGCGTGATCGTGCCGTAGACCTCGAACGAGCGGAAACTGTCGGACTCGATCCGCTGCGCCACCGAGGTCAGTTCGTAAGCCGAGATCGCCGAGGCGATGGAGGTGGTCAGCGTCAGCAGCACGAACTGGCTGGTCAGCGAGGGGAAGATCGCCCGGAGCGCCGGCTTGAGCACGATCAGCCGAAAGACCTGCGCCTTGTGCAGGCCGAGTGCGAGCCCTGCCTCGATCTGGCCCTTGCCGATCGACTGGACGCCGCCGCGAATGATCTCGATCGCATAGGCGCCGCCATTGATGCCGAGCGCGATGATCGCGGTCGGCGTCGGGTCGAGCCTGAGGCCCGCCAGTGGCAGCGCGAAATAGATGAAGAAGATCTGGACCAGGAAGGGTGTGTTGCGGATGATTTCGACGAAGGCCTTCACCAGCCAGCGCACCGGGGCGATCTTCGAGTCGCGCAGGATCACGCCGCCGACGCCGATGACGATGGCCAGCGCCATGCCGCAGATCGCGAGCAGGAAGGTGCCGAGGCAGCCCATCAGCAGGGCTGGCATCCCGTCGATCACCGGCGTGAAATCGAGCTTGTAGTTCATGGCGCTCCCTAGATCATCGCGCGCTCCACGGGCGCGGTGATCTATCTCCTTGGTGTTGCATCGGATTCATCCGAAAAGTGGAATCCACTTTTCGGTCCGACGCAGTCGCGGCCGACCTTCTCGAAGGGGTCGATCCGGTTCCCGTCTGCAGTCGCGACACCTCTCCTCGGGTGCCTTGGTCGTCAGGCTCGCCGGCTTGCGCTCTGCCGGTGACATGTTAAATGTACCAGATAGTTCATTTGGTCAAGCGCAATGTACCGTCTTGTCCATTTCAATGCGTGCGACCCGGCTTTCGTGCCGGTTTCCGATGAGGGAAGCATGAGCAAGGCAGCGTCGACGCAGAAGGTGACGGGCCGCAAGCCGGCGTCCTGGACGCAGGACCCGGAGGGCGTCCGCCGCAACATCCTGACCGTCGCGAAGGAGGAATTCGTCGAGAACGGCCTGAGCGGCGCGCGCGTCGACGAGATCGCGGCGCGGACCGCGACCAGCAAGCGGATGATCTACTATTATTTCGGGGACAAGGAGGGGCTCTACCGCGCCGTCCTCGAGGAGATGTACGAGCGCATCCGCGGCTTCGAGCGCAGCCTCGACCTCGCCAGCCTGCCGCCGGTAGAGGCGATGACGTTGCTGGCGGCCTTCACCTTCGACTATCACGCCGAGAACCCGGATTTCGTCCGTCTCGTCATGGTCGAGAACATCCACCATGGCCGCCATCTCGCAAGCTCCGACCGGATCGCTTCGCTCAACCTTTCGGCCATCGACATGATCCGCGAGGCCTATGAGCGCGGCGTGGCGGCGGGGCTGTTCCGGCCGGGGATCGAGGCGCTCGATATCCACCTGACGATCAGCGCGCTCGCCTTCTATAACGTCTCCAACCGCGCCAGCATCCGCCAGGTCTTCGGCCACGACATGGGCGCGCCCGAAGCGTTGGCCCGCCGCCGCGCGGCCGCGATCGACACGCTCCTGCGCATGCTGCATCCCTGAAGCCTTGCCGGGCCGGGAGGGCAGGGGCATCGCCATCAAGCCCTGGCCGCGACCAAGCCGGCCATCGCCTGGATGGCAAGTTCGTAGCCGGCGGCGCCCATCCCGATGATGATGCCGGTCGCGGTCCGCGAGATCAGCGAGTTGTGATAGATGCTCTCACGCGCATGCACATTCGAGATGTGCAGCTCGATCTTCGGGCCGTCGAACATCTTGAGCGCATCGAGCAGCGCAACCGAGGTGAAGGTGTAGCCGGCCGGGTTGATGATGATCCCGCAGGCCTCGAGCCGCGCCTGATGCACGCTCTCGACCAGTTCGCCCTCGAAATTGGTCTGTCGAAACTCGACCGAAAAGCCGAGCGAACCTGCCTTCGCTTCGCAGCTCTCCCTGATCTCGGCCAGCGTGGTCGAGCCGTAGATATGCGGCTCGCGCTGCCCGAGCAGGTTCAGGTTTGGGCCGTTCAGGATGTAGAGGCGGCGCGATGCGGCCGCGCTTCCCGCTGCGGCGCGGGCCGGCCCTTCCTTCTCCGACATGACGATCTCCCAGGGCGAGGTTCTCTGGCCTCGCTCGCGTTTCCTGAGCGAAACGTGATACAAGACGAAACAGAGATCAACTGATAATTCATCGATCATCAGTTGATTTATGAGATTGCTGCCCCCGCGCTTGCAAGCCGCAGCGGCGGCTGGCAGGAAGGCGGCGAGGCGGTACGGAGCATCATGACGGACGCGGCATTCGATCTCGGCAGCGATGACATCCCGGCGCTGTCGACCGGCGAGCAGGCCTATGAGCGCATCCGGCACGACATCGTGTTCGGCGTACTCCAGCCCGGACAGCGCCTGCCGCTCGACCGGCTGAAATCGGTCTATAGCGTCGGCATCAGCACGCTGCGCGAGATCCTGAACCGGTTGGCGCCGCAAGGCCTCGTGGTCGCGGAAGGCCAGCGCGGCTTCCAGGTCTCGCCCTGCTCGGTGACGGACCTCAAGGAACTGGCGGATCTGCGCCTGCTGATCGAGAGCAACGCCCTGGCGCAGTCCTTCCAGGCCGGGGATGTCGAGTGGGAAGGGCGCATCGTCGCCGCCCATCACAAGCTTGCCCGGATGGAGCAGCGCCTGCTCGCCGGCGACGAATCGGGCACGCAAGCCTGGAAACGCTACGATTTCGAGTTCCATCAGGCGCTGGTCTCGGCTTGCGGCTCCAAGGCGCTGCTCGATCTCCATGCCGGTATCTATGACCGCTACCTGCGCTATCAGATGGTCTTCTTCGTCTTCTGGGGACCGACCTCGACCGAGGATCACAAGGCCCTGCTCGATTGCGCCCTGCGCCGCGACGCAGCCGAGGCTCAGCGGCTGCTGCACGGCCATATCCATGGCTGCATCGACATGGCGCTGGAGCGCGGCCTGGTCGACTGAAGCGGCCGGCTGAGAGTTCTCGCCCGTGCTCTGTCGCCAGAGCGTGGGGAGGTGCCTCACTCGACAGGGAAACGCGCCTCCATCAGCGCGAGCGCTTCCAGCAAGGGCTCGGCATGGGGGCCGAGCGCGGTGAGGATGGAGGCCTCGAAAGCCAGCGCGCGCGGCACGATCTCGCGATAGGCATGCAGCCCGGGCGCCGTCAGGGACAGGCTTTCCTCGCGCCTGTCCTGCGCGTTCTCGCGCCGGACTAGCCAGCGCCGCTCCTCCAGCGCCCGCACGGCCCGGCTGACCTTGGTCTTGTGCATCGAGGAATGCTTGCCGATGGCCTTTGCCGTCATCGTGCCGAACTGGGCGAGGGTGGCGAGCACCCGCCATTCCGGCACGGTCAGGTCGTGATGCGGACCGTAGACCGCCCGGAACTGCTGCGAGACCGCCGAACTCAGGCGATTCAGGCGATAGGGCAGGAAGTGCTCGAGCGCGAGTTTCGACATGCCTTGTTAGTTACAAAATCGACAGTTACCAAAGCAACCATCTTGAGCGAAGGCCGTCGCGAGGAGAGGGTGCCCCATGACCGTTCAGAACCCGGCCCATGCCGGCGGCTCAAAGGCCCCGAGCGCGATCCACGCGGGCTACATGTCCGGCTTCGGCAATGGCTTCGAGACCGAGGCGCTGCCCGGCGCCCTGCCGCTCGGGCGCAACTCGCCGCAGAAATGCGCTTACGGTCTCTATGCCGAGCAGCTCTCCGGCTCGCCCTTCACCGCGCCGCGCACCACCAACGAACGCTCCTGGCTCTATCGCATCCGCCCGACCGTCGCGCATTGGAACGAATTCCGGAAGGTCGATGCCGGCTTCTGGCGCACGGCGCCGGCCCGCGAGGTCGACATGCCGATCGCGCCCTTGCGCTGGAGCCCGATCCCGATCCCATCGGGGCCGATCTCCTTCGTCGAGGGCATCCGCAGCATGACGACCGCGGGCGACGCCGGCAGCCAGGGCGGCATGGGCGCGCATGTCTATCTGATCACGCGCTCGATGGTGGACGCGTATTTCTACAATGCCGATGGCGAGATGCTGTTCGTGCCGCAGCAGGGGGCTTTGCGGCTCTGGACCGAATTCGGCATCATCGACATCGAGCCCGGCGAGATCGCGGTGATCCCGCGCGGCGTGAAGATCCGCGTCGAGCTCAGGGACGGGCCGGCGCGTGGCTATATCTGCGAGAACTATGGCGGCGCCTTCACCTTGCCGGAGCGCGGGCCGATCGGCGCGAACTGCCTCGCCAATCCGCGCGACTTCCTGACGCCGGCGGCGGCCTACGAGGACCGCGACGCGCCCTCGAAGATGTATGTGAAATGGGGCGGCAATCTCTGGGCTGCCGATATCGAACATTCACCGCTCGACGTGGTCGCCTGGCATGGCAACTACGCCCCGTACAAGTATGATCTCAGGCGCTTTTCGCCGGTCGGACCGGTCCTCTACGACCATGCTGATCCGTCGATCTTCACGGTGCTGACTTCGCCCTCGGAGACGCCCGGCACAGCCAATATCGACTTCGTCATCTTCTCGGACCGCTGGCTGGTGGCCGAGAACACCTTCCGGCCGCCCTGGTACCATATGAACGTGATGAGCGAGTTCATGGGGCTGGTCTACGGCGTCTACGACGCCAAGACCGGCGGCGGCTTCGTGCCGGGCGGCATCTCGCTGCACAACTCCATGCTGCCACACGGACCGGACGTCGACGCCTTCGAGAAGGCGAGCAATGTCGAGCTGAAGCCGCACAAGCTCGAGGGTACGCTGGCCTTCATGTTCGAGACGCGGTTCCCGCAACAGGTCACGGCCTTCGCGGCAGGCTCGGATTCGCTCCAGCGTGACTATGGCGGCTACGGCCACAAGCTGACCAAGCACTTCGATCCGAACAGGCCTTGAGAGGGCGTTACGGTCGATAGGTCAGATATCGCCAGGTAGAAACGAGAAGGCAGCTGCAGCGTCGTGGCCGCCGGTCCTGATGTCAGTCTCAAGAGTTGTTGCGTAGCCCATTACCTACGACCTATCGCGTCAAATTCTGCAATGATTCCGGCGGCGTTGGCCCCCAATTCATTGCCTGATGTAGCCCAATTGAGCGTCGTACAGGGGGGTGTGTAGCCCAATTGAACGTCGTGCGAGATATAACCTTCAATTGGGCTACACACCTGGACAAGGGGGCGCGGCGAGCCTCAGAACTCAGGCATATATGACCGGCGAGTTGTCCGGCTACCGTGCGTGTCACGCGATTGCTCGCGTGCGGCGACCGCGGCGCTCAAGCTTAAAAGGTGCGCCCGGAGGATCCCCGACCACAGCGACGGGCCGTCCGCTTTTTTTGCTTGCCAGGGGCGTCGACTGGGCATGTGATAACCTCCTTTATCACCCGTTATGTGGCGTGCGTTCATGGCCCGGTTCTCGCCCTTCATCATCGGCGCCTTCGCCGAGGTCATCACCGGCGGCTCGGGGATGGGCAACGACGTGACCGAGCCGGTCGGGATCTATCGATCGGGCACGAGGATCCAGCAGTTCTCCCACCCCTCATGAAAGGACCCGTGGCAGCAATCACTCGCGCCATCCTTCGTGCGACGGAAAGTTCGTACATCGCTCAAGCCATCCTGCGCGCGACGGCGAGTTCTCAAGCCGCGACTGATCTCGCCGGCGAACCTAAACACGGCCATTCCGTCGACCGCGTGATGTCGAAGCTGGCAGGACAGCCAAGAGGATACCAGCCCGATGGATTCTAGAGTTGCCTCCCTCATCCGGGAAGCAGCATTCCGAGGCGATTCGGCAGAGATAGTCGCTGCCGTAATGGAATTGGCTCGAAATGACGACACCCGCCCGATGCCCCGTGCCTCCGCTTCGGCCGACGCAGAACCGGAGGGCGCCAAGCTGATCGTCTTGTCGTCGAGCGACTTGTTGGAGGTGGTCGAGACGATGTTGAAGCCGCTGTCATTCTATGAAGCGCTTCAAATGGAAGGATTCCGTCAGGCGCACAGAGCGATAGTCGATGAGGCCTGGGCCAAAGAATGCGCGGGGATTCAGGAGGAGGCACAACGGTTCCTGGGGCTCGCCTTCGACTTGAGAACGCTTTGTATCGAAGGGAGTCCCGACTCAGAGCTCGTGTCGGCCCCGATACTCGAACGATGGCACGTCACGTCGAGGCCAGCCTTTTGCCTCACCGGCGAGGTGACCGGGCATCCGTTGCTGCCCGGCACGCGACGCAGAATCGCGACCTCCGACCTCGTCATTCTCAGCGAGGAGCGCGGTTGGGCGAGAACCCGGTCCCGATGGTATCGGCTCGGCGCTCCCCGCGGTGTGAGACAGAACGGCTGAAGCTCCGGATTTGTCCGGCCAACCCATGCGCAGTCGAGCATGTGACTTGTCAATCGGGACGTTGGAGCAACGCATGCGCATATTGGAGACGTCCGATATCCATCTCGAATTCGGTCCTTTCTCGCTCCCCGACGACATCACGGATTTCGATGTTGCGGTGTTCGCTGGCGATATCTCGCGCCCGATATCGAGCGCGATCGAGTGGATCGACATTCAGAGGCGTAGCGCGCTCAAGGGTCGACCCGCGATCTTCGTGCCCGGGAACCACGAGTTTTATGGCACCGAGATCGGCGCGGCTTTGCGCGAGGGGAAGGCGCTCGCGCAAACTGCCGGAATCCATCTGCTGGCACCCGGGGCGGTCATCATCGGCGGCGCGCGTTTCGTCGGAGGTACCCTATGGACCGACTACAACCTACTCGGAGACGCCAGGTCCGCGCGCCGAGCGGCGCTCAGTGGAATGAACGATCATCGCAGGATCACCGTGGTCGAAGCCGGAAGGCGAATGCCGTTCCGCCCTGTTCACGCGCTCTCGCTGCACAGGCAAGATTTGGCCTTCATCACGCAAACTCTGGAGGAGCCATTTGACGGACCGACTGTGGTAGTCACTCACCATGCTCCTCATTCGAAATCGGTTCAGCCGCAATATGAAGGCGATCCGCTATCGCCAGCCTTCGCATCCGATCTGTGCAACGTCATCGAGCGCTATCAGCCGGCGTTATGGATTCACGGCCACGATCACGGCTCTCACGATTATCGGGTCGGCCCGACACGCGTCGTCTCGAACCAGGCTGGCTATCCCAAGGGCGAAGGCGCCCGGGAGAATCCCCGCTTTGACCCACGTCTCGTCTTGGACCTGGTGACAAGCTCGCGCTGAGCGTCTCCGGGAGGCGGAGGTCCGCCGCAGCGTCGCTTGGCGAGGAAAGCCAATAGCTGAGGGTCGCGCCCCAAACGATCGAATTCCTCGAAGGAGCTTTCGCACGAGGAAGCGAGCCAATGTTCCGGGTTGAGAATTCCGGCGCGTCTCAAGACATTCTCAAAACGCCCGTCGCGGACGATCTCATAGCCACGCGCCCTGGCATAGGCCGCGTCAACTCCCAGTCCTTCGAAACCCGACCATCGATCGTCGATTCCACGCATGTGAATGACGCCGATGCGTTCCATTATCTCGATCGCGTTTCTAATTCTCAGACCTTCCAGCAGGGAAGGGGAGTCAAGCGGTTGAAGCGAACACTTCGATCAAGGCGGATATGACCCAGGCGATCCAGTCGAATTGCCAGTTCAATCGCCGCCTCCGGCCGCCGGATGGCTGAACCCAATTCGGCGATCGATGAATTGGAGCCCAACTTCGCTACGGCCATGAGGGCCTTCAGCAGCAACGCTTGATCTCCGAAAGGACCGCTGTGCCTATGGATGAGCCGCGCATTATAGAGCATTGGTTCGATACGGATTTCTTGCTCGGTTACGAGCCGGTGGACATATCCAGCCTTGTTTGCGGCTATTTCGCAGGCCTCGAACCGCTGAAGGACCTTCTGACGAGCCTTTTGATCCACAGGACAAACAAGGGTCAGGAACTTTACGTCGACGAGCTCACGCGGTCCTGCTTGCCGTTTGATCATATAATCCGGGATCCAGCGTTGCCGGCGGCCATCCACGAAGATGTCCAGTGTGAGTGGTTGCGAGATCACGTCTTCAACGTCGCTATCCTGCGCGTCTGTCACCAGGATAAAATCTGCTTGGAGCATGTTTTCGGCCGATATGATCTTTCTGCGGAGGCGCGTCATTGGCACGTCGGCCGTGTAGCCAGTTTTTCCCCGCCTGCGGACCTTGCGAACGTCGCTTCCTCGGATGAGCTCCGGGCGCTGCCAATTCGCCTTCTTAGGTTTGGATGGAGAGGCGATATTCGGCTCAACATAACGATCAAATGGAAGCCATCGATCGCTTGCGTCGTCTGCTCGGCTCAAGAGCAATCGCCGCCGAATAGGGTAGCTTTCAACCGCATCGAAACTCATCGTGGTGTCTCCAATGGCGCTGAAACGCCACGTTGATCACAAAATTCGAGAATGGTTGAGGAGCACCGTCAAGTTATTTGTTTCGGCAGATCGTGTGACTGGATTCGGTTTTGTTGTTTTGATCTCAATAGTTGGGGCTTCTTGTTCGATCTCCGCCGAAGATAATGCTGTATTTATTTCGGGATTAAATTTTTAGCCGCTTCGGAGCACGTGACGAGGGAGTATTGTTACGCGCTGCTCCGGCTTCCGTGCCCAACTAAATACCGCAGTCGACTGCGAGCGGGGCTTCTGACACCGGAACACTGCCGATGCGCTCTCCGGCTTGAAGGTCCCATTCTACCAAACCGAGCACGTCGTCCCGAATCGAGTACAACCTTCAATTGGGCTACACCGTGCGATTATATGGGCTAAACGCGCCCAATCGGGCTACACAACAACAAGTGAAGGAAGAGGGCCGAAATCCGCCCAGCATTGATTCGCATAAGGTATATTATGGAACTAATATTGATGCGAGCGTGGCCCGGAGCGTTGGCAGCTCACGCTGGGAGCGAAATCGTCATCCCGTCGAACGCCACCTCTGCAATGCCGGCCAAGCGCTTGGTCAGGCTGGCATAATCCAGATCGACATGAAGGTTGGTCAGGATTGCGCGGCGCGGCTTCAGGCGTGCGATCGCCTCCAGCGACCGCGCCAGGTGGAAATGACTGGGATGCGGCGTCTCGCGCAGGCAGTCGAGGATCAGCACGTCGAGATCGGCCATCGCATCCATGGCCGCCGCCGGGATCAGATTGACATCCGGCAGGTAAGCGAGATCGCCGAAGCGGAAGCCGAGCGCCTCGTAGTTCGGCCCGTGCTCGACGCGGAACGGCAGCGCCGTGATCGGCCCGCCGGCGCCGTCGATGGTCTGCGGCCGGCCGGCGCTGATCTCGTCGAGGTCGAGGATCGGCGGGTAATAGCTGCCGGGCGGCGTCTCGAAGAGATAGCCGAAGCGCGAATGCAGCGAGGCTTGCGTCGTCTTGTCGGCATGGATCCGGATGCGCTGGCGCATATGCAGGACGAGCGCGCGCAGATCATCGATGCCGTGGGTATGGTCGGCATGGTCATGCGTCATCAGCACGCCGTCCAGCGCCGGGACCTCGGCCGAGAGCAGCTGCTCGCGCAGATCCGGCGAGGTATCGACCAGGACCCGCGTCGTGCCGTCCGGGCCGGTGCGCTCGACGAGGATCGAGCAGCGCCGGCGCCGGTTCTTCGGCTCGGCGGGATCGCAGGCGCCCCAGCCGGAGCCCGGCCGCGGCACGCCGCCTGACGATCCGCAGCCGAGGATGGTGACAGTGAGCGTCATGGCGCCGCGTCAGGCCACCTGCGCGACCGGCGCGGCATGGTCCATCTTCCAGTAGCAGCGCCGGGCGTTCTCGGTCGTGATCGCAGCGATCTCGTCGAAGGAAGTGTCGATCGTTTCGCCAAGAACCTTCGCCGTTTCAACGACATAGGACGGCTGGTTGCGCTTGCCCCTGAACGGCACGGGCGCCAGATAGGGCGCATCCGTCTCGACCAGCAGGCGCTCACGCGGGACCATCCGGGCGATCCGACGCAGGTTCTCCGAGGTCTTGAAGGTCAGGATTCCGGAGAACGAAACGTACAATCCGAGCTCGACGCCGGCCATCGCCAGCGCTTCGCCGGCGGTGAAGCAGTGCAGGATGGCAGGGAAGGCGCCCTTCCCCATTTCCTCCCGCAGGATCGCGATCATGTCGTCATCAGCCTCGCGCGAATGGATGACGAGCGGCAGCTGCGTGATCCGCGCCGCGGCGATATGCGTGCGCAATCCTTGAGCCTGTGCGTCGCGCGGACTCGAATCGTAGTGGTAGTCGAGCCCAGCCTCGCCGATGGCGACGCAGCGCGGATGGCGCGACAGTTCGACGAGGCGCTCGGCCGTGACGTCGAGCTCCTCATGCGCCTGATGCGGATGCGTGCCGACCGAGAACCACACCGACGGAAAGCGCTCCGCCAGCGCGACGTAATCGGCATAGCGTGCGACCCGCGTCGAGATCGTCACCATCCGGCCAACGCCGGCTTCTTCAGCCCGCGCGACATAGGCCGGCAGTTCCTCGGCGAAGTCCGGGAAGTCGAGATGGCAATGCGTATCGATCAGCATCACGCGGCCTGGCCGTCCTCGGGCTCGACATAGCGCGGGAAGATCGCGCTCGGCGCCGGCAGGCTTGAGCCGCTGACGAGCCGATGCTCCGCGCCGAGCGCCGCGAAGCTGCGGGCCTCGGGTGCTATGCCAAGCAGGTCGAGCAGCTTGCCTGCAGCCACCGGCATCACCGGCTGCACCAGGATCGCGACCTCGCGCAGCACCTCGATCGTGACATAAAGGATGGTGTCACGGCGGGCCGGATCGGTCTTGGTCAGGCGCCAGGGCTCGTTATTGGCGAAATAGCGGTTCGCCTCGGCAACGACGGCCCAGAGATCGGCCAGCACGGTGTGAAGGGCGAAATCCTTCATCGCCTCGCGCGCCTTCGCGAGCGCCGCATCGGCCATGGCGAGCATGGCCTCGTCGGCCGCGTTCAGCGCGCCGCGCGGCGGCACCCTGCCCTCGCAGTTCTTGGCGATCATCGACAGCGAGCGCTGCGCCAGATTGCCGAGATCATTGGCGAGATCGGCATTGATGCGCCCGACGATGGCATCGTGGCTGTAATTGCCGTCCTGGCCGAACGAGACTTCGCGCAGGAAGAAATAGCGCAACTGGTCGACGCCATAGGCCTCGGCGAGGGCGAACGGATCGACCACGTTGCCGAGCGACTTCGACATCTTCGTGCCCTTGTTCAGCAGGAAGCCGTGGCCGAAGACGCGCTTCGGCAACGGCAACCCCGCCGACATCAGGAAGGCAGGCCAGTAGACCGCATGGAAGCGCACGATGTCCTTGCCGATGATATGGACATCGGCCGGCCAGTAATGCGCGCGCGGGCTTTCCGGATCGGGGAAGCCCGTCCCGGTGACATAGTTGTTGAGCGCGTCGACCCAGACATACATGACGTGCTTCGGGTCGCCCGGCACGGGCAGGCCCCAGTCGAAGGTGGTGCGGCTGATCGAGAGATCCTCGAGCCCGCCCTTCACGAAGGAGACGACCTCGTTCTTGCGCGTCTCCGGCGAGATGAAGTCCGGCACATCCTCGTAGAGCTTCAGCAGCCGGTCCTGATAGGACTTGAGGCGAAAGAAATAGCTCTCCTCCTCGACCCATTCGACCGGAGTGCCCTGCCCGCCCAGGCGCGTGCCGTCGGGCTGGAGGGTGGTCTCCTCCTCGCCGTAGAAGGCCTCGTCGCGCACTGAGTACCAGCCGGAATACTTGGCGAGATAGATGTCGCCATTGGCCTCCATCCGCCGCCAGAGTTCCTGGGTCGAGGGCAGATGATCGGCATCGGTGGTGCGGATGAAGCGGTCGAAGGAACAGCCGAGACGCTGCTCCATCTCCTCGAAGCGCGCCGCGATCTTGTCGACGAAATCCTTTGGCGAGAGGCCGTTCTGCGCCGCCGTGCGTTGCACCTTCTGGCCGTGCTCGTCGGTGCCGGTCATGGCGAAGACATCGTAGCCGTCGAGCCGCTTGAAGCGCGCGATCGCGTCCGACGCCACCATCTCGTAGGCGTGGCCGATATGCGGCGGGCCATTGGTGTAATGGATCGCGGTCGTCAGGTAGAATTTCGGGGCCGTGGCCATCGTCTGTCCGAAAGCTTCGCTTCACGCTGCGCGCGAGCGGGACACCGCAGACGACAGATCATGAAACAGGGTCATCACGAGCGGACGGCGGTCGAGATTATAGGTCTCGACCTCGCGCGCCTGCTGGCCAAGCTTTTCCCATACCTCCGCCAGCGGTGCAAGGCGCGCCGGTTGCGCCGCAGCATGCGCGTGGAGATGGTCCGAGATCCAGCCCTCTATGGTCTCGATCATCACCGCGAAATCACGCTCGCCCGCCTTGCCCGCGACATCCTCGGCCAGCGCCATCAGGGCAGCGAGGTCGATCTGCGGGAGGGCGTCGAGCCGCGCCCTCACCGCCTCCACCAGCGCCAGCGTCTCGGGATCGACATAGGTCAGCGCGCGCCGCACCGAGCCCTCGGATAGGCTCGCGGCGCGGCGCAGGGCCGAGCCGTCAAAGGGCATCTCCATGCGTTCCAGCGCCAGCCGGCCGGCTTCCGCGACATCGGGCTCGGCGAGCGGATCGAAGGTCAGCAACCGGCAGCGCGAGCGGATCGTCGGCAGCATCCGGCCCGGCGCATGGGCAACGATCAGGAACAGCGCCCGCGGCGGCGGCTCCTCCAGGAGCTTGAGCAAGGCGTTGGCGGCGGAACGCTCCATATCCTCGGCCGAGTCGACGATGCAGACGCGCCAGCCTCCCTCGGCCGCGCTCGACCCGAAGCGATCGATCACGCGCCGGATCGAATCGACCGGGATATTGCTGGTGTAGCTCTTGCCATCCGGCTTCGGAATGCGGCGCAGCACATGCAGGTCGGGATGGGACTGCGCCATCACCCGCCGCGTCGCCGGGTCGTGCTCGGGCATCGAGAGATCGGCGCTGCTGGCTGCCCTCGCCTGCGGATCGCCAGAGGCGAGCAGGAAACGCGCGGCGCGATAGGCGAAGCTCGCCTTGCCGATGCCCTCCGGCCCGCCGAGCAGCCAGGCATGGTGCATGCGGCCCGACGCCAGCGCATCGAGGAAGGTCCGTTCGCGCGCGGCATGGCCGACCATGGCGAGCGTCTCGCGTGGATGCGGCGCATTCGGCAGCCGGTCGGGTTCGTCGCTGGTCGCTAGCATCAGGTGTCCGGGTCGATGGGCAGGCGCTCGCGCAGGATATGCCACGCAGCTTCGGCAAGCGCTTCGGGCGGCAGCGTCGCATCGAGCACGGCGCAGCGCTGCGGTTCGGCGCTCGCGATATCCAGATAGGCTTGGCGCAGATTGCGGTGGAAGGCCAGCGTCTCGCCCTCGAAACGGTCGATCGCCTCGCCCGGCCGACGGCGCTTGGCGGCACGGGCCAATCCGATCTCGGGATCGAGGTCGAGGATCAGCGTCAGCTCGGGCATCAGACCCGAGATCGTCACGACCTCCAGCTCGGCCAACACGGCCTTGTCGAGCTTGCCGAGCACGCCCTGATAGACTCGCGTCGAATCGATGAAGCGGTCGCAGATCACCCATTCGCCGCGGTCCAACGCCGGCCGGATCAGGCTGTCGATATGGTCGATCCGGGCGGCCGAGAAGAGAAGCGCCTCGGCGAAGGAACCGTAATCCCGCGCCTGCCCCGCGAGGATCATCTCGCGGATCGCCTCGGCCTTCGGGGAGCCGCCGGGCTCGCGAGTCGTCCGGGCTGTGACGCCGGCCGCATCGAGCCGTTCACTCAGCGCGCGCGCCAGCGTCGATTTGCCGGCGCCCTCCCCGCCTTCGAGCGTGATGAAATGTCCCTTGCCCATGACGGCCTGCTCAGCTCCGGCTCAGCGCCTTGCGAACCCAGCCGGTCGTGGCCTCGAACAACGCATCCAGCGCCCGGCTCTGCAAGGTGCCGGCCTGCACGCTCTCGGCCGCGTAGAGCGGAATGTCCAGCGTCTTGATGTCGCCGCGCGTCACCACGAGCCGCGCCACCTCCGCCCCTTCCTGGACGGGCACGGCAAGCGGGCCGCGATAGACGATCCGGGCCGCGAGCCGCTCCGTGCCGCCCCGCGGCAGCAGCAGGCTGACGGCGCCCTTGCTCCGAAGCGCGACCCGGCCCTTCGCGCCGCCATAGACGCTGGCCTCGCCCACCGTCTCGCCGGCGGCGAAGATCTCGCGCCGCTCGAAAGCGCGAAAGCCCCATTCGAGCAGCTTGCGGGCCTCCGTCGCCCGGTCGCGCCCCGTCTTCAGGCCGTTGACCACCACGATCAATCGCTGGCCGTTCTGCACGGCGGAGCCGACGAGGCCGAAACCGGATTCATCGATATTGCCGGTCTTCAGCCCATCCGCTCCGATATCCATCGCCAGCAGCGGATTGCGGTTCTGCTGGCGGATCTTGTTCCAGGTGAACTCGCGCTGGCCGAAGATCCTGTAGAGCTCGGGGTAGGTCTTGATGATGTGGTCGGCGAGCAAAGCGAGCTCGCGCGCCGTCACCCGCTGCTGCGGATCGGGCATGCCGGTGGCATTGCGGAAGACGGATTTCGTCAGGCCGAGCCCCCTCACCCGCTCGGTCATGATCCGGGCGAAGGTCGCCTCGTCGCCGGCGATGGCCTCGGCCAGCGCGATCGAGGCATCGTTGCCGGACTGGACGATGATGCCCTGTAGGATATCGGAGAGCTTGATCCGGCTGTTGATGATGGCGAACATCGCCGAGCCGCCGGACGGAGCGCCGCCCTTGCGCCAGGCGTTCTCGGAAATGCCGATCTCGCTGTCGAGCGAGAGCCGGCCGGCGCTGAGCTCCTGGAAGGCGACGAGCACCGTCGCGAGTTTGGCCATGCTCGCCGGCACCATCAGTTCGTCGGCCGCCTTCTCGTAGAGCACCGCGCCGGTATCCGAATCGAGCAGGACGGCAAAGGGCGCCTGCGACTGGAAGTTCTGGGCCAGGGCGGCAGGGCCTGACGAGAGCAGTCCCAAGGCCAGAACAAGGCCGGCAGCGAACCGGCTGGCCATCCGGAGCGATGCGGCAATCCCTGACTGACGGCAAAAGGCGCTCATGCCTCGATGTGAAGCAGAGCGCCCGCCATCAGGTCAAGCTGGGGATCAGTTCCGCGCCAGCGGCTGCAGGGTCTGCGGCGCGAGCCTGTTGAGCGGATGGGTCTTGGCGAGGCGCTCGCCCGCGCCCTTCTCCGGCGCAGCGAACAGGCTCGCCACGCTGGCTCGCGTCGGCGGCAAGGTGGTGCGCAGGGCGGCCGGAACCACGACGGGCCTTGCCGCGTTGGCAATGGTGTCGAGATCGAACGGCCGGCTGGGCGGCAGCGGCGCGGCGCGCAGAGGCGCTTCGTCGACCGGCGTGGAGACGGCCGAGGCCAGGGTCGCGACGACCGGTGTCGAGGGCGTGATCGTTCGCGGCTGCTGCGGAGCATAGGCCTGCACGACCGGCGGCAGCGCGGCAGGAGCCGGCTCCGGCTCGGCGGCCGGTTGCGCGTCGAGATCGACGCTGCGGGTGCGCGTGGTAGCCACAGGATCGGCGCTCGCGACCATCGTCCGCGCACTGGTGCCCGGGATCGGCGCGGGCGAGCCATCGGTGCGCAGCGTCGCCAGGAGAAGCTTGTCGTCGGAGCCGGCGAGCGAGGCCTGGCCCAGATATTCCATCTTGATCCGCGCCGTGCCGAGATGGCGGAAAGCGAGCGCGTCGGCGGTCTTCTGGGAGACATCCATCATCCGGCCGCCATGAAAGGGGCCGCGATCATTGACGCGCACGATGATCGAACGATTGTTCATCAGATTGGTGACGCGGGCATAGGCCGGCAGCGGCATGGTCGGATGCGCGGCCGAGACGCTGAAACGGTCATAGACCTCGCCATTGGCGGTGCGGCGGCCATGGAATGCCTCGCCATACCAGGAGGCGGTACCGATCTGCGAATAGCCCACCGGTTTCTGGAAGGGCGTGTAGCGCTTGCCGGCGACCGAATAGGCCTTGCCGACGAGCTGGCGTCCGCCGCCCTTCGGCACGTCCTCGCCTTCGGCGATCACGCGCGGACTGGCCGTACCGTATTTCGCATGCGAAAAGGCGCCGATCTCCTTGGAGCGGCGCCCGGCCGTCTGGTTGCCGGCGCAGTTTGCGGCGAACAAGCCGGCGAGGATGACACAGCCCACACGGGCGACGGTCGGCATGGGAGAAAACGCTGGCGTCGGTCCGGACATCGTGGAAGCGGTCTCCCGGGCCGAAAAGCGAGCGTCTCGAGTCATTCCGCCAATTCCGCTTTCTGCGCCAAAAACATTCTGTCGGCTCGCCGCCATAGGCAGCGGAGCCGAGTTTTCGGCCAATTCCATTAAGGGATCGTTAAGTCGCTAAAATCCGCTGGAAAGCGGACCGCTGAACAGGCCATCCCTGCGCCGTCGGACGGCCACAGAAACGTTCGAAAAGTGATGCATGTCAACCCGAGGCGATCGCCGCCGCCATTTTTCTGTGCAGCGTGACCGACAGGACACGCTCTGGAGCCGGTCCGGATCTCGCATGGAACCGAGCGGTCAGAGGGCCCGGCAGCCGCATCCGCCGGCCTTCCGGGGTATCATCCCTCGAATCGTTCATCCCCATCTTCCACTTGCAAATCCTCTCACCGGGCGGCATTGAACGGCCGCACGGAAGGGTGGCCGAGTGGTTTAAGGCAGCGGTCTTGAAAACCGCCGTGGGTGCAAGCCCACCGTGGGTTCGAATCCCACCCCTTCCGCCAGCACGCCGCCGAACCCATGGCGTCGTTCCAGGCGCTCGCGGCGCGAGAGAAACCCTGCAAGCTGCCAAACCATGATCGCCCGCTTCGCCATGGCGGGCGCGGTTTCATGCGGCCGGCCGGGACGGTGCGGCCTCTTCATGCGGATGCCTAGTTCAGGGCGACGATCAGGAACGTCGACAAGATCACCGCCGACAGGGCGAAGACCGAAAACAGGATGGCCTGGAAGATGCCGGAGCCGAATGCGGCGCCGGCAATCGCCGCAGCCACTCCGGCCAGAATCAGAACGGCCAATATCGCTTTGTTTCGCGTTGCTTCGGACAAAGTCATGATGTGCCCCCTTTGGTCGAGGGAGATGTAGCGGCCCGGCCGGAAGCGTCTTTGCGCTGGAGCAAGGACAGAGATGATCTTCGAACGATCGCCGAGGACGCCCGGTGCAGTGATCGGGGATTGGAACACCTGTCCTGAGGCGGACACGGCGCAACGCGAGCGAATAGGACTGCGCCCCGCGAGACGAAATGCGCTAGCGTCGCCTTTCTCTGGATCGACCGGGCAGGACGACATTGAACAGCCGTCAGATCGAAGTCTTCGCCGCGGTCATGAAAGCGGGAACCGTCTCGCGGGCGGCAGAGATTCTCGGCGTCACGCAGCCCGGCGTCAGTCGCCTGGTCGCCGATCTCGAACGATCGCTGGGTTTCGCCTTGTTCGACCGGGTGCGCAATCGCGTCGTGCCGACGCCGGAAGGGCGAACCTTCTTTGCGGAGGTCGAGGCCAATTTCCGCGGCATGGACCGGCTGCGTGCGAGCGCCGCCCGCATCCGCGACTATGGGGCGGGGCAATTGCGCGTCGCCACGCTGTCGGCGCTGAGCTCCTCGATCATCCCCGGCGCTGTGCGGCGCTTCCGCACGCTGCGGCCGGATGCGACCGTCACGCTGATGGTGCTGCCGTCGCGCGACGTTCGGGACGGCGTCGCCTCCGGCATCTTCGATATCGGCCTCGCCGCCGATGAGATCGACGTGACCGGGGTCGTCCACCAGGCCTTCGTCCAGCCGCGCGCGCTCTGTGCCATCCCGCTCGGCCATCCCCTCGCCGAGCGCGAGACGATCGGCCCGCATGATCTCTCCGGCGTCGATTTCGTCGCCTATGTCCCGGAGGATCGCGCCCGGCAGCGCTTCGACATGATCCTGTCCGAGGCCGGCGCCGCGCCGCCCCGCGTCGTGGTCGAGACGATCTACGCCGCGACCGTCTGCGCGCTGGTGGCTGAGGGGGTGGGCGTGGGGCTGGTCAGCCCCTATGCCATCGCCGGCCATGACCAGAGCCAGCTCGTGCTGCGGCCGTTCGAACCGCCCGTGCAGAGCCGCAGCTTCCTGATCCTGCCGCCGGACCGGCCGAAATCCGAGCTCGTGCGCGACTTCATCGGCTGCCTCATGGAAGCGCGCTGAGATCATAACATCCCGGCATCGAGCCATGCCCCAGCACAAATTGTAAGGCGGCCCTCCCCGGCTATCCTTCCCCGGAAACGCGCCTGAGACGCGATTGCGAGGGACAACGATGAATTCGACCATGAAGCGGGCTGCCTGGCCTGCAAGCGCTGGGGCGCGGCCTCCCCGCATGAATGCACCAGGCTCTTCTTCAGCCAGATCCTCCACTGCGCAGCCCCATCGTTCCCGACCGGAGACCGCCATGACCGCCACCTCGCGCCGCCATCTTCCCATCCTCCTCGCCGGTGCGCTCACGGTGCTTTCCGGCTTCGCGGGACCGGGCGCATCGCAGGCACAGGCCCAATCCTCCGAATGGGCTGGCAAGAAGCTCGTCGTCGGCATCCATAACCGCACGCCCTGGGCCTATCGCGACAAGGACAGCAAGGTCGTCGGCATCCATCCCGACGTGATCCGCGCGGTCTTCGCGCCGCTCGGCGTCAAGGATTTCGAGTTCGTCGTCTCCGATTTCGGGGCGATGATCCCGGGCCTGCTCGCCGGCCGCTTCGACATCATCGCCTCCGGCGTCGCGATCACCCCGCCGCGCTGCGAACAGGTGCTGTTCAGCGAGCCGGATGTCGCGGTGGGCGACAGCCTGCTGGTCAAGAAGGGCAACCCGCTCAAGCTGCATTCCTACGAGGATATCGCCAAGAACCCGAAGGTGCGTCTCGCCGGCGGCCGCGGCTCCGAGAATACGAAGAACGCCATCGCCGCCGGCGTGCCGGAATCGCAGATCTCGCTGTTCCCGAACAACGAAGCCGCCGTCAGCGCCATCCTCGCCGATCGTGCCGATGTCACGACCCTGTCGGTCCCCAGCGCGATCGGCGTGATCGACGAGCAGAAGGTCGAGGGCATCGAGCGCGCCGTGCCGTTCAAGGGCCTGATCAAGCCGAACGGCCAGCCGGCCAAGCTCTATACCGGCACGGTCTTCCCGAAGGGCAGCGCCAAGCTTCGCGACGCCTACAACGCCGAGCTCGCCAAGCTGCGTGCCAGCGGCGGCCTCAAGCCGATCATGGAGAAATACAACTTCACCGCCGACGAGGATGCCGGCCAGGTCACCACGGCGCAGATCTGCGCCGGCAACGGCTGAGCGGCGCAGGCAGCGCCATGAGCTTTCTCGAAGTCCTCTCGGGCATCTTCCAGGGGCTGAACGTCACGCTGACGGTGACGGTGCTCGGCATGCTCTATGCCGTGCCCTTCGCCTTCGCCGCCGGCATCGCCCAGCATAGCTGGCGTGGCCTCGCCTATGGCGCGATTACCACGGTGATCGAGTTCTGGCGTTCGACCTCGGTCGTCATCCTGCTCTACGGCTTCTACTACACGCTGCCCTCCTTCGGCCTGCGGCTCTCGGGGATCACCGTCGGTTCGATGGTGCTCGGCCTGCATATCGGAGCCTATGGCAGCCAGGCCGTGCGCGGCGCCCTGCAGTCGGTCGACAAGGGCCAGAGCGAGGCCGGGCGCTCGCTCGGCCTGCGCGGCTGGCAGATCCTGATGCTGATCGAACTGCCGCAGGCGCTGCTCGCGATGGTCCCGACCTTCATCAACCAGTTCATCCAGCTGGTGAAGGGCACGGCCCTGGTCTCGCTGGTGACGCTGACCGACATGACCTTCCGCGCCAAGGAGATCTCGCAGCTCTTCTACGATCCGCCGAAGGTCTATTTCGCGCTGCTCGTGGCCTATTTCATCCTGTGCTACCCCGCGACGATCATCGGCCGCTGGGTCGAGCGCAAGGTCGGCGCCGGACGGAAGCTCGACCATGCTGTTTGATGCGGGCTTTGCCCTCTCGCTCGTGCCGAAGATCGCCGGCGCGCTCTGGACCTCGATCCTGGTCGCGCTGCTGAGCTGTATCGGGGCATCCGTGCTCGGCTTCGGCCTCGAGATCGCGCGGCGCAGCAACCGCGTGATGCGCTACGCGATGCGCTTCCTGATCGACTTCATCCGCTCGACGCCGCTGCTCGTGCAGCTCTACTTCTTCTACTTCGTGCTGCCGTCCTACGGCATCAAGCTGCCGGCGCTGGCCATCGGCGTCATCGCGATCAGCATCTATTACAGCGGCTATCTCGCCGAGGTCTTCAAGGCCGGCATCGACGGCGTGAAACCCGGCCAGTTCGAGGCGGCGCGCGCGCTCGGCCTAAAACGGTTGCAGACCGTCATCCTGGTGATCGCGCCGCAGATGCTGCGCAATATCGCAGCCCCGATGGGCAATTACTTCATCGGCATCTTCAAATCGACGCCGTATCTGGCCGCCATCGCCGTCTACGAAGCCTTCGGCGCGGCGCTCGACATCGCCTCCGACACCTTCCGCTACACCGAGCCGATGGTCGTCGTCGGCGCGATCTTCCTCGCCATCGCCCTCGTGCTCGCCTGGCTCGTCAGGCGGCTGGAGGAGCACCTGCTGCTCTCCGCGAAACGCTGATCACTGCAGACGGACCGATCATGGATACGACACTTCTTCCGCGGCTGATCGAGTGGCGCCGCCATCTCCACGCTCATCCCGAGCTCTCGGAGCAGGAGACGAAAACCTCTGCCTTCCTCCAGGACCGCCTGCGCGAATTGGGCATCCCCTTCGAGGCCGGCATCGGCGGCGCCGGCATCGTGGCGACGCTGTCACGGCCGGGCTCCAACCGGTCGGTCGGCCTGCGTGGCGATATCGATGCCTTGCCGATCGCGGAGCGCAATGACGTGCCCTATGCCTCGTTGAATCCGGGCGCGATGCATGCCTGCGGCCATGACGGCCACGCGGTCGCCCTGCTGGGCGCAGCCGCGATGCTCGCAGCCGATCCCGACTGGAAAGGCACGATCCAGTTCATCTTCCAGCCGGCGGAGGAGAACGGCGCCGGCGCCAGGGCGATGATCGCCGACGGGCTGTTCGAGCGCTTCCCGATCGAGCGTGTCTTCGCCTTCCATAACTGGCCGGGGCTCGAGGCCGGCACCGTCGCCGTCCATGACGGGCCGGTGATGGCGGCGGGCGGGCGCTGGCAGGTGACGCTGCACGGGCTCGCCGGCCACGCCGCGATCCCGCACCAGACACGCGACCCGATCCTGGCCTCGGCGCATCTGATCATGGGTCTTCACACCATCATCTCGCGCAATGTCGATCCCTGCGATGCCGTCGTGCTCTCGATCGGCCAGATCCAGGGCGGCGTCGTCAGCAACCAGATCCCGGAGAGCGTCACGCTCGTCGGCACGTTGCGCACCTATCGGCAGGAGGTGCGCGAGGCCGTCATCAGGCGCATGGAAAGCCTGATCGCCGGCACCTGCGAAGCCTACGGCATGCGCGCCGATGTCGAGATCCTCTCCACCGGCCGGTCGATCATCAACACCCCGGCTGAGGTGAAGCTCGCGGTCGCGGCCGGCGAGGCGATCGGCGCCAAGGTCCGCACCGACCTTCGCCCCAGCACCACCGGCGACGATTTCTCCTTCCTGATCAAGGACAAGCTCGGCGCCTATGTCTGGATCGGCAACGGCCCGGCGGGACCGGATGGCGAGCTTCACAACGCTCGCTACGACTTCAACGACGCCATCCTGCCCACCGCGATTGACTGGATGCACGAGGTCGCCCGGCGCGCCCTGCAGGACGACGTCCCCACCCCATAACATCCCGGCATCATGCGATGCCCTGGGCCCGATTGCGGCCTGTTTTCAAAGCTTTGAGTATCAGCCCGACAAGGGAATCCGACCATGCACGACCAGACACTTTGCGTTCATCACCCGGCCGTCGACGAGGAGGGCTACGCCTCGCTTGCCGTGCCGACGCACCGCGCCTCGACCATCGTCTACCCGGACGGCGCGAGCTTCATGGCCCGCAAATATCGCGGCTTCGACGGCTATACCTATGGCCTGCACGGCACCCCGACGACCCGTACGCTGGAAGCGCAGTTGACGGCCTTGCACGACGGCGTGCGCACCGTGCTCGTGCCATCCGGGCAGGCAGCCGTGACCACCGTCATGCTCTCCGTGCTGATGCCCGGCGACAAGGTGCTGATTCCCGATCACGCCTATCCGCCGGTCCGCAGCTTCTGCACCGAGTATCTGGCGCCGCGCGGCATCGCCCATGACTTCTACGATCCCCTGATCGGAACGGGCATCGCCGAGCTCATCGACGAAACCGTCAAGCTGGTCTGGGTCGAGTCGCCCGGCTCCAATACGATGGAGGTGCAGGACGTGCCCGCCATCGTGGCGGCCGCCAAGGCGAAGGGCGCCCTCGTCGGCTGCGACAACACCTGGGCGACGCCGCTGATCTTCAAACCGCTGGTGCACGGCGCCGATTTCGCCTGCGAGGCGCTGACCAAATATGTCGGCGGCCATTCCGACCTCCTGCTCGGCTCCATCACCGTCAAGGACATCGCGCTGCGCCAGAAGATGAAGGAGATCCTGCGCGGCTTCGGCATCGGGGTCTCGCCGGACGAATGCCAGCTCGCGCTGCGCGGCATCGAGACTATGGGCCTGCGCGTCGCCCATATGGGCAAGGTGTCCGAGGATTTCGCCCGCCGGCTCGTCGATCATCCCATGGTCGAGCGCGTGCTGCATCCGACCCTGCCCTCCTGCCCGGGGCACGCGATCTGGAAACGCGACATGGGGCGTTCCTCCGGCCTCTTCAGCCTCGTGCTGAAGCCCGTCGACGACGAGGCCATGAGCGCGGCGTTGAGCGCGTTGCGCGTCTTCGCCATCGGCGCCTCCTGGGGCGGCACGCGCAGCCTCGTCGCGCCGCAGGCGATCGCGCAGGACCGGAGCGCGACCGCCTGGACCGCGAAAGGCCCATTGCTGCGCATCAGCATCGGGCTCGAGGAACCGGACGAGCTCTGGGCCGATCTGAGCCGCCTGCTGTCGGTGCTCGGGCGGGCGCCTGCGAACAAGGCCGCCTGACAGAAGGCAAGCTCAAGGCCGCAATGACGACACGGCGCGACGCTCGCGCCGTGAAGGGAGAATTTTGCCCGCAGACAGCTTCTCAACCACAAAAACGAAGGGGACATACCATGAAGACGGTTCTGACCGGACTGGGCGCCCTCGCGGCCGCCTGTCTCGCCGTGGCACCTGCCGACGCGGACACGCTCAAGACCATCCGCGACCGCGGCAAGATCATCTGCGGCACCAGCACCGGCGTCGCCGGCTTCTCCACCCAGGATGCCAATGGCCGCTGGCAGGGCTTCGATATCGACATCTGCCGCGCGCTGGCGGTCGCGATCTTCAACGACACGGAGAAGGCTGCCTTCGTGCCGTTGACCTCGAAGGACCGCCTGATCGCCCTGCAAGCCGGCGAGGTCGACGTGCTGCCGCGCACGACGACATGGACATTGGCGCGCAACACCGGCCAGGGCGTCACTTTCACCGGCGTGAACTATTACGACGGCCAAGGCTTCATGGTGCCGAAGAAGCTCGGCGTCACCAGCGCGAGCAAGCTCGACGGCGCCTCGATCTGTGTCGCGCAGGGCACGACGAGCGAACTCAATCTCGCCGACTACTTCCGCCGGACGAAGATGAAATACGAGGTCGCGGCCTTCGGTACGGCGGAGGATGCGCTGAAAGCCTATGAATCCGGGCGCTGCGACGCCTACACGACCGACGTATCGGCGCTTTCGGCCAATCTGCTCAAGTTCCGCGATCCGAGCGAGCATCTCGTGCTGCCCGAGGTCATCTCGAAGGAGCCGCTCGGTCCCTGGGTGCGCAGCGGCGACGATACCTGGTTCAACCTCGTGCGCTGGACCTTGTACGTGCTGATGAATGCCGAGGAGCTCGGCGTGACCAAGGCCAACGTCAAGGAGCTGGCGGAAACCTCGGCCAATCCTGAAATCCGTCGCTTCCTCGGCAAGGATGGAAACTACGGCGAAGGCCTCGGCGTGACCAATGACTGGGCGGTGCGGATCGTGGCTGCGATCGGCAATTACGGCGAAAGCTTCGAGCGCAATCTCGGCATGAGCTCGCCCATGAAGCTCCAGCGCGGCCCCAATGCGCTCTGGACCGAGGGCGGACTGCAATACTCGCCCCCGTTTCGGTGAGGCGTTCGCGACAGTCCTTACCGGGCCTCAGCCTGCCCGCAGCCACGTCCTCGCGGGCAGCGGGCCGAACCGCTGTCGCACGGCTCCAGCGCCTCCTCCGCACCCACCAGGCTGAACGGCGATACGCTTTGCCGGCATTGCCGGCATGCTCGGTCCATTCGACGACTGGACGCCCGGGCCCGGCCATGCATTGCTGGCGCGCCAATGAAAACACGGCATTCAATGCCGGGCGCCATTTTGCTGAAAAGGTGGAGGAATCCCATGAAGGAAGAGGAAATTCGCGGCCTGGTCGCGGGTGTGAAGGACGGTTCGCTGTCGCGACGATCCTTCATGCAGAGAATGGCGGCGGTCGGCATCATGGCGCCGATCGCCAGCCAGATCCTCGCCTGGAACGACGTCGCGATGGCGGACGCCACGGTCAAGTACAAGCCGACCAAGGCCGGCGGCGGCGGCGCCCTCAAGATTCTGCTCTGGCAGGCGCCGACGCTGCTCAATCCGCATTTCGCCGCGGGCACCAAGGACCAGATCGCCTGCCGCGTGTTCTACGAGCCGCTCGCCGGCTGGGACAAGGAAGGCAACCTGATCCCGCAGCTCGCGGCCGAAATCCCGAGCAAGGCCAATGGCGGCCTGTCCGCCGACGGCAAGACCGTGACCTGGAAGCTGAAGCAGGGCGTGAAGTGGCATGACGGCAAGCCGTTCACGGCCGACGACGTGGTCTTCAACTGGGAATACGCCGCCGATCCGGCGACCGCCGCCTACACCACCGGCTCCTACAAGGACATCAAGGTCGAGAAGGTCGATGACCATACGATCAAGGTGATCTTCAAGGAGCCGACGCCATTCTGGGCCGACCCGTTCGTCGGCGTGGTCGGGATGATGGTCCCGAAGCATCTCTTTGCCGAATACAAGGGCGCCAAGTCGCGCGAGGCTCCGGCCAACCTGAAGCCCGTCGGCACCGGCCCCTACAAGTTCGTCGAGTTCAAGCCGGGCGATATCCTGACCGGCGAGCGCAATACCGACTATCACGTCAAGAACCAGCCCCAATTCGACACGATCGAGGCCAAGGGCGGTGGTGACGCAGTCTCGGCGGCCCGTGCCGTCCTGCAGACCGGCGAATACGATTATGCCTGGAACCTGCAGGTCGAGGACGAGGTCCTCAAGCGCATGGAGACCGGCGGACGCGGCAAGGTGGTCGCCGTTCCGGCGGGTGACCTGGAGTTCATCACGCTGAACACGACCGATCCGTGGACCGAGGTCGACGGCGAGCGTTCCAGCGCGAAGACCAAGCACCCGACCCTGAGCGATCCCAAGGTGCGCGCGGCGTTGAACCTGTTGATCGACCGCGATTCGATCGAGAAGTTCATCTATGGCCGCGGCGGCACCGCCACGGCGAGCTTCGTCAACGAACCCAAGCAGTTCAAGTCGACCAAGCTCAAATACGAGTTCAGCATCGAGAAGGCCAACAAGATCCTCGACGAGGCCGGCTGGAAGAAGGGCGCCGACGGCATCCGCGAAAAGGATGGCAAGAAGCTCAAATATGTCTTCCAGACCTCGATCAACGCCCCGCGCCAGAAGACCCAGGCCATCATCAAGCAGGCCTGCCAGCGTGCCGGCATCGAACTCGAGCTGAAGTCGGTCACGGCCTCGGTGTTCTTCTCGTCGGATGTGGCCAATCCCGACACCTACACCAAGCTCTATGTCGACATGGAGATGTATACCCAGACGCAGCCACAGCCCGATCCGGAGCGCTTCCTCAACCAGTGCGTCTCCTGGGAAATCGCCAGCAAGGAGAACAAGTGGTTGGGCCGCAACGTCTCGCGCTATACCGACCCCGAGGCCGACAAGGCCTACAAGGCGGCGCAGACCGAACTCGACCCGGCCAAGCGCGCCGCCCTCCTGATCAAGGTCAACGAGATCTTCTGCGAGGCCAACGTGCTTCTGCCGATCATCTCGCGCACCGTTGTCGGCGCCGCCGCCAATAACCTGACGGCGGATATTTCGGGCTGGGAGGTGACCACCTGGAACCTCGCCGCCTGGTATCGCAGCTGAGCCCGGCCTGCTCTGCCCGGAGGCCGGAGCTTCTCCGGCCTTCCGTTCCAACCTTGCCTCGGCCCGAACCGGGCCGGGGCTGCTTTCGCTCATTCGGGCTGTATCGGCCGCGTCTGGCATGAAGCCGCGTCGCGGCTCGATCGACATCCCTTCCTGTTCTTCCGCACCCCGCCCGCCTCGAAGGCGGGGGCCGACGAACGCCGCACCCAGGGAGACGCATCGACAATGACGACGAAACGAGATCTGATCCTTGCAACCGCAGCCTTCTCGCTGCTGGCAGCCGCGCCGGCACTGGCGGAGACCTGGCCAACCCGCCCGATCACTTTCATCGTGCCATTCCCGGCCGGCGGCGGCACCGATGCCTTCGCACGGCCGCTCGCCGCCCAGCTCGACCAGCAGCTCAGCCAGCGCATCATCATCGAAAATCGCGGTGGCGCCGGCGGCACGGTCGGCGCATCGGCCGCCGCGAAGGCCAAGCCCGACGGCTACACCTTCTTTGTCGGCGCCGCCCATCACGCCATCGCGCCGGCGCTCTATCCGAAACTCGACTACAGCATCCAGACCGACTTCATCCCGATCGCGGTCATCGCCCAGCCGCCCCAGGTCATCGTCGTCCATCCCGGCAAGGTCCAGGCCAAGACGGTGGCGGAGCTGGTCGATTTCGCCCAGAAGAACCCCGAGAAGCTGAACTACGCCTCTGCCGGCAACGGCACGACGCATCACCTGGCCGGCGAGCTCTTCCAGATCTCGACCAAGACCAAGCTTGTCCATGTGCCCTATCGCGGCGCCGGCCCTGCCCTGCAGGACACGGTCGCCGGCCAGGTCGACCTGCTGTTCGACGGTCTCGGCTCCTCGGCCGCCCAGATCCAGAGCGGCGCGCTGCGCGCGCTTGCGGTCGCTGCCGCGACCCGCTCCGAGGCCGTGCCCGATGTGCCGACCGCCAAAGAGGCGGGTCTGGAGGGTTTCGAGGTCTCGACCTGGTACGCTCTCTGGGCGCCAAAGGGCACGCCCCCCGAGATCGTGACCAGGATGCGCGACGAGGTACAAAAGTCCCTCAAGACCCCGGCCATCGAAGCCGCCTGGAAGAAGAACGGCTCACCGATGCCGACCCTATCCGGCGACGATTTCGGCAAGTTCGTCACGGCCGAGGTCGACCGCTGGGGCAAGGTCGTCAAGGAGGCGCAGGTCAAGCTGGAGTGAGATCGGCGGTTGCCCTCATTCCTCCCTTGTTGAATCGACCCGCACAAGGGGCCTGATGCGAGAGGGACGGAGCATGATGAGGCTGGCCGTCATCGGCTTGGCGATCGCGCTGGCCGCTTTTGCCGCGCTGCTGGCCGTGGGCCTCCTCACAGACTTCGCGACCGTGCCCTGCCAGGACGGGGTGTGGGATGCGACCAGGCAACGTTGCATCCCGACCTGAGACAACGGACGCATCGTTCTATCAGGTAAGCGCGCCGCCGTTCGTCTCGTCGTCGCCCGTGCCGTCGATCGCGGCACGGGCAACCGTGATCGTGAAGCCGGCTCGCGCCATCGCTGCGAGATCCTTCTGGCGGTTCGCTGCCCGGTCACCGCGCGACCACGGGCCGAGTCGCTTGCGCCGCGCGGCTTTCCGGGCCGCAGCCAATTCCTCCTCGTCGCCGACGCTGCTGGCCTGTTCGGCGAGTTCGCGGCCAACGCCCTTCGCGGCGAGCGTGGCGGCGACGGCCCGCGCCGAACGGCCACGGCGCCTGAGCGTCGCAGCCCTCGCCTCGGCGAAACGCCGGTCGTCGACCAACCCGGAGGTGATGCAACGCGAGACGACATCATCGAGCGCAGCCGCATGCACAGCTGGGTCCTCGCCATGGTGTCGGCAGCTCAGGGCGACCTTGCGCGCCAGCACCCGGCGCAGTTGCGCAGCCGGCGCGGAATAGCGTTCGAGATAGTGCATCGCCGCGCGCTGGAGGTAATCGGGCGTGATGCGCCGCGGTGCTCGGGCGGGGCGGGCACCCTGCCCTCGCCTATCCCCTTGATCCGTCATACTAATCGTTTGCCGGCTTCTGCCGGCCGGCCTTGACGCCGGAGCGCTTCTCCTTCGAGGCGAGCCGGCGTTCCTTCGAGGCCTTGGTCGGCTTCGTCGCGCGTCGGACCTGCGGGCGCACGGCGGCCGCCCGGATCAGCTCCAGCAGCCGCTCCAGCGCCTCCTCGCGATTGCGCTTCTGGCTGCGATGCGCCTGGGCGACGATGACGATCACGCCGTCCTGGGTCAGCCGACTGCCGGCGAGCTTCATCAAGCGGATCGCGACATCGTTGGGCAGGGACGGCGAGCCGCGGGCGTCGAAGCGGATCTGCACCGCGCTCGACACCTTGTTGACGTGCTGGCCGCCTGGGCCCGAGGCGCGCACAAAACTTTCCTCGATCTCGCTCTCGTCGATCGCGATGGACGGGGTGGCTTGAATCATGGGAGGAGCGTAGCCGAATTCACGGAGACATGCAGCGTTGAAGCCCTCTCGCGACATTGCCGGCCTGATCGAGATCATGGCCGCGCTGCGCACGCCCGGAACCGGCTGCCCCTGGGATCTGGAACAGGATTTCGCCTCTGTCTCGCCCTACACCGTCGAGGAGGCCTATGAGGTCGCCGATGCGATCGCCCGCGGCGACAGGCTCGATCTCAAGGACGAGCTCGGCGACCTGCTGCTCCAGGTCGCGTTCCATGCGCGCATGGCCGAGGAGGAGGGTTCCTTCGCCTTCCCCGACGTCGTCGAGGCGATCACGAGCAAGCTGATCCGCCGGCATCCGCATGTCTTCGGCGATGCGCGTGATCTCTCGCCTGCCGAGGTGAAAGTGCTCTGGCACCGGATCAAGGCGCAGGAGAAGGCGGCCAAAGCTGCGGCGCGCGAGGCCGCCGGCCTGCCGCCGCAGACGGAGGAGCGCGGCGTGCTCGCCGGAGTGCCGCATACGCTGCCCGCCCTCACCCGCGCCTGGAAGCTGCAGGCCCGCGCCTCGACCGTGGGCTTCGACTGGAACGATGCCCGCCTCGTGCTCGACAAGATCCGCGAGGAAACCGCCGAGATCGACGAGGCGCTTGCCGGCGGCGACAAGGCCGCGATCCATGAGGAGATCGGCGACCTGCTCTTCGTCGTCGCCAATCTCGCCCGCCATGTCGATGCCGACCCGGAAGGCTGCCTCGCCGCCGCCAACGCCAAGTTCGAGCGCCGCTTCAAGGGCATCGAGGAGGCGCTGGAAGCCGAAGGGCGGACGGCGAAAGAGGCCAGCCTCGACGAGATGGAGGCGCTTTGGCAGGCCGTGAAGAAGCGGGAGAAGAGCGCCCGTTAGCGCCTGCCGCGCTTGTTATCCCTGCCGCTCAGCCTCGGGAAAACGCGCCGTGAACGCCCCTTCCCGCTCGAGCGGCAGGCGCACGACGAGCTTCAGCCCGCCATCCTCGCCATCCTCGCGCTGGAGGATTTCGCCATTGGCATGCAGCCAGGCGAGCGACTTGCCGTCTCCGGGCACGAGATCCAGCGTGTAGACCGGGCGGCTCGACGCGATCCGCGCTTCGATCGCGCGTGTCAGGCGTTCGATGCCCTCCCCGGTCAGCGCCGAGACAAGCACCGGGCGCGATCCGTCCGGCCGGAGCGTGGCGATGCCGAGCTGGCGCTCGCGTTCGGCCGGATCGAGCAGGTCGGCCTTGTTCCAGACCTCGATGACCCGCTGGCCATCGTCCGGATTGATCCCGAGATCGCGCAGGATCGCCTGCACGTCGGCGGCCTGCGCCTGCGTGTCCTCATGGGCGACGTCGCGGACATGCAGCAGCACATCGGCCTCGATCGCGTCCTCCAGCGTGGCGCGGAAGGCGGCGACGAGCTGCGTCGGCAGGTCGGAGATGAAGCCGACCGTGTCGGAGAGCATGATCCGCGCCCCGTGCGGCAGCTTGATCGCACGCGCCGTCGGGTCGAGCGTGGCGAACAGCATGTCCTGCGCCAGCACCTCGGCCGAGGTCAGCCGGTTGAACAGCGTCGACTTGCCGGCATTGGTGTAGCCGACCAGCGCAACGATCGGATAAGGCACGCGTTTCCGGCTGGCACGATGCAGCGAGCGCGTGCGCTTCACGCTGTCGAGATCGCGCTCGATCTTGGTCATCCGCTCCTGGATGATGCGCCGATCCGCCTCGATCTGAGTCTCGCCGGGGCCGCCGAGGAAGCCGAAGCCGCCGCGCTGGCGTTCGAGATGGGTCCAGGACCGCACCAGGCGGCTCTTCTGGTAATTGAGATGCGCGAGCTCGACCTGGAGCGCGCCTTCCTTGGTGCGGGCGCGCCGGCCGAAGATTTCGAGGATCAGCCCGGTGCGGTCGATGACCTTGCAACCGAAGGCCTTTTCGAGATTGCGCTGCTGCACCGGCGACAGGGCGCAATCCATCACGACGAGGCTGATCTCCTCGAGCTTGATGCGCTCGGCCAGTTCCTCGACCTTGCCCTTGCCGAGATAGGTCGCGGGTCGGAGTGCCGTCAGCAGCACCTGCACCGGCTCGACGACCGTCAGGTCGATCGCGGCCGCAAGGCCGACGGCCTCGTCCAGCCGCGCCGCGAAGGAACGCAGATTGGCATCGACCGCGACGCCGCGCTTCTGCGAATAGGGGCCAACGACAAAGGCGCGCGTATTCGCCGCGATGTCGCGTTCGATTTCGTCGAGCGGCTTCGCGCCTGTGACCCGCGTGGCCGCCCGATCCTTGTCGTCCTTGTGGCTTGTCGCCAAATCAGTTCTTGTCCGTTTCCTCGGGCTCGAACAATTGCACCGGATGTCCGGGCATGATGGTCGAGATCGCGTGCTTGTAGACGAGCTGCGAATGACCGTCGCGGCGCAGCAGCACGCAGAAATTGTCGAACCAGGTGACGACGCCCTGCAGCTTGACGCCGTTGACGAGGAAGATCGTCAGCGGGATCTTCTGCTTGCGCACATGGTTGAGGAAGGTGTCCTGGAGGTTCTGTGCCCGCTCGGCGGCCATGGGTAGTCCCTGTTGTTGGGATCGCCGATCGGATTAAATCCAGCGATCCAATTCGTTCCGTTTCAGGCCGGGGGCGCATTCCACCAGCGTCGGAACACCGATGTTCCATTAGATCGTCGTCTTCGCCCACAACGCAAGTGCAGCAATGCCGACTTTAGATGCATGCCGCCTGCGTGGCGTGCAACTGGGCATGCGTGACGCGCCTGACGCGTCTCAACCGACGCCGAGCGACTTCAGTTTCCGGTGCAGCGCCGAGCGCTCCATGCCGATGAACTCCGCCGTGCGCGAGATGTTGCCGGAGAAGCGCGCGATCTGCGCGATCAGGTATTCGCGCTCGAAGATCTCGCGCGCATCGCGCAGCGGCAGGCTCATCAGGCGCTCGCCGCCCGAGCCGGACGGCGTCGTCGGCACCATCGCGCCGACTTCGGCCGGCAACATCTCGATCGTCACCTCGGCCGTCGGATCGCCCTTGGTCAGGATCATCAGGCGTTCGACATTGTTGCGCAGCTCGCGGACGTTGCCCGGCCATTCATGCGATTGCAGCACGGCCATCGCGTCGCTGCCGATCTGGCGCTTCGGCAGGCCGCTCGCGATCGAGATCTGCTCCATGAAGAACTCGATCAGCTCGGGCACGTCCTCGCGCCGCTCCGACAGCGGCGGCACCTTGATCGGCACGACGCCGAGGCGGTGATAGAGATCCTCACGGAAATGCCCGTCGGCGATGAGCTGCGCCAGGTCGCGGCTCGACGAGGAGATGACGCGGACATCGACATGGACCCGCGTCGCGCCGCCGACGCGCTGGAAGTTCTGGTCGACGAGCACGCGCAGGATGCGGTTCTGCGTCTCGCGCGGCATGTCGCCGATCTCGTCGATATAGAGCGAGCCGCCATGGGCCTCCTCGAGCGCGCCGATCCGGCGCGACCGCCCGTCGCCACCTTCGACGCCGAACAGCTCCTCCTCCATGGTCTCGGGCGTGATCGTCGCCGCGTTGATGACGACGAAGGGCCCGCTCGAACGGGTCGAGGCCTCGTGCAGCGTGCGCGCCGCCAGTTCCTTGCCGCAGCCGGGCTCGCCGGTGATCAGCACCCGCGCATTGGTCGGCGCGACGCGATCGATCGTCTGGCGGAGCTGGTTCACGACCGTGGTGCGGCCGACGATGCGGTCCGCCTGGACCGAGCGGGTCTTGAGCTCGCGGACTTCGCGGCGCAGGCGCGATGCCTCCAGCGCCCGCTCGGCGACCAGCACCAGCCGATCGGCCTTGAACGGCTTCTCGATGAAGTCGTAGGCGCCACTCTTGATCGCGGAAACCGCCGTCTCGATGTTGCCGTGGCCGGAGATCATCACCACCGCGAGATCGGGGTTGCTCTCCTTGATCAACTCCAGGACCTGCAAGCCGTCGAGCCGGCTGCCCTGCAGCCAGATATCAAGGAAGACGAGGTTCGGCCGGCGCGACGCGATCGCGGCCAGCGCTTCGTCGGCGGAGCCGGCCTTGCGGGTCCGGTAGCCCTCGTCTTCCAGAAGGCCGGCGACCAGATCGCGGATATCGACTTCGTCGTCCACTACCAGGATGTCAGCGCTCATAGGCGTATCCCATTCCTTGAATCCGTGTTGCGCGAGCCGTTTTCCGGCTGGGCGGCCGCATCGCCGCCCTCTGTGTCCTGCGCCGGGCCTGTTTCGGGGAACCAGAGGCGGATGCGCGCGCCCCGTGCACCGCTGGCGGCATCCGGACGGTCGAGCAGTTCGATGCCGCCGCCATGGTCCTCCAGGATCTTGCCGACAATGGCGAGGCCCAGGCCGGTTCCGCCTTCCCGCGTCGTCATATAGGGCTCGAGCAGCTTCTGGCGCTGGTCCGCAGGCAGGCCCTTGCCGTTGTCGATCACGTCGATGACGACCCGGCCGTCGTCAAGGCGGGCCACCTGGACGTCGATACGCCCCTGCCCGCGCTCATCGGCCGGCACGGCCTCGATCGCCTCGGTCGCATTCTTGATGACATTGGTCAGCGCCTGCGAGATCAGGCGCCGGTCGAAGCGCGCCGGCACGGGGTCCGGAGGCAGCGTCTCGGCGATCGTCGTCTCGGGATTGCCGACCCGCCAGAGGAAGACGATCTGCCGGACGGTCTCGACGATGTCCTCGCGAGCAAGCGACGGCTTCGGCATGCGGGCGAAGGAGGAGAACTCGTCGACCATGCGCCGGATATCCTCGACCTGCCGCACGATCGTGTCGGTGCACTGGTCGAAGACGTCCTTGCCCTCGACGATGACGCGCCCGAACCGGCGCTTGATGCGCTCGGCCGAGAGCTGGATCGGCGTCAGCGGGTTCTTGATCTCATGCGCGATGCGGCGGGCGACGTCGGCCCAGGCGGCGGTGCGCTGCGCGGAGACGAGGTCGGTGATGTCGTCGAGCGTCACCACGAGCCCGGCTCCCATCCCCTCGCCTTCCCGCACGGCCCGGATATTGACCATCCGGTCCTGCCCGGCGCGCGTAAAGGCGACCTGGCCGGAGCTCTGGCGCTGGCGGTTCTGCAGCGCTTCCGCGACGAAGCCGGCCACCTCCGGCGCGATCTCGGCGATCGGCTTGCCGAGCAGGCGCCCGCCAGTCCCGAGCAGGATCTCGGCCGAGCGGTTGATCGTCGTGACATGGCCGTCGCCATCGAGGCTGAGCACGCCGGAGGAAACGCCGGAGAGGACCGTTTCGGTGAAGCGCCGGCGCCGGTCGATCACCTCGCTCGCCGTGACCAGGCTGTCGCGCTGGCGGCGCAGCTCCGCCGTCATCTTGTTGAAGGTCTCGCCCAGATGGGCAAGGTCGCCCTCGGATCGTCGGATCGGCACCTGGACGTAGAAGTTGCCGCTCGACACCTGGTCGGTCGCATCGATCATCCGCCGGATCGGCGCGACGAGCCCGTTGGCAAAGCTCAGGCCCAGCCAGATCGCCGAGAGCAGCAGAATCAGCGCGATCAACCCGTACATCGAGGCGAAGGCGATCTGGACGCCCTTCCGGCGCGCATCGATCGAGAGGTATTCGACGGCGGCCCCGCGTGCGACCGACGGGAACTCGACCGCGAGCGGGTCGACCTCCCGCGCGACATGCAGGAAGCTGTTGTCATAGGCCGGCAGCTTCATCACGGCGCCGAAGACGGTGCCCGTCCGCGGTATCACGCAGATCGGCTCCGGCGCGGATTTCGCATCGTCGAAGGCGGCCTGGTCCGGCATTGGCGGATCGCGCAGCACATTGATATTGGCGCGCACGATCACCTTGTCCGGCGGCTGCATGACCGCAGCGACCGGAAGGCCGAGCGCCGTCGCGCGGGAGGTCAGGAAATTCTCGAACCATTTGCGATCGACGTCGAAAGCGGGCTTCGCCCGGCTCAGGTCGTCGGCCAGCACCCGGATCTCGCGCCCGAGCGAACGGCACTGGCTCGCGGCATAGGCGTCGGCGACCTCAACCGATTTGAAGACGGCATCGCGCATCCGGTCGGAGAACCATGGCTCCAGCCCGCGCTCGATCGTGACGGTGGCGATGATGGCGACGAGCACCGCCGGCAGGGCGGCGATGATGCTGAACAGGCCGACGATGCGGACATGCAGCCCCGCAGCAGCCGCGCCAGCCTTGCGGGCGCGGATCAGCACCGCGGCCTCGAAAGCGACGATGACGACCAGAACCAGAATCAGCAGCGCGTTGAGCACGAAGACGCCGACCACGACCTCGTGCACGGGTGCGATCGGCGTCGCACCGGACAGCACGAGGAAGGTGAGCAGCGCCGAGATCAGCGCGAGCGCGACGACGATTCCGCCGACCCAGCCCGAGACGCGGCGGGATTTCTCCTCGCCACGCGGCATCATTCTGGCTTCGTTGACAGAAGCGGACACGTTTCGCGACAACTCCGATAGGGGCAGGGATCGCAAACCGATCACGCCTGCGGGCGCCACTGATGCGCCGCCGCAACGGTGTTGTCAAAATATGACATTCACAAGGCGGGATGGCCCCGTTTCAGCGTGGCGAGCGCACCACCTGCATGTCGAGTTCGCGAATCTTCTTGCGCAGCGTATTGCGATTGAGGCCGAGGAGCTCCGCGGCACGAATCTGGTTGCCGCGGGTCGCGGCCAGCGCCGCGGCGATCAGGGGCGGCTCGATCTCGCGCAGAATGCGATGATACAGCCCCGGCGGCGGAATATTGTCGCCGAACCCACCGAAATACTGGCCAAGATGGCGCTCGACCGAACCGGACAGCGTCTCGGTGCGCTCGGACGTCGCCGGGCTATTGGTAAATCCCGGCCCCACCGCTGCAGGCTGCAACTCCGCCTCGATGATCGGCGCGGTGATCGTCTCCTGCGGATAGAGCGCCGCCAGGCGCCGGACCAGGTTCTCCAGCTCCCGGACATTCCCCGGCCAGCGATACTGCCGCATCACGTCCATCGCTTCCGAATCGACCTGCTTGCGCGGCAGCCCCTCCTTCTCGACCAGCGTGAAGAAATGGCGGACGAGGTCCGGGATGTCCTCGATGCGCTCGCGCAGCGGCGGCAACCGGATCGGCACGACGTTCAGCCGGAAGAACAGGTCCTCGCGGAACAGGCCCTGCGCGATCGAGATGCGCAGGTCCTTGTTGGTCGCCGCGACGATGCGGACATTGGTCCTGATCGGGGTGCGCCCGCCGACCGTGGTGTATTCGCCCTGCTGGAGCACCCGCAGCAGGCGGGTCTGCGCCTCCATCGGCATGTCGCCGATCTCGTCGAGGAACAGCGTGCCGCCCTCCGCCTGCTCGAAGCGTCCCGACGAGCGCGTCAGCGCCCCGGTGAAGGCGCCCTTCTCATGGCCGAAGAGCTCGGATTCGATCAGGTCCTTCGGGATCGCGGCCATGTTGATCGCGACGAAGGGGCCGTTCTTGCGCTTGCCGTAATCGTGCAGGGCGCGGGCCACCAGCTCCTTGCCGGTGCCGGACTCGCCGTTGATCATCACGGTCAGGTCGATCGGCATCAGGCGTGCCAGGGCGCGGTAGACGTCCTGCATCGCCGGCGAGCGACCGATCAGCGGGATGTCCTCGGGCTCGGTTGCATGACCGCGAACCGCCTCGCCCCGCGGCCGCGACAGGGCGCGCCCGACGATGGCGACGAGTTCCTTCAGGTCGAAGGGTTTCGGCAGATATTCGTAGGCGCCCCGCTCCGACGCCTTGATCGCCGTCATGAAGGTGTTCTGCGCACTCATCACGATGATCGGCAGTTCCGGCCGCACTCGCTTGATGCGTGGCAGCAGGTCGAAGGCGTTCCCGTCCGGCATCACGACATCGGTGATGATGAGGTCGCCCAGTCCCTGCGCGGCCCAGGTCCAGAGGGTCGCGGCCTGGCCGGTGGTCCTGACTTCATAGCCCGCCCGGGCGAGCGCCTGGTTGAGGACGGTGCGGATCGCGGCGTCGTCGTCGGCGACGAGGATATGACCGGTCGGCATGGGTTGCTTGAGGCCTCTACGTTGCCTGCCCTGACCGGAGTTGGTGCAGGGGCAGGAGTATCCTGAAATGCGTCCGACGCGGAACGGACTCGCATTCGACGATTCCGCCGTGATCGCCGATCACCTTGGCGACAAGTGCAAGTCCAAGGCCACTTCCCTGGGCCTTGGTCGTGACGAAGGGATCGAACAGGTGCTGCACCAGGTCGGCCGGCACGCCCGGCCCGTTGTCGCGCACCCCGATTTCGAGCGGCAGCGCGATCCGTTCCGAAGAGCCGGGAACCTGCAGGCGGATGCCGGGGCGATAGGCCGTCGTCAGCGTGATCTCGCCATCGATCGCATCTTCGCCGATCGCCTCGGCGGCGTTCTTGACGAGATTGAGCAGGACCTGGACGAGCTGGTCGCGATTGCCGGCGACCGGCGGCAGCGAGGGATCATAGGTCTCCGTGAAGCGGATATGCCGGGCAAAGCCGGAATGGGCGAGGCGCTTCACATGGTCGAGCACGTCGTGGACGTTGACCGCGTCGCGCTCGCTCGGCCGCTCGTCGCCGAACAATTCGACGCGCTCGACCAGTTTCACGATCCGGTCGGTCTCGTCGCAGATGAGCTGCGTCAGCATCCGGTCGGAATCCGGGATCGAGCCTTCGAGCAGTTGCGCGGCGCCCCGGATGCCCGAGAGCGGATTCTTGATCTCATGGGCCAGCATCGCGCCGAGCGCGGTGATCGAGCGCGCTGCACCGCGATGCGTCAATTGCCTGTCCATTTTTTCGGCAATTGTCCGTTCCTGCAGCATCAGCACGACCGCATCGCCCTGACTGGGCAAGGGAGAGGCAAAGACATCGACGATGTGATCGGTTCCGAGGCGCGGCGTGCCGAGATCGAGGCGGTATTCGCTGACGCTGGCACCGCGACGCTGCACCTCCTCGATCACCCCCAGCACGGGTGAGCCGAAAGCGACGAAATCGTCGATGCGCTGGCGCTTGAGCAGAGCGGCACTCGACTGGAAGAAATCCTCGGCCGCCGTATTCGCATACAGCACGGCATGGCTCTCCCCGATCACCAGAACCGGCATCGGCAGCACGTTGAGTGCCTGGATCTCGATCGGGTCGAGCAGGTAGGCGCTGCGGCCTCCAGGCCCGTTGTCGGTAAACATCGCCGTCATCGCCTCATCCCCTCGGCTCAAGCGGCTTCACGATCGCGGTCGGTCGAGAACAGGCCCGTCAGCGCCGCCAGGACCTGCTTGGGCTGATCCGAGGTCAGAAGGCTGCGGCGCAGCTCGGCATCGGGCCGGCAGCCCTCGGCCACAGCCTCGTCCGCATAGGCGGCGAGATGCTTGCGGGCGTGGCGCACACCATGGGCGATGCCGATCAAGGCCAGCAGGCCTTCGTAATGCTCGCAGGCCAGCGCCAGCTTCTCCGCCAGCGTCGGTGCCCGAAACGCGCGCCCGTCGAGCGCCGCGCCGATCTCGCCGACCAGCCAGGGCCGGCCAAGCGCGGCGCGCCCGACCATGACGAAATCGGCGCCCGACTGCGCGAGGCAGTCCCGCGCATCCGCGACGTCATGGATGTCGCCATTGGCCACCAGGGGGAAATCCCCGGCAGCGCGCACCGCCGCGATGGCCTGCCAATCCGCCGTGCCCTTGTAGAATTGCTGGCGCGTCCGGCCGTGGACCGTGATCATCCGCGCACCCGCCGCAACCGCGCGACGGGCAAGCTCCGGAGCGTTACGGGAGGCGTCGTCCCAGCCCAGCCGCATCTTGACCGTCACCGGCACGCTGGTGGCGGCAACCGCAGACTCGACCAGCGCGACGGCATGATCGAGATCGCGCATCAGGGCGGAGCCGGCCCAGCCACCCGTCACCTTCTTGGCCGGGCAGCCCATATTGATGTCGACGATATCGGCGCCATTGGCCTCGGCCAGCCGCGCCGCTTCCCCCATCCAGTAAGGGTCGCAGCCGGCGAGCTGGACGACATGCGGCGACACGCCCTCGCCCTCCGCGCGGATGCGCGCTTCCTCGCTGCCGCGCACGAATTCGTCGGAGGCCACCATCTCGGATACGACGATTCCGGCATGGCTGCGGGCTGCGAGCCGGCGCATGACGATATCGGTCACGCCGGACATCGGCGCCAGGAAGGCGCGGGACGCGATCGGGATACCTGCGATGTCCAAAGGGGCAGCCTGCTTTTAAGGCATTTCTCTGGATGCATATTTATTGGACAATGCTGCGGGAGCGCAAGCGCTTAGAGAGAAATGCTGCATTGCAACAGCGTCGCACCCCCTGCCCCATCGCAGCAGAATTGGTTATGCCATGCGGCCATGACCCGCTTGCAGCCAGAATCCAGCACCGTGCTCCGTCACTCCGATGCGCCCCAGCCCGTCGCTGCCCTGCTCGTCGCGGCTGGCCGCGGCCTGCGGGCCGGCGATGGCGAGCCGAAGCAATATCGCCTCGTCGAGGGGCGTCCCGTTCTCGCCCATGCGCTGACGCCCTTTCTGGCGGAGCCTTCGATCGCGCGCATCGCCGTCGTAATCGGCGAGGGCGACGAGGCGCGCTACACCAATGCCATGGCCGGCATCGACAGCTCCCGGCTTGCGGCCCCGACGCTCGGCGGCGCGACGCGCCAGGCTTCGGTGCGGCGCGGCCTGCTTGCGCTTGCCCGCGAGGGCTTCGACGGCATCGTGCTCGTCCATGACGCGGCCCGGCCCTTCGTCTCCCGCGCACAGATCAGCGCGGCCATCCACCGGCTCGGCGCCGGCGCCATCGCCGCGATCCCCGCCTTGCCCGTTACCGACACCGTGAAGCGCACCAGCGCCGACGGCCATGTCGCCGAAACCCCGCCGCGCGACCAGCTCGTCACCGTCCAGACGCCACAGGCCTTCCGCTTCAAACCGCTGCTCGACGCCCATGAAGCAGCCGAGGCGGCGCTGCTGCACGGCTTCACCGACGATGCCGCGCTGATGGAATGGGCCGGCCATCCGGTCGCGACCTTCCAGGGCGACCCGGCCAATGTGAAGCTGACGCATGCCGCGGATTTCCTGCGGGCCGCGGCGCACCCCGGCAGGACCCTCGTGACGCGAGTCGGCACCGGTTACGATGTCCATGCCTTCGGCCCCGGCGACCATGTCTGGCTTGGCGGTGTCCGGATCGGGCATGATCAGGGCGTCATCGCCCATTCCGATGGCGACGTCGCGCTCCACGCCTTGACCGATGCCCTGCTCGGCGCGCTCGCCGACGGCGATATCGGCACGCATTTCCCGCCGAGCGATCCGCAATGGCGCGGCGCGGCATCGGCCCAGTTCCTCGCCTTTGCAGCCACGCGGGTCCGCGAGCGCGGCGGGCGGATCGACTTCCTCGACCTGACCGTCGTCTGCGAGGCCCCGAAGATCGGCCCGCATCGCGAAGCCATCCGCGCCGAGATCGCGGCGATCGTCGGCCTCCCCCTCGGCAAGGTCGCGATCAAGGCGACGACTTCGGAACGCATGGGCTTCACCGGACGCCGCGAAGGCCTCGTCGCCCTGGCGACTGCGACGATCCGCCTGCCCGAGGAGGACTAGCCATGTTCGATCTCGATATCCGCTCGCTCGCGGCCGAACTGCTGAACATGAGCATGGAGCGTGGCTTCACCGTCGCCACGGTCGAATCCTGCACCGGCGGTCTCGTCTGCGGTGCGCTGACCGCCATCGCCGGCTCGTCCTCGATGGTCCAGGGTGGCCTGATCACCTATGCCAACGAGGCCAAGGCCGCGCTCGCGGGCGTGCCGATCCTCCTGATCGAGCAGCACGGCGCCGTGAGCGAGCCGGTGGCGCGCGCCATGGCGGAGGGCGGGCGCACGCGCCTCGACGCCACCTTCGCGGTCTCGATCACCGGCGTCGCCGGCCCCGGTGGCGGCAGCGCCGAGAAGCCGGTCGGGCTGGTCCATTTCGCCTGCGCCGGCCCCTCCGGGACGCGCCATCGCGAGCGGCGCTTCGGCGAGCAGTCACGTGACGAAATCCGTCGGCTCAGCGTGTTGGAAGCACTCGACCTGCTGCGCGAGACGGTGCTGACCGGGCCGTGACCGCTCAGGCGCCCAGCACGGGCGCCGTACCGCGGCCATAGACCAGATCGGCGCGCTTCTCGAAGGCTTCGGCAAACTTGCGGAAGGCCTTGTCGAACATCGCGCCCATCAGCAGGCCCAGCATCCGGCTGGCGAACTCGTAGGAGATGAAGAACCCGACTTCGCAGCCAGCCTCATGCGGCTTGAAGGTCCAGCGGTTCTCCAGATAGCGGAACGGTCCGTCGACATATTCGACGAGGATCTTGAGATTTTCCGGATCGAGCGTGACGCGGCTGGTGAAGGTCTCGCGGATCGCCTTGTAGCCGACGCTCATATCGGCCAGCAGCACCTCGCCGCCGCCTTCGCGGGGTGTGCGCCGGCGCACCGTCAGCCCCTCGCAGAGCGGCAGGAACTGCGGATAATTCTCGACATCGGCGACGAGCGCGAACATCTGCTCGGGCGAGTGCCTCACCCGGCGGGTGCTGTTGAACATCGGCATCGAGGGCGCGCCTTCTCAGCCGCGGCTGTTGTGGCCGATACCGATCTGGGCATCGCGCGCTGCACGCAGCTTGGCGAAATCCTCGCCCGCGTGATGCGAGGAACGGGTCAGCGGCGTCGAGGACACCATCAGGAAGCCCTTGGCATAGGCGATGGTCTCGAAGCTCTTGAACTCGTCGGGGGTGACGAAGCGGATCACCGCATGATGCTTGCGCGAGGGCGCGAGATACTGGCCGATGGTCATGAAATCGACCTCGGCCGAGCGCAGATCGTCCATGAGCTGGAGCACCTCGTTCCGCTCCTCGCCGAGGCCGACCATGATGCCGGATTTGGTGAAGATCGTCGGGTCGAGCTCCTTCACCCGCTGCAGCAGCCTGAGCGAATGGAAATAGCGGGCGCCCGGCCGCACGGTCAGGTACTTGCCGGGGACGGTTTCGAGATTGTGGTTGAAGACGTCGGGCTTGGCCGCCACGACGACTTCGAGCGCGCCGGGCTTGCGCAGGAAGTCCGGCGTCAGGATCTCGATGGTCGTGCCGGGAGAAGCGCTGCGGATCGCCCTGATCACCTGGGCGAAATGCTCCGCGCCGCCGTCCTTGAGGTCGTCGCGGTCGACCGAGGTGATGACGACATGCTCCAGCCCGAGCTTGGCGACGGCATCGGCCACCTTGCGCGGCTCTTCGGCATCGAGCGGCTGCGGCACGCCGGTCTTCACGTTGCAGAAGGCGCAGGCCCGCGTGCAGGTGTCGCCCATGATCATGAAGGTGGCGTGCTTCTTTTCCCAGCACTCGCCGATATTCGGGCAGCCGGCCTCCTCGCAGACCGTGACCAGTTTCTCGGCCTTCACGATCTTCTGCGTCTCGGCCCATTTCGGCGAGCCCGGCGCCTTGACGCGGATCCAGTCCGGCTTGCGCAGGACCGGGTTCTCCGGCCGCTTCTGCTTCTCGGGATGGCGCACTTCCGCGGCTTGCGCCTTCGGATTGCCGGCATTGGGCCGCGGATCGCGGTTCAGCAGGTCGAGAACAAGCGCCATAACAGGGTCCGGGCTTCAACAGCAGGAGCCGGCCAAAGCCGGCACCCTCTAGCTAATCCCCAAAGCGCTCTGCCGCAACTGCCGGCCCCGGCAACAGAGCTTCACCTGCGACCGCGGGCCGCGTTCCAGATCACGATGACGATGATCGCGCCGGCCACCGCCGCGACCAGTGTCCGCCAGAAGCCGAAGACCGGAATCTCCAGGAGCTCCGCGACCTTGGCGCCGACGAAGGAGCCGGCGACGCCGACAAGCATATTGGTGAAGAGGCCGTGATCGGACGAGGTCAGGCGCTCGGCGATCCAGCCGGCAAGCAGGCCGATCAGCAGCGTCATGAAGAAGCCATAGCCCGGCTGGGCCATGGTGGCGGCAAAGCTTTCCATCGCGGATATTCCCCTAGCCATGCGCGAATGCGCGCGTACCCAACGGCGTCGGCTGCCGCCGGTTCCACGGGTGATGGTATCTCAGGCGATGAAACGCGCCAGCAGGATAATCAGGATGGCGCCGATGACCGCCATGCCGGCATCGTCGAGGAAGCCATAGCCGGTATTCAGGCGCCAGCCGGTCAGGCGCACGATGCCCTGCCCGACCAGCATGCCGAGCACGCCGACGACCGCATGGCGGATCACGCCGCCGCCACCGACGATCAGGCTCGCGGCGAAGCCCGTGACGGTGCCGAAGGCGACGGTCGGCACGATGACGCTCCAGTCGAGCGGCAGCGTCCGGCGCGGCGGCAGGATCTCGACCTCCTCGTCGCGGACGACGCGATCGGGCTTGGGCGATTTGCGGGTACGTGGCGGCATCGGCGCAATATGGAGCGCAGGCGGGCTGCCGCCAAGCGTCGGCGCACCAACTCTTGTCATTCCGGGGCCTCGCGCAGCGAGGAACCCGGAACCCACGACTGGGTGAGCCGGCTGCAACGAGGCACACGATGTCCGACCCGGTCGTGGGTTCCGGGTTCGCGCCTGCGGCGCGCCCCGGAATGACAGTCGTGTAGCTTCAAGCTGGCGCCCGAAGAGGAAACCTCAGGCGTTCAGCACCTTGCCGTAAGCGTCGAGCACGCTCTCCTTCATCACCTCCGACAGGGTCGGGTGCGGGAAGATGGTGTGCATCAGCTCTTCCTCGGTCGTCTCCAGGTTCATGGCGACGACGAAGCCCTGGATCAGCTCGGTCACTTCCGGGCCGACGAGATGGGCGCCGAGCAGCTTGCCGGTCTTGGCGTCGAAGATCGTCTTGGCCAGCCCGCTGTCCTCGCCGAGCGCCACGGCCTTGCCGTTGGCGACGAAGTTGAAGCGGCCGACCTTGATCTCGTGGCCGGCGGCCTTGGCCTTCGCCTCGGTCAGGCCGACGCTGGCGATCTGCGGGTGGCAATAGGTGCAGCCCGGGATCATCAGCTTGTCCATCGGGTGCGGATGCAGGCCCTTGATCGCCTCGACGCAGATCACCGCCTCGTGCTCGGCCTTGTGCGCCAGCATCGGCGGGCCGGCGACGTCGCCAATCGCATAGACGCCCTTAACGTTGGTGCGGCAGAGATCGTCGATGACGATGCAGCCGCGATCCGTCTTCACGCCGAGCGCTTCGAGACCGAGGTTCTCGATATTGCCGACGACGCCGACGGCCGAGATCATCCGGTCCGCCGTGATCGTCTGCTTGCCGCCCTTCTCGTCCTCGATATGGGCGGTGACAGAGTCGGCCCCCTTCTCGACCTTCGTCACCTTGGCGCCGGTCAGGATCTTCATGCCCTGCTTCTCGAAGGCTTTTCGCGCGAAGGCTCCGATCTCGGCATCCTCGACCGGCACGACCTGCGGCAGCACCTCGACCACCGTGACCTCGACGCCCATCGTCCGGTAGAACGAGGCGAATTCGATGCCGATGGCGCCGGAGCCCATCACGAGCAGCGATTTCGGCATCTTCGCCGGAACCATCGACTCGAAATAGGTCCAGATCAGCTTGCCGTCCGGCTCGAGACCGGGCAGCGAGCGCGGCCGGGCGCCGGTCGCAACGATGATATGGTCGGCGGTATAGGTGCCCTCGCCCTTGGCGTTCTTCGGCGGCGGCGTCTGCGGCTGCATGGCCGGCTTCTTGGTCGGCGCGACGGCGATCGTGCCGGGCTTGGTCAGCTTGGCCTCGCCCCAGATCACGTCGACCTTGTTCTTCTTCATCAGGAACTGGACGCCGTTGTTCATCCGCGTGGCGATGCCGCGCGAGCGCTTCACGATCGCCTCCAGATCCGCCTTGAACGAGCCTTCCAGCGTCAGGCCGTAATCCTTGGCGTGCTGGCCGTAATGCAGGATCTCGGCCGAGCGCAGCAGCGCCTTGGTCGGGATGCAGCCCCAGTTCGAGCAGATGCCGGCGAGATGCTCGCGCTCGACGATCGCGGTCTTGAAGCCGAGCTGCGCCGCCCGAATCGCAGCGATATAGCCGCCGGGGCCGGAGCCGATGACGATGATGTCGTAGTCAGCCATGGTATCTCTCCCGCCGCTCAGACCAGCATCGCCATGGGCTTTTCGATATAGCCCTTGAACGCCGCGAGAAGCTCGGCACCGAGCGCGCCGTCGACGGCGCGGTGATCGGTCGAGAGCGTCACCGACATCACCGTCGCGACGGCTGGCTGGCCGCCCTTGACGATGACGCGCTGCTCGCCGGCGCCGACAGCCAGGATCGTGGCATGCGGCGGATTGACGATCGCCGCGAAGTCCTTGACCCCGAACATGCCGAGATTGGAAACCGCCGTCGTGCCGCCCTGATATTCCTCGGGCTTCAGCTTGCGGGCCTTGGCGCGGGCCGCCATGTCCTTCATCTCGTTGGAGATCTGCGACAGCGTCTTGTGGCAGGCATCACGGATGATCGGCGTGATCAGGCCGCCCGGGATCGACACGGCGACGCCGACATCGGCATGCTTGTGCTTGAGCATGGTGTTGTCGGTCCAGGAGACGTTGGCGTCCGGCACGGCCCTGAGCGCCAGCGCGAGCGCCTTGATCACCATGTCGTTGACCGAGAGCTTGTAGGCCGGCTTGCCGTCCTTCTCGGGCGCCGCGGCGTTGAGCTCTCCGCGCAGTTTGAGCAGCGCATCGAGCTCGCAATCCACGGTGACGTAGAAATGCGGAACCGTCTGCTTGGCCTCGGTCAGGCGGCGCGCAATCGTCTTGCGCATGCCGTCATGCGGGACCTCCTCATAGGAGCCCGGCTCGAACAGCTTCTTGACCTGTTCGTCGGAGGGACCGCTCGCGAGCGGCGCAGCCGCAGGCTTCGGCGCAGACGGTGCAGCAGCGGCAGCCGGAGCAGCCTTGGCACCACCGCCGGCCTTGGCAGCCTCGACATCCTTCTCGACGATGCGGCCATGCGGGCCGGAGCCCTTGATCGCATTGAGGTCGAGCCCGGCATCCTTGGCAATGCGGCGCGCGAGCGGCGAAGCGAAGGCACGGCTGCCATCGGACTTCGCCGGGGCGGATGTGGCAGGAGCTTCGGCAGCCTTGGCGGGCGCAGCCGCCGCCGGGGCGGCTTCAGCCTTCGCAGGTTCGGCCTTGGGAGCTTCCGCCTTCGGCGCGTCGCCCTTGGCGGGAGCCGACACGCTCTTGGCGTCCTCGCCCTCGCCGGCGATCACGCCGATCACCTCGTTGACCGCGACATCGGCCGTGCCTTCCGGCACCACGATCTTGGCGAGCACGCCCTCGTCGACCGCCTCGACCTCCATCGTGGCCTTGTCCGTCTCGATCTCGGCGATGATGTCGCCGGACTTGATCGTGTCGCCTTCCTTCTTCAGCCATTTGGCGAGATTGCCCTTCTCCATCGTCGGAGAGAGCGCGGGCATCAGGATGTTGGTCGGCATCGGTCAGGCTCCAATTTTCCGCCAAGTTTTCTTTGGACCCCGGCGACCTAGCTCCAATTTGCTGTCGTCCCGAAGCTTTTGAGCAGCCCAGCGCATTTCATACTGCCATGTATAAAATAGATCGCCGGAGGCTCGGAGATCTGTCTCGTGGGTCTTCCAAATATGCTGAGCAACTTCGACGATCGTCGCCTCACCGCCGTGCGCATCGATCGCAGTCGCAACAGCTTTTTTAAGCTGATCGCGATTCATCATTGCAGGCTCACCGATAGCAGACGGCCTTGGCCGCCGCGACGACCTCGCCGATGTTCGGAAGCGCGAGCTTCTCGAGATTGGCCGCATAGGGCATCGGCACATCCTTGCCGGTGACGCGGGCGACGGGAGCGTCGAGATAGTCGAAGGCCGCCTCCATGATCTTCATGCCGATCTCGGCGGTGACGCCGGACTGCGGGAAGCCCTCCTCGACCGCGACGCAGCGATTGGTCTTCTGCACCGAGGCGATAACGGTCTCGATATCCATCGGGCGGATCGTGCGGAGGTCGATGACCTCGGCCTCGATGCCCTCCTTGGCCAGCGCCTCGGCGGCGCCGAGCGCATAGGTCATGCCGATGCCGAAGGAGACGATCGTCACGTCCGTGCCGGGACGCACCACCTTCGCCTTGCCGATCGGGATCAGGAAATCGTCGCCCTTCGGCACGTCGAAGGACTTGCCGTACATGATCTCGTTTTCGAGGAAGATCACCGGGTTCGGATCGCGGATCGCGCTCTTCAGCAGGCCCTTCGCGTCAGAAGCGCTGTAGGGCATCACCACCTTGAGGCCCGGCACGTTCGAGTACCATGCCGCATAGTCATGGCTGTGCTGGGCGCCGACGCGGGCAGCCGCGCCGTTCGGGCCGCGGAACACGATCGGGCAGCCCATCTGGCCGCCGGACATGTAGAGCGTCTTGGCGGCTGAGTTGATGAGGTGGTCGATCGCCTGCATGGCGAAGTTGAAGGTCATGAACTCGACGATCGGCTTCAGGCCGGAGAGCGCCGCGCCGACGCCGATGCCGGCGAAGCCGTGCTCGGTGATCGGCGTGTCGATCACGCGCTTGGCGCCGAATTCCTGCAGCAACCCTTGCGTGACCTTGTAGGCGCCCTGGTACTCGGCGACCTCCTCGCCCATGACGAAGACGTCCTTGTCGCGGCGCATCTCCTCGGCCATCGCGTCGCGCAGCGCTTCGCGGACCGTGGTGCTGACGAGCTCGGCGCCGGCCGGGAATTCCGAGGAGGAATCGTAAGCCTTCGCCTGAGCCGGGACGGTGTCCGGCTTGCTGGCGGCGGGCACGTCCTCGCTCTTGGCCTCCGCCGGCTTGGCTTCGGCTTTCGGCTCGGCCTTGGCTTCAGGCGCAGCAGCCTTGCCACCACCGCTGGCCGCAGCCGCAACATCCTCGCCCTCGGCGGCGATGACGCCGATCGGCGTGTTCACGGCGACGTTCTCGGTGCCATCCGCGACGAGGATCTTGGCGAGCACGCCCTCGTCGACGGCTTCGACCTCCATGGTCGCCTTGTCGGTCTCGATCTCGGCGATGATGTCGCCGGACTTGACCTGATCGCCCTCTTTCTTCAGCCACTTGGCCAGTTTTCCTTCCTCCATGGTGGGGGAAAGGGCAGGCATGAGAATGTCGATCGGCATGAACGCACCCGGATTCTAAGACGCGGGGAAAAGGATGAAGGCCGGTAGCGCGGGGCGATCAGCCCCGCGGGGCTTCCAGCAGGATGTCGGTGTAGAGCTCCGACGGATCCGGCTCGGGATCGTGGGTCGCGAACTCGGCGGCGTCGTTGACGATCTCGCGCACCTTGGCGTCGATCGCCTTGAGTTCGTCCTCGGCGATCTTGAAGTCGCGGATCAGGCGCGCGCGGACCTGCTCGATCGGATCGTGCTCCTCGCGCATGCGCTGGACCTCGTCCTTGGAGCGGTACTTCGCCGGGTCGGACATCGAATGCCCGCGATAGCGATAGGTCTGCATCTCAAGGATATACGGCCCCTTGCCGGAGCGGGCGTGCTCGATGGCGCGCTGGCCGGCCTCGCGGACGGCACGGACGTCCATGCCGTCGACCTGCTCGCCGGGAATGTTGAAAGAGAGGCCGCGGCGGGAGAAATCGGTCTGGGCCGAGGCACGATTGACCGAGGTGCCCATGGCATAGCGGTTGTTCTCGATCACGAACACGACCGGCAGCTTCCAGAGTTCGGCCATGTTGAAGCTCTCGTAGACCTGGCCCTGGTTGGCCGCGCCGTCGCCGAAATAGGTCATCGAGACCGTGTTGTCGCCGCGATACCAGTCGGCGAAGGCAAGCCCCGTCCCGAGCGATACCTGCCCGCCGACGATGCCATGGCCGCCATAGAAATTCTTCTCGCGGCTGAACATGTGCATCGAGCCGCCCTTGCCGCGCGAATAGCCGCCGCGCCGGCCGGTCAGCTCCGCCATCACGCCGCGCGATTCCATGCCGCAGGCCAGCATATGGCCGTGGTCGCGATAGCCGGTGATGACCTGGTCGCCATCCTTGGAGGCCATCTGCATGCCGATGACGACGGCTTCCTGGCCGATATAGAGGTGGCAGAAGCCGCCGATCAGGCCCATGCCGTACATCTGACCGGCCTTCTCCTCGAAGCGCCGGATCAGCAGCATCTCGCGATAGGCGTGGAGATCTTCTTCCTTGGTGAAGGTCGGTGTGTTGCTGAGGCTTCCCCCGACCTTGCCGGCGCTTTCCTTGCCCGCACGGGCCTTTGCCGGCTTTGCAGCGGCTTTGGGTTGAGCGGGAGCTTTCGACTTACGCGCAGCAACAGCCATAGGCGGTCCTCCAAGGTCATCCGACTATTGTTGTAGAGGATCGGAAAAACCTTGGCGAGGACGCTATCTCGCAATGCAACATGATCTAACCCATTGAAAAAAATGGGTTGATACGTTTTAACTGGAATTGAGTTAATCGATACGTCTGCGACTAAGCGGCGGAGGTATTTTGCCTCAGCGGCCCATGATGACGACGTCGTTCTTATGGGTCCGGCCGAGGATCTCGCGGGCATTCTCTTCCAGGAGATCGCGATCGACGGCCTCGTTGCGCACCAGAGCGAGCCTCTGCTCCCAGGATTTGCGCTCGGCCGTGAGGGTGGCAAGCTCCCCCTCCATGTCGCGCAGCGACTCCCGGATCGCGCCGCGCGCCTCAAGGCCGCGTGCGCCGTGCTGGGCGTGGAACATGAAATAGGCCACGGCCGCCCCCGAGACCAGGTAGAGGGCCAATGTCACGAAGATAGACCGGAGTCCGCGGCGAATAACCATGGCTGGAACGCTAGGCCGGCTTGGTTTCCGCCGGGTTAACGCGGGCATCCGGAAGCGGACGAACCCCACCGCAAAATCGTGCGATCTGCACGGAACGAGTTGACCGGCGCCAATCGGCTCCGTATTCACCGCGCCGGTGAGGGCGGGTAGCTCAGTGGTAGAGCACGTGACTTTTAATCATGTGGTCGTGGGTTCGATCCCCACCCCGCTCACCACGGCCGAATAGCTGCTGCGGCCGTACAGCGCCGCCCCCCGCAGATTCACATCTTTCAGCCAAGCCGCCGGGTTACGCCGCCACCCTTGTATGGGCGCGCCGGCCGGCTCGCCGGCCCCGGCAGCAGATAGGCGCCGCCGCCCGCCCCGAGCGCCGGCCAACCCGGATCGGCATAGGCGTTGAGCTCCCAGCAGCGCAGGCGCTCGCGCTCCGCATCGGTCGTGGCATCCGAGCAGGCCGAGACCTGCGAGCGCTGCCAGAATGCGGATGCCGGCCCGCAGATCGCCGCGAGCATCACCGCCGACAGGGCGGCCGGAATCAGAAAACTACGCATCGCCTGCCCTTCCGGCGCCTTGCATCGAACTCGGGAACGCTCATGATGCCGGCTACGGCCTTGCCGAAGGCTTAAGCGGAAAGGCATCCGGACATGACCCGCTGCCGATGAGCGGCGGCCATGCGGCTGCAACGAGCGGAACCGGCTTGACCGGCCCGCGTTCGGATCGGCATCGGCAGACGTTCGATCGTCATGGAAGCGTGGCATCGCCCCCGCTTCGCTGCCCAGGAGAATACGCCCGTGAAGCTGCCCATCGTGATCCACACCGAAGAAGACTACGACCGTGCCCAGCAGCGGGTGGAAGAGCTGAACGCGATGCCTGACGGCGCGGAAAAGGAGCGGGAGCTGCACGCCCTCGCGGAGGCCATGCTGGCCTTCGAACTCCGCCGTGACGACGCCGACGACTGACGGGCACACATTCCTCAATATCAGGAATCGTTGCTCGCATTGAGTTCCTCCGGGCGCAGGCCCTCGTCCGGCGGCGTCGAGCGCTCCGGGCTGGCCGCCCAGGCGACAAGGATTTCCGCGATCACATCGGCACGCGAGCGGCCTTGCCGGTGAAGCTCGACATGTCGATCGAGCGCCGCGAGCGTGCGCTCGTCGACGGAAAGCGTGACAGGGAGTGTCGGCATCGGAACACCTCGCGCGGCCGAGGTTGGAACAGCGTCGCGGCTGCGGCGTTTCCAACAATGCGGCATTGGATCACGGCTTCGTCCGGCAAGCAATCGCCCGGTACAATCAAGCAAATGCCGCCGGATCGGCAGTTCGATGCACCTGCGTGACTTTCTGTGCGGGCTCATTCGGCCGAGGCCTTAAATTCCTTCGCCGCCGATCCGAACAAAACCGCTGCTCGATTGTTCTCAATATGAGCCGCTCTACTGGCGGAAGCATTTTGGAGGAAGATATGATCAGGCATCATCATTTCATGCTGTCGACAGTTGGTGTCGCGATGCTCGCTACAGCTGCCATGGCCCAAACCAGCGCGCCGACGCCGCCGTCCTCAGCGCCCGCCGCGCCGACGGCCGCGCAGACGAGTGCTAGCACACCGGCCCCGACCAATCTCGCCGGCCAGGGCAAGTGGCGCACGAGCAAGCTGATCGGCGTCGACGTGTACGGCCCTGACGACAAGAAGGTGGGTGACGTCACCGAGGTTATCGTCGACAAGACCGGCAAGATCGAGATGGTCACGATCGGCGTCGGCGGCTTCCTCGGTATCGGATCGAAGGATGTCGCGGTTCCCTTCGACCAGGTGACCTGGAGCGACCAGCCGATGGCCGCGGCAGCCCCTGCACCCGCTCCGTCCGGCAGCGCCGGCAGCACGGGCGGCGGCATGGCCTCTCCGCCGGCCGCGGCAGCCCCGAAGGCGCCGGCGATGTATCCGGATCACGGCAAGATCACGATGACCAAGGACCAGCTCAAGGCGGCTCCGAGCGTGACCTATTCCGGCACCTGACGGAGCAACGGCCTGAACCGGGCCGGATAGCTCGAAAGGCCCGCCTCACGAAAGCGGGGCGGGCCTTGTCCTGCCTGCATCAGGCCGTGGCGATGTCTCGCAGCAGCGGCGGTATGGCCTCTGGCAGATCGTCCGCGATCAGCCCCATTCCAAGCTTCTCCCCGGCAAGACCATGGAGCCAGGCGGCAGCGCAACCGGCTTCGAAGGCGGGCATGCCCTGCGCCAGCAGGCCGGCGACCAGCCCGGCCAGCACATCGCCTGACCCCGCTGTCGCCAGCGCCGCCGATCCCGTGACATTGATCGCGCCGCGTCCATCCGGCGCGGCGACGACCGTATCGGCTCCCTTGTAGACGATGACAGCTCCGGACAGCGCCGCGGCCTTCCGCGCCCGTTCGAGCTTCGAGGGCTCGGCGGCAATGGCGGGCTCTTTGCCGAACAGGCGCTGGAACTCGCCCTCATGCGGCGTCAGCACGGTCCCGCCGCTGCGCGCGCCCAGAAGGCGGGCGCCACCATCGGGGAGTCCCGCAAGCGCGGTCAGGGCATCGGCATCGAGCACCGCCGGCCTGTCGTCCGCAATCACGGCCCGCAGCAGATCGCCCGCGCGCCGGTCGAGCCCCAACGCCGGACCGGCCAGGACAGCGGAAACCCGGCGATCCCGGAGGAAGGCCTCCAGTGCTCCACGATCGGCGACGGTCCGCTGCATCAAGGCGTCCGGCCCGCGCGCCGCATGAACCGGCAAGGCCTCAGGCTCGCAGAGCAGGGTCGCGAGCCCGGCACCGACCCGCAGCGCCGCACGCGCGCTCAGCCTCGGCGCCCCGACACCGGCAACCCCGCCGGCCAGGACAGCGACCGCACCGCGCCGGAACTTGTGTGTATCGGCCTGGTGTTCCGGCCAGGCATGGCGCCAAAGCAAGGGATCGTTGCGGAAGGCCATGACCCCGACCGCTTCGAGCGCAGGCTGAGCCGGAATGCCGATATCGGCGACCGTCACGGGGCCGCAGAGCGACCGCCCCGGCTGTAGCAGATGGCCTGGCTTCAGCCGGAAGAAGGTGATGGTTTCGCTCGCCTTGACGGCAATGCCGTCCACCCGGCCGGTATCCCCCGATACGCCGCTCGGCATGTCGACGGCGATGACGGGGCGTCCCGCGCCGTTGAGACATGCCACCGCTTCGGCAAATGCCCCGGCCAGCGGGCGCGTCAGCCCGGCCCCGAACAGCGCATCGACGAAGACATCGCCCTGCCTGTCGGCAAGCGCGTTCAGCGGCTCGATCGGTCCGGCCCAGCGCTCCAGCGCGATCGCGGCATCGCCGCTGAAACCATCCGCGGAACCCGGCAGCACCACGCGAACCCTGAGCCCGCCTTCGCGCAGAAGCCGCGCCGCGACGAAGCCGTCGCCGCCATTGTTGCCCGGCCCGCAGAACAGCGTGACGGCTCCTCCCGCCCCTGCCCGCCTGAGAGCAGCCTCCGCCACCGCACTGCCCGCCCGCTCCATGAGCGCGATGCCGGGCGTGCCCGCCGCGATGGCCACGCGATCGGCGGCTGCCATCTGCTGCGTGGTCAGCAAGGCGAGCTCCGCCCTGTCCTTCATGTCGGCGCGTCTGTCGTCCATGCCGCATCTTCAGGCGCCGTCCGGCAGGCCGCAAGCTGCGGCGGAATGCCGCTTATGATCAACCGATATGCACTTGCCCATTTTTTATGCTGTTTATTGCCTTTTCGCCGGGCGCGTTGGCGGGCGCTGCCGCATGGCGGGGCGTCGGCGCCAATGCTATGAGCAGAAGCAAGGCTGCAGGCGTTCAGGGCTGCGGGGTTCGTTCCCGCGCCGGAAGGCTCCGCCAGCTACAGTCCGGCTCGGCCGGATCTCGAGACGCAAGGGAGGCCGGTCGGCGCATGAAAAAGATCGAAGCGATCATCAAGCCCTTCAAGCTGGACGAAGTGAAGGAGGCGCTCCAGGAGGTCGGGCTGCAGGGCATCACGGTCCTGGAAGCCAAGGGCTTCGGCCGCCAGAAGGGCCATACCGAACTCTATCGTGGCGCCGAGTACGTCGTCGACTTCCTGCCGAAGGTGAAGATCGAGATCGTTCTCGCCGACGAGATGCTGGATCGCGCCATCGAGGCGATCACGAAGGCCGCCCAGACCGGCCGGATCGGAGATGGCAAGATTTTTGTATCGAGCATCGAGGGGGTGATCCGCATCCGCACCGGCGAGACCGGCGCGGACGCGATCTGAGATCGTCTCCCCATCATCGGATAACGAGCCGCAGGCCGGATGGAGCCGGTTGCGGCAGCGTGAATGTGAACATGGCTGGCAAGAGGAATTGCTGAAATGAAAAGCGCCAAGGATGTCCTCAAGGCGATCAAGGACAACGACGTCAAATACGTCGACTTCCGCTTCACCGATCCACGCGGCAAGTGGCAGCACTGGACCTTCGACGTCAGCATCATCGACGAGGACATCTTCGCCGAGGGCACGATGTTCGACGGCTCCTCGATCGCCGGCTGGAAGGCGATCAACGAGTCCGACATGCTGCTGATGCCGGATCCGACCACGGCCGTGATGGATCCGTTCTTCGCGGCTCCGACCATGGTCATCAACTGCGACGTGCTCGAGCCCGCCACCGGCGAACCCTATAGCCGCGATCCGCGCGGTATCGCCAAGAAGGCCGAGGCTTATCTCAAGTCGACCGGCATCGGCGACACCGTCTATGTCGGCCCCGAGGCCGAGTTCTTCATCTTCGACGACGTCAAGATCGCCGCCGACCCGTACAACACGGGCTTCAAGCTCGACGCCGCCGAGCTGCCGACCAACGGCATGACCGATTACGAAGGTGGCAATCTCGGCCACCGCATCGCCACCAAGGGCGGCTACTTCCCGGTCCCGCCGCAGGACATGGCGCAGGACATGCGCGGCGAGATGCTCGCGGCCATGGCCTCGATGGGCGTCGCCGTCGAGAAGCACCACCACGAGGTCGCCTCGGCCCAGCATGAGCTCGGCATGAAGTTCGACACGCTGGTGAAGACCGCCGACCAGCTGCAGACCTACAAGTACTGCATCCACAACGTCGCCCAGAGCTATGGCAAGACCGCGACCTTCATGCCGAAGCCGGTCTATGGCGACAACGGCTCGGGCATGCATGTCCACCAGTCGATCTGGAAGAACGGCAAGCCGCTCTTCGCCGGCAACAAATATGCCGACCTGTCGCAGGAGTGCCTCTGGTACATCGGCGGCATCATCAAGCATGCCAAGGCGCTGAACGCCTTCACCAACCCCTCGACCAACTCCTACAAGCGCCTCGTCCCGGGCTATGAGGCCCCGGTGCTGCTCGCCTATTCGGCGCGCAACCGCTCGGCCTCCTGCCGTATTCCGTGGACGACCTCGCCGAAGGCCAAGCGCGTCGAGGTCCGCTTCCCCGATCCGATGGCGAACCCCTATCTCGCCTTCTCGGCCCTGATGATGGCCGGCCTCGACGGCATCGTGAACAAGATCGATCCCGGCCCGGCGATGGACAAGGACCTCTACGACCTGCCGCCGCGCGAGCTGAAGAAGATCCCGACCGTCTGCGGCTCGCTGCGCGAAGCGCTGGAATCGCTGAAGAAGGACAACGCCTTCCTCAAGGCCGGCGGCGTCTTCACCGACGACTTCATCGAGAGCTATATCGAGCTCAAGATGCAGGATGTGGCGCGCTTCGAGATGACGCCGCACCCGGTCGAGTTCGCGATGTACTACTCGTACTGAGGGATTTTCGGCCGGCTGCGCAGGCACCGGCCGAGACCGCAGGACATGGAAGGCCGGGGCGGCAACGCCTCGGCCTTTTCGTTGGGCGCGGGCGTCGCGAAGCCGGGTAACCTCGCCTTCACGCGTGATCGGGCAGGTTCGGCGGAGAATTGCTGGATGGCGGTGCTCAGGCTTGCAGACGATCTCGATCAACGGGCGCTTTCTCGGCCAGCCGCTGACCGGCGTGCAGCGCTTTGCGTTCGAACTGACCAGGGCGCTCGACCGGCGGATCGGCGCAGGCGCGCTTCCCGAAACGCTCAGGGATGCGCGCTGGCGCCTCCTCGCGCCGGAAGACGTCCCCCAGACCGATGAATTCCAGCATATCGCGCTCGAACGCTTCGGGCCGTTCTCAGGCCACCTCTGGGAGCAGACCGCGCTCGCGCGCCGGGCGGCGGGCGACATCCTCGTCGGCTTCGGCGGCAGCGGCCCCCTGCTCCACCGCCGGCAGCTCGTCGTCATCCACGACGTCACCATCTTCCGTCACCCGGAAGCCTTCAGCAGGGCGTACCGCGTCACCCACAAGGCCCTCGGCTTCGGGCTGACGCGAACGGCGCGCATCGCGACGGTCTCCCGGTTCTCGCGCGGCGAGCTCGGCACGATCTTTCATGTCCGCCCGGACAACATTCCGGTGATCTACAACGCCACCGACCATTTCTCCGGGCTGGTTCCGGACGAAACCGTCCTGCCGCGCCTCGGCCTCGAGGGCACGAACTTCTTCTTCATGCTCGGCACCCTGAAGCCCAACAAGAACATCGATTTCGCCATCCGCGCCTTCGATGCTCTCGGTGATCGCGGCTGGAAGCTCGTCATCGCGGGCGCTCTCGACCGGAGCGGCGTCTTCAAGGCCGATGCGCCTGCGAGCGCCGACAACCTGATCTTCACCGGGCGGCTGACCGATGCCGAGATCGTCGCGCTCGAACGCCGGGCCCGCGCCTTCGTCTTCCCCAGCCTCTACGAGGGTTTCGGCATCCCGCCGCTCGAAGCGATGACGCAGGGCTGCCCGGTCCTGGCTGCGGATATTCCGGCGGTCCGCGAAGCCTGCGGCGAGGCGGCGCTCTATTTCGACCCGCGCGATCGCGCCAGCCTCGAAGACGCGATGCGCCAGGTCATGGATGCCGGCGGCAATATGTCCGGGCTGGTCGAAAAGGGCCATGCCAACCTCGCGCGCTTCTCCTGGGACAAGAGCGCAGAGACCCTGCTGTCGACTCTGTCGGACATGGCCGCGCCGCGGCGCTGACCACGCGCGTCACGAGATATCCGGTGAAGCACCCGGGCGCCGGAGCAGCGCGGCGACGGTCGCGACCGTCGGCGGAATGCACAGCAGCATGACGGCCAACGACACCGGCAGCGATGTCTGCGGCGTGCCGGCATTGGCGATCCCGGCGATGGCGAACGCGGCGAGCGCGCTGCCCAGCGTGAGCCCGGGCCAGCGGAACGGCATCGACAGGAACAGCGGTGTCCCCACGATCATGGCCACGGCCGCCCCCGCGGCACCGCTGTAAAGCAACCCGGTCAGCGAGCCGCCGGACAAGGCCCAGCCGGCGAAGGAACTCAGGTTGAGCAGGATGGCGTCGGTCACGGCAAGCCCGATGATAGGCCTGAGACGCTGCGTCAGATGCGCAGGCGTCGGCAGCAGGTTCTGGACCCAGGCCCGCAGCAGCGCCAGGATCATCACGGCCGGCGCGGCAAGCAGGAAGGTCTCGCGCAGTTCGGCCTTGACCAGCCAGGTCGCGGCCGGCGCCAGCAGGCACAGGATCACTGCCGCCGTCACCAGCGAGCAGTTCGCAAGCTGTGCGTAGTAGCCGCCGAGGCGCTCCCGGAAGGCCAGCGAACCCGGCTCGCGGTCATAGCTCGCGACCAGTTCGGGATAGCGGATCGCATGGAGCGCCGAGACGACCAGAATGAAGGGCCGCTGCAGCAGGTCGAGCGCCAGCAGCGCGCCGGCCGCGCCCTGACTGCCGATCACCGCCGTAATCAGCGCCTTGAGCCCGAGCGGCGCCAGAAGGCTGGCCACGGAGGCTCCGGCCGAAACGCCGCCATAGGCCAGGTATTTCTTCAGCAGATGACGCTGCGGCCGATGGAGCCCTCGCGCCAGCGGGCCCCCGGCAAGCCGCGCCAGCACGACATAGGCGAGGCTTCCGGCCAGCATGCCGGCCACCGCGCCCGAAAGCGTCGGGGCAAGCATGGCTCCGCCGATCGTGCCGATCGCCAGGAGTGACGCCCGGGCAGCCTGCAGGATCGAGAACAGCCGAAAATCCTGCCGGAAGCGCAGCAGCGTCAGGTGCAGCTCCGAGCCGCCCTGGAACACCGCAAAAACGGCTCCACCGACGGCGATGCCCGGCGCAACCGCGCCCGACGCGAGAACGCCTGCTCCCGCGAGCAGGCAAAGAGCAGCGCAAACGGCGAAAGCATACGCGATGACCGAGCGCTGCGCCGTCTCGTCGGCACCGGGATAGAACCGGCTGCAGGAGAACCGGATCCACTCGAAGACGGCAATGCTGGCGAACTGGCTGATCGTGACGAAGAGCGAATAATGCGTGAAATCCCGCGCCGGCAGGATGCGCGAGACCAGGAGCAGCAGCACGAGCGCCAGCACGGCCTGATAGACATAGGCTCCAAGAGCGGCGATCTGGCCCACCGGCGCGACGCTCCGCTCAGGCCGCGCAAACAGGCGCGGCAGATGGCAGCGCGTCGCTATCGGCCAATCCGCAATCCGTGACGATGACGCGAAACATCCCATTGCCCTCCGGCCACAGGCCTAGGGCATAAAGGTTGATATTTCCGCGCGGCCGAGGGGCGGCTTTCAGGAGAAATGCAAAACCGCAAGCCCGGCCGAAGCGGCGATCGCCGCAAGCCACCAGACCCAGCGCGAGGCATGCGGATCGCTCGCCGCCAGGGGCGTGCCGATGACATCTTCATGACCGAAGGATTCGCCGGCGAGGCGTGCAGCACGCTGCAAACCCGCGATACCCGCAACCGGCACTGACTGACGCGACGCCACGGCCTTCTCCCCCTGTAGACCGATCATAGCGCATTGCGGAAATCCGCATAGGCCTGAACGTGCTGACCATCCTCGGCACGGATGGTTAACGTGGCCTGAACGGCTCGGTTCCGCCCCGCTCTTGCCCAAGCCGGCGACAGGGATGTGACAGGCATGCGATCGCCGGAGACGAGGCGGTTTCGATCCGGGGATGAGGCGTCTATAAGCTGCCCCTGACAGGGCATGACGGGCCGCAATGCGCTAGAGTTCGAAGGCGCGAATCAGGAAGCATTTGGTGGCAATGGCGGATAACGGCGATCTTTTCGGTGCGGAGCCGGAGCGGCCCGACGCGGCGAGCCCGAGGCCGGAAGCCCGCTCGCCCGCCGCTGCCCCCAAGGCGCCGCAGCCGCCCACATCCCCTGCCCGCAACGGCACCCTTTCGGAGACCGGCTACGACGCCTCCGCCATCGAGGTCCTCGAAGGGCTGGAGCCGGTGCGCCGCCGGCCGGGCATGTATATCGGCGGCACCGACGAACGCGCCCTGCATCATCTCTTCGCCGAGGTGATCGACAACGCCATGGACGAGGCGGTGGCCGGCCACGCCACCTTCATCGATGTCGAATTGTTCGAGGACGGCTCGATCGCCGTCACCGACAATGGCCGCGGCATCCCGGTCGACCCCCATCCGAAATTTCCGGGCAAGTCGGCGCTCGAAGTCATCATGACAACGCTGCATGCCGGCGGAAAGTTCGATTCCAAGGCTTACGAGACCTCGGGCGGCCTGCATGGCGTCGGCGTTTCCGTGGTCAACGCCCTGTCGGACCGGCTGGAGGTCGAGGTCGCGCGCGGCAAGACGCTCTATCGCCAGATCTTCTCGCGCGGCCTGGCGCAGGGGCCGCTGGAAACCGTCGGCGCCGTCGCCAACCGGCGCGGCACCCGCGTGCGCTTCCACCCCGACGCGCAGATCTTCGGCGAGGGCGCGGCCTTCTCGCCGGCCCGCCTGTTCAGGATGGCACGCTCCAAGGCCTATCTCTTCGGCGGCGTCGAAATCCGCTGGACCTGCGCAGCGTCGCTGCTGAAGCCCGAGGGCGACGTCGCCGCCGAAGCGGTGTTCCGCTTCCCCGGGGGCTTGCGCGACTATCTCGGCCGCGAGATCGAGGGCAAGGACCTCGTCGCCGAGCCGATCTTCTCCGGCAAGATCACCCGGGAAGGCAGCCACGGCTCGCTCGAATGGGCAGTGGCCTGGCTCGCGACCGGCGAGGACGGCTTCTCGTCGTCCTATTGCAACACGATCCCGACGCCCGAAGGCGGCACGCATGAGCAGGGCCTGCGCATCGCCCTGCTGCGCGGCCTGCGCGACCATGCCGAGCGCATCGGTCAGTCCAAGCGCATGGCGCAGGTCACCTCCGACGACGTGATGGCGACCTGCGCCGCCATGCTCTCGGTCTTCATCCGCGAGCCGGAATTCCAGGGCCAGACCAAGGACAAGCTCGCGACGCAGGAAGCCCACCGCATCGTCGAGAACGCGATCCGCGACGCCTTCGACCATTGGCTCGCCGCCGCGCCCCAGCAGGCGCTGCGCCTGCTCGACTGGTCGGTCGACCGGGCCGAGGAGCGCCTGCGCCGGCGCCTCGAAAAGGAAGTCTCGCGCAAAACCGCGACGCGCAAGCTCCGCCTGCCCGGCAAGCTCGCCGATTGCTCGAATGCCGGCGCGGCTGGCTCCGAGCTCTTCATCGTCGAGGGCGACTCGGCCGGCGGCTCGGCCAAGCAGGCGCGCAATCGCTCGAACCAGGCGATCCTGCCCCTGCGCGGCAAGATCCTCAACGTCGCCAATGCCACGCGCGAGAAGCTCAATGCCAACCAGCAGCTCGCCGACCTGATCCTGGCGCTCGGCTGCGGCATCGGCACCCAGTTCCGCGAGGATGACCTGCGCTACGAGAAGGTCATCGTCATGACCGACGCCGATGTCGACGGCGCCCATATCGCTTCGCTGCTCGTCACCTTCTTCTGGCGCCAGATGCCGCGCCTGATCGAGAAGGGCCATCTCTATCTCGCCGTGCCGCCGCTCTACCGGCTCCAGCACGGCGGCAAGAGCGTCTATGCCCGCAACGACGCCCATAAGGACGAGCTGATCGAGACGGTGTTCAAGGGCAAGAAGCCGGAGATCTCGCGCTTCAAGGGCCTTGGCGAAATGATGCCGGCCCAGCTCAAGGAGACCACGATGGACCCGAGCAAGCGCATCCTGCTCAAGGTCATGGTCGATCACGAGGCCAAGGAGGAGACCTCCGACACGGTCGAGCGCCTGATGGGCAACAAGCCGGAAGCGCGCTTCGTCTTCATCCAGGAACGCGCCGCCTTTGCCGGCGAACTGATCGACCTGTGAGTTACGAGCCCTGCATCCTTGCAGGGCTGGGGCTCACGCCCGGCGGGCTGCCCGAGCAGACATTTCCCGGCAGGGTTCGCGCATGTCGAACCCTCCTCACCTCCCGGACCGCCATGATCGCCGACACCATACCTCCTGGGACTGGCCACTGACGGCATGGGCGAGCCTGCTTCCCCTCCATCTCGACGCGACGGCGATCTGGCATCCCCGGCCGGACAGGTATCCTGGGACGACATCCGGATCTTCAACGCCATCGCCGTCGGCGGGTCGATGGCCGTGGCAGCGGCGCGCCTAGGCCTGAGTGAGGCAACGGTCGCGCGCCGGCTGAAGGCCTTCGAGACCGGGCTCGGATTGCAGCTCTTCACCCGCGAGGCCAACCGGCTCGTACCGACCGCGATCGGCATCGAGCTCGCAACCGAGGCGGCCCTCGTGGAAGCCGCCGCCAGGCGCTTCGCGATCCGCGCGGACACGGCTCGCCCGCAAGCCGACGCGCCCGTCCGCATCACCGCCACCACCTCGATCAGCCTGCTCCTGACCATGAACGCGACGGCGATCTCGCAAGCCGCGGGCGGGGTCGAGATCGTCATCATCAGCACGCGCAACCGGCTCGACCTGGCGCGCGGCGAGGCCGATATCGCGCTCCGCATGACCCGGGTTCCGGGCGAACCCGGCCATTACGCCCAGAAGGTCGGGCGGCTGATGCAGGCGCTCTATGTTCGCCGCGACATCGATCCCGCGACCGCGCCGATCATCTCGGTCAATCGCGAAACCTCCTCGCGGATCGACGACCACATCATGGCCTATGCCGCCGGCCGCCCGATCGCGGCGCGCGTCGGCGATTCGGCCGCGCGCTACGAAAGCGTCCGCTCGTCCGGGGCGCTGTCGATGGCGCCCTGCTTCATGGGCGATGCCGATCCGACCTTGCGCCGCCTCCAGCCGCCGCCCGAGCAGACCGGTGACGACATCTTCCTGGTCTCGCATGAGGTCTCGCGCCGCAGGCCGGGCGTCGCCGCGGTGCTGAGCGCCCTGCGTAAGCTGTTCAAGGAACAGCAGGGCCGCCTCATCGGCAGAACCGGCGAGAATGCAGGCGATCGCTAAATTCGTCCGCAATCCGGCAAGACTTGGCTAACCATCCTTTTACTGCTGAGGGCGCATGCTGCCGCAAAGCTCGTGATGTCACGGGCCGTGGAGAGTGCGCCATGCGCCTGATCGAACTGTTCTGGAAGAACAATCGCGGCACCATCGCCGCCGATATCACCAAGGCCGGCGCGGCCATCGCCTTCCTGTCGGTCATCGCCGCGAATTTCCTGTCGAGCCAGACCGCTTCGCTCGACAAGGACCGCCTGGCCCAGGTCAGCCTCGCCGCCTCCAAGCGCGACCCGATGACCACCGGTTCGATCGCGCGGGCGGCGGGCGACACGAAGCTCGACCCCTGCGCCCTGCCCCGCTGATCAGGATCACCCTTGTCATTCCGGCTTCGCGCCTGCGGTGCGCCCCGGAATGACAGGTATCAGCCGAGCCAGCGCAACAGTTCCGCCGTCACAACCTCGGGCGCTTCCAGCGTCGACAGGTGACCGCAGCCGGGCACGATCGCCAGCCTTCCGCGAGCACCGACGAGGCCGGCCATTTCCTGCGCTTCGGCAACGGGCGTGATCTCATCCTCCTGGCCCACCAGCACCAGCACCGGAATCGATAGACCTGCCAGCATCGGCCGCGAGTTCGGCCGCTTCATGATCGCCTTTTGCTGGCGCACGAAACCTTCGGCTCCGACGTCGTCGGCCATCCCGCGCACCAGCAGGCGCAGCGGCTCATCGGTCAGGCGCGCCGGCGCGACCAGTTTCTGCCAAAGCAGTGTCGTGACGTTGTCGAAAGCCCCCTTCTCCGCCAGCGCGATCATCTGCTCACGCGGCAGGTTGGTCTCGGGCGTCGCCGGCTTGGCGCTGGTATCGAGCAAGGCCAGCCGCGTCACGCGCTCCGGCGCCTGCCTGAGCACTTCGAACGCGACATAGCCGCCCATCGACAGGCCGCAGAGCGCGAAACGCGGCGGCGCGGCTTCCAACAGGCGTTTCACGATAGCTGATAGCGTGTCGTCGCGGGCGTGATCGGCGACCAGGATCGGGCGCCCATCGGCGAGCGCAGGCCATTGCGGAGCATAAAGTTCGGCATTGCAACTCAGGCCGGGAACGAGAACGAGCGGCTCCTTCATGAGGTTAAAGCAGTCCTTTCAAGGCTAGATGATTGACTTTGCCGCGTTTTCTTTGCATTCCACACGGGTCCGAAGGCGCGCAGGAACTGTCGTCGCGCCAACGCGGTGGTTGAGCAGGTCATCCCGCCGTGTTTCACCGACCCAGAAGAAGCACCATACGCGATGTCATTTGCCGAACTCGGCTTGAGTGAAAAGGTTCTGACGGCCGTCACCGCCGCAGGCTATAGCACGCCGACCCCCATCCAGGCCCAGGCCATTCCGCATGTTCTCGCCCGCAAGGACGTTCTGGGCATTGCCCAGACCGGCACCGGCAAGACCGCGGCCTTCACCTTGCCGATGCTGACCATCCTGGAAACCGGCCGTGCCCGGGCCCGGATGCCGCGCACCCTGATCCTGGAGCCGACACGCGAGCTCGCGGCGCAGGTGGAGGAGAACTTCACCCGCTACGGCGTCAACCAGAAGCTCTCGGTCGCGCTTTTGATCGGCGGCGTTTCCTTCGGCGACCAGGATGCCAAGATCACCCGCGGCGTTGACGTCCTGATCGCGACGCCCGGCCGCCTGCTCGACCATGTCGAGCGCGGCAAGCTCCTGCTGACCGGCGTCGAGCTTCTCGTCATCGACGAGGCCGACCGCATGCTCGACATGGGCTTCATCCCGGACATCGAGCGGGTCTGCAAGCTCGTGCCTTTCACCCGGCAGACGCTGTTCTTTACCGCAACGATGCCGCCGGAGATCACCCGCATCTCCGAGCAGTTCCTGCACAACCCGGTGCGCGTCGAGGTCTCCCGCCCCGCCACGGCAGCAGCGACGATCACCCAGCGCCTGATCGCCTCCAATGCGCAGGATTTCGAGAAGCGCGAGACGTTGCGCAAGCTGATCAAGGGCGCGACCGACCTGCAGAACGCGATCGTTTTCTGCAACCGCAAGCGCGATGTCGCGACGCTGCACAAATCGCTGCAGCGCCATGGTTTCCCGGCAGTCGCGCTCCACGGCGACATGGATCAGTACGCCCGCATGGCGGCGCTCGAATCCTTCCGCACCGGCGAAAATCCGATCCTCGTCGCCTCGGACGTCGCGGCGCGCGGCCTCGATATCCCCGCCGTCAGCCATGTCTTCAACTTCGACGTCCCGACTCACGCGGAGGACTATGTCCACCGCATCGGCCGCACCGGTCGTGCCGGTCGCGAAGGCGCTTCCTTCACCATCGTCACCCGCCATGACGACAAGCTCGTCGCGGCGATCGAGAAGCTGACCGGTCAGGCGATCGCCTTCGAAGGCCCCGGCCTCGACGCCCTGCCCCCGGGCGAACCGCGCGACGAACGTCGTAGCGGCCGCCGGGACGACAAGCGCTCCTCCTCGCGCGGCGGCCGTGGCCGTCCCGAACGCGGGGCACGCGCCGATCCCGGCGCCGCGCGGCCGGATGCCGATGAGACCGTGGCCGATACGCAGCGCAAGCCGCGCCGCGTGCCGATCCGGCCGGATTCCGAGACGGCAGCGCCTCCGCCTGCCGCGCGCAATCAGGATGCCCCCCGCCGCGGGCGCGGCTCGCATGGCCGCGACGACGATGACGGCCCGCAGGTGAAGGGTCTGGGTGATCATGTCCCGGCCTTCCTGCTGCGCCCGGCGCGTGTCGGATAACGTTACGGCATCAACCGGTTTTTAACGATGTCGACCTAGATTGCCCTTCGCTGCGACGGGCTGACCTTCGCAGCGGACGGGCGCATGCCGCCGTAGATACGGACAGGATGTCCCGCTTCGATTGTTTTGATCGAAGCTGACGTGGCCGAAGGCCGCGAACCGGCTTCATACCGGAATGGCGATGGCATGGACGACCTGGTTTCGGTTCCCGCCCGCACTGATGATCTCGCCGAGCGCGTCGTCGCGGCGATGCGGCAGCACGGCTCGCCGAGCTACCCCCGCGCCTTCGAGGTCTGGTACGCCCATCTGAGCGGCGAGATGCCGGCCGTCAGCATCGCGATGAGCGCCATCGTCACCGGCAGCGACGGCCAGGTCACCGCGGCCGATATCGACAGCCTCTACGAACGCTTCATCTCGACCGAGCGCTTCTCGCGCCAGGCCGAGCGCACCAGCCTGCAGGTTCTCGGCGAGATCGAGGCGATGATGGGGCTGGTCGACAAGGCGCTCGGCTCCAGCGAGCTCTATCACGGCCGCCTCTGCGCCATGTCCGAGGATGTGCCGCCGGCGACGGATCGCCACAAGCTGCGCGAATGGGTCGAGGCGCTGGTGATGTCGACCCGCGAGGAGGTTTCGCGCAAGGCACAGCTCGAAGCGGAATTACGCAACAGTTCCAACGAGATCCGCAACCTGCGCGAGGCGCTGGAATCGACCCGCGCCGAGGCCCTGACCGATCCGCTGACCGGCCTCGCCAATCGCCGCCATTTCGAGGAGATGCTGCAGAAGTCGATCGATCAGGCGACGCTGCGCCGCGAGCCCTTCGCGCTGGTCATGGCCGATATCGACTTCTTCAAGCGCTTCAACGACGCCCATGGCCATCTCACGGGCGACCAGGTGCTGCGCCTCGTCGCGCGCACGATGAAGGACAAGTTCAAGGACAAAGCGATCATCACCCGCTTCGGCGGCGAGGAATTCGCCATCATCCTGCCCGAGGCCGACCTGATCGCCGGCAAGTTCGGCGCCGAGACCGTGCGTCAGGCGCTGCTGACCCGCGAACTGATCAAGCGCTCGACCAACGAGAATCTCGGCCGCATCACCATCTCGCTCGGCGTCTCCAGCTATCGCCGCGGCGATACCGCCGGCTCGCTGGTCGACCGGGCCGACCAGTCGCTGATGCAGGCCAAGCGCGACGGCCGCAACCGCACCGTCACCGAGGATGCCCTGGAGACGGCCAGCCGCGTGGCCTGAACAAGACGGATTCCAGCGGGCTTGGACTCAGGACGCCGCCAGCGCGCTCTCGCTACGCGGCTTGATCTCGACCGATTCGCCACAGCCGCAGGCCGAAACCTGATTGGGGTTGTTGAAGACGAAGGTCGACGAGAACCGGTCGGTCTTGAAATCGAGTTCGGTGCCGAGCAGGAACAGCACGGCCTTGGCATCGACGACGACCGTCGCGTCCTTGTCGGTCACGATCTCATCGCCCTTGCTGGTCGCACGGGCGATCTCGAAGGTGTACTCCATGCCGGCGCAGCCGCCCTTCTTGACGCCGACCCTGAGGCCGAGCGCCGGCGCCTCGCCGCCCGCAGACTGCGCCATAATCTCGCGGATACGGGTGGCCGCGGCGTCGGTCAGCGAAATGACCTTCAGGCCCGGTATCGAAAACATCTGTTTCCCTCCTCGACCGGGTTCAAGGCCCGGTGAAGCAAGATTGTTCCCAGTAACATAGGGATCGGCAGGGCTTTCGTCGAGATGCCGCCAGCGCGTCATGCGCTTCGTATCCGCCCCCTGCCCGCCCCACGCATTGCGGAACCGCCCCGCTCATGCACTCTGGCGCTCAAGATCCCCGAGGCCCCAAGACCTCTTCCGACAAGACCTCTTCCAAACGGCAGGAAACCCATGGCGCACCGTCTGCACCGCCCCGAATCGCTGCACGCCCTCGTCCGCGACATGGTCGTGAAGGCCGGCTGGACCGAAGCGGAGGCGCAGGAGACGGCCGATCATCTCGTCCTCGCCAATCTCAGCGGCCATGACAGCCACGGCGTCGGCATGCTGCCGCTCTATTTCCAGTCGCTAGCCGACGGCAATCTCAGCCCGGCTTCACAGCCGCAGACACGCGTCGACGCCGCGCCCTTCCTGATCATCGACGGCAAGATCGCGCTCGGCCAGCCCAACGCGCGCAACGCCGTCGACCGGGCCATCACGATGGCGCGGACCGGCGGCGTCGCCATCGTCAACCTGCTCGATTCCCATCATATCGGTCGCATCGGCCATTATGCCGAAGTCGCCGCGGAGGCAGGGCTGATCTCGTTCTTCTGGGTCAATGTCGCGGGCCGCCCACCGATCGTCGCGCCCTATGCGGCGAAGGAAGCCCGCTTCGGCACCAATCCCCATGCGATCGGCATCCCCGTCCCCGGCGGCGAGCCCCTGATCCTCGACTTCGCCACCAGCCGCATGGCCCATGGCAAGGCCCGCGTCGCCCTCAACAAGGGTGAGCAGGTGCCGCCCGGCTACATCATCGACGGCGAGGGCCGCCCGACCACCGACCCCGCCCATGTCTTCGCCAGTCCCGATCATCCGCTCGGCGCGCTCCTGCCCTTCGGCGACCACAAGGGTGCCGGCCTGTCGCTGATCGCGGAACTGCTCTCGGCCGGCTTGATGGGCGCAGCCCGCATCGACCAGAAGCCGCAGAAGACCTGGGTGATCAATTCGCTCTTCGGCGTCATCATCGATCCGGCCCGGCTGGAGCCGGACGCGGAGCTGCGCCGCAGCCGCACCGAGAGCTATCTCGCCTTCGTCCGCGCGGCGAAGCCGCAGGACCCGGCCAGCCCGGTGCTGGCGCCCGGCGACAAGGAGCGCAAGGTCAGGATCGAACGGCAGGCGGCCGGCATCCCGCTCGATGATGAGACCTGGTCGCAGATCGTGGCCGCGGCCGCGAAGCACGGCATCGACGCCGAGAGCTACTGAGCCAGGAGTTACCAACGCAATGTCGCCTGCGGCCTACAACGCCTTCTGCGCGAGCCTCCCCGCCACGAGCCATGTCGTGCAATGGGGCGGCGCCGATGTCTGGAAGGTCGGCGGCAAGGTCTTCGCCCTCGGCCGGCAGCAGGAGGACGGCGAGATGGCCGTCTCCTTCAAATGCTCGCCGATGGCCTTCGACATCCTGGGCGAGCAGCCGGGCCTCAGGCCCGCGCCCTATCTCGCCTCGCGCGGCATGAAATGGATCCAGTGGCTTACCGGCGAGAGCATGCCGGACGATGCCCTGCAGGACTATCTCGCCGAGAGCCACCGCCTCGTCGCCGCCGGGCTGACGAAGCGGGCGCGGGCCGAACTGGGGCTATAGCAGCGCCTCGCCGCGGAACATCGGCACGCAGCCACCACCGACCCGCGAGCGGAAGCCGTCCGCAGCGCGACGCGACGTGACGTTCAGGCGGCTCGGCCGCCCCATCTCGACGCCCTGCGTGATGCTGTAGGCAGCCTCGTCCCCGCCATCGAGCGACAGGAGCAACGCACCGAGCGTGGCGCTGGCGCTGCCGGTCGCGGGGTCTTCCCAGGTGCCGGCCAGCGGCGCGAACATCCGCGCCCGGACCGCATTGCCGTCGCGGGCATAGAGGAACAGCGACAGCCGCCCCTGCAATTCGGCATGCTGGCCCTCAAGCGTGCGGAAGGCGGCGAGATCAGGTGCGGCACCGGCCAGCGCGGCGGGCGCGACCTCTGCCAGCACGAATTTCACGCCAAGCGAAGCCTGGACCGGCTTATGACCGCTGGTGACGATGTCGGAGAGCGAGAGACCCGCACAGGCGGCGATCCGGTCCGCCGGCAGTTCGACACCGAGCGACAGAGCCTGCGGCGCGGCGATGACGGCGCCCGTTACAGCTCCGGTCGCATCACGCTCGACGGCGATCTCGACCAGCCCGGCCATCTGCTCGAAGCGCAGGACGCCGTTGCGGTCGCGGCCATGACGCGCCAGCACGCAGGCGGTGCCGACATTGGGGTGGCCGGCGAAGGGCATCTCGGCGGTGCGATGGAAGATGCGCACCCGCGCGTCATTGGCAGGATCGTCCGGCGGCAGGACGAAGGTCGTCTCGCTATAGTTCATCTCCGCCGCGAGCGCCTGCATCTGGGCATCGGAGAGCCCACGTGCATCGGTGAAAACGGCGAGCGGATTGCCGCCGAAGGCGCGATCGGTGAAGACGTCGACGGTCTCGTAGGGAAAGCTGGGCATGGCGGGCTCCGGTGGCGACAATCCTGCGCCCCGTCTTGATGCCATCCTTCTCCGGCCGGGAATAATGAAGGTCGATCATGCGATCGATCACGCGCGCGCGACCGCCACCGTCACAGCAGGAAATGCAGGCCGAAGCCGATAATGACGAAGCCGGTCGCGACGATCTGCGCGATGAAGAGCGGCTTCAGCCGGAAGGCCTGCGCGGCCTGGAATTCGGCGCGTTCCGAGCGCGACATCCGCTCGCGGGCCTTGAACTGTTCAGCCAATGCCGAGGGATCGCTGCTCGCCCCGTCGCGTTCGAGGTCCATCCGCACGGTGATGAAGCCGATGACGAGACCGAGCACACCCAGACCGAAGAAGCCGACGAGCCGCAGCGAGGCGTAGAACACGCCGATCAGCAGGGCGGCCAGGAAGGGAAAGACCAGATAATCCCACTTCGTCTCGCGCATAAGGCATCATGCGCGAGAGCAGCGGACGGGTCCAGCCTCACCACATGTCGAGCGCGACCCGGGCCTCGTCGGACATGCGCGACTGGTCCCAGGGCGGATCGAAGGTCATGTTGACCGTCACGCCAGCGACGCCGTTGACGGTGCTAACGGCATTCTCGACCCAGCCCGGCATCTCGCCGGCGACCGGACAGCCCGGCGCGGTCAGCGTCATGTCGATCGTGATCTGACGGTCGTCGGCGATATCGACGCGGTAGATCAGGCCGAGTTCGTAGATGTCCGAGGGAATCTCGGGATCGTAGACCGTCTTCAGGGCGGCGATAATATCATCCGTCAGCCGGTCGATCTCTTCCGGCGGCAACGCGGTGCCCTTGCCCATGGCGGGGGCGTTCGGCTTGATCTCTTCAGCGACGCTGTCGGTCATCTCTTCAAAATCCCGGTCAGGCGAACAGGCTCTCGGCCTTCCGCAGGGCATCGACCAGCTTGTCCACCTCTTCGAGCGTGTTGTAGAGCCCGAAGGAGGCGCGGCAGGTCGATGTCACTCCATATCGTGCCAAAAGTGGCATGGCGCAATGGGTGCCAGCCCTGACTGCGACACCGGCACGGTCGATCACGGTCGCGACATCATGGGCATGGGCGCCCTTCATCTCGAAGGCGACGATCGCGCCCTTCTCCCTCGCCTTGCCGAAGATGCGGATCGAGTTCATCTCGCCGAGCCGCTCCATCGCGTAGGCGCCGAGCTTGGCCTCATGCGCTGCAATATTCTCGCGGCCGAGCGCCATCATGTAGTCGAGCGCGGCACCCAACCCCACCGCCTCGACGATCGCCGGCGTGCCGGATTCGAAGCGGTGCGGCGGGTCGTTATAAGTCACTGTGTCTTCACTGACGGTGACGATCATCTCGCCGCCACCCTCGTAGGGCGGCAGCTTGTCGAGCCATTCCTTCTTGCCCCAGAGAATGCCGGAGCCGGTCGGCCCATAGGTCTTGTGGCCGGTGAAGGCGTAGAAATCGCAGCCCAGTTCCTGCACGTCGACCGGCAGATGCACCGCGCCCTGGCTGCCGTCGACCACCAGCGGAATGCCGTAGGAGCGGCAGATCGCGGCAACCTCGGCGATCGGGATGATCGTGCCGATCGCGTTCGACATCTGCGTCAGCGACACGACCTTGGTGCGCGGCGAGATCAGCTTCTCGAATTCTGCGATGAGGAAATTGCCGTCCTCGTCGATCGGCGCCCATTTGATCACGGCGCCATGGCGCTCGCGCCAATAGTGCCAGGGCACAATGTTGGAATGATGCTCGAGGATCGAGAGGATGATCTCGTCGCCTTCCTGGATCTTCAGGTATCGGCCGAGCGACGAGGCCACCGTGTTGAGCGCGCCGGTGGAGGAGCGCGTGAACACGATCTCCTCCAGATGCGCCGCGTTCAGGAAGCGGCGCGCACTTTCGCGAGCCGCCTCATAGGCTTCCGTCGAAGCGTTGGCGAGATAGTGCAGGCCGCGATGGACATTGGCATAGTCCTCCCGCATCAGCCGCGTCATCGCCTCGATCACCGCTTCCGGCTTCTGGGCCGAGGCGGCGTTGTCGAGATAGACCAGCGGCTTGCCATAGACTTCCCGGCTGAGGATCGCGAAATCCTTGCGGATCGCCTGGACGTCATAGGGCTTCGCCAGCGCGTTCATGGCTCAGGCCTTTCCGGGCGAGGCCGGGGCCTTGTCGGCGACCAGCACGCCGCCATGGCCCCAATCCTCGCGCTCGATCTCCTGGATCACGATATGGGTGTTCTGCGGGTCCTTGCCGAGCACGCGCACCAGCGTTTCGGTGAAGGTCTTGACGATCTCGGCCTTCTGCGCGCGGGTCGCGCCCTTGGTGATCTGGACGTTGATATAGGGCATCAGACGGTACTCACCTCGGAAGCGGCCTCGCGGGCCTTGAGCCACGTTTCGACCTCGGTCATCACGAGATCGCGCACATCCTCATCAGTGATGAACTCGACCGCCTCGCCGGCGAAGGCCTGCAGCACCAGCGCCTCGGCCTGCGGCCGCGGCAGGCCGCGCGCCATCAGGTAGAAGAGCTGGTCGCCGTCGATCTGCGCGACGGTCGCGCCATGGCCGCAGACCACGTCGTCGGCGAAGATCTCGAGCTCGGGCTTGTTGTACATCGAGGCGCCGTCGTTCAGCAGCAGAGCATTGCTCTTCATGCTGCCATCGGTCTTCTGGGCATGCTGGCGCACGATGACCTTGCCCTGGAAGACACCGGTGGCCTCGCCGCTCGCGATCGTCTTGAACAATTCGCGGCTGGTGCCGTGCGGCACCTCGTGGTCGACGATCAGCGTCACGTCCGAATGCTCGGAGCCACGCAGCAGGTTGACGCCGCGCAGGCCGGTCTCGGTGTGCTCGCCGGCATAGCGGACGAAATGCTGCTGGCGCACCGTGCCGGCATTGCAGATCAGCGCGAAGGAATCGAATTTCGCCTGCGCTCCGACCGTCGCGAGCAGGCTCTGCACCTCGACCGTCGCCGCCTGCTGGCGGGTGACGATGCGGACGTGCTGGATCTCGCTCTCGTCGCCGGTCTCGAAGACGATCGCGCCGTTGATCTGTTGCGCGGCCTTGCCCGCCGCTTCGCTGACCTCGACGACCGTGCCCTTGGCACCCTTGCCTGCGAGCACAACCGAACGATGGAACACCGCACGCTCTTCCTCGCCCGAAGCGAGCGCAACGATCACGATCCGCTGCTCCAGCTCGGTGCCCTCGGCGATCTCGACGAACACGCCGTCGCGCATCAGAGCGGTGTTGAGGGCAAGGCCCGTATCGTCGTTACCGACCGAGGGGCCGGCGAGGATACGGGTCAGGTCCTCGCGCGGCGACACCAGCGCCTCGGCGAGCGACTGCACCGAGACGCCCTCGGGGATCGCGTCGAGCGTGGAGAGTTCCGGCACAAAGATGCCATCGACCAGTACAAGGCGCAGGCCGTCGAGCTTCAGCTCCGCAAGGCGAGCCTTGACCGCCGCCGTGACGGCGGCGCCGCCGGCAAGCGGGCGCGCCTCGCGCAGCAGCGTGCGCAGGTCAGTATAGCGCCAGGATTCGAGCCGGCGATGCGGCAGGCCCTTGGCCTCGAAGCCGGCGAAGGCATCCTCGCGCAGCTTGCGCACGGCCGGCCCACCGGGCAGCTCGGCCTTGCTGTCGGCATATTGCTGGACGAGCTGCTGTTCGGCAGCCGTCTTCAGCGGGGTGACGATGGCCATCAAGCAGCCTCCCCATAGGCCGCATAGCCCGACTTCTCGAGTTCGAGCGCCAGCTCCTTGCCACCGGTCTTCACGATCCTGCCCTTCGACATGACGTGGACGGTATCCGGCACGATATGGTCGAGCAGGCGCTGGTAGTGGGTGATGACCAGGAAGCCGCGGTTCTTGTCGCGGAGCGCGTTCACGCCCTCGGCGACGATGCGCAGCGCGTCGATGTCGAGGCCGGAATCGGTCTCGTCGAGGATGCACATGGACGGCGAAAGCAGAGCCATCTGAAGGATTTCCATGCGCTTCTTCTCACCGCCGGAGAAGCCGACATTGAGCGGGCGGCGCAGCATGTCCTTGGCGATTCCGAGCTTGTCGGCGGCGGCGTTGACCTGCTTGATGAAGTCCGGCGTCAGCAGCTCGTCCTGCCCGCGCGCCTTGCGCTGCGCGTTCATGGCCGCCTTCAGGAAGGTCATGGTGGCGACGCCGGGGATCTCCAGCGGGTACTGGAAGGCCAGGAAGATGCCGGCGGCAGCGCGAGCGTCGGCCTCCATCTCCAGCACGTTCTCGCCGTTGAGCAGGATCTCGCCGTCGAGAACCTCATAGTCCTCCTTGCCGGCGATGACATAGCTCAGCGTCGACTTGCCTGAGCCGTTCGGCCCCATGATGGCTGCGACCTCGCCGTCGTTCACGGTGAGGTTCAGGCCGTTGAGGATCTGCTTGTCCTCGTCGGCGATCTTGACGACCAGATTGCGAATTTCGAGCATTGATGAAACTTCCTAGCTATTTGGCCGCCTGCGCGAAGCGCCCCAGGCCGCCGATAAATCTATCGCGATCAGACTGAAATCTGTCCGCCCTGAAGGTAGTGCCTTGCGTAAGCTGCAACATGATCGGAATCGTAACCGGGCATGAGAAGCAGAAGCACGGCCCTGTTCTCTTGAGACAAAGCTTGGTCCGTTGTCGGGGAGTAGGTCATATCGAAAACGTCGTGACCGAAGACCTCGATGCTCAGCGATGACCCATCCTGGCTACCGCATTCGATATTTCGACCTTCGCCGCGCACCGAAACGACACACCCTTCCACTTCCGACAATTCGACCAGATAGCCGCGCAACGATTTAGCCGTAGAAACTGCCGCTTCGTGGTCGAACTCGTCCTGGTAGTTTGGCAGCGGTGGCCGCGACTCGGGAGGTGGATTCCGAACGGCAACGACGGGCTGAATGCTGTCGGTTTCGGACGACATCACCCCACGCTTCCCTCGAGCGAGATGGTGATCAGCTTCTGCGCCTCGACGGCGAATTCCATCGGGAGCTGCTGCAGCACCTCCTTGACGAAGCCATTGACGATCAGCGCCACCGCCTCCTCCTCGGAGAGGCCGCGCTGCTGGCAGTAGAACATCTGGTCCTCGCCGATCTTCGACGTGGTCGCCTCGTGCTCGAAGATCGCGGTCGCGGTCTTGGCCTCGATATAGGGGATGGTGTGCGCGCCGCACTGGTCGCCGATCAGCAGCGAGTCGCAGTTGGTGAAGTTGCGCGCGCCGGTCGCCTTGCGATGGGCCGAGACGATGCCGCGATAGGTCGAGTCCGACTTGCCGGCGGCGATGCCCTTGGCGATGATCTTGGAGGTCGTGTTCTTGCCGAGATGCAGCATCTTGGTGCCGCTATCGACCTGCTGCATGCCGTTCGACACCGCGATCGAGTAGAACTCGCCGCGCGAGCCGTCGCCGCGCAGGATGCAGGACGGATACTTCCAGGTGATCGCCGAGCCGGTCTCGACCTGCGTCCACGAGATCTTCGAGTTCTTGCCGCGGCAATCGCCGCGCTTGGTCACGAAGTTGTAGATGCCGCCCTTGCCCTCGGCGTCGCCGGGGAACCAGTTCTGCACGGTCGAGTACTTGATCTCGGCATCGTCCAGCGCGATCAGCTCGACCACGGCGGCGTGGAGCTGGTTCTCGTCGCGCTTGGGCGCCGTGCAGCCTTCGAGATAGCTGACATAGGCGCCCTCGTCGGCGATGATCAGCGTGCGCTCGAACTGGCCGGTATTCTGCTCGTTGATGCGGAAATAGGTCGACAGCTCCATCGGGCAGCGGACGCCCTTGGGAATGTAGACGAAGGAGCCGTCGGTGAAGACCGCGCTGTTCAGCGTCGCGAAATAGTTGTCCGTCACCGGCACGACCGTCGCGAGGTACTTCTTCACCAGCTCGGGATGCTCCTGGATCGCCTCGGAGATCGAGCAGAAGATCACGCCGGCCTGCGCCAGCTCTTTCTTGAAAGTGGTGACCACCGAGACGGAGTCGAACACCGCATCGACCGCGACGCGGTTCTCAGGGGCGACGCCGGCCAGGATTTCCTGCTCGCGCAGCGGAATGCCGAGCTTCTTGTAGGTCTCCAGGATCGCCGGATCGACCTCGTCGAGCGATTGCGGCGAGGCGCCCTTCTTCGGCGCGGCGTAGTAGTAGAGGTCCTGGTAGTCGATCGGCGGATAGTTCACGCGCGACCAGGTCGGCTCGGTCATGGTCTTCCAGCGACGGAAGGCATCGAGCCGCCATTCCAGCATCCATTCCGGCTCGTTCTTGCGCGCCGAGATGTAGCGGACTGTGTCTTCGGTGAGGCCCTTGGCGGGCTTGTCGACCTCAAGCTCGGTGACGAAGCCGTATTTGTACTCGGTCACGTCAATCGACTTGACCTGATCGATGGTCTCCTGGACCGCTGCCATTTCTCAGTCTCCAGTGCGGGTTCAAGGCCCGCCGGTTTGGTCTTCGTGTTGCGGAACGCTTCAGGCGGCAGCCTTGGCGCTCCGATCGGGTTGCGCGGCCACGAGCTTTTCGTAGGCCGCGAGAAAGAGATCGATATCTGCCTCGCAGGTGGTCCATCCGAGCGACGCCCGCAAGGCCCCCGCGCTCATGACCGGGGCGATTTTCATCGCATCGAGCACATGCGAGCGCTTGACCTTGCCGGACGAGCAGGCCGAACCGGACGAGAGCGCCACCCCGGCAAGATCGAGCCTGATCAGCACGGTCTCGGCCTTGAGACCCGGCGTCGCGAAGGCGCTGGTATTGGGCAGGCGCAGCGCAGCCTGAGCGAAGATCGCAGTTTCCGGCGACAGCGCAGCAAGCCCTGCCTCCAGACGATCGCGTAATCCGGAAACCCGCACGGCCTCCTCGGCCAGGACCTTGCCGGCAATCTCAGCCGCCGCGCCGAAGCCGATGATTCCCGGCAGGTTTTCGGTTCCGGCACGCCAGCCGCGCTCCTGCCCGCCGCCGCGCATCGGCTTGTCGGCGAGTTCGAGCGCTCCCGTGCGGAAGACGATCGCGCCGATGCCCTTGGGCCCGCCGATCTTGTGCGCCGAGAGCGTCAGCACATCGGCGCCGAGTGGCATGATGTCGATGGCGATCTTGCCCGCCGCCTGCACGGCATCGCTATGCATGATGCCGCCATGGCGATGCACGATGGCGGCCGCCTCGGCGACCGGCTGGATCACACCGGTCTCGTTATTGGCGAGATGGATCGACACGAGCGCGCGGGCGCCGGGATTCTCGGCAACGAAGCGGGTCAATCGCGCGTCGAGCCAGGCGAGATCGACCAGCCCGCTGCCGTCGACCGGGATTTCTTCCGCTATGCCGCGCGGGAACCGATGCCCCTCGCGCACGCAGGCATGTTCGGTCGCGCCATGAAGCAGAAGCGTCGCGGGCGTCCGCACGCAATCGCGCCCGCCATCGCAATCCATCAGGCCGGGCGAGAGCACCGCGACATTCGCTTCCGTGCCGCCGCTGGTGAAGACGACGTTCGAAGCCTTGGCACCGACGAGCCTGGCGACCTGCTCGCGCGCCCGCTCCATGGCGGCCCGCGCGGCACGTCCCTCGCCATGGACGGAGGACGGATTGCCGGGCAGCGTCAGCGCATGCGCGACCGCTTCCACCACCTCGGGTCGCACCGGGGTCGTGGCATTATGGTCGAGATAGGCGCGTCCCGCCGTCACGATCCTGCCTGCTCCATCCTCGTCATCGGCGCCCACTGATACGAAATGCTTGAAATCGCACCTGTGCGCCGTGCTATAGCCGCCCATCCGAACCGGCCGGAACGGTCGAAACGCGGCTCGCAGAAGCGGTCCACCGTTTTGTTCTCGACTTGTTCACGGCTGTTAGAACTATTCTAAGCGCTCTTCATCTAGGGCGCGCATGGTGGCGCCGTCAAGGGTGGCCGGGTTTCGGGCAGGCATGCGCCCGCTTTCTGCCCGCCCGCGCCGGCACTGCCGCAAGAAGCGGTGAGACGATGCCAGAGGTTATCTTCAACGGGCCGGCAGGCCGGATCGAGGGCCGCTACCAGCCGGCCAAGAAGCGGGGTGCACCGCTCGCGATCATCCTGCACCCGCACCCGCAATTCGGCGGGACGATGAACAACCAGATCGTCTACAATCTGTTCTACACCTTCGTGAACCGCGGCTTCTCCGCGCTGCGCTTCAATTTCCGTGGCGTCGGCCGCAGCCAGGGTCATTTCGACCATGGTGCCGGCGAGCTCTCGGACGCGGCCGCCGCGCTCGACTGGATGCAGGCGCTCAACCCCGAAGCCAAGAGCTGCTGGATCTCCGGCGTCTCCTTCGGCGCCTGGATCGGCATGCAGCTCCTGATGCGCCGCCCGGAGATCGAGGGCTTCCTCTCGATCGCGGCGATGGCCAATCGCTACGACTTCTCGTTCCTGGCGCCCTGCCCGTCCTCCGGCCTGTTCGTGCATGGCTCGGAAGATCGCGTCGCGCCGGTCAAGGAGGTGATGGCGGTGATCGAGAAGGTGAAGACCCAGAAGGGCATCCAGATCGAGCATGCCGTGGTCGAGGGCGCCAACCACTTCTTCGACGGCCGCGTCGAGCAGTTGATGGAGCAGGTCGGCGTCTATCTCGACGGCAAGGTCGGCCCCGAAATCCTCAAGAGCGAGCAGGAGCAGGCCTGATCCTGCCGGCTCACGGAGCCGGATGGGTCAGCCCTCGGCCCGATACCATGACGGGCAGCGTCATCTGCGCTGCCCGCGCCTCCGCCAGGATCCAGTCGCGGAACAGCCTGATCTTGCGCTCGCGCTGGCGTTCCGTCGGATAGACGATCCAGTAGGCCCAGGCGTCGCGCACGACATGCTCGACGGCGTAGACGAGCCGTCCGGCCGCGATGTCGTAGGCGAAGAGTTCCGGCACGGCCATCGCGACGCCATGGCCGCGCATCGCCGCCTGGACGCTCATCGCCTGCATCTCCAGTGACATCGTCCGCCCGCCCGGCCGGGGCATGTCGAGACCGAGATCGGCGAACCAGTCCTTCCACGCCCCCTCGTCGGCGCTCAGCAGCGGCGCCCGCAGCAGGTCGGCCGGCTCGCGCAATTGCAATTGCTCGCGCAGTTCCGGCGAGCAGAGCGGCGCGTAATGGCAATCGAACAGCTTCTCCGCCGTCACGCCCGGCCATGAGCCCGGCCCGTAGCGCACGGCGAGATCGACGGCCTCGGTGGTGAAGTCGACGAGATGCTGCGAGGTCCGAACGCGGACGGCGAATTGCGGGTTCTCCATCTGGAACTGTGCCAGCCGCGGCGACAGCCAGGTGATCGCCATCGTCTGCAATGAGGAGATCGTCAGGACCGTCTGGTTCTCCTCGCAGATATCGCGGAACACCGTCCCGATATCGGAAAGCGCCTTGCCGACCGGGCCGGCCAGCCGCTGGCCGATCGCAGTCAGCACGACCTGGCGCGGCTGACGCAGGAAGAGCGGCGCCCCGACCCGGTCCTCCAGCAGCCTGATCTGGTAGCTCACCGCCGCCTGCGTCATGCCAAGTTCCTCGGCGGCGCGGGTGAAGTTCTGGTGGCGTGCCGCAGCCTCGAAGACGCGGACCGCGGCAAGAGGCGGAAGCTTGGGCGGCGGCGGATGCGAAGGCATGCCGAAGCATAAGCTCTCTTTATGACAGGTGGCAATCTTCCGCTTTGTCGCCGCGCCGCATCTGGCCCAGATTGACCTCACATCAGCGGGCGGCAGCGCCTGCCTCCGAGAGGATACCATCATGACCTGCGCCTCCCATGCGGCGCCGCTGGAGACATCCGGCGGCTCGTCCCTTCTGCACGGCCTGCTCACGCTCTGGCAGCGCCATCGGAAAACCGAACGCACACAGCACCGGCTCGCGACGCTCGACAGCCGCGCGCTCTGCGACCTCGGGCTCCCGCGCGACATCGTGGAGCTGCCACACCCGCACGACACCGCCGATATCTGGCTCGGCCGCATTCCCGGATAAGGTTGAGAGCGCCTTTGCCGCAAAAGCGATTTCCACTTTTCGGCCCGATGCTCTAGACGACGGCGGAACGACATCCAGCAGATCGCAAGCCGCCATGACCACCTACAAGTCCGATTTCCTGCGCGTTCTCGACGAGCGCGGCCTCATCCATCAGGTCTCCGATCCGGCAGGCCTCGATGCTCTGTGCCGCCAGGGAACCCAGACGGCCTATGTCGGCTATGACGCGACCGCGACGAGCATTCATATCGGCAACCTGATCTCGCTGACGATGCTCTACTGGTTCCAGGAGACCGGCCACCGCCCGATCACGCTGATGGGCGGCGGCACCTCCATGGTCGGTGACCCCTCCTTCCGCGACGACCAGCGCAAGCTGCTGACCGTCGAGGAGATCGCGACCAATATCGAGAGCATCAAGCGCGTCTTCGGCCGCATCCTGCGCTATGGCGACGGGCCGACCGACGCCATGATGGCCAACAACGCCGACTGGCTCTTGAGGCTGAACTATGTCGAGTTCCTGCGCGATGTCGGCCGGCATTTCTCGGTCAACCGCATGCTCTCCTTCGACTCGGTGAAGCTCAGGCTCGACCGCGAGCAGTCGCTGTCCTTCCTCGAATTCAACTACATGATCATGCAGGGCTACGACTTCACGGAGCTCAACCGCCGCTACGGCTGCCGCCTGCAGATGGGCGGCTCCGACCAGTGGGGTAACATCATCAATGGCGTCGACCTCTCGCACCGGATGGGCGGCCCGCAGCTCTACTGCCTGACCACGCCGCTCTTGACGACCTCGTCCGGCGCCAAGATGGGCAAGACCGCCAATGGCGCCGTCTGGCTCAATGCCGACGTCTTCAGCCCCTATGATTTCTGGCAGTATTTCCGCAACACCGAGGACGCCGATGTCGGCCGCTTCCTCAAGGTGTTCACGCGCTTGCCGCTGGACGAGATCGCCCGGCTCGCTGCGCTCGGCGGCGCCGAATTGAACGAGGCGAAGAAGATCCTCGCCACCGAGATCACGGCGATCGTCCATGGCCGCGAGGCGGCCGAGGCTGCAGCCGAGACCGCACGCAAGACCTTCGAGGAAGGCGGGCTTGCCGCCGACCTGCCGAGCGTCGCGATCGCGCGGGCCGAGGTCGAGCCGGGCATCGGCGTGCTCACCGCCTTCGTCAAGGCGGGGCTTGTGCCCTCGACCGGCGAGGCCCGTCGTCAGGTCAAGGCCGGAGGCTTGCGCGTCAACGACGTGGTCGTGACCGATGAGCGCGCGCTGCTCGGCCTCGGCGATCTGACGTCAGAAGGCGTGATCAAGCTCTCCTTCGGCAAGAAGAAGCACATCCTGCTACGCCCGGAGTAAGCTCTTCGCCTGTCATCCCGTGCGCGGTGCAGCGCGAAGCGATGCGCCGCAGACACGGGACCGTTTTACGAGAAGGCGCCTCTTTCTGGTGACGGTCCCGCATCTGCGCAGCAGCACTTCGTGCCGCAGCGCGTGCGGGATGACCGGCGGATAGCAATGCCGCACCTTACTTGTCAGGCCCTTCAGCGCGGCTGCGTCTGCCTCGGCTTCTGCGCCGGCGCGCCGCCGAGGGGATCGACGAAGCGGCGCAGGATGCCGGGCGCCAGGGCCGAGAGCGGATTGATCGACATGGTCGGTGCGCTGGCGGCGCCGGAGATGCGGAAGTTCACCGCGAAGAGCCCGCCATACTGGCTGCCGCCGCCGAGCAGCGCGCCGACGACGGGCACCTGGGCGAAAGCGTTGTTGAAGGCATAGCCGGGCACGAAGGTCCCGCCGATATCGACGCGGTCGCGGCCATAATCGACATGCCCCTGCAAGGTGAATCCGACCTGCTGGCCCCAGATCACCATGTCGGAAACGTCGAGCCGGCTGGCCGAGCGGGTGAATTCGGCCTTGAGTTTGGTGAAGGCGACCTCGCTCACGTCGATGTGCTGCTCGGCCGCGCCATCGCCCGCGAAGGCCCGCGACGACTGCGCGCCGACGACGCGGCGCAGCGCCGGCTCATCCCGAACCATGAAGTTGCGGAACAGCAGGTCGCCGCTCTGGTTCTCGCCCGGCCCCAGCGTGAGTACGAGATCACCGCCATGGGCCTTGTTGTAGAGATCGAGGAAGCGCAGCAGCGAGCCACCGTTCTCCGACTGGACGACCAGTTGCCCGCCCTCGCCCTGGCGGCCCTGCCGGGCGGAAACATCGGCCTTGCCGATCCGGCCCTGGAAATTCGCGGAGCGGATATCCCCCCCGCGCTTCGCGAGTTTCAGCGTACCGCTGGTGATCGCCTCGCTGTTGAAGCCGGTCAGGATCGGCACGTCGAGATCGACGTCGTAATCGCCGCCCTTGGCCCCGGACTTAGCCCCCTTGCCCGACGATCCCGGGCGCTGCAGGTCCTTGATGAAGGGGCGCAGGTCGGCGACCGCTCCCCGCACCGTCAGCTTGACGACGTTGCCATCCCGCCGTGCATCGACCTTCAGGTTGTCACCCGGCGACAGGCGGAACTGGGAGAAACTCGCGCTGTCCAGCCCGTTCTGCTTGTTCAGCTCGATCCGCCCCTTGATCAGGGCCGAGCCCGCCTCGAGCGAGAAATCCTCAAGGTCGGGGCCATCCGCATCCGCGACATAGGCGAAACCGACCTTGCCAGGCCGCCCCGACGGCTTGCTCAGCCCGGGAACGACACCGTCGAGCGCGACCTTGGCGAGATCGATCTCGACGCGCGGCGGCTGCTCCGCGCCCTTGCCGAGCGGCTTGACCACTTTCACCGGTAATGTCCCGGAAATCCCGCTGTCAGTGCCGAAGCCGCGTCGCTGCCGGGCCGCGGCATCGAGCGCGAGCTGCAGGACCGCTTCGCCCTGCCCCTTGCCGTTCTGCTTGAGCTCGACCTGCGCCTTGTCGCCGCCGACTCGCGCCTCGCCGCGCAGCGACAGCCCGTTGCGGTCGAGATTGACGGCGAAGTTGCCGGCGTCGAGTTTCTCGGTTCCCAGAAGCGTGTCGGAAGCGACGCTCGCGAGCGATCCGGTGCCGGTCACGACGACCTCGTCCGGCTTGAGGTCATCGGCAAGCGGCAGGGTGATGCCGACCTTGAGGTCGCTCGTGCCCTTGATCGCCGCCGGATCGATCTTGCCGGGGTTGAACTCCTTCAGGGCCGGAAAGGCGAAGAGCGCCGCCAGCGCATCCATCGAGCCGACCGATCGGAAGCCGATCCGCGCCTGTGCGCGGTGCACATGATAGTCGGGCATAGCGAAGCTGCCCTCGCTCAACTCGAGCTTACGGCCACCGCCGAGCTCGGCCGTTGCCTTGCCGATGGCGAGCTGGACGGTGCTGCCACCGACCCGGCCGGACACGGTCGCGTCGACCAGAGGCGGCAGGCCGGGATCGGGGAGATAGCGGACGCGGTCGGCATCGATCATCACCGAGAGCGCGGCATCCGGCATGCCCTCGCCCCTGAGCAGGCGGGCGTGATCCTCCGGTGCCAGGTCGAGATCGACCGACAGCGACTTGATGCGGCCCGCCGCGAGCTGCCGCCGCAACGTGCCGTGCACATCGGGCGAAGTGAAAGCAGGCCAGATCGCGAGCAGCGCGCGGGGATCGGAATCGCTCGCCTTGATCGCGAAGCGCTGCAATGGCGAGCCGTTCACCCGCTGAACCATGGCAGACATGTCGACGGTGGCGAGCGGCCCGCGCAACGAAACGGAGTCAATGGTCACGGCATTATTGGCAGGGTCGAGCTTGACCGCGGCCTTCAGGCTGTCGATCTGGACCGGCGGATCGGCGTCGACGCCGGCAAGCTGGCCCTTGGCATCCAGCGCAATGCGCCAGCCGCCATTATCCTCGCGCAGCGAGCCCGTCGCCGAAAGCTGCGTCGCGCCGGCCTTGATTTCGCTGCGCACGATGTTGAGCTCGGACAGGTCGGCGCCGCTCGCCATCTCGATATCGGCCGAATCCAGCGCGAAGGACGAGACCGGGCTTTCGGGAAAGCGCAACGTGCCGGACCGAACCGCGATCCGGGCGGTGATCGACTTCTTGCCGTCCGGGGACTGCCGCAAGATGGCGCGCCCCTGCAGCGGCAGGCCCTCGACCAGAACGCCGCCCTTTCCGAAGGCGAGCGCGACCGCTTCCGCCGGCTCGAAGCGCAGGATGTCGATATCGGCGCGCTGCGTGCCGTCGGCCTCGGTCGACAGGTCGATGGCGAGCTCCTTCCAGCGTTGGCCGGTGCGCCCCTTCATCGTCATCCGCGTGCCGCGGTCGGCGATGCGGGTCAGCTTGATCTCGACATCCTCCAGCCCGGCCTTCTGGCGCCCTTCCGGGTCGACCAGCGAGAGCCGCGCCCCGTTCATGCCGGCTTCCTCGAGCGATCCGAGAATGCCGTCGCCGCGCGCCAGCGTCGAAATCGCTCCCATGATGCCGGTGAAGGCGTTCCACTGCGCCGCATCCGGGACGCTCGGCTGCGGCGGCGTCTCGGCCGGCGCCGAATCGGCGTTGACCACGAGGGCGCCGTCCTTGGTGACGCCGAGGCGGACATTGACGCCGCGCAGGTCGACCGAGACGAGCTTGATCTCGCCCCTGAGCAGTGCGAGCGGCGCATAGCCGAGAACCGCTTCCGGCGCCCGGATCACGGCGCCGCTGACATGCTGGAACGAAACCTGCCGGACGCGCAGTTGCGAATGCCCGTCGATGCGGCCGAGCTCGGCCGAGGCTGCCGTGACCTTCCAGTCCGGTCCCAGGCGCGCCTCGATGGCAGCCGTGATGCGCCCTTCCAGCCCCGACAGCGGTACGATGCCCGTGACCATGAGCGTCGCTGCCGCCCCCGCCAGCACCAGCACGGCGACCGTGACCGCGACGCAGATGGTGACGAGACCCGCCTTGGCGCGCCGCTTCACGATCGCGACATCGCAGGCTTCGCTCGCGGGCAGCGCTTCGCCTTGCCCCGCAGCCACAGCCCTTGCTTCCTGGTCTGCCAAAATCCGCGTGGTCCTCTTCGGCGCCTGCGCCGGCTCGTGTCAGGGTGCGGCCGATCGCCCCTTGCCGCAATCCCTGAAGGCGGCATGCATGTCGATGCGGTCAGACGAAGCGATTCGGCAATCCGGAAACGGAATCACCCGACGATTCGCAGGTTTTTGCCGCGAGCCGTCCCGCCATGCCGGGTCACGCGCTCCATGCAGCGAGAAGGCGACGAAAGGAAGGCGGCGGCCATGGCATTGCAGGAAGGCGACAAAGCGCCGGATTTCACGCTGCCCCGCGACGGCGGTGGCGAGATCGACCTTAGCGCGCTGCGCGGCAGCAAGGTTGTGCTCTACGCCTACCCCAAGGACAACACCCCCGCCTGCACCGAGGAGGCCATCGCCTTCAATCGCCTGCGCCGGGAATTCACGGCTTGCGGCACCGAGATCATCGGCGTTTCGCCCGATTCGGCGAAGAAGCACGGCAATTTCAAACGCAAATACGAGCTCGACTTCCCGCTCCTCGCCGACGAGACGCAGGCTCTGGCGAACGCCTACGGCATCTGGGTCGAGAAGAGCCTGTATGGCCGGAAATACATGGGGGTCGAACGCTCGACCTTCCTGATCGATTCCGAAGGGCGCCTCGCCCGGATCTGGCGCAAGGTGAAGGTTGCCGGTCACGCCGAAGAGGTGCTCGCGGCCGCCCAGGAACTTTGAAGCATCGCAGGAGCGTTGTGCGTGCCGGGATTTGCGAAAGATTAACCCTAACAATGTCTGATGAGGGTATCGGCAGCGTGATTATCGGTTCCGCGTATGCATCATCAGTCCCAGACAGCTCCCGCCCTCCCGACCATCGGCCTGGTCTCCCACAAAACCTATACGGTGCGCCGTTCCACCATGCTCGCAGGACTCGCCTGGCTCGCCCTGAGCACGGCCTGCAGCGGCGGTGCCGGCTGGTACATCCTCAGCAGGGATGATCTTGCCGCGAGGCTGATCGCCCGCGAGACATCGCGCCAATACGCCTATGAGGATCGGATCTCCGCGCTGCGGGCCGATATCGACCGCTACGCCAGCCGCGCCCTCCTCGATCAGGACGGTGTCGAATCGCGCGTCGACGAACTTGCCAGCCGGCAGGCCGAGATCGAATCGCGCCAGTCGCTCGTGGCGGCGCTCACCGACACGTTGCAATCCAATGGCCTGATGCCGGCCGCGAAGCTGCCGCTGCGCTCGCAGGTCATCAAGCCCGGCGAACCGATCCGCGCTTCCGGCGTGACCAGTTTCGCCCCCATCCTGCCGGGCAAGCCGACGCCCGCGCCCGAGACACCTTCGCTGCGCGGCGCCGATGGCGGCTGGCAGTCCGGCGAAACCCCGGCCGAGCCCCCGGCGAAGCGTGTCGATGCCGCCTTGACGAAGCTTGACGGCGCCATGGCCAGGACGTCCAACGCGCAGCTCTCGACGCTGAAGGAGATGGACGAGACCCTCGCCGTGACGCAGAAGCGCCTGCGCAGCGCGCTCGCCGAAACCGGGCTTGACGCCGATCGCCTCGCCGCACCGGCTGCCTCGGCCGGCGGCATGGGCGGCCCCTTCGTGCCGGTGAAGCTCGACCCGTCGGAGAGCCCCTTCGCGGCCACGCTCAGCGCCCTCCAGCCGCGCGTGGCGTCGGTCCTGCGCCTGCGCGGCGTGATCGAGCAATTGCCGCTCTCCCGGCCGATGGCCGGCGATCACGACTTCACCTCGAATTTCGGCTACCGCACCGATCCCTTCACCCGCGGTCTCGCCATGCATACCGGCGTCGATTTCCGGGCCGAGACCGGCTCCTCCGTCCTGGCGACCGCACCGGGCAAGGTCGTGGTGGCCGAGTACAATGGCGGCTACGGCAACATGGTCGAGGTCGAGCACGCCAATGGCCTGAGCACCCGCTACGCCCATATGTCGGCGATCTCGGTCTCGACCGGGCAGATGGTGAAGGCGGGGACCGTGGTCGGCCGGGTCGGCACCACCGGTCGCTCGACCGGACCGCACCTGCATTACGAAACCCGCATCAACGACGAGCCGGTCGACCCGACCCGCTTCCTGCGTGCCGGCGGCAAGCTGCTCGCGAAGGCGCTCTGACAGGACCAGCCCGAAATGAAAAAGGCCGCGCTTCGGGCGCGGCCTTTTTTGTTCGCCTTGGCAGCCGAGACTAGTCGATATCCTCGACTTCAACCTCGGTGCCATAGACGCGCTGTGCCAGCGACGCCTCCATGAAGGCATCGAGATCGCCATCGAGCACCTCCGACGGCGCCGTCGAGCTGACGCCGGTGCGCAGGTCCTTCACCAGCTGGTAGGGCTGCAGCACATAGGAGCGGATCTGGTGGCCCCAGCCGATATCGGTCTTGGAGGCCTGCTCGGCATTGGCCTTGTCCTCGCGCTTCTTCAGCTCGACCTCGTAGAGGCGCGCGCGCAGCATGTCCCAGGCCTTGGCCCGGTTCTTGTGCTGTGAACGCTCCTGCTGGCAGGACACCGCGATTCCGGTCGGGATATGCGTGATGCGCACCGCCGAATCCGTCGTGTTGATGTGCTGGCCGCCGGCTCCCTGCGCGCGATAGGTGTCGATGCGGCAGTCGGATTCGTTGACGTCGATGACGATGCGGTCGTCGACGACCGGATAGACCCAGATCGACGCAAACGAGGTCTGCCGCCTGGCATTCGAGTCAAAGGGCGAGATGCGCACCAGCCGGTGCACGCCTGATTCGGTCTTCAGCCAGCCATAGGCGTTATGACCCTTGAACTGCAGCGTCGCCGACTTGATGCCGGCCGTATCGCCGTCCTGGTACTCGAGCGTCTCGACCTTGAATTTCCGCCGTTCGCCCCAGCGCCGATACATGCGCAGCAGCATCTCGGCCCAGTCCTGGCTCTCGGTGCCGCCCGCGCCGGGATGAATCTCGACATAGGTGTCGAGCATGTCGGCCTCGCCCGAAAGCAAGGTCTCGACCTGCAGCCGCGCCGCTTCGTCCTGCACGGCCTTGATCGCCTGCTCGCCCTCGGTGACGGTGGCCTCGTCGCCCTCCATCTCGCCGAGTTCGATCAGCGTCAGCGCGTCGTCGAGCTCGCGCTCGAGCTTGCCGATGCCCTCGATCTGGGTTTCCAGCGAGGTGCGTTCGCGCATCAGCTTCTGCGCGGTTTCAGCATCGTTCCAGAAATCGGGCCCCTCGGAGAGGGCGTTGAGTTCCGCTAGGCGGCGTTGAGCGACATCCCAGTCAAAGATGCCTCCTCAGCAGTCCGATCGACTGCTTGGCGTTATCGAGTTGCGTCTGGATTTCGGGGCGCATGATTCCGTCTGGACGTCCTTGTGGGCTGAACTTGAGCGCTGAGATAGGGGCGAAAGCCGGCGCTGTAAACGCCCCAGCAATCATCAGCTCGCCGGATCGAGGCGACTATGATCGTCGGCCCGAAAGGAAAAACGCCCGGAGTCGTCTCCGGGCGTCAAAAAACCTGCTGTCAGCTCAGTAGAGCCCGCCGGTGCCGGAACCGACGGCGCGGCCGCCGCCTCCCGGCCCGACATTGAGCGGCGCGCTGCCATCGCCGGCGGCACCGATCACCGAATAGCTGTCCGGCGGCGCCGTGCCCGGCTTGAAGGCTTCGAGAATGCCGCCCTCGCCGCCGGCGCGCATGCCGGTGCGGGGGTCGACGCGGATCAGCTTGATGCCGGCCGGCACGCGGAACGGCGTCGCCGGCTTGTCCTTCAGCGCCGCGCTCATGAAGTCGCGGAAGATCGGCGCGGCATACTGGCCGGCCGTCGCCGAGGTGCCGAGCGACTTCGGCTTGTCGAAGCCCATATAGACGCCGACAGCGAGGTCGGGCGAGAAGCCGACGAACCAGACGTCCTTGGCATCGTTGGTCGTGCCGGTCTTGCCGGCGAGCGGCTTGCCGACCGACTTGACCACCGTCGCCGTGCCGGCGTTGACCACGCCCTCGAGGATCGAGACCATCTGGTAGGCGGTCAGCGGGTCGAGGACCTGCTCGCGGTTGTCTACCAGGCGCGGCTCCGGCTGGTTGGCCCATTTCTCGGCGTTGCAGCCCTCGCAGACCCGCTGGTCGTGCCGGAAGATCGTCGATCCCGAGCGGTCCTGGATGCGGTCGATCAGGGTCGGCCGGATTCGCTTGCCGCCATTGACCAGCATCGAATAGCCCGCGGTCATCCGCATCACGGTCGTCTCGCCGGCGCCCAGCGACATCGACAGAACCGGCTGGAGATCGTCATAGACACCGAAGCGGCGTGCATATTCGGCGATCAGCGGCATGCCGACATCCTTGGCGAGCCGCACCGTCATCAGGTTCTTCGAGAACTGGATGCCGTAGCGCAGCGTGCGCGGCCCGGTCGATTTGCCGTCGTAGTTCTCCGGGCGCCACATGCCGAGCCCCGCCCCCTGATCGATCTCGATCGGCGCGTCCAGGATGATGCTGGACGGGGTGTAGCCGTTGTCGAGAGCGGTCGCGTAGACGAAGGGCTTGAACGAGGAGCCGGGCTGGCGCAGCGCCTGCGTCGCGCGGTTGAACTCCGACTGATCGTGGCTGAAGCCGCCGACCATCGCGAGCACGCGGCCCGAGAACGGGTCCATCGCGACGATGGCGCCGTTGACCTCGGGCAATTGCCGCAGCCGCGCATAACCCGGCCGGCTCTCCATCGGCTCGACATAGACGACGTCGCCGACGGAAACGACCTGCGAGATGCGGCCGCGGCGGGTCCATTTGATGCCGTCGGCGGCGAGCGTCAGGATCTGGCGCTCCTTGTTGAGATGGCCGGCAGTATCGCGCAGCGGATGCAGGCCGAGCTTGGCGCTGTCGCCGTTGACGTCGAGCACCACCGCGAGCCGCCATGGCGCCACGTCGCCGAGCACCGGCAGTTCGCCGACCACGGCACCCCAGTCTTGGCCGCCAAGGTCGATCTTCTGGATGGCGCCGCGCCAGCCGCGTGCCTCGTCGAAGCGCACCAGCCCATCGACCAGCGCCTTGCGGGCCATCAACTGGGTCTTCGGGTCGACGGTGGCGCGGACCGAGAGGCCGCCTTCGAGCAGCTTCTTCTCGCCGTAGCGGTCCTGCAATTCGCGCCGGATCTCCTCGGCGAAGTAGCCGGCAGCGATGTTGTTGGGCGAAACCGTGCGCGGGTTGACGCCGAGCGGCTGCTTCTTCGCCTCTTCACCCGCCTCGCGCTTGGCATAACCGTTCTCGACCATGCGATCGATGACGTAGTTGCGGCGCTCGATCGCGCGGTCGCGGTTGCGGAAGGGATGGAGGTCGGAGGGCGCCTTCGGCAGCGCTGCAAGGTAAGCAGCTTCCTGCAGGTTCAGCTCATGCACCGACTTGCCGAAATAGTTCAGTGCCGCGGCGGCGATGCCATAGCTGCCCTGCCCCGGCGCCGGGGCGCCGAGATAGATCTCGTTCAGGTAGAGTTCGAGGATCTTGTCCTTCGAATAGGTCGATTCGAGCTTCAGCGCGACGAGCGCCTCGCGGATCTTGCGTTCGATCGACTGCTCGGGGCTGAGGAAGAAGTTCTTCGCAACCTGCTGGGTGATCGTCGAGGCACCCTGCGGCCGACGATTCGCGCCTCGGTTGCGGAAGTTCGAGATCGCGGCACGAACCAGACCTTCCGGATCGACGCCGATATGCTTGTAGAAATTCTTGTCCTCGGCCGAGAGATAGGCGTCGATGAGCAGCTTCGGCACGGCCTGGATCGGCAGATAAAGGCGGCGTTCGCGCGCATATTCGGCGATCAGGCTGCCGTCGCCCGCATGGACGCGCGTCATCACCGGCGGCTCGTAGTTCCTGAGCTGGGCATAGTCCGGCAGATCTTGCGAGTAATGCCAGATCAATCCGCCGGCGATGGCGGCGCCGATCACGAAAGCGATCGCACCGGCGGCGAACAACCATCCGAAGATTCGCAGAATGAACCGCATCTCAGGCCCTGGACCCCGTAATTCTCACCGGCGGGCGCCGGATCGGGGCGCTTCGCAAATCAAAGCTATAACATGACGGAGATGGCGGAACCGTGGCTTCGCGACCACATTCCGCACCATCCGGCAGTCCTCGGAACGCTACGCAGGCACGCCGCCGACGATTCGGCCGCTTCCCCATCCCTGCCGCCGATCCCGGCCGGGCGCAACCGGAGCGACTAGTTCCGGTTCTCGGCCGCCTTGCCGACGGAAGCCCGCTCGCGGGCGAAATAATCCTCGATCGCGGAAGAAACGGCGGTCACCGCCTTGCCTCGCCATTCCGGCGAATTGAGCAGTTCGGCATCCTTCGGGCTCGACATGTAGCCGAGCTCGATCAGCACCGACGGCACATCCGGCGCGCTCAGCACCCAGAACCGTGCCGAGCGCAGCGGGACCTTGTGCATCTTGATCGAACCGCCGAGCTTCTCGACAAGATTGCGCGCGAAGACACCGGTGAAGGTCCGCGTCTCGCGCCGGGCGAGATCCTGCAGGATGCCGGCGACATCCTGCAGTTCCTCGCTGGTTTCCAGTCCTGCGGCGGCATCCGCCTCGTTTTCCTTGGCCGCAAGCCGGGCGGCCTCGGCGTCCGTCGCACGCTCCGAGCGGGTATAGACGGTGGCGCCGCGGACCTCCTGGGCCTGGGTCAGCGAATCGGCATGGATCGAGACGAACAGGTCGGCCTGCTCGCCGCGCCCGATCTGCACGCGATCGCCGAGCGAGACGAAACGGTCGTCGTCGCGGGTCATGACGACGCGATAGCGGCCGCTGGCCTCGAGCTGCTCCTTGAGTGCCTTGCCGAAGGCGAGAACCACCACCTTCTCGGCGATGGCAGCGACCGTCGCACCCGGATCGATACCGCCATGGCCGGGATCGATCACGATGGTGCGGCGCGTCTCGCCGGCAGCCTTTGCGGGCGCCGTAGCAGGAGCAACCGGTCCCGGCCTGCGCACCTTGTCGGCCTCGGCCAGGAACTCCGCCCGCGCGACCTTCTTCAATTCGATCGTCAGTTCGCCGAAGCCGCCCCGCACCGTCTTCACCTCGGCCTTCGCGATGACGGCGGGATGCGACAGGTCGATGATGATTCGGGCCTTGTCGGCGGTGAACAGGCCGTAGCGATAGCCGCTGACGAAGCCGGCGCTGCGCTTTACCGAAGGCCGGATCTGGAAATTGGTCGAGGGCAGTTCGACGATGGCGCGGTCCGGAGAGACCTGCACCCAGGCATCGACCGCGACGGCCGAGGACAGCATCATCGAAAGGCTTACGGTCTCGCCGTTCTGCTCGATACGGGCGTCGGTCGCGACCGGATACTCGCTCTGCGGCCGCGGCTCGGCCTTCGTCTCCGCCCAGGCCGGCGAAAAGCCGGTCGCCAGCAGGCATGCGACGGCGAGCGCGCACCGCAGCGCCCGGGATCGCCACGGCGCATCGCAACGGCTCGAATCGGCGCGGCGGATGCACGAGAACAGGTGAAAGATCCCGCTTATTGTTACGAGGGTTTAACCATAACGGGGCTGAAATCCTAACAGCCCGTTACCATCTCTTCCCGAGACCGTGAACCGCCCTGCCGAGGGCGGCGTGAGATGCACGCGTCATGTGACTTGCAAATCACTATCACCTGTCTGTAATGGAACAGGTTGCTTGTCAGCCTGCCCGAGGGACACATCCGGATCGTGCGATCCGTCGGCGTCCGAAGCAGGCTGGGCTACCGCTCCGGACCGGAGTGGCGGCAACAAGACGACCGCAACGGATCGTCCGCAGACGGTTGGCATCGGGATTGCGTGTTTTCTGCGCCCTGCCCTGTCTTGCGAGCGTGCAAACGCGATGCGCCTGGCCGCCCGGCCGGAGCATCGCAGGTCAGGACAGATGACGGGGCATAAGACGCCGCTAGCACCATCGGTGAACCGTCCGAACCTGCGGAACCGCGCCGGGCTTTGTGCCCGGGTGGCTGTTCCGAGCCGCCTTCCTGTCTCGACCGCTTCCTCCCTCCTGCAACACGCCGGCTCATCCCGGTCTTTTCGCGGCGCCCCTGCCCGCGGCGGCGGACTAGCATCCGTAGCCGCGCGGCCCCGGTCGGCGGCCGCGCCAATGGAACTGTCTTATGGCCAACAAGATGCTTATCGATGCCACCCACCCGGAGGAGACCCGGGTCGTGGTGGTCCGCGGATCCCGCGTCGAAGAGTTTGATTTCGAATCCGCCAGCCGAAAGCCGCTCCGCGGCAACATCTATCTCGCCAAGGTGACGCGCGTGGAGCCTTCGCTCCAGGCCGCCTTCGTCGAGTATGGCGGCAACCGCCACGGCTTCCTCGCCTTCTCCGAGATCCATCCCGACTACTACCAGATCCCGGTCGCCGACCGGCAGGCGCTGCTCGACGACGAGGCCCGTGCCGAGCGTGACGAGGAGCGCGACGAGGAGAAGCGCGAGAAGCGCGGTCGCCGCGACCGTGGCCGCCGCGGCGATCGCGACAACCGCGCCAAGAAGGCCGCCGCCGACGAGACCGTTTCGGCGGAAGTCGAAGCGACCGACGAGGACGTTCAGGTCGAGACCGACGGCAAGGAAGCCGCCATGGTCAACGAGGGCGCGCCCGCCTTCGGCGAATTCTTTGCTCCTGACGTAGCCGAATCGACCACCGAGGACGCCGCTGCGAACGCTGCGCCCCTGACCTACGAGACCGTCTCCGTCGAAGCGACCGAGGTTTCGGTCGAAGAGCCGGAGGGCTCGGACACCGAAGCCCGCAAGCCCTCCGAGGACGACGGCGACGACGAGAACGGCAACGAGGAGACCGAAGAGGCTCCCGAGCAGCTCGGCGGCGGCGACGCCCTCGACGACATGCCGGAGCGACGCCAGCGCAGCCACCGCCGCCAGTACAAGATCCAGGAGGTGATCAAGCGCCGCCAGATCATTCTGGTCCAGGTCGTCAAGGAAGAGCGCGGCAACAAGGGCGCGGCGCTCACCACCTATCTCTCGCTGGCCGGCCGCTATTCGGTGTTGATGCCCAACACCGGCAAGGGCGGCGGCATCTCGCGCAAGATCACCAATGCCGAGGACCGCAAGCGCCTCAAGGAGATCGCGACCGAGCTCGAGGTTCCCGAGGGGATGGGCCTGATCCTGCGCACGGCCGGCGCCTCGCGCACCAAGGTCGAGATCCGGCGCGACTACGAATACCTGATGCGGATGTGGGAGAGCGTGCGCGAGCTGACGCTGGCCTCGGTCGCTCCGGCGCTGGTCTATGAGGAGGGCAACCTCGTCAAGCGCTCGATCCGCGACCTCTACAACAAGGATATCGACGAGGTTCACGTCGCCGGCGAGGAGGCCTATCGCGAGGCCAAGGACTTCATGCGCATGCTCATGCCGAGCCAGGCCAAGAGCGTGAAGGCCTATCGCGAGCAGACCCCGCTCTTCGCCTCCTTCGGCGTCGAGAGCCAGCTCGACGCGATGTTCTCGAACACGGTCACGCTGAAATCCGGCGGCTATATCGTCATCAACCAGACCGAAGCGCTGGTCGCGATCGACATCAACTCCGGCCGCTCGACCCGCGAGCACAATATCGAGGACACCGCCCTCAAGACCAATCTCGAGGCGGCGGAGGAAATCTCCCGCCAGCTGCGCCTGCGCGACCTCGCCGGCCTCATCGTGATCGATTTCATCGACATGGAGGAGAACCGCAACAACCGCGCCGTCGAGAAGAAGCTGAAGGAGTGCCTGAAGGACGACCGCGCCCGCATCCAGGTCGGCCGCATCTCGGCCTTCGGACTGCTCGAGATGTCGCGCCAGCGCATCCGCACCGGCGTGCTCGAATCGTCCTCGGTGCCCTGCCCGCACTGCGCCGGCGCCGGCATGATCCGCTCGACCTCTTCCGTCGCGCTGCAGATCCTGCGCGCGCTGGAGGAGACGCTGATCAAGAGCGCCGCGCACAATCTCACCGTCCGGACCCGTCCGGAGGTGGCGCTCTATGTGCTGAACCAGAAGCGCGCCCATCTCGCCGATCTCGAGACCCGCTTCGCCATCGCGATCACGATCTCGACCGACGCGAACCTGCTGGGCACGCGCTATTTCGAGGTCGAGCGCGGCGAATTCGTCGGCAATGAGGGGCGCGTCGTCCCGACCAGCTTCAAGGCCGAGGCGATCGCGTCGGATGTCGACGACGAGGCGCTGGATGCCGCCGCGGAAGCGGCCGCTCTCGACGCCGAGACCGGCGGCACCGAGACCGCCGCCGCCGAGGCTCAGGACCAGTCCGAGCGTGGCGAGGGCGAGAATGGACGCCGCCGCCGTCGCCGGCGCCGCCGCCGGCGTGGCGGCGAGCGTGACGAGCAGGGCCAGCAGCTCGACGGCGCGCAGGGTGACGACGAAGGCGACGAGAGCGAGGAAGACGGCGACGACGCCGCCATCCCGGCCACGGCCGACCCGGCTGCCGAAGCCGCGGTCGAAGTCGCCCCGGAACCGGTCGTCGAGGAGCCTGCGGCCGAGCCCGCCAAGCCGAAGCGCAGCCGCGCCCGCAAGCCGAAGGCCGAGGCCGCCAAGGAGACCGAAGCCAAGACCGAGACGGTCGCGGCCGAGGTTGCTCCGATCGAGGCCGAGAAGCCCAAGCGCAGCCGCTCGCGCAAGAAGGTCGTGCCGATCACCGAGGGGGGCGAAGCCGCTGCGGAAGCTGCTCCGGCTCCTGTCGAGACCAAGGCCGAGGTGCCGGTTGCTGCTCCCGAGACCGCGGCGGCCCCGGCCGAGCCCGCTCCGGCGCCGGAACCCGCCCCCGTTCGTGCACCTGCCGAGGAGCCCGTCGCGGTCGTGCTGACCGAGCCGGACCCGGACCGGCCGAAGCGTGGCGGCTGGTGGAACAGGCTCGCCGGCCGCTCCTGATCGCGCCGCCGAATTCCAACGCGTGAAAGAAGCCCGCTGCATTGCGCAGCGGGCTTTTCCGTTTCACGGGTTCGGCAAATCCGCTCAGCCCACGGCCGGCACCAGCGGGGTCGGCGGCGGCACGGTCGAGATCGCCGCAGCCGCGTGGCTCTGGGCGCCGCCCTCGCCGCCGCGCACGGTCACCGCATTCGAGGCGAAAGGCACGCGAGCATCGTTCAGGGCGCGGTAGACCCGCTTCAGCGCCTCGCGCTGCAGCATCGAGGACTGGTTCGGCTTTCCGGTGAATTTCAGGCGGATGACGATAGCGCTGTCGGTGATGTCGGCGACGCCCTGCATCTTCAGCGGGGCGATGAAATGCGGCCCGTACTCGGGGTCCTCCATCAGCGCGATGCCGGTCTTCTTGATCGCTTTGCGCGCCTGCTCGATATCGGCGGAATGGTCGAGGCGGACATTGAACTTGATGGTCGCCCAGTCGCGGCTGGCATTGGTCAGTGACTGGACCTGGCCGAAGGGCACGGTGTGGATCTGACCGCTCTGGTGGCGCAACTGCATCGAGCGCAGCGAAATCTTCTCGACGGTGCCCTTGAGCCGGCCGGTATCGACATATTCTCCGACCCGGAACGCATCCTCGAGCATGAAGAACACGCCCGAGACGATGTCGCGCACCAGCGCCTGGGAGCCGAAGGAGAGGGCGAGACCGAGGATGCCAAAGCCGGCGAGCAGCGGGCCGATATCGACGCCCAGCCGCGACAGCACGATGAGGATGGTGAGGCCGAGCACCGCGCCCAGAACGACGCCGCGCAAGACCGGCAGCACCGTCGCCAGCCGGCTCGGCACGCTCTCCTCATGCGGAACGTCCTCGTCGCCGGGTCCGACGACGTGTCGCCGCGGCGTATAGGCGTCGAAGAATGCATGCAGGAAGACCAGCGCGACCCAGCCGACGAAGGCGAAGATCGCGACACCGGCCGTCTGGCGCATCACGGCGGCGAACTGTGCCGAACTGACGCCGAGCAGCAAGCCGGCCCAGAGGCGCGACAGCACGAAGAAGCCGGCGGCCCATAGCACGCCGACAGCCGCCGCACGCAGGGCCGCGCCACTTGCGCGCGTCATCGGGGTGACACCTTGCTCCGCCTCGCGCCGCATCGCATGGCAGCGCAGCAGGCTGGCAACGCCGACGGCAAGGATCGGGATCAGGACGATCGCCACCTGCGTCATCGCCGAGGCCTCGGCCCAGCGCCCGCCATTCGACATCATCGCGGCGGCGCTGCTGACCATCCACAACAAGGCCGTCGTGGCGATGTAGAACCAGGCCGTACCGCTCGCAATCAGCCGCCGGATCGGGCCCGGTTCGGAGGAACCCGACAAGACCAGCGCGGCCAGATCGTGCCGCCCGTCATGGAACCACCAGATCTTGAACAGCGTGATGAGAAGGCCTGTCAGCGCAATCAGCCCCGTCACGGGCCGCGGCCCCGCGCTGACGTGATGGGAGAGCAGGATGCCAGTCACGATCAGCGGCGTCAGGATCGCGTAGACGACGAGCCGCCGGAAATGCACCTCGGCGCGCGGCAGCGGCATGATCCGCCGTTCCGGCGCGCCAGGTGCGAGCAGGAAGCGGCCGACGGCCATATAGAGCGCGCCGATCGCCGCACCGTTCGCGCCGGTTGTGAGGGCGATATTGGCGAGATCGCTCTCCGGGAGCCAGGCATTGCGGGCGACCCGCGCCACAGCCAGAGCGATCAGAATGGTCGCGACATCCTGGAGCAGGCCCCAGGACGAGGCGATGAGGCGGGGCGTGAACTCCGGCCCCGCAGGCTGCATCTTGCGCGCGTACCAGCGGGCGCTCGCGATCCGGAAGGTGAAAGCGGCCGCGAGCGCCAGGCAGATGATTCCGAAAAAGCGCCAGCCGGCGGTTGCTCCTTCGCGGCCATTGAGATTGCGCAGCCAGACACGTCCCCAGCTGTCCGGCAATTCGCCGATCGCGGGAATGGAGGCGCCGCCATATTCGACGCCGTCGATAAAGCGGTCGACGAGGGCACTGACCTCGGCCTGGAAGCCCTCCTCGTCCGCCATCGACGGAGCGGGCGCGGGCTGAGCGGCGGGCTTTGCCTTGCCGGCGGGCTCCGCTGGCGCTGTCGTAACGGGCGTGGCCGTAGCGGCGCCGCCGACCCTGATCTCGACCTGCCGCCCCGGAACGGACAGGGCATCGACCATCTTGCGGATCGTCTCGGGTGTCTCGTCGCCGCGCAGGTTGAGAACGACCGAGGATTGGCCCTGAGCCGAAGCGGGAGTGATCGGTGACAGGAATGCGAAAGCAAGCGCCAGCCAGCCGAGAAGAACGGCCCATCGGATAACGCTTCGCCGCGGGACGGATGCGCCCGGTGCAGCGACGTTCATGACAAGCCTCCACGCTATCCCACGGCGGCAGAATGTGAGGCTTCCCTGAAATCTGGCAAGCGGTTTCCGAGGCCGCGCGCGCCGTCGCTCAGCGCTTTTTCATCCAGGCGCCGATGCGCGTCACCGCCTCCTCGCATTCACTGAGCGAACCGGCGAAGGAGAGCCTAATCGTGCGCGCCCCGCGGGCCTCGTCGAAATCGAGCCCGGGCGTGATTGCGACGCCGGCCTCTTCGAGGACGCTGCGGCAGAAGGCCATGGAATCGTTCGAGTGCCGGCCGATGTCGAGATAGATGTAGAAGGCCCCATCCACCGGCAGGAAATCGCCGAGACCGATCTCCGGCAATGCCTTCAGCAGGAAGCTGCGGTTGGCGGCATAGCCGGCCTTGATCGCCTCGCATTCCGCGGTCGCGTCGAAAGCCGCCTCGCCCGCCACCTGGCTGAGATACGGCACCGAGATCGAGAAATTCTGCTGCAGCCGTTCGATCGTGCGCACGAGACGCTGCGGCACCACGAGCCAGCCGACGCGCCAGCCGGTCATGCAATAATACTTGGAGAACGAGTTGACGACGATCGCGTCGGGGTCGGCGGCGAGCGCCGTCGTCGCCGGCGTCTCGTAGGTCAACCCGTGATAGATCTCGTCCGAGATGTACCAGAGCCCAAGCTTGCGGCAGCAGGCCGCGACATCGGCAATGGCTTCAGGCGTCATCACCACGCCGGTCGGGTTGGCCGGGCTCATCGTCAGCACCCCGGCAAGCGGCTTTTCGCGATGGGCGCGCTCGATCAGGTCCGGCGTCAGGGCGAAGCGCGTCTCGGGGCCGACCTCGATCGCCACCGGCTCCAGCCCGAGCGCGATCAGGATGTTGCGATAGGCCGGATAGCCCGGCGCCGTGATCGCGATCCGCGCGCCCGGCTGAAAGCAGGCGAGGAAGGCGAGGATGAAACCGCCGGACGAACCCGTCGTCACGACGACGCGCTCGGCCGCCACCGCGACGCCATAAGCATCCTGATAGTGGCGCGCGATGCGATCCCTCAGCGAATCCGTGCCGAGCGCCTGCGTATATCCGATCCGGCCGTGTTCCAGCGCCCGGCTGGCGGCCGCGCGGATCGTGGCCGGCGTCGGCGCCGAGGGCTGTCCGACCTCCATATGCACGACCGAGCCACCGCGGCGCTCGATCGCTGCCGCCTGGTTCATCACATCCATGACGATGAAGGGCGCGACGCGCTCGGCGCGTTCGGCCAGGGCGGGCAAGGCGGCGGGCACGATCAGGGGCTTCGACATCGGCTTGTCCGGGTTCGCGAGGAGGCGTGATCGCGTAGCCGAGCCGAAGGCGGCCTGCAACCATCGGCCGCGACCGCTGGCAGAGCTGTGATTTGACCTTCACCCCGCGAGGACCCACAAGCTCGCGCCCAGACGCATTGCTTCCGCCGGCGTAATCCAGGCCGGCGGCTCTGAAAGGATGACGAGATGGCTTTCCCGACCCTGACCAGCTTGGCACGCGCCTGCCTGCGGCCTGCCGCCGTCGCGCTGAGCCTCTGGCTCGCGGCCTCTGCCGCGCCGGCCATGGCGCAGGGCCAGCCGCTCTCGCCCGAGCAGCGCAAGGCGGTGACCGACCTGATCCGCGAGACGATCCTGAAGAACCCCGAGATCATCCAGGACGCCCTGATCGAGCTGGAGCGGCGCAACACGGTCGCCCAGGCCGATGCCCAGCGCAATGCGGTCGCCGCCGAGAAGGCCCGCATCACCGATCCCGCGACCTCGGTCATCATCGGCAATCCCGAGGGCGACATCACCCTGGTCGAGTTCATGGATTACAATTGCGGCTTCTGCAAAAGGGCGATGGAGGACGTTACCGCGCTCTCCAAGGCCGATCCGAAGCTGCGCGTCGTGCTCAAGGACTTCCCGATCCTCGGCCCTGATTCGGTCGAGGCCAGCCGCGTCGCCGTCGCCGCGAAGAACCAGCTCCAGGGCCCGAAATATTTCGAGTTCCACAACAAGCTGATGGCCGTGAAGGGCAAGGTCAACGCCGCCAAGGCACTCGAGATCGCCAAGGAGGCCGGTGCCGATCTCGCCCAGTTGAAGAAGGACATCGAGGCTCCCGCCACCAAGGCCGCGATCGCCGACACCGTCGCGCTCGGTGACCGTCTCGGCCTCACCGGCACGCCCGCCTTCATCATCGGCGACGAGATCGTCTTCGGCGCGGTCGGCCAGGCCGCCCTCAAGGCGAAGATCGATTCCGTGCGCCGCTGCGGCAAGACCGACTGCGCCGGCTGATCAGCCATTTCAATATGATCCAGTGGGCCGGCAGGGTGCTTCAGGCTTCCCCTGCCGGCTTTCAACGTTTATGAGGGCGGCTCCTGCCGCCCGCGCGCGGTGCCGGAATCAACGCCCCCGATGGTCGCCGTCCACGTCCTGAACGGACCCAACCTCAACCTGCTCGGAACCCGCGAGCCCGGAACCTATGGCGCGGTCACGCTGGCCGGCGTCGAGGAACGTTTGCGCCGCAGGGCCGAGGCGGCCGGCGTGGAGCTGACCTTCCGCCAGACCAATTTCGAGGGCGAGCTCGTCACCTTCATCCAGCAAGCGGGGCTGGCCGGCGCCGGCGTCGTCATCAACGCGGGCGCCTATACCCATACGTCGGTCGCCCTGCGCGACGCGATCAAGGGCGTCGATGCACTGGCGATCGAGGTCCATATTTCGAACGTACATGCGCGCGAGGAATTCCGGCACCATTCCTACATGGCGCCGGTTTGCGTCGGGGTGATCTGCGGCTTCGGCGTCGCGAGCTATGACCTGGCTTTCGACGCGATCGTGCCGCTGCTGGAAAAGCGGGCGGCGAAAGCCGCCTGAAGCCCATTGAACGGGAGGCGGCTAAGGCCGCCGCTCCCATCCGAATATCCGAAGAAGACGGTGATACCCGCCATGGCGACCAAGAGCCCGATCGACCCCGAACTTGTCCGCGAGCTCGCCGAGCTTCTGAACCAGACTGATCTCACCGAGATCGAGGTCGAGAAGGGCGATCTGCGCGTCCGCGTTGCCCGCAACATCACCGCGACCGTCCAGGTCCCGGCCGCCGTCGCCGCTCCGGCGATGGCGATGCCGGCTCCGGTCGCAGCGTCCGCCTCGGCCGAGGCCAAGCCGACCGCCGCCCATCCCGGCGCCGTGCCCTCCCCGATGGTCGGCACCGCCTATCGCCGGCCCTCGCCCGATGCCAAGCCCTTCGTCGAGGTGGGCAGCGTCGTGAAGCAGGGTGAGCGCATCCTGCTTGTCGAGGCGATGAAGACCTTCAACGACATCGTCGCGCCCCGCGCCGGCAAGGTCACGGCCATCATGGTCGAGGACGGCCAGCCGGTGGAATACGGTGAGCCGCTGCTGGTGATCGAGTGAGCGTGGCGCCGCGCGCCGTCGGGTCCGATTTGGGTTTCAAGATGTTCGACAAGATCCTGATCGCCAACCGTGGAGAGATCGCGCTGCGCGTGCTGCGCGCCGCCAAGGAGCTCGGTATCGCAACCGTCGCGGTGCATTCCACCGCCGACGCCAACGCCATGCATGTGCGCCTCGCCGACGAGAGCGTCTGCATCGGCCCGCCGCCGGCCCGCGAGAGCTATCTCAACATCCCCGCCCTGATCGCGGCCTGCGAGATCACCGGCGCCGATGCGGTCCATCCCGGCTACGGCTTCCTCTCGGAGAACGCCCGCTTCGCCGAGATTCTGGAGCAGCACAACATCGCCTTCATCGGCCCCAAGGCCGAGCATATCCGCAGCATGGGCGACAAGATCGAGGCCAAGCGTACCGCCAAGCGCCTCGGCATTCCCTGCGTGCCGGGCTCCGAAGGCGGCGTCGCGGATGACCAGGAGGCACTGAAGATCATCCGGGAGATCGGCTTCCCGGTGATCATCAAGGCCGCTTCAGGCGGCGGCGGCAAGGGCATGAAGGTCGTTCGCAGCGAGGATGAACTGTCCGTGCTGCTCTCCACCGCCCGCAGCGAAGCCAAGGCCAATTTCGGCGACGACGCCGTCTATATCGAGAAATATCTCGAGAAGCCGCGCCATATCGAGATCCAGGTGCTCGGCGACGGTCGCGGCCATGCGATCCATCTCGGCGAGCGCGACTGCTCGCTGCAGCGGCGCCACCAGAAGGTCTGGGAGGAAGGCCCCTCACCTGCCCTCAATGCGGGCGAGCGCGACCGCATCGGCGAGGTCTGTGCCAAGGCGATGCGCGAATTGCAGTATCGCGGCGCCGGCACGATCGAGTTCCTCTACGAAGACGGCGAGTTCTACTTCATCGAGATGAACACACGCATCCAGGTCGAGCATCCAGTCACCGAGATGATCACCGGGATCGACCTCGTCAACGAGCAGATCCGCATCGCCGCCGGCGCGCCGCTCTCGCTCAAGCAATCGGACATCGTCATCGAGGGCCACGCCATCGAATGCCGGGTCAATGCCGAGCATCACGCGACCTTCCGCCCCTCGCCCGGGAAGATCGCCTCGTTCCACACGCCGGGCGGCCTTGGCGTGCGTGTCGATTCCGCCGCCTATCAGGGCTACACGATCCCGCCGCATTACGATTCGCTGGTCGGCAAGCTAATCGTCCACGGCCGCAACCGCGACGAGTGCCTGATGCGCCTGCGCCGCTCGCTCGACGAGTTCGTCGTCGACGGCGTCGACACGACGCTGCCGCTGTTCCGCACGCTGGTGCGCAACCCGGACATCCTGAACGGCGACTACAACATCCACTGGCTCGAGAAATTCCTCGCCGCCGGCGGCATGGGCGAGCCGGAAGCCTGAGGCTTCATGCAGTTCCGAAACGACAAAGCCCCCCGCATCGCGAGGGGCTTTTTTGCATTGCTGTTCCTTCAAACCTGAAGCGCGGGTCATCCCGGGCGGAGCGAAGCGCAGACCCGGGATCCATGCCGGAGCGCTTCCAGGAAAGGTTCAGGCATGGATCCCGGGTCTCCCTACGGTCGCCCGGGATGACAGCGCGTTCCTGGAAAGCGCCACGGCGCTTCAGATCGTCTCCAGCAAGCCCTTGATCAGCGCCTGGCGCGGCGCGATCGACGAGATCAGCCCGTATTCCTGCAGCGTATGCGCGCCATCGCCATCGATGCCGAGCCCGTCCAGGGTGGGCACGCCGAGCGCCGCGGTGAAGTTGCCGTCCGAGCCGCCGCCGGTCATCGGGCAATCCTGCAGGTCGAAGCCAGCGTCAGCGGCAACCTTGCGGGCCAGCGCGAACAGCTCCGCCACCGCGGCCGACTTCTCATAGGGCGGCCGGTTCATGCCGCCGGTGATGCGCAGCGCGACATCGGGATCATGCGGCTTCAGGCTGAGGATGCGATTCTCCATCATCGTGCCGTCGGGGAGCGTGGTGACGCGGCAATCGACGCTGAACCAGGCGTGTTGCGGGATGACGTTGGCCGCCGTGCCGCCACCGACCAGCGCGACGCTCGTCGTGATGCCGCGTGCGTAATCGGTCATGCCCTCGACGGCAAGAATCTGGTGCGCCGCCTCGCGGATGGCGCTGCGCCCATCGGCATGGCGCGAGCCGGCATGGGCCGGCCGGCCTTCCAGCCTCACGTCGAACCGGCCGACGCCCTTGCGCGCGGTGACGATCTTGCCGCCCTCACGGGCCGGCTCGGTGACCAGCACCGCCTTCGATCCCCGGCCGATCTCCTCGATCAGCCCCCGGCTGGTCGGCGAACCGATCTCCTCGTCGGGCGTGAACAGGAAGACCATCGGCCGCTTGGCCGAACCGGCCGCCGCGACCTGCTTGAAGGCCTGCAGGGCGAGCCAGGCGCCGCCCTTCATGTCGTAGACGCCGGGACCGTAGAGCCGATCGCCATCGACCCTGACGGGCAGTTCCTTGGCGCTGGTCCCCACCGGATGCACCGTGTCGAGATGCGACATCACCGCGACGGCGGGCTGGCCGTTGTCGAGCCCGGCGCGCAGCACGACCATATCGCCGAGGCCGTCGCGGCCAGGAATGCGCTCGACCGCGATCGGCAGCCCCGCAACATCTTTCTGGACAAGGTCCATCATGCCGTTCACGCCGGCTGGATGGCTGGTGGGACTTTCGAGCGCGACCCAGACGGAGAGCGCGGCGGCGGAATCTTGCTGTTTCATGGGGCGATGTTCACCGAAGAAGCCCTTGCCACGCAAGGCGGTTCGCATGCGTCTTGCGCAGGCCGGAAACGCAAGCCGGGGTAGCGAGGGACCGAGCGGGCGGGCGAGGCTGCAGCGGGAGGCGCAAGCCTCTCCACCTGGCCCTATCGGTCGATGACCGGAGGTCCCCAACGGAAGCCCTGCGATGGCCTCTCGCTGCCCGCAACCGAAAACCCGCGAATTCTCCCGAGGCGGACGCGAGAAGCCCTTTTCCGGTGATCGTTTCGCAGAGACGATGAATTCTGCTCTTGCCAAGCCGGATCGCATTGATTAGACCCCGGCTCACCAACGCGGCGCGGCCCAAAGCGCCCTGTCGTTGGGGGATCGTCTAACGGTAGGACCCCAGACTCTGACTCTGGTTGTCTAGGTTCGAATCCTAGTCCCCCAGCCACTCGCGTGGCTCGGCCAAGCCGAAATCACCATTTTCAAGCGGCTCAACAGGCGCTTTCGGCGTGCATCGATCACCGGTCGCAGGGCGCTTCCCTTTCGGTCATGAAACCGCCGCCGCGGCGCCCTCCAGGAACACGTCGAGGCAAAGCCGCGCGTGACGCGCGCGCTCCTCGACCGTCAGCAGCCGGTCGCCGGGAAAGCGCTTGATCAGCACGGAGAAGATCATGTCCATCAGCATCCGGGCCAGCGCATCGGCCGGAAAGGCGCGAAGCCTGCCCTTCGCCCGCTGAGCGACGAGCCAGTCCTCCAGAAGCCGCAGGGCCGGTTCGGAGCCCTCCTGCACGATCATCTCCCCGATCTCGCTGAAACGGTCGGAATCGGCGAGGACGAGCCTGACGAAGGCCAGCCGCTCGCGATTGTCGATCTCGTCGATATCGAGCCGGAAGATCGCAGCCAGCGCATCCGGCAGCGGCAGGTCCTCGTCGGGATCGCGCGGCAGCGCCAGCATCGAGCGCCGGTGATCGGCCACCATCACGCGGAAGAGGTCGGTCTTGGCCGGAAACAGCCGGTAGAGCGTCCGCTTCGAGACGCCGCAGCGCGCCGCAACCGCATCCATCGTCGTGGCGCCATAGCCGGCATCGAGGAACAGGTCGCGGGCGGATTGCACGATTCGCTGCCGCTCGGCCTCGTCGGAACGCGTCTTCGGGCGTCCGCGCGCCCGGGTCGACGCGGATTTTTCGCTCATTTCGCAGCTTGTCTCGATCATGTCCGTCATCAAGCCGCATTCTTGGGTTTGACAGTGGCGGAAATCAAGAGATAAGAAACCCTTCAGTTTCCAAAAAGAGATCCCGCATGCCGGCCGAGCGCGCTCCTTCCTCTTCCCGCCACGCCTTACCGAGCGCGCTGCTCCTCGCAGCGGTGCTGGCCGCCTGCAATTCCGAGAAGGCGGCGGCACCCCCGCCGCAGCCGCAGATCCAGGTCAGCGTCGTCACATTGCATCCGCAGCCCGTGGCGATCACGGCCGAGCTGCCCGGTCGCGTCTCCGCCAGCCTGATCGCCGAGATCCGGCCGCAGGTGAACGGCATCATCAAGTCGCGGCTTTTCCGCGAGGGCAGCGAGGTCAAGACCGGCGACGTGCTCTACGAGATCGACCCCTCCCCTTATCAGGCCGCTCTCGACAGCGCCGTCGCCGCCCAGCACAAGGCCGAGGCCGCCGTCGCCAATGCGCAGGTGCGGGCCGATCGCTATCGCGAACTGCTCCAGCGCAACGCCGGCAGCAAGCAGGACGCCGACGACGCTGCCGCGACGCTAGGCCAGGCCCAGGCCGATGTCGCGGCCGCCAAAGCCAATGTCGAGGCCGCCCGGATCAACCTCGCCTATACCAAGGTGACGGCGCCGATCGACGGGCGCATCGACAAGTCGGCACTGACCCAGGGCGCGCTGGTCACCGCCAACCAGGCGGCGGTGTTGACCACGATCCGCAAGCTCGACCCGATCAATGTCGACGTCACCCAGTCGAGCACCAACCTGCTGAAATTCCGCAGCGACATCGCCTCGGGACGCCTGAAATTCACCGGCCCGAATGTCGCGGTGAAGCTCAAGCTCGATACCGGCGACGCCTATGCGCAATCCGGCAAGCTCGAATTCGCCGAGGCGAACATCAACGAGACCACCGGCACCTTCAGCGTCCGCGCCGAGTTCCCCAATCCGGAGCGGCTGCTGCTGCCCGGCATGTTCGTGCGGGCGGAAATCCAGGAAGGCATCGCCGAGAACAATTTCCTGCTGCCCCAGCGCGCCGTCGGGCGCAACACCAAGGGCGAGGCGACCGCGAAATTCGTCTCGGCCGAAGGCAAGGTCGAGGAGCGGGTGCTGGTGACCCGCCGCAATATCGGCAACAACTGGCTGGTCGACAGCGGCGTCAAGGACGGCGAGCGCATCATCGTCGAGGGCGGCCAGCTCGTGCGGCCGGGACAGACCGTGACGGCGAACGAGGTCAGCGTCGACGAGGCCACCGGCGAGCTGAAATCAGCCAATCGCCGGGCCGAACTGCCGGCCGGCAACACGGCGAAGAACTGACCCCATGTCGCGCTTCTTCATTGAACGGCCGATCTTCGCCTGGGTCGTCGCCATCGTCATCATGCTGGCGGGCCTGCTCGCCCTGCGTACCCTGCCGATCTCGCAATATCCGCAGATCGCGCCGACGACCGTCCAGATCAGCGCCAACTATCCCGGCGCCGACGCGCAGACCGTCGAGAACTCGGTGACCAAGGTCATCGAGCAGGGCATGACCGGCCTCGACAACCTGCAATACATGACGGCGACCTCGACCTCGACCGGCAACGCCCAGATCACCCTGACCTTCAACAGCCAGGCCGATCCCGACGTCGCGCAGATGCAGGTGCAGAACAAGCTGCAGCTCGTCACCCGGCAATTGCCCTCGGTGGTGCAGAGCACCGGCATCTCGGTCGCCAAGGCCTCCACCGGCTTCCTGATGGTCGTCGCCTTCGTCTCGAAGGACGGGCGGATGTCGACAACGGACCTCGCCGACTATGTCGACTCGACCCTCAACGACACGCTGAAGCGCGTCGAGGGTGTCGGCACGACCCAGCTCTTCGGCGCCGGTTACGCCATGCGCATCTGGCTCGACCCGGACAAGCTGCGGAAATATGCGCTGATGCCCGCCGACATCGCCGCGGCGATCGAGGCGCAGAACACGCAAGTGTCGGCCGGCCAGCTCGGCGGCCTGCCCCAGGTCAGCGGCCAGCAGCTCAACGCCACCGTCACCGCGCTGTCGCGGCTCCAGACGGTCTCGCAATTCGAGAACATCATCCTCAAGAGCGGCGCTTCCGGCTCGATCGTCCGGCTGAACGACGTCGCCCGCGTCGAGCTCGGCGCCAAGAGCTACGACACCGTCTCGCGCTATAACGGCCAGCCGACGACCGGCCTCGCCATCAGCCTCGCGACCGGCGCCAATGCGATCGACACCGCCAAGGCGGTGACCGCGACGATCGAGCGCCTGAAGCAGACCTTGCCGGAAGGCGTCGAGGTCACCTACCCTTACGACACCACGCCCTTCGTGACGCTCTCGATCGAGAAGGTCGTGCACACGCTGTTCGAGGCGATCATCCTCGTCTTCATCGTGATGTACGTCTTCCTGCAGAACCTGCGCGCGACCTTCATCCCGATGCTGGCGGTGCCGGTCGTGCTGCTCGGCACCTTCGGCGTGCTGGCGCTCGCCGGCTATTCGATCAACACGCTGACGATGTTCGCGATGGTGCTCGCCATCGGCCTGCTCGTCGACGACGCCATCGTCGTGGTCGAGAATGTCGAGCGCGTGATGCAGGAGGAGAAGCTCTCGCCCAAGGAAGCGACGATCAAGTCGATGGGCGAGATCACCGGCGCGCTGGTCGGCATCGCCACCGTGCTCTCGGCCGTGTTCGTGCCGATGGCCTTCTTCGGCGGTTCGGTCGGCGTGATCTACCGGCAGTTCTCGGTGACGATCGTGACTGCGATGGCGCTCTCCGTCGTCGTCGCGCTGGTGCTGACGCCTGCGCTGTGCGCGACGCTGCTCAAGCCGGTCGGCGATCACGGCCCGCGCAAGGGCTTCTTCGGCTGGTTCAACCGCAATTTCGAGCGCACCACCAACGGCTACCGCTCCGGCGTCGCCGGGATGATCAGGCGGCCGCTGCGCTTCCTGCTCCTCTTCCTGGTGATCACCGGCGGCATGGTCTGGCTCTTCGCCCGCATGCCCTCCTCCTTCCTGCCCGACGAGGACCAGGGCATCCTGCTGACCAGCGTGCAGCTGCCCGTCGGCGCCACGCAGGACCGGACGCTGCGCGTGCTCGATGAGGTCCAGAAGCATTATCTCGAAAAGGAGAAGGACCTCGTCGAGGGCGTGCTGACGGTCGCGGGCTTCGGCTTCGGCGGCCAGGGCCAGAATGTCGGCCTCGCCTTCGTCAGGCTGAAACCCTTCGCCGAGCGCGTCGGCAAGCAGGCGACGGCCCAGGCCATCGCCGGCCGCGCCATGGGTGCGTTCCGCTCGATCAAGGACGGCACGGTCTACGCACTGGCTCCGCCGGCGATCCAGGGCTTCGGCAACACCGCAGGCTTCGATTTCTACCTGCAGGACATCGCCGGCGCCGGCCACACGCGCCTGATGGAGGTCCGCAACCAGTTGCTTGGCCTCGCGGCGCAGAGCAAGCAGCTCACCGGCACCCGCCCGAACGGGCAGGAGGATACGCCGCAATACGCGGTCGAGATCGACCAGGAGAAGGCGAGCGCGCTGACCCTGCCGCTCGCCGCCATCAACAACACCCTGTCGACGGCCTGGGGCTCGGCCTATGTCAACGACTTCATCGACCGTGGCCGGGTGAAGTCGGTCTATGTCCAGGCGGATGCCCCCTTCCGCATGCAGCCCGGCGATATCGGGCGGTGGTATGTGCGCAACCAGGGCGGCGAGATGGTGCCGTTCTCGGCCTTCTCCAGCGGGCGCTGGGACTACGGCTCGCCGCGGCTGGAGCGCTATAACGGCTCCGCCGCCGTCCAGATGCAGGGCGCCGCCGCAGCCGGCGTCAGCTCCGGCGCGGCGATGGACGAGATCGACCGCCTGATGACGCAACTGCCGAACGGCTTCAGCCATGAATGGACCGGGCTGTCCTTCCAGGAACGCCTCTCGGGCAGCCAGGCCGTAGCGCTCTACGCCCTCTCGATGCTGGTCGTGTTCCTCTGCCTCGCCGCGCTCTACGAAAGCTGGTCGGTCCCCTTCGCCGTCATGTTGTCTGTCCCGATCGGTATCTTCGGCGCCCTGCTCGCGGCGACGCTCTTCGGCCAGACCAACGACGTCTATTTCAAGGTCGGCCTGCTGACGACGATCGGCCTGGCAGCCAAGAACGCGATCCTGATCGTTGAGTTCGCGATCGAGCAGGAAGCCAAGGGCAAGGGCCTCGTCGAGGCGACGCTGGAGGCGGCCCGCCAGCGCCTGCGGCCGATCCTGATGACCTCGCTCGCCTTCGTGCTCGGCGTGACGCCTTTGGCAGTCGCCACGGGCGCTGGCTCGGGCAGCCAGAACGCGATCGGCATCGGCGTGATGGGCGGCATGATCGCCGCGACCGTCCTTGGCGTGTTCTTCGTGCCGCTGCTCTATGTCGGCGTCGTGCGCCTCGTCCGGCGCTGGCGCCGCACGGAGCCCGCGGCAGCGACAACCGCCGAATGAATGGCCGGCAACGGCTGCGCCCTCCCGAGGAAGCTGCTAGACTGACGCGATGACTGAATTCCCCCACATCATTCGCTCGCCTCTATCGCAGTCCTTCACCCATGACGGCCTGACCGTGCGGGTGGAAATCTACAAGATCGAGGGCACCGACGGCTGGACCCTCGAACTCATCGACGAGGATGGCGGTTCGACCGTCTGGCAGGACGCCTTCGCCACCGATGCCGACGCCTTCGCCGAGTTCACCGATGGTGTCGAGCAGCTCGGCCTCGACCGGCTGATCAATCCCGACGACGACGACCTCGCCACCGTGCACTGAACGGGGCGCCGCCTCACCATGCGCTATACCGACGAACTCGATGCGCTCCGGGCCGCCCGCGACGCGCTGCGCCGCCGGATCGCGGAGCGCCTTGCTCTGGAAGCTGGCGCACCTGTCGAAGGCGCGTCGCTGGAAGCCTGGCTGACGGCCGCCGACGAAGCAATCGAGACCTGGGAAAGCGAGGGCGAGGAGGCGCAGGATTCCCGCGCCTTCCGCCCGATAGGACCGTTGCAGGACTTGCTGGGGGACCATGCCGCGCTCGTCGAGCGGATCGCCGAGACGCTCGACCGGCGCCTGTCCTAGCTCAGTCCCAGCATCCGCCGCGCCAGCCCCGGATCGCCACCACCCGCGAAATCGTCGAAGGCGGTCTCCGTCACGCGGATGATATGGTCGGCGATGAAGCGGGCGCCCTCGCGGGCGCCGTCTTCGGGATGCTTCAGCGCGCATTCCCATTCGAGCACGGCCCAGCCATCGAAGTCGTATTGCGCGAGCTTGGAGAAGATCGCCTTGAAATCGACCTGCCCGTCGCCGAGCGAGCGGAAGCGCCCGGCCCGGCCGATCCAGGGCGAGAAGCCGGAATAGACGCCCTGCCGCCCGTCCGGGCGGAACTCGGCATCCTTCACATGGAAGGCGCTGATGCGCTCGTGGTAGATGTCGATGAAGGCGAGATAATCGAGCTGCTGCAGCAGGAAATGCGAGGGATCGTAATTGATCCGGCAGCGCTTGTGCCCGCCGAGCCGGTCGAGGAAGAGCTCGAAGGTGGCGCCGTCGAAGACGTCCTCGCCGGGATGGATCTCGAAGCCGACATCCACGCCCTGCTCCTCATAGGCATCGAGGATGGGCCGCCAGCGCCGTGCCAATTCGCCGAAGGCTTCCTCGACGAGCCCCACCGGCCGCTGCGGCCAGGGATAAAGGAAGGGCCAGGCGAGCGCGCCGGTGAAGCTGACCGAGCCCGACAACCCGAGCCGGCGCGAGGCTTTCGCGGCGAGCTTCATCTGCTCCACCGCCCAAGCCTGCCTCTCCTTTGGCTTGCCGCGCAGTTCCACGGGCGCGAAGACGTCGAAGGCGGCATCATAGGCTGGATGAACCGCGACGAGTTGGCCCTGAATATGGGTCGAAAGCTCGGTGATCGCGACGCCGTTCTCGCGCGCCACACCGGCGATCTCGTCGCAATAATCCTGCGAGGCAGCCGCCTTCTCCAGATCGAAGAAGCGCTTGTCGCCGCTGGGCAATTGCACGCCGCGATAGCCGAGCCCGGCCGCCCAGGCCGTGATGCCGGTCCAGCTGTCGAACGGCGCCTTGTCGCCGGCGAACTGGGCAAGAAAGATCGCGGGGCCCTGCATCGTCGCCGGCATCGTCTGCTCCTTCATAAGATCGGCACAGCTTCGCCCGAGGACCGGCCGGTCGTCCAGATCGGGGCGGCGCGATCTCCGTCTCTCCTTCAATTTAACTTCTGCCTAAATTGAGCTTAAGTTCGGTCTTGAGCTGTTTCGAGACCATCCCATAGCCTGCATCGCAACGGCCACCACAAGGCCGAGCGGGAAACGACAGGAGGCTGCGATCGCCCTGCCCTGGCACAGGTTGAGCCCGGACGAGCTCGCGCTGCTCGAGGCCACCTTCTGGTCCGGGGGCGCCGCCCGCCATGCGCTCGCCGACAGCCTGCAGTTCTCGCGCAGCAAGACCAACGCGATCGCCGCCGGGCTGATCGAGGAAGGCCTGCTCGACGAGGCCGGCGTCCAGCATTCCACCGGCGGCCGGCGGCCTGAAACCCTCTGCGTCCATCGCCGCATCGGCGTGCTCGTCGGCATCGATATCGGCGCGACCAGCCTCGACATCGCCCTGCTCCGCCCCGATCTCGGCATCATCGCCCGCCACGCGCAGGAAGCCGATGTGCAGGCCGGTCCCGGCCCGATCATGGCGCGCCTGCGCACCCTCCTGCCGGCGATGCTCGCCCAGAACGGCATCGCGCCCGACCGTGTGCTCGCCGTCGGCATCGGTGTGCCCGGCCCGGTCAATTTCGCCGCCGGCCAGCTCGTCAACCCGCCGCTGATGCCGGGCTGGGACAGCTACGCCATCCGCGAGGACCTGCGCGAGATCACCGACGCGCCGATCTTCGTCGACAACGACGTGAACCTGATGGCGCTCGGTGTGCTCTGGCGCCAGCGCAAGCAGATCGAGAACTTCCTCGTCATCAAGGTCGGCACCGGCATCGGCTGCGGCATCGTCTGCCATGGCGAGCTCTATCGCGGCTCGAACGGCTCGGCCGGCGATATCGGCCATATCTGCGCCGACCCCGAAGGCCCACTCTGCCGCTGCGGCAATCGCGGCTGCGTCGAGGCCATGGCCGCCGCCCCCGCCATCGTCGCGATGGGGCTGGAAGCGGCCCAAGCCGGCCGCAGCCCCGCTTTGGCAGACCGCCTCGTCACGAAAGGCCAGCTCGAAGCGGCCGATATCGGCGCCGCCAGCCGCGCCGGCGATGCCGAGGCCGACGCGATCGTGCGCCGTTCCGGCCGCCTGATCGGCCAGGTGCTGGCAGCACTCGTCAATTTCTACAATCCCTCGCATATCTTCATCGGCGGCGGCGTCTCGGCGATCGGCCCGATGTTCCTCGCCGCGATCCGCCAGAGCGTGAACCAGCGCTCGCTCGCCCTCTCGACGCGCCATCTCGAGATCACCTCCGCCCCGCTCGGCCCTGAGACCGGGCTGATCGGCGCCGGCGTGCTCGCCATGCGCGAGGCGCTCCGTGCGGGAGGCCCGGCATGAGCCAGACCGCAGGCCTCGCTGTCGGTTTCGACGGCATCGTCAAGCGCTTCGGCCCGGTCGAGGTGCTGCATGGCGTCTCCTTCGATCTCGAACCCGGCAAGGTCTACGGCCTCCTCGGCGAGAACGGCGCCGGCAAGTCGACGCTGATGAAGATCCTTGCCGGCTACGAGCAGCCGAGCGAGGGGCGCGTCCTGATCGACGGCGAGCCAGCAGCCTTCGCCGGTTCGCGCGAAGCCGAGGCGAAAGGCATCGTCCTGATCCACCAGGAATTCAACCTGGCGGACGACTTGACCATCGCCGGCAACATCTTCCTCGGTCATGAGCGCCGCAAGGGCTGGCTGCTCGATGAAGAAGCGATGCGGAGCGGGGCACAGGCTGCCCTTGATCAGGTCGGGCTGGCGCGTTCGCCGGACACGCCGGTCCGGCGCCTGATCGTCGCCGAGAAGCAGCTCGTCGAGATCGCCAAGGCTTTGTCGCGCAAAGCCCGCCTGCTGATCATGGACGAGCCGACCGCCACACTGACGCCGTCGGAGGCCGGAAAGCTCTTCGCCTTGATCGAGCGGATGCGGGCCGAGGGCATCACCGTCATCTACATCTCGCACAAGCTCGACGAGGTCGAACGCATCACCGACGAGGTCATCGTCATGCGCGACGGCCGCTTCGTCGGCCGCGCCCCGACCGCCTCGCTCACCCGTCACGCCATGGCGACGATGATGGTCGGGCGCGAGATCGCCGATCTCTTTCCCGAGAAGATCGCTGCCGATTCCGCGTTGCCGCCGGCCCTGGCGGTCGAGAATTTTTCAGTGCCGGGCTGGGCCAGCGACATCTCGTTTACGGTACGGCCGGGCGAAATCCTCGGCTTTGCCGGGCTGGTCGGCGCCGGGCGGACCGAGCTTTTCGAGGGCATACTCGGCCTGAGGCCGGCCACCGGCACGATCAAACGCGACGGCAAGCCGATCCAGCTCGGTTCGCCGCGCGAGGCCACCCGACACGGGCTCGCCTATCTGAGCGAGGACCGCAAGGGCAAGGGCCTGCATATCGACTTCCCGCTGCGCCCCAATCTCACGCTGATGGCGCTGGAGCGTTATGCGAAGCCGTTGCTCGATCATGAAGCCGAGCAACGCGCGCTGGAAGCCGCCGTCGGCGAATTCGGCATCCGCGCCGGCGCGCTCGGCATGAAGGCGGCTTCGCTCTCGGGCGGCAACCAGCAGAAGCTGGCGCTCGCCAAGGTGCTGCATCCCGAACCGCGTGTACTGATCCTCGACGAGCCGACGCGCGGCGTCGATGTCGGCGCCAAGCGCGAGATCTATTTCCTGATCCAGAAGCTCGCCGCCCAGGGCCTTGCCCTCATCGTCATCTCCTCGGAGCTGATCGAACTGATCGGCCTCGCCCATCGCGTCGCGGTGATGCGCGAGGGCCGGCTGGTCGCAACGGTCGAGGGCAACGAGATGACCGAAGCGACGATGATCGCCCATGCCACAGGGACCCGCCATGTCGCAGCCTGACACCGCAGAGCGAGCCGAGGCCCGCGCCCGCGAGGCGACCGTCCCGCTCGGCGACCGCATTGCCGCCTTCGGGCCGATCATCGGCCTCGTGCTGCTCTGTGCGGCTGGCGCCACGTTGAACAGCGATTTCGCCACGCTCGACAACGCGCTGAACGTGCTCACCCGCACGGCTTTCATCGGCATCATCGCTGTCGGCATGTGCTTCGTCATCATCCTCGGCGGCATCGACCTCTCGGTCGGCTCGATGGCGGCACTGATCGCCGGCTGCGTCATCCTCTTCATCAACTGGGCGGCCGGTGCCTTCGGCTCGCCGCTGATGGCGGTGATCGGTGGGGCTGCGCTCGCAGTCGTGCTCGGCGGCATCTTCGGGCTGCTGCACGGCATCCTGATCGCAAAGGGCCGCATCGAGCCCTTCATCGTTACCTTAGGAACGCTCGGCATCTACCGGGCATACCTCACCTATTTCGCCGATGGTGGAGCGCTCACCCTCGACAACGCCTTGGCCGATCTCTACGCGCCGGTTTATTACGGCAGCTTCCTCGGCGTACCGATCCCGGTCTGGGTCTTCCTGCTGGTCGCGCTGCTCGGCGCACTGATCCTGAACCGCACGATCTTCGGGCGGCATGTCCAGGCGATCGGCTCGAACGAGACCGTGGCACGCTACGCCGCCGTCGATGTCGAGCGCGTCAAGATCCTCACCTACATGCTGCTTGGCCTCTGCGTCGGCGTCGCCACGCTGCTCTATGTGCCGCGCCTGGGCTCGGCCTCGCCGACGACCGGCCTGCTCTGGGAGCTTGAGGCCATCGCCGCGGTCATCGTCGGCGGCGCGGCGCTCAAGGGCGGCCACGGCAGCATCACCGGCACGGTCATTGGCGCGATCCTGCTCTCGGTGATCAGCAACATCCTCAACCTGACGAGCCTGATCAGCGTCTATCTCAACGCCGCCGTGCAGGGCTTCGTCATCATCACCGTCGCGTTTTTGCAGAAAGGCCGCCGCTGAAGGCGGTCAACCAGGGAGAGAAGCGATGTCCACGCAGACCAGACGCAGCCTCATGCTCGCCACCGCCGCGGGCCTCGCCTTCGCCGCGACGAGCGCGGCAGCCGAGCCCGTCAATCTCGGCGTTTCCATTCCCGCCGCGACGCACAGCTTCATGGGCGGCATCAACTACTGGGCGAACCAGGCGAAGAAGGATCTCGAGGCCAAGCACAAGGACCTCAAGATTACCATCCGCACCGCCGCCAACGCCGTCGAGCAGGCCAACCAGCTCCAGGACCTGAGCACGGTCACCAAGATCAACGCGCTCGTCGTCTTCCCCTTCGAATCGGCGGCGCTGACCCGGCCGGTCGCCAATGTGAAGGCGAAGGGCGCCTATGTGACCGTGGTCGACCGCGGCCTGACCGACACCTCGGCGCAGGATGCCTATGTCGCCGGCGACAACACCGCCTTCGGCAGGATTCCGGCCGAGTACATCGCCAAGACGCTCGGCGGCAAAGGCAATGTCGTGGCGCTCCGCGGCATCCCGACCACGCTCGACAACGAGCGCATGGACGCCTTCAACGCCGTGCTGAAGGGCCATCCCGACATCAAGCTGCTCGACGCCAAATACGCCAACTGGAACCGCGACGACGCCTACAAGGTCACGCAGGATTTCCTCACCCGCTTCAAGGATATCGACGCCTTCTGGGCCGCCGATGACGACATGGCCTTCGGCGCGATCCGCGCTATCGACCAGGCCGGGCGCAAGGACATCAAGGTGATCTTCGGCGGTGCCGGGGCCAAGGACATGGTCAAGATCATCCTCGACGGCAAGGATCCGCGCATCCAGGCCAATGTCAGCTACTCCCCGAAATTCATCTATGAATCGATCAAGTTGACGGCGGAAGCCCGCCTGAAAGGCGAGAAGCTGCCGGCGACCACGATCATCCCCTCGGTGCTGATCGACAAGAGCAACGCCAAGGAGTTCTACCACCCCGACTCGCCGTTCTGAGCGGCAGCATCCTCCGGCCGCCGCTCCGGCGGCGGCCGCATCTCCAAGAACATCAGGTCACGCGATGAACGACGAACCCGCGCCAAGGCTGCGCTATGCCATGATCGGCGGCGGCCGCGATGCCTTCATCGGCGCCGTGCACCGCCATGCCATCGCGCTCGACGGGCAGGCGGAGCTGGCTGCGGGCGCCCTTTCCTCGACGCCCGAGCGCGCCCGTGAATCCGGCCGTGCGCTGGGCATCGCCGATGCGCATAATCATGCAAGCTGGCAGGCCCTGCTCGAAGCCGAGCTCGCCCGCCCTGCAACCGAGCGCATCGATCTCGTCGTGATCGTCACACCCACTGACACGCATTTCCCGATCGCGCAGGCCTTTGCGGAGGCCGGCTTCCACGTCGTCTGCGACAAGCCACTGACCCATACCAGCCAGCAGGCCGGGACGCTGGTCGAGACGGTCGCCCGCCAAGCCACCGTCTTCGGGGTCACCTATAACTACACCGGCTATCCCATGGTCCGTCAGGCGCGCGAGATGGTGCGCTCGGGCGCACTCGGCGCCATCCGCAAGGTCGTGGTCGAGTATAATCAGGGCTGGCTCGCGACCGCGCTTGAGGCGACCGGCAACAAGCAGGCGAGCTGGCGCACCGACCCGGCCCGCAGCGGCATCGCCGGTGCGCTCGGCGATATCGGCTCCCACGCCGAGAACCTCGTCTCGACTGTGACCGGACTGCAGATCGAGGAGCTCGTCGCCGATCTCGGCGCGCTTGTGCACGGCCGTGCGCTCGATGACGATGCCAGCATGCTGCTGCGCTTCAAGGGTGGCGCACGCGGCGTCCTCGTGGCCTCGCAGATCAATGCCGGGCTGGAGAACGATCTGCGCCTGCGCGTCTCCGGCGAGAACGGCACGCTGGAATGGCGGCAGGAGGAGCCGAACCGGCTCGTCCATCACCGCCGCGAGGGGCCGACCGAGATCTTCACGCGCGCCTCGCCCTGGCTCTGCGAATCGGCGCGCCGCGCCGGGCGCATTCCGGCGGGCCACCCCGAAGGCTTCATCGAGGCCTTCGCCAATATCTATCGCGGCGTCTTCGCCGATATCCGGGCGCGCAAGGCCGGCGCGACAGTCGACCCGCTCGACGCGGACTATCCGACGGTCGGCGACGGCGCGCGCGGCGTGCGCTTCATCGAATGCGCCGTGGCGTCCTCGGCTGAGCGGCGCTGGCTGCCCTTCTCAGGTTGAGCTCAGCGTCCGCCTGACGCTATCGCGCCAGCCGGCGACCTTGCGCTTGCGCTCGCTGGCGGCCATGGCCGGCGAGAAGCGCCGTTCCAGCCGCCACATGTCGGCGAATCGATCGGGCTCCGGCAGCAGGCCGGCATCGAGCCCGGCGAGATAGGCCGCGCCGAGCGCCGTCGTCTCCAGCACAGTCGGCCTGTCGACGGGCAGGTCGAGGATGTCGGCGAGCCGCTGCATCGTCCAGTCTGAGGCGACCATGCCGCCGTCGACCCGCAGCACCGACTGCTTGCCCGCGCCGGCGTCCGGCCAGTCGGCCCGCATCGCCTCGACAAGGTCGAGCGTCTGATAGCAGACGCTTTCCAGCGCGGCGCGTGCGAACTCGCGCGGCCCGGAATTGCGGGTCAGTCCGAATAGAGCGCCGCGCGCATGCGCGTCCCAATGCGGGGCGCCCAAGCCCACGAAAGCCGGCACCAGATAGACGTCCTGCTCGGGATCGGCGGCCTCTGCCAACGGCCCGGTCTCGCTCGCCTTCTCGATGATGCCGAGCCCGTCGCGCAGCCATTGCACGGCGGCACCGGCGATGAAGATCGAGCCCTCCAGCGCGTAGGTCCGCTGGCCGTCGAGTTGGTAGGCGACGGTGCTGAGCAGGCGATGTTTCGAGCGCACCGGCGTGTCGCCCGTGTTGAGCAGGGCGAAACAGCCGGTGCCGTAGGTCGATTTCACCATGCCGGGCGAGAAACAGGCCTGCCCGATCGTCGCCGCCTGCTGGTCCCCGGCAATGCCGCGCACAGCGATCGGCGCCCCGAAAAGCTCCGGCGCGGTATCGCCGAAATGCGCGGCGCAGTCGCGCACTTCAGGCAGCAGCGCTGCCGGAATGCCGAACAGGTCGAGCAGATCGGAATCCCAGATGCCGCGGCCGATGTCGAACAGCATGGTGCGTGCGGCATTGGTCGCATCGGTCGCATGCACGGCCCCGCCGGTCAGCCGCCAGAGCAGGAAGCAGTCGACCGTACCGAAGGCAAGCTCGCCCGCTTCCGCCCGGCGCCGGGCTCCTGGAACGTTATCGAGCAGCCAGGCAATCTTGGTGGCGGAGAAATAGGGATCGATGCGCAGGCCGGTCCGCTCCGCGACAAGCTCTTCATGACCGGCAGCGACGAGCGCCGCGCAGGCCTGCGCCGTGCGCCGGTCCTGCCAGACGATGGCGCGGTGGATGGCCCGGCCCGTCCGGCGGTCCCAGATCAGTGTCGTCTCGCGCTGGTTGGTGATGCCGATGCCGGCGATGTCCGCGGCGCTCGCGCCGCCCTTGGCAAGGGCCTCCCTCGCCGTCGCGAGCACGCTGTCCCAGATATCCTCCGGCTCGTGCTCGACCCAGCCCGAGGCCGGGAAATGCTGCGGGAACTCGCGTTGGGCGCTGGCCACCACGCCGAGCGACGCATCGAACAGGATCGCCCGCGAGGAGGTCGTGCCCTGGTCGATGGCGAGGATATGTCTGGCGGCCATGTCGGTTCCCTGCCCTGTCTTGCGTCAAGCCGGCGGAGACTGGCCGATCAGCCGGTTCCCGCGCAAGCGGTCCGGTGTCCGGCAAGTCTCCCAGCGGGCAAGGTTCTGCTTGGCATGTCGTCTGCCCTGTAGTTAGCTTGATCACGAAGCAGGGCCGCGCCGTGTTGCGGCCCCTGTCCGTGCTCCAGGGCATAGGGCAGGTTGAGGGATTGGGATCGGTGGCGGTCGAGGACCGGCAACAACGGGACGTCACGTCAGTGGCGCCTCCGCAAAGAAGCAACGCCGGTCCGCAGCGGGCCGGTGCGGTTCCGTCTGTCACGCCGTTCAGGAGCTTCGAGCAGCCCTCTGCCCCGCGTCCACCATCCGCGACCTATGCGGCGCTCGATCTCGGCACCAATAATTGCCGCCTGCTGATCGCCCGGCCGGCGCAGCACGGCTTCCGCGTCGTCGATGCCTTCTCCCGCATCGTGCGCCTCGGCGAGGGCCTGGCCGCGAGCAGCCGCCTCGCCGATGCCGCGATGGACCGCGCCGTCGAGGCGCTGAAGATCTGCCGCGGCAAGATGGCGAATCGCGGCGTCACCCGCGCCCGGCTCGTCACCACCGAAGCCTGCCGCGCCGCCACCAACGGGCTGGAGTTCATCCGCCGCGTCGCGGCGGAGGCGGAACTGGCACTGGAGGTCATCGACCAGCGCACGGAAGCCGCGCTCGCCGTCTCCGGCTGCGCTGCTCTGACCGATCCGGCCGCCGAGAGCGTCATCGTCTTCGACATCGGTGGCGGCTCGACCGAGATCGTCTGGCTCGGCGGCCGCAGCGAGGCGCGCGATCCCGCCGCCCGCATCCGCGAATGGGCCTCGCTTCCGATCGGTGTCGTTACGGTCGCCGAGCGCTATGGCGGCATCGAGGTCAGCCGCGAGTTGTTCGAGCGGATGGTCGATGACTGCGCGCAGGCGCTGGCGCCCTTCGCGAAGAAGGCGGCCGGGGCCAAGGACGCCCGCAGCTTCCACCTGCTCGGCACCTCCGGCACGGTCACGACGGTCGCCGGCATCCATCTCGACCTGCCGCGCTATGACCGGCGCGAGGTCGACGGGCTGTGGATGCATCAGCGCGACATCCTCACGGTGATCGACCGCCTGATCGAGATGGACTATGCCGCCCGGGCGGCGAATGCTTGCATCGGCCGCGAGCGCGCCGATCTGGTGCTGGCCGGCTGCGCGATCTTCGAGGCGATCCGCCGCGCGTTCCCGAGCGAGCGCGTCCGCATCGCCGATCGCGGCCTGCGCGAGGGCATCCTGCTGCGCATGATGCATGAGGACCGCGCCTGGTGGCGGCGGAAATAGGTTCGACACGATGAGCACCGGAAAATCGGGCGGCAAGACCGGCGGCAAGCCTGCCGGCGCGCGCGACATGCGCGTCAAGGTCAAGAAGGCCGGCAAGCTCAAGCATTCCTCGCAGCTCTGGCTCGAGCGCCAGCTCAACGACCCCTATGTCAAGCGGGCCAGGGAGATGGGCTACCGCTCGCGCGCGGCCTTCAAGCTCGAGGAGATGGACGACCGCTACAAGTTCCTGAAATCCGGACAACGCCTGGTCGACCTCGGCTGCGCGCCGGGCGGCTGGTGCCAGATCGCCGCCAAGCGCATCGGGCTGGAACAGGGCAAGGGCTATATCGTCGGCATCGACCTGCTCGCCGTCGACCCGATTCCCGGCGTCGACCTGATCCAGATGGATTTCATGGCCGAGGAGGCGCCTGCCCTGCTGACGGAGCGCCTCGGCGGCCGTGCCGACGGCGTGATGTCCGACATGGCCGCCAATACCACCGGCCACAAGAAGACCGACCACCTCAAGATCATCGCGCTCGCCGAGGCCGCGGTCGAATTCACGCATGACGTGCTGGCGCCGGGCGGCTTCTTCCTCGCCAAGCTGTTCCAGGGCGGCGAGAGCGCCGAACTCCTTGCCATGCTGAAGCGCGACTTCACCACGGTGCGCAACGTCAAGCCGGCAGCGAGCCGCGCCGATTCCTCCGAGCTTTACGTGCTGGCGACCGGGTATCGGCGGAAGAATACGGAAGATGGCGGGCGCGACGAAGCCGAATGACGGTCGGCCTGCCGCATTTTGCCGATATCGATGCGTTCGACGACTGGCGCGGCCAAGCGAATGACTGGCTGCCTGCGGCGCTCGATATCGCCGGCGCGGCGGGATTGCCCGTGGCCGATGTCACCGTCTTCGGCACCGGGACGAACCTCGTCATCGGCCTCGGCCCGACGCTGATCCTGAAGATCTTCCCGCCCCTGCTGCGGAGACAATTCCTGGCGGAGCGTGCCTCGCTGGGGCTGCTGGCGAACAGGCTATCGCTGCCGGTTCCCGAGCTCGTGGCAGAAGGCGAGCGCGACGGCTGGCCCTGGCTTGCGATGACGCGGCTCGACGGCGCGCTCGGCTCGAAAGTCTGGCCCGGTCTTACCGAAACCGCGAAGGAGCGGATCCTGGCCGAGATCGGCGCGACGATCGCGGCGGTTCAGGCTGTGCCACCCGGTCCGATCGCCGCGCTCGGCCCTGATTGGCCCGCCTTCATCAGCGGCCAGATCGCGCATTGCCGGGCGCGCCAGATCAGGCTCGGCCTGCCCGCGCGTTATCTCGAAGAGCTGGACGAGCTTCTGGCGGCAGCGTCGACCGCCGTTCCCCGCGACATCGATCCGGTTATCCTGACGGGCGAATACATCCCAGAGAATTTTCTGCTGGCAGAGGGTGGCGACGGCTGGCATCTCGCCGGCCTGTTCGACTTCGGCGACGTCTTCGCCGGTTTAGGGGAGTATGATCTGCTCGGTCCCAGCGCCTTCATGACCGAAGGCCGGCCCGGCCGGGTGCGCGCGCTCTTTGCAGGCTACGGTTACGGTCCGGACCGCATCGACGACGCGCTGATCCGGCGGCTGCTGATTCTCACCTTCCTGCACCGCGCCAGCGATCCGGTGGGCAAGATCGCGATCGCCGACTGGCCGACGAAGGCGAAGACTCTGGAGCAGCTCGGCCGGATGATGTGGCCGCGCTGACGTCGCCCCGCTGCCGCCGGACAGGAACCTGCCGTCACTCCGGGAAGACATCCCGTGGCAGATGGTTGGGATCGTAAGCGCCCGGCGCGTTCCGCGTCACGGAAGCCCAGATCCAGAAGCCGAAGCCGCCGAGGCCGAAGAGCGGCCCAGCCACCTCGAAAAACCCGGCCCTGCCGCTCAGGCCGATGTAAAGAACCGTCAATCCGGCGCCGCCGAAAATCACGGCGGCGATCAGCGTAACGACGATCAGGAAATGGTGGCGCCCCTCGGGAATGCCGCGCCGGAACGCGATAGCACCATACCCGCCCGCGACGAGGCGGCGGTGCAGATCCTCGATGAAGGCGATGAAGGTGGTATCGCGCTGCGGATCGTCCACGCCCCAGGGGCTGCTGGAATGGACGAAGAGCGGCCGGCCGGCACTGAAGGTCAATTCCGCCAAGGCTTCCCACGGCGAACGCGGCCCGCCATTGACCGCCTGCAGGCGCACGCTCGTGAGATTGGCGAAGGGCCGCAAGCCCGATCGACCATCGAGCTCATAGGCGATGCCGTCCTCGCTGAGCGTCAGTTCGGTTTCGGCCAACTTGAGCCGGGCCGCGCCGTTGCCGACGCAGAGATTGTAGCGCGTCTTGTCCGGGGGAGCGGGCGCCGCTTGCATGCCCTGACCTTGCGGCAAGACAGGGAATCTCGCAAGTTAGTCGAGCGGCTTCTGCTCCGCGATCGCCTCGGCGGTGACCTTGCGCGCGCTGACCGGGACATGGCCGGAAACCTCGGCGCCGGCATCCGGGGCGAGCTGCATCATCCAGAACACCGACGACGCCGAGATCAGGCCGACGATCAGGAAGGCCGGCCAGAAATCCCCGGCTGCAAGCGTCGTGCCGCCATGCAGGACATGGGCGCTCTCCAGGGCGAAGGCACCGATCGTGACGCCGATGCTCAACGAGAGCTGCTGGGCCACGCCGGACAGGCTGGTCGCGCTCGACATCTCGCGGTTGGAGACGTCGGCATAGCTCAGCGCGTTGATGCCGGTGAATTGCAGCGAGCGGAAGCAGCCGCCCACCAGCAGCACGGACAAGATGATCGCGTGCGGCGTCGTCGGCGTGAACAGGCCGGAGGCCGCGAGGAAGGCGGCGCCGATCACGGCGTTGACGGTCAGCACCCGCCGGAAGCCGAAGCGCGTCAGGATGGACTTCGCCAGCGTCTTCATGATCAGCGCGCCGGCCGCCGAGACGAAGGTGATCAGGCCGGACTGCAGCGCATCAAGCCCGAAGCCGAGCTGCAGCATCAGCGGCAGCAGGAACGGGATGGCCCCGATGCCAGTCCGGAAGACCGAGCCGCCGATCACGCCGGTCCGGAAGGTCGGAATCCGGAACAGCGACAGGTTGAGCACCGGATAGGGCACGCGCTGCGCATGGAACCAGTAGGCCGCCAGCGCCGCCGCGCCACCCAGCACGCAGGCATAGGACACCGCCTCCGGCACCAGATGGCGGCCGCCCGTATTGAGCCCGAGCATCAGGCTGGCAAAGCCGAAGGAAGAGAGCAGGAAGCCGCGGATATCCAGGGGCGGAACGTCCTCCTCGCGAACATCCTCGAAGAACAGGCTCGCCAGCACCAGGCCGACGAGGCCGATCGGGATGTTGATGAGGAAGATCCAGCGCCAGTCGAAATAGGTGGTGATGAAGCCGCCGAGCGGCGGCCCGACGACAGGCCCGACCAGAGCCGGAATCGTCAGATAGGCGAGTGCCCCCACGATCTCCGACTTGCTGACGCTGCGCAGGATGACGAGGCGCCCGACCGGCACCATCATCGCCCCGCCCATGCCCTGGATGAAGCGCGCGCCGACGAAGGCACCAAGCGAGTTGGAGACCGCGCAGAGCAGCGAGCCCAGCATGAACACGCAGAGCGCCGAGCGGAAGATCGTCCGGGCGCCGAAGCGATCCGCCATCCAGCCGGAGATCGGGATGAAGACGGCGAGGCTGACGAGATAGGAGGTCAGCGCCAGCTTCAGCGCGATCGGGTCCTCGCCGAGCGATTTCGCGATCACCGGCAGCGAGGTCGCGATCACCGTCGAATCGGTGTTCTCCATGAACAGCGCACAAGCGACGATCAGGGGCAGGAGTTTGGAGCGCTGCAAGACGTCGGACCTTAGGATTTCGGGCCTTCCGCGCCGCCGAATTAGGCGCGTTTGAAATCATAAGCTCGGCTATTAATGCCATGTGCACGAAGTGACGAGAGCGAAATCGCGGTTTATCGGCCGATTTGCCTGCTGCCTGCGCGCTTCCGCCATGCGCCAGAATTATGGCTCGGCGGCAAGCACAACGCCGCCATGCATTGAGCTCCCTCCTTCGCTGCCTGTGGCAGTCCCATCTCCCTGATGCCCGGCTGGAACCGGGCCGTCGCGAGGGGCGCGCGCCGTCAACCTCGGAGAAGCGCCATGATCAGCATCTCACCTGTATTCGCCGCCGCCCATCGCCTGTCCCCCGGCCTGCCCGTTCTCGGCATCGCCCTCCTTGCCGGCTTGAGCGGGGCGCCGAATCCGGCCGCAGCCGCCTCCGCTGGCTGGCAAAACGGCTGCCAGTTCAAGACGATTCCCGGAAGCGGCGGCGAAGGCCTGCGCTATGACGAATGCCTGCGGCTGGAAACCTGCCAGCAGATGGCCAATGCCGCAGGGCGGACCATCTTCGCGGCCGGCTGCTTCGGCATCGCGCCTGACGCGCCCGTCCATCCCGTAGCGGCTCGCCTGGCTCGCTGATCCGGGCGACGCTGGCGGAAACGGCGCAGCCTTTCACTCGCGCCGTTTCCGCACTGCAAAAGAATCCGTCCCGATGCACTAGCGGCCCCGCCACGCCCGTGCTAACGGGCCTCGTCAACTCGGCAATGGGCCTTTCGCCCTGCCCCTTTGAAAAGCCGGCCTCGCCCGGCGGTCGGAGTTGACGATGACGCTTTCCCTCGACGGTCTGATTCGCGACGGCCTTACCTTCGACGACGTGCTGCTCGAGCCGGGCCCGTCCGAGGTCATGCCGGCGGATGTCGACATCCGCACCAGGCTCACCCGCACCATCTCGCTGAACCTGCCGATCATCGCCTCGGCCATGGACACGGTCACCGAGGCCCGCATGGCGATCGCCATGGCGCAGGCCGGCGGCCTCGGCGTCATCCACCGCAATCTCGACGCCGACCAGCAGGCCGCCCAGGTCCGCCTCGTCAAGAAATTCGAATCGGGGATGATCGCCAACCCGATCACCATCCATCCCGACGAGACGCTGGCCGACGCGCTGGCGCTGATGAAGAACAACGGCATCTCCGGCATTCCGGTCGTCGAGCGCGGCCCGCAGGGCCACCACGGCAAGCTCGTCGGCATCCTCACCAACCGCGACGTGCGCTTCGCCGCCAACCCGGCCCAGCCGGTTTCGGAACTGATGACCAAGGAGCGCCTGATCACGGTGCGCGAGGGCGTCAATCCCGAGGAGGCGCGCCGCCTGCTGCACCAGTTCCGCATCGAGAAGCTGCTCGTCGTCGACGATCACTATCGCTGCATCGGCCTGATCACCGTCAAGGACATGGAGAAGCAGGTCGCCCACCCGAACGCCGCCAAGGACGCGCATGGCCGCCTCCTCGCCGCCGCCGCGACCACGACCGGCGACCAGGGCTTCGAGCGCTCGGAAATGCTGATCGATGCCGGCGTCGACCTGATCGTCGTCGACACCGCCCATGGGCATTCGGCCAAGGTGCTGGAAGCCGTCAGCCGGGTGAAGAAGCTCTCCAACTCCGTCCAGGTCATCGCCGGCAACGTCGCCACCGCCGGAGGTGCGCAGGCCCTGATCGATGCCGGCGCGGACGCCATCAAGATCGGAATCGGCCCGGGCTCGATCTGCACGACCCGCATCGTCGCCGGCGTCGGCGTGCCGCAGCTCACCGCGATCATGGATGCCGCCTCCGCCGGGGCGAAGGCCGGCGTCCCGGTCATCGCCGATGGCGGCATCAAGTATTCGGGCGACCTCGCAAAGGCGCTCGCGGCCGGTGCCTCCTGCGCCATGGTCGGCTCGCTGCTGGCCGGCACCGACGAGACCCCCGGCGAAACCTTCCTGTACCAGGGCCGCTCCTACAAGGCCTATCGCGGCATGGGCTCGGTCGGCGCGATGGCGCGCGGCTCGGCCGATCGCTACTTCCAGCAGGACATCAAGGATTCGCTGAAGCTCGTACCGGAAGGCATCGAGGGCCAGGTCGCCTACAAGGGCCCGGTCTCGAACGTGCTGCACCAGCTCGCCGGGGGCCTGCGCGCCGCTATGGGCTATGTCGGCGGCAAGGACCTCGCCGACTACCAGGCCAAGGCGCGCTTCATCCGCATCACCAGCGCCGGTCTGCGCGAGAGCCACGTCCATGACGTGACCATCGTGCGCGAGAGCCCGAACTACCCGACCCGCTCTTGAGTCATCGCGGGCATTGTGCAGCACTGGCCCGACTCATCCGGGCCGGTGCGACACGAGGCGACGCGCAACCATGACTCTCAAGCTGATCTATCCGACGCTGGCGATGATCTTCTGGATCTTCGTCGTCGGCGTCGTCCTCGCCCTGCGTCGCAAGACCGCCTTCACCAGCGGCGCCGTCCGGCCCGACGAGGTCACGGTCTCGACCGAGCGCTACCCCGTCCCGGCCCGGCTTGCCGCAGCGAACTTCACCAACCAGTTCGAAACACCGGTGATCTTCTTCGCACTCGTGATGATCGCGATGGAGACCGGCGCGACCGGCTATGTCATGGCGCTCCTGGCCTGGCTCTATGTCGCGACCCGCGTCGTCCACACCCTGATCCATATCGGCCCCAACCCGCTGAAGCTGCGCGGCGCGATCTACGGCATCGGCGTCATCGCGCTGTTCTGCATGTGGCTCGGCGTCCTCATCTCCGTGCTCTGAGAGACCGGGCCTGCCTCGCCTCGCTCCCGTTAAGCATTCCACCCGTTTCCGCCGGCTGCGAGCCGGGAAGCGTTGAAGCTTAACGAAAAGTAAACTACACCCCGAATGGCGGCGGACGGTGGACAAGCGTAGTTTGGAGTGACGCGATGTTGCGTGTCCGTGAAGTCCCGGCGCGGGTTTTCGCCCGCGACGGTGAAGTTCTGGCTGCCGTTTCCGGCAAGACGAAGATCGCAAGGCGCAGCCCCGCGGCACGCCTCCTGGCGCTCGCCGCGCTCGGGGTCGCGCTCGGCTCCGGGGGCATCGTGCTGACGGCCTCGATGGTCCAGGCCGAGGGCGATGCCGGCACGCGTGAATTCATCATGCAGGAAGCCGCGCGCCGCACCGAGCAGACCCGCATGCGGAATGCCGCCTACACCTCGACACGCTATGCCCCGCAAGCCAATGCCTATGCGCCCGCCGGCCATGGCTGGCGCCTGCCGCTCATGCAGACATTGCCGGACGGTCGCCTCGCCCACCCGCCGGTCGACCTCAACCCCTTCCGCAAATCGGCCCGGAAACCCGCCGAGCGGCGGCGCAAGGTCGCGGGCACCGCGACCGCCTCGCTCGATACCGTCACCGGCGCGGCAAACCGGGCCCAGACCTTCTGCGTCCGCCTTTGCGACGGTTTCCCCGCTCCCATCGGCTATCTCCGCGCGGCCGGTGACATGAAGGCCCATGAAGCGCTGTGCCAGGCGGCGAATCCCGGTGTTCCGGTCAAGGTCTTCAGGATGGCCGCCGGCGCGACCGGCATGGCGGCCGCCGTGGCGGCCGACGGCAAGCGCTATGGCGCCCTGCCAATGGCCTTCAGCCATGAGAAAGCGGCCGACCCTGCCTGCCGGTCCCCCATCGTCCAGGCCGGCGAACGGCGGATCTCCCTGCTGCGCGACATCACCTTGCGGCCGGGCGACAGCGTCGTGCTCGACGGCAAGGTTTCGACCTTCACCGGCGGTTCGAGCTGGCCCTATAGCCGGCGCGACTTCCGCGACTTCCGCACAGCGTCGGAACTCAGCAAGTCCCAACGCAAGCAGATCGACGAGCGGGTCGGCATTTCCCGAATGGAAGCGGAGGCGCGCAGCGTCCGCCGCCAGATGCGGGTCCGCGAGGCGCGTCTGCAAGACGATACCTTCGCCAGCGACGCGATCCTGCGCGGCACGGTCGATCCGACGGCACGCGAGTCGGTCCGGCTGATCCCGCTGCCGACGCGATAAGCGTTGAGACTTTCGACGCTCCTTGTCCGTCCGGGACTTCGCGCCTCGGGGGCGCCCCGGAATGACAACGGCTTGGGCCTGATGCGAGCCGGTATTGCGCCCCTGTTCGACAGGAAACTGACGGCCCCAGCCGCGGCAGGTCGCCTCATTCAAAAGATGTACGACCGGATCGCGCGCGAAATCTCTTCGTCTTTCCAAGGCAATGCTTGATTTATTAGAATTCGTCAAAATAAGAAGTTAGCTAGAATTCGTCTAAGGCATTGATATCATAGGATTACTTCATTGACGCCCCCTGCCGGGCGTTCTATCGCTCGCCCGTCGCGCTGATCGCGCCCATCGACGGAGCAGAAGAATGATCGCAAAGACCTATCTCCACGCCCTGGCGCTGTCGTCCTGCCTGCTGGCCGCCCCGGCCTTCGCGCAGGGTGTGAACCTCTACACCACCCGCGAACCCGCCTTGCTCAACCCGGTGCTGGAAGCCTTCACCAAGGACACCGGCATCAAGGTCAACGCGGTCTTCCTGAAGGACGGCCTGCAGGAGCGCATCCGCGCCGAAGGCGCCAACAGCCCGGCCGACGTCATGCTGATGGTCGACGTCGGCGAGATCAACGCCGCGGTCGATGCCGGCATCACCCAGCCGATCAAGTCCGCGGTCGTCGACAAGACCGTCCCGGCGCAGCTTCGCCCCGACAACAACTGGGTCACGCTGACCAAGCGCGCCCGCGTCGTCGTGGTCTCGAAGGAGCGCGTCAAGCAGGACGCGATCACCTATGAGGACCTCGCCGACCCCAAGTGGAAGGGCAAGTTCTGCATCCGCGCCGGCCAGCACCCCTATAACAACGCGCTCTTCGCCGCCTATCTCGCCCATCACGGCGCAGAGAAGACCGAGACCTGGCTCAAGGCCGTGCGCGCCAACGCCGCCCGCAAGCCCGGCGGCGGCGACCGCGACGTCGCCCGCGACATCCAGTCGGGCCTCTGCGACATCGCCATCATCAACACCTACTATATCGGCCTGATGAGCCAGGCGAAGAACGAGCAGAAGGGCTGGTTCGACGCGATCCAGCCGCTCAAGACCACCTTCGCCGGCGGCGGCACCCATGTGAACGTCTCGGCCGCCGCGCTGGCCAAGAACGCTCCGAACAAGGAGAACGCGGTCAAGCTGGTGGAGTACATGCTCGGCGACAAGGCGCAGGCCCTCTACGCGAACGGCAATTTCGAGTTCCCGGTCAACGCGGCCGTGACCGACTCCGCCGCCGTCAAGCTGCTCGGCGCCGTCACCCCGGACAAGCTGCCGCTCTCCGAGGTGGCCAAGCAGCGCAAGGCCGCGGCGAATCTTGTCGACAAGGTCGGCTTCGACAATTGAGCCTGAGCCAACCGCTCAATCAGCAGCGACGGTCGCCATTCTCGTGGCGGCCGTCGACGCGTTTTGCCTATGCGGCGATCGGAGGCGCGGCGCTCGTGCTGCTGCCGCTGCTTGCGCTCGTCGCGACCGCATTGTCCTCGCGGCAGGCGGCCGAGATCTGGCCGCATCTCGCCGCCAACGTCCTGCCGACAGCCCTCGTCCAGACCAGTCTGCTGCTGGCCGGCATCGGCACGGCCTGCGCCGTGATCGGCGTCGGCACCGCCTGGCTGGTGACGCAGTATGATTTCCCGGGGCGGCGCTCGCTCGAATGGCTGCTCGTGCTGCCGCTGGCGCTGCCGACCTATCTGACCGCCTATATCTACGTCGAGTTCCTCGGCTTCCAGGGGCCGCTCCAGAGCGCGTTGCGCGCCGCCACCGGCTGGCGCTCGCTGCGCGACTACTGGTTTCCCGATCCGCGCAACCTGCCGGGCGCGATCGCGATCATGGCGATCGTGCTCTACCCATACGTCTATCTCAGCACGCGCGCGCTGTTCAGCGTGCAGGGCGCCAGCATCGTCGAGGCCGCGCGCAATCTCGGCGCGGCGCCCGGCCGCCTGTTCTGGCGCATCGGCCTGCCGCTCGCGCGCCCGGCTTTGGCCGCCGGCCTGACCCTCGTCCTGCTGGAGACGCTGAACGATATCGGTGCCACCGAATATCTCGGCGTCCGCTCGCTGACGCTCTCGATCTACACGACCTGGGTCAATCGCGGCTCGCTGCCCGGCGCAGCCCAGATCGCCTGCGTCATGCTACTGATCGTCTTCGCGCTGATCCTCGCCGAGAGGAAGCTGCGCGGACAGCGCCGCTTCGCCCTGCCGGTCCGCCAGCCCCGACCGGTGACGCGCCGGCCGCTGCATGGTCGCAGCGCCGCTCTGGCCGCCCTCGCCTGCGCCCTGCCCGTGCTGTTCGGTGCCGCCTTGCCGATCGGCTATCTCCTCACCGAAATCCTGCAGCGTGGCCTGCTGGCCCAGTTCGACGCCGCGCTGTTGCGGCTTCTCGGCAATGCATTGCTGCTCTCCGGCCTCGCATCGATCCTGGTCGTGGCGCTCGGGCTCGGCATCGCCACGGCCAGCCGCAGTGGCCGCGAGACCTGGCTGAAGCCCCTCGCCCGCATTGCCAGCCTCGGCTACGCCGTGCCGGGCACCGTGCTCGCGCTCGGCCTGCTGATCCCGCTCGCGGCCTTCGACAACCTGCTGGCCGATGCCGCATCCGCCCTGTTCGGCCTCAAGCCGGGCCTGATCCTGATCGGCTCCGGCGCCGCGCTCGTCATCGCCTATACCGTGCGATTCCTCGCCATCGGGGTCTCCGGCGTCGAGAGCGGGCTGGCGCGGGTCTCGCCGCGGATCGACGATGCAGCCCGCGCGCTTGGTGCCGCCGGGCCGGAGGTGCTGCGCCGCATCCACTGGCCGCTGGCCCGACCGGCCATCGCCGCAGCCGGGCTTCTTGTCTTCGTCGACTGCCTCAAGGAATTGCCGGCTACGCTGCTGCTGCGCCCGCTCAATGTCGACACGCTGGCGACCGTGGTTTACGGTCATGCCTCGCGCGGCGTCTTCGAGGATGGCGCGCTGGCGGCGCTGCTGATCATCCTGGCCGGGCTCTATCCAGCCTTCGTCCTGGCGAAAGCCGGCACGAATCGCGCGGGATAGCCGGCTTTCCCGCCTCGACAAGCCCTCGGCATCGGCCTAAACCCTGTGCCGCCAGGGGGCTGGCTGAATTTCGGCCCGGTGCCGATTCGGAAGTCCATGACCAGACGCGCTGCGATCATCGCCTTCAGCCTCGTCGTCGCCATCGGCCTGCTCGGTTCGCGGTCGTGGGACGTTGCGCTGGGCCGTGTCCAGCGCGCGGCCGTCAGCGCGATCGAAGAGCGGACCGGCTTCGTCGTCAAGGCGATCGAGCGCGCCGAAATCGCCCTGCTCCCGCTACCCCGCATCAGCCTGTCGCAGGTCGCCTTCAGCCAGCGCGACGGTGCGCTCTCCGGCGAGGCCGTACGGGTCAAAGCGCAGTTGCGGCTTCTGCCGCTACTGGGCGGGCGGATCAGCTTCGACCGGGTCGATCTGATCGCGCCGCGGATCGACGTCGCCGTTCCTGCCGGAAGCGACGGCGTCACCGAATGGCTCAGCACTCCGCTCGCCGAATTCGAGCGGCTGCAAAGCCAGAGCAAGATCGTCATCCGCTCGGGCTCTGTCTTCCTGCGGGCGAATGGTGCGATCCAGAGCGTCGTACGCGATCTCGATCTCGTCATCGACGAGCGCAGCCTCAACGAGCCTCTCGCCCTGTCCGGCTCGCTCAACTGGCGCGGCGTACCGACCGAGGTGAGCCTGCTCTGGCCGATGGTGGGAGGCAGCGCCAAGACCGCTCTCTCGGCGACCTCCTCCTTGCTGAAGCTGCGCTTCGAGGGCACGCGCTCCGGCCCCGGCGCACCGGTAATCAACGGTCTGCTTGCCCTTTCCACACCTTCGCTTCCCGAGCTTTTCGGCTGGTTCGGCGAGGAATCGCGGCTGGCCTCGGCGCTTGGCACCGTCGCCGTCTCGGCCGACATCCAGGTGAAGCCCCGCGAGGTCTCGTTCAACAACGCCATCGTCAGTCTCGACGGCGAGCGCCTCGACGGCGCGATCAAGCTTGCCGATGCCGGTGGACGCTTCGCGCTGTCGGGCACACTCGCCGGCGTGACGCTCGATCTCGGCCGGCTTGTCGATCGACTGCCGGTCCCGGTCGTCGATGCAGCCGATACCGCGCCCTTCGACCTCGATGCCTGGACCGCGCGCGACATCGATCTGCGGATATCGGTCGACTCCGTCCGTCTGAAAGGCGCAAAGCTCACCGACGTCGCGACCTATCTCCTGGTGAAGAAGGGTCGGTTCGAAACCGGCCTGCTGCGGGCCAGCGCCTATGGCGGCAGCGTCAAGAGCCGTTTGCTCGCGGTCGGAGTTCCCGCCGGCGTCGACGTCAAGCTCCAGGCCGGCCTCGACAAGGTGAATATCGGCCAGGCTGCTTCCGACCTGCCGCAACTGGCGCGCCTCAGCGGCACCGGCGGCCTGCAGCTCACGCTCGATGGCGTCGGGCGCTCCTTCGACGAGTTGCTGGGCTCGCTCACCGGACGGGCCAACCTCGCGGCCCGGCAGGGCGAGATCGGCGGCGCCGCCTTCGGCGAACTGCTCCGCCGCGCCGAACGCAGCCCGGCCCAGGCCCTGCGCGAATGGCGGCAGGGCAAGACGCCGTTCGAGACGATCTCGGCCAATGCCGGGATCGCCGGCGGGCTTCTCGCCCTGACCGAGGCGCAGATGACCGGCTCGAACTACCGCTTCAACCTGGCCGGCAGCGCCTCGCTGCGCACCCGCAACCTCGACATGACCGCGCTGCTCACCTCGCCGAACGGCAACCTGAAACTGCCCTTCCGGCTCAAGGGCCCGATCGATGTTCCCGCCTTCGATATCGAGGCCGAGGCCTTCCTCAGCCCCGCCGGCGCCTCCCTCGTGCCGACGCTGCTCACCCGGTAGCTCCCAACCCGCTTTCGCGCTCCCCCGAAATCCGCTCTGATGCGGCCGGACCTTGTTGCGGCAGCGGGAAGGATGCGGCGATGAAGATGTGGCTCATGGGCGCTCTCGCGCTCGCAGGATGGATGACGGCAGGCATGGCCGACGCGCAGGAACCGACGGTCGAGAAGAAGGTCTTCGAGCTCGCGAACTTCACCACCCAGAGCGGACGGGCGCTGAAGAATGTCCGCGTCGGCTGGGAGAGCTACGGCACGCTCAACGCCGACAAATCCAATGCCGTGCTGATCTGCCATTTCTTCTCCGGCAACTCCCATGCGGCCGGCAAATACGACGCCAGCGACGCAGCGCCGGGCTACTGGGACGCGATCATCGGCCCCGGCAAGGCGATCGACACCAACAAGTATTTCGTCCTGTCCTCGGACACGCTGGTGAACCTCAACACGGGCGACCCCAAGACCACCACCACCGGCCCGGCCTCGACCAATCCCGATACCGGCAAGCCTTATGGCCTCGATTTCCCGGTCGTCACGGTGCGCGACTTCGTCGAGGTCCAGAAGGCGCTGGTCGAAAGCCTTGGTATCAGAAAGCTCGCTTTGGTCGCCGGCCCCTCGATGGGTTCGCTCCAGACCTTCGAATGGGCGACGAGCCATCCCGAGATGGTCGCCAAGGCCATGCCGGTGATCGGTGCGGCTGAGGCCGATGCGATGCTGATCGCCTGGCTCGACGTCTGGGCCGCGCCGATCCTCGTCGATCCCAACTGGAACAATGGCGATTACTACGGCAAGGCCCCGCCGCTCGCCGGCCTCGCCAAGGCGCTGACGGCAGTGACGCTACAGGCGAACCACCAGGACTGGGCCAATGCCACCTTCGGCCGCCGCCCGGCCAAGGAGGGCGAGGAGCCCGGCAAGGCGCTCGCCAACAAGTTCCAGGTCCAGAGCGTGCTCGACAATGCCGGCATGGCCCGCGCGAAGGTCTCGGACGCCAACCACTTCCTCTATCTCGTCAAGGCGAACCAGCTCTTCGCCGCCGGCGGCACTTCGCTGGCCGACGGCATGGCCAAGATCAAGGCGCCGATGCTGCTGATCACCCAGCCGAAGGACCTCGTCTTCACGCCCGACATGGTCGCGACGACCGTGAAGGCGGCGAAGGAGGCCGGGCGCGACATCACCCACGCCACCATCGACGGCACGCGCGGCCATCTCGACGGCGTGATCTCGATGAAGCAGGCCGAGGGCGCGATCCGGGCGTTCCTGGAGAAATAGGCGATAGCAGCCGGCCGCTCACGCCGCGGCCGGCTCCTCCATCCGGTGGACGATCCGGTCGATCAGGCCCCATTCCAGCGCCTCTTCCGCCGTCATGAAGCGGTCGCGGTCGAGCGTGCGCTCGACCTCCTCGTAAGTTCGCCCGCAATGCTCGGCATAGAGCCGGGTCAGCCGGTGCTTGGTCTGCCGCATCTCCTCGGCATGGATGAAGATGTCGGAGGCCTGCCCCTGGAAGCCGCCGAGCGGCTGATGGACATGCAGGCTCGCATTGGGCAGCGCCCCGCGTTCGCCCGGCTCCCCCGCCATCAGCAGGAACGAGCCCATCGAGCGCGCCGTGCCCATGCACAGCGTATGCACCGGCGAGCGGATGTAGCGCATCGTGTCGTACATGGCGAAGCCGCTGGTCACCACGCCGCCCGGCGAGTTGATGTAGAGATGGATCGGCTTCTTCGGATTCTCCGCCTCGAGGAAGAGGAGCTGCGCGCAGACCAGCGCGCTCATCGCGTCGTTGACCTCGCCGTTGAGGAAGATGATCCGCTCGCGCAGCAGCCGCGAGTAGATGTCGAACGAGCGCTCCCCGCGGCTCGACTGCTCGACGACCATAGGGACGAGTTGCATCGCTTCGCGCATCGGCGAACTCCAAAATCTTGGGGAATGGATGGTGAGGTTTCGCTTCGCCTTAAGCAGCGGCACGCATCAGCGGCGGCGCATTGCTGTTCGCCGGGATCAGATCCTGTCCGACGCGGCGATCGGTCAATTCATGGATCACATGCAGGCTGCTTCCACCGGCCTCGTTGGCGTCGATCCGGAACGTGACCACGCTTGCCAGAAACGGCGGCTCGCTGTCGCGCATCCGGTAGCGCAGCGCCTCGCCCGGCGTGACGATGCTCGGCTTGGGATCGGCCAGCTCCGCCTCGGGCAGCCAGTGCTCACGCAGGCCGGGCGTGCTGAGCGCGCGCCAGAGCTTCTCGGGCGGCTCGTCGAACCGGAATTCGAAGACGAGAGGATCAATCGCCGCTTCGCTGTCGTCGCCGCTCATTGATCCATCTCCCTGAGCAAGGTCCTGAGATCGTCGATCCGCGCCGGCCAGAAGGCGCGGTATTTCGTCAGCCAGCGCGCGACCAGCGCGAGCCCCTCCGGATCGACCCGGTAGTTGACGAAGCGTCCCTGCCGCTCCTCGCGAACGAGGCTCGCCCCCCGCAGGACCGCGAGATGCTGAGACATCGCCGGCTGGCTGATCGCCATGCCCTCGCGCAACGCGCTGGCATTCAGGCTGCCCGCCGTAAGCTTGTTGAGGATGGCGCGCCGCGTCGGATCGGCCAGTGCCTTGAAGATCTCGTTCTCGATCATGCAATCACATAAGCATTCACTTATGTGATACGCAAGAGCTTTTGTTCGGGTCACCCGCCCAAGCCCGCCAGCATCGCCGCCTCGTTCTCCCGGATGCGAGGCGTGAGCCCTGTGCTAGCCTGTCACGAGCACCGAGCAGGGCACGAAAGGGTACGCGATGAGGATGACGAGACCGGGAATTCTCCTCCTCTGCGCCGTCCTGTCGTCTCCCGCATGGGCCGCCTGTACGGAGCCGCCGGCCGGTTCGGCTCAGGCTCCTGCCCTGTCACCGCCGCTGAGCCAGGCCGTAACCGGCGCCGGCCGCCTGCAATTCCATTCAGCGCCGGACAGCGCATGCCCCATGAAGGGCGTCTTCATCATCCCGAAGGACGCGGTCATCACTTATGCGCAGACACGGGATGGCTGGTCGTCGGTGATGTATCTCAATCCCAGAACCGGCAGCGACGTCAGTGGCTGGGTCAGGTCTGCACGATTGAAGACGGTCGGGACCATGGGGCCGAAGCACTGATTGCTGCGCACGAAGCTACGAAATCTGCAATGGGTCGCGATCAGGCACCAGACCGTTCTCCATTCGCGAGCTGTTCCGGGGTTGGCTCTTCGTCGGACGACGCGTCCGCGCCACGCTGACCCACGACGCCGAACGGCTTGGAACGGGCATATTCGACGTCCCGCGATATCGCGGTATCCGTCTTGATGGGATGGCCTCGGATTCGATCTCGAAGCATCCTTATGGGCGCCTCAACGAAAAGGTCCGACAGCCAAGCTACGGCAAGGGAGAGCGCAATCACCGCTGCCACAGTCCAATAGGAGGCCGGAAGAAGCGCATACGCGAAAACCAGAACAACATACTGCTGCAGATAGAGCGGGAAAGACAGGTCGCCGATCCGTCGGTCGATGCGGCTCCAGGGTACTGGTAGCTTCACGGGGATGAGGATGAGGAAGATGAGCGTTAGAATGAAGAACAGGATGAAATGAACGGTGTTGTGCGCTTCGGTAAGCTGCCGCGCCGGCAAAAATGAGGGCATGCTCATTTCTGTGCAGGTCCAGAGGCATAGAGCGAACAGGGCAGCAACGATGCCGTAGCTGAGCCATGACGGTGCACGCGTGGCGAGATAGGCCGCTATCCCGAGAGCAAAGTAAGGCACGAATCCAAAGAGACCGGGCCCCTTTTGGTTCAATGCGGCCGTGAACATGAGAGCTGCCACGATCAAAAGCGTGACATAGGACAGGCGTCGCTGATAGGCCCCGATCCACAAGGTGACACCCAGAAGGCTGTAAAAGAAAACCTCGACTCGCAAAGCCCAGACATATGGGATGAAAGGCGGTCGATCCTGGCCGTAACCCGGTAACATCATAAAGAAATTGGCGAATATATTATCCAAAGATAGAATTTGATCTTCAGAATACGGTACAAGCTTATTCGGTAGAAAATTTGCAATCAGGGCCGCAGCCATGGCAATTGCGCCAATGGATAGCGCTAAGGACATCACATATTGAGGCACGATACGCAGGGCGCGGTTTGCAGCGAACTGCAAAGGTCGCTTCCAATAGATATTCTCCGCAGCCTCTGTGATGACGAAACCGGAAAGAGCGAAAAAGACGAGAACCGCAACTGAACCAGTTGCCCAGCTCCAGTTTGCCTGCATCTCGGCTGGCCCGACATGGCCGACATGTTGGAGGAGAACAAGCAGAGCCAGTAATGTCCTAAGCGTCCCAAACGGTCTGTAAGGCATAGCTGCCTCCCCCTGGTCCGTAATCGAGCCGATCACACGAAAAGGTTCTTGATGGTTGGCAAGAACGCGGGCGGTTCCAGGCGGCGGGGCGGCCTCAACCCGAATGACCGGAAGGTCGATCAGAGAGCTGCAAAAGCGGTCTAGCGGATGAAGCCGGAAGAGCTCGATGCGATGCGTCGTAACGGCGAGGATGAATGACCGCAACGGATCGAAAGCAGCCCTTCCAACCCGTCCCTACCCCGCCTGCGCGGCAGCCTTGATCCCGTCGATCACGAACTGCACCGCCAGCGCCGCCAGGATCACTCCCAGCAGGCGCGTCAGCACGATATTGCCGGTGACGCCCAGAAGCTTCGCGATCGGCGTCGCCGAGAGGAACACCAGAAGACAGGACAACACCACCAGCCCGCAGATCACAGCCAGCGTCGCCAGCAGCAGCGGGTCGCCGCCGGCGCGGCCGGCAAGCAGGATCATCGCCGTCAGCGCGCCCGGCCCCGCCATCAGCGGGATCGCCAGCGGGAAGGCCGCGACATTGCGGATATGGTCCTGGGTGATCGCGGTATCCGCCGTCTGCTGCTTGCGCTCTGTCCGGCGCTCGAACACCATCTCGAAGGCGATCCAGAACAGCAGCAGCCCGCCCGCAATGCGGAAGGCCGGCAGCGAGACGCCGAGCGCCTTCAGCACGATGTCGCCCGCCACGGCGAAGAAGGCCATGATGCAGAAGGCGATGATCGAGGCGCGGATGGCGACCTGCCGCCGCTCGCTTTCCGACATCCCGCGCGTCAGCGACAGGAAGATCGGCGCAAGGCCTGGCGGGTCGAGCGTCACCAGCATGGTGACGAGGGCTGCGGTGGCGAATTCGACGAACATGGCGCCACATCAGCATGCCGCAGGCCCGCCGTCACGCACCAAGAAAGGCCGGAATATGGCAGCGCGCCGGAAGGCATCCGAAAATCATCCGTAAGCCACTGAATTCGCTTGGATAATTTTTGCTTGGACAGCGCCCGCTTTTGCTGGCTTCTCCTGCCGGAATCGGATAGCCAGAAGGCTGAAAAACCAGCAGGAATCGGGACATTTTCCCTTGAGCGACGATACCGACGACAAGCGCGACAACGCCCCGGATTTCGGCGGCGACATCAAGCCGATCGCGATCACCGACGAGATGAAGAAGAGCTATCTCGATTACGCCATGAGCGTGATCGTGAGCCGCGCTCTGCCCGATGTCCGCGACGGCCTGAAGCCGGTCCATCGCCGCATCCTGTTCTCGATGCACGAGAACAAGAACGTGCCCGAGCGGCCCTATACCAAATGCGCCCGCATCGTCGGCGACACGATGGGTAAGTACCATCCGCACGGCAATCTCGCGGTCTATGACGCGCTGGTGCGCATGGCGCAGGATTTCTCGCTGCGCCTGCCGCTGATCGACGGCCAGGGCAATTTCGGCTCGATGGACGGCGACAGCGCCGCCGCCGATCGTTACACCGAGGCCCGCCTCGACAAGGCGGCGATGCCGCTGCTCGAGGATCTCGACCTCGACACCGTCGATTTCCAGCCGAACTACGACGGCAAGGAGCATGAGCCGACGGTCCTGCCGGCGCGCTATCCGAACCTCCTCGTCAACGGCGCCGGCGGCATCGCCGTCGGCATGGCCACCAATATCCCGCCGCACAATCTCGGCGAGGTCATCGACGCCTGCGTCGCCTATATCGACGATCCCGAGATCTCGATCGACGACCTGATCGAGATCGTGCCGGGCCCGGATTTCCCGACCGGCGCCTCGATCATGGGCCGCAGCGGCATCCATTCGGCCTATCACACCGGCCGCGGCTCGATCGTGATGCGCTCGAAGACGCATATCGAGGAGATGCGCAAGGAGCGCGAGGCGATCGTCGTCACCGAGATTCCCTATCAGGTGAACAAGGCGACGATGGTCGAGAAGATCGCCGATCTCGTGCGCGAGAAGCGCATCGAGGGCATCTCCGACCTGCGCGACGAATCCAGCCGCGAGGGCGTGCGCGTCGTCATCGAGATCAAGCGCGACGCCGTCGCCGATGTCGTGCTGAACCAGCTCTACCGCTTCACCCCGCTGCAGACCTCCTTCGGCGCGAACATGGTCGCGCTGAACGGCGGCCGTCCGGAAGTCCTCAATCTCAAGGACTTCATCTCGGCCTTCGTCGAGTTCCGCGAGCTGGTCGTCTCGCGGCGCACGCGCTACCTCCTGAACAAGGCCCGCGAGCGCGCCCATGTGCTCTGCGGCCTCGCCACCGCCGTCGCCAATATCGACGAAGTCATCCGCCTGATCCGCACCGCACCGACGCCCGCCGCCGCGCATGAATCCCTGATGGCACGCGACTGGCCGGCCGAGGACATCGCGCCGCTGATCGCGCTGGTCGACGATCCGCGCCACCCCATCAATCCGGACGGCACCTACCGGCTCTCGGACGCGCAGGCCAAGGCGATCCTCGAGCTGCGCCTGTCGCGCCTCACAGCTCTCGGCCGCGACGAGATCGGCGACGAGTTGGAGAAGCTCGCCAAGGAGATCGCGGATTATCTCGACATCCTGCGCTCGCGCGCCCGCATCCAGTCGATCGTCAAGGACGAGCTCGCCGAGGTGAAGGCCGCCTTCGCCACGCCGCGCCGCACCGAGATCCAGGACTGGGGCTCCGACCTCGACGACGAGGACCTGATCGCCCGCGAGGACATGGTCGTTACCGTCAGCCATGGCGGCTACATCAAGCGCGTGCCGCTCTCGACCTACCGGGCACAGCGCCGCGGCGGCAAGGGCCGCTCCGGCATGGCGACCAAGGACGAGGATTTCGTCGCCCGTCTCTTTGTCGCCTCGACCCATACGCCGGTGCTGTTCTTCTCCTCGGAAGGTCAGGTCTACAAGGAGAAGGTCTGGCGCCTGCCGCTTTCCGCGCCGAACGCCCGCGGCAAGGCACTGGTCAACATGCTGCCGATCGAGGCCGGCGAGCGCATCACCACGATCATGCCGCTGCCGGAGGACGAGGCGAGCTGGGAGACGCTCGACGTGATGTTCGCGACAGCCTCGGGCGGCGTGAGGCGCAACAAGCTCTCCGACTTCGTCAACGTCAACCGCGCCGGCAAGATCGCGATGAAGCTCGACGAGGGCGACCACATCGTCGACGTGCAGATCTGCACCGAAGGCAACGACGTGCTGCTGACGACCGCCCTCGGCCAGTGCATCCGCTTCGCGGTGCCGGAGGTCCGCGTCTTCAAGGGCCGCGACTCCACCGGCGTGCGCGGCATCAACCTGGCCAAGGGCGACGAGGTGATCTCGCTCGCGATCCTGCACCATCTCGACGCCACGCCGGACGAGCGCGCCGCCTATCTCAAGCGCGCTGCGGCTGCCCGCAGGGCACTGACCGGCGAGGCCGAGGACGGCGCGGAAGCCACCGTGGCGGTCGATGCCGACGCCGAGGAGAGTGGCGGCGATATCGAGCTCGGGCTTGAGAAATACACCGCCATGGGTGCGGCCGAGCAGTTCATCCTGACCATCTCGGAGCGTGGCTACGGCAAGCGCACCTCGTCCTTCGAGTACCGGGTCACCGGGCGCGGCGGCAAGGGCATCGTCGCGATGGTCGTGAACGACCGCAACGGCAAGCTCGTGGCGTCCTTCCCGGCCCTCGACTCAGACCAGCTCATGCTCGTCACCGATGGCGGCCAGCTCATCCGCGTGCCGGTCGATGCCGGCCCGGACAACCGCATCCGCATCGCCGGGCGCTCGACGCAGGGCGTGACGGTGTTCAACACCGCCAAGGACGAGAAGGTCGTCTCGGTCGAGTGCATCAACGACGATGGTGAAGGTGACGAAGACGCCGAGGCAGGCGACGCGGCGCCGGGCGGCGAGCCCACGGAAGGCTGATCCGTCAGTCTGTTGCGGCCATGGCTTCAGGCAATATCTGAAGCCATGGCGGGGCGGACTCGCCAGACTGGCCCTGGTAGGCGCGTCATTCTCGGGCGAAGCAAAGCGCAGACCCGAGAATCTCCTGCCGAAGAGGCGCTCCTTCGCGAGATGCTCGGGTCAAGCCCGAGCATGACGAGGCTGGCCATTCCGGCAGCCCTCGTTTGACTCAAGCCCCGCCCCGCGCTCCCATCGCCCCATGAAGGCTCGTTCCGTGCCCGTCCGCACCCCCGCGATCACGCCGGAGATCATGCTGCGCGCCTATGCCGCTGGCATCTTCCCGATGGCGGAGAGCGCCGACGATCCCGGCCTGTTCTGGGTCGAGCCGGAATTGCGCGGCATCATTCCGCTCGACGGCTTCCACCTCTCCACGCGGCTTGCCCGCACGGTGCGCTCGGACCGCTTCGAGATCAGGGTCGATACCGCCTTCGACGCCGTGATCGCGGCCTGCGCCGAGTCCAAGCCGGACCGCGCGGAAACCTGGATCAACCCGCGCATCCTCGAAATCTTCGGCGCGCTCTTCACGCTCGGCCATGTCCACACGGTCGAATGCTGGCGCGAAGGCCGGCTGGTCGGTGGCCTCTATGGCCTCTCGCTGGGCGGCGCCTTCTTCGGCGAGAGCATGTTCCATCGCGAAACCGACGCCTCGAAGGTCGCGCTGGTCCATCTCGTCGCCCGATTGAGGCATGGCGGCTATCGTTTGCTGGATACCCAGTTCCAGACCGGCCATCTCGCGCAGTTCGGCACGATCGAGATTCCGCGCGACGGCTATCGCCGCCTGCTCGACGACGCCCTGCTGCATGCCGGCGACTGGCACGCCTGGCCTGCTTCAACAGCGATGAACGGCCGGGAGGCCCTCGCCCGGATCTGAGCGCCGGATCGCCTTACCGGCAGGATCAGCCGCCGCCGGCGGTCGGATCGCGGCCCGGCGAGGGATTGGTCGGGAAGAAGCGCTGGCTCGGCCGCTGCGGCTGGACCGGCACGCCGCGTGGCGGCTCGACATCGATACGCCCGCCGCGCGGCGGCGAAGCAGGCTGCTGCGCGGCTGGTGGCTGGTTGGGCGTGCGGGGCCGGCGCGGGTCTTCGGCCGGTGGCGCCTCCGGCTCCTTGGGGTCGACGACGAGCTCGGTGCCGCCTTTGCAGTCGGTCAGCCAGGCATCGTAGATCGCGTGCTCGACGCCGTGCAGGCCCGGGCTCGCCGCATACATCCAGCCGGTGAAGATGCGCCGGTACTCGTTCTTGACCGTGACCTCGTCGACCTCGACGAAGGCGTCGGTCTGCGGTGCCTCGGTCGGCGGGCGCGTCCAGCAGACCCGCGGCGTCAATTGAAGTGCGCCGAACTGCACGGTCTCGTCGATCGCCACCTCGAAGGAGATGATCCGGCCGGTGATCTTGTCGAGCCCGGCGAAGACCGCGGTCGGATTGCGGATGCGGTCGGCCTGTGCCGGGCCCGTGGCCGCCAGCGTCGCCAGAGCGCTCGAGGCGAGGCCTGCCAGGATCGGGAAACGAAAGAACGACGGCATGCGGGCGCGAATCTCTTCGACGGCGCGGAAGGACCGCGATGGCGCGCAGTAACACGGCAATCGCAGCGGAAAAAGGGCATGGCCCCGGAAAGCTTGGGGTATGCCGGGCAAACCTCCGGCTGGCAGCAAAAAGGCCACCCCGAAAGGGGCGGCCCGGTATTTGGCAAGCTCGGCTTGCAGGCCTTCTCTCAGCGGCCGGGCGTCCAGGCCTGGTAGTCGCCGGTTGCGGCCGGGCGCTCGCCCTCCGCGAGCGTCGAGCCCTGCGGGCGATAGGCCAAAGCCGTGCCGGTCCAGTTCTGCTGGTGCGGCTGCTGCCACTCGCGCGGCTGGTAGCTTTCCTCGGAGGGGGCGACATCGACGGTATGATGCAGCCAGCCGTTCCAGCCCGGCGGTACCTTGGAGGCTTCCGCATCGCCCTTGTAGATCACCCAGCGCCGCTGGAAGCCAAGCGCCTTGTCCTTCACCCCACCGGCGGTGCGGTAATAGACATTGCCGAACTCGTCTTCTCCCACCCGCTCGCCGAAGCGCCAGGTGTGGAAACGCGTGCCGATCGTCTGGCCGTTCCACCAGGTGAAGATCTGCAGCAGCCAGTCCTTCATCGTCCTCAAGTCCGTGCGCGCGATGCTGAAACAATCGGGCGACTTATGGCTCCCGCACCGCCTGCTGTCCAGTCCGCGATAGGCCGGCCGTGCCGACCACGCGATGTTCGCCCCTGGCGGCAGCGCAATCGAATGCGGCCCCTCGCCGTAGGCGCGGCTTCCCCTGCCCGACTTGCCCGCCGCGAGCCGCGGATCGGTAAATCTGTGCACCTGTGAGTCGCTCGCCACGATTCGGCCGCGATTCGGATCGGCCCGCCGCGCTGCATTCGCCGGAAGTGCTCCGAGATCAGCCACTTCCGGGGGGCTTTGAAAGCGGAGCACACGGCCGGGCCCCGGACCCACCGGATTTAGCGTCCGTCAACCATGATAGCGGGGATTTTAGGGACTGCGCTTCCTCCCACACTGTGGCAATCTTGCCGAGCAGCATCCGATTCCCCGGCGATTTCCGAGGCTTAGCGGGCGCCTTGCAACTTATCCCCGTAACCCACATATCTCTACCAGATGTCGTGTCCACAGGGATCGATAGACACTATTCCTTGACGCCAAGCCGGCATCTGCACTAGATTTTGACCATCGCATGACGGCCGGCGGCACCCCCTCTGGATGACTGCGAAACCTAGTTTTCCAGTGTGTTCCGGGCCTGCCGCCGCATCCGCCATCAACAGCGGAAGCGAACGGATTTGCGCGGGCATTTTGGGCGCGTCCGGGACCATCGGCGGGGCAACACCGCCGGGACCCACAGGGCATCGAACCGAGTTTGGGCTGATATCAGGAGCCGGTGATCAACCGGCCGCGCGTGGCTTCAAGGCAAGTCCGCGGCAGATCAAGGGATGAAGATCATGCGCATCGAGCGCCGCTACACCTCCGCCGGACAGTCGCCCTATGCCGCGATCCCGTTCCGATCGGCCGTCAGCGAGATCAAGAACCCGGACGGCTCCGTCGTCTTCCGGCTGGAAGGCATCGAGGTTCCCGAGGCCTGGTCGCAGGTCGCCAGCGACGTGCTCGCGCAGAAGTATTTCCGCAAGGCCGGCGTGCCGGCGCGCCTGAAGAAGTTCGAGGAGAACGACGTCCCCTCTTTCCTCTGGCGCTCCGTCGCCGACGAGGCCGCTCTCGCCGAATTGCCCGAGGACGAGCGCTACGGCTCCGAGATTTCCTCCAAGCAGGTCTTCGATCGCCTCGCCGGCTGCTGGACCTATTGGGGCTGGAAGGGCGGCTACTTCACCTCCGAGGAGGATGCCGCTGCGTTCCATGACGAATTGCGCTTCATGCTCGCCACCCAGCGCGTCGCGCCGAACTCGCCGCAATGGTTCAATACCGGCCTGCACTGGGCCTATGGCATCGACGGCCCCAGCCAGGGCCATTTCTACGTCGACTTCAAGACCGGCAAACTGGTGAAGTCGAAGTCGAGCTACGAGCATCCGCAGCCGCATGCCTGCTTCATCCAGGGCGTGCAGGACGACCTCGTCAACGAGGGCGGCATCATGGATCTCTGGGTCCGTGAAGCCCGCCTGTTCAAATATGGTTCCGGCACCGGCTCGAACTTCTCGATGCTGCGTGGCGAGGGCGAAAAACTCGCCGGCGGCGGCAAGTCCTCCGGCCTGATGTCCTTCCTCAAGATCGGCGACCGCGCCGCGGGCGCGATCAAGTCGGGCGGCACCACCCGCCGCGCCGCCAAGATGGTCGTGGTTGATGCCGACCATCCGGATATCGAGGCCTATATCGACTGGAAAGTGAAGGAGGAGCAGAAGGTCGCCGCCCTCGTCACCGGATCCAAGACCGTCAAGAAGCACATGAAGGCCGTGCTCAAGGCCTGCGTGAACTGCGAAGGCGATGGCGACAGCTGCTTCGACCCCGAGCAGAACCCGGCCCTGAAGCGCGAGATCAAGCTCGCCCGCAAGGCGCTGGTGCCTGACAACTACATCAAGCGCGTCATCCAGTTCGCCAAGCAGGGCTACAAGGACATCTCCTTCGACACCTATGACACCGACTGGGATTCCGACGCCTATCTCACCGTCTCCGGCCAGAACTCGAACAACTCGGTCTCGCTGACCGACGACTTCCTGCGCGCCGTCGAGAACGACAACGACTGGAACCTGACCGGCCGCACCACCGGCAAGGTCATGAAGACCCTGAAGGCCCGCGACCTCTGGGAGAAGATCGGCTACGCCGCTTGGGCCTCGGCCGATCCCGGCCTGCACTTCAACTCGACGATGAACGACTGGCACACCTGCCCGGCTTCCGGCCGGATTCGGGCGTCCAACCCGTGCTCCGAGTACATGTTCCTCGACGACACCGCCTGCAACCTGGCCTCGGCCAACCTGCTGCAGTTCTACGATACCGAGACCAAGGCCTTCGACGTCGCGGCCTATGAGCATCTCTGCCGACTCTGGACCGTCGTGCTCGAGATCTCGGTGACGATGGCGCAGTTCCCGAGCCGTGAGATCGCCGAACTCTCCTACGAGTACCGCACGCTCGGCCTCGGCTACGCCAATATCGGCGGCCTGCTGATGACTATGGGCCTCGGCTACGATTCAGACGAGGGCCGCGCGCTGGCCGGCGCGCTGACCGCGATCATGACCGGCGTCGCCTATGCGACCTCGGCCGAGATGGCGGGCGAACTCGGCCCCTTCCCCGGCTACAAGAAGAACGCCAGCCACATGCTGCGCGTCATCCGCAACCACCGCACGGCGGCCCACGGCCTCGCCGACGGCTATGAGGGTCTGAGCGTCACCCCGGTTCCGCTCGACCACGCGACGCTGGCCCGCCTCGGCGGCTCGGCCGTCACCATGGCGGAGCGCTCGCGCATCGTCTGGGACGAGGCTCTCGAGCAGGGCAAGCGCTATGGCTACCGCAACGCCCAGGCGACCGTGATCGCGCCGACCGGCACGATCGGCCTGGTCATGGATTGCGACACCACCGGCATCGAGCCCGACTTCGCCTTGGTGAAGTTCAAGAAGCTCGCCGGCGGCGGCTACTTCAAGATCATCAACCGCGCCGTGCCGGATGCGCTGCGTGCGCTCGGTTACCGCGAGGCCGATATCGCCGAGATCGAGGCCTATGCCGTCGGCCACGGCTCGATGAAGCAGGCTCCGGGCGTCAACCCGGGCTCGCTCAAGGCCAAGGGCTTCACCGACGAGAAGATCGAGGCGGTCGAGAAGGACTTGAAGAGCGCCTTCGACATCAAGTTCGTCTTCAACAAGTGGACGCTGGGCGAGGATTTCCTCACCGGCACGCTCAAGGTCCCGGCCGAGAAGCTCAACGACATGTCGTTCGAGCTCCTGCCCTTCCTCGGCTTCAGCAAGGCCGAGATCGAGGCCGCCAACGTCCATGTCTGCGGCGCGATGACCCTGGAAGGCGCCCCGCATCTCAAGACCGAGCACTACAACGTCTTCGATTGCGCCAACCCCTGCGGCCGCATCGGCAAGCGCTATCTCTCGGTCGAGAGCCATATCCGCATGATGGCGGCCGCCCAGCCCTTCATCTCGGGCGCGATCTCCAAGACCATCAACATGCCGAACGACGCCACGGTCGAGGACTGCAAGAGCGCCTATATGCTCTCGTGGAAGCTGGCGCTGAAGGCCAACGCCCTCTATCGCGACGGCTCCAAGCTCTCGCAGCCGCTGAACTCGGCGCTGATCTCGGATGAGGATGACGAGGCCGACGACGCGGTCGAGACGCTGGTTGCCCAGCCGATGGCGGCCCGCGCGACCCAGATCTCGGAGAAGATCGTGGAGCGCATCGTCGAACGCATCGAGCGCAAGCGCGAGCGCGAGAAGATGCCGGATCGCCGCACCGGCTACATCCAGAAGGCCACGGTCGGCGGCCACAAGGTCTATGTCCATACCGGCGAGTATTCGGACGGGCGCCTCGGCGAGATCTTCATCGACATGCACAAGGAGGGCGCGGCCTTCCGGGCGATGATGAACAACTTCGCCATCGCGGTCTCGCTCGGCCTGCAATATGGCGTGCCGCTGGAGGAGTATGTCGAGGCCTTCACCTTCACCCGCTTCGAGCCCTCGGGCTTCGTCGCCGGCAACCAGTCGATCAAGAACGCGACCTCGATCCTCGACTACGTCTTCCGCGAGCTGGCGATCTCCTATCTCGGCCGCAACGACCTCGCCCATGTCGACCCGAGCGAAATCGGCCATGACGTGATGGGCAGCGGCGTCGGCCAGGACAAGGCGCCGGATGCGACCGCTCCGATCACATCGACGCCGCTGGCCTCGACGGGTTTCCGCCGCGGCAAGCCGATCTCCTTCCACGCGATCCAGGGCGGCGTGGCGGCTCCGGCGGTCGAGACCGTCGCCCGCGGCGGCGCGGCTCTGACCGCACTCGCCACCATCGGCGCGACCGCGCTGAAGGAGGAGCCGGAGACCTATGGCGAAGCGGAGATGGCCAAGCTCGGCTTCTCGGCTCCGGCCGCCCAGCCGACGGCCTCGGAGCGGCGGGCCGAGGCAATCATGAAGGGCTATGTCGGCGACTCGTGCGGCGAATGCGGCAACTTCACCCTGGTCCGCAACGGCACCTGCCTGAAGTGCAACACCTGCGGTTCCACAACCGGGTGCTCGTAGGATCGTGCATACATTGAAGTTGATGTAGGCGCTCCGGAAGTTTGGTCGGATTCTACCCAAAGCGCGCCTCGATGAGAGCTGAAGTCCGCCTCACCCCCAAAATGCCCCGCCGCGACAACGCGGCGGGGTCTATATCCCGGGAGCCAGCTTTCATCGCCCCCCGCTCGAAGCTGAGGCCGATCGACCCGGGTAGCTTCGGCACAGTGACGGGAGTCGTGCGTCGTTGGAGAAAGAACGGGTCGACGCTGCCGGGGACCTGCTGAAGAGCGTGATCCCTCGCGATAGCTTCCGAGCACCGGAAGTTATCGAGGCCTTCTCGATAGCCAATGGATGGCGCGAACGGCATCTCGATGCGATCAGGCAGATCCGGGCTCAGCTCGCGGCTGCCAACCGCGCGCTCCAGACAGGTGGTGTCACGGCCGCGCGCCTCAAGCGCATGCCGGCAATCAGGAGGAAGCTGCGGAGGCTCAGCTACAAGCTCTCCGAACTCCAGGACCTGGGCGGATGCCGGGTCATTCTCCCCACCATAGACGACGTGAAGCGCTTCAGCGATCGACTTCAACGGTCCGATCGCCACCAGCTTCGCCATACCGACGACTACATTCGCAGGCCCAAGAAGGATGGCTACCGCTCCCTCCATCTGCTGCTCGATCACGATGATCCGCGTTTCCTTGAGCAGCAGGGGTTGAGAATCGAGCTCCAGGTACGCACCCACCTTCAGCATGCCTGGGCCACCGCCGTGGAAGCGCTCGGCCTTTATTTGAGAGTGAACATCAAGGGCGGTGAAGGGAGTGAGGCATGGCGCCGCCTCCTTATGCTGATGTCCTGCGAATTCGCCGAGAGCGAGGGGTGCGCCCCAGTTCGCGGTGCACCGAGCGGGAGCGAACGCCGCAGCGAGATCATCGAACTCGATAGGCAGATCGGAGCGCAAGCCAAGCTGGATAATCTCGCCCACGGATTTCAGATAATCGACCGCTTCGTGTTCGATCGCTACGCCAAGCACTTGCTCCTGCGATACGACCACGCGGCCAAGCGGGTTGATATGGAGGCGTTTACCGAGGCCCCCGACAGCACCCGGGTTTACGGGGATATCGAACGTCGCCTGGCTGTAGACAGCGTCGACGATGAAGATCCATCCAGCGATACCGTCCTGGTCAGCCTGGGGCAGCTCAAGGACTTGAAGAAGGCGTTCCCGAACTATTTCGGCGACGTCCGGGTTTTCCGGGATCAACTCGGACACATCTGCCGGGGCCGTGGGGTAGCGACATACGACCTTCCGAAGCAAGCCCTCGCCCCACCTCGGCCTCGCGAGATGATTGACCCTGCTTGGCTAAGGCGACCTCGCTTCGACAAGCCACGGAGCGCTTAAGGAAAACGCGGCAGACTTCAGCGGTTCGGTCGTAATCAGCATCGGGACACGGACTACTACTCCCGGTCCCGGCAAGTCTCTCGATACCTATAAGCCAAGAATCAAAAGGAGTTAGCCTAGAGGGGCTTGGCGAGGGATGTTCAGATCTTGTAAGACCCTCTCCAAGGAGACGAATGTGCGATACAGCGTGTACTGTGATGAAAGCCGCCATACAGGTGGGCCAAACGCTCGCTTTCAGGTCATCGGCGGCCTTTGGTTACCCACAAGTGAAAAAGCGAGGGTGAACTCTGAGCTGAGGAGCCTTCGCAAGGGGGCGGGCCTCAATGGAGAGGTCAAATGGACTAAAGTTAGCAGACTGAAACTCGGCGGCTATCGAAAGCTTTCGGAGTATTTCTTTTCGGAGCCGTCCCTCAAGTTCAGAGCCATAATCGTCGATCAAGAGAAAGTTGATTTTCTTCGACATCATGATGGCGATTCAGAGCTTGGATTCTATAAATTCTATTATGAAATGCTAGAAAAATGGCTCATTCCTGAAAATGAATACCTAATTCTTCTTGATTTCAAAAACAACAAAGACGCGACGAGATTCACTGATTTGCGAAGGGTAGTACAGAATTACGGCGCCACTCGAAACATCAAACTGCACGACCTGACAGTCATTGATTCGCGAGAATCCAACCTCGGCCAGTTGTGCGACCTGCTGACCGGAGCCGTTTCCACGGACGCAAACACGGCCTCCGTTGGAGACGCTAAGGGCGCGCTGATTCATAGGATGGCTGAACTTCGAGGGGTCCGCAGGCTCAGCGAGGGATCGTGGACTCCAGAATTTAGCAAGTTCAACGTGTTTCGCATTGACTTGTCGCGGAGTCGGTAATGCAGCTTTCGAGCATTACGTTTCTTTCCATTCCGCCTTTCGACGAACTCGACAGCGAAGTGCGGCAGGCCGAGATCGCAAAATTTGGAGAGTCTGCGTATCTATTTACTTGTGTTTCCGGCGGAAAATCGTGTGAACATCCGCTGCATGACGGTCTTACAGTTACATTCTACGCTGACCGCTTTGAGCATGCGTTCCACACATCATCAGATCGAGCGCGACGCGCGCACGACAAGGACAAGATCGCATGCGATCGGATCGAGCGTTTACCTTGGATCCTACCTATGATCAGCGGGCAGGTAAGCGGCATCGTGTGCAAGGAAGGCAAGGATCCGCAGACACGCCAGAAGAAGCGGGCGTATTTCTGCTATGAACCTGGATATATTGTATGGCTGAATCCGACGAAAACCGGGAACTGGAGGTTTTCGAGCGCCTACCCAATCCCTGCGCTCGAGATTAAGCGCACGACCCTTCCTTACAAAATTATCTGGCAGAAAACGGAGGAAGAAAAAGAAAAAGCCCCGTGATTCAGGCTCACAGGGCGGAAGCCATATCCAAGGCCATAAGGCCCGGAGGAGCCGGATTTCTCCGGTTGGATAGAAGATAGGTTTTGAATGGACGTCTGTCAAGACAACCACCTTCGAGAGCGACGAGGAGTAGTTATCCGATTATGTCCGACGGATTCGCCGATGATCGGCATTGAAACTATGTTAGTGCCGCCATCCGAAGGCGTACTACCCAACGGTTTCGGCAAGGCCAAGTCGCATTTTGTGATTTGCTCGGCCGTGTGAGGAACTCAAGGACATGGCCGCCGCTCCGGCGGAGCCATCCCGAGGGCCACCATGAGCTACGACCATTCCAGACATGAGAACCGTCTTCGTGCGAGCGCCCTTCTCGAGGAATTGAAGCGCAAGCTTACCGACGTCGGTACCTCCACCCTCGACGTGAAAACCATGACGGCCGCTTCGTCACTGGAATGGTGGCGGCTGTCGAAGGCCGAAGGCGTTCATGTCTATCAGGTGGACAATGCCTGGCACGCTGACGTCACCTTCACGGGCGTCTCCTCGGGCGTACCGATGATGATTGGCAGCCCTGGAAGCTACGAGAGCCAGTCTGCGGCATTGAAGGCAGCCGTTCGTCAGCTCTCGATCCTCGCCGTGAACGACAAGCTCCCGCAGCCCCGCCCCCGGGAAGGTTTCCGCTGGTTCAAGTTCGATAGTGTCGAGGTGCCGGTGAACGCGGAACTGATAGAGACCTTTCCCGAAAGGCTGGCAGCCGAGGAATACACCGATTTCAAGGCGAAAGGCCGCCTCGCCTGGTTCCGGCACCAGCTCGCGGGCGACAAGCCAATGACGGCGAAAATTTTCCAATCGCTGGAGCAGGACAATCAGAACAGAATCAGGATCGCGTGCGCTATCGCCCTTAGCCTCGGCATGCACCAGTTCTCGATCGAGGATGGCCTTTGGAGCGAGTTTTCGCCCTCGGAAGGAACAACTTCGACGATGTGGCTGTGAAACGCCCGAGCCCGGGCTCCCATTAGCCTTCAGCGCGCGAAAGGTTCCCCAACCAAGATTGCTCCCAGATTTCGATTTTGAGTGCGCCTTTTTGGTGGAGCTCCGCGGCCGGACTAGTCCTTGTGACGCGATCTTTGCTGCCCAGCGGGGTTTGGAAACGAAACGGTTGCCGAGAGTCCGCCACTCTCCCTGTTCCTCAACTCGAGTATGCTCCCGCTGAGATGCGCAAGCGCAGCTTCCGCAATCGCCAAGCCCAGTCCGCTTCCGCTGTGGTTCTGTCCGCGGCCCCGATAGAAGCGCTGCATGACCAGCGCTAGCTCATCGACGGGAATTCCTGGCCCCTCGTCCTCGACAGCGATGCAGGTCTCTCCGACTCGGCGCCAGCGCACCCGTCCTCCAGGGGGGCTATATACGCACGCGTTCTCATGGAGATTGCGCAAGGCAAGCCTGAGGTTGTCGGGATCGCCGGTGATCCCGAATACCTCGAACTCCGGATCGATCTCGACGATGAGATCGTCTCTCAAGCGCCCCATGTCGATCTCGCGCAGCAATGGCCCGATCGGGATGGAGATCATCATCGGTCTCACGACATCGGCGTCGAGGCGGGCAAGCGTGAGCAACTGGCTAACGAGGCGTGCAGTCCGATCAACGCCTTCGATGATCCTTCCCAGGGCCGACTGGCGCATTTCCGGGTCTTCCGCGGCCCTGGCAATCTGGGCTTGCGTGCGGATCCCGGCGAGAGGCGTGCGCAATTCATGCGCGGCAAAGGCAGTGAATTCCCGCTCGTGCCGTCGCGCTGCCTCCAACCGACCGAACAAGCCGTTTAGCGCGTTGGTAACCGGGCGAACCTCGTCGATCGGCTTGGTCCTCAGTGGTGTGAGGTCGTCGGCAGCCCTGCCCTTCAGGTCCGCAGCGATCTGCTTCAAGGGCCCAAGCCCGCGTCCAATGCTGAGCCAGATGAGTGCAGCGAACAGGGGCAGCATCACCAGGATCGGCACGACGAGGCCAAGCACGAGGTCCTGGACGAGCCGGTCGCGCAGGCCGAGCCGGTCGCCGACCAGGACTCGCACGCCCTTCGCAGCATCCTCAATGGCATAGACGCGCCAAGTCTCGCCATTGACGACGCTGTCCGAGAACCCTTCTCGCTGCTCGGTTAGTCGTTCGGTCGGTGCCATTCCCGAGGCGGCGACCAGCCGACCGCTTAACGACCAGATCTGGCAAGATAGCTGCCGCTCATAGCTGCTCGTATCGATCGTCGCGGGCGATGCCTTCGCGATCGTGTCGTCCGCCATTCCCCCATCGTCGCGGACCAGCGAGGAAACCATGCGCGCCGCTTCCTGAAGGCGTGTGTCGAGTACATGCTCCAGTTCCCGCTTCGTGCCGAGATAGATCCAGAGCGTCGCGGCAAGCCAGATCACGCCGGTCGCGGCGACGAGGATGAGGAACAGCCTTGCGCGAAGCGACGTCACGGCGTTGGCCTCAGGCGATAGCCAACACCGCGCACGGTTTCGATCACCTCCCGGCCGAGCTTCTGGCGAAGGTTATGAACGTGAACCTCGATCGCGTTGCTCTCCACGTCCTCCTGCCAGCCATAGAGGCGTTCCTCCAGCTCGGTACGCGAGCGGATCGTCCCGGGCCGTTCGGCAAGCGCGCGAAGGATTGCGAATTCACGGCGCGTCACGTCGAGCGATTTCCCATCGCGCAAGACCACGTGAATCGCTGGATCAAGGACGAGCCCGGCCGCGGCGATCGTGGCGGCCGCCCTGCCCTCGCCGCGCCGCGCAATCGCGCGCAGCCGCGCCGCGAGTTCGTCGAGATCGAATGGCTTGCCCAGATAGTCATCCGCTCCGCGATCGAGCCCCGCGATTCGATCGCGCGTGTCGTCCAGTGCCGTAAGCAGGAGAACAGGCCGACGATCGCCGCCCACCCTCAGGCTCTCCAGCAGGTCGAGTCCAGAACCGTCCGGGAGCATGAGGTCGAGCACGATGACGTCGAAGGACCCAGCGGCCAAAGCATGTCGGCCATCCGCGCAGGAACCGACGACCTCCGCGCTGATGCCATGGATCTTCAGGCCCACGGCGAGCCCGTCGGCAAGGATGGGGTCGTCTTCGACGATCAGAACGCGCATCTCATTCCCTCGACGCCCGGAGTTCTGCCGCCAGCTTAAGGCTGCCTTAAGCTGGCGAAGCTCGATGGCCGCATCGTTCCCGAACGGGAACCGCAGGGGCTCCCCTGATGGCGGGCACTGCGCAGCCTGTACATCGAAGAGAGCGCGGAACCATGCATCACCATCGTCGCACCATCCTGGGAGGCCTTGCCCTTGTCGCGGCAGGTTTCCCCCGGCTGGCTTCAGCGCAGGAAGGGCAGATTGATGCGAACGCCATCCTCAACGATCCGGACGCGCCCGTTGGCGGCAACCCGAAGGGCGACGTCACCATCGTCGCCTTCCTCGATTACAACTGCCCGTTCTGCAAGACATCGGCTGTCGAGCTCGCCCGGGTCATGAAGGAGGACGGCAAGATTCGGCTCGTCTACAAGGACTGGCCGGTCATCGCCGAAACCTCGGTCTATGCCGCCCAGCTTGCTCTCGCGGCGGCCTATCAGGGCGGATACGAGAAAGCGCATGACGCGCTGATGGCGACCAGAGGAAAGCTGAGCAAGGAGCAGATCTCGGCAGCGATCAAAGGCGCCGGGCTCGACCTCGTACGCCTTCAGGCCGATCTCGACGCCCACGGCGACAAGATTCTCGCGCTGCTCAAGCGCACCATGACTCAGGCCGACTCCCTCGGGTTGCAAGGAACGCCAACCTATCTGGTCGGACCGTTTCGCACCTCGACGCTGGACTACAAGGGCTTCAAGCAGGTCGTTGCCGACGCCCGCAAGAAGCAGGCTGGCGAGTAAGGGCGACGGGAAATGGCTCCATTTGTATTACCGGTGCGCGGTCTTGCCGCTGCTCTGGCGCTCGCCCTCATGGCTGCTGGGTGCACCACGATCGCCCAGCGGCCCGAGCCGGCGTCCGCGCCGCGCTTCAGCGCCCTTGACGTCGAGCGTTACGGCGAGGTCGATGGCGAACCATTTCATGTTCCAGCCGTCTCGCTGGAGGATCTGCGGCCGCGGAATCTGCGTCAGCTCGTCGAGTATCGGACGAAGGAAGCGCCGGGCACCATCGTCGTCGATCCGAAGCATCGGTTCCTCTACCTCGTTCAGGAAGACGGGAAGGCCTTGCGCTACGGGGTGGGCGTTGGCCGCGAGGGCCTAGCCTGGTCCGGATCGGCCAATGTCGCGACCAAGCGCGCGTGGCCGCGCTGGACGCCGACACCCGACATGATCCGCCGCGAACCGGGCAAGTATGCGAAGTGGGTTGGCGGCATGAACGGCGGCGCGGATAACCCGCTCGGCGCACGGGCGCTGTATCTGTTCAAAGACGGGCGCGACACGCTTTACCGCATCCACGGCACCAACGAGCCCGAGACGATCGGGCACGCCGTCTCGTCAGGCTGCATCCGCATGATGAATCAGGACGTGATCGACCTCTATCGTCGAGTCGCGGCAGGTGCCAAGGTCGTGGTGCTGCCTGCTTGACCTCGGGATGGACTACAGCAGGGCATAGGTTTGGCCCGACGGCCGTATTGAATTGAACCGGATCGATGCCGGTTTAAGAGTGCTCGCTAGCAGGACGCGTTGATGAGACTCGATGAAATTCACGGAGCGCCTCGACCTGCTCACCTGCTCGAAGTGAAACCGGTCACCAAATCCGCATTCCAGCCCTTTGGTTGGATCGTCGAAACGGGCGAATCTGGTCGCGATGCGAACAGCGGAACCGCGCGCCGTCACGATATTCACGCTCATCCGGCGGCTGAGGTTCAGGCGGGATCCAGGCACGTCACGTCGATCTTCGAGGCGAAGCGGCAGCAACCGGGCCTGGCGATCACCATGCTCGAGCGGCATGTGAATTCGATCCAACTGATCGTGCCGTTGGGTGGAGAAGGTCACGTCGTCATCGTCTGCCAAGCCAGCGACGACGGCATGCCCGACCTCTCGACCCTAGCGGCGTTCTCGTTCACCGCCTTGCAGGGGATGATCTACCGACGTGGCGTTTGGCACCATCCGATTATGGCGGTTGGCTCGGACGCCACCTTTCTCGTTCAGTCCTGGCAAAACGGCACCGCAGCCGACTGCGAGATCCTCACGATCGAGTCCCGGGCATTTGCCTAGCAGCGCAGCCTAAGGCATGAGCCCCATGCGAACTTGTCTCGACGTCGCGCCCATTCCGCGCGCCTGCGAACGGCGATAGCGTGAGCCGCTCCGGTGGCACCCGCTACGGCAGCCTCCGACCCTCCTGACGAGGAAGTTTCGATCGCAATGGGCACTCAGACCCGCCTATTGGCGCAGATCTCCGTGGCGCATCTGGTCAGCCACTTCCACTTCATGACGGTTCCTGCCCTGCTTCCCGTGCTCCCCAGCGCGATGAATGTCAGCTTCGTCGATCTCGGGATCGCGCTCGGCGTCTTCAACGTCGTCTCCGCCTTGTGTCAGGCTCCGCTGGGCTTCGCTGTCGATCGTTTCGGAGCGCGGCGGGTCCTGATGTTCGGCCTCGCATTGGGAAGCTCGGGTTTCGCGCTGGTGGCTGTCGTCCCGACTTACATGATGCTTCTCATCGGAATGGCGATCGCGGGGTTCGCCAATGGCGTCTATCACCCCGCTGACTATGCGCTCCTATCGCAAGGTATGGATGCCCGGCGAATGGGGCGCGCATTCTCCATCCATACCTTCGCCGGCTTCCTCGGCGGAGCGATCACACCGCCGGTCATCCTCGGCATGGCCCTGGCGCTCGATCTGCGATGGGCCTTCGCATCCGCCGCAGTTGTGGGCGTCGTCGCATTGATCATCGTTTCGATCGGAACCCGCGGAATCCCCTCAGCGGGGAAGGCGGTCCATGCTGGCGAGCATGTCACCGATGCGCGGCGGCCTACCCGCGCCGCCCGCGCGACCATTCTGGTGCTCACGATCCTATTCATGATGCTGAGCCTCAGCACCGGAGCGATCGAGCGTTTCTCGGTGACAGCCCTGGTTCAAGGTTTCGAGGTACCTCTCTCGGTTGCCAACATCGCTCTGACAGCCTTCCTGTTCGCCAGCGCTTTCGGAGTGCTCGCCGGAGGAGTCCTGGCCGACCGCACCGAGCGTCACGGCTTCGTGGCGGCAATTGCCTTCGCGCTGGCTGCGCTGTTGGTCACGGTGGTAATCTTGGTTCGCCTGCCGTCACCGGCTTTGATCCTGACGCTGGGCGCCACAGGTTTCCTGACGGGGGTCGTGGCACCTTCCCGGGACATGCTGGTCCGTGCCGCGTCGCCCGCCGGTCAGGAGGGCAAGACCTTCGGATTCGTGTCGACGGGTCTCAGCATCGGGGGCGTAATCGGCCCCATCCTTTACGGCATCTTGCTGGATAAGGGGCTGGCGAGCAGCGTCTTGTGGGCCTCGGTCAGCTTCATGATCGTGACCGCTGCGATCGTGATCGCTCAGGAACTCCACCGCTACGATCGCCGGCGCGAAGCCATTTCGTCACTTTAAGGCGGCAACCCACTATTCGTCCGACCGCCGCGTTACGGACCGCTCCAGTGCACTAATCAGTCCGGACAGCATTTCTTATTGAACGGGAGTTCTTCGATGGCCTTCGATCAGCGCGGCTGCGGCGGCATCCACCTGCGCGGTATCGGTTGAACGACCGAGCGAGAGTCGGACGGCGCCGAGCGCCCTATCGGGTGAGATGCCGAGCGCGAGGATGATCGCCGAGGGTTGCGAGCTTCCGGCATGACAGGCGGAACCGGTTGAGGCCGCGATTGCGGGCGTGGCCTCCAGCAGATCATTGCCGATTGCTCCTGGGAAAAGCACGCTCAGTGTATTCGGCAAGGTGCGTGCTCCGCCCAGGCGCCTCAGACCCGGCACGCCCGCGGCGAGCGCTTGCCATAGCCGCTCCCTCAAGGCGGCAATCCGTGTCGCATCCTCTGCCAACCGTTCGCGGGCGATCCGGCAGGCTCGTCCAAGGCCGACGATATAGGGGACGTTCTCCGTCCCGGGACGACGACCACCCTCCTGCCCTGCCCCGTCGAGCACGCTCGGGATGGCGTGTCCCCGTCGGAGGTAGAGGACTCCAATCCCCTTCGGCGCGTAGAGCTTATGCCCGGCGAGCGTCAGCGCATCGATACCCCAGGCCGCCACGTCGACCGGAACCTTGCCGAGCGATTGCGAGGCATCGACGTGGATCGGCGCCCCGGCCATGCACGCCGCCTCGGCCAATGCCTCCACCGGCTCCAGCGTGCCGATCTCGTTCTGGGCGTGAATGATGGTGACCAGGGCAGTCTCGCTATCGATGGACGCGCATGCCGCTGCCAGATCGATGACGCCGTCATCGTCCACGCCAATACGCCTTACGGCAAAGCCTTCCCTTACCAGACGGCGGCATGGCATTTCGGTTGCCGGGTGCTCCACCGTGCTTGTGACGATTTGCCTGCGACTGGTCGGAGCCACCGCAGCGAAGCCTCGGATCGCGTGATTGCTCGCTTCGGTCCCGCCTCCGGTGAAGATGATCTCCGCCGGCAACGCGCCAATCAGCTTCGCGACTTCGGCTCGGGCTTCCTCGATCGCGGCGCGCGCCGTGCGCCCCAGCGGCGTGGTCGATGAGGCATTGCCGAACTGTTCGCGCAGAAAGGGCAGCATCGCATCGAGCACGTCCGGATCCACCGGTGTGGTGCCATTGTAATCGAGATAGATCGGGCGATCGGGAGCGGACATAGGCTTCGGATCCTCGGGAGCGTGCTTCGTCAAGCTATCAGGTTCTCGCCGGCCGGGGGATGAGCGCCATCCTCCAGGCAGCAGGGGTAGCGCGGAACTCCGCGAGGAAACATCGCGTTGCCGCTGCATGAATCGAGCGATGGTGATGTCAGTGCCGCGGGCGGCGTTCGAACTGCTCAAGACCTTTCAGGCAGCCCTGGTGTGTGGATGCGTCCTGCTGGGACCGGTAGCCGCAAATGCCCTGACGCCCGACCAGGTGAACCAGGCGGGTCGCCCCGCGGCCACGAAAACCAAGGCGGCGCGTCCCAACGCGTCCATCGTCAAGGCTCAGGTCTTGCTGGCGCGCCAAGGTGTCTCTCCCGGGGAGATCGATGGACTGGACGGCGACAACTACCGGAAGGCCACTGACCAGTTCCGGCGCCGCGAAAATCTCGGAAATGGCGAGATCATCGACGCACCGACCTGGCAGGCGCTCAAAGGGGACGTCAGCGCGGACATCGTCTCGGATTACGAGGTGGCGAAGGAGGATATCAAAACCCGGTTCGTCGGGCGCATTCCTCCCGACTACGCCCGTCAGGCCCGGATGACGCGGCTCGGTTACAGGAACGCGCAGGAGATGTTCGCCGAGCGCTTTCACATGAGCGAAGGCCTTCTCAAGGCGCTCAACCCGCGAACGCATTATCGGAAGCGCGAGGAAACGCTGCACGTCGTCTCGGTCGGACGAACCCTTCCTTCCGACGAGGCCCGAACGGTCGAGGCCGACAAGACGAACGGCATCGTTCGCGCGCTGGATGCGACGGGAAAGGTGATCACGCTCTATCCGGCCACCATCGGCAGCGAGGACAGCCCCTCACCCGAGGGGGAATACCAGGTCGTGAGGGTCGTGAAGAACCCGACCTATCACTACGATCCGGTCAAGAATTTCCAGCAGGGGAAGAACAAGCGCCGCTTGGTGCTTCCCAGAGGTCCCAACAACCCTGTCGGCACGGTCTGGATCGAGCTGTCGAAGCCGACATTCGGCATTCATGGTACGCCAGAGCCTTCGAAGATCGGCAAGGCGTCATCGCATGGCTGTGTCCGGCTCACGAATTGGGACGCCAAAGAGCTGGCCCGGATCGTCAGGCCCGGCACGACCGTGCGCTTCATCGAATAGCCGATGTCACCCGGGCAACAGCCTGCAAGCTTGACCAGGCCGGAGTCATCATTCCAGGCTGCGGGACGTTAGGCCGATGGCGGTGGACAAGCACAACGACATCGAAATCCGGGCCGTGGCCGAGTTCGGCGGCGTCGATATCCTCGTCAACAACGCGGCTCATCAAGCCAGTTTCAAGGAGATCGGCGACATTTCGGACGAAGAATGGCAACTGACCTTCGCGGTGAATATCCACGCGATGTTCTACCTGACCAAGGCCGCTGTCCCGCATATGCAGCCCGGCTCCTGTATCATCGACACCGCCTCGGTGAATGTCGACAAGCCCAATCCAACCCCGCTGGCCTACGCCACGACCAAGGGAGCCATCCAGAACTTCACCGGCGGATTGGCTCAATTGCTGGCGCAGAAGGGCATCCGCGCCAATGCCGTAGCGCCGGGGCCGATCTGGACACCGCTGATCCCCTCGACGATGACGGGCGAAAGCGTCACGCAGTTCGGCAGGCAGGTCCCGATGAAGCGGTCGGGACAACTGGCGGAGCTCGCGACGGCCTATGTGATGCTGGCCGATCCGCTCTCGAGTTATGTCTCAGGTGCCACTATCGCAGTCGCCGGCGGTCATCCGATCCTGTGATGGGCCTGCGGCTCAGCATAACGACAAGAGCTGCCGAGGGCGGGAACCGTCCTAGCTTGCTCAGTCCTGATGGTCTGCCGCTTTCCAGCTTGCCGGACTATCGCGGGAAGTTCAAAGACAATCGCTACCCATTCCTACACCGCGCCACTCGAACTCAGTCCCCTCGGGCGGCTTAATGGCGCTTCGCGACGTCGTCGCGCCCCGGCCAACTTCGTGGTTGCCACATCGATTATCTGCGGCAAAGTCGGACTCGACCACGCCAACGCGGTCAAGGTCAAAGCTCGGCAGGAAAAAGCTCCACTTTATCGACTTCGGCATTCAAAGCTGCGTTCCGTCGCGCCAAGGTCTCTCGATACTCTTGCGCCTCGATGTCCCTGAAGAAGGGTGCGCCGGGAGCTAGTCGCGTCACGGCTGCCTGGACATCATCGATACTGGCTCGGAAGAACTCCTTGCGGAAGTTCTCTGTGTTGATCCTGACGCTCGCAAATTCGATGTGCAGCGCGCGCTCCAACCCCGGTGCGTCGTCACTGTAGATTATGGCGTGCGTATCAAAGGGGAACGGAACGCTGGCGTCTCCAAGTTCCGTCACGCGATCCACCGGATCCAAACGACGCGTCAGGCCGATCTTGACTACGCTGTCGCCGAACGAGCCCATATTGGAGATGATATAGACGTATCCCGACCGGGTCCGCTCTGCCATCGCCTGAGCGCGTTCAAACCTTGCGTGCGCTTCGGCCAAATCGCGTTCCAGAACCCTGATTTGCTCGTTGAACGCATCGAGCTTCGGCCCGACCACCGCAGCCGCCTCTGCCTTCGCCTTGGCGAGGAGGCGTTGATAGCGGGTCTCCTCCTCTTCCGCACGTTCCAGGTCGCGCAACAAGCGTTGCTCGTCGCGGGCGGCTCGGGCCTGCTCAGCCCGCTCCTCTTTCTCCGCCCTGAGCTTTTCGCGATATTCATGCGTAAGGTAGAGTTCTCGCAGCTTTTGATTTAAGAACTCATCCGCAATTTCGATCGCGTTGGATTCGTTGAGCTTATCAATCTGAGAGCGCGCGTTTATAATGCGTTTCTCCATGGCATTGACGTTGTTCCAGCGCGTGTTGGCAATCGCCGCTTCGCACTCGTTATTGAACGCCCGAAGCGTCAAACGGATATTGCGGTTGGTTAAGGTTTGCCCCTTGGCGGCACTCCCGTCGACCGTCCATGCCGTAAGCGCGAGCACAGCCAATTTGTCCGTGACCATTTGCTTTTGAATCTGACGAGCTCGCTCGATCGCAGATTTGTATTCCTGGCTGTCGGTGAAATCGAAATGCGGCTCGTAGACGCCAAGCTCAGCGAACGCCAAGCGTTCGTCGAAGACAGCAACCTCCCCCACCAAGCGGTCGTAGGTCGCCTTCTTCTCAAGGTAGGAGGCTTTCAGAGACGCGATCTCGCCGCTCAGCCCGCCAATTTCCGCCTTTAGCCGCGCGATCTCGTCATCTTGGTCGACGATCGGCCGGAAGCGCTCTTGCACTGTCTTGTGCTTTACAAGCAAGGCTTCGAACTGCTCGGCCAAGGCCGCAACGGTGCTGCGCCGGTTTCGACGCTCCCGCATCAACAGAAACCCGAGCAGCACCGCGACGAACGGCGTCGCGAGCAAAATGATTACAAGAGCGGTCTGCACAGTTCCCCCCAGGATACCAAGCCCCATTCTTCGGAGTGCCTTTTGGCATCGAGGACAACTTTAGCGATAGTCGCGACGAGTGAAAGCAATTTTGATTCGCTTTGGGAGCGCCAGTTTGCGCGACGCATCCCCGGCGGTACGGAGCGGCACCGCCAAGATCGGTGGCGGGAGCTCCTTGGCGACCCGAGCGGGCCGTTATGACGCGCACGGTCAGCCCGACACTGCGCGCTACCCTGTCACCCTCATCGACATGCCACCGTCGACGGTGAGGTATTCGCCCGTGATGAACTCGTTCTGGATCATCTGCATCGCGGCTTCGGCGACATCGTCAACAGAACCCTCGCGACGCAGCGGGATCCGCTTGTCCAGATTATGAGCCTTCGCTTCTGGCGTCATGGCCTGATGGAAACGCGTGCGAATGATGCCCGGCGTCAACAGATTGACCCGAATGTTCTCGTGGCCGTGGTCGAACGCCAGAGCCTTCGCCAGCGGGATCAGAGCGCCCTTCACCGTTTGATAGGCAACCGTTCCGGGACAGCCGCGCAAACCGGCGACGGACGAGATCAGTAGAACCGCCCCGCCCTCCCTCGCCAAATGGGCATGCGCAGCGCGGAACAGGTGAAATACCGGATGGACGTGAATGGCGAAGGCGTTCATCCAGACATCCTCGGTGACGTCCACGATCTTTCCCGGGGCTGGGCCGCCGGCGGAATGAACGAGAACCTGGAGGCCGCCGAATTGGGCTGCCGTGGCCGCGGCCAGCGATGAGCAGACTTTCGGATCGGCGACGTCGCCGAGTTCGATCGCGACGCGCCCACGCCCGTATCGCTCGCGCAAGGCCACTGCCTCGGCGGTTTCCGTCCGGCCGTTCAGGACGACGTTCGCCCCGGCCGAAAGCAGATGCTCGGCGATTGCCAGGCCAATCCCCCTCGTTCCCCCCGTGATGAGCGCGGCTTTTCCCGAGACGTCATACATCCTGTGTGCTCCTCGCCAACTGTGCGACGGCCACGCGGGCCGGGTATCGCGAACGCGCCTATTTCTCATACCATATGAGAGTTGTTGTCAACGCACGGGACGCGTGACAATGCTGAGGGGTAGACTTCGAACGCACAGCCTAACCGAGGACGGATTCTCATATGGACACCTCGACGCGCCCTCGCGCGACCCCAAGCCTCAAGCTGCACCATCGCGTCGCGGACGAGCTGGGCCTCGCCATTGTGCGCGGCGATTACGGGGTCGGAGGGTCGCTGCCTCCGGAAGCGCAACTTTGCGAACTTCTCGGCATTAGCCGCACTGCGATGCGTGAAGCCCTACGGTCGCTGATTGCAAAGGGATTGCTTGTTTCCAGCCCCAAGCGGGGCACCCGGGTCCGCGATCCGAGGCATTGGAGCCACCTCGATCCCGACGTCCTGCGCTGGCGCGTCGAAGTCACCGACACCGACACCTATCTCAAGAAAATGTTCGAGCTGCGCCGCGCGACGGAGCCGGCGGCAGCGGCCCTGGCGGCGGTCGCGGCGACTGACGAAGACCGAGCGCAACTCCAAGCCGATTTCCAGGCGATGGTGGATGCGGGAAGCGACAATGGCCGCTGGGTTGAGGCCGACCTCGCCTTCCATCGCTCGATCTATTTCGCCACTCACAACGAATTCTTCTGGCCGATCGGCCAGCTTTTCAGCTTCGGCCTGCGCCAGATGTTCGAGATCGCGGCCAAGGGGGATCACCGTCCGCGCGCGATCGTCGAGCACGGCGACGTCCTTCGGGCGATCCTGGAGCGCAAACCAACGCTCGCTCATGCCGCGGCGATGACGCTGATCGGCAATGCCACCTCGGACGTCGACCTCATCCGCGGCCACGAAGACCATTAGGTCCTGAAGCGCCCGGCCGGTGCGCCAAAGCGTTGACAAGCGCGTCAAGTCAACTCAGTAATATGGTATGAGAATATGACGGCCAGCGAGGCATCAGATGATGCCCTTGCGATCGGCGAGTTCATACCATTCGCGGACGCTCAACGATCCGCCGCTGAGGAGGAAACGATGTCGATGTCTTGTGAACGCAAATCCAGCAACCTGACTCGCCGCAACCTTCTCGCCGCGTCAGCGGCGATCGCCGGCGCCGGTGCGTTCGGTTTACCCGGCGCGGCTGCTCAATCGGCAGCCAAGATCGAATACGGCGAGCCCGGCGCCTTCTCGACGTTTAACCCGTGGGCCCAGGTCTTCACGCAATTCTCGACCTCGAACCAGATGTTCTCGCGCTTGGTCTACAAGGACGCCAAAGGGCAGCTCGTCGCGGATCTGGCGGAGTCCTGGGTCGTCGCGCCCGATAGCACCTCGATTACATTCAAGCTGCGCCCCAATATCGACTGGCACGACGGAAAGCCACTCGTCGCCCAGGATTTCGTCGACATGTTCGGCTACCTGTCGAACCCGGCACTCGCGGGCGATCAGGGGGTGCAGAAGGTCAAGGCGGTCTTTGCGCCGGTAAAGGCGATCAGCGCGCCGGACGCATCGTCGGTCGTAGTCTCCTTCTCCAACCCGGTACCCTATGGGCTGGACCTGCTGAACTACTTCTACGCGGTTCGTCTGGAAAATCCCGATGACACGACCTTCATGCGCTCGCTACCGATCGGCACCGGCCCATTCCGCATGACCGAGCATGTCGCGGGCCGCTACGCCACCTTCGTGGCAAATCCCAAGTATCACCTGCCGGGCACGCCCAAGGTCGGGACCTTCAGGTTCAACCTCTATGCGCAGGGGTCCAGCGTCCTCAACAACGTGATCTCCGGCCAGGTTCAGGGCGTCCTCAGCAGCAACGACGCCGACCTGGATTCGGTGAAGGCAGACAAGAACTTTCGGATCGATCAGGTTCCGAACAGCATCTGGTTGCTGATGGTCAACGTCTCCAAGCCGCCCTTCGACAAGCTCGCGGTGCGGCAGGCGCTGTCCTATTCGATGAACCGGCAGGCCTTCGCTGAAGCCGCGCATTTCGGATTCGAAAAGCCTGTTTCGAGCCCGTTCTACGATCCGGTTGCTACAGGCTATGTCGCTGACCTCGTCGATGCTCATCGCTTCGACCTCGCGAAGGCCAAGAAGCTTCTCGACGAAGCTGGCATCGCCAAGCTGACGATCACCTACCCCACCCCAGCGGCCAACCCCAACCTCGCGACCTACGCCGAAATCTGGCAGGCCGACCTGGCGAAGATCGGCGTGACGCTGCGGATCCAGAAAGTCGACGACGGGCGCTGGCGTGATCTTGGCGCCGGCAAGGACAAGAGCTGCGATGTCGTGCCTTGGGTGGTTGGCCGCTGCCTGATGGACAGCGCCATCTTTTTCGGCGCCAACAGCCTCTATCGCGGCGCCAATCAGCGCTTCGGCTACGTCAACCCGACCATCGAGACCCTGCTGAAGGAAGGCGCGGTCGAACTCGACCCGGCCAAGCGGAAGACGATCTACCAGGAGCTGAACCGCATCACGGTGGAGGATTGCGCCAACATCTCGATCATGACGTCGTCCCACAAATTCGTCTGGTCGCAGAAGGTCAGCGGGCCGACGACCGATCTCGTCGCCAACCTCGCCATGGGCAACGCAGCGCTCAAGGCATAACCGGCGCCGCCATGCTGAACTATTGCCTTTCGCGGCTGGCCCAGCTCGTGCTGATGCTGTTCCTGGCATCGCTGGTGATCTTCGCCGTCATCCAGAACGCCCCGGGAGACCCGGCGCTGATCCGGCTCGGCACCGAAGCCACGCCGGAGCAGGTCGAGTTGGAGCGCGTCCGGCTCGGCCTCGATCGAACCTTGCCCGAGCGCTATCTGATCTGGCTGGGCGATGCCGCCCGGCTGGATTTCGGCAAGTCGTTCTCGACGGGCCTGCCCGTTTCCGAGACGATCGCCGATGCCTTTGTCCAGACACTGAAATTGGCGAGCCTGGCGACCCTGATCGGGCTAGGCTTTGGCTTGGCGCTCGGCATAGCCGCAGCGCTCAATCGCGGCGGCTGGGTCGATCAAGCCATCGCGACAGTGACCGCACTCGCGTTCTCGCTCCCCAGCTTCGCACTCGGAACGCTGCTGATCATTGTGTTTGCAGTCACGCTCCGCTGGCTCCCTCCGTCCGGGCTCGGCAATGCCGACAACACGCCGCTCGAAACGCTGCGCTTTCTCGTCCTTCCGGCCACAACCCTGGCGACTCCGTTCGTCATTGTCCTGGCGCGCTATGTTCGCACCGCGCTGATCGAGGCGCTTCAACAGGACTATGTGACAACGGCGCGCGCGAAAGGGCTTTCACGCGCCAGGATCGTCCTGACTCATGCGCTGCGCAATGCACTGATCCCGACCGTCACGATCGCTGGCTTGCAGATCGGCCACCTACTGGCCGGTGCGACCGTCACCGAGACCGTGTTCTCCTATCCGGGGCTGGGCCGCCTGATCATCGAGGCCGTCACCAGCCTGGACTACCCGCTGGTGCAAGGAGCGCTGCTCTTCACGGCGACGGTCTTTCTGCTTTGCACCTTCCTGGTCGACATCACCTATGGCGCCATCGACCCCCGCATCCGTACGGCTGGAGGGCGCTGATGTCTGCTCAAGCTGCCCGCGATGAACTGCGCGCCGCTGCCATTACCGGTAAGTGCGGCACACGCCTCGACTGGCGCATCCTGGTGGGCGGGGCCGGCATCACCCTGATCGTCCTGCTGGCAGTCCTCGCGCCCCAGATCGCGCCTTACGATCCGAACGCGCAGCATCTCTCGGCGAGACTGCGGCCGCCGTCCTTGCAGTATCTGCTGGGGACCGATCATCTCGGCAGGGACATTCTGAGCCGCCTCGTTTACGGCCTGCGGCCTTCGCTCCTGTCGGGTCTTGCAGCCGTCACGCTGGCGGGAATCCTGGGCACCGCAGTGGGTGTGATCGCCGGCTATTGCCGCGGCGCCGTGGACGCGCTCGTCGGACGCATCCTGGACCTGCTCATCGCTTGGCCAGCAATCTTCATTGCTCTCGCTCTCGTCCTTCTCGTAGGGCCGGGTCCGACCGGGATCGTTATTGCCATCGCCCTGAGCGAGGTGCCGGTTTTTGCGCGGGTCGCCAGAGCGGTCACGCTGGCGAATACCGGGCTCCTTCATGTCGAAGCTGCTGTTTCGATCGGTGCATCGACGCCACGCATCATCATCCGGCACATCCTGCCGTTTGCGATCCTGCCGCTGATCGTCCAGTTCGCAATCGCCGCGCCTCAGGCGGTGATCGCCGAGGCTTCCCTCAGCTTCCTTGGGCTCGGCACGCAGCCGCCGGATCCGTCGCTCGGGGCAATGGTCAGCAATGCGCTGCTCTACCTTTCCCGCTCGGTGTATGGCGCCCTCTTCCCGATCGCGACGATCGCCATCCTGATCCTGTGCCTGACCCTGCTCGCCGATGGCTTGCAAGAAACACTCGATCCCAAGAGCCGCATGCGGCGCTCATGAATTCCTGTCCCAGAGAGGCCTTGCCGATGTCGAATTATCCGTTCCGCGACCTTGCTCAGGGCAAGGCCCCTTTGATCCCCGTCATCCATGTCGAGAACCCTGACCATGCCGAGCCGCTGCTCGAAGCATTGGTCGAAGCCGGAATCGGCCTGGTGGAGGTGACGCTACGCACACAGGCCGCGATTGAAGTTATCCGCCGCATGGCAAGGCTCGGTAGCCCCGCCATCATCGGTGCCGGTACGATCACCAAGCCAGAGCAATTCGCGGCGGCTGTCGACGCTGGCGCACGCTTCGGCGTCGGCCCGGCATTCAGCCCCGCGCTCTTCGAGGCGGCGCGCAAGACCGCCCTTCCCTTCATTCCGGGGATCGGCACGGCCAGCGAAGCGCTCTGGGTGCGCGAGGCCGGATTCTACGAGCTCAAGCTGTTTCCGGCTGAGTTCGTCGGCGGCATCGGCTGGCTGAAGCATATCGAGCCGATCTATCCGGATCTCGTCTTCTGTCCGACAGCAGGGATCAACGCCGACAACGCCCGCGATTTCTTGGCGTGCCAGAATGTGTTCGCCGTTGGAGGTGGCTTCCTGGCGCCTCGCGACAAGATCGAGGCAGCGGATTGGGACGAGATCCGAGCGCTGTCTCGAGCCTCACTCGCCGCAAACTGTCCGCAGAAGATGACGCAGGGCGAGAAAATGCGAGCGTAAGACTGGCCTCGATTGCCCGTTGTCACCTCGTTGGTCAGGGGCCAAAGCGCCGTCCGCCGGGCACGGCGGTGGCCCCGAAGCGGTCGCAGATCAGCAAAATCGCTGACCTACACGGCAAGGCGATCGCGGTCGTTCGCAATACGCAGGCGAATATCGACCTGGTGCATTCCGTCCTCGATCATTATGGGATCCCACGCGACAAAGTGCGCATTGTTCCTATGGAGTATCCCGACGTTCCGGCAGCTTTCCGTAGTCGTCTTATCGACGCGGCTCTGCTCGTGGGAGGGAAGGATCGCGCCAAATAACCGAGACGATCCGAGCCTCGGCCGGAGATGGGCCGGATGCTTCGAGTTTTCTCTCGATTGAATACGCTTCGGCGATCGCTCTCCGAATGCCGCAGATCGAGTCGATGGAAGTGACGAAGGGGGCGTTCAGCGGCGCACCTGTGCGGTCGCCCGATGAGATCACAACGGTTGGGTTCTTGGTGCGGCTGGTAGCGCGGAACGACCTCGACGACGACACCGTCGCAAAATTTACTCGACAGCTTTTGACTCGGCGGAGTGTGCTTTCCTCCCTCGTTCCTGACGTCGGCATGATTGAGATGCCTGATACGGATGCGCAGACGCCGGTCACGCTACATTCAGGCGTCCGGGCCCATCTAGACGGCACGGAACGCTCCTTCTTTGACCGCCATAGCGACGCCTTCTACATCGCAATGAGAGGGTTCAGTGCAGTGGGCTTGGTCGGAATGGCGGGCTTCACGCCAGTAGCCTCGCGGGCGCGCCAGAAACGGCATTAGGTAGCAAAGACCATCAGACCGGAGATGCCTTGGCGGCCTGGCCGGGACTTGCGGCTCTCAAATTGTCTCCGTATATCAAGCTGCGTAGCGCCCTATCCACCATGAGGCGCCGATTTGAACAGGATATGAGCATCGATGGATTTCAGCCCGACTGCATCGCCACTTCGCCATGCCACCGGGGAAATCCATATCCATGTCTGCCTCGATCACTCTCGCCAATCTTTCCTGGTCCACGCCTGACGGCTGTGCTCTCCTTTCAGATCTCGATCTGATCTGCGGCCCAGAACGGACGGGGTTCGTTGGTCGCAACGGCGTCGGAAAAACCACGCTCCTCAAGCTGATCTCCGGTGAGGTACGACCTCACTCCGGCTCGGTCATCGTCAACGGCACCCTGGGCAGCCTGCGACAGACCGTTCAGGCCGATCCGAACGAAACCATCGCTGACCTGTTCGGCATCACCGAAGCGCTCGTTCTTCTCCGCCGCGCTGATAGCGGTGAAGCCAGTGCGGATGAGCTTTCTTGGGCCGATTGGACCCTGCAAGCACGGCTTGCTTCCGCTCTCGGCCGTGTCGGACTGAATGTCGATCCGGAGACGCATCTGGCGAAGTTGTCGGGCGGAGAGAGCACGCGAGCTCGCCTCGCTGCGCTCCTCTTTGCAGAACCCGACTTCCTGCTCCTGGATGAACCGACGAACAACCTCGATCGGGATGGACGCAGGGCAGTGATCGACCTGCATGCCAACTGGCGAGGCGGGGCGATCATCGTCAGTCATGACCGGGAACTGCTTGAGATTATGGATGCCATCGTTGAGATGACGTCATTGGGAGCCACACGTTACGGCGGCAACTGGAGCCAGTACCGCGAACGCAAGGCCATCGAGCTTGCCGCAGCCCGGCGCGAACTGGTGGATGCCGAGAGGTATGTTGCCGAACTTGCTCGAAGGACCCAGGAAACTGCCGAAAAAAAGGCGCGCACGGACCGGGCGGGCAAAAGAAAGCGCGCAAAGGGCGACGCGCCACGCATCCTTATGGGCATGCGGAAGGATCGGAGCGAGGACACGAGCGGTGAGAACGCCCGTCTCGCCGAGCGCCGTCGGGCGCAGGCTCTCGCGGCTGCTGCCTCCGCCCGCGAACGCATCGAGGTCATTCAACCGCTCTCGATTGTTCTCCCGCCGACACGCCTCCCGCCCGACAAGACAATTCTGACGATCGAGGGCGCGAGCGCCGGCTACCGACTGGAGCGCCCGATCCTGAAGGATTTCTCCTTCACGCTCACCGGGCCAGAGCGTGTTGCCGTTGTCGGCCCGAACGGTTCCGGCAAGACGACGTTGCTGGCGGTCGTCACCGGACAGTTGCGGCCCTGGACCGGGACCGTGAGGCTCCTGACTGACTTTGCGATGTTCGATCAAGGAGTGAGCCTTCTGGACCCCGCAACGTCGATCCGCGACAACTTCCTGCGCATCAATCCGACGACGGACGAGAATGCCTGCCGAGCGGCTCTCGCCCGATTCATGTTCCGGGCCGATGCGGCGCTCCAGGTAGTCTCCGGTCTGAGCGGCGGGCAATTGCTCCGTGCCGGCCTGGCGTGCGCGCTGGGCGGGCCGGCACCCCCATCTCTCCTGATTCTCGACGAACCGACCAACCATCTGGACATTGACGCCATCGAAGCTGTCGAGGCCGGATTGCGAGGCTATGACGGCGCGTTGTTGATCGTCAGCCACGACGAAACATTCCTCAAAGCCATTGGGATCTCACGCTGGCTGAATCTAGCAGCCGCACAGACCTGATTGATGGCCTTTGCTACTCAATGTCGAGCATTTCCTGAGCGCAAACGATCTTTAGTCAGCGGGGCAGGTGCAGACATGCACCCTCAACCTCTCCATCGCGAGCGCGAAGACGGCATGCCCGATCTTTCGACCCTCACGGCGTTCTCGTTCACGGCGTCGCAGGGCATGATCTATCGGCGTGGACTCTGGCGTCATCCGATCATGGCGGTCGGCTCTGACGCCAGCTTTCTGGTTCAGTCCTGGCAGAACGGCGCGGCGGCCGACTGCGAGATCGTTGCGATCGAACCGACGACATTAGCCCTCGACAGCGCCCTCTGACGATGACGTCGACTTGGTTCCCCGCCATCAGAAGAGGTATTTCACGAGCGCAACGGTCGCCAGGATGACGACCGCAACGCCGATAAAGCCGACCAGCCCCATGCCCCAACCCATGCCACTCATCATGTCATGCATGTCAGCTTCTCCCTCATTCGACGCCAGAAGCGAGATGCGCTGAATCTGGTACTGCACTGACCTCCTCTGCCGTCGAAGCCGATGGCAGCCGCCAACCTTTGACCAACCCGTAGATCGCCGGGATCACCAGCAGCGTCAGCACGGTCGAGGAAACCATGCCGCCGATCATCGGCACGGCGATGCGCTGCATCACCTCCGAGCCGGTACCGGTGTTCCAGAGGATCGGCAGCAGGCCCGCCATGATCGCGACCACGGTCATGATCTTCGGTCGCACGCGTTCGACGGCACCGAGCATGATCGCCTCATGCAGGTCCGCGCGCGAGAACGCCCGGCCCTGTGCTTCACAGCGCGCACGCACCTCACTGAGGGCGTGATCGAGATAGATCAGCATGATCACGCCGGTCTCGGCGGCGACACCCGCAAGAGCGATGAAGCCGACGGCAACGGCGACCGACATGTTGAAGCCGAGCCACCAGAGCAGCCAGACACCGCCAACCAGCGCGAATGGCAGCGAGAGCATGACGATGAACGTCTCGGTCAGCCTGCGGAAATTCAAGTAGAGCAGCAGGAAGATGATCGCGAGCGTCACCGGCACGACCAGCTTGAGGCGTGCCTCGGCCCGTTCGAGATATTCGAACTGACCGCTCCAGGCGATGCGGTAGCCCGCGGGCAGCTTGATGCTCTGCGCGATCGCGTTCTGGGCGTCGCGGACGTAGCCACCGAGGTCTCGCCCGACCGTATCGACGAAGATGTAGACCGCGAGCTCGCCATTCTCGGTCCGGATCGAGGTGGCGCCACGCTTGCGCTCGACGCTTGCGACCTCGCCGAGCGGCACACTGGCGCCGGACGGCGTCGAGACCTGGACCTCGCGGGCGATCGCCTGTGGGTCCGAGCGCAGGTCACGGGGGTAGCGGATGCTCACGCCGTAGCGCTCGCGGCCCTCGACCGTCGTGGTCACGGTCTCGCCGCCCATTGCCATCACGACCGCATTCTGGACGTCGCCGACGGAGAGCCCGTAGCGGCCGAGTGCGATCCGGTCCGGCACGATGTCGAGGAAGTAGCCGCCGATGACGCGCTCGGCATAGGCACTGCTCGTGCCCGGGACGGCCTTCAGCACCGTCTCGATCTGGCGGGAGACTGCCTCCATCTGGGCGAGATCGGTGCCGAAGACCTTGACCCCGATCGGCGTGCGGATGCCGGTCGCCAGCATGTCGATACGAGCCCGGATGGGCTGCGTCCAGGCGTTGGAGACGCCGGGGAACTGGAGAGCCTTGTCCATCTCCGCCTTGAGGCTGTCGAGCGTGACGCCTTCGCGCCATTCCGTCTTGGGCTTCAGGTTGATGATGGTCTCGAACATCTCGGTCGGCGCCGGGTCGGTTGCCGTCTGGGCGCGCCCGGCCTTGCCGTAGACCAAGGCGACCTCCGGGAAGGAACGGATGATCCGGTTCTGGGTCTGGAGCAATTCGGCCGCCTTGGTGACCGAGATGCCCGGCAGGGTGGTCGGCATGTACATCAGCGTACCTTCGTCGAGGGATGGCATGAACTCCGAACCGAGCTGCCGTGCTGGCCAGAGGCTGAGCCCGAGAACGGCCACCGCAGCCAGAATCGTCAGGGTCTTGGCCCCGAGAACGCCGCGGATCATCGGACGGTAGAGCGCGATCAGGCCACGATTGATCGGGTTGCGGCTCTCCGGAATGATCCTGCCCTTGACGAAGACGACCATCAGCGCCGGGACGAGCGTCACCGACAGGAGCGCCGCGGCCGCCATGGCGAAGGTCTTGGTGAAGGCAAGCGGCCCGAACAGACGGCCCTCCTCCGCTTCCAGTGTGAAGATCGGCAGGAACGAGACCGTGATGACGAGCAGGCTGAAGAACAGCGCCGGGCCGACCTCGCTCGCCGCCTCGATCAGGATCTCGATGCGCGGCTTGTCCGGCGCGGCGCGTTCGAGGTGCTTGTGAGCGTTCTCGATCATGACGATGGCGGCGTCGATCATGGCTCCGACGGCGATGGCGATGCCGCCGAGGCTCATGATGTTGGAGCCGAGGCCGAGCACCTTCATCGCCGCGAAGGCCATCAGGATGCCGACGGGCAGCATGATGATCGCGACCAGGGCGCTGCGCAGATGCAGTAGGAAGACGATGCAGACCAGCGCGACGATGATGCTCTCTTCGATCAGCGTGCCCTTCAGCGTCTCGATCGCCCGCTCGATCAGCCCGGAGCGGTCGTAGACCGGCACGATCTCGGCACCGCCCGGCAGGCTCGCCGCGACCTCGGCAAGGCGCGCCTTGGCGTGTTCGATCACGGAGAGCGCGTTGGCACCGAAGCGTTGCAGGATGATGCCGCTCGCGACCTCCCCCTCCCCGTTGAGCTCGGTGATGCCGCGCCGCTCGTCGGGACCGAGTTCGACACGGGCGACGTCGGACACGCGCAGGGGCACACCCCGATCGCTCTTCAGGACGATGTTCTCGATATCGGCGATCGACTTCAGATAGCCACGGCCACGCACCATGAACTCGAACTCGCTGAGCTCGACCGTGCGTCCGCCGACGTCCATGTTGCTGCTGCGCACCGCATCCCGAAGCGTCGAAAGCGAGACGCCCTGGGCGCGCAGTCGCACGGGATCGACGACGATCGCGTATTGCTTGACGAAGCCGCCGACGCTGGCGACCTCGGCCACCCCCTCGGCACGAGAAGCGGCAAAGCGCACGACCCAGTCCTGTAGGGAGCGCAATTCCGCGAGGGTCATGTTCTTCGCGATGACCGCATACTGGTAGACCCACCCCGCCCCGGTCGCGTCCGGCCCGAGCGTCGGCGAGACACCCGTCGGCAAACGCCGCGCGGCGGCATTGAGATACTCGAGCACGCGCGAGCGCGCCCAATAGGGATCGGTGCCGTCCTCGAAGATGACGTAGACGAAGGAGACGCCGAAGAAGGAGAAGCCGCGCACGACGCGCGCCTTCGGCACGGTCAGCATCGAGGTGGTCAGCGGATAGGTGACCTGGTCCTCGATCACCTGAGGCGCTTGGCCGGGATATTCGGTGTAGACGATGACCTGGACGTCGGAGAGGTCCGGGATGGCGTCGAGCGGCAGGGTCTTCAGCGCATAGGCACCCGCCGCCACGGCGAAGGCAGCGGCCACGAAGACGAGGATCAGGTTGCGCGCCGACCAGGCGATGAGGCGGGCGATCATGGCTTGGCCTCCGGCTGCGCGAAGCCGCTCAGGGCGGCCTTGAGATTGCTCTCGGCGTCGATCAGGAAGTTGGCGGAGACGACGACGCGGTCGCCTTCGGAGACGCCTTCGGTAATCGCGACCATGCCGTCGCCGCGACGGCCGAGCTTGACCTCGCGCGGCTCGAACCGACCCTCGCCCAGATCAAGAATGACGACCCGGCGCGAGCCGCTGTCGATCACGGCGCTGTCGGGAACCGCGAGCTGCGGAGCGGCGTCAATGGAGCCGATATCGACGTCGGCATACATGTTCGGCAGCAGGATGCCGTCACGGTTGGCAAGCTCGATGCGGACCTTAGCGGTGCGCGTTGCCTCGGCAATCTCGGGGTAGATCACGCTGACGCGCCCCTCGTAGGAACTTCCCGGGCGACCGCGCAGCCGCACCGTGGCTGGTGCGCCGATGGCGACGGCAGCCAGTTGGCGTTCCGGAACATCGGCCAGAACCCAGATCGTCGAGATGTCGGCGAGCCGGAACAGACTGCCGCCGGCCGTCATCCTCATCCCATCGCTGACCGTGCGTTCGAGCACGATCCCGTCGCGGGGCGCCGACCAGTTGATCGTGAGCGGCACCTTCCGGCTGCGCTCGATCTCGGCGATGACCTCCGGCGGGACGCCGAGGTTCTCGAGACGCTGCCTTGCGCCGCCTTCGGGCACGCCGCGCGCGGCGGCATTGAGCTCGGTGATGAACTGCGCACCGGCCGTGCTGATCTCCGGCGAGTAAATCCGCGCCAGTCGCGTGCCTCTCGTGACCCGGTCGCCCGTCGTGACCGGCGCGACCTCCTGGACGAAGGCGTCCGCTCGGATCGTCACGACGGAAACCCGTCGCTCGTCGAGTTGCACCACGCCCGGAACACGGATGGTTTGGGCGATGCTAAGACGGCGGACGGGTTCGGAACGCACGCCGCTGCGCTGGATGCGCCCGGGCGAGAGTTTGATGACGCCGGCCTCGTTCCCCTCGCCCTGGTAGACCGGGAGGTAGTCCATCCCCATCGAGTCCTTTTTCGGCACCGGCGAGGTATCCGGGAGACCCATGGGGTTGCGGTAGTAGAGGACACGCTTCGCGTCGGCTTGCGCCGTCCGCTCCTCGCCCGAAGGCTTTTCCTCGAAGCTGATGTCCTCGCTGGCGCGGACGGCCGTGAATGGCCTGCCGTCCCCGGTCTGTCGCGGCCCTGCCGAATAGATCGGCTTCCGGTCCGGGTCCTGATAGTAGATCACCGGGCCGCTTCCGGCAGGCTCGTTCGCCGCGAGCGAACCGTCGATGCCGAGCCATCCGCGCCAACCAACAGCAAGGCCGCGTTGCCCGGCCCAATAGCCTGCACCTCCCGCCGCCAGAATGGCGGCGAGAGCGAGGCCCGTGAGGGCGAGGCGTTTCATGGCAGGGCCTTGAGGATCAGCTTGTTTTCGAGCGTGCCGGTTTCGCCCTGGACCTTGGCGCCGAGCGAGAGGCGCCAGCCACCAGCCATGACCAGGTTGGTCTTGAAGCGGTAGGTCCCGGGTTCGGTCGACGGCATCGCCTCGATCGGCGACGCCATCATCTCCATGCCGTCGGGCGCCATGTCGATGCGCTGCGCGAAGATCACGGCATCGGGGATGGGCTTGCCCGAGCGCTTGTCGATGAGCTGGACGGCGACGACGACGCCGTTGCCGTGCTTGAGTTCGCTCTGCACGAGCCGGAACTCATAGTCCTTGATGTCCGCGAGCGCCGGAAGGGAGACGGCCGCGAGCGGAAGCGCCGCGACGAGCGCCCGCAAAGTGTTGAAGGTCATGATCGTAGTCCTGAATGCATCAGGCTGCCGCACAGGCGCACAGCCTCAGACGTGGCGATGGCCACGGCTCACCGTCCGCCCGGAACTGCCGTGCGGACGAAACCAGCGCAGTCGCGCTGGCGATGCTTCAGGTTCGTGGAGGTCGGGCGGGCGGCTCGAAAGGCCGCGAAACATGATCGGCGTCGTCCCCGCCCAGCCCGAGTTGGACAACGATCGGCCGGACGAGCGTGACGAACGATGTCGGTTCGCTGGCGAAGCACTTGGCGAGGCAGAAGCTCAGCGCCGGGCAGTTGGTCGTGCAGTCCTTGGCCTTGCCCTGATCGGGCGGGCAGCACGGCATGGCGCCGTCCATCGGCATCGTCATTTCGATGGCATCCGAGCGACCGAAGCCCGCCGATGCCGGGCTGACGAAGGCAGCCAGGATCGTGGCCGCGACGAACAGGGCCAGAACGAGACAATGCGCAAGGAGCCGCAGCTTCATGCGGATGCATTGCCATGGCGGCGAAGTCCGCGAAAGCCCGGGTACTTCAAGACTTCGTCATCTTCGGTCCTTGGCACTCCAGAGGCACACGCCGAGCACGACATTGGCCACGGCCATCACCATGAGAGCCACATACGTCCAGTTCGAACCTGCCTTCTCGACAAGGAGAGCACCTGCCGTAGGCGCCACCGCCTGGGCGATTAGACTCGGCCTCGCGAGCCTTCCGACGAGAGGCGCATAACGACGGGCGCCGAACTCAGCGAGAGGCAACGTGCCTTTCGCGATGGAGAAGACGCCGTTCCCTGCCCCGTATAGGATCAGTGCCAAGGCAATCGGCGCCCCCCCGAACGCCAGCATCGCGAGCCCGAAGGCAATCAGCGCGAGGGCCGCACTCATCGTCCAGATCGGGTGGTGGCGGCCTCCGCCTGCCATTTCGACGATCCTGCCGCCAACCTGAGCCGGGCCGACAAGTGCTCCGAGCGCAACGGCCGCGGCCAAACCGATCCCCTGTGCCTGGAGCAGCGTCAGCAGATGGACACCGACGATCGCGGTAATGGCCCCGCCGATGATCATGATCCCGGACAGAAGTCGGAACGCGCCGCGCTCCGATGGCAGCAGGTCGCCCTTCGAACCACCGCCTCCGGCCTTCGCCTTCGGAAGCTCCGGCGGAGCCTTCGGAAGGGCCATCAGGACGATCGGAAGGGAAATCAGAAGCTGGATAGCGGCGTAGGCGAAGCAGGTTCCTCGCCATCCCAGATGAGCGACGAGGTAGGCCGATAACGGCCAGCAGACGGTACTGGCGAAGCCGCCCCATAGGGTCAGCATCGTAATCGCCGACCGTGCGGTGCCGCCGTAAAGACGCCCGAGCGTCGAAAACGCTGCATCGTACAGACCCGCGGCCATTCCACCTCCGAGAACGATCCAGCCGAGCACGAAGACCGACAAGTTAGGAGCTATGCCCAGGGTGAATTGGCCGACGGCCATGAGGAGGGCCGCCACCGCCAGGACCGGTCGCCCGCCCGTCTCGCCGATGGCGCGGCCGACATAGGGCGCGACGGCCCCGGCGGTGAGCAGTCCGATCGATAGCGCGCCGACGATCAAGGAAAGCGGCCACCCGGTATCGGCAGCAATGGGCGCTGCAAGAACGGCGGGGAGATAATAGGAGGAGCCCCAGGCTAGGATTTGCACCACGCCCAGGGCCGAGATGACGGTCAGCCGATCGCGATCGATCATGCAGCCTTGCCACAGCAGGAGGGCGTCGTCTGCGCGGGCTCGGGTGCCTCGGCGGGACCACAGCCGCATCCGGCCTTGCCGTCGGCCTTCGCTGCGGCGTCATCGGCGCAGCAAGCGCTCGCTTCGGCCGGTGCGGGACCTCCGCAGCAGTCGCTCGTAGGCGCTGCCTTGCAGACACCGGTTTCCGGCAGAACGAGCTTCACGTCATCGGCTGCCGCCAAATCGCCAGTGATCGCGGCCGCGACCGAGCGGACCTGCTCGTAACCGGTAATCATCAGGAACGTCGGCGCGCGCCCATAGCTCTTGATGCCGACGGTGTAGAAGCCCGGCTCCGGATGGGACACTTCGCGATGGCCATGCGGCGGTACGGATCCGCAGGAATGCAGGTTCGGGTCGATGAGCGGGCCAAGAGCCTTGACGCTTTCCAGCCAGGGGTCGAGCTCCAGCCGAAGCTCGCGCGTCAAAGCAAGGTCCGGCCTTTGGCCGGTGCAGGCGACAATACGGTCGACCGGACCGATGCTTCGCCCACCCTCTCGCGTTTCGCCGTGAACAATCAGCGCATCGCCGCTCTCGCGAATGCCCGTGACAGCGAAGCCCCTGATCAGCTCGATACGTCCGCTCTCGACGAGCCGCCGCAGGCGTGAGCCCAGATCCCCACGGGCGGCGAGCTGATCGTTGGCGCCGCCGCCGAAAACGCGCGAGAGGTCCATACCGCGCGTCGCCCAGATCGCCTTGGTTCCAGAGACATCGCCAGCAAGCTCCTCAAGGTCGAGCAGGACATTGGCCGCGGAGTGCCCCGCCCCCAGAACCAGCGTCGTGCGACCGGCATAGGTCGTGCGATCTCGGCCGAAGACGTCCGGGATGCCGTAGGCGATCCGATCGGCAAAAGCCTCTTCGCCGTCTGCCGGAAGGCCTCCGGCGCCAAGCGGGTTCGGGGAGGTCCACGTACCCGAAGCATCGATCACGGCCCGCGCCCGATCTCGCCGTGCGTGCCCGTCACGATCGATCACGCTCAGCAGGAACGGCCGCATCTCCCGGTCGCGGCTGACCACCTTGTCGACCCCCAGACGACCGATTGCCGTGACGCGGATGCCGTACTCAATGACGGGCACAAGTTGCGACGTCTGCGCGAGGGGCGCGAGATAGTTCTCCACGAGGTCGGCGCCCGTCGGATAGGTGTTCGGTTCGGGTTCGCGCCAGCCCGCCGTTGCGAGCAGTGACCGGGCTGCCGAATCCACGTTGAACTCCCACGGCGAGAAGAGGCTGACATGGCCCCAGTCCCGGAGGTTGCTTCCGACGGTTGGACCAATCTCGTAGACCTTCACCGCGACCCCGCGTTTCACGAGGTGGGCAGCAGCGGCCAGGCCTACTGGCCCGGCTCCGATGATCGCGACGGGGAGGTCCTTCATATCATTCTCCATTCTTTCTAGAAATATGGAATTACGGGCCAAATAAAGAGGCAGCTCAGGCGGCGTTGTCCGATGTCCGGACGCAGCCCTCCTCGATGCAGCACTCTTCCGCGAGGAAGCCGAGCAAGGCGTCCATCGCCGGATAGACGGCACGGCAAATCAGGGTCGTGGCTTGACGCTCTTGCGAGACGAGACCGTTCCGGATCAGACGCTGGAGATGATGCGACAAGGTCGATGCGGGAATATCGAGGCGCTCCTGGACCTGGTTGACCGGAAGGCCACCATGGCCAGCACGAACGAGCGTTCGATAGAGCTGTAGCCGGGTCGGATTCCCCAGGGCTTCAAGCTGCCTGGCTGCTTCTTCGATGTTCATAGAAATAGACTGCACCATGCCGCACTTAGCCGTCAACTCATAATTCCAAGAATATGGAAATACATTGATTGCCAGGCACTTTCCTGGATGACCCGATCCGGAAACGCAGCTATCTTCGTGGGCGCTATGAAGCTCGACTCTGTCCTCACTTGCCCCAAATGCGGCCATCAGGCGTCGGAAACGATGCCGACCGACGCCTGCCAATTCTTCTACGAGTGTACGGACTGCGGTAGCCTGCTCAGACCGAAAGAAGGCGATTGCTGCGTCTTCTGCTCCTACGGCGACGTGCCTTGCCCTCCGATCCAGGAGAGCCGCGCAAGTGGGGCCTCATCGTCATGTTGCAGTAGGTAGCGCCCGACCCTGATTTTTACTCGGCCGGATGCGCACGTGAGGCGGTCGCGCCGCGCTCGTACCAACCCTTCGATCGGTTCACGATCCAGACCACGGTTAGCATGACCGGCACCTCGATCAGGACGCCGACCACTGTCGCGAGCGCCGCTCCCGAGCTGAAGCCGAACAGGCTGATAGCCGCGGCGACGGCGAGTTCGAAGAAGTTCGAGGCGCCGATCAAAGCGGACGGCCCCGCGACGCAATGCTGCTCGCCGGCGATACGGTTCAGGAAGTAGGCCAGCCCGGCGTTCAGATAGACCTGGATCAGGATCGGCGCCGCCAGCAGCGCGATCACCATAGGCTGGGCGAGGATCTGCTCGCCCTGGAAGCCAAAGAGCAGGACGAGGGTGGCGAGCAACGCGACCAGGGAAACGGGCCCCAGGCGACCGAGCAGTCGATCAAGAGCGGCCTGTCCGCCATTCGCCAGCAGACGGCTGCGGACGAGCTGCGCGGCGATCACGGGAATGACGATGTAGAGGACGACCGAGAGGACGAGGGTTCCCCACGGCACGGTGATCGCGGAGAGGCCGAGAAGCAACCCGACGATCGGCGCGAAGGCGACCACCATGATGGCGTCGTTGAGCGCGACCTGGCTCAGCGTGAAATGCGGTTCGCCCTTCGTCAGGTTCGACCAGACGAAGACCATCGCCGTGCAGGGCGCGGCCGCGAGGATGATGAGACCGGCGATGTAGCTGTCGATCTGGTCGGCCGGGAGCCAGGGCCGGAACAGCCAGGCGATGAAGAACCAGCCGAGCGCCGCCATCGAGAACGGCTTCACCGCCCAGTTGATGAAGAGCGTGACGCCGATCCCGCGCCAGTGCCTGCCGACCTGTCCGAGCGCAGCGAAGTCGATCCGCAGCAGCATGGGGATGACCATCAGCCAGATCAGGACCGCGACCGGCAGGTTGACCTTGGCGATCTCGGCCGAGCCGATGGCCTGGAACACGCCCGGCATGACATGGCCGAGCGCGATGCCGACGACGATGCACAGCGCGACCCAAATGGTCAGATAGCGTTCGAAGGTGGACATGATGGCCTCAGAGCTGCGCGACAGGGCGGCCGGAGGCATCGACGACGAGCTCGCCGACCTCCTTGCGGAACTCGCCGAGCTGCGGCGGCAGGAGCGGCAGGACGACCTCGGACGGACGGCACAGCCGCACGCCCTTGGGAGACACAACGAGCGGCCGGTTGAGCAGGATAGGATGAGCCTCGATCGCATCGAGCAGGGCGTCGTCGGAAAGGCCGAGGTCGCCGAGACCGAGCTCGGCGAAAGGCGTACCCTTCTCACGCAGGATCGCGCGGACGGCTAGCCTGGCGCGATCGAGAAGCTGCTTCAGCAGCACGCGCGTCGGGGGCGTCTTCAGATATTCGATGACATGCGGCTCGATGCCCGCATTGCGGATCAGGCCAAGCGTGTTCCGGGAAGTCCCGCAGGCCGGGTTATGATAGATGACGACGTCCATCACGCGACCTCCGGGCGGTGGCCGCTCGCGCCTTCGAGACCACCGATCCGCCGGACCCGCTGCGCCAGCGCCATCTCGTCGAGGCTCGCCATGGGAAGCGACAGGAGCACGTTGATCCGGTTCCTGAGATAGCGGAGCGCCGTCACAAAGGCCCGCTCGCGTTCGATCTCGCTCCCCTGAATGCCGGATGGGTCTTCGATGCCCCAATGCGCCGTGATCGGCTGCCCCGGCCAATGCGGACAGGCCTCTCCCGCCGCCTGGTCGCAGACGGTTATCACGAAATCCATCACGGGCGCGTCTCCCTTCGCGAACACATCCCAGGTTTTCGAAGACAGCCCTTCGGTCGAAATGCCTTCAGCCGCGAGCACCTTGAGCGCCATCGGTTTCGGCCCGGGGCCACCTTCGCTGCCAGCGGAGAAGGCGCGGAAGCGCCCGTCCCCGAGATGGTTGAGCAAGGCCTCGGCCATGATCGACCGGGCGGAGTTGTGAGTGCAGAGGAACAGCACGTTGTGGACGCGATTAGGCATCGGTCGTGACCTTCGGTGGGCAACAGGGGCTGAGCTCGGCCATAAGCGGCGCGCAGATCTCAGGGCGGCCGCCGCAGCAGTCTTTGAGGAGGAAGGCGATGGTCGATCGAAGCGCATCGAGATCGGCCCGGTAAACGATCGATCGACTGAAGCGCTCCGAACGCACGAGCCCCGCCCGGCTGAGAATGCTCAAGTGGGACGACATCGTGTTGTGGGGAACGTCCAGGCGTCGCGCGACCTCACCGGCGGGCAGCCCTGCGGGCTCCGCAGTCACCAGCAAGCGGAAGACGTCGAGACGCGTGTTCTGCGCTAGCGCCGCCAGGGCGAGGATGACTTTCTCGTTTTCCATATGTCGAGACTTACCGACATTATTCCGGAAGTGCAAGGCCAGCTTCGGTTGAGTTTGGCGTGATCACGCTTGCCCGCGACGGCCTCTCCCCTGGACCTGCGCCGCCATGGAACTCCGCGATGAAAAATCGCGTTGCCGCTGGATGAATCAAACCATGGTGACGTCCGTGCCGCGAGACGCTTTCGATCTATTGAAGGCCTTCCAGGCAGCCCTGGTGTGTGGATGCGCCTTGCTGGGACCGGCAACAGCAAGTGCCCTGAGCGCGGACGAGGTCAACCGTGCTGGCCGCCCTATTGCGAAAAGCAAGGTGACGCGCCCCAGCGCGGCGATCGTCAAGGCTCAGGTCTTGTTGGCGCGTCAGGGTGTTTCTCCCGGGGAGATCGATGGACTGGATGGCGACAATTTCCGGAAGGCCATCGACCTATTCCGCCGCCGCGAAAATCTCGGAACCGGCGAGATCATCGACGCACCGACTTGGCAGATGCTCAAAGGAGATGTCAGCGCAGACATCGTCTCGGACTACGAGGTAACGAAGGAGGATATCAAAACCCGGTTCGTCAGGCGCATTCCTCACGATTACGCCCGCCAGGCTCGAATGAAGCGGCTCGGGTACAAGAATGCTCAGGAGATGTTCGCCGAACGCTTTCACATGAGCGAGGGCCTCCTCAGGGTGCTCAACCCGCGAACCCACTATCGGAAGCACGGTGAGGCAATTCACGTCGTCTCTGTCGGGCGGGCCCGACCTTCGGGCGAAACTCTGACGGTCGAGGCCGACAAGACCAACGGCATGGTTCGTGCGCTGGATGCGACGGGAAAGGTGATCGCGATGTATCCCGCAACCATCGGCAGCGAAGACACCCCGTCGCCCGAGGGCGAGTATCAGGTGGTGAGGATCGTGAAGAACCCGACCTATCACTACGACCCGGTTAAGAATTTCCAGCAAGGAAAGAACAAGCGTCGCCTGGTGCTTCCCGGAGGCCCCAACAATCCAGTCGGTACGGTCTGGATCGAGCTGTCGAAGCCGACCTTTGGCATTCATGGTACGCCAGAGCCTTCGAAGATCAGCAAGGCCTCATCGCATGGATGTGTCCGGCTCACGAATTGGGACGTCGAGGAACTGGCTCAGATTGTCAGGCCCGGGACGACCGTGCGCTTCATCGAGTAGCCGATGTCAACCACGCTCCGGCTTGCAAGCTTGACCGGGCCGGAGTCATCGTTCCGGGCTACGGGACGGTAGGGCGATGGCTGCGCGGGAGCACAACGACATCGAGATCCGTGAAGACGAAGAAGGTGTGGGCGCGATCATCTCCTTCCCGTTCGACGCCACACTCGTCGAACGTTTTCGGGAAGCCTTTCCGCAAGCTCGCTGGAGCGATCAGTTGTCTGCCTGGAGACTCCTGGGAACGACGGCGATGCTTCGCGCGGCGCGATGGCTCGATCGTGAACTGCCGAGTGCATTCTCCCTCGCTGACGAACGAGGTCGTGACTCCTTCTCGTTTGAGCCGATCGTCAGCGCTTATCTGAAAGCCGCCAGTGAAATGGTCGTGCGCACCCCATACTCGCGAACCGTTGTCGACGAGTTGCGCGCCGTGCCCTGGGCTTGGTGGAACGGCGAAGACAAGGCTTGGCACGTTCCATACAGATCAGTCGATGAACTTCGCAGCAGATGGCCGGTGATCGAAGCCGCCGCCGAACGCAGCGAGCCGGAAGCGCGAAGGCAACGGCGCGAGGCAGCCAAGTCCGCTGCCGAATACCAGGACATCAAGGCGACTGAAGCCGAGCGACGCCGCCGGCGCTATCCGGTCCTGGCGAGCGAGCTGCCGCCGCTCAACAGAGTGCTGATGTCACATGAGGGGCCGCTCGTCGTCCTTGAGGTAACCGGCGAGATCGTGCCCATGGAAACCGCCGCCCGGCATTATCCTTGGAGCTCTGGACAGCCAGACGATCTGGTCTGGGCTTTGTGGCGGCGTGCGACCCATGAGGAACTGGTCAAGACCTGGCCTGCGCGGCGCCCGACCACGCCGGACGCCTTCCTTCGCGGATGGTGGCAGCCCACGCTCGAGGAACTGCGTGCCGCCCGGCGAGCCGCGAGGTCCTTGGACCGTGCGCAGGAAACGCGCCGAACGAGCCGCTTAGCTCAGGAGTGATTTCGCACAACGAAGGAGACGCTGTCGGCAAGGCGTGCTTGACTCGCCATTCCGTTTGTTCTCTCTATGTTCTATCAATCGAGGACATACCGATGGCAGCAGTCGAGGCTTCCCGCCCGCCTGAACCAGACCCGTTTGCCGTTTCCGATGAGGAGGTCGATGCGGTCCTGGAGGAAGCCAGCGGAGATTCCCGGGAGGCGATCCGGATGGTCCTGCGGGATCTTGCCGTCATGGCGGCCGACGCCGATGCCGCTTCGTCACGCGGATTCTTGCGTGGTCGCTTTTCGGAAGGGCGACGCCGCCCTCGCGTCGTCGATGAGGCATGAGGCGTAAGGGTGAGCTGTCGTCCGCAGAAGTCGACCGTCGCTGGCCTCATCAGGTTGCCGTTGAGATCCCGCCGGGACATGGGTTCGGCATCGTACCGGCCACCGGACCGCTGTCATCGCTTGCTCCTCGTGGCCATGAGGTCGCGTACGACGGCAAGCGATATCGCGTCTTTTGCTTCTCGGACCCCGATCAGGCCTCGCGCTTCAAGGACATCATGGGCGGGATCGACTTCGATCCTCGAGATCGCGGTCGCGGAACCTATTGGGGAACATGGTACCGAGGTCGCGGAGCCGCGCGCGATGCCAAGCATCGGCGATCCTGACGCGCCCCTATCATCCGACATGGTAGGGTCGAGCGAATCACTGTCCAGCAGATCCTCATGAACGCCGTCGCCCCAATCAGCTATCTCGACACGCTCAATCCGGCGCAGCGGCGCGCTGTCGTCCACGGCGTCGGATCGGTAGCGGCCTCCCCGCTCCTGGTCATCGCGGGCGCCGGATCCGGTAAGACCAACACGTTGGCACATCGGGTCGCGCACCTGCTGGTCAGCGGCGCGGATCCACGACGCATCCTGTTGATGACCTTCTCGCGCCGCGCGGCCTCGGAGATGTCGAAGCGCGTCGAGCGGATCGCGCGGAAGGTTCTCGGCGATGGCGCCGGAGTCCTGAGCGACGCCCTCACCTGGGCGGGCACCTTCCACGGCATCGGCGCCCGGCTTCTACGCGACTGCGCCGATCAGCTCGGCCTAGACCCGGCCTTCACCATCCATGATCGCGAGGATTCCGCCGATCAGATGAACCTCGTCCGGCACGAGCTCGGTTTCTCGAAAACGGAAGCGCGCTTCCCGACGAAGGGCACTTGCCTGGCGATCTATTCGCGCTGCGTGAACGCGGAAGCGCCGATCGAGGAAGTCCTCGGCCGGTCTTATCCCTGGTGCGTCGCCTGGGCGGCGGAACTGAAGGACCTCTTCGCCGCATATGTCGAGGCCAAGCAGAACCAGAACGTCCTCGATTACGACGACCTGCTTCTCTACTGGGCGCAGGCGATGACCGACCCGGACATCGCTGCGGATGTGGGCTCGCGCTTCGACCATGTGATGGTCGACGAGTACCAGGACACAAACCGCCTCCAGTCCTCGATCCTCCTGGCCCTCAAGCCCGATGGCCGGGGACTGACGGTCGTTGGCGACGACGCGCAGTCGATCTATTCGTTCCGCGCCGCGACGGTGCGCAACATCCTCGACTTCCCCACCGCGTTCTCGCCTCCCGCCGAGGTCGTCACCCTCGACCAGAACTACCGCTCGACCGAAGCCATCCTGTCGGCTGCGAACGCGGTGATCGATTTGGCCACGGAACGCTTTACCAAGAACCTCTGGACGGACCGCGCCAGCGGGTCCCCTCCGCAGCTCGTGCATGTTCGGGACGAGGCCGACCAGGCACGCTTCATCGCCGAGAAGGTGCTTGAGAACCGCGAGGGCGGCTCGACCCTGAAGCAGCAGGCGGTCCTGTTTCGGGCGTCGCATCACAGCGGGCCCCTTGAGATCGAACTGACCCGTCGTAACATTCCGTTCGTGAAGTTCGGAGGGCTAAAGTTCCTCGATAGCGCCCATATCAAGGACCTGCTGGCGGTGCTCCGGTTTGTGGAGAATCCGCGTGATCGCGTCGCAGGTTTCCGCGTGCTGCAACTTCTCCCAGGCGTCGGGCCGACTTCAGCTCAACGCGTCCTCGATCACCTCGCGCAGGCGGCCGCTCCGATCGAAGCGCTGGTGAACGCCCCTGCCCCACAGCGCGCCGGCGAAGACTGGCCCGGGTTCATCGCCGCAGTCGTCGAGATCCGCTCGGGCAGCGCTGGCTGGCCCGGTGAGATCGAGCGCGCCCGCCGCTGGTACGAGCCGCATCTCGAACGCATCCACGAGGACGCATCCACGCGACAGGCCGATCTCGTGCAGTTGGAGCAGATCGCCAGTGGGTATCCCTCCCGGGAGCGCTTCCTGACCGAGCTTACGTTGGATCCGCCGGATGCCACGAGCGACCAGGCCGGGGTACCGCACCTCGATGAGGATTATCTGATCCTTTCGACGATACATTCGGCCAAGGGACAGGAATGGAAGTCCGTCTTCGTCTTGAACACCGTCGACGGCTGCCTTCCGATCGATCTGGGGACCGGGTCGAGGGACGAGATCGAGGAGGAGCGGCGCCTGCTCTATGTTGCAATGACGCGAGCGAAGGACGACCTGCATCTCATGGTGCCGCAGCGCTTCTTCACGTCCGGCCAATCGGGGACCGGAGACCGTCACGTCTACGCCAACCGAACGCGCTTCATCCCGAATGGCTTGCTCGGTCATTTCGAGCGGATCGCCTGGCCGGTCGTCTCAGAGGCGGAATCCGGCCGCGCACAGAGCGGCGGCGCCAAGATCGATGTACGGGCCAAGATGCGCGGGATGTGGCGATGATCGGTCAGGCCGATGCCTGGCCTCATCATATCGAGATCGAAGTTCCCCGGGCCGGGTTCGACATGAAGCTTCGCGCCGTCGAAACATGGCTGGCAGAGTGGGAAATCCCTTACCGCATTGGCTCCTCGCTCGGCCCAGTCGGACGGATGCGGATCTGCTTCACCGAGGAGAAATTCGTCCGCGCATTCCGCCACTATCACGGTGGGCGGATCATTCCCGCGGATGAAGTCGCTACGTCCCTTGCCGCCGATGCCGATGATGATGCCTTCTATGACCGCGCGGCGACCGAATACCCTGACTAGAACTGGCAGCCGGAAGAATTCTACCGACGTCGCTTTCCGATCGGACCGCCAATTGCGGGGCCTCGGGGCGCCCTTAGATCACAGTCGTTTTCCAGCTATTCGGGAGGAAGGAGTGCCATTTTCATCACTCACTGATCCAGTCGATCTGGCGCGCGCTCAAGCTGCGTTGGAGGAAGCTTGGCGGACCATCAAGCCGAATGTTGATGAAGGGGAGCGTGAGCGAGAACGCACCCGTCTGGCTTACATCGTCGCTTCGTTCGCCATCATCGCGAACGACGAGGATGACCTGGTCGAAAGAGCGCTCCGGCGATACCGCGAAGGCTAACCGAGATCTCCAGCGATACTGCGCTCAGCAGCGCGGCGGCGCTTTTAATAATTGGAACAGAGTGTCCGGTAGCATGGTTCAGCTCTGGGGTTCCGCCTGTCGAAAGTCAGTTCGTGAAACAGCTCATTCTCGTCGTTGAAGACGATGAGTTTATAAGAATGGACGCGGTCGACATGTTTCAGGAGGCGGGATACCGCGTTCTGGAAGCCGCTACCGCCGACAAGGCTCTGGAGCATCTGGAGCAGCGCGACGATATCGCACTGATCTTCACCGATATCGAAATGCCGGGATCAATGGACGGGCTGGCGCTTTCGGCCCTAGTACGAAACCGATGGCCTCCCATGGGCATCGTTATCGTTTCGGGCCGAGCACGCCCGCAGCCCGGACAATTGCCTTCCTGCGCGCGTTTCCTTTCAAAGCCCTATACTCCCTTCCAGGTCAGCGACGCGGTCGAGCGCGCTCTATCTGATCAGCGGCATTGAGAAAGTGAATTTCGTCTCCTCGTCGCTAGATGAGACGTCAATGCGTCCACCATGGGCTTTCGCGATTTCCGAGGCGATATACAGTCCCAGACCGAGCCCTTCGCGCCTGTTCTGACTTCCGCGGAAGTATGGCTGGAACAGCCTGCTCAGCAGATCTGCGGGAATTCTCGCACCGGCGTTGGCGACGGACAGTCGGAACTCGTCTTCGGTCGCAATCGCTTCGACCTTGATGGGCTTTTCCGAAGATCCATGCGAGATCGCATTTCCGAGGAGATTTCCGAACATCTGGGCGATGCGGGCATGGTCGGCTCGGATGGGCGCCGACAAGGCTTGCTCAAAAGCGATCACGCGATCGGGCGAGGCAGTTCTAGCTTCGTTGATCACCTGGTCGATCGTCTGGACCACCGAACGTTCCTCGGCGGTGTCGATTGTGATGCCTCCGCCAAGCCTGCCACGGGCGAAGTCGAGCATATTCTCGACCAGCAGGCTCATCCGGCTCGTCGTATTCAGAAGATGGCGCAGGATCTCCTGAGCCTTCGGCGTCTGTGGCTCCTTGCCCAGCAAGCGCGTGCCCGCGGTGAACGACGCCAGCGGGTTGCGAAGATCGTGTCCGAGAACTGCGATGAACTGCTCGCGCAACTCGCTCTTGTGTTCCTCAATATCGAGCCGATCGCGGCTGTCTTTCAGTTGCCGATGCGCATCCAAATGGAACGCTATCAGTTCGGCAAAGAGCTTGAACATGCCAAGCGTCTCGGGGCTATTTAGTTTCTTGGGTTTTGGATCGATGGCGCAAAGCGTCCCGAAGAACTCGCCGCTCGGGAGAATGATGGGCATCGATATGTAGCTTTGCAGACCATACATCGCCGGAGTGTGATGGGTGCAGTAGATTGGGTCTTCCGCGACGTTGTCGATGACCACGACCTGGCGATTGTCACGGATCTCATTACAGATCGTGGTTTCGACCTTGAGTTCGCCGCCCGGCTCCAAGCCAAAATCGATCAGGTCGCGAACACCACATGCGACCCAGCGCGTTTCGGTCACGCGGGCCACAGCCGCGAAACCCATTCCCGTCGTCCGGCAGACGACGTCAAGGATCGTCGGCACGGCGTCGATCCTGGAAATCGTGTCGATATCACTCTGAAAGTCGTGCAAGAGATGGTCTCGGAAGCGCGCCGATCTGGCGGCCTATCATCGACCCTTTTCCAGCCGCAATGTCAAAAGATCGGCGCAGAGTGGATCGAACTCAGCACGACGGCCAGGAAGTCGACTGGTGCTGGCGTTCAGCAACTCCGGATCGAGCCCGCAGCACCGCTCTTTCTGATATGAAGCTAGGCTATTTGTTGGAAGCTAAGGTGTCCATGAATCGCCTTGGGTCGTGCGGCAATGCCGGATACCCCGACTGAGGATGGAGAGCGCGTTGACGGATGTGGTTCGGCTCAGCTCTGGCGTTCCGCGCGTTCCCCTTCGTCGTGTCGGTGATCTGCTCGAACGCATCATCGCCCTAAAGACCGATGCCGATGCACGCGGCTTCGGTACCCTCGCGTATTTCCTTGAGGTCGCGCGTATCGAGGCCGAGCTTCAAGCCGACCGCATAGCCGAGGAACAAGTGACCGGGGAGCGCGCACCGGATGAGTTATGGCGACCGACCACGGACCGGGATTGATGGCGAAGAAGCCTGCCGAGTTGCCTGAAATCGATCTCGACGTCGTTGACGTGAGGCAGGTGGCGATAACGACCGATCCTCGGGGAGAAACCATGATCAGCCTGGAGATGGCCGGCGGCCAGGTCATGAATCTGGTCTTCAGCCTCGGGTTGCTGGCCAAGCTCGAAGCCTTCCTCGCGAAGGCCAACGAGGAGCAGGCCAAGATTTCTCCCATTCAATAGGGGCAGCACCCGATGTGCGGACGTTTCAGCCAAGCCTACACCTGGGAAGAGATCGTCGCGTTCAGTCAGCCACTGACCGTGCCCGCGGATCGGCCGAACCTTCAGGCCCGCTACAACATCGCACCGACCACCGACATCGACATCATCGTGAAGACCGAGGCGGGGCGGGAACTTCGGAAGGCCCGCTGGGGCCTGGTTCCGGCATGGTGGAAGAAGACCGTTTCGGAGGTCGGGTCGACCCATAATGCTCGCTCCGACCGAATGAGCGACAGCGCGATGTTTCGCTCGGCCTTCGTCAAGCGGCGCTGCATCATTCCCGCGAGCGCGTTCTACGAGTGGACGGGCGTGAAAGGCGAGAAGGTCCCGCATCGGATCAGCGCAGCCGACGGCGGGTTGCTGGCGTTCGCGGGTCTCTGGGATCGATGGACCGATCCGGCAACGGGCGAAGAAATTGTATCCTGCACGATCATCACCCGGGATGCCGACAAGTGGATGTCAGCCATCCACCATAGGATGCCCGCTATGCTGCATTCCAGGGACTTCGATGCCTGGTTGGATGGAACGGGTGGGAAGGAACTCCTGGACCAGCCCCCACCCGAGCTTCGCGAGTGGATCGTCAGCAGCAGGATGAACAACGGCAAGGTCGGCGACGACGATCCCGCTACAGCTCAGCCTATCGAAAGTGTGTCGGAGGCCTTGCAGCCCGCCCCTGACCAAGCATCGCCGCAGGGCGATTTGTTTTGATCAATCACAGGTACCCTGCGGGATGCTTAGACGCATTGGTAGTCGTAAAGGCCCCCTTTCGCGCTCTACAAGCCGATCAGCGGACCGAGACCGATCAGCACGATCGGAATAGCAACCATAGCGAGGACTGTCTGGGTTGCGGTTATCCCGGCCATCAGGGGGGCGTCGCCGCCCAACTGGCGAGCCATGATGTAGGCTGATGATGCCGTTGGTAGGGCCTGAAACAGCAAGGCTGTTGTCAGCGCCGGTCCTGACAATCCTAACAGCACGGCAAACGCGATAGTCGCAATCGGCATTGCGACGAACTTCATGGCCGAAGACGAGGCCACTGGCCCTACCCATCGGCGCGCCGCACTGAAGTCCAGAGCCGCACCGACACACAGCAGGCCTAAGGGCAACGACGCTGAACCCAAGGAGCGCATCGCCGGTTCGATACCGGCTGGAATGCCAAGCCCTGTGAACTGAAAGGCGATCCCCGCGAGTGAGGCGACCACCAGCGGGTTCGTCACTAGCTGCTTGAGGATGCCTCGCCCGGTGAGTTTGGCGGACCCATGTCGGGCGAACACGAGAACACAGAGAACATTGACGGTTGGAACAATCGCAGCGTTGCAGATCGCCGCCAAAGCGATGCCCTTCGCTCCGAACAATCCCGAAGCCAGCGTGACACCGACATAGTTGTTGAAGCGGACGCTTCCCTGAAACACCGAGGTGAACGCGGGCCCGTCCAAGCGCAACAGCGGCCGGACCGCCATCACCAACGCGGACACGGCAACGGTCGAGAAAATCAACGTCAGAGCGAGTTCACGAACCGGCAGGGCATCGAGGCGAGCCATCGCGAGCCCGTGGAAGAACAAGCAAGGCAGGAGAACATAGTAGCCAAGCCGCTCTGCCAGGGGCCAAAAGCTGGCGTTGAGGAAATGCCTCAGGCGCAGCACGATCCCCAACCCGATCAAAACGATGATCGGCAGCAGCGCCATCAAGACATCGCGCGTCACGTTTCGGATCCCGAAGCCGTGACGATGCGAAGACATCCATCGACAAGAAGCGCGGTGTCTATCGTGAAGGATATCGGGGCGTTCATGGAAGCCTCGCAGCAACGGGTGGCGATGCACTACCCGCTTTGAACGGCGAGCAAAAATGCTTAATCTTCGTCGTTCAATTGAGAATTTCTCATAGGTAAACGCGATGTCGCTGCGTGCCCTTCGGACTCTTCAGGCCATCGCTCGGCACGGCTCGTTTTCGCGAGCGGGCGAAATCGTCGGCCTCACACCATCGGCCGTCAGCTTGCAGGTGAAATCACTGGAGCAAGAGTTTGACGTCCAACTGTTCGATCGCTCGCGTCGCCTTCCCACGCTTACGGACGCTGGCAAGGTCATTCTCGCGAAATCGGAAGAGGTGCTCACCCTCTATGACCAGATTGCGGAGGCTCTCAGCGATGAGCACTCCCTGGCTGGTCGGCTGCGACTCGGCGCCATACAGACAGTGCTGTCGGGCGTTCTCCCTTCCGCCCTTTTGGCGCTCAACCGTGCCCATCCACGGGTCCGCATCCATGTCGAAGCGGGGATGTCAGCGGAGCTGGCCCTCAAGGTGTCGACCGGCGAATTGGACGCAGCCGTGACGACCGAGCCGGTGAAACCCCATCCCACCGACCTAAGCTGGACGCCGCTCTTCGAAGATCGGTTCTGGCTTGTCGCGCCAGCCAAATACGAGGGCCGAGACCAACGAGACCTGCTCTCTGACTTGCCCTTTATTCGGTTTGATAGCCGCGCGTGGGCTGGAAGGGTAATCGAGCGAGAACTTAGGCGGCAACGGATCAACGTCCGTGAAGAGATGGTTCTCGATAGCCAGGAGGTGATCCTGAAGATGGTAGAGAGCGGTCTAGGCGCTGCGGTCCTACCGCTATCTGACGAGGTCCAGCGCGGGCTTCCCGCCTATTGCTTGCCATTTGGCGAACCCCAGTTGCGCCGGAAAATTGTGCTGCTTCAGCACCAAACCCATCAGGCAAGCCGAATTGCTGCCGCGCTTGCGCAGACCCTTACTGAATTCGGAGCGCCCGCCGCACCCTAGGATCGTCCGGCGCTTTGCAGGGCGCGTGACGTGCATGATTGCAATCAGTCGAAGGCGGATGCGACGGCAGTTGCGCGTGGTCAGGCCGCTGAACTCGCGAACACGAGGGACTGATGCGCGGCCACGCCCGCCGTCACACCGTCGGCCGTGGCCCAACTCACGCTGTGGGGCGCACGTGCGATGTCGCCCGCAGCGTAGACGCCTGCCACCGTCGTTAGCTTGGTGCTATCTGTACGAATCATTGGGCCGAACGGCCCATCGTCCAGCGCGCAACCCAGCCGTTCCGCCAGCGGACTATTCAGGCATGAACCCGGGGCGAGGTAAAGGGCATCAACAGCCACCGTCCGACCGTCCTTGAGCCGCACGCCCGACAGCATCTCACCGTCCCCAGTGAGGGCGGCCAACGGAGCGGGCTCGATCGCGACACCTCGCTCAGCGAGCCGCTTGTGCGTTGACTCGTCCGGCATCTCGGCGCCGTTCAGAAAGAGGGTCGTTGGCCCCCACTCGGCAATAAGCAACGCTTGATGTGCGGACATCAGCGACACAGCAAGCACACCCAGCCTTCGCTCGGCGAACTCATATCCATGACAGTAGGGGCAGTGCAACACGCTCTTGCCCCATCGCTCGGCGAGGCCGGGCAGGTCGGGGAGCACGTCCGAAATGCCAAAGGCGAGAACGAGACGATCAGCGTTCAAGGTCTCCCCACTGGCGAGGGTGATGGTGAAGTCCCGTCCGGCCTGGGCATCGACTGCCTCGCCCGACACGAACGTCACCTGCGGATAAGCCGCAAGTTGCGCACGCGCATTCGCGATCATCGTCAACGGATCGCGCCCGTCCTGACCAAAGAAACCGTGGGACGCCGCCGCGAAGCGGTTCCTGGGAGCGCCCATGTCAATCACGCAGACGGAGCGGCGTCCTCGGGCGATGTAGGTAGCTGCCGACAGTCCGGCGAAGCTGCCTCCTACTACGATCGCGTCAAACCGCATGGGCTTGCTCCAGGGTAAGGGTATCTCCTCGGTCGGCGAGGCGGGCATGGAAATCGGCGCTTAGAGCGGCGAGCGTGACGCGGCCGAACCGCTCCAGCAGCAGCGCCTCGGCCTCGCGAAAGCTCTCTTCGAGAGCTGCGTTCACGGCCTGCTCGACGAGGCAGCCCGGCGCGTCCGTCCGGTTGCCCATGGCGAGGAGTTCTGGCGAGCCGAGCGCGATGTAGATGTCGCGGAGCGTGATCTCATGTAGCTTGCGCGCGATGGTCCAGCCGCCGCCGTGTCCCCGCTCGGATCGGACAAAGCCTGCATCACGCAGCCCTGCCATCACCCGGCGCACGACGGCTGGGTTAGTTTGCATGGCGGTGGCCAATACCTCCGAGGTGATCGGCCTTTGTTCCTCGGCCATGTGAAGCAGCACATGGAGGATGCCGGAAAGGCGGCTGTCGCGTCTCATGTAGCAAATGATGTTACATGAGATGGCGCGCGTCAACCCCAACGATTTCACGTCCGCTTCAAGTCGCAAGCGGACACAGCCAAGCGAGGATAGACGCCCAGCACGCCGTTCAGCTCAGCCAGCGAAATCAGCAAGCTCCTTCAAGCGCAGAGCCACGATCCGGCGATTAGCGACCTCGACAACCTCGACGTGCCACTCCCCGATCTGAACGTGTTCTCCGCGCTCCGGAAGATGGCCGAGCCTGGCCAAAACCAGACCCGCGGCTGTAGTTACATCGGCTTCCTCGGGAAAGCTGGTCTTCAGCGCCTGTTCCAGTTCATGGATCGGAGTACGCCCGTCGACAAACCAGTTCCCATCCGCGCCAGCACTGACGTAGGGCACCTCGTCTCCCGCAAGCTCGGGCAAATCGCCCGCGATAGCGATGAGAATATCCGTGGGCGTGACCACGCCTTCGAAAGAGCCGTGCTCGTCGATGACGATCGCCATATGCACCGATGATGCCTGGAACTGCTCCAGCAGCGATGGAACCGAGGCCGTTTCGATGACGTAGATCGGCTGCCGAGCCAAGCTGGTGAGATCCAGCTTTTGGCCTGCGACATCGAGCATGTCCTTGGCGTGCAGCACGCCAACGATCTCATCATCGCCGCGGAAAAGCGGAAACCGTGAACGGCCACTGTCTCGAACGGTGCGCAATATCTCGTCAATCGAATCCTCGATGTGGAGCTGCACCACGTCGACGCGTGGAATCATGATCGCCCGGACGGGGCGATCCGCAAGCGTCAGCACGCGCTCGATCATCGAGCTCTCCTGTGCTGTGAATGCTGGCCGATCCCCCTCCGTCGAAACCAGCGCCGCCATTTCCTCCGGGCCCCGAACGCTCTCGTTGCCCCCGCGCAGCAGGCGGAGCACGGCTCCCGCCGTGCGGCTGCGGAGGTCCATCGTCGACACGCGGCGTACGACATTGCGGCGGCCGATCTGGTTTGCTGCCTCGATCAGGATCGAGAACCCGATCGCCGCATAGAGGTAGCCCTTGGGAATATGGAAGCCGAGCCCTTCGACGACCAGACTGAAGCCGATCATCAGTAGGAAGCCCAGACAAAGGATGACGACAGTCGGGTGGCGGGAGACGAAAGCCATGAGCGGTTTGCTCGCCAGCATCATCACGCCAACTGCGACCACCACGGCGATCGCCATAATCGACAGCTCCCGGACCATCCCCACTGCCGTTATCACGCTGTCTAGGGAAAAGACCGCATCCAGCACCACAATCTGCGCGATGACGTGCCAGAACACCGCGTTTGCCGCGCCCTTCTGCTCGTGGATGTGCCCGCCTTCCAGGCGTTCGTGCAACTCCATCGTTCCCTTGAAGATGAGGAACACGCCGCCGACGATCAGGATGACGTCGCGCCATGAGATTTCGGTCCCAAGCGCGGTGAAGAGTGGCTGTGTGAGCGTGACGATCCAGGCGACCGACGCCAACAGGGCGAGGCGCATGATCAACGCGAGCGACAGGCCGATAAAGCGGGCCCTATCCCGTTGATGTTCTGGCAGCTTGTCGGCGAGAATCGCGATGAAGACGAGATTGTCGATACCGAGGACGATCTCAAGAACGATCAGGGTTAGCAGCCCCGCCCAAGCCGCGGGATCAGCCATCCATTCGAAGATCATTAGCGATCACGGGCCCGAGGCCCTGCCTCCTCATCATCAAACATGCGGTTACAACAGCCGATGCATAGCGAACGACTATGCAAAAATCCAGCGTGGCGCTTTTTGGGGGCATAAATCAAAGACGAGTCAGAAGCTAACTTCCGAATAAGTGGCAATTAGCTTCATAGCCCCAGTCACGCGCGAAACCGATCGAAGGCGGAAAGTCGCAAGGTCAGCGGTTCTGCGTCCTCCCAGCAATAGATATCAGTCCTCAGATAGCGGAGCTCCGCGTCGTAGAGACCCTCGTCGACCTCGATCCACCAGGCCTTCGGCCTGCCGTCGCTCCCGTCAGACCATCGGTAGCCCCTCGCTTTGAGATGGTCCTTCATGTCGAAGGGCGCATTCTCCGCGAAGATGCGGATCCGGCTCTGCGCGCTCGATCGCAATAGCTCTGCGAAGGGTCGCGACCCATTTGGCCCTGCTGGCCGCGCCAGCACCTCCAGGAGGGCGTGGCAGTCATCGGTTGCGCGATGCCCTTCATGGAACAGGCCGGACTGACCGACGAGATACCCGAGCTTGTTGCCTTCGAAGCCCAGATCCGCCCACCGGATTTCCGTCACGGAGCATGCCCAGGCCTTCGATGCGAAGGCTGGCGAAAGTGCCTCGCAAAACGGACGATCGAAAGCAGCATTGTGGGCGATAACGAGATCGGCAGGTTCGACGAGTGCGTCGACCGCCGCGACATCGATTTCCTGACCGGCAACCATGCTGTCCGTGATGCCCGTCAGCCTGGTAATCTCCGCGGGGATCGGCTCCGATGGCTGGCGCAGAGCGCCGTAGACGTCGACGACATCGCCGATCGTGCCCTCGTCGTCATAGGTGAAGGCAACCGCACCGATTTCGATGATTTCGTCACGAGTGTGGATCAAACCGGTGGTCTCGGTGTCAACCAGCACCGCCAGGTTCGGGAACGCGCTCTCCTTCCGGGGGACGATCCGGCGGGGAACAAGCTTCCGTAGTATCTTGAAGCGCCCGGTCTCCTCCAGCCTTCGGGCAAACTCCTCATCATCGCCGGATGGCAAGGGAGCGTTATCGGACCTGCGTTTCCTCGGCGTTGGTCGCGGTGTCTGCCGGTAGCCCGGCGCGTCGTCGAAAAGGTCGATCTGGGTGGATGCCATCTTCATGCCGCGACCCTAACCGTTTTTCTCGTCGCCAACTGCCAGCAGTGGTCTCTTGGCTTGCCGCGCCCCAAGGTTCTCCATCGAGGTACAAAAGTCGCGATTTTTTAGATCAGAGGTCGATCACCGAACTGGTTTGCCAACAGGATTTCGAGGCGGAACAGCAGCATAAGCTGAATGAACAGCCGCGATGAGCGCGCGAGATAGCTCGCGTACCCCATGGTTCGAACCTCACCGTTGCCGCCCTTCCCGGACCGATACTCCATCGTTCCCTTGCCGCGATCGAAAGTCATGTCGCCGTGGTGGGACGCGTTACGAATCTGATTATCGAACTCAGTGCAAACGGCCGCCATATCCGCGTTCTCGGCAATAGCCTTACAGCGCCCTGCCTTATCACTGTGTTGGAACGCAGCGAGCGTGATGTTGCGGAGCTGATCGAATGGTCGGTCCTCGACCAAGTTGTTGAGAGCCACTAGGATCTCGACGTTGTCGCCGAACGCTTCGAAAATGTCGCCGTAGATCATACGGGTGGCATCGAAGTTAGTTGATGCCGCAGCGTGATCATCGCCGATCTCGATGTTCGCCGTAACGAGGCGGTGGACCTGTGACAATTCCGTGAAGGCATTGAGATATGTCTTGCATGCCTCGAAGTAGCGCCGCACGTGCGCAGTGCTCATCAGCTTCGCGTAGTGCGCCATGAAGCGCCGGAAATCGTCCTTGTCTTTCGCGATCTTAAGCTGCTCGACAAGGCCTTCAAAGTGCTGCTCAAAATGCGGTTGGGTTAGACCTCCGACGAATTGAAATATCCAATCTTCCAAACTCTCCGGAGGTTCGAAATAGCCAGCCCCAGGGATGAACCCGGCAAGGCGCTTCTGAGCGAGATCGTGCTTTTCATTTCGACTGAGCGACCATGCAGCACGAAGATGCTCCCATTCCTCGGTGATCGGAGCACGATGCAATCGGTCGTGTGAGAGACTGGGCAAATCTCGAGGTAGGCCCGCCTTCACCCGGGCATCTTCGGCTGCCCGGATCATGTCCGTTCCGAAATCTATGCTCGGGAACGCGCGAGGGCTTGTGAGTTCGTCCTTCGTGAATACGAATGACGAATGCAGGTTAACCACGGCAGCGGCGTTGTCCTGCTCGATTTGGAGGGCGTTGGGTCCGAAGGTTAGGCCCACGCCACGTTCCAGTCGAACGCCCATTTCAAGACCGCAACCAGTGCAGGCAAACTGATGAGCTTCGACGCGCTCATGTCCAATGCCGATGCGCAACATATGCGGCGTTTCGCACTCGGTGCAGGCGGCATACTCCCTAATGATCATCCACGCCGTCCCAAATTGCTGCCTGCCCGGAGTTGTTCACCCGTCAAAGAATGTCAAAATGCACGGTAAGCAGTAGACGCCCCGAGTCGCTGGACTGACGCCTAATCGACCCCACATAAGCGGGAAATTCCATGGATCAACCTCGCATCAACACGGGACGCATCGGGTACTACGCAGACCTCCTGACACCGCAAGGACAGAAGTCGGTTTTCCTCACCGAAGCCGAGAGAGATTTCTATCAGGCGCACCCAGACGAGTTCGCGGCCCGTCATTTTGGGTTGGAACTCGCCGAGTATCGCGAATGGATGGCACGGCAGGGCGCGCCACTATGCGCGGCGAAAACCCAGACAGGTGCCTTGTGCGGAAATATGGTCGAATCATCTCAAGTAGATTCGCGCACCTGGCAGGAACTCCACAGGAAGGCGAGATGCCATCTGCACACGTATGGTTGATCCGAATAAGCTCGGAGTTTTCGGGCGTTGGAGAAATGCGCTCGACTCTTTTGGAAGCTGATCGTCTCGATCGAGCCTTAACGACGACCTCTCGGCGTCGTTCCATGCCGGGTACGGTGCGCACATGCCTCCGGTAACTTCTCGAACTCTCGGACCTCTCCACCTCGAGGACCTTGAGCCGCACAGATTCGAGGATCTGGTGCGTCAGCTCCTTTATGATTTCAAGGACTGGACCCAGATCGAAGCGACCGGCAGATCCGGGGGCGACGACGGTTTCGATGCTCGCGCCTGGGAGCGGGGTGAAGCCATCGTGGAGGAAGCCGACGAAGAGGCCGAAGGTGAAAGAGGCGGGGAGTTCGGGCCCGATCGTCAGTGGCTTGTCCAATGCAAGCGCGAGCGCGCGATCGGGCCGTCGCAGTTGGTCAAGTATCTTGCCGACGTTCCGGTTGGGTTGCTGGCCGGATTGGTCTTCGTGGCCGCCTGTGACTTCTCAAAGAAGGCGCGGGACGCCTTTCGCGAGAAGATCAGGGAGTTGGGCATCGCCGAAGCTCATCTTTGGGGGAAAGGTGAACTGGAGGATCAGCTTTTCCAGCCCAAGAACGACCATCTGCTGTTCGCCTATTTCGGGATTTCACTTCAGACCCGGCGCCGCAGTATGCGCGCCGCGACGCGTAGCGTCGTGACAACGAAACGCAAGGTCAAACGCCTCCTGCACCCCGGCATGGACTACCTTGTCCGCGATGTTACCGATACTCGCTACCCCTACCGTGACGAGGCCACAGAAAACCGCGGATTTGCTTACGGCCGCTGGCGAGTGATGAAATACCTGGGCTTTCAGCACGACGGGCTGCGGTTCGAGGTTAGGCGGCACTACGCGTACCTTTCAGATGACGGACAGTCCTGGGACTGGTCGGAACTCGTCAACCTGGCCTCTCCATATCGGCTAGATGACCCGTGGGCGGAGGACGCGGAAACGCTCAGCTCCAGAACGAGCAAGGCATTGGAGGAATGGTCCGCCTTCCCGGAGCAGAACCGAGGATATGCATCAATTGAAGTCGTCCTCGCCTTCGAGGCGCTTCTGGACATCGACGACATAGGAGATGACTGGTTCGAGCGCTCCCACCTATTGGTCGATCAGTGCGATCCCAACCTCGGACCTTTCAGAGAAGGCTTTCGCTTCTGGATCGAGCCGCAGGTGGTTATGGAAAGTCGCCTCGCATACCCGGACTTCAATGCCCGGGTGACGAAATTCAGCCGCCGCCAAGAATAGCTGAATCGTCGCAGGCGTGCAGCGCCCTGGCCTGAGGTGAGTTCCTTGATCATGTTCCGAGCGATCACGATCTGCTGGGTCTGCGAGGTGCCCTCGTAGATCCAGAACAGGCGGGCGTCGCGATAGAAGCGCTCGACAGCGTATTCGGCCATGTAATCGGCTCCACCGTGGATTTGGACGGCACGATCGGCCACCCGGCCGACCATCTCACGTTGAACCGTCCTCGCCGCGGTCTTTGCTACGGGCGGTCTCGAGGACCATGCAGCGGGCGCCATAGACTTAGGTCCGGCTGCCGGCGAGCATCGTCTGAACGACCTGGAACTCGGCGATCGGCTAACCGAACTGCTTCTGGCCGACGTCGTAGCGCAGGCTGTCGTCGATGAGGCGTCGGTCATGGCCACGCAGATGGCCGGGTGTGCAGACGACCGCGATCCAGCACCTTCATGGCCGTGCGGAACACCGTCCCAGCTTCGTCCGGATCGCGACGCATCTCCACATGACCATCCACCAGTACATTGTGAAGCTGAGGATCGATCGCGCAAAGATATTCATTCGACAGACGTCCCTGCCGCTCGGCGAAATCGCGATTGCGTCGGGCTTCTCGAACTTCAGCCACTTCTCAAAGGTCTATAAGCGCCAAATCGGGGTGTCTCTACGCGATACACGCGCCAACGAGAAAGCCAGTCCAGTTCGCGCTTCACCGCGCAATGCCGTCATGGCTGCTTCGAACTGAGGTCCAAAACGACCCCTGGGGCACCGGTCATTTCAACGAAGCATACGCCTTCAGCTTCAAGTGCGCCGAGGACTGCATCGCGAACCCGGGCCTGCGGCCGCCGTCCATCTTTTTCTAGATCGGCCAAGGTATGCCTTCTTATCCCGGCCCGTTCCGCGAGGGTTGTCTGGTCCCAATCAAGCATTGCCCTTGCTGCCGCGACTAGTCGGCCGGTAACCATATCTCTGGGAAGGATTCGACCATAAAGGTCGAAACCGGCATTGAGCTCTTGCGGCCTCGAGGGCGCTTGATCACCCGGCATCATGCCCCTCCTCCGCTGCAACCATTCCAACTGTCCGCGATGGGATTCGCGGGTTCTTGAAACCAGCGTCCGAAAGGCATTTCGGACGACGGCGGAGCTTTGCCATGAACGTTATGCTATCGAGAATAACCGATCCCCCAACGCCTCTTGATACTATCCGACGGCAACATTGCCTGGATGATATCCTCGATGCCCGACTGATCGCGGATCCCAGGGTCGTCGATTTCCATCGAAGCGCTTCAGAGGATTCAATCCTCTCCTGCGCTGGCGCGCCGCCGGGCTCGACAAGTCGAACCGTCAAGACAGCCCATCGGATTCTCGTCATCGTTGCAATCCCCGACGGGACCACTGACGCGACGATGTCTCGCCGCCGCTCTTACAACCGCCGAGATATGAAAAACCGACTAATCATCCCAGAACGATACCTCCGGCGGCGCCCTTATGTCGATGGCGCGATGCTGATCGCCGAAAGCGCCGGATGTCCGGTCTCGCCCCTGGCCCGCGTTCTCATATCAAACCACCTGTCAGAATCCGGCGGGAGTTCGGAGCTCGGCGATTGTGCCGCGTACATACACGCAGCACGTGATCCCGTTCAGGCGGTCCTTGCGCTGGCCGCGGCCAAGACGATCGCGATCGACATCAGCCGCCCGATCACGGCGCGGACGCGCGTGCACCTCCCAACAGGCTGACGCCCTTCCGCGGCGGCCCGCCTTAGGCGTTCGCCGCGCCCCCTCTCCTTCTCCTTTCGATTTTTTCACCGTCGGCTCCGCCCCGGGGCCGCGCACGATGGAACATGCCCATGCACTACCCGTTTTCAGACCCTCGTCCGGTTCCCGGCCTTGGTGCTGAGGTCGACCGACTGCGGCGCCTCTTGAACGACCTCGAGCAAATTCAGGCCGGACACCATCCCGGGCAGGCCGACCTATCGAAGGCCCCGACGATCGATAGCTGGTGCATAGCGGAACGCCGCACGATCGCCCTCGCCGGAGTCGTCACTGACCACCCCACAATCCCGAATGGCCGTCCGGTCTGCACATCGGATCTCTGGTTCATTGCTCCTTCGCTTGGATACGCCCGCACGCTCAATCGACTCTACGCGCTTGGAAGCCGACATCACCTCTCCGATCGGTGGAATTTCCAATGAGGTCGAACAGCCGAACAATCGATCGCCGCTCGAGAGACGCCAGCCAGATTCTCGCTCAGATGCTGATCACCAGAGCATTGCGTCGGGCAACCCTGCTCCACATGCTGCTCGGTCATCCCGGGATTATCGGGCTGCTCGTTCCCGAAGGCGATGTCGACAACTATGTCGCCGCCGCGACTTCAATGCTCAAGTCGCGCGCCAATGTCTTCGGCGGCGGTTTTGAAGTGATACACTTCACCGGGGGCTCTCCCGGGCGTGGTTTCCGAGAACAGGGGGACGTTTTCAAGGAAGTCCTGCCCAAAGCAGACAGGATCATAGGCATAGCGTCCGATCCGAACGATTTCCCGCACGCGTTTCGAACTTTCGCCGATGCCGTCGTCGAGGTCGATCCTGTCGATGTTCCGGCCTTGCGAGGCGCCTTCGCGGCCGTTCTGGGATGCATCCCGCCCGACACAGAACTGGCTCCGGCCATCGGAACGCCACTGCACCTGATTGGCGCGGCGATCAAGAAGGGTCGCAACCAGGAATGGGCCCTGACGCGCTTGCGGCGGTTCAACGCTACCGCTTCCACCTCCGAGCCTGCTCCAGGGAAATCACAACCGGATCCGTCCCTGTCCGACCTCCACGGGTATGGGGAAGCGGCCACATGGGGACATGCCCTTGCGATCGACATCGCTGATTACCGAGCGGGAAGGGTCACCTGGGCCGACATCGACCGAGGCATCATCCTGAGCGGCCCCCCGGGCGTGGGCAAGACGTTATTTGCGCGAGCCTTGGCGCGACTCTGCGGCGTCCCGATCTTCATCCACTCGCGAGCCCAGTGGCAGGCGAAGGGCAGCCTCGGCGACTTGCTCAGGGCGATGAGGGCCGCGTTCGCCGAGGCGAAGCGCAATGCGCCCTGTATCCTCTTTTTGGACGAGTTCGACGCGTTCGGAGATCGCCAACAACTCTCGGGGCAGAACGAACAGTATTGCCGTGAGGTCGTGAACGGACTTTTGGAGTGCCTGGACGGTGATAACTCGCGCGAAGGCGTGGTCGTCATTGGAGCGACCAATCTGCCACACAAGATCGACCTGGCACTCCTTCGACCCGGTCGACTGGACAAGCACATTCGCATCCCGTTGCCGGACGCCACGGCGCGTGTGGGCATTCTCCGTCACCATCTCGGTGAGGTGCTTCCACAGTGTGCACTCCTTCACATTGCGGAACGGCTCGAAGGGGCGACCGGGGCGGCGATCGAGCAACTCGCTCGCGATGCCAGGAGAGCGGCGCGAACGGCACGACGTGACATCCTCCTGGAGGACGTCGTCGCAAGCCTGCCGGATCGCATCCGTCTCTCTGATGCCACGTATATCCGCGCATCGGTGCACGAAGCCGGGCATGCCCTTGTCGGCTATCTCCTCAGGAATGAATGCGGGAGCGTTCCCAAGGAGGTCCGCCTCTTTCGCGAGTTGCTGCCGGATGGATCCGGCGGCCGGACCGATTTCGAACACGCCCTCGGCGCCGAACGAACCCGAGCGTACTATCTCGCTCAAATGGCGACGTTGCTCGGCGGGATCGCCGCAGAACAGGTCGCGCTCGGTGAGCACGGCGGCGGCGGGGGTGGCGCCGAACAGAGCGATCTTCATGCGGCCACTGTCTTGGCGGCGAGCATGGAGGCGTCGCTCGGCCTGGGTGACAGCTTCACATATCGATCATCCGCACGCCCCGCCGAGATCATGGGGTTGGTTCGCGCGGACCGGAAGCTTCGCCGCCGCGTCGATGGCTACCTCGAGACCTCCTTCCATCGCGCCTGGCAGATACTGACCGATCATCGGTCGGCGTTGGAGCGGATAGCCAAAGAGCTGCGAGACGTCGGCCGCGTCGACTTGGAATTCATTGCGGCAACCGTCGAATCCCAATCGGCAAAGCCCAATCGGGCGAATTGTTCGATCAAAATCAACCTGCCGTTATCTTCGTCTGCTGAACCGCCTGCGGCTAGCCGGGAGTTTCGGAGATGAGATCTTGCACGGCGCAGATGGGTCTTGTACGCCCCCGGTCCCTCGCGACCGGCTCGGCTCGCGAAGGTCTCAATCCACGGGGTAACCCAAGGATTCGATCAACCGGCCAGTCCCTCCGGGACGGCCCCAGCCAGAGGAGGCTCACAATGTTCGACGCATTCGCTTACGCCTCCGATCTTGGCCGGCTCCGCCACGTAACGGCGCTCCTCATATCGGCCTGACGCCCGCGGACGACGTCCGCATCGCCAGCCCGTCCCGGGGAAGGCTCTCGCCTCCAACGGGGAAAATCTCCGGCGCGTCTTGCGCGCCGAAACGAGGAGTCGCGCGTCATGAACAAGCCCAAGAAGTCCAAGATCCACTACCCGATCCCGCCGATGCAGAAGTCGGGGCCGCAGGCTCCGATGCCTACCGGCAACTCCAACGGTGGCGTAGCCGGAGCCGATCGGCGCTGCCCCGGGAAAGAGCCGACGTCGCAGTCTCGCACGGAACGCGTCTGGTCCGCCCCGTCGGCGTCGGTCGCAAGCCGCCGCCCCGCCAAGAGGTCCAAAGGCTCGTTCCGCGGGTCGATCGTCAATCCTCGGACCAACCGCGAGATCGTGTTCGAAAGCACTCTCGAGCGCGACGTAGCCTACATCCTTCCGAACCTTCCGACCGTTGTCGGGGTCCGTGATCAGGTGGGGCCGGTCGAATACGTCGACGAGGATGGCGTGGTCCACAACCACACCTTCGATTTCGTCGCGGATCACGAGGACGGAACCAGCACGGCGATCGCGGTAAAGCCCGCGCATCGCGTCGGGCCCAGCGGACTCGAGAAGACCCTGGAGCTGATCCGCGAGCAGCAATCCGGTTTCGCGGATCGGTTCGTGGTGCGCACCGGCGATCACATCACCCGGGATCGCGCAGCCAACGCCCGTCTTCTCCATCGGGCGCTGCGCGGTCGCAACGAGTCTGACATCGCCGAAATCCTGGCGGTGACGAACACCATGCGCGGATCGGCGGCCATCACCGCCATCCTCGCCAACTCTCGCAACTTCGGGCGCGGCTTCATGGCCGTGCTCTGCCTGATTGCCGATGGCGTTCTCGAACACGTCAGCAAGGGCCCGATTTCAATCAGCAGCCTCGTGCGCGTTCGTCGCCGGGCAGCAACCAACCGCTGAAGGAGGATCATCATGAAGAACGCCCTCAGTTCCCTCAACCTCGACCAGCAGTCCGGTGCCGCTCGGCACTGGCGCCTGGCAGCGCACGACAAGATTACGATCGACCGTCAGGTCGATTACACGCCGGTTTCGGACGACGAGTCCGGTCACGTCCTGCGTCGTGTCGACAATCCGACCCTCTGCGAATCCTTCACCCATGAGGAATTCGAGGCCATGCGCATGGAAGGCCGCCTGAGCATCAGCCGCGGCTTCTACCTCGCGACGCAGGCCAAGATTCGGTTGCCTGAAGCCGGGACGCGCATCACCGACCTCAGCACCGACGATCAGATCAAGGTGCTGTGGCAGAAGTCGATTTGCGACCAGTTCATCCGCATGGAGGCGGAGCGCACGGCGTCTCGTTCCGACGAGTCGATGAAGGCAGCGATCACGAAGATCGTCACCGAGCTCCTCGCCGCTCGCTTTGCCGCAGGTCGTTGCGGCAGCGCGGACGTCACCGTCAAGCGCCCGCCGAGCCCCAGGACCCTGCGCCGTTGGCTGCGCCGCTACGAGGCGGGCGGGTTCAACGCAATGGCCCTCGTCGACGGCTACCATCGTTGCGGCGACCGCATCTCGGCCCGCTTCAGCAGTGTTGAGCGCCGCGCGATGCAGAAATTCGCGAAGCGCTATGCCAGCAGCCGCAAGCCTTCCAAGGCGGGCTTGCTTCAGGATCTGCATGTCTTCCTGGGCAAGCTGAACGTGCGCCGTTTGAAGCGCGGAATGCGCCCGCTGACGAAGCCTAGCCGCAAAGCCTTCGAGCACGTCATCAACCAGCTTGATCCCTGGTTCGTCGAAGCTGGCCGCACGTCTCCCGAGGCTGCCCGCAAGAAGTTCTACATCGTCCGCGGCGGCCTGGAGGTAACGCGCCCCTTCGAACGTCTCGAATTGGACGGCAATAGGATTCCGCTCCAGGCGATCTTGGTGGATGCAGGCATCTGGGAAACTCTCACGGCGGAGCAGAAGATCGACATCGGTCGGGGCCGTTACTGGCTCTCCGTCGCCATCGATGCCGCCACGCGTTGCTGTGTCGCGGCCCTGCTCGTGGAGTCCCTTTCGGCAGCCTCGGCCGTCGCCACCCTCGAGATGGCCGTAAATGACAAATCCGCCTACGCAGCCGCGGCCGGATGCCTGTCGCCCTGGGACATGCACGCAAACCTTGAAACGGCGAGCCAGGATTCCGGCTCGGAGTTCCTCAGCCACGAATACAACGCGGCGGTCACGGATCTCGGAGCCGAATTGTTCTTCCCGCCCGCGGGCACGCCTCAGATGCGCGGTCGCAACGAGCGCTTCTTTCGCACCCTGAACAAGGGCCTCTTTTCGCGCATCGACGGCCAGACCTTCGAGAACGTGGTGGCGAAGGGCGACTACGACGCCGAGGCCCGCGCGGTGCTGGACATCGCTGAGATCGGTCGGATGATCGTGAGGTGGATCGTCGACGTCTATCACAACACGCCCCACAGCGGCCTCGGCGGTAGCACGCCGCGGAATGAGTGGCTGCGCCTCTCGAATATGTATTCCCTCCTTCCGCCGCCGGATGCCGACGTCAATCGCCACATCTTCGGAACGACGATCGAACGCCGGATCGGCAACGAGGGTGTGCGCATGCTCGGGCTGCGCTATCAGAGCTTGGAGCTTCAGCGCCTGCGCCGTCAGGTCGGTCTGAAACCGGTTCTGGTTCGGTTGAACGCTGCGGACCTCGGTCACGTCTCCGTTCGCAGCAAGGAAGGCTGGCTCACCGTCCCCTGCCAGCGCTCGGGCTTCGACGGCGTCTCCATGACGCGTTGGCTCGAGGCGGAGCGCGTCCTGCGCCGTACCAACGCCGACATGGCGAAGGTGTCCGAGCCCATCGTCCATAAGGCGCTGAGCGACATCCAGGAGATGTCGGATGCCGCCACCAAGCGCGCGGGCATCGCGTCGCCGATCCTGACCTCGGACCAGTTCGGCAAGCTCGAGAGCCGCTTCGAAGGCTTCGGCTTCGCGCGCGGGCCGCAGGATGGCCCGGAAATTCTCGATGACGCGGCGGAAGAGGCTGCGGAGGCCGAGACGGTCAACACCGAGGTCGACCCCAATGTCCGCGTCGAGCTCGAAGACAACCAGACGGAGGTGTCCTCCGACGAAGACGACTACGGCGTGGAGGACTAAGCATGGAAGGCACCGTAACGGACACTATCCATCAAGAGGACGCCGTAACTCGCATGCGCCGCCTCCAGTCGGAGCGGCGCGCCAAGGGCGGGGACGTCATGAAGAATGTCCTCTCCGCCTATTTCACGACGCCGCGCGACCGGCTGCTCGAGGCCGAGCTCGACAACCTGGTCGACGCCTTTCTCCTCTCCCGAGAAGCTCTAGAGGGCGACGCAAATCGCCGCGTCGGGCGCCTTCGGGAAGGCCGCGCTCTCACTGTCGTCGGAGGCCCGGGCACCGGCAAGTCGAGGACGCTGGACCGCCACTTCCTAAAGCGGGACGAGTTCGCCGGTTACGGCGACCAGAACGGCAACTGCATGCTGGTTTCGGTGACCGCCCCCTCGCCCTGCACGCTTCGCCTTCTGGGCATGAGCGTGCTGGCGGCTCTCGGATACGAGACCAGCCGAGAGCTCAAGGAGAACGTTGTCTGGGATCTGGTGCACCACCAACTTGAATTGCGAGGTGTTCATTTCCTTCATATCGACGAGCTTCAGCATGTACTTCAGTCGAGGAACGCTCTCGAGATCGCGAAGGTGCAGGACACCCTGAAGGGGATGATGCAGAATAGGCAGTGGCCCGTCTGGCTGATCCTTTCTGGCCTTCCCGGTATCGCGACGATGCTGTCCGGCGACGAGCAGGTTTGGCGTCGCACTCGTCACGTCGTCTTCGAGGACCTTACCCTTGAACGGGATGTAGGGCTCGTGCGCCGCCTGATCTCCGTCTATGGCGCGGACAAGGCCGGTCTCGAGGTCGGCGATCTCCCGACCGACGAATTTATCGCGCGCTTGCTCCACGCCGCGATCTTCAGGTTCGGCATCGTGATCGAACTCGTCCAGGATGCAGCCCGGCACGCTCTTCTGATGGAGTCTCCGGCGCTCACGCGGGAGCACTTCGCGGCTGCGTTCGCGGCGCGCACCGGCTGCGTTCCCCATCGCAATATCTTCACGGCCACCCACAACTGGCACGCCATCGATCCGCGCGAAGGCCTCCAGCGTGCGGACCCCACAGACGCGGCCGCGGACGACGAGAAGAGGAAAAAGATCAAGGCCCCGCGCGACAGGAGGAACAAATGACCCAGCTTCCGATGCAGATGACAGTCGCGCACGGCCCTGACGAAACGCCCGCGAGCCTTTGCTCCCGCAACGCGCTGCTGGTTGGCCGCACCGGTCGCGATTTCTGCAAGGACGCAGGATTCGCCTTCCAGGATGTCGTGGACGGCAAATCCTCTACCCTCGCGGCGCTGGCATACCGCTGCCGCGCGGATGCCGGTCGGCTGGCATCGACCGCGCCCGTCAAGGTACGCGAACGCCGCTACACGATCGGCGATCAGATCCTGACGAGGGATACCCTGAGCCGGAAGACGCTGCGGGTTTGCCCGCATTGCCTTGCGCAGGATATCGAAACCGGGCGCGGGCCGGATAAGACCCGGCCCTTCGGTAGGTTCCATTGGTTGGTCGACTCGATCCGCACCTGCCGGGAGCACGCCGTCGGATTGGTGTCGGTTTCGGATGATGAGCACCCGCAGCGCGTGCACGACTTCGCCATGCTGATGCAGCCTTGCTTGTCGTCCCTCGACCGCCATGTTCGCGAAGCGTCGCAGCGCCGATATTCGCCGCTGGAGGATTATCTAGCCAAGCGCATGGCAAGCGCGGCAGACCAGGACGCACCCTGGCTGAGCACCCTGCCCTTCTATGCGGCTGCGAAGGCTTGCGAGATGCTCGGGGCCGTCGCCCTTCGTGGTATCCGCTTTACCGCCGATGCGCTCTCCGACGCTGACTGGCATGAGGCCGGAGCGAGCGGATACGAAATCGCCCAGGCTGGCGAGCCCGCTATCCGATCCTTGCTGCTCCGTCTCCAGGAAGCCACGCCGTCTCGCCTCGCTGACTGGGGCCCGCGCTCGTTGTACGGTCGTCTCTACGAATGGCTCGCGCACGAGGTCGAGGACGCGGCATACGATCCGCTTCGGGAGATCGTCCGGCGGCACTTTATCGAAACATTGCCCGTCGGCCCCGGGGACGAAATTTTCGGCCAGGACGTGACCGTCCGTCGACTTCACTCCCTGCGGTCGGCCTCCTTGGAGACCGGGGCTCACCCCAAGCGACTGCGCAAGCTACTGCACGCTGCCGGGATCGTTCGGGCTGAAGCACTTGGCCTCACGGACGACCGCATCGTGTTCGATGTCGGTGATGCTCGGGCGTTTCTCGATCGCGTGGCGGAGGCCATGTCACTGAAGGACGCCCAGGAATATCTGAACATTCCTCGCCCGCAGGAGCGGCATCTTTTCGAGGCAGGCCACATCCAGCCCTTCGTGATGGGCGGTACCGAGATCCTGAAGGATCACGCCTTCGCCAAACGCGACCTCGACGCTTTCCTCCATCGCCTTCGGGCCGGTGCGATCCCGTTGGAACCTGGGGAGAGCGGCTTCCACCCGATCTCCGCGGCAGCACAGAGGGCTACCTGCTCCGCCGTGAAAGTCGTTGAGCTCATCCTCGACCGCAAACTCACGCGGGTTCGGCTTCATCCCGACGTCCCGGGGTATCTATCGGTGATGGTTGATCCCGAAGAGGTGAAGGGCCATCTCTACGAATTAAGGGCAGACAGCGTTTCGCTCCGCGAGGTCGAGAAGCGGATGGGATCCTCGACCCGCGTCGTCTCCGCGCTGATCGAACATGGTCACCTCCCGGCGGCCACCGTGGTCAATCCAGTGACCCGTCTCAAACAGCGGGTCGTTTTCGACGAGGACCTGGGGCGGTTCATGAAGCGCTTTGTGACGCTTCATACGCTCGCCAAGGAACAGGGCATCTACTTCCGGAAGTTGGCGGACCGATTCAGCGCAGATGAGATCAAGCCCGCTTTCGACCCGGCCTCGGTGCATGCGACATTCTATGAAAGGCATGTCGTGGCCGACAGTGTTGCGCGAGTCAGCGGATAGGCGATCGCCTCAAAACTCAATTTTTTCAGACTCTTGAACCCTCGGCTTCAGCCGGGGGTTTTTCGTTGCCCCCTGAAGTTTGCCTCAGCGCGCGGCGCTCTTTCGGAGACAAAGCTGAGGCAAACTTCAGCTCGCAATCGGAGCATTATGCGGCACACCTGAAAATATTAATGTGTATTTTCAATGACTTATGAAGGTCGGCGCGGCATCCTTTGGGTACCGCTACAGTTGATGTGGCGCCACCCAAAGGATGGCCGGATTCACCCAAAGTGCGCCTCGATGCCCCGGTGTGAGTGGAACCATAGTTCGCCTTATTGACGCATCTGCGCACCGCAATTGACGCATCAGCCTGCCGCAGTCGCATTGAGTGCGAGAAGTGGCCCAAACTGAGTCACACAACAAAGCCCGGCTTCGGCCGGGCTTTCAATCTCTAGGTATGACCCAGACTAGTCGCCGGGAAACGTGCAAGGCCAATGTAATCTCGTCAGGTGGGTTCAAGATATGAATTGCATGGCAAGCAGGCCCTCGCTCCGATGCCGAGCCTACCCATATGCGCCATGGAGCATACCTTGAGTCCCGGCAACGCTAGCGTTGCAGGAACTCATGCAAGCGCAGGCAAATTTCGCTACGGATTGAGATATCGTCTAGGTGATTCGGGTTAGACGGTTGGCGAATGGCAATGACCCTACGCGAGCCGAGGCAATTTATTCATAGAGATCGATCATAAGAGTTGTTCGATCATCGATGCGTCGGGGGAAGCATGATCGATCCATTATTAATCGCTCGGCTTGGGATCAAGCCCGCAGTAAAGCGCAAAATCTTCGTTAGTTACCATCATGGTGGCGATCAGGCGTATTATGACGCGTTCTCTAGAACGTTCCATGACACGCACGAGGTGATATATGACAATTCGCTGGAGCGCGAGATTGACAGCGAAAATGTCGAATATGTCATGCGGCGCATTCGCGAAAACTATATTCAGGGCAGTTCGTGCACGATCGTACTGGTGGGCAAGGCGACCCACGAGCGAAAGTACGTTGACTGGGAGATCAAGGCGACGCTCGACGCAAGTCATGGCCTCATTGGCGTTCGGCTACCTACAGCGCCAGTGACCCCGCAAAATACCGTCATCGTGCCAGGTCGCCTGCACGACAATATCCAATCTGGTTATGCGCTCTGGGTTCCCTGGGCAGACTTAACCGCCAGCTCTCAAGCCTGCCAGCAGTATATCGAGCAAGCAAATTCGAAAGAGAAACGGTTGATCATTAACTCGCGCGACCGCAAGCTTCGTAACGGTTGACCTGTGTCTCTTCCTACTCGACCTTTTCTCATTGTTTACATTGTCTGGCATCCGGCCTACCAAGCAGGTCGTACGGTCGCGGAGGCACTTTACGACCACTTTCGTCGCCAACTGTTTGAGAACGTGGCCGGTGGAACGGGTCTGAGTGTCATTTATCGATCTACCCCGCCAGCGGGTGCGGTTGCGCCTTTGCCAATAGACCACCGGGATGGCGAAACCGCTGCGATCGTGGTGCTATTCGACAAGGCGTTCGCTGGCGATGAGGCATACAAAGCTTGGTTTCGTGAAGCGGCCGCGCAGGCTAATGCCAATGGGTTAGGTACCCGCGTCTTTCCTGTTGCGATGGATGGTGAATTCACGCGGCTGGGCATGGCCGAGCAAGCGATCCGCTGGGACAAGTGGGGGGAGATGGAGGAAAAGCCCCGTACCCGCCGACTGATCTCGTCGCTGGCTTATCAATTCGCGCGCATGTTGCGAACCTACCTTGAGCGGCTGCGGCACCCGGCTGACGAAGACGACGAACTACTGCGCTACCTGAAAAAGGTGCAGGTCTTCTTGAGCCACTCCAAACGCGATGATGACGGCGAACGCATACTCGTCAGTTGCGATTCCGAATTTGGAGTCGAGCGTCTCGTCTAAATATGCTCGCCACTCGATGCTCAGGTCACCGATCGCCTCCATGAGTCGGGCCGTCGTAAGGCGCTGCGCGAGATTGGCTGTCAGAAACCGCGCTAGACGATCAATCGCGACGCTCGATGGTGACTTGAAAAGCAGACCGCAGACTTCTTCCAACCGCCTCAGCAACGAGGCGTCCGATGTGACTTCGACCCGACACCGCTTAAGCCATGCAAATTGCGTTTCAGTATCTATCGACCAGACAGCATTCAGATCGTTGAGTGCGGCCGCGTCACCTTTCCCGATTCCGCCTTCGCCGTAGAAATCCGAAACGGTCTCAGCGACTTGCGCTTTCTCTATTAGCTTCTCAAAAGCAGGCGCAGGGTCAGATGAAATAAAAACGCACCCAGCGTTCAAAGCCAGCTTGCTTGCGAAGGCGGACAAGACACCAGCATCGGCTAGCGCCTTGATGGTCCACGAGCCGGCGGTTCGTTGACGCTTGCACTGATGCCATTCGTCCGCACCGCCCGTCGTGATCCGAAACTCGAATCCGTTGGCATCCTCATTAAACGGCTCAAGCCTTATCTCGTCGGCTAGGCCTCGAAGCACCCGCATTGTTTCGATGAGCGTCCAGCGGAGCTCGTATTCGTTCCCGACTTTGTCTGCGATTCCACCGGCAAGCATCCCATTTACCTAGCAATTGCAGTTTCCGTCTGTCACCAGAGGGAACCTCTCGTTGCGTTGGATAGTGTCGATTTCAATAGAAAGATGTCTCGCCTGCGCCGCTTTCGCAGGACACGGTTCATGCAAGCCGCGAAGAAGCGGTTGCGGCTAGCTTACCTCTCATCGTGCTTGCCTGCCGGAAAGCAGACGAATTCGGGACGCCACCTAATGAGATTAGGCGGCCGGTAACCCTCTTTCCGGAACGCCTCCGGACAAACCCGGAGAAAGCGCCGATTGGATCTCGCGGCGCGGAGGGGATTTGGCCTCCCGAGTTCTCTTCCGCCTCAAACATTTGAAGACGCGGTGTCAAACGCCGCGAATCCGTCAATTCAACGCCCGGCAACGCTTCCGGGCGAACGTGGAGTCTTGCCATGGACGTTGCACTCTCGCCGATCTCGCATGGGACCGAATCTGCGAATCCTTCCGAGCTTCACGGCGAAATCCATGGCGTTCTCGATGCAAGGCTGCTGGGCGATCCCAGGATCATAGACTTTCACCGCAACAGTCGAGTGGAGGCGGCGCTGATTTCCTCTGATGCGCCGCCGGGCTCTGTCGTGCGCATCACCCGCACGTCCGAACGGTCCCTCATCATCGTGGCGATACCGGATGGCTCCGGCCCATTACCAGCACTAAGGCGAAGCCTATGCAGGCACTGGAAGCGCAGGAATGTCCTCGTTCTCAGCGAGCGCTGGCTCAGACGCCGCCCGCACCTCGACGGCTCCAACCTGATTGCCGACAGTGCCCGATACCCGGTTTCGCCGCTAGCGCGCATCCTGATCGCAGAGCACCTGACGGATCATGGCGGCAGCTCACCCCTGAGCGATTGCGCAGGCTACCTGCCGAGAACCCGCGACCCCGTTCGAGCCATTCTTTCGCTGGCTGCCGCCAAGGCAGTCGTGATCGACATCTCACGGCCGATCGGACCGTGGACGCGCGTATCCTTGCCGCCGTTTCGCTGAAGGCACAGCGATCCCCGTAGCCGGGCATCCACTGCCCTCAGCCTGGAACGCTTCTTTCCTCCGCTCTGAACCCTTCAACGTCGGTCCCCGATTTCCCGGGCCGCGCATGATGAAACACGCCCATGATCTATGCATTCGCCGACCGGCGCCCCGTGCCCCAGCTCACCCCTGAAACCGAACGTCTGCGCAGCCTGCTGGCCGACCTTGAGCGGATACAGACAGGGCACCATCCAGATGGGATAGAACTCGCCGGCGCACCGACGATCGAGCATTGGATCGGCGCGATCGGCACGCCGCGCCCTTCTCGTCGAGGATGAGCGCTGCGAGCGACCTCGCGAATTGCCGCGATAGCCTCCAGGAGCGCGGGACGCGCGATCGCTGCCTCCGCAGCGAAGCGCTGGCGCAGCCGGGCGTTGGCGGCAATCCAGTCGGCTGCGCTCAGTCCCTTGGCGAAGTCCTCGACGCACTTGACGGGAACCCAGCCAGCATCAGTGCTGACCGAGATCTCGCCGACGTTCAAAGGGTCGACGCGGATGGCCACCGGGCGCTGATTGAACTTGCGGCGCAGTTCCTGGACCTCGCGCGACTGGTAGTGCAGGCCGAGGAAGCGAACTCCGCGCCCGCTGATGCGCCGAGCAGTCCGAAGGCCGAAGATGGCCCGGGCCTGGCTCGGGCTGGGAGCGGGACGGACCGAGCATTCGCCTGCCAGGCGGTTCCAGGCATTGAGCGGCGTCTCACCGCCGAGCCCCTCATGTCCCGTCTCGTGATACCGAGCGACGAGCATCGGGAGAACGAGGCGAAGCTGGTCTACGGTAAGGCTGGCTTCGAGCTCGGACTCGTATTCGCCGCGTTCGCCAACGCTGCGAAAGGTCCGGCCGCTGAATTCGGCGCAGAGATAGTGCTCGAGGGTGTCGAAGAGGCGTTCGATCGTGCCGCGATCCTCGGGGAACCCCTTGCGCGCGTACAGGTGATCCACCCTGAGGTCGGCGACCGTGCGGCGGAAGATGTGATCCTTGAACGCCGAGCCACCATCGGTCACCAGGAGCTCTGGCCGACCGCGCATGAACCACGCCGTCGAAAGTCCGGTTGCGTCGGACAACGGCGTCTTGTCCTGGGTGATCATCTGGAGCGCAGCGATCGACGAGGCGCGCGACGGCGCATGCTCGTGGCGCGAGGCGCAATCGATGGCTGCCGTGATATGGCAGCGGACCCGGGGGACCTTCTTGCGTTCGGCGGGCGTCATGCTCTTCCAGGTCTCGATGTCGACCGCAAGCGCCATGATCGTCACCTTCCACTCGTCCATCTCGACGCGCTCAAGCAGGCGCTCCGCGCGAATGCCCTCGTGGACGATGGCGAACTTGCGCCGCGCGACCTCCGCACCCTGACGGCCGGCCATCACACGGAAGGAATCGAGCTTCTGGATCGCGCGATACACGGCCTTCAGACTCGGAACGGGCAGTGCGTCCAACTTGGCGTTTGCCCTGATCGCGTTGAGGGCGTCGATTTCCTCCTTCACCTTCTCCCAGATGTTCTTGCCGGTGAGCTTGCGCTTGTCGCAGTAGCCCTCGGCCTGCTTCGCGAGCACAACCCTGACATCCTCGGGTAGCTTGGGGTCGGTATTACCGGAGCGCCGATAGCGAGGGATCAAGGCTTCTTCGCTGCAATCATGCTGCTCGAAGCGAAGAAGCCAATTCCTGAGCTGGAACGGGCTGGGAGCATGGTGATGTGTGGCCTCGTCGGCCTGCTTCTTGCCGGAGGACTTCTTGGAAGACTGACGGCAGAGACGCTTCGCCTTCCCGTTCAAGCCCTCAGCAGTGAGTTCGGCGTGGATACGCAGCGCCGCGCGACGAAGCGACGCGTCGGAGCGGCTGAATTCGCCCGCTGCCTCATACCGAAGGAAGCGCTTGACGAGTTCATGACGGTACTTGACCCAGCCGCGCTCCTCGTCGTCGAGGTCAGTAAGCTGAATGTTGCCCTGATCCAGGCGCAGCCGAGCTGTGCTGAGCGAGAAAAAAACCTGGTCGATCTCGAGGCGATCGGCTGAGAGCAGGTCATGCAGCGCCTGGTGAGTGAAGGACTGATTCAGATTGTCTTCGCCGACAACGACGATACCGCGGTGGTTGGCGCTGACGAGCTTAAGCGGCCTCTCGTCAATGCGGATCCGATCCGTCGGTGCGAGGGCCATGGGAGGAATGGAAGGGGGCGTCATCATGTTCGGTTCCTTTCGTGATTGGAGGTCGTTGGGGGATCAGGCTGCTGCCCGCGTGGCCGTGATGAAGGCCCGCGGCTCGATGAGCCCGGGCTCGTTGAGCCGGAGGGAGCCATCTCCGATGAGGCAGGCGATCGCCCGGAGGGCATGACCCTCCAGTCGTGCCCGCACCGCGACATCGGCGATGCGGACCGCGCCGGCGATCGGGGCCATGATCTGGCGGATCCGATCGACATGGTCTTCGTCGCGGTCGGCCTGGGAGAAGACGATCAGCCGGGCGTTGGCGACGCGGGTCTTCGTGATGTGCGCGTCGGTTCGCAGGACGTAGGCATCGGCGAACTTGCTGCCGACCTGCTGGTGGATCAGTTCCAGGGTGCGGCCGATACCGCTCGTTTTGACCCGGGCTTTCGGCTTGACCGCGTAAGCAATCAACCGACCGCAGTGCAGCGCCACCCGGTAATCAAACGTGTGGTGGCGACGCTTGCCGGAGTCGTCGATATAGGAAACCCGATCCGGTTGATCCCAGATGCGAGCCACCTTCGGGTTGGCGCGGAGGATGTACGCAAGTCCACGCTCGAGATTGCTCTCGTAGACGACGATGCGATTGGTCAGGGGGTCGACGAAGCTACCGGCAAAAGATCCCTGGTTCTGGCTAGGCTTGCGGCTTGCGATGGACGGCTGCGCGGGGTTCCAGGGCTTTTCAGGGCCCGGCTCAACATTCAGATCCGCGCTATGCGCCAGCCCCCGCCGGTGGTCTTCGCGAGGCCACCGGCGAGGGTTCGGACATCATCGTTGGCGGCAACGTTGACGGTGATCGGTTTCAGCAACGGGTTCAGTTTGGTAGCCATTGGACAGCACTCCTCGTTTCGGCGCACGGAATGCGCCGGATGAATTCCCCGAGGAGGCGAATGCCTCCCGGAGCGGGCTTTCGATGCGTTGGACCGAGGTCCGGGCGTCGTCAGCCGGATATGACGAGGAGCGTGTTGTGCTGGGCGCCGTGGGAGGCTTGGGCGAATGCGTTCGACATCTTCTTGCCTCCTCTGGCTGCGGCCGGTTCGTGAAGAATCGGCTCGGTGGGCGAATCCTTCGCGGCGTGCCGGAAGGGGGTAACGAATCCCTTCGATATCGACCGACACCGTGAGGGGCGCTCCTAGAGCCACGATTCTCGGTGTCAGTCGAGATCCCGAAGAGAATTATTTTCGCCTTATGTCCCTTCGACGTCGCCTATGGTTGATGCGGCGTTGAGAAGGTCCGGCGAATGCGGTCGATCTGCCGGGATCGCTGAGCGCGTCAGCGCGCATTCGATGTCGTCGGTGGTTACGCGACCGCTGTCGCGCAGGGCGCTGGCTATCAAGTCCAAGGCTGAGCGATGACCGCCGACGATGTCCCGGGCGCGTCGAAGACAACCCTCAAGGCGAGCGCCGACGCGCCGGCGGAGCTCGGGATCGGCGCGGACCGACGCCATGATTTCCGCGGGGCGGTTTGACGACCGGTAGGTGAGGCTCTGTCCCAGGCCGAGCGACGTCTCCATGCTCGCGGCCAGGACCGTCGCAACGTGCAGGTCGCTTTGGTCTCCTCCACCACCTCCACCGCCACGGTTGCCGAAGGCGACCTCTTCGGCGGCCAGTCCGGCCAGCAGCGTGGTGATCTGAGCCAGATAGAATGCCCGGGTTCGGTCGGCGCCGAGTTCGTGGTCGAAGTCGGTCCGGCCGCCCGACCCGTCCGGCAGAACCTCGCGGAAAAGACGAGCCGCTGTGGGAACGCTGCCGGTCTCCTCCCGTAGCAGGTGGCCGACCACGGCATGTCCCGCCTCATGCACCGATGCGCGCCGAAAAGCAGCCTCCGAGAGGCGGATACGCTCCGGCAGGCTTGCGACGACATGAGACTGCCGGGCTGAAGCCGAACGTCATCTCCGACGCTGAATTCAATGCGGCAGAGAAAGGCCTGCTCAGGACGTTCCGTATCCGGGAGCAGGCTGCCCCCGCTTCCGACGAGAACGACGACATCCTTGGTGTTGCCGAGGCCGACGCCTTCTCGTCGGACGGCGACGATCACCTGGAGGAGAGCGACGCGGATCACGACGACATCGCCGACGCTGGCGACATGGACCTGGAGGACAACTGATGAACACGCAGTTTCAGCACATCCTCGAAGCGCCTGCGGACAACGCTGCCGATGTCCATGGGCGCCATGCTGCCGACGCCGCCCGCGCCCGTCGCGTGGCCGCCCTTGAGAAGCTGCACCGCAGCTACCTGAAGATCGGTCGCGACGGCCAGCTCGAGGCAGAATTCGATCGTCTGATCGATACCTCCTCCCTCGTGCTCAACGGCCGCCGTGCCGAGGGACGCGCCCTCGTCGTGGTCGGCCAGAGCGGCGCGGGCAAGACCCACGCGATCAGGCGCCTGATCGAAGGCCGGCGCGAACTGCTCCCCGAGAATCTGACGCTGGGGATGTCGTTGCCGATCGTGTCGATCACGGCGCCGTCGCCTTGCACCCTCAAGCAGCTCGGCATCGAGCTGCTGCGCTTGCTGGGTTACCCGATCGATCGCGACGTTCGCGAGAACGTTGCCTGGAACCGCGTCCGCGAGCAGCTTCGGCTTAGGAAGGTCCAGATCGTGCACATCGACGAGGCGCAGCACGTCGTGCGCCTCATGAACGACCATGAGATCCAGAAGCTCTCCGACACCTTCAAGAACGTGATGCAGCAGCCAGACTGGCCCGTCTGCCTCATTCTGTCGGGGTTGCCGTCCCTGGTGCAGTTCGCTCAGCGCGACGTCCAGTTCGGCCGCCGCTGCCGCTTCATGAGCTTCGACGGCATCTCGTTTCCGCGGGACATCAAGCGACTGCGCTATATCGTCGACGCGATCTCGAGCAAGTGCGCGGAGATGCCGTGCGAAGGCCTGGAGAGCGACGAGTTTCTCGCCCGCCTCTGCCGTGCGGCGGAGGGCCAGTTCGGGCGTGTGATCCAGATCTGCCGGTCGGCGGCGGAGGAGGCCATTTTCGCGGGCGATCACACGCTCACCGTCAGGCACTTCATCGACGTCTATGCCGCCGCAACCGGCTGCTCGCCGGATGCCAACATCTTTGCCGTGCGTGACTGGGAGTTCGTGCCGACAGGCGTCTCCGTTCCCGTGGAGCCGTCGGAAGCCGAGGTTGCCTCACCGGCCACTCCCAGCCGCCGCAACGGGAGGAAGTGACGATGCACGCTGCTCTAGCCATGTCGCTTCCTCCCGGCGAGGAAGAGGCTCCCACCAGCTACGCCTCGCGCCTCGCTGCGCTGCACGGCTGCGCGACCTTCAACACATTCTGCCTCGACATGGGCTTCTCCGCCTCCGAACTCATTCGGGGACACGAGGCGGCTCTTGCGCGATTGGAGCGCGTCGGAGGAGTGCCTGAAGGATCGCTGCGCCCCTACAGTCTTCAGCACTCGAAGGACGGCATCCTGCTCAATGGCGAGACGCTGCGGCAGCAGTCCTTGCGGCGCAAGCGGGTTCACATCTGCCCGTCCTGCATCATCGACGACATGGCCAGCCAGCCGGGTCCCGTCGCCACGCGCCCGTTCGCACGGACGTCGTGGTCGCTCGCCTCCATCCGGTCCTGCCACCGCCACGGCGTTCCCCTCGTCCCCGTGCACGACTATCGTGCCGGCATCCACGCATATGACTTCGTCAGGGTCGTCGAGCCGATGATCGAGACCGTCGGCGCCCTCGCCGAGCAGGTCGAGCCAGCTCCGCAGTCGACGCTGGAACGTTACCTTCTCGCGCGCCTTTGGGGGCCGTCGGTCGATGTCGCCCTTCTGGACGCCCTCCCCTGGTATGCGGCGGCGCGCGTCTGCGAGATGACCGGCGCCGTATCCCTCTTCGGCGCGCAGGTTCGCCTGGCCCGGATGTCTCAAGCGGACTGGTCGCGTGCTGGCGCAGAGGGGCTTCGCATCGCCCAGGGCGGCCAGGCGGCGACCGCTGAGCTGCTCGCCACCCTCCGGTCCTCCTCGACGCCGCGCGACTGGGGCCTGCGCACCACCTTTGGTCGGCTCTACGAGTGGCTCGCCTACGAGAACAGCGATCCGGTCTACGATCCGCTTCGCGACGCCATCAGGACCTGCGCCATCGAGACCATGCCGCTCGGACCTGACGACGAGGTATTCGGGAAACCCGTGAGCGTTCGGCGGGTGCACTCCATCCGTTCGGCACACCTCCAGACGGGCCGCCATCCGAAGCGGCTGCGCAAGCTCCTGCTCGAGGCCGGGATTATCCGCGACGTCGACATGCAGTCGCCGGACAACCACGTCCTGTTCTCGGCGGATCGCGCAGCCGCCTTGCTCGAAGAGGCGCCGGGCTCCATGTCGCTGAACGCGGCGGGCGCCTATCTGAATGCCCCGCGCCTGCACGCCAGGATGTTGTTCGAGAAGGGCTTCATCCGGCCGCTCGTCGAAGGAAGGGTCGGCAGCCACGCATTCGCACGCGGCGAACTGGACAGCTTCAGGGACCGCCTTCTCAAGCCGGCGGTGCCCATCGCAAAGCTCGGTGCCGATCAAGCCATCATTCCCGACGCTGCGAAACAGGCCTGCTGCTCGGCGATGGAGATCGTCAGGCTGCTCCTCGACGGTCGCCTTGGGTGGGTCGGAAAGCTCGATGGGCGGCGCGGCTATCTCTCCGTCGCCGTTGATGTCCCCGAGGTCCGTGAGAACGTGAGACTCGAAGACCATGGCGGGCTGTCGCTCAGAGAGGTCGAGCGCCGGTTGCGGACCAGCACCAAAGCCGTCGAGGCCCTGACCGGCCGCCAGGTCCTTTCGTCTCGCATTGCCAGGAACCCGACAAACCGCAGCCCGCAGACCATCGTCATGCCGGAGGATCTTGAAGCGTTCCAGGCGGATTACGCGAGCCTCGCTGAATTGTCGTCCGATCGTGATGTCACCTCGCGTCGACTCAAGCGATCACTCGACGAGGCAGGCATCCATCCAGCCTTCGATCCCGAAGTCGCACAGGGCTACTTCTATCGCCGGGCCGACCTGCCCTCCTAGTCACCACGGCATTTCTTGAACGATCAGCCCTCGGGTCCGCCCGGGGGCTTTTTCATGACCGAAGCCTCACAGCGGGCCTCGAAAACTGAGGCGGGCTGTTGCGTCACTTGCGGCGATCCCAGTCGTCACGATTTGCAATTTCCTGAATGATTTCAATGATCGCATATCGATTTTGCGGCAAACCTCAGTTCCATTCACAGCAATCTGCCTCTGGACGCCCGGCCTAAGCCGGGCGTCCAGCTCGCTTCCGAGATGATAATCGACTCATATCGCCCGCGTGGGAATCGCCCGTGGCGTCACGTCTTTGCCGCCCCAGCTTCGTCGCCGTTAAAGATCGGCGCCCTGGTGCGCATGAGCAAGGCACTCCTCGCCACAAGGCTCGCATCTGCCAGGGGCGGACTTCGCGAATTGGCCCTTAGCGGACATTAGGAACGTCCGCTCTCGGGTATGTTGATTTCACCGGTCCTAGGCCTGTCCGTGGGGAAGTGGCCTTCATGACGTAGGCATTTTGAGCCCTGTGTGGGTGCTGACCTCAGGAAACCAAGCTCATCCACCCATCTGCGGCACGTGAAGCGGCTTGGGGACCAGTTTGATGTCGTTCTCGGCCAGCGTGGTCCGCACCTTGGACAGAATCGCCTTGCGGATCTGGAATTGACGCCCGGCCCGAGCCTTGTATTTGCCGCGGATCACCAGAGTGCCTTCCTCGAGAGCGGCAATACCCTGGCTCTTGAACGGCTCGATGAGATCGGCGTTTAGCTCCGGATCGTCTGCGACCTCCAGCCCGATCTTCTTGAACAGTTTTCGCACCGCTTCGACATCGGTATCCAAAGCCACCCGGAAGAGCATCTTCTCGACGACCCATTCGCGACTGAAATTCTGAATCTTCCCGATCTGGCCGAAGGGGATTGTCGCAACCGGGCCGCGCGGATGCCTCAGGGAGACCGAGCGCAACGAAATTCTCTCGACGGTGCCCTTGGCCCCCGAGGTCTCAATGTACTCGCCATGGCGGAAGGCGTCATCGACGAGGAAGAACAGGCCAGCGACCACGTCTTTCACCAGCGTCTGGGAGCCCAGACCAATCGCCAGGCCGAAGATCGAAAGGCCGGTGATCAACGGCCAGACATTGATGCCCAGCATGACCAGAATGGTGAGAGCCCCCAGCGTCAGAAGCGCAGCCTTGGTCAGGCCTATGAGCAACGGACCGACGGTCGTCAGACGCGTGCCGATTGCGGCGGTGGGGACATGGGGGTCACCCGATGCATGAGGCTTGATGCGCGCGGTGACGATCGCAATCCAATTCCAGCAGAAGGCAATGACCAGCACGAGCATCAGGATCTCGGCGGCTTTCAGCACGACAGTGCCCCGCGCAATACCGACGACGTCCAGAATGGGCAGGAGCCAGAGGATTGCCAGTACTGCGAGGATCGATGAGGCCACCACGATGCGGAAAGTCCGCCACAGCGCGCCGGTCAGTTCGCCTCCCTGCGACCGAGCCGCCTGCCAGCCGCGTCTTTCGATGGCGACGTCGAGATGAGGTCCGGCCAGAACGAGCAGGAGCGAGAGCAGCAACAATCCACCCCGCGTCGGCCTTCCGATCGTCAAGTCCAGTTGGAGGAAGACGAAGGCGAGGATGACGACCGCCACCACGAGCCAGGGCCAGATTGCGGCCAGTTTCCGACGGAACGAGGTTGCTCTGCTACCGAAGGACAGAGCCCTCCTCACCAACACGCGATGGCGAGCATACGCGGCTGCGACCAGAACCGTGAACGGTAGAGACACCGCGAATGTCGCGAAGAGGTCGCGGAGCGGATCAGCCGCATTCCAGACGCGCAGGCAGGCAAGCACCACCAATCCGCCGGCCGCGATGCCAATGGCGACCGCGAGGTCGCGTCGCCAACGCCAGAAGATCGACCTGCGGCCAGCGATCATTGGGAAGCATATCGTCGTCGCCACGGCCGAGATCACGACGCAATTCAGCAACGCGCGGCGGAGCATTGCGTCCGTGGTGAGACTGAGAAGCACAATCCAGGACGCGAGGATCACCAATAAGGCGGCCGCGAGCCAGGCGGCCGTCGACAGAAGCGCCGTCGCCTTCAATCTGCCGATGATCGAGCCAGCAACCGCTGCCGTGGCGGCAACGGCAGCCAGGCAAATCGTTGTAATGCCGAGAGCGAGCAGCGTGGGGCTATAACCAGCGGCTTCGAGCCCCTGGATGAAATCGTGCCACGCCCCGCCGGACGATTGCCACCCTGAAAACCTCGCGGCCAGACCGTTCTCGATCAGCATCGAGAAATGATGGAGCGCTGCGGACGCAGCCTCCATTTCGTCGGTCCCTGAAACGGCCGTCATGATCTCAGCCTCATATGGAAGTCGACGACACCGACCTGTCCGCGCCAAACGGTCGTCCAGCGTGGAGGACGTTCAGACGCCTGGCGGAACGGGACCCGTTACCGCCGGACAGAACTGCAACCTCAGGGACCCAGGCGGCGGCCTTCTACGATACAGGCTGCGCCACCGGCAGTTTCCACGTGCCGTTCAGGAACACGGCGCGAGGACGGTAGAGCCGGAACGTGTAATTCCACCCTTGCGTGATCGGCAGGCAGTTCGCGATCTTGCCGTCGCAGCCGCCGAACTGGATGTCGATCGCGCCGTCGGCGCTCTTCGTGCCGGTGATGCTGTTGACCGAATAGGCGTCGTAGTCGTTCTTCTGGAAGAAGCCCTTGTCGTTGTAGACGCTGATCGACCAGAACGCGTCGACGGGGACGTCCTTGAGCCTGAGCTTGTAGACCGTCTTGCCGTCGTTCTTGGCCGGGGTCGCCGAGGGGTAGGCTGCGTCTCTGTCGGGGTTGCCGCCCCAGCCGGACGCGGTGCCGAGCAGGTGCTTGACCGGATCGACCTTCCCCTTCGGGCCGAAAGCGTTGCTGAAGTCGCCTGACGCAGCGGAGAGCGTTTCCAGCGCGTCGCGGATCTTCTTCTGCTGAGCCAGATCCCAATTCGGGGCCTCGAACTTGCCGACCGACTTCTGCTGCACCTTCAGCGCATCCTGCAGGGCGTGAACCTGCGCGAGATCCTTGGTGTCGTTGGGATCGACAAGGATACGGACCGCAACGAACACGTAGCGGGTCCCGACCTTGGCCTTGGTGAGCGTCGTAGGGCCCGGCTTGTAGACCACCATCGGGGTGTAGTGCTCTTCGCTGATGACCTGCATCGAGACGAAGCGCTTGCCGGCATCGGGAAGGGTGATGGTCACCGGGCCGGCGTCGAGATCGAACACCGCCTGGGAATAGAGCGTATCCCGGTTCATCCGGACCACGGGCTGCTTGTCGATCGGCGTCGGCGTCCGGTTATGGACGAACTTGCCGAGAGCGCCCGCATCAACCGTTTTGGCCATATAGAAATCGGACTCGGCTCGCTTGAAGTTGTCGACGGTCACCGAAACCGGCTGTGCGGACACCACGCAGGGCGCCAGAACCAGGAAACTCAGGCTGCAGGCCAACGTCATGCGCATTGAACGATACCTCATTGGTGTCTTTGATCGATGTACTCATCGGGCAGGGCCGAATGGCTCCGCACCCGTGCTCGGCTGATTGTCGGCCGTGATCTGACCGGCTGGAAATATCCGGTTCCGAGCCCGCTACTGCGCGGACAGCGCGGCAGCTTCCGCGGCGCATTCGGAGGCTGAGGGCACCCGCTTCGCCTTCGCGGCCCTCACCTCCGCTTTCGCGGCCCTGAGATCGGCGAGGAAGGTCGGGTCGGTCTGCAGCCGCGCGACGGTCGCGGCCCCCATGATCCGCCCCGCATCGACATCGCTCTGCCAATGGGCGTTGCAGATCACGCGGCTCTGCCCGAATTCGATGCCGCGCTTGAAGAGGGCATCCGCGCGCTCGGGATTGATCTGCGCGAGGACGAGGGCCCAGCCCCAGCCGGCAGCCGTGTGGCCGGAGGGATAGGAGCCGTCGCTCCGCAGAATGGCCTCCTGATCGGCCCGACAGGTCGCTTCGTTGTGGACCACGAAGGGACGGACCCGGTTGTACCTGTTCTTCACGCCATAGGTGGAGAGGCCGAAATCCGACAACACCTTCTGCATCATCGCGTAGAGGCGCGGGGTCTGCTGGTCGTCGATCTTCACGCCCAGCGCGCAGGAGAAATTGTCAGCCGCCTGTGGAAAGGCGAGATCGGCATCGGTAATAGCGAGCTTCCAGCGCGCGGTATTGCGCAAGGGAATTGTCGTCTTGCGCGCTTCCTCGTCCCGGGCGAGCGCAGCCGAGTCCGCAGCGGGCGGTGGCCCGAGCAGGGCCAGGCTGTTGGGCAGGTCGGACCGCTTCAGATAGCCCGGAGCGATCTTGAAATGCGGGTCGGTGACTTTGGGCTGGGCTTCGCCCGTCTGCGCCAGGGCCTGCCCGCAGAGCGCGAGCAGTGCAAGCAGGGAAACATGTGCGGCTCGCACCGCAGTCCCGGTCATCGACATTCCCATTCCTCTCGACATGGCCGAAATCATAAACCCCGGTCAGAACCGGTATGTTGCGGCGACGGCCGGCCCATGCTGGGTGACGTCGTACGAAAAACCACCATTGCGATAATCGACATTGAGCGCCCGGTAGCCGGCTTTCAGCGTCAGGTTCTCGTTCCAGGCGTAGTCGACGCTGCCCAGGCCCTGCCAGGTCAGGCGCGAGCCAACGCCGAAGCCGCCGATGTCGCCCGCCACCGTCAAACTCCACGGTCCATCGAGCTTTATCCCGATGCGGGCGCCGATGATCGGGTCGGCCCACATCTGCGATTGACGGTGATCGATACGAAGATTGGCGAGTCCGGGCAGGATTTCGAGCTTGGTGTCGAGATTCCAGAACCGGACGCCGCCGCCCACGTCCAGCGCAAAGACGGGGTCCTCGTGGATGCGGTAAAGGGCGGAGCCCTGCAGGGTTGTGGTCTGCGAGCGCAGCTTCAGTGCGGAGAAGAAGGGGCCGGGCAGAGTACCGCCGGTCGTCACCTGCGAAAACTGCCCGTCGACCACGACGCTCCAGCGCTCGATGCGCATTTCGGCAGACGCCATCAGAGCGCCGTTCAACTCCTTGAGCACGTCGCGGAAGCGCAGGCTGATATCCGCGGCCGGCAACGGCGGCAGCGTCGCGCTCCGGCCGTCGATCGCCGTCGCCCACATATAGCTGGTGACGGAGAAGCGCGGCGTCGACGAAGGGACAGCGACCGGCTGCGTGGCGGGTTCCCGAAGATCGGAGGCCCAGGCCAGACCGGACAAGCAAGCCGACATCAAGCCGATGGCGAAACCGCGCGCCGTTGCGCCTGACATTATTGCCCGTCTCCCGCCCTGCCAGCCGTGCCTGCGCGAGCGTTCCGGCTCGCTGCAGCACGCGATCGCGGCCCGATCGGCCGGCGAATGCCGTTGCGCGTATTTCGTGCATGGACAGCCCGCCCGTCTTGCCATTTCGCGCCAAACGCGACCGGCTATGCTCCATGTCCACGGCGCGGCGCACCAAATCGCCGGATCGTCAGTTCATCGCGACGCGGCTGAGCCAGCGCGCATCGCCGACTTCACCTATGTCGGAAACAGGAATGTCAGCCCCACGCGGGGGCCCCAGCCGCGCGGTCCGTTCTTTGGCGCGGCCGCCCAATAGCGCATGCCTGCGGAGAGGCTCACCGGCTGCTCGCCAAATTTCACAAGCTTCGAGACCTGGACGTTGATGGGCACCGACCATTGTTCGGCCTTCCAGTCGTAGGTGCTCTCGGTATTGAGCGTGAACGTCCAGGCGTCCGACGTCCTGTAGGAGATGAAGGGCTGCAAGTAGGTCGCGCTGATGTCGGACCTGTCCCCGTTCCCCGCAACGGACCAGATGTGGTTTGCAAGCGCGCCGATCGTCCATGGCCCTTCCTGCTTCAAAATGACGGCGGTCAGACCCATCCCGAACTTGCCGCCTCCGAGCAGATCATTGGTTGCGGTCGGAAGGAGGAAGACAGGGCCCGCGCCCCAGATGATTCCGCCGGCGGTCGGCTGCGTCGGGGAAACGAAAAAGCTTTGGGTGACGTCTCCCAGGCCGGACTGGCTGCCGGAGGGGCCTGCGATGTCGTGCTGCCAGATGACGGGGACGACGGTCCGGGAAATAATGTTCCAGTCCTGGTTCAACGAGAACGGGATGACGGGTTGGATATCGAGCGTTTTCCGGTCGCCACGGTTCGGTCCGAAGCCTCGGTCGTAGTTGAACTGGAAGGGCACGCTGATCAACGATGACACTGGATTGCTGAGCTTTTTCGCCAGATCAGCGGTCGCGTCCTGCGCCAGTGCGGCGCCGGTACCGATCAAGCCAATGCCTTGGCCGACGAGTGCAAAGGCCGAGAGCATAGCCAGCTGGTCGATTCTCGACAGCATTCAAGAACTCCTCAATCCCCCGGTCGTAGAGGCTCCACGCGGCGGTTTCTTTCGGATCAGCCGACACGCTTTGTTTGGAGCATTTGGTGCATGGCAGGTTGTCAGTCTTGCCATTCCGCGCCATCAGCAAACGGCTATGCTGTATTCTGCGGGTGCGATTCACTCGGAGGCCCGGCCTGAGGACATGCTGACCCGGTGAGAACGGTGCGATCCGATGGCTGATATCCCTCTGACGCGCGGTCAATTCCTGCTGCCCTTCGTCAGCATCCTCGACGATATCGGCGCGCCGACGGAGACGCTGCTTGAGCGGTCCCGTCTGCCATCGTCACTGGTTGAAAAGAGCGAGCTCTACCTCCCGCTGCTACCGGCGCTGCGCTTCGTCGAGGCCGCCCAGAGAACCCAGGGCATCGCCGATTACGGTTTTCTCGCAGCACAACGCCTGCATTTCTCCCATATGCGGGAAAAGACGCGGGCCCTGATCGCGCACTCCCCGACGCTGCTCGTCGCGCTCCGGCACGCCTGCCGTGAGGCGTCGCGGGAGGACACCATCCTGAGCATGTGGATCGAACATCATCCCGATCATGCTCGGGTCTGCAGCAGGCTCGCCGGGCCCGGCCACCTGCACCTGAAATACGCTCAGTGGATCCAGAACATCTTCCCGATCCACATCATCAGGCAATTCGCCAGGTCCGACTGGATGCCGACGGCGATCGGCTTCGAGTCATCCTATGCGCCGAGCCCTGAGACGCGATCCTGCTGGCCGAATGTGCAGTTCCTGTCGAACCAGAACGCCGCCTGGATCAGCCTGCCGCTCACCTTGCTCGGCCTTCCCAACCGCATGCCGGCCGCGTTCGCGCCGCCGCGCGAGAATGAGGACGGCCCTTCCGCCTATGACATCGTCGAACTGCTCAAGCTGATGCTGCCGGCCTATCTCGACGAGGGAACGACCGCGCTCGCCGATGTCGCCGAGATTGCGGGTATCAGCACGCGGACGCTGCAGCGCAAGCTCGCCCAAGTCGGCCTGTCCTATTCGGACATCCTCGACACGGTTCGGTATGAGCATGCGAGCCGGCTGCTGCGTGACGCCGAATGCCGGATCATCGATGTCGCCTTTTCCTCCGGCTACACCGATCCAGCGCATTTCAGCCGCGCCTTCCGCCGGATGACGGGCGTCACGCCGCGTCAGTTTCGCGAGCAGTCACGGCTCGGCTGAAGGCGTTTCGTCTCACGCCACCAACCGACCAAGTCAAGAAATACCCCGTTCAAAAGGGCGTCTTCAAGCACCGTTCCAAACTATGCGAACGCCCGCTCCGGAGCTATGCGCCAACGTCGGCAATTGGCGCAGCTGTCGTGTTGTCCGACGCGGCATCTGTTCGGGCTACAGCGACGTCACGGGGACCTCGGCTGTCGTCTTCCGCTCGCTATACCGCATCGTTAGGTAATCCGACCGATCCCTGGTCAGCAGCGTGAAGCGGACGAGTTCCTCCATCACGTCGACGACGCGGTCGTAATAGGCCGACGGCTTCATACGACCAGCCTCGTCGAACTCCTGATAGGCCTTGGCGACCGAGGACTGGTTCGGGATCGTCAGCATCCGCATCCAACGCCCCAGCACGCGAAGCGCGTTCACGGCGTTGAAGGACTGCGACCCACCCGAGACCTGCATGACGGCCAGCGTGCGCCCCTGCGTCGGCCGGAGGGAGCCGAGCTCCAGCGGTATCCAGTCAATCTGGCTCTTGAAGACGCCGGTAATCGTGCCGTGACGCTCGGGGCTGCACCAGACCTGGCCTTCCGACCAGAGCGCCAGTTCCCGAAGCTCCCTCACCTTTGGATGATCCACCGGCACGCTGTCCGGCATCGGCAGACCCGCGGGATCGAACACCCGCGTCTCCGCGCCGAGGTGCTGGAGGATGCGTTCGGCCTCCAGCGTCAGCAAGCGACTGTATGAGCGGGGCCGGAGCGATCCGTAGAGCAGGAGTATGCGCGGCGGGTGCGAGGCGCGCTCCGTAGGCTCCAGCCGGCCCAGGTCCGGCGCAACGAGGCGATTGAGGTCGACATTGGGGAGGTCAGTCATGCGAGATCGGGCTTCCTGCGAATGGTTACGGCGACCAAGGCCGCGACGACGACGTCGAGCGTGGCGAGGATCGCAAGGATGCATTGGCTGAAGTTCACACCACCGCGTTCGAACATAACGCCGGCGGCGAAGGGGGCCGCTGCGGAGGCCAGCGGAGCCGGGCGCGCGAGCCGCCCCATGACGGCGGCGTAGTCGTCGCAACCGAACAGCGCGAGCGGAACGGCACCGCGGGCGATGGACCAGACGCCGTTGCCGGCACCGTAGACGACAATAGCGAGCGCGAGGATCGGCAGGCCGGTCCAGATCAGGATCAACCCGAACGCGATGAGGACGGCCCCGGACAGCAGGGTCCACAGTGCGTCGAACCGCTTGCCGAATGTCATCTCGACGATGCGGCCGCCGACTTGGGCCGGGCCAATCAGCATGCCGTAGCCGACCGCTACGGCCAGCGTCGCGCCCGCGGCCTGGAGCAAGGTGAGCAGTTGAACGGCCACGACCGACGAGACGAAGGCGCTCAAGGGTAAAGCGATGGTCAGCAGGACCAGCTGGAGACGACGGCGCCCGTCGACCGAGGCGGGGGCGATACCGGACCGGGACGTGGTAACGTCGGCCACCTGCCGGCGCGACAAGGTCGCCAGCAGGAGCGGCAGCGACACGAACAGCTGGATTCCGGCGTAGACGAAACAGGTCGAGCGCCAGCCGTATCTCTCAACGAGGAAGGCCGACAGCGGCCAGCAGACCGTGCTCGCGAAGCCGCCATAGAGGGTCAGCGTGGTGATCGCGCTGCGCGCGGATTGGCCGTAGATCGTTCCGAGCGTGGCGAAGGCGGCGTCATAGAGACCGGCGCCCATGCCCGCGCCAATGATGGTCCAACCGACGACGTAGACCACCAGACTAGGGGCGGCCCCGATGGTCGTCAACCCGATGGCGAGCAAGAACGCGGATATCGCCAGCACGGTGCGGCCACCGAGATCGCCGATCGCCCTCCCAACCGTGGGCGAGACCGCGGCCGCCATGAGTTGGCCAGCGGATAGGCCACCGGCGACCCATGCCAGCGGCCACCCGCTATCGGCCACGACCGGCGCGTTGAGAACGGCAGGCAGATAGGTCGACGATCCCCATGCCAGAATCTGTGTGACCCCAAGCGCGCCAACGACCAGTCTCCGGTCAGACATCCGCAGGCACCCGTGCCCCGCGTTCGTACCAGCCCTTGGACCGGTTCACGATCCAGACGACCGACAGCATGACAGGCACCTCGATCAGGACGCCGACGACCGTGGCCAGCGCCGCCCCTGAGTTGAAGCCAAACAGGCTGATCGCGGCGGCGACGGCGAGTTCGAAGAAGTTCGAGGCCCCGATCAGCGCCGAGGGACCGGCGACGCAGTGACGCTCGCCGGCCGCCCGATTCATCAGATAGGCGAGCCCCGCGTTGAGGTAGACCTGGATCAGGATCGGGACGGCCAGGATCGCGATGATGGAGGGCTGAGCGATGATTTGCTCGCCCTGAAAGCCGAACAACATGATCAGCGTCGCGAGCAGGGCGACCAGCGAGACTGGGGACAAGGTGCCGAGCAACCGCCGGAGGGCGGCTTGCCCCCCTGACGCCAGCACCGACCTGCGCATCAGCTGCGACGCGATCACCGGTACGACGATGTAGAGGGCAACCGAGAGCGTCAGCGTCCCCCAGGGCACCGTGATCGCCGAGAGGCCCAGGAGCAGGCCAACGATCGGGGCGAAGGCGACAACCATGATTGCATCGTTCAATGCGACTTGGCTCAGGGTGAAGTGCGGCTCGCCGCGGATCAGGTTGGACCAGACGAACACCATGGCCGTGCAGGGCGCCGCGGCAAGGATGATGAGACCGGCGATGTAGGATTCGATCTGGTCAACCGGGAGGTTCGGTCGGAACAGCCAGCCGATGAAGAGCCAGCCCAGCAACGCCATCGAGAACGGCTTGATCGCCCAGTTGACGACCAGCGTCACGCCGATGCCCCGCCAGTGCTGGCCGACATGGCGCAGCGCGGCGAAGTCGATCTTGAGCAGCATCGGGATGATCATCAGCCAGATCAGTACCGCCATCGGCAGGTTGACCTTGGCGATCTCGATGCCGCCGACGAACTGGAAAGCGGTCGGGAACAGGTGCCCGAGGGCGACGCCGGCCACGATGCACAGCGCCACCCACAGCGTGAGGTAGCGTTCGAAGGTGGACATGATGTTCCTTAGGCGCTCGCGACGCGGCGGCCGGATTCGTCGACGACGCGCTCGCCGTCCTCCTTGACGAAGGCGCCTCGTTGCGGCGGCAGCAGGTCGATGACCTCCTCGGAGGGACGGCAGAGCCTGACGCCCTTCGGGGTCACGATGATCGGGCGGTTCAATAGGATCGGGTGCGCCTCGATCGCGTCGAGCAGAGCAGCGTCCGAGAGCGAAGCATCGCTCAACCCGAGTTCCGAAAACGGCGTGCCCTTCTCACGGAGGACGTCGCGTAGCGGGGCGCCCATGCGCTTGGCGAGGTCGAGGACCATTGCCCGGGAGGGCGGTGTCTTGAGGTACTCGATCACATGCGGCTCGACGCCGGCGTTGCGGATCAGTGCGAGCGCGTTGCGCGAGGTGCCGCAGGCGGGGTTGTGATAGATCACGACATCCATGGGACGAGCCTTCACGGGCAGCAGGGTACGAGTTCGTCGATAATCGGCTGGCAGAGATCGGCGCGGCCGCCGCAGCAATCCTTGAGCAGGAAGGTGATCACGGACCGGAAACCTTCCAGGTTCGCGCGGTAGATGATCGACCGACTTTGCCGCTCACTCACAATCAGGCCAGCCCGCGTTAGAATCGCCAGATGTCCCGACATCGTGTTCTGAGGCACATCGATCAGGCGGGCGAGCTCGCCGACGGGAACGCCGTCCGGCTCCCGGTTGACCAGGAGCCTAAAGGTGTCGAGACGCGTCGGCTGCGCGAGCGCGGCCATAGCGGCGATGGCTTGTGAATTATCCATATATCCGAGTTATCGGATATATGGATAATTGGCAAGCGGTTAGGCGCGCCCAGACCTTCACTGACGAGATCAGCAGGATTGCCGCGAGGGCCGGCAGCAGCACGCCGTTCGGTACGATGCCCAGCAGTTGGCCGCCGATGAAGGTTCCGACGATCGATCCCGCCGCCATGACTAGCAGGAACTTGCGGTTGCGGCCGATCACCGAGAAGCTCTGGTCGCGGCTGTAGCGCGTAAACCCCACGATCATGGTCGGCTGGGACACGGCAAGTGATAGGCTACCGGCGAGCTTGATGTCGGCCCCGAACAGCAGGACCAGCGTCGGGATAAGAAGCTCCCCGCCGGCGACGCCTAGCAGCGAGGCCACCACGCCGATTCCGAAGCCGATGACGATGCCGGCGATCAGTTGCGCCGTCCCGGTCAGCAGAGGTTGGCTAGCCGTGGCTTCGTGCCCGAAACCAGCACGATCGCGATGGCGACCAGCCGCGCAGCGATCACCTTGTAGAGCGTCTCCGACCTGAGGTGCGTGGCCCAGCCGGCTCCGAACCATGCGCCGAGCAAGCTGCCGGCGAGCAGGTTCACCACGATCGGCCAGTTCGCTGCGATCGTCCCGAAGGGAACGGTAGCGGCCCTGGATGGCAGCGCCGTCGCGACGACGACCAGGCTCATCGCCTTGTTCAGGATCACCGCCTCCAGCGCGGCAAACCGGAACATGCCGATCAGCAACGGCAGCCTGAACTCTGCACCGCCAAGACCAATCAGGCCGCCAAGGGCACCGATGATGGCGCCCCCACCGAAGGCGGCCGGTATGTTGCGTTCTGATGAAGGCGAGGCTGGCTGGGGCGTCATGGCGTTATGCATAGCGGTAGCTAACGCATCACGGCAGGCACATTTCCGACGGTCGACAATGTCTGCTTATCGGCATCCCGCTAATGTCAGGAAGTGGCCCGAAGCGGACTCTGAGGGTGTCTGCTTTCGGGCTGTCTCATTAGCGAAGCTAGTGTGCGTGCGACGAGCCCTTGCTGCCTTTGTCGGCGGGCCGATAACAAAGCGGAAGGCCGAGTAAAACGTTTGTCTTATTTCGAAGGGCGACGCTGGCGCGGTTCAGCTCGACACATTACTTCCACACTGCAGATCATAATCGCGCATGCGTAATCGAGGATGGTCCTCAGAAGGTTCGTTCGAAGAAAAGCTGCGCCGAACTTTGCCGGCCCGAGAGGCTCGCCGCGCGTGCATTGCCGGCGATGTCGAGCTTCTGCCAAGCGATGGAACCTTCGAGGCCGATGCGCAGTCCGTCGACCGGCGCCCAGACCAGATTCGCCGCGACCCGGTCGATCTGAATCAGGCCGGCCAACCCGGAAGGGGTCGGAATCGAAAGCCGATACCGGCTGACATAGGTGTTGGTCGACCATTCATCCGTCCATTCACGCCCGATAGCGACTACGCCGGACCAGCCGCGCGTTGTCAGGCCTCCGGTCAGGGCCGAAAAGGCCGTGCGCTGGTCAAGCCTGGAACCGATATAGGGGGCCGCGTCCACGGCCCCGGCGATCTGGGCGGTCAGCGTCAACGGCCGTTCCAGCAGCGTCTTCTCCCAGGTCGCGCCGAGGATCGCAGCCCGGCCGACGCGGCCGGAACCGCCGCCCGGCACGTCACGCGCCGCGATGGCTCCGTGCAACGTCAAACCGCCCTGCTCGTAGAGCAAACGCGCGACACCGTCGGGCACGCGATTGCCCCGGTTTGGCAGCACCGTGCGCCGGTCGGCGGAGGTGTCTTCGACCGACAGCGACAGGCTAAGCTGTTCGGTCAGCTGTCGCTCGTAGCCGATCAGCGCAACGGTGCGGCTCGGAATCCGGCCGATGAAGGCGAAGTCGTCGCCGGTCCAGAAATCAAAGCGCGAGCCCGCCAACCCGAAGGCGAACGCGCCGAAAGTAACGCTGGCCTCGCTCATCGTGAGCTCGCTGCCACCGTCGCTGGACGTGTCGATCGAGAACTCGAAGGCGCTCGCCAGATAGTGTCCATCGGAAAGCGTTTGCCCGGTTTCGATGCGGAAGGAGGCGCTCAGCGGGAAACTGATGGCCCCCTGCGGTACCAGACCGGTCGCCCGGGCCAGCGCGTTCGCCTTGTAGCTGTCGCGCTGGAGCCCCGCATTCACCGTGCCGGAGACGGCTACGCAGGCGCCTAACCCCGGCGATACGAAGCCGCGGGGGCTTTCGTCATCCTCATCATCGTCTTCGTCATCGCTTGCCGCAGCAGGCTTGGAGGCGGCAGGAAATGAAAAAACCGGACTCGGTTCAGGAGGGGTGATCGTGCAGCTGCGCAGGAACAGGGGAGGCTTGCTGGCCGCGAGCGCATGGGGGCTTGCGAATACGGGAATACAGATAGCGGCAAGCGCCGTTGCCGCATGCATTCTGGTCGCGATCGACAGAGCGCCGCGCCGAACTGGCGGAACGCGCTTCTCGTCAGGCAGCATGCGTTTAGGAACGAGCATCGACTCCTCGTTTGATCGTCGCGTTCGAGCGCCACGAATGCCGCGAAATCCCCAACCTGCTTCGAGACCCCTCATCCAATGATCTCGCTTCTTGTGAGCAAGGGAGCTGTAATGCTGACGGTTCCGCCATCAGGCGTACCAACGCTCCGGCTTTGCAAGTCGGCGCTTACGCGGCGCGTTAGCGGCTTGGTGGAGCGCGCATGTTTCCGGCGGCCCCGCGAAATTTCTGGCTGGGTCTGCAAATTCGAGCGTCTTCGTCCGGTAGCTGTCGAGCATCCGCATTCTGGAGTGTAACAGTTACGGCCGCCAAACTGCTTCCGACTCTGCGGAGTTCGTTCGAAGATATTGCCTGCCGCGACATGCGGGCAAGGTCGATCGGGCCGACACTTCAGTGGATGAAAGCATGAAACGAGGTACGAAACCTGTCGCCTTGGCGCTTCTCGCGGTCGCTGCCACGGCCACCGGGCAGCCGGGCCTGGCGGTCGAGCGCCTGCAAGGCGCGTGGGCAACGAGTGCGGCGAGCTGCGACCAGGTCTTCGCCAAACGCAACGGGCAACTCGTCTTCAAGCACTCAGCCGAAGGTTGGTCGGGATTTATTGCGACCGGCAAGCATATCCGCGGTGCGCACGCCACCTGCGATGTGATCTCCTCGAAGCAGAAGGGCGACGTGTTGACCGTTCTGCTCGGCTGCAAGACTGCAGTTATCTTCGAGACGTCGAGCGTGTCCGTCCGCTTCAAGCCCGACGGCGATGTCTTGCGCTTCGACCCGGAGTTTCCGGAGGTCGAGACCAGCTATCACCGGTGCGACAAATAACAGCCACCCGCCAGCACAGAACCTGGCTCTGCTTTTTCCTCGTTGATGAGATGGATCAGGACAGAAGGAGATGGATGATGTCGTTCTTGAGTGCGAACGCGGCCTATTCCCTTCGGGCAGCGTCGATCGTCGGCCTTGTATCGAAGGCCATGGCCGTGACGCTGTTGCCGATCTCGCTCGTTTCGTTTGACGCACAGGCATTCACGCCGATCGGATCGAGACTGGGGAATGTCGCGCCCGAGTTCGTCGCGCCGACCCAATACCGCCGGGGTTTTGCTGAACGGGGCGTGGCCGTCGGGCCGAGAGGCGGCGTAGTCGCCCGGCGCGGCTATGTCGCTCGCGGGCCGCGCGGTGCTGTGGCCGGCAGGGGTTATGTCGCGCGCGGGCCACGAGGGAATGTCGTTGCGGGTCGTAGGGCCGTTGTCCGCCCCGGCTATCGGCCTGTGCCCGCTCCGGTTCGTCCCTGGGTTCGCCCAGCCGGCTATTGGTGGCATCCGGGCCTGGCGGTCGTGTCGGGGGCGGCAATCGGCTTCGCAACGGCCGCGGCAGCCCGAGCCTATGTCAGTTCGCAACCGCCGGCACCCGGCTATTGCTGGTTCTACACAAATCCGCAGCGAACGCAGGGCTTCTGGGACGTCTGTCCACCCTGAGAAGACTGGCCATTGCGAGAGAAACCAGGCCGGCCTGCAATAGGCCGATTCAAGACGGAGGTATTCATGCCGAGGCATATCAGCCTGATCGTCGCGCTTTCGATCGCTGCGGGCGTGGCGGCTTGCGCCCCGTATCCCGAGATCGCCAGCGAAACCGTCATCGTCGCCGGGGTCGGCCCGGTCGAGATCGAACGCCTGAATGTCCGGGTGGTGTCGATCGACCGGACCGATCGCTCGGTCGTCGTCGAGCAGCAGGGCAACACCTGGCGCGTCGACGTCCCGCCGGCGTTCGGCAATCTCGAACGGCTTCGCGAGGGCGACAGGGTCGAGATCCGACGGATCGAGGGCGCGCTCTTGGATATCGGACGCAGCAGGCGCGGGGCCAGGCCGGGGATCGTCTACACGGAAGCGGCCGGCGAACCGCAATTCCAGAACCTGCCGGACAGGTTCGTCGTGCGGACGATCACGCTGACCGCGCGGTTCGAAAGGTTCGACGCGGCCACGAGCGTCGTGAGCTATGTCGGCCCGTTCGGCGCGCGTTCGCTCAAGGTCGCCGATCCCGCGCTCAAGGCCGATCTGCTGCGTCTGCGGAGGGGAGACATGGTCGATCTGACCCTCGCCGAGGCATTCTACATCATCCTGAACTAGACGTTCGTCCCCAGCGCCTCGACGGTGGCTTTCCTCTCGTCTTGGTTCGAGGGGGAAGCCGGCGCCGTGGATTACCACGCTGGGCGAGGCTGACGATGCCGGCGGGGTGAGGCCGCAGCCTGCGTTGCCCGGGACGTTTTCAGCCGGAACGCTATTGCGGACGTGTGTACTGATCTATCAGCGCTTGACGACCGTCGGAGACGGAGCAGCGGGGGCTGGAACATGTCCCAATGGGAAGGCGAGACTGATCAGGGCGATCGTTCCCTGGGGCCGATTCTCAACGCTGACCTCGCGTAGCACCTTGAGATGTGCGGCGACCGGAGTGCCCGCGACGCTGAAATTATAGCCGATCGAGCCGCCGACTGCGGTGACACGGCCCTTGTAGGAGCCGAGCGAGGCCCCGCCGCCGCCATCGCCGCTGACCTGCTGGTAATGCGAGGCGATTACGCCGATCGAGAATTCCTTGCTGAGATACTGCGTGATCGCGAGGTCGGCATGCACGGCATTGCCGCTGCGGTAGTCGGTGTCTTTATTCTTGCCGTTGATCTCGAAACCCACGGCAGCGGAGATGTCGAGGCCGATTTTGGGGTCGAGCCAGGTCCCTGCCGCGAAAACGTCGCCGATCCAGCGATTGAACGCCAGATTGGAGAGCTCGCCCTCCTGGTAGGCGCCGGCCGGAATGCTCAGCGAGCCGCCGACCTGCCAGTGGAAATTGCCGGCATGCCAGCCGATAAAGCTGGAGACGATGGGATCGCCGAGATTGAAGGTGGCATCGCGGCTGCTGAGCCCGAAGGAGCGGCCAAGACGGGGCGCCGCAATCACGGCACCAGCGCTGATCCGCGGCGTGCCGAATGGAATGGAGACGGCAAAAGCGAGATTGCCGCCGAATATCTGGAAAGGAGTGACCCAGGTCGGGGTCATGAAATTGGCCCGCGCCTCGACTTTAACATTGGCTAGTACGGCGCCGCCGAACTGCGTCTGGGTTCCTGCCGAAAGCCGTCCAGAATAAGAATAGAAGTCATTCTCGAAATAGAAGCCGGGTGGCGGCAGCATGCCGGCTCCGGGGCCGTGCAATCCCGGGAGAAACAGGCTTGCGCCGCCTTCCGTCGCTGCAAGTTGGCTATGGGTCAGGCTGCCACACAGGGCGACCGTGGCCCCAAGAAGCGCGGTCCTGAATCGCTTCATGATCTGCGCCCTCCCGTCACGAGAACGGACGGTCCGATGATTCAGCGCGTAGCGTCAAGTTGAGGAGGTAAATAATCGGACTGGGCGTAACAGCCGGCATTGCAACTGTATCGACTGCATCCGGGGCAGGATTACGGGCGTATAGGCTCTGGATGCGTTCAGCGCTTCGACGGATGTCTCATATGGAACAGGCGCAAAAACGCGGGCTTGCCCGCCTGATGCTCCGCTGGCCGGATCGGCGCGCCGCGCTGCGTGAGAAATACGGCCAAGACATCCGCCTGGCGGAACTGTGCGAAGCCTACGAGGCCGCCTGGGAGGCCGCGGCCTATTGGGCAAAATCACCTTCGGTGGTTGGCCGGGAACGCGCGGAGGAATACAACGCGCTCGCTTCCGCGACAGAACAAGATATTCTGGAGAGGATTTCCTAACGGTGTCGCTCTTGGCCATGCCGTGGCGAGGGTCTGTGCTTGCCAAGCTCGCTATAGTTGCGTCACTGTTACAACGATTGTTGAGAGATAGTTTTTCGATCCAGGCTTTGGAGGCGGAGCAATGGACGGAAAGGTGTTGACCGAGGGTGAGGAGCCCTCGCCTGGAGAAGTACTTTCGGCTCTCGAAGCATTGGTAGCCAGCGGTTCGTTCAGAATCTCGGAAAGAAATAGGCGCTTCCTGAGCTTCGTCGTGAATCAGACGATCGGTGGGCGTTCCGACCGGATCAAAGCCTACTCGATCGGCGTCGACGTCTTCGGTCGGGATGACAGCTTCGACCCGACCGTCGATCCCATCGTTCGCATCGAGGCGACGCGCCTGCGTTCGGCGCTGAACGCCTATTATGATGGTGCGGGAAGCGGCGATCGCATCAGGATCACGATACCGCGCGGCAGTTATGTGCCGACATTCGGCTGGGCAGCCGGATTGGCCGGACGGGAGGGGCGCGATTGCCTCCTTGAAGGCATGGTCGCCGAGATTGCGGACGGGTCGCTAGCGGCAGTGGTGATCCATGATCACTCGGATCAGGCGGACCCCGAAGTTGCTTTGCGTGGTGAGCTTTTCACCGATGCCCTGCTTCCCCTGTTGCGAAAGGCCCGCTTCAAGACGCTCGTCGTTCCATCGGTAGAGCGCAGCGCGGCGACCGGCTCGATCAACGCACTTTTCGCTCATCCCGGCGAGACCTATTCCCTCGACATCGCCGTGCGTCCGCTGGCCGAGCGGCGCCGCTATTCCTGGCGTTTCAGCGATCTGCGCAACGGCGAGGTGCTGGCTTCCGACTTCCGGGATTTTGTCGCGAAGGCGACGCCCTGCTTCGAGCTGATCGACGATCTTGCTGAGACCGCGGCGCAATCCATCTCGGCCGTGATCGCCTCCCATTGAGCTCGGGAAGGGCGCTGTCGATACAGTTACGGCCTTAAGCGCGCGATACCTCCATGCGACTTTCCGGCGTCGCGCACCCAGGCTTGCGCTCTCGCAGAGACGCAATCCCCGGCGACGGATCCGCAACCGGGAGTGTTTCATGGGACGCCATAAATTCCTTGCCGCGGTCGGCCTTGTGGTCGGATTGGGCCTGTCGGCGCTGCCCGCGCAAGCGCAACCCGCTCCGAGCCCGCCAAGTTCGGCCAGACCGAACATCCTCGTCATCTTCGGCGACGATATCGGCCAATCCAACATCAGCGCCTATTCGCACGGCCTGGTCGGCTACAAGACGCCGAATATCGACCGCATCGCCAAGGAAGGCATGATGTTCACCGATTACTATGCGGAGAACAGCTGCACGGCCGGGCGCTCGACCTTCATCACCGGGCAGGTCTGCCTGCGCACGGGTCTCTGCAAGGTCGGCATCCCCGGAGCGACAGTCGGCCTGCAGGATCGCGACGTGACGATCGCGGAGGCCTTGAAGCCGCTCGGTTATGCCACCGGGCAGTTCGGCAAGAACCATCTCGGCGACCGCGACGAATACCTCCCGACGCGGCATGGCTTCGACGAGTTCTTCGGCAATCTCTACCACCTCAATGCCGAAGAGGAGCCGGAAGGCCCCTACTATCCCAAGAACGACACGAATTTCGTCAAGTCGGGCTCGCCGCGCGGCGTGCTCAAATCCTCCGCCGACGGCAAGATCGAGGATACCGGCCCGCTCACCCGCAAGCGCATGGAAACGGTCGACGACGAGACCACGGCCGGCGCGATCGACTTCATGCAGCGTCAGGTGAAAGCCAACAAGCCGTTCTTCACCTGGATGAACACCACGCGCATGCATGTGTTCACCCATATCCGCGAAGCCAACAAGGGTATCAGCGGCATGCCCGGGAACGACTACGCCGACGGCATGGTCGAACACGATCGCGATGTCGGCAAGCTGCTGAAGGCGCTCGACGATCTTGGGATCGCCAACAACACCATCGTCGTCTACGCCACCGATAACGGCCCTAACCAGTGGTCCTGGCCGGATGCCGCGACGACGCAGTTCCGCTCCGAGAAGGACACGAACTGGGAAGGTGCCTTCCGTGTGCCGGCGTTGATCCGCTGGCCCGGCAAGATCAAGGCGGGCGAAATCTCGAACGAGATGGTGTCCGGCCTGGACTGGTTCCCGACCCTGGTCGCGGCCGCGGGCGACGGCGAGATCAAGGACAAGCTGCAGAAGGGGATGAGCCTCGGCAGCAAGCAGGCCAAGGTCCATCTCGACGGCTACAACCAGCTGCCCTACCTCACCGGTCAGCAGCCGAAATCGGCCCGCAACGAGTTCTTCTACTTCAACGACGACGGCAATCTCGTCGCCTATCGTTACGACAACTGGAAGGTCGTGTTCTGCGAACAGCGCAAGCCCGGCGGTTTCGAGGTCTGGGCCAATCCCTTCACCTGCCTGCGCGCCCCGAAGGTCTTCAATCTGCGCATGGATCCGATGGAACGGGCCGACGTCGTCTCCGACCAGTATTACGACTGGCTCGCCCGGAACGCCTATCTGATCCAGTACGGCGTCTACAAGGTCGCTCCCTTCCTGGGCACCTTCAAGGACTACCCGCCGAGCCAGCGGCCGGCGAGCTTCAGCGTCGACCAGATGGTGGACGCCCTGATGAAGAACCTCGATCAGGCGGCGAGCAAAGCGAGCAAGTAATCATCCGCTACGCGACGAGCCGGCTCATGGCCGGCTCGTTTCGCTTGAGATGACGACCGGGAGGACAGGCATGCGCCGCTTGATCGGGAACTTTGCAAGAGGGGTAGTGGTCCTTCTGTCGCTCTGGGCGGGCGCGCCGGCCTTCGCCCAGACCGATCCCCTCCCGTCCTGGAACGACGGCAAGGCCAAGCAGGCCATTCTCGATTTCGTCGGGAAGGTCACGCAGGAGGGCGGCCCGGACTTCGTACCGCCCGAAAGGCGGATCGCCACTTTCGACAATGACGGCACGCTCTGGGCCGAGCAGCCGGTCTATTTCCAGCTTCAGTTCGCGCTCGACGAAATCAGGCGGCTGGCCGCCGAGAAGCCCGAGCTCAAGGGCAAGGAGCCTTACCGCTCGGTCCTCGCCCGTGACCTCAAGGCACTTTCCGCCGACCATGGCAAAGGCCTGCTGCAGGCCATGATGACGACCCATACCGGGATGACGACCGACGCTTTCGCTAACATCGTCGGCAATTGGCTGGACACGGCTCGGCATCCGACGAAGCAGCGGCGCTATGACGAGATGGTCTACCAGCCGCAAGTCGAATTGCTGCGCTTTCTTCGCAGCCAAGGCTTCAAGACCTTCATCGTCTCGGGCGGCGGAGTCGAGTTCATGCGGGTCTTCGCCGAGAAGACCTATGGCATCCCGCCGGAGCAGGTCGTGGGCTCATCGGGCGTCGTCACCTATCGTCTCGATGCCAGCGGCAGGCCGGAGCTGTTCAAGCAGGCGAAGGCCGAGTTCGTCGATGATGGTCCGGGCAAGCCGGTCGGCATCAACCGCTTCATCGGCCGCCGCCCGATCCTCGCTTTCGGTAATTCCGACGGCGACCTGCAGATGCTCCAGTATACCGCCGCAGGCAACGGCCCCCGATTGGCGCTGATCGTCCATCACACCGACGCCGAGCGCGAATGGGCCTATGATCGCGGCTCGCCGATCGGCAAGCTCGACAAGGCGCTGGACGAGGGCCGGGCCAAGGGCTGGACCATCGTCGACATGAAAGCCGACTGGAAGACGGTCTTCCCCGGCAAGCCGTGACCATGGCAGCATAGGGACGATCGAGGGAGCGCAAACCATAATGAACGCCGCGATCGCAGAGGCGCGTTTGCTTACGGACGGCATGGTCCGCATCCAAGGCGGCACGTTCCGGATGGGCTCCGACCGGCACTATGCCGAGGAGGCGCCGAGCCATCGCGCCAACGTCGACGGCTTCTGGATCGATGCGACGCCGGTGACCAACAGCCAGTTCCGCAGCTTCGTCGAAGCGACCGGCCATGTCACCTTCGCCGAGCTCGCCCCCGATCCCAGGGATTATCCCGGCGCCCTGCCTCACATGCTGCGGGCGGGGTCGCTGATGTTCGACCCGCCGAGGCATCCGGTCGCCCTGCACGACTGGGCGCAGTGGTGGACGTTCAGGTTCGGTGCGACCTGGCGCAAGCCCTATGGCGCCGGCTCCTCGATCAAGGGCCTCGACGATCATCCCGTCGTCCACGTCGCCTATCGCGATGCCGAAGCCTATGCCGCGTGGGCCGGCAAGGCGCTGCCGACCGAAGCCGAATGGGAATTCGCGGCCTGGGGCGGGCGCGAGGACAGCGAATTCGCCTGGGGCGACGAGTTCATGCCGGATGGCCGTCACATGGCCAATACCTGGCAGGGCAGCTTCCCGCACGAGAATACCAGGGAGGACGGCTGGGCGCGCACCTCGCCGGTCCGGGCCTTTCCGCCCAACGGCTACGGGCTCCACGACATGATCGGCAATGTCTGGGAATGGACCGCCGATTTCTGGTCCGTGCGCCATCAGGCCGATGCGCCGAAAGCCTGCTGCGTGCCGCAGAATCCGCGTGGCGGCCCGGAAGCCGAAAGCTACGATACGCGTCAGCCGGCGATCCGCATTGCCCGCAAGGTCCTGAAGGGCGGCTCGCATCTCTGCGCCCCGAGCTATTGCCGGCGCTATCGCCCGGCGGCGCGCCATGCCGAACCGGTCGACACCTCGACCAGCCATGTCGGCTTCCGCTGCGTGCTGCGCGAGCGCGGCTGACGACCTGCCGGTGCGACCGTAACCGTAACAGGGCTGACTTCGCCGGGCCTGCCGCCCAAATCTCCGGATCGACGCAGATGTCGGCGTTTTCGGGAATGGGACGATGGATGGAGCCGGACCGAGCGCACGCGATGCCGTCCGGGAACTCCAGAACCGGATCAACCAGGACATCATCGGCCAGGAAAAGGTGGTCGAGCGCATCGTCATCGCGCTGCTCGCCGACGGCAACGTCCTGCTGGAGGGCTTGCCCGGCCTCGCCAAGACCCGGGCGATCAAGAGCCTGTCGAAGAATCTCGAATCCGATTTCAGCCGCATCCAGTTCACGCCGGACCTGCTGCCCTCTGACGTGACCGGCGGCGAGATCCTGCGTCCCGACGGCCAGTTCGAGTTCCGCAAGGGCCCCGTCTTCGGCAATCTCATCCTCGCCGACGAGATCAACCGCGCCCCGCCCAAGGTCCAGTCGGCCCTGCTCGAGGCGATGGAGGAGCGGCACGTCACCGTCGCCGGCAAGCGCTACGACCTGCCGCAGCTCTTCATGGTCCTGGCGACCCAGAACCCGATCGAGCAGGAAGGCACCTATCCGCTGCCGGAAGCACAGATGGACCGCTTCCTGATGCATATCCGGATCGATTACCCATCCGACGCCGACGAAGTGAAGGTGATGCGGCTGGTCCGCTCCGAGAACGCGGCCGCCTCCGGCAGTCCGGCGCCAGCTCCTGCGAAGATCCCGCAGGAGGCCGTTCTGCGGGCCAGGGCGGAAATCGACCGGGTCGCGACGAAGGACGTCGTCGAGACCTACATGGTCGCGCTCATCGCCGCGACGCGGCGGCCGGCCGAATTCGGCGAGCATCTCAAAAGCTGGATCGCGGTCGGCGCGAGCCCGCGCGGCTCGCTCGCGCTCGACCGCTGCTCGCGAACCCATGCCTGGCTGCAGGGACGCGATTACGTCACGCCCGAGGACGTCCAGTCGGTTGTGCATGATTGCCTCAGGCATCGCGTCTCGCTTGCCTATGAGGCCGGTGCCGACGGCGTGAATGCGGATGCGGTGCTGGACGAGGTGATGAAGCAAGTCGCCGTCGCGATCTAGGAGCCGGACATGGCACTGATGCGGGAACGGTCAGGAGTGGGGACGAAGCCAGCGGCATCCGCACGCGCCTTCGTCACCCTCGACGAACTGCTGCGCCTCAAGCACCGCGCCCATGGCTTCAGCTTCCAGCCTCGCCAGCCGGTGCACAGCCTGCTCGCCGGCCGCCATGCCTCGCGCCTGCGTGGTCGCGGGCTGAATTTCGAGGAATTGCGGCACTATTTCGAAGGTGACGATACCCGCACCATCGACTGGCTCGCGACGGCGCGGCTCGGCAGCCCACATATCCGGGTCTATTCGGAGGAGCGCGACCGACCAGTGCTGCTGCTCGTCGACCAGCGCAGCACGATGTTCTTCGGCAGCCGCCGGATGATGAAGTCGGTCGCCGCCGCGGAGGTCGCGGCGCTCGCGGCCTGGCGCGTGACCTCGCTGGGGGATCGCGTCGGTGCCGTCGTCTTCGGCGATGGCGGCGTCGTCTCCGTGAGCCCGCAGGCCCGCGACCATGGCGTGGTCCGTGTCCTCTCGGAGATCGCCCGCCAGAACGCAGCCCTGAAGCCTCTCTCATCGGCCTGGCCTGGAGCCGGCCGCCTCAACGAGGCGCTCGCCGCGGCGGCCCGGATCGTCGCGCATGACGGGTTGATCTGCCTGATCTCCGACGCCGCCGGCGAGGATGACGAGACCCAACGCCTGGTGACGCGCCTCGGTGCCCATAACGACGTTCTGGCGGCCTTCATCCAGGACCCGCTGGAACAGGACCTGCCGGATATCGGGCCCGCGATTTTCAGCTCCGGATCCGCGCAGCTCGAGGTCGATGCATCATCTGCCACTCTGCGGACCCGGTTCAGCGAAGAGCGCGTTCAATGGCGTGCACGACTCGCGGCGCTGTCGCGCAATCGAGCCATTCCGGTCTTGCCGATCTCGACCGAACGCGACGTCGCCACGCAATTGCGCGCGCTGATCGGCCGGCGCCAGGCTCAAAGATTAAGCCGGCTCGGCGGGAGAGCGCCATGAGCAGCGACCCCGGCGATCTCGCCAACATGGCCGACCTGGCCTTGCCGGAGCCGATATCGTTCTGGCCTCCCGCAGCCGGTGTCTGGATCGTCGGCGTGACGGTTGGGGCAATGCTGGCCGTCGTGGCGTGGCGGGCGCTTCGGCGCTACCGGGCCGATGCCTATCTCCGAGGCGCTGAAGCCGAGATCGATGCATTGGCCGGAGGTGGAGCCGAGACGGCGGAAGCGGTCTCGGCTGTCCTGAAGCGCGCGGCGATCGTCGCCTACGGGCGGGAAGAGGTGGCGTCGCTGACAGGGCCGGGCTGGGCAACATTCATCAAGCAGACCACCCCGGCCGGCATCCAGACGGCCGATCTGGGTGAGGGCCTGACGGACATGTTCGTTCCCGGTGCACGCGCGCCTGGGGAGAGCGCGCTTGTCGCGCAGGCCAAGGACTGGCTCCGCAGTCAGCGCGGGCGTGCGGCGAAGGAAGCGTGACGATGCTGAGCTTCGCCTATCCCTGGATCGCGCTTCTTATCCCGCTGCCGTTGCTTGTCTGGTTCGGGTTGCCTGCGCATGCCGAACGGCGCACCGGTCTGACTGTGCCGTTCTTCGACAGGCTGGTCCGGCTCAGCGGGCGGCAGCCCTTCTCAGGCGGCGTGGTCGCGAGGCGCAAGCCCGCCAGCCTCGTCGTGCTGGTGGTGGTCTGGCTGCTCGTCATGGCGGCGCTTGCCCGGCCGCAATGGATCGAACCGCCCTTGCATCGCGACTTGCCGACGCGCGACCTGCTGCTGCTGGTTGACCTCTCGGGATCGATGGATACGCGCGATTTCGTCGATGCATCCGGGGCCACCGTTGATCGCCTCACGGCGGTGAAGCAGGTGCTCGACGATTTCCTGTCGCGCCGCAAGGGCGACCGTGTCGGGGTCGTCGTCTTCGGCGACGCGCCTTTCGCGCTCGTGCCGTTCACCACCGATCTCGATCTCTGCCGCGCCATGCTGCGTGATACGGCCGTCGGCATGGCCGGGCCACGCACGGCTTTCGGCGACGCGATCGGCCTCGGCATCGGGCTGTTCGCCCGAAGCACGGTCAAGGCGAAGACCATCATCGCGCTGACGGATGGCAACGACACGCTGAGCAAGGTGCCGCCGGCCGAGGCCGCCCGCGTTGCGAAGGACAAGGGCATCGTCATTCACACGGTGGCGGTCGGCGACCCGCAGGCGGCCGGCGAGGACAAGCTCGACGAGGCCGCGCTGAAGGAGGTCGCGACGACGACGGGCGGCGGCTTCTTCCGCGCGCTGGATCGGGCCGGGCTCGCGCAGATCTATCAGCGTCTCGACGCGATCGAGACGCGCCGAATCGACAGCGTCAGCTTTCGTCCGCGGCGCGATGTGTACTGGGTGCCGCTCGCCGCCGCGCTCACGCTGGTTTTGCTCGCGCAGGCAGTCGGCACCCTGCGCCGGCATATGCGCCGCCTTCCTGCCCGGCCGGCTATGGTTGCGGAGGCCGGGCCATGATGAACGCACTCGCCGCCCTCCATGTCGAACGCCCGCTTTGGCTGTTGTCACTCGTGCCGGCAGCCGCCCTCTGGCTTCTGGCGCGCCGCGGCTCCGATCCCGCACAGCAATGGCGCCGCGTCATCGATCCCGCACTGCTGCCTTACCTCCTGACCGGAAACGACCAGCGCGTACGCATCCCCCCCGCCGACTGGCTGTTCGCCGCAATGGCGCTGGCAGCCGCCGCGATCGCCGGACCGGCCTGGCAGCGCGAGTCCTCGCCTTTCGCCGAGGCCAAGCCTCCCGTCGCGATCGTGCTCAGGGTCACGCCGTCCATGCTGACCGAGGACCTTGCTCCAACGCGGCTCGACCGCGCCCGGCAGAAGCTGGCAGATATCCTGGCGGCCCGGGAGGGCGCCTCGACGGCATTGATCGCCTATGCCGGCTCGGCGCATCTCGTCCTGCCGCCGACGCCGGACAGCGCCGTCATCCTCGACCTTGCCAAGGCGCTCTCCCCCGAGATCATGCCGAAGCAGGGTGACGATCTTGCCGGCGCGCTCGCTCTGGCGAGACGCGCGCTTGCCGGCATCGGTCAGGGCGGGGCGATCCTCCTCCTCGCCGATGAGACCCTACCGGGCAGCGTGGAATCACAGCCGGCTGGTTCGCCGCCGGTGACGATCCTGGCCCTGCGCGATGCCGAGTCGGCCGGGCTCGCCGAGGTGGCAAAGACCTTGGGCGGCATGGTGGTCCCAACCACGCCCAACCAGTCTGACGTCGCGGCCATCGTCCGCCGTCTCGACCGTGGCGACAATGCTGCCGGCATCGCTGGCGAGGGGGATCACTGGAGCGAGGCTGGCTACTGGCTGGTCCCGATCCTCGGGCTTCTGGCGCTGCCCTGGTTCCGGCGCGGCTGGGGGGTGGCATGATCCGCTCGCACCGTCTTACACCCTATGCGGCCCTCGCTTTTCTCGCGACTCTGGCTTTGCTGGCGGCCGGATGCTGGCTGGGCTTTCGCGATCTGTGGCTGAGCCCGGACCAACGCGGCCGCCTGCTTCTGCAACGGGGCCAGACGGTGGAGGCCGCGCAGGCGTTTCGCGACCCGCTCTGGCGTGGGGTCGCCCTGTTCAGGGCCGGAGATTTCAAAGGCGCGGCCCAAGCCTTCGCGGCGCGCGATACGGCGGCGGCAGCCTTCGACCAGGGCAATGCGCTGGTGATGCTCGGCCAGTACGACGACGCGTTGAAGCGCTTCGACCAGTCGCTCGTGCTGCGACCGGGCTGGCCGGAAGCGCTGCGCAACCGCGAGATCGCCCGCATCCGCACCGAGCGCCGCAAGACGGAGGGGGGCGAGACCGGGCAAACCGACTCTCGGCCCGACCAGGTCGTCTTTGACAAGACCAAGCCCGGCGGCGAGGACACGACGGTCCAGGCGGCAACCCCGATGTCGGACGAGGCGGTGCGTGCGCTCTGGCTGAAACGCGTGCAGACCCGCCCGGCGGATTTTCTGCGGGCCAAGTTCGCCTATCAGCTCGTTACGCAGCCGGGAGCAGCGCCGTGAGAGCTCTTCTCCTGCTTCTGTTGCTCGCTGCCCCGATGATCGCGCTCGCGCAGACGCCTGCCGAGCCGCCGATCATCCGCACGACGCTCGATCCCACGACCGGAATCGTCATCGGCCAGCCGGTTCGGCTGAACGTGGCGGTGCTGTTCCCCGGCGAGATGCAGCATCCGCCGCTCGTCAGCGTTCCGGAAGCGGCGGGGGCCCAGATCCTGAGATTCGAGACGCAGGCGATCACCACCCGCGACCGGATCGGCGGTCGGGACTATGTCGGCCAGAGCTTCGAATTCGTCATCTTCCCGCGGCGCGGCGGCGAGATCGCGATACCGGCGCCGGCCGTCATGCTGCTCACGGGTGACGGCGACCCCGCAGGTTCGATGACCGGCACGGGGACGCATTTCACCGCCAGCGTGCCTCCTGGTATCGACCCGTCCGGTCCGGTGCTTGTCGCCGATAGTGTGAGCGCGAGCGAGAGCTGGTCGCCGGAGCCGCGGGAGCGTTCGTTCCGCGCCGGAGATGCGGTGGTCAGGTCGATCCGGCGTCAGGCGGCGGGCGTGCCGGCGCTCGGGATGGCCGAGTTCCGCTTCGAGGCGCCGGACGGTGTGCGGGTCTATGTCGACCCGCCGGTGATCGAGGATCGCAGCAACCGCGGCAGCGTGGATGGGTTTCGCACCGACAAGGTCACCTACGTCTTCGAGCAGCCGGGGACTTTCGCGCTGCCGGCCCTGTCGCAGCCCTGGTGGAGTCTCGCCGACAAGAGGGCCAGGACCGAAACGCTGCCGGGGCTGACGGTCGCGGTTGCGGCCGCAGCGCAACCCTTCCGCTCCGGCAGACCTGCCATATGGCCGTGGGCGCTTGGAGGATTGGCTCTGATCCTGATCGCGCTGCTCTCGCTGGCGTTGCTGCGCGAGCGCCTCCACGCGGTTTGGCGGCAGGCCGTCATCGGGCTTGGTGGCTCGGAATGGTTCGCACGCCGGCAGTTGCGGAGAGCCGCGAGGAGCGGAGAACCCGGCGCAAGCTATCGTGCCTTCGCGATCTGGCATGGCCGCCTGTCCTCGGCTGACCGGGAGGCCTTGTGCAGAGACCCGCGCGTGGCCCCACGCCTGGCGGAACTCGAGCGCGCGGTATTCGGCGGCGGGGGCTGGAACAGGCGAAGCGGGCGGGAGCTGGCGCGTGCTGTTTCGGCGTGGCGGCACGCCCCTCGGTCTCATCGAAGCGCGGGTGGTCCATTGCCCCCGCTCAACCCAGCGACGTGAATCCGCCTATCACAGCGTGCCAGGGCAAGCGGTACCTGCTGCTCGCTCTCGTAACCGTTACAGTCTTAAACGCGGCAACGGCGCGTGCGAGCTTTCCTCGTCACGCAGACAGAGAAGACGCAAACCGCTCTTCGGCAGATGCGGTCGTGTGACGCCGATCGTGGGAGCCCATGATGAGAGCGGTCTTCACTGCCATGTTCGCCTTGCTCTTCGCGACCGCGCAGGCGCAGCAGCCAGCCCCCGGTGACCTTGAACGCCGGTTGGTTGAACGGCGCGCAGTCGAGGCCGTCATCTGGGGCATGCCTGCGGTCAATTACGATCTGATGCTGCAGGAGATGCTGACCAAAACACCGGGCAAGGTGCATCAGGTCATCTATTGGGGCCGTCCGCTCGATTCGAAAAATCAGACGCTGACGCCGAATCCCGACGCGCTCTACTTCATGGCTTTCTTCAATACGAAAGACGGGCCGATCGTACTCGACTTGCCGCCCGGCGACGCGAAAGGCTCGTTCAACGGCAATATCGTCACGATCTGGCAAATGCCCCTCGAAGATGCCGGGTTGCTCGGCGCCGACAAGGGCAAGGGTGGCAAGTATCTCGTCCTCCCGCCGGGCTACAGGGGCAAGCCGCCGCGCGGCTACATTCCCCTGCAATCCGACACGTTCGGCGGCTACATGCTGCTTCGCTCGAACCTGAAGAGTCACGGTGAGGCCGACGTCGCCAGTTCGGTTGCCTATGGCAAGCGGATGAAGATTTACCCACTGTCGCAAGCGGCACATCCGCCCGCGACAGTGTTCAACGACGTCAAGGACATCGGCTTCGATTCGACGATCCGCTACGATGCGAGCTTCTTCGCGCATCTCGACCGGATCGTGCAGACGGAGCCCTGGCTGCCGCGCGACCGGGCGATGATCGACCAGCTCAAGTCGCTGGGCATCGAGAAGGGCAAGCCTTACCGACCGGACGAAGCGCGAACGACGGCGCTGACTGCCGGCGTGCAAGAGGCACGCGATTGGCTCGAACGGACATACGATGCCGGGCTGCCACCTTTCTTCTCGCCGACGAGCCGCTGGACCTTCCCGGCGCCCCCCGAACTGATCAAGTCGGCGCAGGGCGGCTACAACGACACCGATGCCTATCCGACCGACCTGCGCGGCCTCGCCTATAGCTACGCCTATATCGGCATCAAGCGGCTCGGCGCTGGCCAATTCTACATGATCTCGATCCGTGACAAGGATGGCGACGCCTTCGACGGCGCCAGGACCTATCGCCTGACGGTGCCGCCCAAGGCACCGGTCGAACAATACTGGTCGGTAACGGCCTACGACCGGCAGACACATGCGTTGATCCGGGGAATGCCGCGCGCCAGTCGCTCCTCGCAAATCCCTGAGATGCAGAAGAACGCCGATGGTTCGCTCGAGGTCTATTTCGGGCCGAAGCCGCCGGCCGGCAAAGAGACGAATTGGGTGCCCACCGATCCGGGGCGCAAGTTCGAGCTGATGTTCCGCGCCTACGCGCCGACCAAGGCGCTGTTCGACAAGAGTTGGGTACTGCCCGACGTCGAGAAGGCCGCAACCCCCTGAATCGAGAGGAGATCGGCCATGAATGTCAGTCTGATATCCCAGGTCGTGCTGTCGCTCGCTATGGCGAGCGTTGCCTTCGCCCAGCAAAGCGCCGCGCCAGGCAGCGCCGTCCCGGTCACGGTCGATAACTTTCCGCGGGCGGAATCCGACCTCTACATGAGCAGGACCGTTCAGGACGGCGGCCTCGGCAAATTTATTCATCGGAGAATGCCGGCGGAGATCGAGAACCAGACCGTTATCCGCCTGAATCGCGACACGCTCTATTCTTCGGCTGTCGTCGACCTCGATGCTGGCCCGGTGACGATCACCCTGCCCGATGCCGGCAAGCGCTTCATGTCGCTGCAGGTCATCAACGAAGACCACTATGTGCCGCTCGTCTCCTACAAGCCCGGCCCGGTGACGCTGACGCGCGCCAAGGTCGGCACCCGCTACGCGATGGTCGGCGTGCGCACGCTGGTTGATCCCAACGATCCGAAGGATCTCCAGCAGGTCCATGCGTTGCAGGACGCGCTCAAGCTCGGGCAGAAGGGCTCCGGCACGTTCGAGATACCGAAATGGGACGAGGCCAGCCAGAAGAAGGTTCGCGATGCCCTCCTGGTGCTGGCCTCCACCATAGGCGGCTTCAAGAACGGCTTCGGCCAGAAAGGGCAGGTCGATCCGATCCGCCACCTGATCGTGACCGCCGCGGGCTGGGGCGGCAATCCCGACAAGGACGCGACCTATCTGAGCTTCACGCCGGTGAAGAATGACGGCACGACCGTCTACAGGCTCAAGGTCGGGTCCGTGCCGGTCGACGCCTTCTGGTCGGTCAGCGTCTACAATGCCGAGGGCTACTACGAGAAGAACGCCTACAACGCCTATTCGCTGAACAACATCACCGCGAAGAAGAGCGCGGACGGCGCCGTCGACATCCAGTTCGGCGGCTGCGACGGCAAGATCCCGAATTGCCTGCCGGTGATGAAGGGCTGGAACTACACGGTCCGGCTCTATCGCCCGCGAGCGGAGGTTCTGAACGGCCGCTGGAAATTCCCCGAGCCGCAACCCGTGCAGTGAGGCCCCGGCATGTCCGGTCTCGACATCTTCGCCTGGATCGTCCTGGTCGTGCTCGTCGCCAGCACGGTCTTCGTCATCGTCTTCATGGCGATGTGGCCGGGCATGGTCGCTAGGCGCCGCAACCACCCTTGGGCTGATGCGGTTGCCGTCGGCGGCTGGGTGACGCTCTTCCTTGGCTTCGTGCTCTGGCCGGTGGTGCTGATCTGGGCCTATGTCGACGTGCCGGCAAAACCGGGCCGTGGCACTGGAGATGCGGAGACGGCGCGATGATCGTTGTCCTGCTCAACACCTATCTGGCGCTGCTTTTCATCCTGGTGAAGCTCAAGGTCGTGCCCTTCAACTTGTTCTGGAAGGTTTCGCCGGTCCTTGTTCTCCTCGTCCTGCTGATCGGGCTGTTCATCCCGATGAACTGGGGCGCGCCGCAGGGACCGGTGCTGGTCGTGCGCAATTCGGTCGCGATCGTGCCGGACGTTGCAGGCGAGGTGGTCGACGTGCCGGTCACAGCCAACACGCCGCTCAAGACCGGCGACGTGCTCTTCCGGATCGATCCGGTGCCGTTCCAGGCTCAGGTCGATGCCTTGGCTGCGCAACTCAAGTTTCAGGAGACTCGCCTTGCCGAGATGACCCAGCTCCAGTCGCGCGGCACGGGCCGGACGTTCGATGTCGAGCAGCGCGAGGCCGAGGTAGAGCAGCTCAAGGCCCAGCTCGCCGGCGCGAAGTGGAATCTGGACAAGACGACGGTGCGCGCACCGGCCGACGGCTATGTCACCAATCTCGCTCTGCGCAAGGGCGCGCGGGTGACCAGCCTGCCGCTGGCGCCGGTGATGGCCTTCATCGATACCGCCGACACCCTCCTCGGCGTCGAGATCAACCAGATCGACGCGCGCTATGTCGCGGCAGGCCAGCCGGTCGAGCTCACCTTCAAATGGGCGCCGGGAACGGTGCAGACGGGCAAGGTCGAGAGCGTGCTCCAGGCCGTCGCGACAGGCCAGGTGCAGACCTCCGGCATCGCAGTGGCGCCGAAATCCGTCCAGGCGGCGCCCTTTGTTGTCCGCGTGAAGCTCGACGACGAAGCCTTCGCCCGCATGCTGCCAGCCGGCAGCGCCGGCGATGCCGCGATCTTCACCGACCGGGTCAAGGCAGCCCATCTCATCCGGAAGGTCCTGCTGCGCCAGATCGCCATCACGAACTACGTCAACCCATTCTAGCTCATCGTAACCGACATTCGCGTCATGAAAGGGAAGACAACATGAGGTTTCTCAGAGCGACCTTGACCTTCCTCGCGGCCGCCTTCCTGTCGGCTTCCGCCGCATCAGCGCAGCAGCGAAACCTCGGTCCGGAAACAGGTAAGGTTTCCATCCGTCAGTTGCAGGTCGCTTTCATCGGTTCGGGTGCAATCGGAGGCGGCACTCTCACTTATCGAGGACGATCTTACGGGATCACAGTGGGCGGTCTGGGCATTGGCGGCATCGGTGCTTCGCGCTTGACCGCGACGGGGAGCGTCTATGGCCTGACCCGCCGGGAGGATTTCGCGGGTGTTTACGCCCAGATTCGTGAGGGCTGGGCTATTGGCGATCATGGGCGGGGTCGTCTCTGGCTTCGCAACCCCAGCGGCGTAACCCTCAGATTGGCGGCGCGCCGGCAGGGCTTGCAGCTCTCGCTCGGCGCGGACGGTGTTCTTATCGGCTGGAAATAGCGTCCGTCTGGTTCAAATCAATCAATGACTTATAGTCTCGCCTGCGGAAGAACTATGCCTCTCTCTACAAAGTGAACCAGGGTTTGTCGTTCGAGCCTCAGTTCGTCTTACGCGACGCAACAGCCTGCCGCAGCTCGCGGCAGGCTTTTTTGCAGGTCACGACCGAAAGCTCGGTGATCATCGGCCATCACGCAGCTCGACAGATAGTGACGGCATGAGCCAGAACGACGGCACCGGGCGCGGATCTCCGCCTCGCATGCTACGGAGGAAGCTCGGCGATGACACCAGGCGATCAGATCAAGAACGGGCTTCCCTCGCCTCACCCGTTGCGCGTGATCCCGGTCACGAAAATCGCCTTCGAGCCCTTCGGCTGGCTGGTGGAAACGGGCGATTCCGGCCGGGCGGCGAATAACGGGACGGCGCGCCGGCACGACGTCCACGCGCATACCGCCGCCGACGTCCCGCCAGGATCCAGGCTCGTCACCTCGATCTTCGAAGCGGCGCGGCAGCAGCCGGCTCCCGCAATCACGATGCTCGAGCGGCATGTGAATTCGGTTCAGTTGATCATGCCGTTGGGTGGCGCCGGCCACATCGTCGTGGTCAGCCAGGCCGGCGCGGACGGCATGCCCGATCTTTCGACGCTCGCCGCCTTCGCCTTCACCGCGTCGCAGGGAATGGTCTACCGCAAGGGGCTCTGGCACCATCCGATCATGGCGGTTGGCGCGGATGCCCGCTTCCTTGTCCAGTCCTGGCAGAACGGCACCGAGGCCGATTGCGAAATCCGCGCCATCGGGCCCGTGACACTGGCTCAGGACGCCCTCTGAGCACCCGCCAAGTATTCTCGCGAAGTATTCGTATGATTTCTGCAAGTGTCGCGTCGCAACGCGAGGTGGCCGGCCGGCGGCGGTTCTGAGGAGGCCAGAATTCCGTCACCGACCGGCCGAGCCCTTCGGTTTCCCAGGAGATGCGGCGGACCTGAGCACCCGAGGGGCGTTTCGGAGCGATCTTTGGGATCGCTGCGTCGCACAATCTCTACAATGCGCCGCATCCGAATCAATCAAATCCGACCGATCGACCCTCTTCATCGATCGTTAACCCTACCCACTAAGCTTAAAGCTCGCGATCGCCGCCGGAGCAGCAACGCTATTCACGCATCGACTTCAGAAGCTTGCCTCAGGGACTTGAGAGAAAGCACGAAGGCACCGTGAAAACGCTGCGCCAAGCGCTCGCTGCACATGCAAGCGCCCTCCCCGAGCGATGGCTGGAGCAGGCTTGGGCGCCCGGCGGATGCTCTATGCCGCGCTGGCGACGATCACGCGGTTGCGGCCGCTCGCCTTGGCCCGGTAGAGCGCATCATCGGCCCGCTTCATCATGTCGGCGGAGGAGGCATCGCCGGCGCGCCGGCTCGAGACGCCGACCGACACCGTGACCTTGATGTCACGTGTATTGTTCTGGACAGCGAAAGGCGCGTTCTCGACGCGCTCGCGGATACGTTCGGCCACGCGATAGGCGGCATCGCGCCCGGTATCGGGCAGCACGACGACGACCTCCTCGCCGCCCATGCGCGCGACGAGGTCGATGCCGCGCGTGCAGGCGCGCACGCGATCGGCGAATTCGCGCAGGACTTCGTCGCCGACATCATGACCCCAGCTGTCGTTGACCGACTTGAAATGGTCGATATCGAGGACCAGCAGCGACAAGGAGCGGGCGCGCAGCGCCGATTCATCGAACATCGCCGCGAGCCGGTTATCCATGAAGCGGCGATTATGCAGCCCCGTGAGCTGGTCCATCACCGCCATTTCCATCGAGGATTGGACGCTGTCGCGCAGCCGCTCGGTGAAGCGCTTGCGGCGCACCTGGGTGCGCACGCGCGCCAGCAACTCGTTGCGGTCGATCGGACGCAGCAGGAAATCATGCGCCCCGATCTCGAGGCCACGCAGGATGCGGTCGCGGTCCTCGGTCTCCCCCATCAGCAGCACGGAGATGTTGCGGGTGCGCTCCAGCGAGCGCAACTGGCTGCACAGGCGCAGGCCGTCCTGCCCTTGCAGGTCCAGGCTGACGACGACCGCGTCGAACTCGCCTTCGGCAGCGCGTATGACGGCCTGCTGGGCATCGCTCTCGACCTCGACGGCATGGAAGGCCGAGAGCGCGCTCTGCAGCCTTTCGGCGACGTTGGGGCGGTCCTCGACCAGCAGGATGCGGCCGTTCAGGCCGGTCTCGGCCGCCGCCGTCGCCAGCGGATCGGCAATGCCCAGCCGGACGGAAGCGATGGCTCGGCTGCGCAATTCGTCGGTCATCGCCTTCAGCCGCGCGAGGCTGCGCACGCGGGCGAAGAGCGCGGTATCGTCGAGCGGCTTGGTCAGGAAGTCGTCGGCGCCGGCATCGAGCCCCTGCAGGCGATCGCGGGGCTGGTCGAGCGTGGTGACGATGATGACGGGGATATGCGCGGTCGCGGGTGCACCCTTCAGCCGCCGGCAGACGTCGAAGCCGTTCATGCCCGGCATCATCACGTCGAGCAGGACGATATCGACCTCGCCGCGCTCGCAGAGGGCAATTGCATCACGCCCGTTCGTCGCCGTGACCACGCCGAAATACTCTGCCGAAAGCTTGGCTTCGAGCAGCTTCACATTCGCGGGAATGTCGTCGACGACGAGGACGCGGGCAGTCATGGCTGTGCTTTCGCCGGCTCAGGCCGCGCCGGCATAGGTGCGGACGGTTTCCAGGAACTTCGCGACCGAGATCGGCTTGGAGAGATAGGCCTCGCAGCCGCCTTCCCTGATCCGCTCCTCGTCGCCCTTCATCGCGAAGGCCGTGACCGCGACGACCGGGATGGACTTCAGGTCGTCATCCTCCTTGATCCATTTGGTGACCTCGAGCCCAGAGACCTCCGGAAGCTGGATATCCATCAGGATCAGCGCCGGATGATGCGTCCGCGCCAGCTCGATCGCCTCGATGCCATCCGACGTCTTCAGCGTCGCATAGCCATGGGCTTCGAGCAGATCGTTGAAGAGCTTCATGTTGAGCTCGTTGTCCTCGACGATCAGAACAGTCTTCATCGGGCCGCCCTTCATTTGCGCCGGGAGCGCCACACCGATGGCGGGCTTTCCAAATTGGCGGCATCATCAGATGATTGCGTAGCACGCGAGCAGTTGACGAAACGCAAACCGGATACGCGACTCCACCCCATGATACGACGCCCCACAACGGACGAGGCAGAGGCGCTCGCGCTGCAGGCTCTGGCCTTCCTGGCTTCCGAACCCGAGCGGATCGAGCCGTTTCTGAGCACGACCGGCCTCAACCCGGCCAATCTGCGCCAGGCTGCCGGCGAGCCCGGCTTCCTCGCCGCCGTGCTCGACCATATCGGCTCGAGCGATTCGCTCCTCCTGGAATTTGCCGGAAATTTAAGGCTGAATCCCGAAATCGTCGCCGATGCCAGGCGCGTCCTCGCCGGGCCGGAGCCGGACGACTTCTCTTGAGCGCGGGCGCGCCCTCGTCGCGCTGGCTCTGCCGCGACTGCCTGGCGGACCACGAAGCGCTCGCCCCGCCGAAGCGCTGCCCGGCCTGCGGCTCGCCGCGATTGCTCGGCCATGCCGAGCGCGACAGCTTGAGCCTCGCCCATATCGATTGCGACGCCTTCTACGCCACGATCGAGAAGCGCGACGATCCCTCATTGCAGGACAAGCCGGTCATCGTCGGCGGCGGCAAGCGCGGCGTGGTCTCGACCTGCTGCTACATCGCCCGCACCTATGGCGTGCGCTCGGCCATGCCGATGTTCAAGGCGCTGAAGGCCTGCCCGGAAGCCGTGGTGGTCAAGCCCAACATGGCAAAATACGTCGCGGTCGGCCGCGAGGTCCGGCAGTTGATGCGCGAATTGACGCCGCTGGTCGAGCCGCTCTCGATCGACGAGGCTTTTCTCGATCTTTCCGGCACGGAGCGGCTGCACCATGCCAGCCCGGCGGTGACGCTGGCGCGCTTCGCGGGGCGTGTCGAGGCCGAACTCGGCATCACCATCTCGGTCGGCCTCTCCTATGCCAAGTTCCTGGCCAAGGTCGCCTCCGATCTCGACAAGCCGCGCGGCTTCTCGATCATCGGGCAGGCGGAGGCGATAGCCTTCCTCGCGGGGAAGCCGATCAGCCTCATCCCCGGCATGGGTCCGGCCGGTGTCGCGAGACTGGCGGAAGGCGGCTTCAAGCTGATCGGCGACCTGCGTGAGGCGCCCGTCGACAAGCTTTTCAAGTTCGCCGGCAAGGACGGCCCGCGCTTGCGCAACCTCGCCAACGGCATCGATGCCCGCCAGGTCACGCCGGAACGCGAGACCAAGAGCGTCTCAAGCGAGACCACGCTCGACGTCGATCTCGCCCGCTTCGAGGAGCTGGAGCCGATCCTGTGGCGGCTCTGCGAAAAGACCTCGAAACGGCTGAAAACACAGGAGCTTGCCGGCCGGACCATCACCCTGAAGCTGAAGACGGCCGACTTCCAGATCATCACCCGCGCCGCCCGCCTGCCGGAACCGACGCAGCTCGCCGCCCGCCTCTTCACGGCGGGGCGAGACCTGCTGAAGCGCGAATGCAACGGCGCGCATTACCGGTTGATCGGCATCGGCGCGAGCGACTTCAGCCCACCGGAGGCCGCCGACCATGGCGATCTCGCCGACATCGCGACGCCGCGCCTGAAGGCGATGGAGGGCGCGCTCGACAAGTTGCGCGCCCGCTTCGGCGACGAGGCGATCGGCAAGGGCCTGAGCCTGAGATTGCCGCAGCGTCGCTCGTCGGAACCCGCTATTTCGCGCAAGGCTCCTGAGGAAGAAGATCCAGACGCGTGAGCGTGCCACGCAGCGCGAACGAACCGTAATCGAGCCGAATCGCGCCGGTGACGCCGTTCTCGTAGAGCTCGAAGGCGATGCTGTAGGCCGGCGTCGATTCGCCCGATCCCGCCTTGAAATAGGAGATCGTCACCGGCCAGCGCGCCATCTTCTCGAATTCGGGGCGCTGCAGCGGCTTCTCGGAAGGCTCCGCCTCGATCCGCTTTCCGATGATCGAGAGCGTGTCATAGACCTCCTTGCCGGAATTCGCACCGTCATAGAGGCGCACGCTCAGCGTCTTCTGGCCGGCGCGCGCAGCCTGGATCACGGCCTTCATCTGCGCGTTCGGAAACAGCGCGTCGCTCGCCTCGCGATAGATCTCGGCCTTGGGCTGGCGCAGCTTCACCTCATAACCGCTGCCGTTCTTCTGCGCGGTGCCGTCGACGGTATCGGGCTTGGCGCCGCCCGCGGTGCTTTCGGTCTTGAAGCGGTAATTCGCGCCGTCGCCGGCCTCGAAGCTGGTGGTGCGGGCGTCGATCAGGCGCGGCCCGGCCTCGGTGCCGAGCTGCGTCACCTGCCGGAAGGACAGCGCATAGCCCTCGCAGGCATCGCCGGTGAACTCGAAGGCGATGCGGCCCTTCGCGGTCTCGATATTCCCGGACGGTTTGCCGTTGTCGAGCACGAGATCATAGACCGCACGATGCGGCGCGAGCACCACCCGCTCCGTCGCTGCTTGAGCCCAGGCGGGCGCCGCGGCCAGAACCAGCGCCCCCGCGAAAACCCCGCTCGCCTTCGTCGCGAGCTTCGAGACTGTTCCGTTCATGCGCCGCTTGTCCATTGTGACCTGTGCGAAATCTAGGTGCATCGCGGCAATGGCGCAAACATGGCGGAGCCCCCGCTCTTGAGCATCGCATCAGCCCTGCCCGCCCGGCATGCCCGCATGCTTGCGAGGCCCGCCGGCTTCGGCCATGAAAGACCTGCCCGAAGGCACCCTCGCCTCGATCGCGGAGCCAAGCCCATGAACGCCGCCGACACCCGCCTCGCCGAACTCGGCATCACCCTGCCATCCCCGGCCGCCCCCATCGCCAACTATGTGCCCTATGTGATCACCGGCAACCTGCTGGTCATCTCCGGCCAGATCTGCTTCGGGCTCGACGGCAAGCTCGCGGACAAGCACAAGGGCAAGCTCGGCGCCGAGATCTTCAACGAGGCCGGCCTCGAAGCCGCCCGCCTCTGCGCCATCAACGTTCTCGCCCAGGCCAAGGCCGCGCTCGGCGGCGATCTCGGCCGCATCGTGCGCTGCGTCCGCCTCGGCGGCTTCATCAACGCCACCCCGCATTTCGCCGCCCTGCCCGCGATCATGAACGGCGCCTCCGACCTGATGGTCGAGGTGCTCGGCGACAAGGGTCGCCATGCCCGCTCGACCGTGGGCGTCGCCGAATTGCCGGCCGATGCCGCCGTCGAAGTCGAAGCGATGTTCGAGATCGCCTGATGACAGCGGGAACGCTCAAGGACGCCGGCCGGCGCGATCTGGGCTGGCTGGTGGCGAAGCCGATCGCCCATCGCGGCCTGCACGATCTGGCAGCCGGCGTGATCGAGAACAGCCCCTCCGCCGCCACGGCCGCGATCGCCGGCGGCTTCGGCATCGAATGCGACGTCCAGCTCACCGCCGATGGCGAAGCGGTCGTTTTCCACGATTTCGTGCTCGACCGGCTGACGGGCGAGACGGGAGCCGTCGTCGCGCGCAAAGCTGCGGATCTCACGGCGATCGCGCTCAAGGGTTCGAACGACCGCATCCTGACGCTGTCGGCCTTCCTCGACCTGATCGGCGGGCGCGTGCCGCTCGTGGTCGAGATCAAGAGCCGCTTCGATGGCGATCTCGCGCTAACCAGACGAACCGTGGAGGTCCTCGCCGGCTACAAGAGCCATCCGATCGTGATCAAATCCTTCGATCCTGCGATCGTGACGGCGTTGCGTGAGCTCGCCCCGCAGATTCCGCGCGGCATCGTGGCGATGAACGCCTATGATTACGGCGATTACGACAAGCTTTCAGTCGAGCGGAAGCATGCCCTCGCCAATCTCCTGCACTTCACCGAGAGCCGGCCGGACTTCATCTCCTGGAAGGTCACCGACCTCGACAGCGCCGCGCCCTATCTCTGCCGCAACGCGCTGAGCCTGCCGCTGATGAGCTGGACGGTGCGCACGCCGGAAGAGCGGCAGCGGGCCGCAGCGATGGCCGACCAGATGGTCTTCGAGGGTTTTCGCCCTTGAGCGAAGCGGGGAACGGCGATCTCACCGTTCGTGTCGCGACCTCGCTCAAGGCCGTCCCCGCAGGCGCATGGAACGCCTGCGCCAATCCCCATGCACTGGCGGACGCAATCTCGGCGTCCGCCACGCCTTCGGATGCTCCCGCGCTAGACCGGGACAATCCCTTCGTCAGCTATGAATTCCTCATGGCGCTGGAGGACAGCCGCTGCATCGGCGGCCGCACAGGCTGGTCGCCAGCCTATCTCCTGGTTGAGGATGAGGCCGGCCAGCTCCTGGCCGCAGCACCCAGCTTCCTGAAGAGCCACAGTCAGGGCGAATATGTCTTCGACCATGGCTGGGCCGATGCCTATGAGCGCGCCGGCGGACGCTATTACCCCAAGCTGCTGGTCGCCGCGCCCTTCACCCCTGCAACCGGCCCGCGCCTGCTGGTCGCGGACACTCCGCGCGCCGATGAAGCCCGCTCCGCCCTGATCGGTGGGCTGGAGGCGCTGCGGGGGCAGACGCAATCCTCCTCGGTCCATGTCACCTTCGCGCAGGAGCCGGACATCGCCGCCCTGCAACAGGCCGGCTATATCGAGCGCAACGATCTGCAGTTCCATTGGCAGAACGAGGGCTTCGGCAGCTATGACGACTTCCTCGCGACGCTGGCCTCACGCAAGCGCAAGGCGCTGAAGCGCGAACGGCGCGAAGCGCTTTCGGCCGGGATCAGTATCGATGTCCTCTCCGGCAACGACCTCACCGAGGCGGTCTGGGACGATTTCTTCTCGTTCTACGAGGACACCGGCGCGCGCAAATGGGGCCGGCCCTATCTCAACCGCGCGTTCTTCTCAGCGGTCGGTGCGGCAATGGGTGAGCGCATCGTGCTGGTGATGGCCAGGCGCGCCGGGCGCCATATCGCCGGCGCCATCAATTTCCGCGGCGCCAACACCCTCTACGGCCGCAACTGGGGCTGCATCGAGGATCACCCCTTCCTGCATTTCGAGGTCTGCTACCATCAGGCCATCGACTATGCGATCGCGCATGGCCTCGCCCGCGTCGAGGCCGGCGCGCAGGGCGAGCACAAGCTGGCGCGCGGCTATCGGCCGGTGATCACCCGCTCGCTGCACCAGATCGCCGATCCCGGCCTGCGCCGCCCCGTCGCCGCCTATCTCGCGCAGGAGCGCGAGCAGATCGCGGCAGCGCGCGAAGCGCTGGCAGCCGAAAGCCCTTTCCGCAAGACGGGCACCGCCGATGACTGACACCACCCTTGCAAGCCCGGTCTCCGCGACGCCCGCCTTCTGCGAGGACAACGAACTCGGCTATCGCCGCAGCCTCACCGATTTCACGAGCCCGCTGACGCTCGACGAGAGCTACCGGCTGGCGCATCTGCCATTGGTTGCCCCAGAGCATCCCGGTGTCATCGCCCGACGCGAAGGCAAGTTCTACGAGATGGGCCGGCACCCGGCGGTCTACTCGCTGGTCCTGCCGTTGGAAGACCAGGCCTTGCGCACCTCCCCGGCCTTTCTCGTGCTTGAGGCAGAACTCAAGACCGCTCCCTTCGCCCACAAGATCGCCTGGGACATCCTTCCGAGGCGACAAGATAAGCTGCACGCCACGGTCTGTGGCTCGCTCAGCCTTACCGAGCCCCCGGCCATTGCCGAAGAAACGCGCAACGCCCTGCGCAAGATCGCGCCCTTCACGGTCGAGCTACGCGGGCTCTTCTCCGGCAACGTCAATCGCGGCCGACTCTATCTCGCGGTCTATCCGGAGAAGCGCGCCGGCCGGAACACGTTGCAGCAAGTTCAAGCCGCCTTCGACCGGGCGCCGGGCGACCTCTGGCTCGTCGGGCTCTACAACCTCACCGACGATCTCGATGCGACTGAGACCGCGGCACTGGCCGACATCATCACGCGCTGGTGGAACAAGCCTTTGCTCAACCTCGCCGTGACGGAGTTTCAGGTGATGGGCGCGCGCGATGACCTCGTGCTCGACGCCCATGTCGAAGCGCTGCTGCTGCTCGGCGCCTGAGGCGGGGGCATCAGCCGGTTCGCGGCCTTGACGCCCCGGCTGGCGCGCCGCAGCTTGCGCCTTCCGTTTTCGATCCTGCCGGACCCGCCATGACCGCCTATGATCCGTCCAACGTCTTCGCCAAGATCCTGCGCGGCGAACTGCCCTCCCACACCGTCTACGAGGACACTGATACCCTCGCGATCATGGACATCATGCCGCGCGCCGACGGCCATGTGCTGGTGATCCCGAAGGCGGCCTGCCGCAATGTCTTCGACGCGCCCGCCGAGGCGCTGAATGCGGTGGCGCTGACCACACAGAAGCTGGCGCGCGCCGTGAAGGCCGCGTTCTCGGCCGAAGGCGTCACCATCCAGCAGTTCAACGAGGCGGCCGGCGGCCAGGTGGTGTTCCATCTCCATGTCCATGTCATGCCGCGCTTCGACGGCGTGGCACTGCGCCCGCATACCGGCACGATGGAGAAGAACGAGGTTCTCGCCAGCAATGCCGAGAAAATCCGCGAGGCCCTGAAAAAAATCTGACGGGCCATGTCACAGCGGGGTGAGCTGCCTCGTCTTGTCGTCATCAACCGATGGAGACAATCATGAGCCAACGCCTCAACGCTTTCCAGATCGCGCCCGAAGCCTACAAGGCCATGCTGGTCCTGCAGGACTACGTCAACAAGTCGGCGCTGGAGCACAGCCTGATGGAGCTGGTGAAGATCCGCGCCTCGCAGATCAACCGCTGCGCCTATTGCCTGCACATGCATGTGCTCGACGCGCGCAAGGCCGGCGAAACCGAGGCGCGCATCAACCTGCTCAATGCCTGGGAGGAATCCGAGCTCTATACGCCGCGCGAGCGCGCCGCCCTGCGCTGGACGGAAGAATTGACCCGCGCCTCCGAGCGCAGCCCGAGCGACGCCGCCTATGCCGAGCTCCGCGAGCATTTCAACGAGAAGGACAGCGTCGACCTGTCCTTCGCCATCGGCGCGATCAACACCTGGAACCGCGTCAATGTCGGCTTCCGCACGCGCCATCCGGCCGACCGGCCGCACAAGACCGAGGCTGCCGCCTGATGACACCAACCCGGCGCGCATGACAGGCGCGCCTGCCAGCCCTTTCGAGGCGAACCGGTCCTACCTGACCCGCCTCGCCTATCGCATGCTCGGCTCGCTCAGCGACGCCGAGGATGTGGTGCAGGATGCCTGGCTGCGCTGGCATGGCGCTGCGCCCGAGGCGATCGCCAACCCGCGCGCCTGGCTCGGGCGCGTGGTCACGCGGCTTTGCCTCGACCTGATGAAATCGGCGCGGCGCAAGCGCGAGACCTATGTCGGCGCCTGGTTGCCCGAGCCCTTGATCGAGGCCATCGGCGGCGCGCCCAGCGCCGACGAGGCGATCGACGTGCCCTATGCGCTACAGCTCGCGCTGGAACGGCTCTCGCCATTGGAGCGCGCGACCTTCCTGCTGCACGACGTCTTCGACCTGCCGTTCGGTGAAATCGCCGAGACGCTCGGGCGCAGCGAGGCTGCCTGCCGGCAGCTCGTTTCACGGGCACGCCGCCATGCGAGGGAGGAAGACGGCCCGCGCCATCCGCTCTCGCCTGACGAAGCGCGTCGCTACTCCCAGGCCTTCTTCCAGGCCGCTCACAGCACCGATGCCACGATCCTGAAGAGCATGCTCGCCCATGACGCGGTGCTGCGCGCCGATGGCGGCGGCAAGGTCAATTCGGTGCTGAACCCGATCCTCGGCAGCGACAAGATCGGCCGATTCTTTGAAGGCATCGGCCGCCATGTCGAGCGGGAAGGCCGTTCGACCACACGCTATGAATTCGTGATGATCAACGGCCTGCCCGGCTATGTCAGCCTGGAGCGCGGCGAGACCGTGCAGGCCACGGCCTTCGACATCCGCGACGGGCGCGTCACCGCGGTCTACATCATCCGCAACCCCGACAAGCTCGGCCATGTCCGGCGGTTGCTGGAAGCAGCCTAACCTGCCGCGAAGAGCCAGACGCCGCCGATCAGGATCATTTCGCCGGCGAGCACCGCGAGCATCATCCGGCGCTTGTCGAACAGCATGACGGCAGCCGCCGCCGCCAGCGCTGCGACGCGCACCCATCCTGGAGCCGCCGCGAGCACGCCCGGCGGCGAGACCATCAGCTTGGCGACGATCCCGGCGAGCAGCGCAGTCGCGACCGCCCTCACCCATTCGAGCAGGGGCGAATCGTTGGAGAGCCCACGCGAGAAGCCCACCGCAAGCCAGCGCCAGATCTCCGTCGGCAGCACGGCGAACAGCATCAGCGCGAGATAGGGCCAGAGCGGCCCGTCGAGCATGGCGATCGGCTGGGTCATGCCGGCTTCCGTTTCCGCCCGATGAGAAAGGCCAGGCTTCCGGCGGCGAGCCCAGCGACGATCAGGTCGAAGCCGCCGCCGATGAAGCGCTCGCAGACCGGCGCCAAGGCCAGCCCGAGGATCAGCGCCGCCATATCGCCGCGATGGCGCAGGCCCGCGATCAGCGAGACCAGGAAGAACATCGGCGTGAGGCAGAGCAGCCCTGCCGCGAAGGGGATCGGGAGCGCGCCCAGCAGGTAATAGCCGGCGAAGGTGCCGATCGAGCTCACCACCATGCAGGTATTGGCGAAGCCGAGGAAATAGGCGACGCGCTGATGCGGCGCGATGCCAGGCAGGCGCCGCAGGCCCTCGCTCCAGGCGGTCACGGCAACGTAATGCGCAAGGAGAAGCTGCTGCCAGATGCTCTGGCCGGGCCGGCGCAGCAGCGGCAGGATCGCCATCGTCATCGGCAGGAAGCGCAGCGAGGCGAAGGCGATCGCGATCACGATCGCGCTCCAGGCGGCACCGGCTGCGATCGAGGCGAAGAACAGCACCTGCGAGGGGCCGGCCCAGACCAGGATCGTGGAGAGCACGGCGACATCGACGGGATAGCCGACGTCGCGGGCGAGCGAGCCGATGCCGATCAGCCCAAAGCCGACGATCCAGGCCGGCAGCATCAGCGCATCGCGCATGCCGGCCAGCGCGACACGCTGCCAGCTCCAGTCGGCGGATACGCTCATGAGGCCATCGGGGCGGAATGGGTTCGACAGGATTCCGGCCCGGAGCAGTTCGAGCCCATTCCTCTATCGCTCATGCGCGCGACGCTTGCCTAGCCACCGGCAGGCCGGCCGGCTCTGCATCTCTTGCAAGCGCGGGTCGTGCCGCCTCTCAGCCTTTGCCGCCCTTCATCGCAATGGCGATGATCTCATTGGCGAAATCGATCAATTCCTTCGGGATGCCACCGACAGCCTGGACGCCCAGATAGATCAGATAGATGAGGGCCGGCACCAGGATCCAGCCCAGCACTTCCTCGAAAATCTTGCGGCGGCGCCGGCGGCGGTCGCGCTTTTCGAACCAGCCGAGCTTTTCCTTGGCCGGGCGAGCGGGAGCCGAGGCCGGGGCCGGAGCCTCCTGAAGCACCTCGCCGCTCTCGGCGGCGAGGCTTGCGGTCTTTCGTTTGAACAGCACGGTGCCTTACGCCTTCGTCAGCGGGACCTTGGGAACGGTGCGGACGGTCTTGGCCGAGGCCTTCGCTGCGCCACCCGTCCCACCCGGAGTGCCGCCACCTTTAGGCGCTCGCCGCGGCGGAGTCTTGGTCGTTTTGCCGGTGGCAGCCGCTTTCGCGCGCGGCTTCGGCACACGCTTGGCGGTTGCCGCCTCGACATCCTTCTCCGGCTTGGGCCTGGCCGGCCCGTCCGGGAATTCGAGGCCGAGCACCTTGATGCCGGTCTCGGACTGGACGACGACGACCTTCACGGCCCCGCCGCTCTTCAGGCGGCCGAACAGCACTTCGTCGGCGAGCGGTGTCTTGATCGTCTGCTGGATCAGGCGGGCCATGGGGCGCGCGCCCATCGCCTCGTCATAGCCGTTCTCGACAAGCCATTCGCGCGCCTCGTCCGAGAGCTCGATCGTGACGTTGCGGTCGGCGAGCTGCGCTTCGAGCTGGAGCACGAACTTGTCGACGACGCGGGCGACCACCGTCTTCGGCAGATGGCCGAAGGAGATGACCGAGTCGAGCCGGTTGCGGAATTCCGGCGCGAACAGCTTGTTGATCGCCTCGGTATCGTCGCCCTCGCGCTTGGTCCGGGTGAAGCCATAGGCGTTGCGGGCCATGTCGGCGGCGCCGGCATTGGTCGTCATGATCAGGATGACGTTCCTGAAATCGACCTGCTTGCCGTTGTTGTCGGTCAGCTTGCCGTGGTCCATCACCTGCAGGAGGATGTTGAACAGGTCGGGATGGGCCTTCTCGATCTCGTCGAGCAGCAGCACGCTATGCGGATGCTGGTCGATCTGGTCGGTCAGGAGCCCGCCCTGGTCGAAGCCGACATAGCCGGGAGGCGCGCCGATCAGTCGGGAGACGGTGTGGCGCTCCATGTATTCCGACATGTCGAAGCGGATCAGCTCGACGCCGAGCGAAGAGGCGAGCTGGCGCGCGACCTCGGTCTTGCCGACGCCGGTCGGGCCGGCGAAGAGATAGCTGCCGATCGGCTTCTCGCCGTCGCGCAGGCCGGCGCGGGCGAGCTTGATCGCCGAGGACAGCGCCTCGATAGCCTTCTCCTGGCCATAGACCGTGCGCTTCAGCGTGGTCTCGAGGTTGCGCAGCACCTCGGCATCGTCCTTCGAGACGGTCTTGGCCGGGATACGGGCCATGGTCGCGATCGCGGCCTCGATCTCCTTGACCCCGATCGTCTTCTTGCGCTTGGCCTCGGTCACCAGCATCTGCGAGGCGCCGGTCTCGTCGATCACGTCGATCGCCTTGTCGGGCAGCTTGCGGTCATGGATGTAGCGGGCCGAGAGCTCCACCGCCGCCTTGATGGCGTCGTTGGTGTAGCGCAGCTTGTGGAACTCCTCGAAATAGGGCTTCAGCCCCTTGAGGATCTCGATCGTGTCCGGCACCGAGGGTTCGTTGACGTCGATCTTCTGGAAGCGACGCACCAGCGCCCGGTCCTTCTCGAAATACTGGCGGTATTCCTTGTAGGTGGTCGAGCCGATGCAGCGCAGCGAGCCCGAGGCCAGCGCCGGCTTGAGCAGGTTCGAGGCGTCCATCGCGCCGCCCGAGGTCGCACCGGCGCCGATCACCGTGTGGATCTCGTCGATGAACATGATCGCCTTCGGGTGCTGCTCGATCTCCTTCATCACCTGCTTGAGGCGCTCTTCGAAATCGCCGCGATAGCGCGTGCCGGCGAGCAGCGTGCCCATGTCGAGCGAGAAGACGGTCGCGTCCTCCAGCACCTCGGGCACCTCGCCGCGCGTGATCTTGAGGGCGAGGCCCTCGGCGATCGCGGTCTTGCCGACGCCGGGGTCGCCGACCAGCAGCGGGTTGTTCTTCTGGCGACGGCACAGGATCTGGATCGTGCGCTGCACCTCGGCCTCGCGGCCGATCAGTGGATCGATGCGCCCGTCCCTCGCTTTCCGGTTGAGGTTGACGCAGTAAGCGTCGAGCGCGCTTTCCTTTTTCTTCTTGTCTTTGTCCTCGGTTTGGCCTTGCTCGGCGCGCTGCTCGCGCTGCGGTTCGCCCTCCTCCTCGGAGCCGCGGACAGGCCGGCTCTCGCTCGCGCCGGGGCGCTTGGCGATGCCGTGGCTGATGTAGTTGACCGCGTCGTAGCGGGTCATGTCCTGCTCCTGCAGGAAATAGGCCGCGTGGCTCTCGCGCTCGGCGAACATCGCGACGAGCACGTTCGCGCCGGTCACCTCCTCGCGACCGGACGACTGGACATGGATCACCGCGCGCTGGATGACGCGCTGGAAGCCGGCGGTCGGCTTGGAATCGTCACGCCCGTCGGTGACGAGATTGGTCAGTTCCGCGTCGATATAGTCGACGAGATTGCGCCTGAGCAGGTCGAGATCGACGCTGCAGGCGCGCATCACCGCGGCCGCGTCCTGGTCGTCGACCAGCGCGAGCAGGAGGTGTTCGAGGGTGGCGTATTCGTGACGGCGCTCGTTGGCCAGAGCCAGAGCCCGGTGAAGCGCCTGTTCGAGACTGCGCGAGAAACTCGGCAAGGGGCGCGCTCCTATCTGATTTCCAAAAGAACTCGATGACCCAAGACTACTTTTTCTCCATCACGCACTGCAGCGGATGCATGTGCTTGCGCGCCAGATCCATGACGAGCGTAACCTTGGTCTCGGCGACTTCGTAGGTAAAGACGCCGCATTCGCCGACGCCGTTCTGATGCACATGCATCATGATCTGCGTGGCTTCGGAGCGATCCTTGTTGAAGAAGCGCTCCAGAACGTGAACGACGAACTCCATCGGCGTGTAGTCGTCGTTGAGCAGCAGGACGCGATAGAGATTGGGCTTGCGCGTCCGCGTCCGGGTGAGGACGGCAGTGCCGCTGCCCTCGCGCCCGTTGCCTTCGCGCCCGCCGCCATCGTTCGGCGGCTGGCCGCGCCTGGGGCGATCGGCCATGGTGAGCCCGTCGCCCGCGCGCACCGGACGCCCTGCCTGGCTTGCCCTGTCCTGGCCTGACTGCATCATTCCCGTCCGCGCCGTATCCATCGATCCTGCATCGCCACCCGAGATAGTGCTTCGCCTGTGAATTTACAGACCTCGCCCCTGCTTCGCCAGCCCGTTTGAAGGCAGGCTTGATCCATAAGCTGTCCGCAGGGCTGCCCTGACTTGACCCGGCAGGGCTCACAGACATAAGCCCGGCAGCCCGCCGGACAAGGACGCCGCCATGACTCCCAACGCCATCGTGACCATCGGCGAGGATCTCGCCCGCCCTGTGCGCTTCGGCAATGCATTGCCGTTCGCCCTGATCGCCGGACCCTGCCAGATGGAAAGCCGCGACCACGCGCTCGAATGCGCGCTGGCGCTGAAGGATATCGCAGAGGAGCTGAATATCGGCCTCGTCTTCAAGGCCTCCTTCGACAAGGCCAACCGCACCAGCGTCAAAGGCGCCCGCGGCATGGGGATGAAGGCCGGCCTGCCCGTCTATGCCGAGATCCGCGAGCGCACCGGCCTGCCGGTTGTCACCGATGTCCACGAAGCCGATCAATGCGCGCCCGTGGCCGAAGTGGTCGACATCCTCCAGATCCCGGCCTTCCTCTGCCGCCAGACCGACCTGCTCGTCGCTGCCGCGAAGACCGGCCGCGTCGTCAACGTCAAGAAGGGCCAGTTCCTTGCGCCCTGGGACATGGTCAATGTCGCGGCCAAGGTGACCGAGAGCGGCAATCCGAACGTGATGCTGACCGAGCGCGGCGCCTCCTTCGGCTACAACACGCTGGTCTCCGATATGCGCGCCCTGCCGACCATGGCCGAGATCGGCGCGCCCGTGATCTTCGACGCCACCCATTCGGTGCAGCAGCCCGGCGGCAAGGGTGCCTCGACCGGCGGGCAGCGCGAATTCGTGCCGGTGCTGTCGCGCGCGGCGGTCGCCGTCGGCGTCGCCGGCCTCTTCATCGAGACCCATCCCGATCCCGACAAGGCACCGTCGGACGGCCCCAACATGGTGCCGCTATCGGAGTTCAAAGCGCTGATCGAGGAGCTTCAGGGCTTCGACCGCCTGGCCAAGTCGCGGGCCGCCCCGGCGGCCGTCGCTGATGTCTGAATCCGCTTCGTCGGCAGACCCATCGACGACATCGCTACGAACGCTCGTTCTCGTCCTGGGAGCCTGTGGCTTCGCCTCGACCTTCACTATGCGGCTCATCGATCCGCTGGTGCCGACGCTCGCCGGTCATTTTGCCCGGTCGATCGCGCAGGTCGCGGTGATGGCGACGGCATTCTCCTTCTCATACGCCTTCGGGCAGCCGATCCTCGGCCCCATCGCCGACGCCGTCGGCAAAATCCGCACGATCGGCACCTGCCTCGCCCTTCTGGTCCTGCTGTCGATCGCCTGCTCCTTCGCGCCGAATTTCGAGGCCTTGCTCGCGCTGCGCGCCGCCAGCGGAATTGTCGCCGGTGGGATCATCCCGATCGCGATGGCGGCGATCGGCGATCGCGCGACCATGGCACAGCGCCAGATCACGCTCGGCCGCTTCACCGTCATCATGATCTTCGGTCAGATGGCGGGCGCCGCCTGTTCCGGCGTGATCGCCGAATATGTCGGCTGGCGGGGCGTCTTCCTGATGGCGGGCGGCATTGCCGGGCTCGCGCTCCTGATGCTCACCTTGACGATGCGGCCCCGTGCCGGCGCGGTACGTCGCCGTCCGACACTGCGGGGAGCGATCGCCAGTTACGCGGCCGTCTTCTCGAACCCGCGCTCGAAGCTGCTCTATGCGCTGGTCATCACCGAAGGCAGCCTGATCTTCGGCATGCCTCCCTTCGTCGCCGCGATTCTGCAGGAGCGGGCCGGCATCGGCCCGTCGCTCGCCGGGTTGGTCATCGCCGGAACGGGCATCGGCGGGCTGATCTACGGTCTCTCGACCCGTATCCTGGTCGATCGGATCGGCCCCGCCCGCATGCCGATCGTCGGCGGCGTCCTGATGGCGATCGGCTATGGGCTGTTTGCGCTGCCCTTCCTGCCGTGGTGGAGCGCCGTGCCGTTCTTCGTGGTCAACGGCTTCGGCTTCTTCCTGATGCACGGCACGTTCCAGGCGCAGGCGACCGAACTCGCCCCCGAGGCCCGTGGCTCTGCGGTCTCGCTGTTCGCCTGCTCGCTTTTTGCAGGCCATGCGCTCGGCCCCGTGCTGATGGGCACAGCGCTCGCCCTGCTCGGCACGACCGGCGCCGTCAGCCTTTTTGCCGTCGGGATCGGACTGCTCGGCTTTGCCGCGCCGCGCATCCTGCCGATGCTCGGCGCGGCTGAGGCTCAGCGCCCGCGATAGGGCGCGACGCCTTGGTCGGGGAGCCAGAGGCCCTTCGGCGGCTCCCCCGTCTGCCAGAACACGTCGATCGGAATGCCGCCGCGCGGATACCAGTAGCCGCCGATGCGGAACCATTCCGGCTCCAGCAGGTCGACCAGCCGCTTGCCGATGCCGACGGTGCAATCCTCATGGAAAGCGCCGTGGTTGCGGAACGAGGCGAGATAGAGCTTCAGCGACTTCGACTCGACCAGCCACTGGCCCGGCAGATAATCGATGACGAGGATACCGAAATCGGGCTGGCCAGTGACCGGGCAGATCGAGGTGAATTCCGGACAGGTGAAACGGGCGAGATAGTGCGTGCCGGCATGCGGATTGGGCACGCGGTCCAGCCGCGCCTCCTCCGGCGAAGCGGGCAAGGCGCTGCTCTGGCCGAGCTGCAAGGTCGAGGCGTCGATGGTCATGGGATGCTCCTGGATTTGGCGGGGTTCTAGAGCATCTCCGGCCGATATGGGAACTGCCGCCGTTTGCGGCATGGGAAAGCAGTCCAGCCCGGCGCCCGCAACTGTGCGAACGACCACCCGTTCGCAAATGAAGCGTTCGATGAAAGCCTCAAGTTCTGCGCAATTAGGCCGGGTTGTTTGCTTAAATATTTCCGGAATTTCCACACGCATATTTGTGCGGATAGGCAGCATGTTCCAGGTCTAACTCGCGCAATCAGAAGCCTAGACCGAACTCCATGATCATTGCCGGCATCTTGTTCCTGATCGGCCTTCTGATCGGCTTGTCCTACGGCTATCCGGCCATCATTCTCGCCAGCGCCGCGGTCACGCTCATCGCTTTCCCGACATGGATCATCCGCGGCGAGCTCGGCCTGTTCGTCGTGCTCGTCTGGATCGGATACCTCTTCGCCCTCCAGGCCGGCTTTCTGCTCGGCGGCTATCTCGGCCTGCCGGAAGAGGAACAGGACCTACCAGAGCCAGACCGGCCGCCCCGCAGCGAGGCAAAGACCCGCCCACCACAGGACGGTCAGGCCGGACCAGAACAGGACAGAGGCGAGTGAGGGTCGGCGGCGGTTAGGCATGGTCTGGAACATGATCGTTTCCCGATGGGACGAAGCGTCGGAACGACCGGTCAATCCGCAAGCCGCGCGCCATCGGGGGCCGCCCCACCGGCACCGGCCTGCCAATTGAGGCTTTCCCCGCGGCAGGCTGTTGGCTAGAAGCGCCTTATCCATTCGCCCCGCCTCTCCCGGAGCCTGCCATGACCGCGATCATCGACATCATCGGACGCCAGATCCTCGATTCCCGCGGCAACCCGACGGTCGAGGTCGATGTCGTGCTGGAAGACGGCTCGATGGGCCGCGCCGCCGTTCCGTCGGGCGCTTCGACCGGCGCGCATGAAGCGGTCGAGCTGCGCGACGGCGACAAGTCGCGCTATCTCGGCAAGGGCGTGCTCAAGGCGGTCGAGGCGGTCAACGTTTCCATCGCCGAAGCGATCGTCGCCATGGATGCCGAGGACCAGACCGCGATCGACCAGGTGATGATCGATCTCGACGGCACCCCCAACAAGTCGAAGCTCGGCGCCAACGCCATCCTCGGCGTCTCGCTCGCCGTCGCCAAGGCGGCCGCCGAGGCCTCCGGCCTGCCGCTCTACCGCTATGTCGGCGGCACCTCGGCCCGTGTCCTGCCTGTGCCGATGATGAACATCGTCAATGGCGGCGCCCATGCCGACAACCCGATCGACTTTCAGGAATTCATGGTCATGCCGATCGGCGCGCCCTCCTTCGCGGAAGGCCTGCGCATGGGCTCGGAAATCTTCCACACGCTGAAGAAGAAGCTGCACGACGCCGGCCACAACACCAATGTCGGCGACGAGGGCGGCTTCGCCCCGAACATCAAGTCGGCCGAGGCCGCGCTCGACTTCGTCATGCAGGCGATCGAGACCGCCGGCTACAAGGCGGGCGAGGATGTCGCGCTGGCGCTCGACTGCGCCGCGACCGAGTTCTTCAAGGACGGTTCCTACGTCTACGAGGGCGAGCGCAAGACCCGCGATCCCAAGGCGCAGGCCAAGTACCTCGCCAAGCTCGTCGGCAACTACCCGATCGTCTCGATCGAGGACGGAATGTCCGAGGACGACTGGGAGGGCTGGAAGGCGCTGACCGATCTCGTCGGCTCGAAGTGCCAGCTCGTCGGCGACGATCTCTTCGTCACCAATGTCACCCGCCTGTCGCAGGGCATCAGGACGAAGACGGCGAACTCGATCCTGGTCAAGGTCAACCAGATCGGCTCGCTGACGGAGACCCTCGCCGCCGTCGAGATGGCGCAGCGCGCCGGCTACACCGCCGTGATGTCGCACCGCTCGGGCGAGACCGAGGATGCGACCATCGCCGACCTCGCGGTCGCCACCAATTGCGGGCAGATCAAGACCGGCTCGCTCGCCCGTTCGGACCGGACCGCGAAGTACAACCAGCTGCTGCGCATCGAGGAAGAGCTCGGCGCACAGGCCGTCTATGCCGGCCGCTCTGCGCTGAAGGCGCTGGCCTGATCGAAAGCCTCACGCTGCCGCGCTCACCAGCGCGGCAGCAGGCCGTTCGCCTGCGTCAGGGTCCATGATCCTGCCGCCTGCATGCTCCCGGCCGCACCGGACACCGCGTCGGCGACCTTCATCACCGGCGCGACGACGAACTGGCGCAGCGATGAATCGGCGGGCTCGCCGCCAGACGGTTCCGCATCCGTGATAGCCGCCGGAGGCAGGATCACCAGGGGCGCGCCGATCGCCTGCCCCTTTGTCTTGGACAGCACCGCCAGACGGCGCGGCGGCAATGTTGCCACGTTCACGGCAACACGCGCCCGGGCCTGAGCGGCACCCCGCGATGGCGTCCAATCGCCCTCCTCAGGCCAGGCAAGCGACATCGGCATCGCCAGCGCCGCAGGCGTGAGCGGACGTCCGACCTCGAAACTCCCCTCATCGACCCATCCGGTGTCCGCGAGCCGGTCGCCGATCTTGCCGTCGCGCAGCAAGGTCAGGGCTGGCGCCTTGGCACGATCGGGCGTCGCGTCGGATAGGAGAGCCGGCACCATCACCAGAAGGGCCGTCGCCGTCGCGATGCCCAGGGAGAGCAACAGGTCGCTCCCCAATCGCGCTGCCATCGTGGCCGGCGCGGGAAAATCAGATTGTCTCGACATCGGTTGCGCTCCGTATCGCTGCGCCCCTTGAACCTCACGGCGTAAGGAAGCCGTCGCGTCTGGGCACCAGCAGGGCCGAAACGGGGCGCAAATACGGTCTGCCGCCGCACGCGCGGGCGCCATGCGCGCCGGCCCGTAACCGGCCCGGTCGCCCGGCGCTAGAGAGGGGCGATGGATCAGATCACCCCCGCCACGATGCTCGAGACCGATGCGAGGGTGCGCCGTCGCAAGCGCCTCGCGGCTCTGGGTATGCTGCTGGCGGTGCTGATCTACGGCTCCAATTTCGTCATCAGCCGCCACGCCGTGCTTAACGGTTTGACCCAGCACGACCTGATGGCGCTGCGCTTCGCCATCGCCGGCCTGCTGCTGCTGCCGGTCTTCCTGCGGCCGGGCCTGGCCTCCTGCGGCGGCGTCGGCTGGAAGCGCGGGTTCTGGCTGACGGTGAGCAGCGGCTTCCCGATGACCTATCTGATGCTGACCGGGCTCACCATGGCGCCCGCCGCGCATGGCGCCACGATCGGGCCGGGCACGGTGACGATGATCGGCATCATCGGCTCCGTCGTGATGTTCGGCGCCGCCCTGACCGGGCGACTGATGATCGGCGTCGCAGGCGTGCTCGGCGGCCTGATCTGCCTCGGCATCGCCGGCAGTGCGGGCGCGAGCGCCATGACGCTGCGCGGCGACCTCTGCTTTCTCGGCGTCGGGCTGCTCTGGGGTTTCTATCCGCTGCTGATCCAGCTCTGGCAGGTCGACGGGCTGAAGGCGACGGCGATCGTCTCGGTCCTGTCGCTCATCTACCTGCCGATCTATTTCCTGTTCTATTTCCGCGGCTTCGACGTCGCGCCCTGGTGGGTTCTCGCCTTGCACGGCTTCAACCAGGGCGTGCTCAACGTCATCGTCGGCCTCTGGGTCTGGGGCTGGGCCGCGCATGTGCTCGGGCCGTCCGTGGTCGGACGTTTTCCGCCGCTGATCCCGGTCACCGGCACGCTGCTGGCAATCCCGATCCTGAGCGAGATCCCCTCCTCGCTTCAGCTCGTCGGCATCGTGCTGATCATCGGCGGCCTGTTCGTGGCGTCATGGCGCCGACCGACGCGCCAGTCCAAGCAGGATCAGGTTCCAGATCACGGCAATGGCGAGGCCGAGCCCCAGCGCCGTCCATGAGCCCCAGGGCACGGCGGCGAGATGCACCGCCGCCAGCCCCAGCCCGGCACCCAGCAACCCGAGCGCGCTGCTGCCGATGACCGCCGCTGCGGCCGGGCCGCCGGCGCGCGTATGCAGGATGATGATCAGGCTCGACAGGATGATCGGCAGGCCGGCGAGGATGCCGGACCATTGCGGGCCGACGCGTTCGCTGAGGCCGGTCACGATGCCGACCAGCGCCGCGACGCAGGCCGCGCGGATGGGGATGGCATAGCGCGAGATCCCGGCGGGAGGCTTGGCGCGCACTTTGAGATAGGGCCGTACCAGTTGGTGCACGACGAACAGCGCCAGCACGGTCAACATCGTGAGCGGGAGCACAGGCAGCGCCATGCTGCGGAGAGCCAGCAGCAGCACCGTCCAGATCGCCAACGCTCCGCCGAGGGAGGCAACCACGCCATGGCGCTGGGCCAGCAGCACATAACTCAGCACGAAGCTGGCATGGGTGGCATTGGCATTCATCGTGCCGAGCGCGGCACCCGCGATGAAATCCGGACCATGGTCGAGCGCCAGGAAGACGAGGACCGGTCCGAGCGAGATCGGCAAGGTCGCGATCATCGCCGCCATCAACGGCCCGGCGCGCTCGGCCAGCATCGAGCAGCTCACGACCACTGAGGCCGCGAGCGCCATCTTGAGAGGCAGCAGGGCGAGGCCCGTGCTCAAGCCGGCTCGCCCCTTTCCCAGCCTTCGCGGGTCTCGGCGATGAAGTCGTCGAGGCGCCCGGCGGCGATGGCGGCGCGCAGGCCCGCCATCAGGTCCTGATAATAGGCGAGGTTCACCCAGGTCAGCAGCATCTTGCCGAGCATCTCCTCGGCCTTGACGAGATGGTGCAGATAGGCGCGCGACCAGCCATTGGCCGCCGGGCAGGAGGATTGCTCGTCGATCGGGCGCGCGTCTTCCGCGTGCTTGGCGTTCTTCAGGTTCATCCGGCCGAAGCGGGTGAATATCTGGCCATGGCGCCCGGCCCGCGTCGGCATCACGCAGTCGAACATGTCGATGCCCCGTGCCACCGATTTCACGATGTCGTCCGGCGTGCCAACGCCCATCAGGTAGCGCGGCTTCTCCTGCGGCAGATGCGGCTCCACCGTCTCGATCATCGCCAGCATCACGTCCTGCGGCTCCCCGACCGCGAGCCCGCCGACGGCATAGCCCTTGAGGTCCATGGCAGCGAGTTCGCGCGCGCTCTCGACGCGCAGATGCGGCACGTCCCCGCCCTGCACGATGCCGAACAGTGCCCGTCCGGGATGGTCGCCGAAAGCCGTTTTGCAGCGCTCCGCCCAGCGCAGCGACAGCCGCATCGCCTTCTCCGCGATCTTCTCCTCGCAGGGCAGCGCCACGCATTCGTCGAGCTGCATCACGATGTCGGAGCCGAGCAGGTTCTGGATCTCGACCGAGCGCTCCGGCGTCAGCACATGTTTCGAGCCGTCGATATGCGAGCGGAAGGTCACGCCCTCCTCGGTCAGCTTGCGCAGATTGGCGAGCGACATCACTTGGAACCCGCCGGAATCCGTCAGGATCGGGTGCGGCCAGTTCATGAATTTGTGAAGGCCGCCGAGCTTTGCGACACGCTCGGCACCGGGCCGCAGCATCAGGTGATAGGTGTTGCCGAGCACGACATCCGCGCCGAGCGCCCTCACCTGCTCGGGATACATGCCCTTGACGGTCGCGGCGGTGCCGACCGGCATGAAGGCCGGCGTGCGGATGACGCCGCGCGGCATGCTGATCGCGCCGGTGCGCGCCGCGCCGTCGCGGGCCGCGACCTTGAAGGTGAATTCGGATGTGGCAGCGGTTTCGGGCTGCATGGCTTGGGGCTGAACGGTCATGGCCTGCGAGGTAGAGCAGCGCGCGGATTTAGGGAAGAGACCCGCGCGCCGGATGGCCTTTCGCCGCCGTCATGCGCGGGCTTTAGCCCTTCGGCACCGCCGCCGCGTAGATCTCCGGCTTGAAGCCGACAACCGTCTTGCCTTTGCCCAAGTCGAGCACCGGCCGCTTGATCATCGAGGGCTGCGCCAGCATCAGCGCGATCGCCTTCTCGGCATCGAGCCCCTGCTTCTCGGCCTCCGGCAATGCCCGGAAGGTCGTGCCGGCGCGGTTCAGCACCGTCTCCCAGCCGTGCTCCTTGACCCAACGCTCAAGCGAGGCCTTGTCGATCCCGCTCGCCTTGTAGTCATGGAACGCGACCGCGACGCCATGGCCGTCGAGCCAGGAGCGCGCCTTCTTCATCGTGTCGCAGTTCTTGATGCCGTAGATCGTGATAGCCACGTCGCGAACCTCTCAGGCCGGACGCTTCGGGCTGTCGAGGCCGCGCTGCACGGCCGGGCGCGACAGGCAGCGCTCCAGCCAGATCGGCACATGGGTCAGCTTGGCATAGTCGACGAGCTCGCCCGCGCCATAGAACCCGACGAGATTGCGCACCCAGCCGAGGATCGCGATATCGGCGATGCTGTAGTCGTCGCCCATGATCCAGGTATGGCTCGCCAGCCGGCTCTCCAGCACGCCGAGCAGGCGCTTGCTCTCGTTGGCGTAGCGATCACGCGGGCGCTTGTCCTCGTATTCGCGGCCAGCGAATTTATGGAAGAAGCCGAGCTGGCCGAACATCGGCCCGATCGCCGCCATCTGGAAGAACACCCACTGGATGGTCTCGTAGCGGGCGGCAGGGTCCTTCGGCAGGAGCTTGCCGGTCTTCTCGGCGAGATAGAGCAGGATCGCGCCCGACTCCCACAGGCCGAAGGGCTTTCCGTCCGGGCCGTTGGGGTCGATGATCGCCGGGATCTTGCCGTTGGGGTTCAGCGACAGGAATTCCGGCCCCCAGGTCTCGTTCTTGCCGATATCGATGAGATGCGGCTCGTAGGGCAGCTCCAGCTCCTCCAGCGCGATCGAGACCTTCACGCCGTTCGGCGTCGGCAGCGAATAGAGCTGGATACGGTCGGGATGCGCGGCGGGCCAGCGCTTGGTGATCGGGAAAGCGGACAAATCGGCCATGAAAGGCTCCGTCTGAATCGGATGAGGCTTCGGCCGGGAACGATAGAGCCGGCCGCGCCCAAAGCAACGGCACGCGCTCCCGATTGCCGCAAACCGGCCTTGCACGACTGCATGGAGCTCAGCCGAGCGGCCAGGAGCCCAGAATCTGATAGGGCCTGCGATCGATGCTCTCGATCAGGAAGAACTCTCGCACTTGCCAGTGCAACGCCGGCACATCGATGGGCGGGCGCGCAATTCGATCATAGAATATAGTCACGTGTGGCCAGAATTTCTGCTTGTCAGTCATGATCCCGGCCCGCCGTAAGGCTCCGTCAAGAGAGACTGACAAGCCGTTGACCCCAGGCAAGTCCTCCCACGTCGTCAGTGAGAAAGCATGTTTCGGCGCGGCACCGAAACTCGCCCCCTGGTTGAGTTTGACTGCGAAGGAAGTCTTTTGAATCTCCTTTGCAATCGTGCGTGCCATCTCGACGGTCTGCCCGAACGGCCCATCGGGCACCGCAATTCCACGTAAGGTCACATGGTATTTGCCCAAGCCACGCGGCGGCTTCATGGGGCGAAGCCGTTCGTGCAGGGCTTGCGCCAATCCGTGAATCTGCGGTTCGACATCCGCATCCGGAAGGAGCGCGAAAAAATAGCGGGGCGGGCGGCGGCCTTCTCGCGGCCGAAACTCTCGCCCACCGTCGAGGTCGAGAACGAGCTGCATATCTCATTATAGAACAAAACAAGAACGTGACAAGCCCCGAGCCGCCCAGCAAAAATCGCAGGGCCGCCAGTCGCCGCGACAGCCCCACCCGCGCTTGAGCGCCACAGGTCCCGCGTCTAGGCTGCCTTCGGTGGCCGCACGGCCGCCGCTTGCGCCCCCGCCCGGCGGGAGGCACGGATTCCTCTCCTGTCAGGCATGGCTATGGCTTCCTCAGACGCACTCGCCGCGGTCTTCGATCATATCGAGACCAACCGCAGCGCCTTCCTCGACCGCCTCATCGCGTATCTGCGCCACCCCAGCATCAGCGCCGAGAATATCGGCATCGCCGAGGTCGGCCTGCTGCTCGTCGATCTGCTCACGGAGATTGGCCTCGAGACCAGCCTGATCCAGACCGAGGGCCACCCGGTCGTCGTCGCGCGCTGGGAGAAGGCGCCGGGCAAGCCGACCGTGCTGCTCTACGGCCATTACGACGTGCAGCCGCCGGACCCGCTCGACAAATGGGTCTCGCCGCCCTTCGAGCCGACGATCCGCGACCGAAGGCTCTATGCGCGCGGCGTCGGCGACAACAAGGGCCAGCATTTCGCCCAGATCCTCGCGATCGAATCCCATCTCAAGGTCCATGGCGAATTGCCCTGCAACGTCATCCTCGTGCTTGAGGGCGAGGAGGAGATCGGCAGCCCCAACATCGCCGGCTTCGTCCGCGCCAACCCGCATCTGCTGAAGGCCGACCTTGCCGTCACTGCCGATGGCCCGCGCCATGCCAGCGGCGCACCCTCCATCAAGTTCGGCTCGCGCGGCGTCGTCTCCTTCGACCTGCGCTGCCGCCATGCCAGCCGCGACGTCCATTCCGGCAATTTCGGCGGCGTCGTGCCGAATCCGATCTGGACGCTGGTCCATCTCCTCGCGACGATGAAGAACCCCGAAGGTGAGATCACCATCGAGGGGCTGCATGACGACATCGAGCCGCCGACGGCCGAAGAGCTCGAGGCGGTCGAGCGCCTGCCGCTCGACATCGAGGCCTTCAAGAAGGGGGTCGGCCTCGCGCGCCTCGACGCGCCGGCGGACCGCCCCTTCTACGAGCGCCTCTGCTTCCGGCCGACGCTGACGATCAACGGCTTCCATGGCGGCTATGGCGGGCCGGGCACCAAGACCGTGCTGCCGAACGAGGCGCTGGTGAAATGCGACATCCGCCTCGTCGAGGCGCAGGACCCGGAGGATATCATCCGCAAGGTCCGGGCTCACGTCGAAAAGCACGCGCCCGAGGTCGAGTTCATCTGCGAGGAGAAGGGCATGCAGCCCTCGAAGACCTCAATCGGCTCGCCCTATACCGCGCCACTGCGCCGCGCTTTCGTGGCGGCACAGGGCGAGGAGCCCCTGCTGATCCCGGCCGGCTTCGGCAGCCTGCCGAACTACGTCTTCACCAAGATCCTCGGCATTCCCGCCTTCGTGACGCCCTACGCCAATCACGACGAGGCCAACCACGCCCCCAACGAGAACATGACGCTGGACTGCTTCCATAGCGGCGTTCGCACCGGCGCAGCCCTGCTGCACGAGCTCGGGCAGCTCGGAAAGCCGGCCTGAGCGATCTCGCAGACTGGGAGGGCGCTATCTGCCCTTCCAGTTCGGCGTCCGCTTGCCGAGGAAGGCTTCCATGCCCTCACGGAAATCGGCACTGGTGTAGCAGAGCGTCACAAGATCGTGGCCGTCGACACCTGCGGCAGCGGCGGCGGTCAGGCGGCGCATCGCCTCCTTGGTCGCGCGTATGGTGAGCGGCGCATGGCCGGCGATGATCTCCGCCAGCTCGCGCGCCCGGCGCATTAGCGCCTCATGGTCCGGTACCAGCTCGTTATAGAGCCCGATCCGTGCGCCCTCCTCCGCCTCGACCAGTCTGGCGGTGAAGACGATGTCCTTGACCCGCGCCGGGCCGAGAATGGCGTAGAGCCGCCCGTAATTCTCCATCGACAGGCAATTGCCGAGCGTGCGCGCGATCGGGAAGCCGAAACGCGCGGTCTGCGTCGCGATGCGCAGGTCGCAGGCGAGCCCGATCGCCGCCCCGCCACCGGTGAAGGCACCGGAGATCGCCGCAAGCGTCGGCACCGAGCAGCTCTCGATCGTGCCGATCACGGTTTCGATCCGCTCCTCATAGGCCAGCGCATCCTCGGCGCCGGAGAAGGCTCGGAACTGGGCGATGTCGGTGCCGGCCGCGAAGGCCTTGTCGCCCGCCCCGGTCATGACGATGACGCGCGGATCGCCATGCGCGGCCGGGTCGCGGCAGATTTCGGCGATGCGCTCATACATGGCGAAGGTCAGCGCGTTGCGCGCCTGGGGCCGGTTGAGCGTGATCGTGCCGACCCCGCCCTCGACCGCATACAGGATTTCGTCGTTCACGCAGGCTCTCCGTCAGATCACGCCATCGGCCCGCAAGCGCGCGAGCCCGGTTTCGTCATAGCCGAGTTCGGCCAGGATCTCGTCGTTATGCGCGCCGGCCGCAGGCGTCGGCGTCGCGACATCGGCCGGCGTGCGCGACAGCGTCACCGGCTGGCCGATCAGGCGGATATCGCCGAGCTCGGGGTGGTTCAGCGGCTTGGCGATGCCGAGATGACGCACCTGCGGGTCCTCGAACATCTCGTCGACCGCATAGATCGGCCCGGCCGGGACGCTATGGCGCTCCATCGCCTCCAGCCAATGGGCGCTGTCGGCCGCGGCGAAGACTTCCTCGATCAGTTCCCGCAGTTCCGGCCGGCGGGCGAAGCGCTTCTCCGAGCTGTCATAGCGCGCATCGGTGCCCCATTCCTGCCGCCCGATCGCCCGGCAGAACGCGCGCCATTGCTCCTCACCGCCGACACCGAGATTGATCGCGCCGTCGCGCGTCCGGTAGACGCCCATCGGCGTCTGGTAGGGATGATCGTTGCCGGATTGCGGTGGCACCGAGCCCTCGACGAGATAGCGCGCGGCCTGGAAATCCATCATCGCGATCTGGGCTTCGAGCAGCGAGGTCTGCACCCACTGCCCCTTGCCCGAGACCGCCCGCTCCTGCAGCGCGACCAGCGCGCCCACCGCGCCATAAAGCCCGGCCGAGGAATCGGCGAGCGCAATTCCCGCCCGGACCGGCCCCTGCCCCGGCAGCCCGGTCACCGACATCATTCCGCCCATGCCTTGCGCGATCTGGTCGAAGCCCGCGCGCGTCCGGTACGGGCCGGACTGGCCGAAGCCGGAGATCGAGACCAGGATCAGCCGCGGATTGCGCGCATGCAGCGTCTCGAAATCGAGCCCGAGCCGCTCCTTCACGTCCGGACGAAAGTTCTCGACGATGAGATCGGCCTCGTCGACGAGCTTCATCAGGATCGCCTTGCCCTCTGGCGTTTTGAGGTTGAGCGCCAGCGAGCGCTTGTTGCGATGCAGGTTCTGCATGTCGTAGCCGAGGCGCGGCCCGCTCATGTTCTCGTTGGGATCGAGCCCAGGCGGGCTTTCGACCTTGATCACGTCGGCCCCGAAATCGGCGAAGACGCGCACGCAGGTCGGCCCGGCCCGCACCCGCGTCAAATCCAGCACCTTGAGCCCGGCAAGCGCGGTGGACGGTCTCGGCTGCGGCATCGGTCTTCGCTCCCTGCTGGGGCGAACTATCCGGTACGGCGTGCGGCGCGGTCAATGGCGCAGTGCATGCTGCATGCAGGAGCGGAGCGCATGGCGAAAAAGCGCCCGGCTTGAGGCCGGGCGCTGCTTGAATGCCTCTCGTTCCGGGATGTTAAGCGACAGCCCGCGCCGCGTCTCGCACGGCGGCAAGCGTCGCATCGACCACCGCCGCATCATGCTCCGACGACACGAACCAGGCGCCTCGCTCCAGCACGCGCACGCCGCGCTTGAGCAGTTCATGCGCGAAGCGGCTATAGGCGGCCTTGTCGGCGCGCGCGACGTCCCGGTAATTCCGCGCCGGCGCATCGAGCCCGAAGGCAACGTGGAACATCAGCGGGAAGCCGGCGACCTGCGCCTTGATACCCGCTTCCTTCAGGATCGTGCGGATGCCGTCCTGCAGGCGTTGGCCATGAACGGAACTGCGTTCGTAATGCTCCGGCGTCAGCGCCTTCTGGGTCGCGACCAGCGCCGCCATCGACACCGGCTGGGCGTTGAAGGTGCCACCATGCAGCACGCCATCGGCGAACAGGTCGAGCAGATCGGCCCGCCCGGCGATCGCCGCGACCGGGAAGCCGTTGGCGATCGCCTTGGCCATCAGGGTGAGATCGGGCGTCACGCCGAAGCGCTCCTGTGCTCCGCCTCGGCCCAGCCGGAAACCGGTGATGACCTCGTCGAAGATCAGGATCGCGCCATGCTTGCGGCAGGCGGCGAGCGCGCCTTCCAGATAGCCCGGCGCCGGCGCGATAGCGCCCTGGTTGCACATCGCTGGCTCCATCAGCACGGCCGCGACATCGCCCTTGGCGAGCCGCGCTTCCAGCGCCGCGAGATCGTTCCAGCCGATGATCGAAAGCCCCTCGCCCGCCGCCGGGTCCTGGCCCTTGCTGCCGATCACCGGCGTCGGCGCTTCGTCGGGACCTGCCGCGTTCAACCCCGGCGCCGTCGACCACAGGATGTTGTCGAACCAGCCGTGATAATGCCCCTCGAACTTGACGATGGTGTGCTTGCCCGTGGCCGCGCGCGCCAATCGCATCGCCGCCTGCGCCACCTCCGAGCCGGATGAGCCGAAGCGCAGGCGCTCCGCCGAGGGAATGCGCTCGCAGATCAGTTGCGCGGCCTCCGCCTCGATCGGCATCTGGCCGGCGAAGAGGATACCCTTCTCGGCCTGGCGCTTCACCGCCTCGATGACCGTTGCAGGGGTATGGCCGAGCACGGTCGCGCCCATGCCGCAGTAATAATCGATGATCCGGTTGCCGTCGGCGTCGATGAGATAGGCGCCCTCGCCGCGCTCGAAGACGAGCGGCCCGGGCTGCATGCCCAACCGGAAATTGCTGTTTACGCCGCCGGCGATGAAACGCGCATTCGCCGCGATCTGCCGGGCGGATTCGTCGAAGCGCAGAGCGCCCGCCTGCTGGCTGCCATTGCCTGTCACCTGCGTTGCCTCCTGCTGTTGCCCCGACCAGACCAGAGCGCCCTCACCGTGTAAAGGAACAGCGGTTTCGCCTTGCGGAATTCGATTTGGTTGGCCATGCTGACTCGGAAGCGAGCCCGACCAGCGGAGCGGCCATGGCCAGAAAAACCGACAACCCCTATGTCGTGCAGCCCGTGATGAAGGCGCTGAAGGTGCTGGAGCTGGTCGCCCGCCATGGCCACGAGATCGCACTCACCGCCGTCAGCAAGGAGCTCAGGATCCCCAAGACGACGACCTTCCGCTATCTCCAGACGCTCGCCGCCGCCGGCTTCCTCGACCACAACCGCGCGACCGATCGCTACAATCTCGGGCCGCAATTGCGCGCCATCGCGCGTGCCGATGCCAGCGTCAGCAAGATCCGCGAACTGGCCCGGCCTGCGATGATCGAGCTGATGCAGGAGTTCAACGAGACGGTGAACCTCGCCGTGAAGGGCAATGGCAGGGTCGTCTATATCGACCTGATCGAGGCCAACCGCTCGCTCAGGATGCAGGCCCGCATCGGCGAGAGCCACCCGATGCATTCGACCGCGCTCGGCAAGGCGATCCTCGCCTTCCTGCCCGAGGCGGAGCGGCAGCGCCAGCTCGACCTGCCTCTGACCGAGCGCACCGGCCGCACCTTGCTCGAGCGCGAAGAGATCGAGCGGCAGCTTCGGCAGGTCGCGCGCACCGGCTACGCCACCGAGATGGGCGAGAACGAGGACGGCGCGATGTGCGTCGGCGTGCCGATCCTCGACGAGGACGGCTATCCGGTCGCGGCGCTCAGCGTCTCCGCGCCGCTGATGCGGATGCCGCATTCGCTGGCGGCCAAGGTCGGAACGCGGTTGCGCGAGGTCTCGGCCGGCATCTCGACCCATCTCGGCTCGCGCCCGACCGCGGACCTGCGCTGAGGTTTTTTGCTCGCGCATTTTCTTCACGCGAACCGGCATCCACTTCGCTTGAAAATGCGCCGTCATCGGTATTCGATCCGCGGGTCGATCCAGGCGTAGAGCATGTCGACCGTGAGGTTCATCAGCATATAGGCGACGAGGGTCACCAGGATGCAGCCCTGAAGCAGCGGGTAGTCGCGGGTGCTGATGGCCTGGATCAGAAGACGCCCAAGCCCCGGATAGGTGAAGACCGCCTCCGTCACCACGGCGCCGCCGATGAAACTCGCCATCGTCAGACCAACGATGGTGATGAAGGGTAGCAGCGCATTGCGCATGATGTGGAAGCCGACGATGCGGCTCTCCGGCACGCCCTTGGCGCGGGCGGTGCGGACATAATCCGCCCGCGCCTCGCCGATCAGCGAAGCTCGCAGGAAGCGCGCCAACACCCCCGAGACATAGACCCCGAGCGTCAGCGCCGGCAGGATGAGGCTGCGCAGCGCATCAACAGGCGATTCCCAGAGCGGCACATAGCGCGAGGCCGAAGGCAGCAGGCGCAATTCGACGGCGAAGAGCAGGATCAGCAGAATGCCGAGCCAGAAGGTCGGCACGCCGAGCGCCAGCGCGCTCCAGCCGCTGAGCAGCCGATCGAGCCAGGATTGCGGCTTGATCGCGCTGGCCACGGCAACCGGAATGCCGATCGCGAGCGCAACCAGGATGGCGCAGAGCGCGAGCTGCAGTGTCGCCGGCAAGCGCTCGCCGATCAGATGCAGAACCGGCTGGCGGCTATGCAGCGACAGGCCGAAATCACCTGTGACCGCTCGGCCGAGCCAGTCGAGATACTGCACGATCATCGGCCGGTCGAAGCCGAATTTCCGGGTCACCTCGGCGATTTCCTCGGCCGAGGCGTTCTCGCCGACGATGACCGCCACCGGCCCACCGGGCACGGCGTAGATCATCGCGAAGATCGCGAAGGAAGCGATCAGCAGCACTGGCAGCATCTGGGCGAGGCGGCGCAGGATATAGGAGGTCATCTCCGCCCTCCGACCGTCGCGCCCGAGGCATCGGTCTCGTCATGGTCGAGCAGCGCGGTCAGCGCCCGTCCGATCGTGTCGAGGGAGAGGATCGTCAGCGTCAGCACGATCCCGGGCAGCACCGCATAGCTCGGCGCCTCGTAGAGATAGGATTTGCCGGTGCGCAGCATCTCGCCCCAGCTCGGCGTGGGCGGCGGCACGCCGACCCCGAGAAAGGCGAGCGCCGCCTCCAGCAGGATCGCGACCGAGGCCAGAACGATCGCCTGCACGACCAACGGGCTCAAGGCGTTGGGCAGGATCGTTTTGAACATGATGTAGCCGGGGCTTCCGCCGAAGCCGCGCACCGCCATGACGAAATCGAGCTGGCGCAGTGCCATCACCTGAGCCCGGGCGATGCGCGCAAAGCCCGGTATGCCGGCGATGCCGACCGCGATCAGCGCAGCGCCCTGGCTGCGGCCGAGCACCGCGATCAGCGCCATGGCGAAGAGGATGTTCGGCAGGGCGAGCAGCACGTCGATACAGCGCATCAGCAGGGAATCGCGCCAATCGCCGTAGAAGCCGGCCGCCAGTCCGATCGGCACCCCGACCAGCGCCGCGATGAAGACCGCACCGAAGGCCGTGACGAGCGAGGTACGCGCGCCATAGACGACGCGGGCGAGGATGTCGCGGCCGAGTTCATCGGTGCCGAACCAGCTTTCGGCCGAGGGCGGCTTCAGCGAATCCGCGACGTTTTGCGCCAGCGGATCGAGCGGCAGCAGGCCGGCGCAGATCGCCGTCAGGGCGACCAGGCCGAGAAAGATCAGGCTCAGCGCGGCACCGCGCCGGGCGAACAGCCGGCGCAGCAGGGTGCCGAAGGCGGCCAGCGTCTCGCTCATCGTGCCGCGCCGGAGCCCGATCCCTCAGGGGCCGGCGCGGTCCAGCCGCGCCGGCGGGTTTCGACGGCGTCGCCCTCTCTCATTTGAAGCCGATCGTGCGGGCGACAAAGAGATTGTCCATATCGAGCGTGATGCCGCTGATCTTCTCGGAGGCGACGATCAGGCCGACATCATAGGAGTTGGTCGGGATGGCGAAGGCCTCGTCGACCAGGACGCGGTTGAGGTTGTCATAGGCTGCCTTGACCTCTGCGTCGCCGCCAGCCGCGGCGTCGACCTTGGCGATCGCCTCGACATATGCCGGGTGCGGATGCGGGTCCTTCAGCACCGGGTTCTGCACGGTCCGGTAGATCGTGTTGGTCGAAACGCGCGAGGGGAACTTCTGAACATTGCCGATGGCGCCGAAGGTCGCGTCGAAATCGCCGGCGAGCTGGGCGGTGACGTATTCGGCGCCCTGCAGGACGGTGAGCTCGATCGGAATGCCGACCTTCGCCAGCGTGCCCTGCATGATCTGGCTGAGCGCAACCGCGGCTTCTTCGTTGCCATAGACCAGGAGCTTCCAGCTCTTCATTTCGGCGGGCGAGAGGCCGGAAGCAGCGAGCAGCTTCTTCGCCTTATCGAGATCATAGGCGTAGGTCTTGGTATAGGCGGCATCGAAGGCCGGGCTCGCCGGCGCCCAGGGCAAGGCCACCACCTGGCCCATGCCGGCATAGCCGACGCGCAGCATGCTCTCGCGGTCAACCAGATAGTTGAAGGCCTGGCGGAAGCTCTTGTTCCGGAAGGGGCCTCGCGTCGAGTTGATGCGGAAGACCTGCACGAGCTTGCCCGGCCCGGAAAAGACCTGGTAGCCGGCGGCCTTCAGCCGGACCGCGCTGCGCGAACCGCCATTGTAGATGATATCGATCGCACCCGATTCCAGCGCCGCGCTCGCCGAGGCATCCTCGCTGAACACCGTGAAGACGAGATCTTGCACGATAGGCTGCTTCTCGCGCCAGTATTTCGGGTTGGCCTTGAGCGTCAGGCTCTGGCCGACGGCCCGGTTCACCAGCGTGTAGGGGCCCGTACCGGCCGGCACGGTCTCGACCGTTTCGATGCCCTTCGGGTCGATCGGGATCAGGAACTGCAGGAGATCGAGGATCTGCCGTTCCGGCGCCGGCGCCTTGAAGTTGATCACGACCGTGCGCTCGTCCGGCGCCGCCCAGTCCTTGACGATCGCCATGGTCGAGAAGACGTGCTTGCCGCGCTTGGGGTCGGAGCCCTTCTGGAGCGTCGCCATCACGGCATCGGACTTGAACGGCGTGCCGCTATGAAAGGTGACGCCGTCGCGCAATTTCAGGCTGACCGACTTCTTGTCCGGCGCGATCGTCCACTCGGTGGCGAGGCTCGGCAGCGGCTTTCCGTCCGGCGTGTACTCGATCAGGCTGTCATAAAGGTTCTTCATGACGTGGAAATTGACCGTCGAGAGCTGCTGCGGATCGAAATTTGCGAGCTCGCTGAGCACGCCGACGCGGAGCGTCCCGCCTTTCAACTGTTGGGCAGCAGCGGGCCACGCCGCAGCCAGAGGCGCCGCACCCGCCAGGGCGAGGCCGGCCATACCGAATTGACGTCGCGACAGCTTTGTCATCGCTTTCCCCTTTTGTTGTGTTTGGTTTCGTCTCAGCGCGCCCCCGCTCCCGGCTGGGACGAATGCGCCCGCCAGTCGCTTATTGTCTCCAACGGATAGACCGGGCGCGGAATCCGCTGCCACGGCAGGGTGAACACGTCCGACTGCCCCGGCCCGCGCGTATCGGCGCGAACGAGCCCGGAGGCGATGCGGTCGAAATACTGGAAATTCGAGGCGGTCTTGAGCACGGCCATCTTGTAGTCGGAAAGGTCGATGCCGAAGGCCTCGTAGACATCCGGCACATTGCCCGCGACGCCGCGCAGTTCCGAGATCAGCAGCGTCACCGGCCCGACATCGAAGACCGCGACGCGGCCCATGTCGACCTCTCGCTGGTGGTTGAATTTGAGCGGGATCGAGCCGCCGCCGAGCTTCCGCACCCGCCCGGTCACCGTCAGCGGCTTGAAGAAAGCGGTCGCCGCATCGCCCCCCAGCGGCAGCGTCACCTCGGCGCCCTCACCCGCCGCCGTCAGCGTCGCGACGGCTTTGGGCGAGATCAGCGGGATCAGGGCTTTGCTCCTGATCCCGAGCCGCAGCATCGTTTCCAACAGCAGGTTGCTGTCGCCGGCCGCGCCGCCGAAGACCGTGTCGCCGGTATCGCTGACCACGACGATGCCGCGCTCGGCCGCATCGGCCTTGCGCACGGCATCGTCGATCGAGACCGCCTCGCGCACCTGGAAATCATCGCGCATCGACCAGGCAAGATCGGCCAGCTCGTCGGCAAGCGTCTCGGCCAGCGCCTGATCGCCATCGGTGACCACGATCGTCGACCAGCCGCCCTCGGCGACATCGAGCCAGGGCTGCATCGGGTAGTTCGAGGCCTGCAGGACGCGCCGGTCGGCCTCGATGGCGCGGGCCCGGTCGAACCAGACCTTCATCGGCCCCTTCGAGGTCAGGAACTGTTCCTGATGCGAGAGCAGCGGAATCTTCCGCCAGGCCATGACCGGCCGGCATTTCTCGCTGAGGATGCGCAGCAGCACCTCGGTGCCGACCTTGCCGGTGTCGAACACGTCATGCGGCTGAGTGCGGTGCCCGACGATGGCCGTGCAATTGGCCATGATCTTCTGCGTGATATTGGCGTGGTGATCGAGCCCGAGCAGGATCGGCACGTTCGGCCCGAGAATCCTGCGGCAGAGCTCGGCCTGCTCACCCTCGACATCGTCGATGCCCTCGGCCGCGCAGGCGCCGTGCAGATGCAGAACGAGCCCGTCGATCGGCCCCACCGTCTCAAGGCCAGCCCGGATCTTCGCCTGGAAGAAGTCGAAGGCCTCGCGCGAGATGCGCCCGCCCGCCACGGCCCAGGCGCGGATGATCGGGATCGTCTCGATCGCGAGGCCGCTCTCCTTCACCGCCGCATAATGCCCGCCGATCTGGCCGATCTCGCCGAACTGCCGGGCGATCTCCTCGCCCTCGACGAGGCCGAAAGCCTCGAAATCGGCAAGCGTCGTCAGCAACGGATTGAAGTCGTTCGTCTCCTGAACGATGTGGATCAGCGCCAGACGCACGGGCATCCTCCCGGATTGCGGCTCCGCTGATCCGGCCGATGCCGGGCGAAGCGACTTGTCGGTCTTCAGGGCATCGTGCCAGCCTGCATTTTCAGGCCAGCAGCATGGTCAAAAGCGTAGTTGCCACAGATATTTCGCGTCAAGGATTGGATGTTCCACCCAAAGGAACACGCGATCAGGCGGCAATTTCGGTCCGGCTCTTCGGCCAATAGCGGCAGGAGACGCCGTGCCCCGGCGCGATCTCGTGCCATTCGCGCGTCCCGTCCTGCGCATGATCGACACCATGGACGCAAGCGCCGCCATCGCCGTCGAGGAAGCGCAGATCAGGCGGTGGGCGCCGCAAACGCTCGCGCTGGAGCACGGGATCGGGTACCGGCACCGCATCGAGCAGCAGCTGCGTGTAAGGGTGCGCCGGGCTGTCATAGACCTGTCCCGCGCTGCCCATCTCGACGATGCGCCCTCGGAACATCACGGCGACGCGATGCGCCATCTCGCGGACGATCGCGAGGTCATGCGCGATGAAGAGATAGGACAGGCCGAGTTTCTCCTGCAGCGATTGCAGCAGCGCGACGATCTGCGCCTGCGTGCGCACGTCGAGAGCGGAGACCGGCTCGTCGCAGACGACGAAATCGGGATTGACCGCCAGGGCGCGGGCGATGACGACGCGCTGTCGCTGTCCGCCGGAAAATTCGTGCGGATAGCGCTGCATCACCAACGGATCGAGACTGACCAGCTCCAGCAGTTCTTCGACACGCTCGCGGATTCGGTTCGCCGGCACCGTGCCATGGACCTGCAAGGGCTCGCTCAGGATCTGCCCGATCGTCATCCGTGGATGCAGGCTGGAATAAGGGTTCTGCAGCACGAACTGCATATGCCGGCGCATGCGGCGCAGCTCGCCCGAGCGCATCGTGGTCAATTCCTGACCGAGGAGCCTGACCGAGCCTTCGCTCGTCTTCTGGAGCTGGAGGATCGCGCGCCCGGCCGTGGTCTTGCCCGAGCCAGACTGGCCGACGAGCCCAAGCGTCTGCCCAGGCGCGATATCGAAGGAGACCCGCTCGACCGCCTTGACCGGCGGGGCGCCGCGCCGCGCCGGAAACAGCACCGAGAGATCGCGGACCTGAAGCAGCGGCTCCGTCATCGCACCGCCCCCGCCCCTTGCAGCCGCGGCACGGCATCGAGCAGCGCCCGCGTATAGGCATGCTGCGGCCGCGCGAAGACATCGTCGACCGGGCCGGCCTCGACGATCTCGCCGCGATACATCACGTTCACCCGGTCGACCATGCCGGCGACGACACCGAAATCATGGGTGATCAGCATCAGCGCCATGCCGCGTTCCTCCCGCAGCCGCAGCAGCAACCGCAGGATCTGCGCCTGCACGGTGACGTCGAGCGCCGTCGTCGGCTCGTCGGCGATCAACAGGTCGGGTTCGCAGGAGATCGCGATGGCGATCATCACGCGTTGGCGCTGCCCGCCCGAGAACTGATGCGGGAAATCGTCGACGCGCCGCGCCGGATCGGGAATGCCGACGAGGTCGAGCAATTCGACACTGCGCTCGCGCGCTGCCTTGGCGGGCAGGCCGAGATGGCGGCGCAGCATATCGCCCATCTGCGCGCCGATGCTCATCACTGGGTTGAGCGACGTCATCGGGTCCTGGAAGACCATGGCGATGCGCCGGCCGCGCAGGTCGCGCATCTCGTCCTCGCCGAGCCCGAGCAACTCCTGCCCCCAGAAGGCGACCGAGCCGCCGAGCCCGATCGAGGCGCCCTCGGGCGCCAGTCGCATCAGCGCCTTGGCGGTGACGCTCTTGCCGCAGCCGGATTCGCCGACGAAGCCGACCGCCTCGTCGGCGTTGATATCGAAGGAGATGCCGCGCACCGCCTGGATCACTTCGCGGCGGGTCGTAACCGTCGCGGTGAGGTCGCTCACCTTGAGCAGCGAGCCGGTCATCGCACGCTCCCCACGTCGAGAACCTCGCGCAAGCCATTGGCGATGATGATGAAGGTCAAGGTCGCGAAGACGATCGCGAGCGCCGGCCCGACCACCGTCAGCGGCGCGAGCTCCATGAACTGGCGGGCTTCCGAGAGCATGCCGCCCCAGTTCGGATCGGGCGGCGGCGGGCCGAGGCCGAGGAAGGAGAGCGCCGTCACCGTGAAGATCGTCTGCGACAGCGTCAGGCTCGTGGCGACGAGGATCGGCGAGACCACGATCGGCAGGATATGGCGCAGCACGAGACGCATCTCGCTCATGCCGACACTGCGGGCCGCCTCGACATGGTCCCATTGCTTGACGCTGAGCACCGGCGCCCGCACCACCCGCGCCATGGCCGGCATATAGACGATGGCGATGGTCAGGATCAGGTTCGGCACGCTCGGCCCCAGCGCCGCGACCACCGCGATCGCCAGCAGCAGCACCGGGAAAGCGAAGACGACATCGAGCAGCCGCATGATGATCTCGTCGGTGCGCCCGCCGAGATAACCGGCCGCGAGCCCGAGGATCAGCCCGGCCACCAGCGCGATCAGCACGGCCGAGACCGTTATGAGCAGTGTCGTGCGCCCGCCGACGATCAGCCGGCTCAGCACGTCGCGCCCGATCGAATCCGTGCCGAGCCAATGGGCGGCGCTGGCCGGCGCCAGCGAATCCGGCGAGGTCACCGAAGGATCATAGGGCGCGACCAGCGGCGCGAAGATCGTCAGCACCAGCATCGCGGCCAGCATGGCGAGGCCGACGCCAAGCAGGAGCCAACCCTGCGTGATCCCCGCCCCCTTCCGCTCCGCCACGACCGGCGCGCTGTCCTGCATCGCGCCGCTCACATCTGCACCCGTGCATCGACGCGGGCATAGGCGATGTCGATCATCGTGTTGACCAGCACGACGATGCCGGCCGCGACCAGCACGATCGCCTGGATCACCGGATAGTCGCGGCTGTTGATGGAATCGAACAGGTACTGCCCCATGCCGGGAATGGCGAAGATGGTCTCGACCAGGATGCTGCCGCCGAGTAGCGCCGCGATCTTGAGGCCCGCGGCGGTGATCACCGGCGTCAGCGCATTACGCATCAGGTAGTCGCGCAGGATCGCCGCCGGCGTCAGGCCCTTGGCGCGGGCGACCATGACGAAATCCTGGCTGGCAACCTCGAGCACGGCGGCGCGGGTGTTCTCGGCGATCGTCACGGAGACCGCGAGCGCCAGCGCGATGGCCGGCAGCAGCAGGCTTGCGAGATTGCCGAGCGGGCTTTCGAGGAAGGGCGTGTAGCCGAGCACCGTGATCTCCGGGAAATAGAGCCCGAACAGCAGCACGATCAGCGTCGCCACGACGTAATTCGGCACCGCCAGCATCAGCCCGTTCCAGAGCCGGACCAGCCAGTCTGTCGCGCCACGCAAACGCGCGGCGGCAAGCCCGGAGGCGACGCCCATCACGGCCGCGATGACAGCGGCGAGAAGCGTGAGCTGGATGGTGACGATAAGCCTGTTCAGCAACTCGCCGAGCACCGGCTGCCGGGTGACGAATGACTTCCCGAAATCGCCGGTCAGCGCAGCCCCGAGCCAGCTCAGGTATTGCGCCATCAGCGGCTGGTCGAGGCCGAGGTCGCGCCGGATCGTCGCCAGAACCTCCGGCGCCACGCTCTGCGAGCCCGCCGCCGCGATGGCGAAATCGCCGGGAATGGCGCGCATCAGCATGAAGGCGACGAAGGAGACGCCGAGCAGGATCGCAGCCATCCAGGCCAGGCGCCCGAGGATGAAGCGCGTCATCGGCAGACCTCCGCCGGGCGGCGGCAGGCCGGGCCTATTTCTTCAGCCATGTCGTACGCACGAAGGAGCGGATATTCGCGGCGAGCGGTACATAGCCCTGGACGTAGTTCCACCAGATCTCCCAGCGCAGCGGGTACTGGTAGATCTGGATGACATAGGCGTTCTCGGCTATGCGCTTCTGGATATCGAGGTTCTTGGCCGCGCGCTTGGGAATGTCGAGCTCGGCCCGCGCCTCCAAAATCATCTTGTCGAGCTCCGGATCGTTCGAGCCCATTCCCTTGCCGTAGCCGCTGGTCGAGGTGATGTACTGGAACACACTGTCCGGATCCGGTGTCCAGGACAGCGCGACCGAGAGCAGCGTCGGCCAGTCGCCGCTCGCCCATTTGGCCAGGAGCGGCGCGGTCTCCATCGGCACCAGCTTCACGGTGATGCCCGCCGCCTGCCATTGCTGCTGCAGGATCTGCGCACAGGCGACGTCGAGCGGATTGGCCGCGACGATGATATAATCGCCGAGGTCGATCCCGTTGGGATAGCCGGCCTCGGCCAGCAGCGCCTTCGCCGCCGCCGGATCGTGCTTGTAATAGGGCAGTTCGCTCACGCCGTCATAGCCGCCGACCTGGCTTTCCGGGATCATCGCACCGACCTTGCCCGAGCCGCCGAGCACGGTGTCGAGGCAGGCCTTGCGATCCGTCGCGAGGCTGAGCGCCCGACGCACCTTCACGTCGTTCAGCGGCTTGGCCTTCATGTTCAGCCAGATCGGGAAGGTGCGCGAGGTCTGGCCCGGTGCCGAGACGAAATTCCGCGAGGCGCGCGAAATCGCGGTCGCGACCTTCGGATCCTTCACCCAGGTCATGTCGATGGCGCGCGAGCGCAGCGCCGAGGTCAGCGTCGCCTGGTCCTTGTAGAACTTGAAGATCACCTTCGCGAGATAGGGCTCGCCCTTCTCGTAATAGCCGTCGAAGCGTGTCAGCGAGAATTGCTGGTTCGGCTGATAGGCCTCGAAGGCGAAGGGGCCGGTGCCGACCGGCTGTGTGGCGAGGTTCTCGACGCCGACCGGCACGATCGCACCGTTCGGATTGCTGGCGAGATTGCTGAGGAAGGCCGCGTCGGTCGCGTTGAGCTGGAATTTCACGGTGAACGGATCGACCACCGTCACCGAATCGATGCTCGAATAGAGCGGCCTGAGCCGGCTGCCCGTGGCCGGGTTCATGATCCGGTCGAAGGTGTTCTTGACGTCGGCGGCAGAGAAATCCTTGCCGTTGTGGAATTTCACGCCCTGCCGGAGCTTGAAGACATAGGTCTTCGGATCGGGCTGCTCGTAGCCAGTCGCCAGGTCCGGCTCGATCTTCATCTCAGCGTTCCAGCGCAGCAGGCCGGAATAGAGCAGGCTGGTGAAATCATAGGACGAGAAGGCGTTGACCGTGACCGGGTCGAGCCCGATCGGGTCGGCATCGGCGCCGATCGTCAACGTGCCGCCGGCGACCGGGGGCTGGCCTTGAGCCAAGGCGAGGCCGCTCCACAGGCCGGGCGCCGCCAACGCCGCACCGCCCGCCGTCAGCAGCTGCAGCAGGCTGCGCCGCTGCAGGCCCTGGACAGCGGCGTCGGTCTCGTCGGTCATCGGGAATGACGGTGTCGTCACGAACAATCCTCCCAGCATCCTGCTTGCCGGCCGATCCCGGCCGTTTTCACGCGAGACGAGATCCGGCCTTCGCCATGCGCCCCGTCATCGCGGCCCGTCTCGTCCGCGTCGCGGATGGTGGGCCTTCCCTCTTGAGGTTCAGGCTAGGAAGGGGTGGAATTCACGTCAAGGATTACCGGTTTCGCTGGAAGAAACAGCACGTCACCCCTGCCTGAAGTTCCTGGCGGGCAGGAACTATCGTTACCCAGCGCGGTTACATGAAACCCGGATTGCGCGGCAGATACTGCGCCCAGTCTCCATAGCCGGGCGACGCCATCAGCAACATCGGAAAGGTAATCCGCATGCCCTGGTCGATGGCAAGGCTCAAGGCGCCGTCGCATGTGCCGGGCAGAAACGCCGACACTGTCTCTGCGCCGCGGTCTGACGCCAACTTCAGGGCCGCCACAAAGACATCGCGTAGCCTGTCCGGTCTGGTTGCCGCGAGAGGGCCGATATGCCCGCTACTGCTTGTATAGCAGTAGCCGACGCAATCATTGCCGGCATAAAGTAGCTTACCGTCGCTCGTCGGATCGTCATGCAGGTAGCGGTGATGCTTGTCCCGGGACGTGCCAATGGCATGGGAATCGATCGCGGCGAGCCTTTTCAGAGTTGCAGCACTGGCGTCGATCGGGACGGCGCGCAAGGCCGTCTTCGGCAGGCTTTGCAGCGCCCGTTCGCGCAGCAGGCTGAAGAAATAGACCGGCATCTTCGGAAAAAGCCCGTGCCGCATGTAGAGGCCCTGCGAGACACGGTTGAAGGTGAAGGTGATCAGCGCCTTATGGGCGGCTCCAGATCGCCCGGCATGCTCCATGGTGCGTTCCAGCAGGACGTTCCCGATGCCCTGGCCCTGCCGGGATGGATCGACGAACAGCTGGGCCAGAAACCAGAGTTCTCCGCAAACCCAACTCCAGGCGAAGCCGACGATTTCGCCCCCCTCCTCCGCGACCCACAGGCCAGCAGGATCATCCTTCAGCGAAAACGACTGAAAGCTCGAAGCGCCTGCGGTCGCCATCGGCCCGAAGCCGTGCCGAACCGTCAAATCGTTGATACTGGCAACCACCAGAGCATCCGCCCGAACCAAATCCTCGGCGCGGGCTGGCCTGCAAACGAGCGACATCGGCGCCCCCCGACAGAGGCTCCAAGGCTAGGCGCGAACAGTGGAATGATCCTACCAGTTCTGCTGCGCTTCGTCTTGGATGCCCCGCCCCCCTGCCCGGTCCCGCCTAGAAGAACGTCCGGATTGCGCCGGTGACGTTCCAGTCATCGTCGACCAGCATCAGCACGGCCCATTTGTCGAAGGTCAGGCAGGGATGGGCGATACCGAAGGCCACCATATCGCCGACCTGAAGCGGGCTCTCGTCCGGCGTGCCGAGATGGCAGTGCTGGTCGTTGAGCGCCAGGACCGTATGGCCCGCCGGCATCGGCTCCGGCCGGGCCATCGCCCCGCCCGGCCGATACCAGCGCAGCGGCACCGGCAAGGCGGAATCATAGGTGACGTCGCGCTTGCCGAGCGTGAGCAGGCTGCGCCCGCGCTCCGGCCGCGACTGCACATAGGCCCAGACCTCGAGAGCGGGTTCGAGCCCGCCCTGCGGCAGCTTCAGGCTGGTCTCCAGCATGATCCGGCGGAAAGAGGCGGAATAGCCGAGATCGTCATGCGTCACATAGCAGCCGGAGCGCAGCACCTTGAGGAGCGGGCGCCCGAGGCTCGCCGCGTTGAATTTTTCGCCGACGCGGTCGAACAGCGCGGTTCCGCCGGCGCTCAGGACCAGCGGCTCGGGGCCGAGCAGGCCCTCGGCATTCGCCGCCGCCGCGACGGCGATCACCTCGTCGAGCAGCTTATCCGCACCTGCACTGTCGCTATGCAGGCCCTCGAAGCATTCGAAGCCGGCGAGCCGCAGGCCCGGCGCGCCCGCAACGGCCCGCGCCACGGCCAGCGCTTCTTCCCGCGTCCGGGCGCCGGTGCGCCCGCCCATGAAACCGATCTCGACGAAAACACGCAGCGGATTGGCACCCGCATGCCCCTTGGAGGCTTCCGCCAGCAAGCCGACCCCGGTGACGCTGTCGGCAAGGCAGTAGAGCTCGAAGCCGGGTTCCCGCAGTGCTTCGAAACAGGCTGCCACCTCCTGCCGCCCGATCGGCTGGTTGGCGAGGATCACGCGCTTCACGCCGAAATGCCGGGCAACGGCGAGTTGCTGCATCGTCGCGACCGTGATTGCCCAGGCGCCGTCGGCAATCTGCAGGTCGAAGAGCTGGGGCGCCATCGTCGTCTTGCCATGCGGCGCGATCAGCAGATCATTTGCCCCGGTGAAGGCGCTCATCCAGGCGCTGTTGGCCTTCAATACGCTTTCGCGGATCACCGCGAGCGGCATCGGCATGTCACCAGCGAGCACGTTCCAGCCCTGCTTGCCGACATCGCCGAGCCGCAGCGATGCGCCCGGCGGCAGCCCCTTCGCCAGCACGTCGAGACGCTGGTCCTCGATCTCGCGGAGCGACAGGCGTGGAAGCGGGGCGGAAGCAGTCACAGCCATGGGTTCGGGTCCAGCGGAGAGAAGGGGCGCTTCACCTTGGTATAGGGGATCTTGGTCGCATCCGGCGGATAAGGTCCACCGCTGTCGAGATAAAGCACTTGTGCCGCGATCGGCGCGAAGGCGGCGTGGAAATGGTTGGAGGACTTCACCACCACGACCTTCTTGGCGCTGAGATCAATGCCCAGATTGGTGAAGACCGGCGGGCTGAAGGTCTGTGCCCGCGTCGAGGCCAGCACGATATCGAGCTGGCCGATCCGGATCGCCGCGGCGGGGCCGAGCGAGACCCAACTCTGCTCGAACGGGATCAGCAGGTCCCCGGTCGTGCCGACGACTTTCACCACCGCATCGATCGGCCGGCCTGAAGACGGCGCCGCCTTGCCGATGAAGCGCAAGGGAATCTCAGTGCCGACACCGGCCGCCCGGCACAGGCTCACCGCCACCGGGTCCCACAGAGCCCCGATCGCCGCCGGAATTTCCGGATGCCGCAGCAGCGCCTCGACCATCACCGAGGAATCGCCCGCGACGCCGCCGCCCGGATTGTCCCAGCGATCGGCCAGCACCACCGGCTTGCCGGGCTCGGCCAGTGCGAGCGCGGCCGCAATGCCCTCCTCCGGCTTGTAGTGCTTCGGCGAGCCGCCCTGCCCCCAGCGCAGGATTTCCAGCCCGAGCTGCTTCGCCAGCGCCGCCGCCTTCGCCTCGTCGCCATCGGCGATCACGAGCACCTTGGTCCCGACATCGGCGACATCGGCCGCCTGGAAACCATGCGCGACCGAGATCGAGAGGATGCCGTCCTTCCCCTCCATCGCCATCAGCCGGTCGACGAAGCTGCGGCCGGGCTCGCGGCTGGTCATGAAGGCGGCGAGCCCCCGGCAATCGAACACGGCGCTGACCGGCTTCACCTGCTTGCGCGCCGTCTTCAGGCAGAGCTCCAGCAGGTCCTCGGCCCGCGCCAGGAAATCCGTATGCGGGAATTCCTTGAAGGCGACGATGATGTCGGCGCCCGCGACCATCTCAGCGGTGAGATGGCAATGCATGTCGAGTTCGGCACCGATGACGCAATCCGGTCCGGCCAGCGCCCTCACCCGCGCGATCAGGTCACCCTCGCAATCGTCATAGCCACGCGCCACCATCGAGCCGTGCAGGCCGAGCAGCACGATATCGACCGGCAGCGCCGCCTTGAGTTGGCCGAGGATCTCGTCGCGCAGGCTCTCATAGCCCTCCTGCGAGACAAGGCCAGCCGGCTCGGCCCAGGTCGCCGTGCCCTCGACCAGCTCGTAGCCCTCGCTGGCGGCGCGGCGGCGTGCCGCGACGGTCGGCGCCGAGCACAGGGTCGGCGTATCCGGGTGCGTGCCGGGCGGGCAGTAGAAGGCGCCCTCGAAGGCGCTGCGATCGACGAAGAGCGGCGCGAACGTATTGGTTTCCGTCGCCAGCGACGCAGTGAAGACGCGCATCCGCATGCTCTCTCGGTCTGAGGCGGCAGCCGCCCCTTCGGACCGCCGACCCGCCCATGAAACCGGGACGGGATGCGGACTGTCAAAGCGTCCGCGTTCCTTGCAATGGAACAATGCAGGCTTGATCTGGAACAGATCGGCGGCCGAGATGCGCAGGCCTCGCAAGCCTGGGAGATTCAACCGATCATGTCCCGCCGCCGCATCCTGCTGGGATCGCTCTTCCACGAGACCCACAGCTTCGTCGACGAAGAGACGACGCTCGCCGACTTCACCATCCGCAAAGGCGCGGAATTGCTGGCCCGCCGCGGCGACGGTTCGACCATCGACGGCTTCCTCGAGGTGGCGGAAACCGAGGGCTGGGAGGTCCTGCCGACGATCGACTACGGCGCCTTGCCGGCCGGCACGGTCGCTCATGCGGTCTTCGAACGCTTCCTCGCGGAATTCGATGCGGGGCTGAGAGCGGCCCTCGCGGATGGCGGCCTCGACGGCATCTGGCTTGCGCTGCACGGCGCGATGGTCACGACCGCCTGCCTCGACCCGGAAGGCGCGCTGCTGGCCCATATCCGCTCGGTGCCCGGCTGCGAAACCCTGCCGATCTTCGCCGTCTTTGACCTGCACGCCAATTTCACCGCTTCCATGGCGCAGCATGCCAACGCTCTCGTCGCCTACCGCGAGAACCCCCACACGGACGCCCGCGAATCCGCCGTCCGCTCCGCGAGATTGCTGGCGAAGTCGCTCGCGAGCGGGGAGCTGCCGCGCATGCTCTCCTGCAACGCCCCCGTGATCTGGCCGCCGACCGGCACCGGCACGGCCGACCGCCCGATGCGCGATCTCGAAGCGCTGGCGCGCGGGATCGAGCAGGACAATCCGGCGATCTGGGTCGCCAGCGTCATCGGCGGCTATTCCTTCTCCGATGTGCCCGAGGCCGGCGTCGCCTTCGCCATAGCCTTCACCGGCCCGGAGGCTCCCGCCCGCGAAGCGCTGGAACGCCTCACCGCGACTGCAATCGAACTTCGCGAATCCGGCTTGCCGGCGGAATGGGACATCGACGAGGCCGTCGCGAAGATTCTGCGCTCTGAGGGCGGCCCCTATATCGTGGTCGAGCCGGCCGACAATATCGGCGGCGGCGCGCCGGGCGACGCGACCTCGGTGCTGCGCGCCTTCCTGCGCCATGGCGTCGAGAACTGCGCCGTCGCCATCGCCGATCCCGTCGCGGTCACCGCCATGGCCGGCGCGAAGCCCGGCGAAATCCGCAAGCTCTCGATCGGCGGCAAGGGCAGCGCCATCGCTGAAGGGCCGGTCGAGATCGAGGCGCGCTTCATCAGCGCCAGCGACGGCGAATTCGCGCTGGAGGACCTGAACAGCCATCTCGCCGCCGCGCAGGGCTCGCATTTCAGCATGGGGCCCTGCGTGGTCGTGCAGGTCGCGGGCGTCACGGTGCTGCTGAGCAGCCGCAAGACGCCGCCCTTCGACCTCGGCCAGCTCCGCTCGCAGGGCATCGAGCCGGAGACGCTGAAAGCGATCGGCGTGAAGGCTGCGGTCGCGCATCGGCGCGCCTACGACAAGATCGCCAAGGGCAGCTTCACTGTGGCGACGCCCGGCCCCTGCACCAGCCGGATCACCGGCCTGCCCTACAAGCGCCTGCGCCGGCCGGTATTTCCGCTGGATTGAGTGGCGAGGCCGCGCCGTCATTCTCGGGCGAAGCGCAGCGCAGACCCGAGAACCTCATGACGAGAGGCGCAAACAGCCTCCTCCGGTCTGAGATGCTCGGGTCAAGCCCGAGCATGACGCTCATGTGCCCCAAGCGCATTTTCCCTCTTGAACCTGAAGTGGCTACAGCTTGTAGAGAAGTGTCCCGTAGCGAAAGAGAGACGGAGACACGTCATGGCCGCCCACCCCGAAACTGCCAGCAAAACCCTGTCCTGGAAGGTCGGCGGCATGGATTGCGCGAGCTGCGCGGCGAAGATTCGCGGCGCGGTCGAGCGCCTGCCCGGTGTCAGCGACGTCAGACTCTCGGTGATGTCGGAGACGCTGACGCTCGCGCTCGGTGCCGGCGCGACCACCCCGGAAGCGATCGAGAAGCGCGTCAACGGCCTCGGCTACACCACCGCCGCGCTGGCGACACCGGCCACCGCGCACCCCGCGCCGGAACAGGACGCCTGCGGCTGCGGCCATGACCATGGTGGCCATGCACATGACCATGATCACAAGCACGATCATTCCGGCCACGACCATGCCGGCCACGACCATGCCGGCCATGACCACGCCCCCAAAGCCGGCAAGCAGTCCGCCACCGCGAAGGATCACGGCCACGGCCTGCCCGGCCATGTCCACGAGGCCACGCCCGATGGCGCGAGCTGGTACCAGACGGCCAAGGGCCGGCTCGTCATTGCCACCGGCCTGTTTCTCGGCGCCGCCTATGCTGCCGGCCTGATCTGGCCGGGCATCGGCCACTGGGCCTTCATCCTGGCCTGCGTCGTCGGCGTCGCCCCCGTGGCGAGGCGCGCCTTCGCCGCGGCCCGCGCCGGCATTCCCTTCACCATCGAGATGCTGATGACGATCGCCGCCATCGGCGCGCTCTTCATCGGCGCGGCCGAAGAAGCGGCGCTGGTCGTCTTCCTCTTCGCGGTCGGCGAGGTGCTGGAAGGCGTCGCGGCCGACCGCGCCCGTGCCTCGATCCGCGCGCTCGGCGACCTCGTCCCCAAGACCGCCATCGTCGAGGAAAACGGCGCGACCCGCCAGGTCGATGCCGCGAGCCTCAGGATCGGCCAGGTCGTGCTGGTGCGCCCCGGCGACCGCATCCCGGCCGATGGCGAAATCACCGACGGCACCTCCGGCATCGACGAGAGCCCGGTCACCGGCGAATCCGTGCCGAAGACCAAGGGCGTCGGCGAGCCCGTCTATGCGGGCTCGGTCAATCGCGAGGCAGCTCTGCGCGTGCGCGTCGACAAGGCGGCCGAGGACAACACCATCGCCCGCATCATCCGTCTGGTCGAGGAGGCGCAGGAGGCCCGTGCCCCGACCGAGCGCTTCATCGACCGCTTCTCGCGCTGGTACATGCCGGCGATCGTCGGGCTTGCGGTGCTGGTCGCGCTGGTGCCCCCGCTCCTGCTCGGCGCCGAATGGTCGGTCTGGATCTACCGGGCGCTGGCGCTGCTCTTGATCGGCTGCCCCTGCGCTCTGGTCATCTCGGTTCCCGCCGCGATCGCCGCCGCCTTGTCGGCCGGCGCCCGCCAGGGCCTGCTGATGAAGGGCGGCGTCGTCATCGAGACCGCCGCCAAGACGGGGCTGGTCGCCTTCGACAAGACGGGAACCCTCACCCAGGGCAAGCCACGCGTCACCGATGTCGTTGCCCTCACCGGCAGCGAGGCAGAGGTCCTGGCCTTCGCCGCCGCGGTCGAACACGGCTCGTCGCATCCGCTGGCCGAGGCGGTGCTGGAGCGCACCCGAACCGACGGCATCGCCTACAAGCCTGCGACTGAGGCAGCCGCACTGGCTGGCCAGGGCGTCACCGGCAAGGTCGACGGCCGTGCGGTCTTCGTCGGCGCCCCACGCCATGCCGAAAGCCGTGCGCCCTTCGACAAGCGGGCGCGGATCACGGCCGAGGAGCTGGAGGCCGCCGGCAAGACCGTCGCCGCCGTCATCGTCGACGGCGCGCTCGCCGGCTTCATCGCGCTGCGCGACGAGCCGCGCGAGGATGCGGCCGCGGCCATCGCCGAGCTCAAGGCGATGGGCATCCGCTCGACCATGCTGACCGGCGACAATGCCCGCACCGGCGCCGCCATCGCCGCCAGCCTCGGCATGGAGCACAAGGCCGAACTGATGCCCGACGACAAGGTCGCGGCGATCAAGGCCTTCTCCGGCGAGACCGCCGTGATGATGGTCGGCGACGGCATCAACGATGCGCCTGCGCTGGCCGCCGCCAGCATCGGCATCGCCATGGGCTCGGGCACCGATGTCGCGCTGGAGACGGCCGATGGCGCGGTGCTGAAGAGCCGCGTGCGCGACGTCGCGGCGATGATCCGGCTGGCGCGGGCGGCGATGGGCAATATCCGCACGAATATCGCCATCGCGCTTGGGCTGAAGGCCGTGTTCCTCGTGACCAGCGTGCTCGGCTATACGGGCCTCTGGGTCGCGATCCTCGCCGATACCGGCGCGACCGTGATCGTCACCGCCAATGCGCTGCGGCTGCTGCGCTTCGATGCGGGTAAGGCGAGCTAACGGCGAAAAGGTTGCATACGCTTGTCATTCCGGGGCCCGCCGCAGGCGCGAAGCCCCGGAATGACAAGGTGACTTGAAGCGTCTGTCAGACCCGGATGTCGGCGAGCGCGCCGGTCTTGTTCGCGTTCTCGCCCTTGGCTTCCATCTGCTTGAGCATCTCGTCGCGGATCTTGGTCATGACGTCGGCCTTGGCCTGGGCGTCGAGCTTGTTGAACTCGTCCTCGCTCATGCCGAGCTTGGCGAGGATCGCGGCCTGAACCCGCTCCTCCGGCGACATCCGCGCAATCTTCAGGAATTCGTCCTCGCTCGAGGACGGCGCCGTGACCGAGGCGCTGTTGCTGTTGTCCGCGCTGCTGTCGTTCTGTGCCGCCGGCTTCACCGGATTCGTGAATGGCAGGCTGATCGGCCGGTTCGTGATCGGGTTCGACATGGCTTGCTCCTTTGAGCAAACCGGCAGGCAAGCTTCGGGCCGCCGGGGCCGCTTCACGAAACCGCCCGAGAATCAGCCGTTTACAGGGAGGGCGACACGATTCGTGGCCATGCTCCCCAGGGAATTCGGCAAGATCTGCCCGGCAAACGCTGCCGGATGCCGATTGCTTCGTGGCGAAAATGCGCTCCTTCGATCGTCCGAAAACACCGCCGGACCGATCTCCGCTGCAACGCAAAAGTGCCCCGGCGCACCCGCTCGCCATTTAGCAGTCGCAGCATGACTATTTTATAAGCAATCGTTGAGTGATCTCACGCTCAGCCGACCAAATGAGCAATTAGTAGGCTGCCGATTTTCGCAATTTCGCCGCAAGCGTTACGTTCAGCGCAGAACGATCCCAGGAAAATGACCGGAACCTTAACTCGTCATGCATATGGAGCATATCGGAGCTGATGCCGTGCCCCTGTTGGAAGCAGGCTGTCCGGTTTATATGCAGTGCACAACGAAATTGTCGCTGTGGGCACCGCCCCGGTCCGGAATACTCGCAAGGAAGACCACCATGTTCGTCACCATGATCGCCGCTAAAATCCGCGCCTACCTCCGCTATCGCGAGACCGTTCGCGAGCTCTCCCGTCTGACCGACCGCGAGCTCGACGATCTCGGCCTGTCGCGCTCGGAGATCTCCTTCATCGCGCGTTCGCACGCCGCGGCCTGAAGGCTTGAGAATGAGAACCGCCGCGCATCGGGCGCGGCGCGTTCCGTGTAGTTTCTCCTGAGGCTCGTGATTCCCCTCCCCTCGAGCTTCGGTCGAAGAGCGAATGCCCGCCTCACGGCGGGCATTTTGCATTTCAGGCCGCCTGTCCCTTGACCTGCGCCCCGGCTGCGGACACATCCCAGCCATGGAACCCGTTCACATCATCGGCGGCGGTCTCGCCGGCTCCGAAGCCGCCTGGCAGATCGCCGAGGCCGGCGTCCCCGTCGTCATCCACGAGATGCGCCCCGTCCGCGGCACTGACGCCCACAAGACCGAGGGGCTTGCCGAGCTCGTCTGCTCGAACTCCTTCCGCTCCGACGATTCCTCCAGCAATGCCGTCGGCCAGCTCCATTGGGAGATGCGCCGGCTGAACTCGCTGATCATGGCCAAGGGCGATGCCCATCAGGTGCCCGCAGGCGGCGCGCTCGCGGTGGATCGCGACGGCTTCTCGCAGGCCGTCACCGCTGCGCTTGAAGCCCACCCGCTCGTCACCATCGATCGCGGCGAGATCGCCGGCCTCCCCCCGGCCGAATGGAACAACGTCATCATCGCCACCGGCCCTCTGACCTCGCCGGCTTTGGCCGAGGGCCTGCAATCGCTGACCGGCGAGGGCGCGCTCGCCTTCTTCGACGCCATCGCCCCGATCGTGCATTTCGATTCGGTCGACATGGATCAGGCCTGGTTCCAGTCGCGCTACGACAAGGCCGGCCCCGGCGGCACCGGCGCCGACTACATCAACTGCCCGCTCGACCGCGACCAGTACGAGGCCTTCATCGACGCGCTGCTCGCCGCCGAGAAGACCGAGTTCAAGGAATGGGAGGGCACGCCCTATTTCGACGGCTGCCTGCCGATCGAGGTCATGGCCGAGCGCGGCCGCGAGACCTTGCGCTGGGGACCGATGAAGCCGGTCGGCCTGACCAACAAGCATAACCCGACGGTGAAGGCCTATGCCGTGGTGCAGCTCCGCCAGGACAATGCGCTCGGCACCCTGTTCAACATGACCGGTTTCCAGACCAAGCTGAAATATGGCGAGCAGGCTGCGATCTTCCGGATGATTCCCGGCCTGCAGAACGCCGAATTCGCGCGGCTCGGCGGCATCCACCGCAACACCTACCTGAACTCGCCGAATCTGCTCGATGGCCGTCTGCGCCTCAAGGCCGACCAGCGCCTGCGCTTCGCCGGCCAGATCACCGGTTGCGAAGGCTATGTCGAGAGCGCCGCCACCGGCTTGCTCGCCGGCCGCATGGCCGCCGCCGAGCGTCTCGGCCAGGAGCTGTCGCTGCCGCCTGCGACGACGGCACTCGGCGCGCTGGTCAACCACATCACCGGCGGCCACATCGTCACCATCGACGAGGGACCGCGCTCCTTCCAGCCGATGAACATCAATTTCGGCCTGTTCCCGCCGATCGAAGGCGTCGCGACCACCGGCCCCGATGGCAAGCGCCTGAAAGGCCCGGCCAAGACCGTCGCCCGCAAGCAGGCCCTGACGGCCCGTGCCAAGGCCGAGATGGAGCGCTGGGCCACCGCTCCGGAAGCCAGCGCGGGCTGATCGCGCCATGCACAGAACGGTTGCCGGAAGGACCATCGCATAGAAGCCAAGCTCTCTGCGCATGGGCCGAGCTGCGATTGTCGATTACAGGTCTCCGACAAGAATCCGGAGGCCCCAGGAACCATGGCAACCACGACAGCAACAGCCGGCGGCGCAAGCCAGGCGAATATCCGCAAGGCAGTGACGGCGGCGACGGTCGGCACCGTGATCGAATGGTACGACTACGCCCTCTATGGCGCGGCGTCCGGCCTGATCATCAACAAGCTGTTCTTCCCCAATCTCTCGCCGACGACCGGCGTGCTCGCCGCCTTCGCGACCTTCGCCGTCGGCTATTTCGCCCGGCCCGTCGGCGGCATCGTGATCTCGCATATCGGCGACAAGTTCGGCCGCAAGCCGGCGCTGATCCTGACCATCACGCTGATGGGCCTCGCCACCGTGCTGATGGGCCTGCTGCCGACCTATGAGACGATCGGCATCATGGCGCCGGTCCTGCTGGTGCTGATGCGACTGATCCAGGGCTTCGGCGCCGGCGCCGAGCTCGCCGGCGCCATCGTGCTGGTGGCCGAATACGCACCGGCCAACAAGCGCGCCTTCTATACCGGCCTGCCGAATGCCGCGACGCTCGTCGGCATCATGCTGGCGACGCTGTCTTTCCTCGCGATCTCCTATCTGCCGGAACAGACCCTGCTCGGCTGGGCCTGGCGCGTGCCGTTCCTGCTTTCCGGTGTGCTGTTCTTCGTCGCGCTCTATATCCGCAAGCATCTCGACGAGACGCCGGAATATGTCGAGGCGATGGCCCGTGCCGAGGAGCGCAGGCACGAGCAGTCGGTCCCGCTCGGCCAGCTCTTCCGGGAAAGCCCGAAGGAGGTGCTGTTCGGCTTCCTGTCGGTGACCGCCCACAACGCCAACGCCTATATCCTCAGCGCCTTCTCGCTGAGCTACATGATCAACACGGTCGGCATGAGCCGGACGGACGCGCTGATCGCCGTCACCATCGGCTCGCTCTTCGGCATCGTCGGCGTCGGCTTCATGGGCGCGCTGGCCGACAAGGTCGGCGCGGCAGCGGTCTATATCTTCGGCTCGCTGGTGATCGGTGTCTTCGCCTTCCCGCTGTTCTGGCTGTTCGACACCGGCAGCCTGCTCTGGTGCACGATCGGCATCGCGCTCGGCTACGGCCTCGGCTTCGGCTCGACCTCGGGCGCACAGGGCGCTTTCCTGACGAACCTGTTCCCGACGCGCTACCGCTTCTCGGGGCTGGCGATGTCGCGGGAACTTAACGGCGTGCTCGTCGCCGGTCCGACGCCCTTCATCGCGCAGGCGCTGGTCGGCGCTGCCGGCGGCCGGCCGACCTATGTCGCGCTCTACATCATCGGCTGCTGCGTGCTCTCGATCGCGGCGATCCTGATCATCCGGAGCCGCTCGGTCCACGTCTGACAGGCCGAAGGCGTCGCGGTCAGCGGGACCGCGACGCCCGCCACAATACCCACTGCCGGCGCCAGGCCGGCAGGGTGATGATGGTGCGGTAGGGGTCGTATCCCCCGACCTCCATCCGCTTGAGATAGGGCTCGACCAGCGCCACCGGCAGGAAGGCCGGCTTCAGCCCGGACGGAATCGACTCACTCAGGCTGCTGAGCTTCTTCAGGTGCCCGCGCGCGATCTCGCGCAATTCCTTCAGCGTATAGAGCACGCCCGGCCCGCCGCGCCCGCGCACGATGTCGTCGCGCGTCACGCCGTTGCGGGCGAGGATATCCGCCGGCAGATAGACCTGCCCCTCGGCCGCATGCCAGGGAAAGGCACGCATCAGCCCGGTCAGCGCATAGGCGACGCCGGCATGGCCGCAGGCCGTCGCGCCGCCGGGGTCGCGCCCACCGGCGAGGATGATGCAGGCCAGCCGGATCACCGCGCTCGCCGTCTCGCCGGCATAACCTTCCAGGTCGCGCAGCGACGGCATCGGATCGTCGTAGAGATCGAAGATGCGCGCATCGATCAGCGCCGTCAGCGGCGCGACGGGCAGGCGATAGCGTTTGACCGTGTCGAGCAGGGCCGCGGCGACCGGATGTCCTTGCGTCTCGCCGCCTGCCTGACCTTCGAGCACGTCGCGCCACCATTGCAGCCGGACCTCGCCCGGCAGCGGCTCGCTCACCAGTGCCCGGACCCGCGCGATCTCGAGGCTGAAGGCATAGAGCGCATAGAGTGCCGCCCGGCGGTCCTCGGGCGCGTAGAGACCAGCGATATACCGATCCTGATCCTGTTCACGGACGAGCTCCGCGCAATGGGCATAAGCCTCCGGCAGGCGCGCCGGCGCGATATCCCTGCGGTCGTCGGTATCGGTCTGCGGCATCGTTCCGCCTCGGCCCGTCGTCATGTGGCCGCCTTCAATCTAGGGCAAGCGCCCTGCCCCCGCTACGCGTCGTCGGCATGCCCGGTTTCCCGAATCGCCATCCGTCAGTCGACCGCGATCAAAGCCGCAGCCACGCGCCGGTCCTCGCCCACCAGAACATTGTAGGTCCGCGCCGCCGCCCCGGTCGCCATGCCTTCGACGGCGATCCCGGCCTGTTTCAGCGGATCACGCAGAGCGGGCGGAATGAAGGCGATATCCGCGCCTGTGCCGATCAGCAGGAAATCGATCGCGCCGGCCTCGTCGAGCACCGGTTGCAGGCTCTCGATCGTCACCTCGGAAAAGCGCGTCACCGGCCAGATGCGGATGCCGATCGGCGTCGCGATAATCGAGCCCTTGTGGCTCATCTCGGCGAAGCGGAATCCGCCCGCGCCGATGGCGTCGAGCGGGAAACGGCCGGGAACGAAGCCCTCGAAGCGGGGCACGGCCGCGATCAGGCCTTGGCCTTGGCAGCGGAAGCCTTGGCGACGCGCGCCGCCTCCTGCGCTTCCTCACGGGCGCCGGCCGAGCGGACGTCCATGTAGAGCAGCACCGGCGTCGAGATGAACATCGCCGAATAGGTGCAGACCACGACGCCGAACAGCATGACCAGCGCGAAGCCCTCGATCGCCGTACCGCCGAACAGCACGAGCGCCAGCAGCGACAGGAAGGTCGTGGTCGCCGTCATGGCCGTGCGCGACAGCGTCGAGTTCACCGAGAGGTCGAGCAGCTCGGCCACCGGCATGGTCTTGTAGCGGCGCAGCAATTCGCGCGTACGATCGAACACCACGACCGTCTCGTTCAGCGAATAGCCGACGATGGTCAGGATCGCCGCGATCGAGGTCAGGTTGAACTCAAGCTGCGTGATCAGGAAGAAGCCGATGGTCAGCACGATGTCGTGCAGCGTGCCGAGGATCGCGCCGATCGCCAGCGGCATCTCGAAGCGGAACCAGAGATAGATCAGCACGCCGACGATCGCGAGGACGACGCCGAGCGTGCCGGCCTGCACCAGTTCGCCCGAGACGCGCGGACCGACTGTCTCGACGCGGCGGAAGTCATAACTGGAGGCAAAAGCCTCGCGCGCCTTCACGACGACCGCCTGCTGCGCCGTCTCGCCGCCCGGCTGCATGCCGAAGCGCATCGAGACTTCGCCGCCCGAGCCGAATTCCTGCACCTCGGCCTCGCCGAAGCCGAGCCCGTTGGCGGTATGGCGGATCTGGGCGATGTCGACGGCCTGTCCCTTCGTCTGCATCTCGATCAGGGTGCCGCCCTTGAAGTCGATGCCGAAATTCAGACCGACCGTCAGGAACAGCACGAGGACGAGAATCGAATAGGCAGCCGACAGCGGATAGCTGAAGCGACGGAACCAGACGAATTTGAACTTGGTGTTGTCGGGAACGATACGAAGCAGGCGCATGCGCATGGCCAATCTCCTGAGGGGTTGGCAGCGTCAGAACGGGAGGTGCTTGGGCTTGGCCCAGCGGTACCAGATCGCGATCAGCATCCGGGTCAGCGTCACCGCCGTGATGACGGTGGTGAGGATGCCGAGGATGAAGACGACCGCGAAGCCGCGAACCGGGCCGGAACCGAGCGAGAACAGCGCCACGGCCGCGATCAGCATGGTGACGTTGGAGTCGATGATCGTGGCGAAGGCGCGCTGGAAGCCCGCTTCGAGCGCCGAGACGAGGCTGCGCCCTTGATGCTCCTCCTCGCGCATGCGCTCGTAGATCAGCACGTTCGAGTCGACCGCGGTGCCGATGGTCAGCACGATGCCGGCGATGCCGGGCAGCGTCATCGTCGCGCCGAGGAAGGACATCAGGCCGAAGATCAGGCCGACATGGACGAGCAGCGCGATGCTCGCGATCATGCCGAAGATGCCATAGGTCGCCAGCATGTAGATCACCACCAGCACGGTCGCGATCAGGGTCGCCATCTTGCCGGCCTGGATCGAGTCGGCGCCGAGGCCGGGGCCGACGGTACGCTCTTCGACAATCGTCATCCGGGCGGGCAGCGCGCCGGCGCGCAGCAGGATCGCCAGGTTATTGACCTGCTCGACCGTGAAGTTGCCGGAAATCTGGCCGGAGCCGCCCGTGATCGGCGACTGGATCACCGGTGACGAGATCACCTTGTTGTCGAGCACGATCGCCAGCGGGCGGCCGAGATTTTCGGTGGTGATCTGGCCGAAGCGCTGGGCGCCGCGAATGTTGAAGCGGAAATTGACGATCGGCGTGCCCGAGCGCGAATCGAAGGCCGGCTGCGCGTCGATCAGGTCGGCGCCCTCGACCGAGGGCTGGCGCAGGACCGGCACCATCTGGCCGCCCGCATCCTGCGACGGCAGCATGTCGATATCGGCGCTGTTGGCGTCGCCGACGAGGCGGAATTCGAGCTTCGCGGTCTGGCCGAGGATATCCTTCAGCTTCTGCGGGTCCTGCAGGCCCGGCACCTGCACCAGGATGCGGTCGAGCCCCTGGCGCTGGATGTTCGGCTCGGTCGTGCCGAGCGCGTCGACGCGCCGGCGCAGCACTTCCATCGCCTGCTCGACGGCGCGGCGGATGCGCTCGTTGGAGCCGGCTTCCGTGACCGTGAGCTGGATCAGCCCGTCGGGCTGCTCGGCAATGATGATCGACTGGTTGCCGGAGGGGCCGAAGGCGCCGAGCGTGCCGATCGGCTGGGCGAGCTCACGCAGCTTGGGCAGAACGCGCCCGCGCTCGGCTGCATCGGGAACCCGGACCTGTACGCCGCGGGGCGTCGTCTGGATGCCGCCCTGGGGTGCGGCGCGCTCCTCGCGCAGGATGCGGCGAACGTCATCGCGCAGCTGGACGACCTGGCTGCGCACCAACTCGGCCCGGTCGATTTCCAGCAGGACGTGGGAGCCGCCCTGCAAATCAAGGCCGAGCACCACCGCATGGATCGGCAGCAATGCGCGCGGAATCCAGGACGGCGCGTTGGTTTCGATGGCCTTGCGCGTCTCAGGCGACAAGAGGTTCGGCACGGCGAGCCCGCAGCCGACGAACAGCACGAGCAGGACGAGGATGACCTTGCGGGCCTGGAGACGAAGCATCTGCGTGAACAGCCTTGTTGTCGTGGCTCAGGCTCCGCAAGCGGAGCCTGACCGTGGCATTCTCAGTTCTTGACCGGCTCGCTCTTGGAGCGGACGTCCTGGATCATGCCGCGCACGATGCGCACGCGCACGCCGTCGGCGATCTCGACTTCCAGCTCGCCGTCGTCGACGACCTTCGAGACCTTCGCGATCATGCCGCCCGAGGTGACGACCGTGTCGCCGCGGCGCACGTTCTTGATCAGCTCCTGATGGCTCTTCGCCCGGCGCTGCTGCGGCCGGATGATCAGGAACCACATGATGACGAAGATCAGCAGGAACGGCACGAGCTGGATCAGCATGTCGGTGCCGCCACCGGCTCCTGTCGCCTGGGCGAAAGCGGGGGTGATCACGAATACACTCCTCTGGTACGGCGGCGGCACGCCGCCGACCGCAGGTCTCTAGACAGAAAGACGCGGCAAAACCATCGCCCGGCCGGAAAATCGCGCGGACTATAGCCAGCAACGCCGTGAAATCAATCGGACGCGCCCGGTCGCCCGCACGCAGCCCCTCACCTATGGGTTGGCCGCCATTCGCGCAATGCCCCTTGCGCGCGATCCACGGCGTGGTTTAGCTAGCGGCAAGAACCGTACCGGACGGTACGGTACGGTTCAACGGCACGAAACGAAGGCACGGATGCCATGACCACGACCGCTCCCGACCAGACGCTGGCCACGCTGCTGCGCATCGCCGATGCCCTGGAGCGCATCGCCCCGCCCCGGCGCAAGCCCGCCGACCTCAAGGCCGCCGACGCCTTCGTCTGGCAGGCGGCGGGTTCGGAGCTCGTGCCGGTGCCGAAGGTCAACCGCGTCGGGCTCTCGCTTTTGCGCGGCGTCGATCGCGTGCGTGACACGCTGGCCGAGAATACCGAGCGCTTTGCCAAAGGCCTGCCGGCCAACAACGTGCTGCTCTGGGGCGCACGCGGCATGGGCAAGTCCTCGCTGGTCAAGGCGGTTCATGCCGACACCAACCAGCGCCTCGCCAGGGAAATGCTGCCGCTGAAGCTGATCGAAATCCACCGCGAGGACATCGAGAGCCTGCCGGCGCTGATGAGCCAGCTGCGCAACGATCCGCACCGCGCCATCGTCTTCTGCGACGATCTGTCCTTCGACAGCGACGACACCTCCTACAAGTCGTTGAAGGCGGTGCTCGACGGCGGCGTCGAAGGGCGACCGGACAATGTCGTGTTCTATGCCACCTCGAATCGCCGCCACCTGCTGCCGCGCGACATGATGGACAACGAGCGCTCGACCTCGATCAATCCGGGCGAGGCGATCGAGGAGAAGGTTTCGCTCTCGGACCGATTCGGTCTGTGGCTCGGCTTCCACAAATGCAGCCAGGACGAGTATCTCGAGATGATCAACGGCTATGCCGGCCATTTCGGTCTGAACGTCGCTGCCGACGAGCTGCGCCGTGACGCGCTGGAGTGGTCGACGACGCGCGGCTCGCGCTCCGGCCGCACCGCCTGGCAGTACATCCAGGATCTGGCAGGCCGGCTGGGTCGGAAGCTGGAGAGCTGACGAGACGGAGGCGCTCGCAACGGCCTTGCGCCAATCACCTTGTCATTCCGGGGCTTCGCACAGCGAAGAACCCGGAACCCACGACTGGGTGAGCCACCGATAACGCAGCGTCGCATGGTCCGCCCAGTCGTGGGTTCCGGGTTCGCGCCTGCGGCGCGCCCCGGAATGACAACTGCGCAGCTCTGCTGCCTCGCACCCGGCCCCTGCCCGCCCTCCGCAGGGAACAAACGAAAAACGGGGCCGCCCTTTTCTAGGGCAGCCCCGTTCTTTTCGATCGGGAGGGTCTCGCGGAACCGATCGAAGGCTGAAACGTCGTCCGCAGCTCAGTTGTTCAGATAAGGCGTCGGATCGACCGGGGCAGAGCCCTTGCGCAGCTCGAAATGCAGCTGCGGCGAGGAGACATTGCCGGTCTGGCCCGAGCTGGCGACGACCTGGCCGCGCTTGACGGCGTCGCCGCGCTTCACCTTGAGCTCGCCGTTATGGGCATAGGCCGAGACATAGCCGTTCGGGTGGCGGATCAGGACGAGATTGCCGTAGCCCTTCAGCTCGCTGCCGGCATAGGCGACCGTGCCGCCCTCGGCCGCCTTGATCGGCGTGCCCTCGGGAACCGCGATATTGATGCCTTCGTTGCCACCCTTGCCGCTATAGCCGGAGATCACGCGGCCACGAGCGGGCCAGCGGAAATCCGCCTTGTCGGACGCAGAGGTCGCCTCGGTCTCCTGCTTCGGAATGCTGGCGGTGGTCTTCGGCTCGGCGACGGGCTCGGACCGGGGGATCGCGCTCGCCTTCGGCTCGGCCGCAGGTGCGCTGGCCACGACGACAGGCTTGGCCGGCTTCGCCTCGGGCACCGGCTTCACGGCGGCGACCGTGGCAGCAGGCTTGGCGGCAGGCGTCGGCAGAGCCGCGGTCTTGCGGGCAGCCGCCTTGGCCTTGGCCTCGGCGGCGAAGCGGGCGCGCGATTCCTTCATGGCCTGGGCGTCGGCCGTGGCTTTCGCCCGGGCTTCCGCGGCGGCACTGGCCTTCTCCTCGGCGGCGGCCCTGGCCTGCGCCCTGGAATCGGCGGCCGGCGAAGAGGAGCGCGTGGCGGCAGACGGCCCGGCAACGAAGCGCTGGGTCTCGGCCGGAGCCTGGGCAACCTGACGAGCGGGAGCCGCTGAAGCAGCCGCGTTATAGACGGGAATGGTGATCCGCGTGCCGGGAGCGACATTCGCGTTGCTCAGCCCGTTCGCCGACATGATCGCGGCGCGCGGCACGCCGTAGCGCGACGAGATCGTATCGAGGGACTCGCCCTGGGCGAGCACGACCGGCGTACCGCCCTGCGCGGACCAGCCGGCAGCACTGCCCGAGACGGCCTGCGGCGGCGCGGCATTCAGCGCGACGGCCGATTGCGGCGGCGGCAGCGGCTGCGACCGGACGACGGGCGCGGGATTGGCCGGCTGCAGCGGCGCGCTCGCCACCCGCCCGATCGAGCCGGTGGTGGCCGGATCGCGGAAAGGCGTCGGAGCCTGGGCCGACTTGAACGGACTGTCGAAGGGCGTGTCGGTGAAACGCATCGCGTCCGACGAGCATGCACTGACGCTGAGAGCGAACAGGCACACCGTCGACAACCGACGAAGGGTGCGGGGATTGATCGATCCGGCTTGGCTACGCATGAACTGAGTACTCGCGAACGACGCAACTCGATGACGGAGATTAAAGTCCCGTTGAGGTTACGAAAGCGTTTCGCTCAGCCCGCCGTCTTCATTTTTTTGGATTTTTCAAATGGCCCGCATAGACGCCATTGGCATGGCGGCGGTCTCACAAGGCGCGCGAGCGGCCCGGAATCAGCGGCGGCAGGCGCAGGACCGGCCCGGTCGCATGGTCGAACTGTCCATCATCGAGATGGGTGACCACCACCCGCCGCGCCGCGCCCTCGACGCGCAGCGCACCGACCAGGCGCCCACCGGGCGAGAGTCGCGCCAGCAGTGCCTCGGGCACCGCCTGGGTGACGCCGTTGACGAGAATGCGGTCGAAGCGGCCGAGCGTTCGGTCGGGCTGGAACCCGTCGGCATGGCGCAGGTCGACGGCTCCGCCGAAGCCGCTATCGGAGACGCGCTCATGCGCAGCCAATGCCAGCGAGCGATAACGCTCCAGCGAAACGACCTCGCCTCCCATGGCGGCGAGCAGGGCCGAGACGTAGCCCGAGCCGGTCCCGACTTCGAGCACGCGTGCGCCCGGCTGCATGTCGAGCGCCACGAGCAGGTTGGCGACGGTGTGCGGAGCCGTCATCGTCTGGCCGCAAGGCAGCGGCACGGACACGTCCTGCCGGGCGAGATCGGCGAAGCGCGCCGGCGCGAAGCGGTCCCGCGGCACCCGCTCCATCGCGCGCAGCAACGCGAGATCGCGCACGCCCCGTGCGCGGAGCGAAAGCAGGAAGGCGACGGTACGCTCGCCTTCGCTGGCCGGCGCGTCCTCGCTCATGCCCCTCCCCGCTTCCCGCTCAGGCGAACAGCCGCGCGAAGCGCGTCAGCGTCGGCTCATGCGTCAGGTCGAGTTCCAGCGGCGTGATCGAGATGCGCTTCTCCGCCAGCGCCTTCAGGTCGGTGCCGTTGGCCGGCTCCTTGCCGCTGCGCTGGAAGGCGATCCAGTAATAGGGATTGCCGCGGCCGTCCTTGCGCGGTTCGAGCTGCACGATCTCCTGGTCGCGCCGCCCCTGCACCGTGACGGCGACGCCCTCGACCTCGTCCGGCCCGGCATTGGGGAAGTTGAGGTTGAACAGCACGCCCTCCGGAATGCCCTCCTCCAGCAGGCGCCGGATGATGCCCGGCGCGTGGCTTTCGGCGCAGTCCCAGCGGATCGAATCGCGATTGCCCGGCATATAGGCCTGGCTCACCGCGATCGAGGGCACGCCGAGCAGCGTGCCTTCCATGGCGGCGGCGATGGTGCCGGAATAGGTCACGTCCTCGGCGACGTTCGAGCCCCGGTTGACGCCGGAGAGCACGAGATCGGGCCGCGCCTCCTTCATGACGGCGCGCACCGCCATGATCACGCAATCAGTCGGCGTGCCCTGCACCGCGAAGCGCTTCTCCTCGATCTGGCGCAGGCGCAGCGGATTGGACAGCGACAGTGAATGGGCGACACCTGATTGGTCGGTCTCGGGCGCCACGACCCAGACATCGTCGGAGAGCTGGCGCGCGATGCGCTCCAGCACGGCCAGGCCCTCGGCATGGATGCCGTCATCATTGGTGACGAGGATACGCATGTCTCAGGCCGCCTTCTCGATCCGCGTCACGCCGCGCATATAGGGCACCAGCACGTCGGGCACGGTGATCGAGCCGTCGGCGTTCTGGTAGTTCTCCATCACCGCGATCAGCGCGCGGCCGACCGCCGTGCCCGAGCCGTTGAGGGTGTGCACGAAGAACGGCCCCTTGCCGTCCTTCGTCTTGTAGCGGGCGTTCATCCGCCGCGCCTGGAAATCGCCGCAGACAGAGCAGGACGAGATCTCGCGATAGGTCTTCTGGCCGGGCAGCCAGGCCTCGATGTCCCAGGTCTTCTGTGAAGCGAAGCCCATGTCGCCGGTGCACAAAGTCATCACGCGATAATGCAGGTCGAGCTTCTTCAGCACGGCCTCGGCACAGGCGAGCATGCGCTCATGCTCTTCGCGCGATTTCTCGGGCGCCGTGATCGAGACGAGCTCGACCTTCTCGAACTGGTGCTGGCGCAGCATGCCGCGGGTATCGCGCCCGGCCGAGCCCGCTTCCGACCGGAAGCAGGGCGTGAGCGCGGTGAATCGAAGCGGCAGTTCCTCCTCGGAGAGGATTGATTCCCTTGCGAGATTGGTCAGCGGCACCTCGGCCGTCGGGATCAGCCAATGGTCCTCACCGGCGCGGAACTGGTCCTCACGGAACTTCGGCAATTGCGCCGTGCCGAACATCGCATCGTCGCGCACCAGCAGCGGCGGATTGACCTCGGTATAGCCGTGCTCCTCCGTGTGCGTGTCGAGCATGAACTGCCCGATCGCCCGCGACAGCCGCGCGATCTGGCTTTGCAGCACGACGAAGCGCGAGCCGGAGAGCTTGGCCGCCTTCTCGAAATCCATCTGGCCGAGCGCCTCGCCCAGCTCGAAATGCTGCTTGGGGGCGTTGACGCCCTTGAGCAGCCCGCGCTCCTCGGGCTTCACGCCATGGACATGCAGCACGACATTGCCATGCTCGTCGGCGCCATCCGGCACGTCGTCGAAGGGCGCGTTCGGGATCGCCGCGAGCTTCTCGTCGAGCGCGTCCTTGGCGGCCTTCTCCTCGGCCTCCAGCGCCGGCTGCTGCTCCTTGAGCGCTGCGACCTCGGCCTTCAGCGTGTCGGCGAGCGCGGCATCCTTCGCGCCCATCGCCTTGCCGATCTCCTTGGAGAGCGCGTTGCGGCGCTCCTGCGTGGCCTGCGCCTTGGCGATCGACGAGCGGCGGACATCATCGAGTTCGAGCAGCGAGGACGACAGCGGCGCCAGGCCCCTGCGTTCAAGCCCCTTGTCGAACGCCGCGGCGTTCTCGCGAATCCATCTGATGTCGTACATCGTCGTCCGGCCATGCCATCGCTGCGGAATGCAGCGATGGATGCTCTAGACCGGGATCGCGCGCGAGGGAACCACCGTTGTCGCCATCTCCGCCGTCAATCCGGGCGGAGATAGACTACTCCGCCGCGTCCTCTCCGGCCTTCGCCGCTTCGCTCTTCTTCTCGACCCGGCGCACCGAGAACACCGAGAGCTCGTAGAGCAGCATCATCGGGATCGCGAGCATCAGCTGCGAGATCACGTCCGGCGGCGTCAGCACCGCCGCCACGACGAAGACGAAGACGATGGCGTAGCGGCGCTTTTCCTTGAGAAACTTCGAATCGATGATGCCGGCCTGCCCGAGCAGCGTCAGGATCACCGGTAGCTGGAAGGCGATGCCGAAGGCGAAGATCAGCGTCATGATCAGCGAGAGATATTCGCTGACCTTCGGCAGGAGCGCTATGCCGGCCTGGGTCTCGGTCGCGGCCTGCTGCATGCCGAGCGAGAACTTCATCAGCACCGGCATGGCGAAGAAGAACACCAGCGTGGCGCCGAGCGTGAAGAACACCGGCGTCGCGATCAGATAAGGCGCGAAGGCGGCCTTCTCGTTCTTGTAGAGGCCGGGCGCCACAAACTTGTAGATCTGCGTCGCGATTACCGGAAAGGCGAAGAAGCCGGCGCCGAAGGCCGCCACCTTGATATGGGTGAAGAGCAGTTCGAGCGGGCCGGTATAGATCAACTGCGCATTGGCGGCGCTGCCGGCGGCCCAGACATAGGGCAGCACCAGAATGTTGTAGATCTGGGTCGAGAAGCCGAAGCAGATGAAGAACATGATCAGGAAGGCGATCAGCGACTTGATCAGGCGAGAGCGCAATTCGACCAGATGCTCGATGAGCGGCGCGCGCGAGGCCTCGATCTCGTCCTCGCCCGCACGAGGATTGGCGACGCTCATGCGGAATTCTCCTCGCCCTTGGCGGTCTTGCGCTTGCGGGCGGCAGGCTTGGCGGGCTCAGTCGGGGCAGCAGCGAGCTTAGGCTTGCGTGCAGCAGCGGCAGCCTTCGGAGGCTTGGTCGGCACGGTTGCGACAGGCGCTGGAGCCGGTGCTTCGACGGCGGCCGGCCCTTCGGCAGCCTTGGCGCTGCGCTTGCGGGCAGGCTTCACCGGGCTCGGCTCGACCACCGCAACCGGAGCGACCGGCGCCTCGACGATCGGCACAGCCGGCTCGGCCGTGGTCTTGCGCGCCCGCTTCGGCTTGTCGGCGGGCTTCGGCGTCTCGATCTGGACGGGCGGCAGCGGCTCGGGCTGCGGCAGCGCGGCGAGCTTGGCCTCGGCCTCCTTCAGCGCAGCCTCGTCAGGCTTCGGGGTTTCGAAGTCCTTGAGGGAATCGATCGGCTTGAAGTCGCTGTTGAGCGCGCTCGACACCGACCCGCCGACATCCTCGACCTGCTTCTTCAGGTCGGAGAGTTCGGCCTCGCGCATCGCCTCATTGAACTGCCCCTGGAATTCCGACGCCATGCGTCGCACCCGGGCAACCGTCTGACCGACGGTACGCAGGGCTTTGGGCAGGTCCTTCGGGCCGATCACCACGAGCGCTACCGCTCCGATCAGCACCATCTCGCTCCAGGCGATGTCGAACATCGACGGCTCGTCCTCTCAAGCCTACACCCCAAAGGGGTGCAGCGGCATCAGGCCTTGTGCTCGGCCTTGGCCTGGGCCTGGGCGGCAGCGTTGTCGGCCTTCGTCTGGTCGATCACCTTGGGATCGACGTTCGTCGCGGTCGGCGTCGCCTCGTCATCCTCGGCCATGCCCTTCTTGAACGATTTGATGCCCTTGGCGACGTCGCCCATCAACTCGGAAACCTTGCCGCGTCCAAACAGCAGCATCACGATGACGCCGACGACGATCCAGTGCCAAATGCTCACGCCACCCATGGCGAAACTCCTCCGAAATTGCGTCGACCGGGGAATGGCCCCAACCAAATCCTTGTCCGGTCGATCGTTCGGCGGCGGAACCTATTGATCCGCGGCCGGAAACACAAGGACTTCGTCCGACGGAATCTCGACCCCGATTTCGTCGCCCACCGCGATCTCGCCGGAGAGCGGCGCGCGAACCGACAAGGCCCGATCGAAGCCGTCCACCATCACCTGCAGATGGTCGGCCTCCCCGAGGAAGCGCCGGCCGGTCAACCGTCCGCGCAGATAATACCCCTTCGGCACGATGCGGACGCGATGCGGCCGGATGCAGGCGACCGCCATCATTCCCTCCGCGATGCCCGGTGCCGCGAAGCGGCCGAACGGCGTATCGACCGCACCGTCGGAAACCCGGCCCTCGACCTCGGTTAGATCGCAGAAAAATCGGGCGGCAAAGAGGCTGCCGGGCTGTCGGTAAAGCTCCTCGCCCGTGCCGACCTGGACGATCCGCCCTGCCCGCATCAGCACGATCCGGTCGGCTATGCGCATCGCGTCCTCCGGATCATGCGTGACGATGATCGAGGTGGCGCCGGTCTCCTCCAGCAGCGCAGCGGTCTCGTCGCGCACCACGTCGCGCAGGCGCCGGTCGAGATTGGAGAAGGGCTCGTCCATCAGCAGCACGCCCGGCCGCGGCGCGATCGCGCGCGCCAGCGCCACGCGCTGCTGCTCGCCGCCCGAGAGCATATGCGGATAGGAATCGGCGAGTTCCGCGAGCCCGACCCGTCCCAGCGCCCGCAAGGCGGTCGCATCGGCAGCAGCAGGTGCCTGGCCGCGCAGCCCGAAGCGGACATTGTCGCGCACGGAAAGATGCGGAAACAGCGCATAGTCCTGGAAGACGAAACCGACGCCGCGATGCTCGGGTTCGATGAAGCGATCAGGGTTGGAGACATCGCGTCCTTCCAGCAGGACGCGCCCCGCGCTCGGCCGCTCGACCCCGGCGGCGAGCCTGAGCAGCGTCGTCTTGCCGCAGCCGGACTGGCCGAGAAGCGCGACGATCTCGCCGGGTTTGACGGAGAGCGAGACATGCGACAACGCCGTCACCGCGCCGAAGCGCTGCGTCACGTTCTCGAAGCCGAGCGCCATCGGGATCGCCGCGCCGGCCGTGCCGCGCCGGCCCCAGCCGAGCCATCCTGATTTGGTTTCCGCCAAGGTCGATACCGCTCCGGCCATTCCACCCCGGCCGGCGGCCGGGTCCTTACCCCTGTTGCGGTCCGCCCTCGCCGTCGTCAAGCGGGCTGAACAGATCGCCGAGCGGGTCCTCGTCGTCACGCAAGGACGGATCGTCGTCGGGCACCGGCACCGCAAGGTCGCGCGTCAGGCGCCCTTCGATGAAGCCCGTGCCTTTCAATTCCTCCAGCCCCGGCAGGTCGTCGATGCGGTCGAGCCCGAAATGGTCGAGGAAGCCCGGCGTCGTGCCGTAGGTGATCGGACGGCCCGGCGAGCGCCGCCGTCCGCGCAGGCGGACCCAGCCCGCCTCCAGCAGGATGTCGAGCGTGCCCTTGGCGGTAGCGACGCCACGAATCTCCTCGATCTCGGCCCGCGTCACCGGCTGGTGATAGGCGATGATCGACAGCACTTCGAGCGCCGCCCGCGACAGGCGCCTCGGAGGCTCGGCCTCGGCCGCGAGGAGATAGCCGAGGTCCGGCGCCGTCCTGAAGGCCCAGCCACCGGCGACCTGGCGCAGATTGACCCCGCGCAGCGCGTAGCTCTCGACGAGCCCGGCCAGCACCTGTTCGATCACGATACCGGCGGGGATCGCCCGGCCGAGCACCTCGGCGGTCAGCGGCGTGGCCGAGGCGAAGAGCAAGGCCTCGACCACGCGAACAGCCTGCGAAAAGGCTTCCGCCCCGCCATCGGCCTCGGCATCCTCGGGTTCGACCGACGCCCCGGTCATGAAGCGTCCTTGGCGAAGGGCAGCCCTTCCGGCCTGGCCGAGCGGCGGCGCACCTCGATCGGCGCGAAGGCATTGTCCTGCCTGAGGTCGAGGACCCCTTCCCTCACCATCTCGAGCATCGCCGACAGCGCAGAGGCCTGCACCGTCGCCCGCATCTCCCGCACGGGCAGGCCGTGCGAAGCCATGTACCGCGTCAGATAGCTGTCGAGCTCCGTCCAGTCGCCGGCCTCGCCGACCAGCCGCTGCAGGGCCTCGCGCGCCTCGACCAGGGACCAGACGACGCGGTGCCCGACCGAGATATGGCCCTGCACCCGCTTCTGCCGCTGTTGGGCATAGGCTGCGAGCAGGTCGTAGAGCTCGGCCTCCCAGACCGGCCGGGCGCCAGCCACGATCTCCTCAGGCGCACCGCGGGCGAACACGTCCTGCCCCAGCCGCTCGCGGGCGGAAAGCTTGTTCGCGGCAGCGCGGATCGCCTCTAGCCGGCGCAGGCGCAAGGCGAGCGCGGTCGCAAGGTCGGCCGCGCTCGGCTCCTCGCCCTTGGGTGGCTCCGGCAGCAGCAGGCGTGACTTGAGATAGGCGAGCCAGGCCGCCATCACGAGATAATCGGCGGCGAGCTCGAGCCGCAGCGCCCGCGCCTCCTCGACGAAGGCGAGATATTGCTCGGCAAGAGCCAGGATCGAGATGCGGTGCAGATCGACCTTCTGCCGGCGCGCGAGATCGAGCAGCAGGTCGAGCGGCCCTTCATAGCCGTCGACATCGACGACGAGCGAAGGCTCGCCCGCGCGCTCGGTGCGGTCTTCCTCGAATGGCAACTCGGCCGTCATCGAAGGCCCTGCCCCACCTGTCATCCCCGGAGATGCAGATTCGGCCGTTCAGGCGCTCAACGCAAGCGCGCTCGCGATCTCGGCGCGCACGGCCTCCAGATCGACCGGCTCCGGCTCGTGCCGGATGCGGCCCAGCGCAGCGGCGGCGCGGCGCGCACGCGCGCCCGTCATCTCCGGCACGGCACCGGCGACAGCGATCATCTCATCCATGATGCCGTGGCAATGCAGGATGACATCGACGCCGGCCCGGATCGCGGCCCGCGACTTGGCCTCGAACGAGCCCGACAGCGCCTTCATCGAGATGTCGTCGGTCATGATCAGGCCGTCGAAGCCGAGTTCGCCGCGCATGATCTCGCGCACGATCTTGCGGGAGATGGTCGCCGGGTTCTTGGCGTCGAGCGCGGTGAAGACGAGATGCGCCGTCATCGCCAGTGGCATATCGGCGAGATGTCGGAACGGCCGGAAATCATGCGCCCGGAGCTCGTCCAGCGAGGCATCGACGATCGGCAGATCATGATGGCTGTCGGCTCGCGCGCGACCATGGCCGGGCATATGCTTGACCACCGGCAGCACGCCGCCCGCGATCAGTCCCTCGGCGGCCGCCCGGCCGAGCCGTGCGACATGATCGGGGTCGTGGGCATAGGCGCGATCGCCGATCACGTCGTGGCTGCCGGCGACAGGCACGTCGAGCACCGGCAGGCAGTCGACATCGATGCCGACTTGTCTCAGGTCGTGTGCCATCAGGCGGGCCGAGAGACGGACAATCTCGCGTTGGCGGATGGGATCGTTGATTGTCAGGAAGGCGCGGGCCGACGAATATTTCGGCCAGTTCGGCGGCCCCATGCGTTGGACACGCCCGCCCTCCTGATCGATCAGGATCGGCGCGTGCCAGCCGACAGTCTCGCGCATCTCCGCGGTCAGTGCCGCGACCTGCTCGGGCGACTGCGTATTGCGCTTGAAGACGATGAAGCCCCAGGGCCGGGCGTCGCGGAAGAAGGCCCGCTCGTCCGCAGTGAGGCTCGTGCCGAGGCAGCCGGCAATGAAGGCGCGCGATGTCATGACATCGGGTTACGGCATCGGCCTGAAAAGGCAAATGCGGTTTTCGGACTAGGCCGATGCGAGAAAGCAAAATGTGCCACGGGCGCGGTCAAGAACGATCCGCGCCCGCGTGTAAACTCACTTCACCTGCTGGTAGTTCTGCGCGTTGAACGCGTCGAAGGGCAGCTCGGCGATGCGAAACCAGAGCTGCTCCTTCTTCCAGTACGGCAGGAAGGAATCGTAGAAGGTCTTGAAGTTGGCATTGCTGGCGGCGAGCTCGCCATACATGGCGAAGGCCTCCTTGAACGCCGCCGCCATCACCTCCTGCGGGAAGGGACGCAGCTCCGCGCCGGTGCCGGCGAGGCGAATCAGCGCGTCGGGATTGTTGTGGTCGTACTTGGCCAGGCAGTTCATGTTGGCCTCGGCGCAGGCGGCCTCGACGATCGCCTTGTAGGAAGCCGGCAGCTCGTTCCACTTGTCCTGGTTGGCGAGGAAGCTGACATTGGCGTTCCCCTCCCAGAAGCCGGGGTAGTAGTAGTATTTGGCGACCTTCGCGAAGCCGAGCTTCTCGTCGTCATAGGGACCGGAGAACTCGACGGCATCGAGCGTGCCACGCTCCAGCGCCGGGTAGATGTCGGCGCCGCCGATCGTCTGCGGCACGACGCCGAGACGCGCCATGATCCGGCCACCGAGGCCGGCGATGCGGAACTTCAGGCCCTTCAGGTCCTCCAGCGACTTGATCTCCTTGCGGAACCAGCCGCCCATCTGCGCGCCGGTATTGCCCGAGGGAATCGTGTGGACGTTGAAGCCCTTCATGAAGGCCCGGCAGAGCTCGAGGCCGCCGCCCTGGTAGAGCCAGGCATTCTGCTGGCGGGCATTGAAGCCGAAGGGCAGCGAGGTCTCGAAGGCGAAGGCCGGGTCCTTGCCGATATAGAAGCTCGCCAGCGTGTGGCTGCACTCGACGGTGCCGTTCTGCACCGCGTCGAGCGCCTGCAGGGCCGGCACGATCTCGCCCGGCGCGAAGACCTGGATCTGGAAGTTGTTGTCGGTCGCCTCGGCCACGCGCTTCGCGACATGGGTCGAGATGCCGAACAGAGTGTCGAGGCTCTTCGGGTAGCTGGAGGTCAGGCGCCAATTGATCTTGGGCTGCGACTGCGCGATGGCGGGCGCGGCGATGGCAGCGCTTCCCGCCGCGCCGGCGGCAGCGACCTTGACGAACTTGCGGCGATCCATGGGTTACCTCCAGCGTTCGGCCAGCCTGCCCTCTTGGAACAGACCACTCGTTGTTGGGGAGGCTACTCGCACGGCCCAACGCATGAAACAAGCGTGGCGTCACACCCTGTCATGCGTCCGATTCAAATGAAAACGGCGGCACCCACCGGGTGCCGCCGCTGATATCCGACGCTGATCGTTCGGATCAGTTCTTGGCGATGAAGCACTGTCCGCCGGCAGCCTGGAGCTGCGTGCACATCGAGGTCGCATCCTCGCGGGAATAAGGCCCGACGCGCAGGCGGAAGACGGTCTTGCCCCCCGCGAGCTCGGTCTTGCGGATGATCGGCGACTGCCCGGTGAGCTGTTGCGGATACTTGCGCTGCAGCGCCGCGAAGGTGGCGCGGGCTTCGGCATCGCTGCCCGGCGCGCCGAGCTGCACGACGAAGTCGCCGGTGCCGGCGCGGACGGCCGCGGTCGCCGGAGCCGGCGGCACGGCGTCCGGAGCAGCGCTGGCGAGACGGGTCGGCGCGGCAGGCGTGGTCGCGGCCGGCGGCGTCGTCGCCCGTTCCTGAACCTTCGGTGCCGCGGCAGCCGGTGCGGGGCGCGGCGCCGGCTGCGCCGCCAGGCTGGCGAGCGAGCGGGTAGGCGCCGAGCCGGTCGCGATCGGCTGGTTGCTGTCGACGGCGATCGGGTTCTGTGCCGGCGTACCGTCGGGACGGATCGAGACGGTACGAACCTTGCGCGGCTCGCCGAGGCCCGGCACCGGCGGGGTCGGCGTCAGGGCCGGCTCCAGCGGAGTGATGCTGCGCTCGGGCGCGCCCGGAGCCGCGGCGAGTGCCGTTCCGGCACCGGAGGTCGGGCCGGGCACGACCACGCGCGGCGGCATCGAGCGGGCCGCCTGCTGGACATCGATCGGCTGCTCCTCGTTGTTCACGACCTTGCTCTGCGCCGGTGGGGCGTCAGGATTGCGATCGTAGATCTGCTTGTTCTGGTTCGGGATCTCCGCGCCGCCCGGATTGACCGGCTCGACCTTGACCGGCCCGGCATCGGCCGCGATCACCGGCGGCTGACCATCCTTCGAGACGGAGCCGCCGCGCCACGTGAACGCAGCGCCGACGCCGACGAGGCCGACGGCGATGACCGCTGCCGCAGCCCAGAGCCCCTTGCGCGAACGACGTGGCTCCAGGTCGGGCATGTCGTCTTCGCCGTATTCCGGCGCCGGCATGCCCTGCTGGGCGTGGCCATAGTCATAGGCAGGCTCTTCCGGCGCATAGGCGGCCGGCGCCGGACGGTACGGCGCGCCCTGGTCGAGGTCGCGCGGCGGGGCAGCACCCTGAAGCACGGCCGGGCGCGCATAGGGCAGCGGCTCCGGCAGATCGAAATCGGGCTCGAAATCATCCTGGGGAGCAGGCTGGGTCGGGGGCGCAGGCGGAGGCGCAGCTTCCGCCCGCTTCGGCTCGGTGCGTCGCAGCAGCGCCTCGAACTCGTCGAGCGCGCCGCGCATTTCGGCAGGAGGCGCGCTCATTTCGGGCGCGGCCGGCGCCGGCTGCTGCGGAACGACCTCGAAGCTCGGCTCCTGGCGCGGCGCAGGGCGCGGCGGCGGGCGCCGCTCGGCGAAAATGTCCTTGAGCGGATCTTCCTGCCCGACGATGCGGGTCAGTTCCGCAAGCGGATCGGCCTGCTGCCCCGGGCGGGGCGTCTGCCCTGCTCCGCGCAGCTGGCGCTCGAGATCTTCGAGATCGAGCGCGAAACGATTCCTAGCTGGCTCACTCATGGTATGATCCATTCCAGCACAAGCCGCTTCCTCCTATGGAAGAACCGGGAACTCTGTGCGGTCAACCTGACCTTGTGCGCGCCAGCGGAAAAACCTCCGTCAGCGCATCTCTTCCGGCGCCGCAACTCCGGCGACAGCCAGACCGGAAGCAAGAACGCTGCGCACCGCATGCACAAACGCCAACCTCGCCAAGGTCGACTTTCGATCAGTTTGATTAACGAACCGTAATTGCGGCGAGTCTTTGCCCTTGTTCCAGAGCGAGTGGAAAGCGCTCGCCAGTTCATGAACGAAGAATGCCACGCGATGCGGCTCGTGCGCGGCCGCCGCACCTTCGATGATTCGCGGATAGGCCGCGATCGTCTTGATGATGCCGACTTCGGCCTCGTCGACGAGGATCGAGAGATCGGCCCCGGCCAGCGCCGCCGACGACAGGTCGAGATCGGGATAGACCTCGCGCGCCTGCCGGAAGATCGAGGCGCAGCGCGCATGCGCGTACTGGACGTAGAAGACCGGATTGTCCTTCGACTGCTCGACCACCTTGCCGAGATCGAAATCCAGCGTCGCGTCGTTCTTGCGGAAGATCATCATGAAGCGCACCGCATCGCGGCCGACCTCGTCGATGACCTCGCGCAGCGTGACGAAATCGCCGGAGCGCTTCGACATCCTGACCTGCTCGCCGTTGCGCAGCAGCCGCACGAGCTGGCAGAGCTTGACGTCGAGCGAGCCCTGCCCGCCCGTCACCGCCTTCACGGCCGCCTGCATGCGCTTGACATAGCCGCCATGGTCGGCGCCCCAGACGTCGATCATTTCGGGGAAGCCGCGCACGAACTTGGAGCGGTGATAGGCGATGTCGTTGGCGAAATAGGTGTAGCTGCCATCCGATTTCAGCAGCGGCCGGTCGACATCGTCGCCGAATTTGGTGGCGCGGAACAGGGTCTGCTCGCGGTCTTCCCAGTCCTCGTCCTTCTGGCCCTTCGGCGGCGGCAGGCGCCCTTCATAGACAAGGTCTCGCGAGCGCAGGTCCTCGATGGTCTGGTGCACCGCGTTGGAATTGCCGTCCCGGCCCTGCAGCGAACGCTCCGAGAAAAACAGGTCGTGGACAACGCCGAGCGCAGCGAGATCGTCGCGGATCATCGCCATCATGCCGTCGATCGCCGCCTGCCGGACGAGCGGGAGCCAGTCCCACTCGGCCTTGTCGCGAAGGGCATCACCGTACTGCTCGGCAAGCGCCTTGCCGACCGAGACCAGGTAATCGCCGGGATAAAGCCCCTCGGGGATCGGGCCGATATCCTCGCCCAGCGCCTCGCGGTAGCGCAGGAAGGCGGAGCGGGCGAGCACATCGACCTGCGCGCCGGCATCGTTGATGTAGTATTCGCGGGTAACGTCATGGCCGGCGAAGGCGAGCAGGCTCGCCAGCGCATCGCCGAACACGGCGCCGCGGCCATGGCCGACATGCATCGGCCCGGTCGGGTTGGCCGAGACATACTCGACATTGACCCTCGGCTCGGGCTTCGGCGCGCCGCGCCCGTAATCCAGCCCCGCCTCGATCGCGGTCTTCAGCACCGCCGTGAACACAACCGGCTGCAGCGTCAGGTTGATGAAGCCGGGGCCGGCGATCTCCGCCTTGGTGATCTCCGGGTCCTTCGACAATTCCTCGACCAGCAGCGTGGCCAGCGCACGCGGGTTGGTGCCGGCATCCTTGGCCAGCACCATCGCGGCATTGGTGGCGAGATCGCCATGAGCCGGATCCTTGGTCGGCTCGACCACGACGCGCGCGAGATTGAGGCCGGCCGGAAGCGCGCCTCGCTCGGCGAGGGCCGAGAGCGCAGCGTGAAGACGGGCGGAATAGATCTCGAACAGGTTCATTGCGGCCACGATTGCGGATGGGAAGCCGCCCGGCCCTATCGCAGCGAGGGGGTGGCGTCAAACAGGCGGCGGTGCTCGTCGAGCGCGTACCAGTCGGTCATCCCGGCGATGTAGTCGGCAATACGCCGCGCGCGACGGTGTTCGTCGAGCGGATCGCAGCCGGCCGCCCATTCCTCCGGCATCGCCGCCGGATCGGCGCTGAAGCGCTGGAACAGCTCGCGCACCACCTGTGCCGCATCGGCCCGGATCGGCGCGATGCGCGGATGGCGATACATGTTCGGGTAGAGGAAGCCCTTGATGTCGCGGTCGGCCGCTTCGATCACCGGCGAGAAGGCGATAACGGGTGCATCGGCCCTCCGGATCGCATCGGCATCATCTGGCGCCAGCGCCGCGAGACGTCTCTGCGATTCCGCGATCACGTCCTCGACGAAGCGCGTGATCACCCGTCGCACCAGCTCGTTCGTCGCCCTCGCCCGCTCCAGCCCGGGATGCAAGCGCTCGATCTCGTCGAGCAGTTCGGCGAGGAACGGCACCGCCCTGAGCTCGGCATGGCCGAACAGCCCGGCGCGCAGGCCGTCGTCGATGTCATGGGCGTTATAGGCGATGTCGTCGGCCAGCGCCGCGGCCTGCGCCTCGGCCGAGGCATAGCTGTCGAGCCAGAGGTCCTGGCGCTGCTGGTACTCGACGATCGCGACGGGGATGCCTGACTTCACATAGCGCGCCGTCGGCCTGCCCGCGTGGTCGAGCAGCGGACCGTTATGCTTGACCAGTCCTTCGAGCGTCTCCCAGCTCAGGTTGAGCCCGTCGAAATCGGCATAGCGCCGCTCCAGCCGCGTCACGATCCTGAGCGTCTGGGCGTTGTGGTCGAAGCCGCCGAAACCGGCCATGCATTCTTCCAGCGCATCCTCGCCGGTATGGCCGAAGGGCGTGTGGCCGAGGTCATGGGCCAGCGCCAGGGCCTCGGCCAGGTCCTCGTCGAGGCCGAGCGCGCGCGCCAGGGCGCGGGCGATCTGCGCCACCTCGATCGTATGGGTCAGGCGAGTCCGATAGTGGTCGCCCTCATGCGAGACGAAGACCTGCGTCTTGTGCTTCAGCCGTCGGAAGGCGGTCGAATGGATGATGCGGTCGCGGTCGCGCTGGAACTCGCCGCGCGTCGCCGAGGCCGGCTCCGCCACGAGGCGCCCGCGGCTCGTGCTGGAGCGGCAGGCATAGCGCGCGCGCCAGCGTTCTCCGGGCTCGTGGCCGGCCGGCGGGGTCGGGCTCTGTGGATAGGGCATGGCAGCCTCGTTGCGGCCCCATGCTTGTAGAGCCGCTGTCGGGCCATTACCTTTCCGGGTAACCAGGGTGCAAGGCGCATCTGCCCAAGGAGCCCCGAATATGTCGACCGATCTCGCGGTCAATCCACGCGGCATCGCGGTGACCGCAAATGCCGCGAAACGCATTCTCTCGGTGATGGCGAGCGAAGCGCCGGGCGCGATGCTGCGTGTCAGCGTCGCCGGCGGCGGCTGCTCCGGCTTCCAGTACATCTTCGATATCGATCAGGAAAAAGCTCCAGACGATCTCATGATCGAGCGCGACGGTGCCAAGGTGCTGATCGACGAGACCTCGCTCGACCTGCTCGAAGGCTGCACCATCGATTTCGTCGACGACCTGATCGGCCAGTCCTTCCGGATCACCAACCCGAACGCGACGAGTTCCTGCGGCTGCGGCACGTCCTTCGGGATTTGATGGCCGCCGATCGACGGGCGTCTTGCCTAGGCTTGCCCCGCGGATGACGCCAAGCCTGCGTGGCAAAAAGAAAAGGCGCCCACGGGGCGCCTTTTTCATTCAACCGAGCCGGAAAGTTAATGCGCCGCCGTCGCGGCCACATCCTGCTCCAGGTGGATTTCCGCGGCCATAAGGCCCTTCGGCCCCGGCCCATAGCGCACCAGCACGGTCTGGCCCGGCACCAGCTCGACGAGCCCGTAGCGGCGCAGCGTCTCCATATGCACGAAGATGTCCGGCGCGCCCTCGCCCTTCGAGACGAAGCCGAAACCGCGCAGGCGGTTGAACCACTTCACCACCATGCGCTCGAGCCCGCTCGTCGGCGACACCGCGACATTGGTGCGCGCCATCGGCATCTCGGACGGATGGCGTCCGGAGGAGGTATCGATCGACAGCACGCGCACCGCCTGGCGGCCTCGCGGCTTCTCGACGGCTTCGAGCACGATGCGAGCGCCTTCGGCTATCGTATTGAATCCGTCGCGTTTCAGGATCGTGACATGGAGCAGAACGTCGGCGCCGCCCGCCTCCGGAACGACGAAGCCATAGCCCTTGGAGACGTCGAACCACTTGACGTAGCCGGTGACCTCGACCGGCACCTCCGGCGCGTGATCGCCCGCCCCATCGAGCCGCACGACGCGATTGAGTGACTGGATGGGACCCATCGGTGGCCGCCCGCTCTCACCGAATTCGTCGGACATGTGCCGCTCACCCCCACGCACAACGCTTGATTCGCGCTGTCACGATACCATTGCTGCGGATTCAGGAAACAGCCCCCGAAAAATCGTCCACATCATCCGGGTCTGGAAGCGAGCCCTCCCAGCACCGCCCCGCTCTCGGCGCGGATGACGAGATCGGCCACCGGATCGAGCTCCGTCGGCTCGCGGTTGAGGATGACGAGCTTGGCGCCCTGTCGCTTGGCGATCACCGGCAGCGTCGCGGCCGGATAGACCACGAGCGACGAACCGACGACGAGGAAGAGATCGCATTCCAGCGCGAACCCCTGCGCCCGCTTCATCGCCTCCTGCGGCATCGCCTGCCCGAAGGAGATCGTCGCCGATTTCACCGGTCCGGCGCAGATCGTGCATTCCGGCGGCTCGCCGGTGGCCTCGAAAGCGGGCCGGATCGCCGCCAGCTCATGCCGCCAGCCACAGTTCAGACAGGTCGCATAGGTGCCGTTGCCGTGCAGCTCGATCACCTTGTCCTCGGGCACGCCGGAAGCCTGGTGCAAACCATCGATATTCTGGGTGACGATGGCGGGCGAACGCCCCTCCGCCACCAGCCGGGCCAGCGCCTGATGGCCGCTGTTCGGCGCGGCGCCGCGATAATGGTCGTCCATCGTAAATTTGCGGCGCCAGGCCTCGATACGGACCTCGCGGCTCTCGACGAAGGCATCGTAGGGGATCGGCTTGTTGACCATCCAGGGCGAACCGGGTGTGCGGAAATCCGGCACGCCGGACTCAGTCGAGATGCCGGCGCCAGTGAAGCTGACGATGCTGTCCGCCCGGTCGAGCAGCGCATGCAACGCCGCGATGGCATCCTCGGTCTCGTCCTGCATGCATTCGCCCGATCGCTGGATTGGAAGTGCTCCAGATATGGCGCGGGTTTGCTGCGCTTCCAAGGCGATTGACGCCAGCGCACGCACGCAGCAAATCAGAGAGACCATGCCGACGACCGCCAGCCCCTCGCTCAATCCCGATCTCATCGATACCGGCACGCCGCCGATCCCGGAGGCGCAAGGCTGGGCCCGCGCCTATGGCGGCGCCCGCGGCCCGCTGATCGATCTCTCGCAGGCGGTGCCCGGCGCCCCGCCCCCGCCCGCTCTGCTCGAAAAGCTCGCCATTGCGGCGGCCGAGCCCGGCAACACGCGCTATGGCGGCATCACCGGCGATGCGAGCTTGCGCGAGGCTTATGCCGCCGAGATCTCCCGCATCTACGGCACGACCTTCAAGCCGACCGAGGTCGCGATCACCTCGGGCTGCAACCAGGCCTATGTCGTGACGATGATGGCGCTGGCGCGGGCCGGCGACAACGTGCTGCTGCCGACACCCTGGTACTTCAACCATGAGATGACGCTGACCATGCTCGGCGTCGAGGCCCGCCCGCTGCCTTGCGCGCCGGAAGCCGGCTTCGTGCCGGATGCCGCGACCGCCGAGGCGTTGATCGACGAGCGCACCCGCGCGATCGTGCTGGTAACACCCAACAACCCGACCGGCGCGGTCTATTCGCCTGAGACCATCGCAACCTTCGCCGCGCTCTGCGCAAGGCGCGGCATCTGGCTTGTACTGGACGAGACCTATCGCGATTTCCTGCCCGCGGACGTTGCGAAGCCGCATGAAGTCTTCGCCACAACGAGCTGGCAGGATTCGGTGATCGGCCTCTACAGCTTCTCGAAGGCCTATGCGATTCCCGGCTGGCGCCTTGGCGCGATCACGGCCGGCGAGCCGGCGCTCGCCCAGATCGGCAAGGTGCTCGACTGCGTCCAGATCAGCCCGGTCCGGGCCGGCCAGGCCGCCGTGACCTGGGGTATCGACGGCATCCGCGACTGGCGCGAGCGCAACCGCGCCGAGATCAACGCCCGTGCTGATCTTTTCCGCCAGGCGATGGCACCGCTCAACGGCTGGCGCGTGCTCTCGGCCGGCGCCTATTTCGCCTATGTCGCGCACCCCTTCGAGGGCGTGAAGGCGGCCGAGGTGGCGCGCCGCCTCGTCGCGGATTGCGGCGTGCTCGCCCTGCCCGGCCCGTATTTCGGCCCGGGACAGGAGAACCACCTGCGCATCGCCATCGCCAATGTCGCGGCCGACAGGATCGAAGGGTTGCGCGAGCGGCTGACAGGCTTTTCGCTCTGACAGACAGGCCAGCCGCGCCGTCATGCTCGCCCTTGTGGCGAGCATCCACGTCTTGAACACCGCCCGCGCTGAAGGAAGATGTGGATGGTCGGGACAAGCCCGACCATGACGCAAGAATGGGTCGCAGGCTTACCGGAACAGCGCCGCATAGCGATCGCGATAGGCCCAGACCAGCATCGAGCCCAGCACCACGAGAATGACCGCGACCGGCAGGCCCTGCGGGTTGATCGTGGCGTGGAACAGCACGATCACCGCCATCACGGGCGCAATCAGCGCCAAGCCGAAGGCCGGCACGACATTCGCGATCAGGCTGAGCGCGCCAGTGAGATTAACCGCCTTCAGGAAGGGCCAGAGGAAGCCGGAATCCTGCAGGGCGGTCTCGAACACGACGCCACGCGGGCTGGTCGGCGGATGGATCAGGTTCATGCCCGTGGCGAGCCACCAGAAGCCGTCGACGGCGCTGATGAGGAAGATCACCCCGAGCAGGACGCGCGGGATGGTGACGAGAAAAAAGGTCTTCATGGAGATCCGAGCCGACAAAAGAAATGGCCCCGGCAGCGCCGGAGCCATTCTTGGTCGCCTCGACCGCGCGCCGGGTTCAATCGGCGCGCTGAAAAACTACATCGTCGCGCCGATCTGCCAGGGCACGAACTCGGCATCGCCGTAACCCATCTCTTCCGACTTGGAGTGCTCGCCCGAAGCGACGCGCAGCAGGTAGTCGAAGATTTCGCGACCCTTTTCCTCCAGCGTCACGCCGTCGAGCACATCGCCGCAATTGATGTCCATGTCGTCGGTCTGCTTCAGATACATCGGCGTGTTGGTCGCGAGCTTGACCGAGGGCGTCGGCTTGCAGCCATAAGCCGAGCCGCGACCCGTGGTGAAGGCGAGGATATTGGCGCCGCCCGCCACCTGGCCTGTCGCCGAGACCGGGTCGTAGCCGGGGGTGTCCATGTAGACGAAGCCCTTCGCCTTCACCGGCTCGGCATAGTGGTAGACGGCCGAGAGCGTCTTGGTACCGCCCTTGGCAGCCGCGCCCAGCGACTTCTCCAGGATCGTGGTGAGCCCGCCCGCCTTGTTCCCCGGCGAGGGGTTGTTGTTCATGCTCATCCGGGCGCGCGCGGTGTAATCCTCCCACCACTTGATAATGCCGACGAGCTTCTCGCCGACCTCGCGCGTCGCCGCGCGGCGCGTCAGCAGATGCTCGGCGCCATAGATCTCTGGCGTCTCGGAGAGGATCGCCGTGCCGCCGTGCTCGACGAGGATATCGACGGCCGCGCCCAGCGCCGGATTGGCGGTGATGCCGGAATAGCCGTCCGAGCCGCCGCATTGCAGGGCCAGCATCAGTTCGGAGGCCGGCACCGTCTCGCGCACCGCCTTGTTGGCGATCGGCAGCATCACCTTCAGCGCATCGATGCCGGCGGCGACCGCCTTCTTCGTGCCGCCGGTCTCCTGGATCGTCAGGGTGCGGAAGACGTCGCTTTCCGTGACGCCATAAGCTTCCTTCATGCGGCTGATCTGGAAGCCCTCGCAGCCGAGGCCGACGACGAGCACCGCCGCCATGTTCGGGTTGCAGGCATAGCCCCAGGTCGTCCGCTTCAGCACCTCGAAGCTCTCGCCGTTGTAGTCGATGCCGCAGCCGGTGCCGTGGGTCAGCGCGATCACGCCGTCGACATTGGGATAGTCGGCCAGCAGCCCGGAGCGCTTCACCTCCTCGGCCATGAAGCGCGCGGCCGAGGCCGAGCAGTTCACCGAGGTCAGGATGCCCACATAGTTGCGCGTGCCGGCCTTGCCATTGGCGCGGCGGAAGCCCTCGAAGGTCGCCTGCTGCTCGACCGGCAGGACGAATTCGGGTTTTGCCTCCGCAGCGAAGGCATAGTCGCGATCGAAGGCGTGGAAGCCGGTATTGTGCTCGTGCACCCAATCGCCCGGCACGATATCGGCCGTCGCGAAGCCGATGATCTGGCCGAACTTGCGGATCGGCTGGTCCTTGGCGATCGGCACGATCGCCATCTTGTGCCCGCGCGGAATGCGCTTCAGCGCCTCGACCCCGGCCGCCGTCACGCCGAGATCGACGGGATCGACCGCGACGACGACGTTGTCGGCAGCGTTGAGCTTGAGCGTGCGGGGCGGCGCGGATTTGTCGAGCATGGCGGAAACCGGAACCTCTCGGCGCCGCGACGGCGGCGCACGTCTCTAGAGATGCCCCCAACCGCCGGTGTTTTCAATCGGTTCAAATCAGGAAACGGCCATGCGCCGCCGTGTACGGGACGAAAAGCCGCCGGCCTGGGCACAGCCTGATTTCGACCCTCGCGTGGCCATGCTGGAATTCACGCTCCGCAGAGCACGACCTTCAGCTTGAGATGCCTACCAGGTGACGCGCAGGCCAAGGTTGCCCTGGATGCTGTGACCCTTGTCATCGCCAAGCGCAGTCGTATAGCCGCCCGCGGCATAGAGACTGACGTTGGAGGTTACTTTAGCGACGATCCCGCCGCCGACCTCGAGGGACGAGCCCCGGAATCGGGTCGGGATCACATCGACCGCGTCGAATGTGACTTTGTCGGTGCGGCTGAAATTGTGCCAGAGATTGGCGGTGAGATAGGGTTGGATCTGTGAGGAGCCGATCAGGAAGCTCGTCTGCAGGCGGGCGCCGATACGGCCGGTGAAGCTGTCGCCATCGTCGAAGGAAACTGCGGAAAACCGGTCCCGGGTTCGGTCCAGCGAGAGGTGTTGCCAGATCAGTTGCGCCTGTGGCTCCAGCACGAAACCTGCGCCGAGAGCCAGCGGATAGCCGCCTTCCACCGAGGCGGTGACGGCCGAGCCGCCGATATCGGCGCGCACCCCACGGTCCGAGCCACCGCTGCCATCGAGCCAGCTATGCATCACGACCGTGTCCAGATACCAGCCTGACGGGCCGACATGCGTCCAGTAGGCGCCCAGGCTGTTCGAATCGAGATCGAGCTTGCCGACCTTGCTGCGGAGCTGGCCGAGTGCGAAGCCCCGAATATCGCCCTCGGCGCGGGCAAATCCGTAAAACAGACCGAAGCTGTCGCGGTGCCCGCTCGCCCGATCGATGGCAAGGAGATCGAGGCCGGTCTGGAGACCCCAGATACGGCCGTTGAACTCGGGGTCGACGGTGCCGGACCAGCGCTGATCCATGCGCTCGCCGAAGACGCGCCCCCAACCCGCCGAGAAGCTCCCCTGACTGCTAAGCAGGCTCTGCTCGCCCCTCCGCTGATGGAACGTCCCGAGCGTCGCCAGGCCGAGACGGCGTGCCGTGGCCGGAATGGCCGCATAGACAGGCACCTCAGGCCGGTAGAGCGGGACCGGTGCCGAACCGGCGGGCGGCGCCGGCGGCAACGAAGGGCTCCCCGGAGCGGCGACCGGCGGCGTCACATCCGGAGCCACCGGCTCGATCTGGTTGCGCAGATACCAGTTCTGTGTCGAGCCCGCCGTCGCGCCGCCGTGGAACAGGACATACTCATAAGCGCCGGCCGCAACCGGCCCCGCCAGCGCGAAGGCCCCTGCATTCGTCGTTGCGCCGTTGATGGCGTCGACCACCAGGATACCGTTGCCTGTCGTGGTGGCTCCGGGCCCGCCGACATTGGTGATCGCAAGCCGTGACGTGCCGCTCGCAGTGCCGCCATCGATCACGAGCCGATCCGAGGGCGATCCATCCGTGCCCAGGAAGGTGTTCAGCGCGACGGTGCCGCTCTGGCCGATATAGTTCGAGACCGTCAGCGTATTGCCGATCCCGCTGCCGCCGACCTGTGCCAGGCCGGCATTGGTGAGCGTGCCGCCGATGGTGAAATTGCCCTTGGCGCTCCCGGCGAAAGCCGCCACGGCGTCGGCCACCGCGATCCGGCCGTTGTTGCTGACCGATCCCGCCACGCTGCCATAGCCGCCGAGCGTCGCGCCGGATGCGACGGAGACGGCCCCGCCGCCGGAGAGTGCAGCCGCCGGGTTGGCCGCATTGCCGACGGCCAGGGTGCCGGCGGAGACGGTCGTTGTGCCGGAATAGGGATTGTTTGCCGTCAGCACCGTCGTGCCCGAGCCGATCTGGGCGAGCGCGCCCATGCCCGAGACCGTGCCCGCGAACGTGAGGATGTCGGAACGGTTGAAAGCAAGCCTGCCACTATTGCTGACATTGCCGAGAATGCTGCCGCTGGTCCCTCCCGCACCGAGCTGAAGCGTGCCCTGGGTGATGGTGGTGCCGCCGGAATAGCTGTTGGACCCGGTCAGGATCGTCGTGCCCGCCCCGGTCTTCTCGACCGCGCCGGTGCCGCTGATCGTCCCGGCATAGGTTGCGACATCCGGCTGCGTGAAGCGAACGAGGCCGTTATTCGTCACCGCCGGGGTGATTCCCTGCGCCGGGCCTTCGAGCGTGCCGGCCGGATCGACGATCATCCGGCCGATATAGGCAGCGTTGTTGCCGATGAGGCGCAGCGTGCCCTGCTGCACTGTCGCCACCTGGATATCGGTCAGCGAGCCATCGAGGGTCCACGTTCCCGGCTCGATCTTGTTCAGAATCTCGAAGCCGGTGATCGAGCTTGCGCTGACGGAGGCTGGGCCGTTCCCGGCAAGTATCAGCAGGTCGGTGCCGTCGCCGCCTGCAATGCGCTGCGTCGGAGAAATCGTGCCGGCGCCCAGGTTTCGCAGTGTCACCGTGTCGTTGTCGGTGCCCATATCGATCAGGCCGCCGATCGTACCGCCGCCCTGCCACAGAAAGGTATCCGCGCCGGTGCTCATCCGGATCTCGCCGCCGATCGCACCGCCGGTCACGGTGACGCTGTCGGTGCCGCCGCTGACACTGATATTGCCGCCGATCGAGCCGCCCGAGATCGTGATCGTGTCATTGCCGAAGCCGGTCACCAGATTGCCGTTGATCCGGCCGCCGGACATGTCGAAGACGTTGTTGTCGAGCTTCATGTCGACGCGGCCGATGGTGCCGCCGGTCATGACGGCGACGTCGCCGTCCTCGAAGGCGCCGACGATCGTGCCGCCGGACATGAAGAAGGTGTCGCGCTGGTCGCCCTGGGCCAGCGAGCCGATGCTGCCCCCGGTCATGATGAAGCTGTCGATGCCGCTCCCCTGGCTGACCGCGCCGCCGACCGTGCCGGCGTTGATCTCGAAACGGTCGGCGCCAGGGCCGGTCGTGACGCCGCCGGTGATTGTCGCGGTGCTGCCCGCCGGGAAGGTGATCAGGCTGGTGCCGATCGTGTTGAGATAGCTCGCGATACTGCCGCCGGCGATGACGACCGTCTTGGTTCCCGCTCCCCCCGTGATGCCGGCGCTGTAGGTGCCGCCGTTGACGGTGAGAAGGTCGTCGCCAGCCTGGAGGTCGACCGGGGCGAGCGTCGGATCGGGCGGGCCCGCATCGCAGACGACGGTATCGTTGCCAGCGGATGTTGCGCCGCATCCTGCTGCGGCCGTGCCCGACAGCATTGCTGTGGCGAGCAACGAGGTGGTTGACAGCCAGGTAAAAGAGCGTGCGCGGTTGAGATTGGGCAATTCCCTGTCCCCTTCGCGTCGCATGCCGGATAACCGATCATCGCGTTCGGTATCCGCACGACTCACCGATCATTATCAGCCAATATTGGGAGGGTCTTTTTCTCCAGTCCAGCGCCGAATTTTGCGCATACTTAAGCCCGGGTGCAACAATTCAAATCAAAACCACTGGAATAAATCGCCCCAACTTGACCCATGGTAATATACCGTTGCTCATCGGAGAGCCGGAGCAAACTATTGCTTAGCGGCGCCATGGCTAAGCGCGCACGAACCTCAACTCGGATCACGATGTTGGCTCGGCCGGACATCCATACTGTCTCGCGACGTTCATCGGATGTCGTTTCCTGGGCCATGCGGATGCCGAGGCCGGCGATCGGATTGGATGAGGCCCAGCGAGACGCGATCGCCCTGCCAAGCCGCGTAGACGCGATCGGCTCCGGCGCAGCGCCAGTCCTGCGCAGCGAAGGCTCGCGCTTGCCAGCCGTCTCGTCTGACGGCAATCTCGGGTTGGTTAAGACATTCGACAGGTGTATGCGGGAGCATCGCCTTGTGCGGCAGTCAGGACATGGGAAGTCCAAAATCATGATCATCGATGGTAGGAATGCCGGTGTCGGCGAGGTGGCTTCGTTCGGGCGCCGGTCGGGGCTTGTCGACCGCCGCTCGTTTCTGGTCGGTTCGGCCGTCAGCCTCGGCGCGCTGGGGCTCGGCGGCTGCGCCGGCGACGGCATGAGCCTCGCCGAAGCGCAGCAGATGTACGGACCCGTACCCGACAAGAAATTCGCGATCCCGGCCGCGGACGTCACCAAGGTCGATCGGAAATACTGGCGCCGCACCGTCCGCTACGAGAGCAAGGAAGAGCCCGGCACCATCATCGTCGATCCGGCCAATTACTACGTCTATCGCATCGAGGGCGACGGAAACGCCACCCGCTACGGCGCCAATGTCGGCCGCGACGGCTTCCGCTGGAACGGCGACGCCTATGTCGGGCGCAAATCCGAATGGGCGACCTGGACGCCCCCGCCGGAAATGATCAAGCGCCAGCCCGAGGCTGCCAAATACGCGCGCGGCATGCCGGGAGGTCTCGACAACCCGCTCGGAGCCCGTACGCTGCATCTCTATCAGAACGGCAAATACACGCTCTACACGATCTATGCCTCGAGCGACGAGGAATCGATTGGCTCCGGCATCACCAGCGGCTGCGTCGGCCTGCTGAGCCAGGACATGATCGATCTCTACGATCAGACGCCGGTGAAGACGAAGGTCGTCGTCCTTCCGGCTTGAGGCCGGAGATCTCAGGCACATTCTGCTGCATTGAAAACCCCGGCCCTCGGCCGGGGTTTTTCATGAGCGGCGGGATCGTCTATCCCTGCGGCATGACCGAACTCGTCATTCGCCCAGCGGAGCAGGCCGACCTGCCCGCGCTTCTCGATCTCTACCGCCACCTCGTTCCGGACGACGCGCGCTGCCCGGATGACGAGGCGGCGGATATTCTGGGTCGGCTACGGAATTTTGAGGGCAGCGCCGTCCTGATCGGCCTCCTCGGCACCGATCTGGTCGCGAGCTGCACCGTGATCGTCATCCCGAACCTGACCCGGGGCGGAACGCCCTATGCGCTGATCGAGAATGTCGTTACCGACGCCGGCCATCGCAACCGCGGGCTGGGAAAGGCGATCCTGAAGGCTGCTCTCGATCGTACCTGGGCCGCCGGATGCTACAAGGCGATGCTGATGACGGGCTCGAAGAAGCCGGCCACGCTGGCCTTCTACGAGGCCGCCGGCTTCGAGCAATCCAAGACAGGCTTTCAGGCCAGGCGGCTTCCCGTGCGTGCCGAACAGGAAGCAATACCGCCAACGAAAAACCCCGGCCTTGCGGGCCGGGGCTCTCAAAAAAGCAACTGAACTCACGTAAGCTCTGGCAGCCTTCCAGCCGCCGGCTGAAATCACGCCTTCGAAGCGGCCGGGACGGCCTTCGAGACGATGCCTTCGAACGGCTTGTAGGCGTCCTTGGCGAGAGCGGTGTAGAGTTCGCCCATCTTGGTCAGCTGGGCAACGGCGCCCTCGAACGAGGTCTTGACGAAATCAGCCTGGATCTCGAGGGCCTTGTCGAAGGTCTTCACGCCAGCGAGCTTCTCGAGCGTGGCGGTGCCGGCCTCGAAGGACTTCTTGGCATAGTCGGTGGTCTCGACGGCGATCGTCTGCACGCCCTTCGAGGTGGCGCCGAAAGCCTTCAGCGCGGCGTCGACGTTGTCCTTGGAAGCCTTCTGGATGGTCTCGAACTGCTGGATCATGGGTCGTCTCCTCGGCACTCTGCGGTGCCGCCTCAGGTGATAGGCCGGATCGGCCCGATATGTCGCCCCAAGGTCGTGTGACCGTGATCACCACCGGGGACTGACTGCATATTGTGCATTGCAGCATGAATGTCAAGAGAACGCTGCAATGCACCAAACGCAGATCGTTCCGTTAGCAACCGTTCAAGTTTTAACGGCTCCGTAACCGCATCCGCCTAACCTCTCCAACTGTGTCCCCTGCGCCACGATGAGCCAGGCGCGGGATCGGCCCATGGTTGCGAGTTCGAGGCGGGTTCATGTTGTCTGGTTGCGTTGGGTTGCGGCGGTCGCGTCTGCGAACCGTTGCGGGTCTGGTCGGTGTCGCCGCCATTGCGGCCACGATCGTGTCCTCTCCTGCGGAGGCGCGCAAGCGCCGTCACGCAGGCGGCGGCTATACCCCTCCTTATGCCGCGATGGTGGTCGACGCGAAGACCGGCCGCACGCTGCATGCGGTCAACGAGGATGCCGCCCGCATTCCGGCCTCGCTGACCAAGGTCATGACGCTCTACATGCTGTTCGAGCAGATGGAGCGCGGCCGCTTCACCATGGATTCCGAGCTCAAGGTCTCGTCGTATGCGGCCTCGCAGCCGCCGACCAAGCTCGGCCTGCGCGCCGGCTCGACCATCGCGGTCGAGGACGCGATCAAGAGCATGATCACGCTTTCCGCCAACGATTCCTCGGTCGTCGTCGCAGAGAACATCGCCGGTTCCGAAGAGGCTTTCGCCGACCAGATGACGCGCAAGGCCCGCTCGCTCGGCATGGGCTCCACCCGCTTCTACAACCCGCACGGCCTGCCCCATTCCCCGCCGAACATCACGACGGCGCGCGACCTCACGATCCTCGCCCGCGCCATCCAGGAGCGCTTCCCGAAATACTACCCGCTCTTCTCGATGCGGGCGTTCCAGTATGGCAGCCGCACCATCCGCGGCCATAACCGTCTGCTCGGCAAGGTCGAGGGCGTCGACGGCATCAAGACCGGCTACACCCGCGCCTCCGGCTTCAACCTGATGACCTCGGCCAGGTCGGAAGGCCGGCATGTCGTCTCGGTCGTACTCGGCGGTCGGTCCGGCGCCTCGCGCGACAAGATCATGACCGATCTCGTGCTTGCCAGCCTGCCCCGCGCCTCGACCAGCGGCCGCGCCTCGGTGATGGTCGCCGAGGCTCCGGCGCCGGAAGAGCGGCCGCGCTCGCTTCCCATCCAGCAGGCCGCCGCCGAGCCGGCGCCGATCCCGGTGCCGCGCCCGCGCCAGCAGGCTGAAGAGCCGCAGGCCCTCCCGGCCGCCGCCCGCGCCTATGCCCCGATGCCGACCACCACGCCGATCGCGCCGCCGCGCCCGATCGCGGTCGCCGGTGGCAGGCCGCTGCAGATCTCCGGCATGCGCCCCGTCGCTGCCACGACGACGCCGTCCGCCATGCGCTGGTCGATCGGCGCCCAGCCAGCCGACGCGAAGGTCCTGCGCCCGCCGGCGAATGTCGACGTCACCTCCTCGATCGCCAAGGTGCCTGAGCCGGTCGCCGAGCCGGTCAAGATCGCCGAAGCCAAGGCCGAGGCCCCGGTTGCCCGCAAGGCTGAAGCGGCCCCCGCCAGGATGCAGGCTCCGGAGCCGGCACCGGTCCTGTCGCACCAGGCCGCCGTCATCGCCTCCGGCAAATGGGTGATCCAGCTCGGCGCCACCGATGACGAGGGCAAGGCCAAGGAAATCCTGGCTCGTGCCAAGGCAAAGGCCTCGGCCTCGCTCGCCAGCGCCTCGCCCTTCACCGAGAAGGTCGAGAAGGGCGGCTCCACCCTGTTCCGGGCACGTTTCGCCGGCTTCGACGACTCGAAGGATGCGCAGAACGCCTGCAACAAGCTGAAGCGCGGCGGCTTCTCCTGCTTCGCCACGCGCAGCTGAACGAGGACCAGGGAAAGGAGTTCACGAGATGTCGCAGACCCACTCCCAGAGCCCGTCCCTATCGCTGCTTCATAAGGACGTCCTTGGCCTGGTTGACGCGAGCGGCAAGGCCGCTGGTGCCACCGGCATCCGGGTGGATGCGCTTCATCAGGGCCCGGTGGGCTTCGCGGACCGCCTCCTCGCCCGCCCCCGCCTGAAGCCCCAGGATATCGTAGGCCTCCTGCTGCGACATCGCGCCCGCGCCCGGCGCGCCGCCCTGCCCCGCGTCTCCATCACGCTGAGCGTCTTCACGCCAGCCGGGCGACCGGCGGTCGAGATATGCCTCTAGCAGCCGCGCTCCGTCCGGATCGCGGGTGAGGCAGTCGCGCATCAGCGCGGCGAGATCGTCCGCGCCCAGGCTGTCGAGCACCCGCCCGGCATAGGGGCCGGCCGTGACGCGGCCACTCATCCCGCCGCTGTCGTGGTCGAGCTCCATCTCCAGCAGGGTGGAGCTGACCTTCGAGGTCGCGCCCGCGGTCGGGCCGGCCCGATCGGCCCAGGGAAAGCGGATGCCGCCCGGCCCGGTCGCGCTCCAGCCGAGCAGCCAGGCGCCGACACCGCCGAGGAAGATCGCCATGTCCATCCGGCCGCGCAGCATCAGGAGCCCGGCCACGCCGAGCGCAACGACACCACCACCGGTCTTCGCCAGCCGCGCCAGCACCTTGGGATTCGATCCGGCAAAGAGCTTCGCCAGCCACCAGACCAGGATCAGCACGGCAACGCCGTAAAGCAGGCTCACCGGTGGCCTCCATCCATGGCAGCGATCAACCCTTTCACGGTCGTATTCGAGCCGGCGAGCCGCAGCATCGCCTCGCGTCCGCCGGCAGCATAGGCCGCCGCACCGCGCAGGAGGTCGAGCAGCGAGCCCGGCGCGTTCACGTCGAAGCGGGCATGGGCGCCGCCGGTCAATCGCGCGATCGTCGCGAAGGCGCCGCTGGCCGCCGGATCATGCCCCTCCTGGAAGACGAAGCCGCGGATCCCGCGCAGGCCGAGCTCTCCCGCAAGCGCCGCCAGCGCATCGACATCCTCCTCCATCGCATCGCCGACATAGACGAAGGCCCGCACCGGCACGGCCTTCGCCTCGTCGCGGACATGGCGCAGCACGCGGGCGATCTGGGTCTGCCCGCCCTCGCAGGCGATACCGCGCATCAGCCCGGTCAAGCGCGCGGGCTCGCCGACCCAGCCCGACGCGCGGCATTCGCCGATGCCCCGGAAATAGACGAGCTGCACCGCGAGCCCGCCGCCAGATTCCGATGTCCTGGAGGTGACCTCGAACATCCGCGCCTGCAGCGAGCAGGCGAGGTCCCAAGTCGGCTGGCGGCTCATCGTGGCGTCGAGCGCGAAGACCAGTCGCCCCGCCTGCCCGCTCGCCAGCGGCGCAAGCTGCTTCGCCGCACCGAGGAAACGGTCGATCTCGCCCGGCTGCGAATGCGTCGCCGGCGCGGTCGCTCCCGCCTTGCCGACCGCACGGTCCTTCCTCTCGCTCATCGACCCCTTCGATCCGTCTGAATCATCCCCTGGCCCTGATATTGGCCATGGCGGCCGCATTTGCTACCCGTGCGCCGAACGGAGGATGCGCGAGTGACTGGAATCACGATCTTCGAGACGGTTGCCGCGATGCGCGAGGCCGTCGCCGGCTGGCACGCTGCCGGCGAAAAGGTTGCGCTGGTGCCGACCATGGGCGCGCTGCACGAGGGCCATATCGCGCTGGTCACGGAAGGCCAGCGCCATGCGAAGCGCGTCATCGTCACGATCTTCGTCAACCCGACGCAATTCGCCCCGCATGAGGACTTCAAGAAATACCCGCGCACCTTCGACGACGATTGCGCCAAGCTCGTCGCGGCCGGTGCCGATGCGGTCTTCTTTCCCGCCGTCGAGGAAATGTACCCGGCCGGCTTCGCGACCCGCGTCCTGCTTCTGGGCCCCGCTGCCGTCGGACTGGAGGACCGCTTCCGCCCGACGCATTTCGAGGGCGTCGCGACGATCTGCTGCAAGCTCTTCACGCAGTCGCGCGCCGACCATGCGATCTTCGGCGAGAAGGACTACCAGCAGCTCAAGGTCGTGACCCGCATGGCCGCTGATCTCGACCTCGGCATCGACGTCATCCCGCTCCCGACGATCCGCGAGGCCGACGGCCTCGCCATGTCCTCGCGCAACCGCTATCTCTCGGAGGAGCACCGGGCATTGGCGCCCCTGCTGCATCAGGTGATGCAGGATCTCGCCGCCCGCCTGCGCAACCGCGACGACCTGCTCAAGGCGGTCACCGAGGCCCAGAACGCGATCATCACCGCCGGCTTCGAGCTCGACTACCTGGAAGCGCGCCATGCCGAGACGCTGGCGCCGATCGCCTCGCTGGCGGATGGGCCGATCCGCCTGATCCTCGCCGCCCGCATCGGCAGCACGCGCCTGCTCGACAATATTCCCGTCTAGCGGCGGCAACGCCACTCTTCGCCGGCTCGCGGAAGCAAGAGAGCCTTCCCGATTTATCTTGATCGTCAAGATAAATCGGGGCAGTATCGGCAAAACCCCTTCAAGTGACCGGCGCAGGACGGAGGCAACGCCCATGGAGGTGCTCATCGGCATGGCGATCCTGGCGGCGGCGATCGGCATCGGCGGCGGGCTTTACGAGTTCGCCGTGCTCGATCCGGCCTGGCCGCACCGCCCGTCTCTGGTGCAGCCCCAGCATGGCGGAGTGTCCCGCAAACGCTTCTGGATAGCGGCGCATGCCGTGTTCGAGCTTCTGCTGATCGCCGCGCTGGTGGCGGCCTGGCAGGCAGCCGGCATTCGGCAATGGCTTCTGATCGCCCTCGCCATCCATGCAGCGATGCGCATCTGGTCGGCGCTGGACTTCATCCCCAAGGCCCTCGCCTTCGAACGCGCGAGGGCTGACGACGTATCGCTCGAAGCGGCGCGGCGCTGGACCAGCCGGAGCCGCCTGCGAATGCCCCTCGATCTCGCGACGCTGGCAGCCTTGCTCATGGCGTTCCGGACAGCGCTCCACGGCACCGGCATCTGACCCGCCATGTCGGATCGCGACAAGGACGCGCTCTTGCGGCAGCTTGGTGAGGCCGTCAGGCGCATGGGCGCGCAGAGCGTGCTCAGCGGCGCCGCCATGGCCAGGCATGTCGGGCTGCACCCGACTGATCTGGAGGTGCTCGACCTCGTCTTCCTGCGCGAAACCGTCACGGCCGGCGAACTCGCTGCCGCCACCGGCCTGACCTCGGGTTCGGTCACGGCGCTCATCGATCGACTGGAACGGCGTGGCTATGTCACCCGTCGCAGGGACGCAGCCGATCGGAGGCGGATGCTGATCAGCGTCGTGCGGGCAGCGACAGCCCCGATCGAGGCCGCCTATGAGCCGCGCAGGATCGCGATGCAGGCGCTTTGGTCGAGCTTCGACGACCAGACGTTACAGGCCGTCACCGACTTCCTGACACGCAGCACGGAACTGCTCGCCCGCTGCACCCGGGACCTCGCCACGCCGGCTCCAGCCGTATCCGATACAACCGAACCGCGCTGATGCGCGGCCTGCCTGCTACAACAATCCCAGCCCCGCCAGCTCGCGCCGCAGCTCTTCCGGCATCTCGCCGAGATCGCCGCCATGCTCGGAGAGATCTCGCGGCGCGTCTTTCGCCTGCAGGTAGCGCCAGCCCTGGAAGGGGCGGAACGGCCGCGGCTCGACCGGCACCACGATCGGCTCCATCACCAGATGGCAGCGGCCGATGCCGTCCGCGTCGGTGAAGGGGCGGATATCCATCAGGCGCTGGCGGGCCGAGATCTGGCCCTTGATCACCCAGTAGAGCGAGCCGCCGCTGAGAATCTCCTCGATCTTCTTCGGCACCATCCGCGTGGTGTGCAATTGCTCGGCCGGCTCGCCGCGGGCACGGCGCTGCGCCTGGCGTTCCGCGATCCATTCCTCAAGATCAACGATCGATTCGGCGCCGACGCAGAGCTTGAGCAGATGAAGGGACATGACCTCAAAATAGGCCTGCGCCGGCCGCCAGGCCAGTCTCTGCTACGCTTCTCCACAGCCCGGCTCAGGCCCGATGGGCCAGCACGTTGACGAGCCGCCCGAACGGGTCGCGCAGGAAGAAGCGCCGGACACCCCAGGGCTCGTCGACCGGACCATATGTGATCGCATGACCGGCGGCACGCGCTCGATCGAGCACCGCATCGAGATCGTCGACCTCGATCGAGAGATCGGGCACCGGCGCGCCCGAGCCGCCCTCGGAGGCGAAGCTCAGTTGCGGCGCGCCCGATACGACTTCAGCCGCATAAGTCTGAATCCAGCCATGATCCATGGCGAGCGTGAGGCCGAAGAGATCGCCATAGAACGCTTGCGCCAACCCTGGCTCCGCGGTTGCGATGTTCGCGACGATTCGCTTCACGATCATTCCGACCTCCCGAACCAGACACGGACGCTTCCCATGCGCGGACTAGCAGGCAAGGCCATCCTCGTCACCGGCTCCTCCACCGGCATCGGCTTCGCGATGGCCGAGCGTCTCGTCACTGAGGGCGCCAGGGTGTTGATCCACGGCCGCGACGCCGCCGAAGTCGATGCCGCCGTCGCCAAGCTCGGCACGGTCTCCGCCGGTGTGACCGGCGATCTCGCGGAGCCCGCGACCGCGCAAGCCATCGTCGATGCAACGATCGCAGCCTTCGGCCGCATCGACGGGCTCGTCAACAATGCCGGCATCTACCCGCGCGGCATCCTGACCGAGACCACAGCGGCCTTCTTCGACCATATGTTCGCGATCAACACCCGCGCGCCCCTGCTTTGCGCCGAGGCTGCCATCCGCGCCTTCCGCGCCCAGAAATCGCCCGGTGCGATCGTCACCGTCGGCTCGATCAACGCCTATTGCGGCCTCTCCAACCTCACGGTCTATTCGATGTCGAAGGGCGCGCTGATGACGATGACGCGCAACCTCGCCAATACGCTCGGCCCCGAACGCATCCGCGCCAACCAGCTCAATGTCGGCTGGACCTGGACCGCCAACGAGGACGCGACCCAGCAGCGCGAGGGTCGCAAGCCCGGCTGGCAGAACCACCTGCCGCTGCGCGACGCCCCGACCGGCCGGATCATGCAGCCGGAGGAGATCGCCGCCCATACCGCCTTCTGGCTCTCCGAGGACAGCGCGCCAGTCTCCGGCCAGATCTACGAGGCCGAGCAGTTCCCGGTCATCGGGCGCGGATGAGCGACATCTCCGTGAAGGTTTTCGACCCCTGGCTGATCCGCTGGGGTCTCGTTCCGGACGGCGAGCCGATCAGGACCCATGCCAGCCACCTGCTGCCCGTCCTGCAAGGCAGCGCGCCTGCCATGCTGAAGCTGCCCGAGGTCGAGGACGAGCGGCGCGGCTACCTGCCGCTGGAATACTGGAACGGCGACGGCGCCGCCCGCCTGCTCGCCCGCAGCGAGAACGGCGAGGCCATGCTGATCGAGCGTGCCACCGGAAAGCGCTCGCTGGCAGCCATGGCCCGCAGCGGCGCCACGGGAGACGCCGACGCCACCGTCATCCTCTGCGACGCCATTGCGGCTCTTCAGAAACCGCGCGGCCCGGCGCCAGCCGGACTGATCGCGCTCGACACCTGGTTCAGGGACCTGTTTCCGGCGGCGGCGAAGCACGGCGGCCTGCTCGCTCGCGCTGCGGCGGAGGCGAGCATGCTCCTGCCCGCCCAGCAGGAGATCCTGCCGCTCCATGCCGACCTGCATCACGACAATGTCCTCGATTTCGAGGCTCGCGGCTGGCTCGCCATCGATCCGAAAGCGGTGATCGGCGACCGCGCCTTCGAATATACGATCCTGTTCTGCGACCCAGATCTCGCCGATCCCGAGCCGCCGGTTGCCGTCGCGGCGGGTGCCTTCGAGCGTCGGCTGGAGATCGTGCTGGCGAAGTCGGGGCTGGAGCGTCAGCGCCTGCTGCGCTGGATCATCGCCTGGTGCGGGTTGTCGGCAAGCTGGTTCCTCGAGGACGAGGACCCGCTGGCGGAGATCAATCACGCCGTCGCGGAGCGGGCGATCGTGGCTTTGGATGCACGCCAGTGAAACGCCGTTGCGGCGTCATTCTCGGGCGAAGCGGAGCGTAGACCCGAGAATCTCTAGACGAGAAGGCACTGGTTTCCGAGATGCTCGGGTCAAGCCCGAGCACGACGGCCCTACCTGAATCAAAACCTCAGCAATCGCCAGCAAGCGATTCCGCTAACTCGTCTATTCCCCCAGCACGACCACCTTCGCGCCCTCGGCCACCTGCGCGCCGGGCTCGCCCACGACCTCGCTGACAATGCCGTCGCGCGGGGCGGTCAGCACATGCTCCATCTTCATCGCCTCGACGATGGCGAGGCGCTGGCCTTTGGTCACGGCCTCGCCCGGTGCGACGAAGAGCGCGACGAGCTTGCCGTGCATCGGCGCCTTGACCACGCCGCCAGAGCCCGCTGCCGCGTCAAGATCGACACTGAACGGATCGAACAGCGACACGGCTGTCTGCCGGCCGCGATGCAGCGCGAACCAGGTGCCGCCCTCGCCTTCGGCCAGCGCGATCTCGTGCTCGCCTTCGCCGATCTCGTGACCGGGCAGGCTGACGCGCGCATCGTCGCCATGCCATTCGATCCGCGCTTCGATGCGCTCGCCATCGACCGTCAGCGGCAGGCCGAGCGGCTGGCGTGGCATCAGCGAGAAGGCGTCCGGGTCGAGCCAGGGCGAGCGGGATTCGCCCTCGACCCGGCCGGCTGCCGCGATCATGCCGGCCGCCTGCCGCTCCTCCTCAAGCTGCAGGGCCGCCGCCGCGACCGCAGCGGCATCGAGCGGCTGCGGCTCGGCGCCGAGCGCGCTGATATTGCGGTCGATGAAGCCGGTATCGAACGGCCCCTCGCGGAAGCCTTCCGCTTCGGTCAGCTTCTTCAGGAAGGCGAGATTGGTGCGCGGGCCGGCCACCACCGTCTCGCCCAAAGCCGCGCCCAGCCGGTCGAGCGCCTCGTCCCTCGTAGACCCGTGGGCGATGACCTTGGCGATCATCGGGTCGTAGAACGGCGTCACGGTATCGCCGGCCTCGACGCCGGTATCGATTCGGATGCCCTCGCCCTCCGGGAATTGCAGCGCGCAGAGCTTGCCGGTCGAAGGCAGGAAGCCTTTCTCGGGGTCCTCGGCATAAAGCCGCGCCTCGACCGCATGGCCCTTGGCCGTCACATCGGCCTGTGTGAAGCCGAGCGGCTCGCCCGCCGCGACCTTCAACTGCAACTCGACGAGATCGAGCCCGGTGATCGCCTCCGTCACCGGATGCTCGACCTGGAGACGCGTGTTCATCTCCATGAACCAGAATCCGTCGGCCTTCAGCCCGTCGCGCCCGTCGGCAATGAATTCGACCGTGCCGGCCCCGACATAGCCGACGGCCCTGGCGGCCTCCGTCGCGGCCTTGCCCATGGCGGCGCGGACCTCGGCGCTCATGCCCGGCGCCGGCGCCTCCTCGATCACCTTCTGGTGGCGTCGCTGCAGCGAACAGTCGCGCTCGTAGAGATGGACGACGTTGCCATGGCTGTCGCCGAACACCTGGATTTCGACATGGCGCGGCGAAAGCACGTATTTCTCGACCAGCACGCGCGCATCGCCGAAGGCGTTCTTGCCCTCACGCTGGGCGCTGGTCAGCGCATCGTCGAAATCCTCGGGCCGGTCGACCTTCTTCATGCCCTTGCCGCCGCCGCCGGCGACCGCCTTGATCAGCACGGGGTAGCCGATGCGCCGCGCTTCCGAGCGGAGGAAATCGGCGCCCTGCTCGGCGCCGTGATAGCCCGGCACCACCGGCACATCGGCTTTCTCGACCAGCGCCTTGGCGGCGTCCTTCAGGCCCATGGCCCGGATGGCCGAGGCGGGTGGGCCGACGAAGACGATGCCCGCTGCGGCGCAGGCATCGGCGAATTCCGCATTCTCGGAGAGGAAGCCATAGCCCGGATGGATGCAGGCAGCGCCCGCCTCCTTCGCCACGGCGAGAATCTTGTTGGCGTCGAGATAGCTCTCACGGGCGGGGGCCGGGCCGATATGGTAGGCCTCGTCCGCCATCTCGACGAACAGCGCCTCGGCATCGGCGTCCGAATAGACGGCGATGGTGCGCAGGCCCAGCCGCCTCGCCGTGCGGATCACGCGGCAGGCGATCTCGCCGCGATTGGCGATCAGGATGGAGGGCAGCTTGGCGGTGATCGTCATGGCGGCGGCATCCTCAGGAGACGTGCCGCCTTTATAGCCCGCCCGTGGCGTCTGTCTGCGCCTTGTTGCGCAAACCGGTTTGGGACGCTTCCGTTTCCGCGCTCCGCCGCAGCGAGCGCCAGATCGCCCATGTCGCCTGGAAGCAGATGCCGGCGACGACGAGATCGAACAGATATTCCGGCCAGCGCATCGGAGCGACGCGGGCGGCGAGGCCGACCAGCGCGAAGCCGGTCGTCGAGATCGTGTCGTTGCGGCTCGACAGCCAGGTCGCCTTGATGACCGGGTTCTGCTCGCGCCGGAAGCGCCAGAGCGCCGCGACCACGAGGAAGGCGATGACGATGGCGCTCGCGGCGGCGAAGCCGAGCGTCCAGACCTCGATCGGCCGCGGCCGGGCGATCTTGTCCCAGAGATCGTAGAGCGTGTGCAGCCCGGCGACCGCCATGACCGCCCCGATCGCGACGGCCGCGAGCCGCTCGATCCGCGCATCGCGGCCGAAGACGATCGCCGCAATACCGTAGAGCGCGACGTCATAGACCCAGTCGACGCCATCCTTGAAGAGCTGGACATTGCCGATGGCGAGCGCCCAGGCGACGGTGGCCATCGCCTGGATCAGGATGCCGAGCGCAATGGCCCAGATCGTCAGCGTATAGGCGCGGGCGACGGCGGGACTCGATGTCGAGCCTTCTCCGCCCCCGTCATGGTCGGGCTTGTCTCGACCATCCACGTCTTGCGCCGCTGCGGCCACCCTCACCCCTGTCATCCCGGACAAGCCGCGTCAGCGGCGCCGATCCGGGATCCATGCTGAGCCGTTCCGGAATGGATCCCGGGTTTACGCTGCGCTCCGCCCGGGATGACGGCAAGGGGAAGGCGAACGGGAGGAGTGCTCCTCACCCGCGCCCGACGAGCGGAGCCTTGGTCGCCATCACCGTGACGAAGAGCACGTTCGCTTCGAGAGGCAGGCCGGCCATGTGCAGCACGGTCGTCGCGACATGGTCGACATCCATCACCGGCTCGACCTTCACCGAGCCGTCCGCCTGCGGCACGCCGGTCGTCATCTTCTTCGCCATCTCGGTCAGCGCATTGCCGATATCGACCTGCCCGACCGCGATGTCGTATTTGCGCCCGTCGAGCGCGGCCGTCTTGGTCAGGCCCGAGATCGCATGCTTCGTCGCGGTATAGGCGACGGAGTTCGGCCGCGGCGCATGGGCCGAGATCGAGCCGTTATTGATGATGCGCCCGCCGCGCGGTTCCTGGTCCTTCATCGCCCTGAAGGCGGCCTGGGTGCAGAGGAAGGGTCCGGTCAGGTTGGTGTCGACGACCTTCTGCCAGTCCTCAAGCGAAAGGTCCTCCAGCAGCACGCCGCCCGGCGCATTGACGCCGGCATTGTTGAAGAGAACGTCGACGCGGCCGAACGCGGCCTTGGTCCTGGCGAACAGGTTCTCGACCGAGGCCTTGTCGGTGACATCGGTCGGCACCGCGAGCGCGCGGCCCTTGTCGGCGCCGGAGAGCGCGATCGTCTCCTCCAGCGCCTCGGCGCGGCGGCCGGCCAGCACGGTGCGGTAGCCGTCCTTCAGGAAGGCGATGGCGACCGAGCGCCCCACGCCCGAGCCGGCGCCGGTGATGATCGCGACCTTGTTATGCCCAGACATGCGTTTCCCCGTGTTTCCCTAGGCCTAAATCGTTTGAGATGGCATCCGACCATAACGGGCGAAACCGCCCAGGGGAACCATGAGGCGGCCGTCGTTTCATGCGCTTGCCGCCCGCCGGCCCTGCCTTATCGGTGTAGTCGGGAGGGCGACGCGAAGACCAGCCTGAACCGCCGCCTTGGCTTGCGGCCAGCGACATGGACGGAGCCGAAGCGGGTCAGGCGTTCAATCCGGCTCGGGCACTTTCAGGATGACCGCCTGATCGGGGCCGATCGTGCGGCCGTCTTCGGTGCGAACATCCAGGCGCACCGACAGGCCGGTCTCGCGCTCGACGAGTCGCGAGCGCTCCTCCTCCGGCGCGAAAAGATGGCGCTCGCCGAATTGTCGCAGCGCGACCATCACGGGGAAGAGGTCCTTGCCCACCGTCGTCAGGCGATATTCCAGGCGCGCATTGCCGTCACCGATGGGAACGGCTTCGAGAATACCGCTTTGGACGAGCGTCTTCAGCCGATCCGTCAGGATGTTCTTGGCGATCCCGAGACTCTTCTGGAATTCGCCGAAGCGGGTCATTCCGTCGAAGGCATCGCGGACGATCAAGAGCGACCACCAGTCCCCGATCACGTCGAGAGACCGCGCGCTCGGACAATAATCCCCCTTGAGGCTCTTGCGGGCGACCATCAGCGCAGCCTTTCCCCGCTTCGTGCCGGCAGCGGCATTTTCGGTTGCATGATAAAACCAATATCGTTACAGCTCGTCTCGGTTTCATTATAAAACCAAACCACCCGGAGTCTGCAATGAAATTGGATCAGGACGCGGCGCCATCGGCGCCCGCGAAGGAGGACGCATGTCCGCAAAAGCCGGCCGCTATGGCCTCGCCGGCAGGGACCGCCCCGCCCGCTCCCCTGAATGGCCGGACCATCCTGCTCTTCGCCGTCGCCAGCGGACTGGCGGTGGCGAACGCTTATTTCGCCCATCCCCTGCTCGACGTGATGGCCGACGATCTCGGCCTGTCGCGGACCATAGCCGGGCTGATCGTCGGCGCGACACAACTCGGCTACGGCCTCGGCCTGTTCCTCCTCGTCCCGCTGGGCGATCTGCTCGATCGCCGCAAGCTCATTCTCGGGCAGTCCCTGCTCTCCGTGCTTGCGCTCGCCAGCGTCGGCTTTTCGCAATCGGCCGCGATGCTGCTCGGCGCGATGGCTGCGGTCGGGCTTCTGGCCGTGGTGACACAGGCGCTCGTCGCCTATGCCGCGAGCCTGGCGCACCCGTCCGAGCGGGGCCACGTCGTCGGCATCGTCACGAGCGGAATCGTCGTCGGCATCCTGCTGGCGCGGACCGTCGCAGGCGCCCTGACCGACCTATCCGGCTGGCGAACCGTGTATTTCGCTTCCGCGGTGCTGACGCTGGCGATCACGATCCTGCTCTGGCGGATGCTGCCGCGGCAGGAGCGTGCTGCCCACGGTCTCTCCTATGGCCGCCTCATCACCTCGCTGGTCACGCTGATCGTCAAGGAGCCCGTCCTGCGCATTCGCGGGATCATCGCCATGCTGATCTTCGCGAACATCACGACGCTGCTCGCTCCGCTCGTCCTGCCGCTGAGCGCCCCGCCCTTCTCCCTTTCGCATACGCAGATCGGCCTGTTCGGACTGGCCGGCGTGGCAGGCGCGCTGGGCGCCACCCGCGCCGGACGATGGACCGACCGGGGCCATGGCCAGCGCACCACGGGAATCGCATTGGGATTGATGCTGCTGTCCTGGCTGCTGATCGCCCAGTTGCACAGCTCGATCCTGTGGCTGATCGCCGGGGTGCTGATCATCGATTTCGGGCTTCAGGCCGTCCATGTCACCAATCAGGCGATGATCTACCGGGTCCGGCCCGAGGCGCAGAACCGCCTGACGGCAGCCTACATGGTCTTCTATCCCATCGGGAGCGCCGCCGGCTCGTCGGTCTCGACCGTCGTCTACGCCCATGCGGGCTGGACCGGAGTCTGCGTGCTGGGCGCCGCGATCAGCCTGGCCACGCTGCTGTTCTGGATCGCGACGCGAAGGGCGACGCCAGCCGCGGCCACGATGCCACTGCACATTTGAGAGCCGAGAGGGTCATCGGGAAGCGGCACATATCCGATATCGACAGGCACAGCCGATGATGCCCTGATAGCGCCGAACGCCACAGAGGATGCTCGCCTTGCTTCGCCCCCTGCTGATCCTGCTCGCCTTGTTCGCAGCCGTCCCGGTGCTCCGCGCCGAGGAGCCTGCCGTCGCGCTCACCGGCATCGGCTCCGCGCCGATCCAGCTGACACCGCAATCGCTCGCGGCCCTGCCCGTCGCCGAACGCGAGGTGGCTTTCGAGACGTCGAAAGGGCCGGCGACGCGACGCTACAAGGGCGTGCTGCTCTGGGACGTCCTGCAGGCCAACAAGGCGCTCGGTGGCCTCAAGCCAGCAGAGCAATTGAAGAAGACCTTCCTCGTCAGCGCCAGGGACGGTTACCAGATCGCCTTCTCGGTCGGCGAGATCCATCCCGATTTCGGCAACCTGCCCCTGCTTCTCGTCTCGGCGGTGGACGGCAAGGCGCTCGACGGCGGCTGGCGCCTCGTGGCACCCGGCGACAAGCGCGGAGCGCGAGCCGTTTACGAGGTCGTGAAGATCGAATTGCGCTGAGAGCGGACGCGCGGGGGTGCGTTCAAACCGCGCGCCTGTCAGGGCGGCAGCGCCTGCAATGTCTCTGTCATGACGATCTGCTAACGGACTGCGACCCCGTTTTCAGATCATACTGAACAAGATGTTAGCAGCGTATGACGGCGGTTAACGCCATTGTGGACTTGGCGCATCGATAGCTTGGAATGAAAAAGGACAGATGTTATCCCCACTGTCGAATATGCGTATGCCTAGGGATTGGTGCATTCCATGAAAAGCGCCGTCGTTGTCGTTGCAAGCGTATTTGTTCTGGAGCTTTTCGCTCTGCGGCCCGCTTATGCCGGCTTTCTTGACTTTCTGCTTGGCCCGCCGCCTCGCACCGAAACGCCCTATGTCTCGACGCCGCTGGAGATGACGATCCGCGCCAAGCGGCGATCGGCCAAGGCGCCGAAGAAGGTGCAGGTCGAGCGACCGCCCGTCCTGGTCACGCCGATGGACCCGGTGAAGGACCCCAACTGGTTCTTGAGCGACCCGACCCTTCGCAAGGGAGATGTCGTGGTTCTGCCGGGCAAGATCGTCGTCTTCAACGGCAACAGGGGCGAGCGACGCCGGTCCGACTTCGAGGACCTTCTGAGAACGCGCCTCGTCTCGCTGAAGGAGCGCAGCCGTATCCGGGCGTTCACCGACTATTTCAACGGTGCGGTCAGGGCATTCAAGGCCGGAGCGGCGACGGCTCTGCAGGTCGAGCGGCCCGCCCCACAGACCGCGCCGGGCGAAGTTCGCATCGTTTCGACTGTGAAGAACTAGGGGACAAGGCGCGGGTTACACCTGCCTCATCCGAGCCCTATTACATCCGGAACACGCCGAACTTGGTCTCGGGCACCTCGGCGTTCAGCGTCGCGGAGAAGGCCAGCGCCAGCACGCGCCGCGTCTCCGAGGGCAGGATGATGCCGTCGTCCCAGAGCCGCGCCGTCGCGAAATAGGGCGAGCCTTCCTCTTCATAGCGATTGCGGATCGGCGCCTTGAATGCCTCCTCCTCGGCAGGAGGCCAGCTCTTGCCCTCGGCCTCGATATTGTCGCGGCGCACGGTCGCGAGCACGCTCGCCGCCTGCTCGCCGCCCATCACCGAGATGCGCGAATTCGGCCAGGTGAACAGGAAGCGCGGCGAATAGGCCCGGCCGCACATGCCGTAATTGCCGGCGCCGAAGGAGCCGCCGACCAGCACCGTGATCTTCGGCACCCGCGCCGAAGCCACCGCCGTGACCAGCTTGGCGCCGTCCTTGGCGATGCCGCGCGTCTCGACATCGCGGCCGACCATGAAGCCGGTGATGTTCTGCAGGAAGAGCAGCGGAATCCGCCGCTGGCAGCACAATTCGATGAAATGCGCGCCCTTGACCGCGCTTTCCGAGAACAGGATGCCGTTATTGGCGATGATGCCGACCGGGATGCCGTGGATGCGGGCGAAGCCGGTCACCAAGGTCGTGCCGTAGAGCTTCTTGAACTCGTCGAATTCCGAGCCGTCGACCAGCCGCGCGATCACCTCGCGGATGTCGTATTGCTTCTTGAGGTCGGTCGGCACGACGGCTTCGAGCTCGGCCGGGTCGTAGAGCGGCTCGACCGGCTCGGCGATGTCGAGATCCGGGCGCTTGACGCTGTTGAGGTTGCCGGCGATGCGCCGGGCGATGGCGAGCGCATGGGTATCGTCGCCGGCATAATGGTCGGCGACGCCCGAGAGGCGCGCATGGACATCGGCGCCGCCGAGATCCTCGGCCGAGACGACCTCGCCGGTCGCGGCCTTCACCAGCGGCGGGCCACCGAGGAAGATCGTGCCCTGCTTCCTGACGATCACCGTCTCGTCCGACATCGCCGGCACATAGGCGCCGCCGGCGGTGCAGGAGCCCATCACCACCGCGACTTGCGGGATGCCTTCGGCCGAGAGCGTCGCCTGGTTGTAGAAGATGCGGCCGAAATGCTCCCGGTCAGGGAAGACCTCGGTCTGGTGCGGCAGGTTCGCGCCGCCGGAATCGACGAGATAGATGCAGGGCAAGCGATTCTCGCGCGCGATCTCCTGCGCCCGCAGATGCTTCTTCACCGTCATCGGGTAATAGGTGCCGCCTTTGATCGTCGCATCGTTGCAGACGATCATGCATTCGCGCCCGGCGACGCGGCCGATGCCGGCGATCATGCCTGCGGCATGGACATCGCCCTCATACATGCCGAAGGCGGCGAGCGAGCCGATCTCGAGGAAGGCCGAGCCCGGATCGGTCAGGCGCAGCACGCGCTCGCGGGGCAAAAGCTTGCCGCGCGCCGTATGGCGCTCGCGGGACTTGGCATTGCCGCCGAGCGCGGCGGTAGCGCGATGCTGCTGGAGCTCGTCGCGCAATCCGGCCCAGGCTTCGGCATTGGCGCGCGTCTCGGCCGAATTCAGATCGACCTTGCTCTCGATGACAGGCACGGGCGCGCTCCTCGGTAACAATCTCTGCCGAGGTTATGGCGCGCCGCGCCGAAAACGCCAACCGGCGCGGACACACGGACGCGGCCGTGCAAATCCGCGCCGCTGGACGGGCTCATTCGCTCATCTTGTTGATCGATCCGGTCACCGACGGCGCCGCGACCGCGCCGATCGCGCCGCCGGCAATGGCTCCGATCGGCCCGCCGACGAGCGCACCGGCGCCCGCGCCGGCCGCAGCACCGGCGATGCGCTGGTCGGTCGTATTGCAGGCCGCCAGCAGCACGGCGAGGCTCCCCGCCAGAAAAACGCTTCGCATTGTCATCCCCATCTTCGCCCCGGCCCGGGTCGAAGATGGCGGCGGCATGGCTAACGGATGGTAAATCAGGCCTGAACGGTTGGCCCGAACACCCGCTCGAACGCCTCGCGCAGCACCGAATCGACCTCCGGCATCGTCACCGGCAGGCCCAGATCAACCAGCGAGGTCACGCCGTATTGGCTGACGCCGCAGGGCACGATGCCGTCGAAATGCGACAGCTCCGGCTCGACATTCAGCGAGATGCCGTGAAACGAGACCCAGCGCCGCACGCGGATACCGATGGCCGCGATCTTGTCCTCGGTGTCGACCCCCTTGTTCGGCCGGCGCACCCAGACGCCGACGCGGTCCTCGCGCCGCTCGCCGCGAATATTGAAATCGTCGAGCGCGCCGATCAGCCAGCTCTCCAGCGCGGCGACGAAACGGCGCAGGTCGGGCTGGCGCCGCTTCAGGTCGAGCATGACATAGGCCACGCGCTGGCCGGGGCCGTGATAGGTGAACTGCCCGCCCCGCCCCGAACGGAACACCGGGAAGCGCTCCGGCGCGATCAGGTCCTCGTCACGGGCCGAGGTGCCGGCCGTATAGAGCGGCGGATGCTCGACCAGCCAGACGCGCTCGCGCGCCAAGCCGTCCGCAATCAGCCCCGCACGGGCCTCCATTTCGGCGACGGCGTCGTCATAGCCGACGAGCCCCTCGGCTATGACCCATTCGACCGGCTCGGAGACCCCTTCCGGCAGGAAGGAAACGGCCAGCTCCTCACGCATCTTCACCATGGCTTAACCATGTTCCGTCCAAAGTTTCCGGGCCGGCGACATCATCCGGCGCGACCCTCGAACCGCCTCTTGCGCCGAAAACCGGCAGGCAGGCAAGTTTCGCTGGTCGAATTCTGAAGTAGGGTTCCGGAGGCAGGACTTGAAGGCCGATCTCGATCTCGTCCCGGTGGAACTCACGGTGGTGCTCGGCCAGACCGAAATGCCGATCTACAAGCTGCTGCGCCTCGGCCGCGGCGCCATCATCGAATTGAACACCAGCGAGACCGACGAGGTTCAGATTCTCGCCAACAACCACCCTTTCGCCAAGGGAATCGTCGTGGTCAGCGGCGCGCGGATTTCCGTTGAGATCACCCAGATGCTGAAACGGCCGACGATCTACACCCTGCAGGCCGTCGCCGAGGCCGCCTGATCCGGCCGATCGGGGGAAAAATCGCGCTTCTGCGTTTTTCCGCGATGACACCCTTGTGGCAGCGGATTCGATTTGCTAGATCGGCGCCGCTCCCTGGTTGCACCGCCCGCAACCGGAACCGAGCTGCGGTCGTGGCGGAATTGGTAGACGCACTACCTTGAGGTGGTAGCGGGGAGACCCGTGGAGGTTCGAGTCCTCTCGACCGCACCAAATTCGGATGAAAGTCCAACGAAAGGCGACCCAGCGGGTCGCCTTTCGTGTTTCCGGTCGATGCCAATCGCTTGCACCCGAATCTTCGAGTTCTGCGACAATCGCGATTCGCCGTGTTCACAGCGGCCCGACACACCCCTGCCCCCGATTTGGCTGACAGATGGCAAAACTTTGGTAACGTAAACCGGCCGTCAAGCATTCCAAGCAATTCTCCGGGATATGAACGCCCGCCGCATGCCAAGCTTCCGTGCCCTGCCCCTTCTGGCTGCCGCCGCTTTTGCGGCCCTTGGCGGCTGCGTCGCGCTCGACAGCTATCCGTCGAAAGGCGACGCCCGGCCGCATCCCGGTGTCGCGGCCGCGCATAAATACCCGGTCCACGGCATCGACATCTCGCGCTGGCAGGGCGAGATCGACTGGAGCGCCGTCAAGGCGGCCGGCACTCGCTTCGTCTACATGAAGGCGACCGAGGGCGGCGACCATGTCGACCCGAACTTCCGCCGCAACTGGGAAGGCGCGCGCCGCGCCGGCGTTCCGCGCGGTGCCTACCACTTCGTCTTCTGGTGCCGCCCGGCCCATGAGCAGGCCGTCTGGTTCAAGCAGCAGATCCCGAACGATCCCGACGCCCTGCCGCCGGTGCTCGATGTCGAATGGAACGGCCATTCGCGCACCTGCCCGCAGAAGATCGACCGCGAGCTTGCCCGCGAGAAGATCCAGCTGATGCTGACCGAGCTCGAGGAGCTCACCGGCAAGAAGCCGGTGATCTATACCGACATCACCTTCCACCGCGAGGTGCTGGAGGGGCAGTTCAACAACTACCCCTACTGGATCCGCTCGACCGCGGCGCTGCCGGAAGCCCGCTACAGCAACCGCCCCTGGGCCTTCTGGCAGTTCACCACCACCGGCCGCGTGCCCGGCATCAAGGGCGATGTCGACCGCAACGCCTTCTTCGGCAGCGAAAGCCAGTTCGCCGGCTGGCTGCGCGGCGAATACGACATCGGCACGCGCCGCTGGAACCGCCGCGAGGAGCCGGCGCCGGCGCCGCAACCTGCTCCCGCGCCGCAGCCAGCGCCGATCCCAGCCGTTCCCAGCCCGGATTTCGGGCCGGAGCCGCTGGCACCGCAGCAGGACGTGCCGATGGCGCGCGTTCCCGGCAGCGTGCCCGCGGTCACCTCTGCCCTGCGCGCCGTCGACAACCAGGTCGAGCCCGTCGTCATCGACTGAGCCGACGGGCCTGAATCCGGCCGGTTAACCAAAGCTGAAATTGATTCTTAGACTGCGCCGCAATTCTAACCGGCGCTTAACCACGCTCCTCGCATCTGGACCTGTGATGCAGGAGAAACACATGCCAGCGCGCAAGCTGACCAGTCGACGGTCAGGCCTCGGAGCCTTCGCCCTTGCGGCGCTTCTGACCTGTGTCGTCGAGCCAGCGCAGGCGCTCTATCCGAAGAAGGGCGACAGCGCCCCGCATCACGGCGTCCGCGACGCGCGGCGCAAGGTGATCCAGGGCATCGACGTCTCCCGCTGGCAGGGCGAGATCGACTGGGCGAGGGTCAAGGACGCCGGCACGCGCTTCGCTTTCATCAAGGCGACCGAGGGCGGCGACCATCTCGATCCCAATTTCAAGCGCAACTGGGCCGAGGCGAAGAAGCACGGCGTCGCGCGCGGCGCCTATCACTTCGTCTGGTGGTGCCGCTCGGCCAAGGAGCAGGTGCGCTGGTTCAAGAAGCACATTCCCCGCGATCCCGACGCATTGCCGCCGGTGCTCGACGTCGAATGGCAGAACGGCTCGCAATGCACCCGCAGGATCTCGAAGGAGCTGGCGCTCGCCAAGATCAACGAGATGCTGAAGGGCCTGCGCGAGCACACCGGCAAGAAGCCGATCATCTATACCGACATCAATTTCCACGAGGACGTGCTGGAAGGCGAGCTCAAGGACCACCCGTTCTGGCTGCGCTCGACCGCCGCTCCGCTGGCGAAGCGCTATGAGCGCGACCGCTGGGAGTTCTGGCAGTTCACCACCACCGGCCGCGTGCCGGGCGTCAGCGGCGATGTTGACCGCAACGCCTTCTTCGGCAGCGAGCGCGAATTCGACGCCTGGCGCCAGGGTCGCTTCGACATCGGCTCGCGCAAATGGCATGGCGGCGAGCCGAAGGTGGCGATCCGCACACCACCACCGACCCCGGCCGGCCTGCGCGCTCCGAAAGCAGCCGGTGGGACCAAGCTGAAGTTCGCCCCACCCGGCCGCATCCCGTCACGCACGGCCGCTAACCGCGATATCGGCGTCACCGGCTCGATCGGGAAGAACTGAAGCACCTTTTGCCGGCTGTCACGCCGCTGTCACATCCGCGGCGCCTTAGATCATCGCGCGTCCGATCGGACGCGATAACGATGATCTATCTCACGAGTGTTGCATCGGATTGATCCGATGCGACAGGCGCCGCGCTGCCGGGAGCTGCCCTGCAGCCGCAGCGGAAGCCCGGCATGCACAGCGACGTCCAATCCCAATCCGGCATCATCTGGGCCTATCGCTTCGCCGAGGACGGACGGCCCGGCCGCGTCCCCCGCCACGAGATGCCGAACGTCGCTCCATCCGAAGGCTTCGTCTGGTTGCATCTCGATCTCGTCCACACGCGGGCGCAGAGCTGGGTCGCCGAACAGGACCTGCCGAACGCGACACAGGAAGCCTTCCTCTCGCACGAACCCCACCAGCGGCTCGACCACTCCGCCAATCTCGCCTGGGGCGTCTCGCACGACCTGATCCGGGACATTGCCGACAAGTCCGAGGAGGTCGGCGCATTGCGCTGGATCGTCGGCGACAGGTTCCTGCTGACCGGCCGGCGCGAGGCCCTGCACTCGATCCGGATGACCGCCGAGGCGCTCGATCGCGGCGATCCGGCCGGAAGCCCGGCCGAGCTGTTCGAGCAGATCATCGAATACATCATCGACGACGTCACCGACGCCGTGGTGCGCCTCGTCGACGAGACCGACAGCGTCGAGGACCATATCCTCCTTGACCGGCTGCATGACGGCCCCCAGCGCGTCGGCTCTGTGCGCCGCACCGCTGTCCGGCTGCATCGCCAGCTCAGCGGCCTGCATGTCTTGTTCCGCCGCTTCGCCGAGACCCAGTCGGGCCGCAGCGCGCCCGATGCCGTCAAGGCCGCTGCGTCGCGGCTGCTCCAGCGCGTCGACGGGCTGCATCACGATGTCCAGTCGGTGCAGGATCGCGCCAGGCTGCTGCAGGACGAGATCGCCGCCCGCTCGGCCAGCCGCACCAACCGGCAGCTCTACGTGCTCTCGCTGCTGACAGCACTCTTCCTGCCCGCGACCTTCATCACCGGCCTGTTCGGCATCAATGTGAAGGGCCTGCCCTGGGTCGAATCGGAGGGCGGCGCTGTCTTCGTCGCGCTGACCTGCATCGCCGCAGCCCTGCTCACCCTCGTCCTGCTCCGGCGCCGCGGCGTGATCGGAAGCTGAACCGGCCGGCGTCCTGCTTAGCTCACGCCGCGATCGGGCGCGCATTCACCTCGATGGTGACATGGGACAGCGTCGGCAGGTCGGCGAGCAGGGCCTTGTAGGCCGCGGGCGGCCTGGGCTCGCCGGTCACGATCGAGACGATGGCGCTGCGATGGCCCGGCCCGACCTGCCAGAGATGGAGATCGGCGACCTCGGCCCCCTCCGCGGCCAGCCGCTCGCCGATGCGCTCCGCCAGGGTCTCGTCCGGGACGGTGTCGAGGAGCACCGCGCCGGAGCTGCGCAGCAGCCCGATCGACCAATGCGCAATCACAGCGGCTCCGACGATGCCCATCACCGGATCGAGCCAGACCCAGCCATAGAACCGCCCGCCGAGTAGCGCCGCGATTGCCAGAACCGAGGTGAAGGCATCGGCAACGACGTGCATATAAGCCGCGCGCAGGTTGGTATCGGCGCCATGCCCGCCATGAGAATGACGGCCGTGATGGTGGTCGCCGTGGTCGTGATGGCCGTGAACGTGCCCATGGCCATGATGCCCGGTGCCGCCATGGCTATGACCATGGTGCTGATGGCCGTGCCCGTCCCGGAGCAGCCAGGCGCTCGCCAGGTTCACCGCGAGCCCGATCACTGCGATCGCCGTCGCCTGCGTGAAGTCGATCGCGATCGGCGAATAGAGTCGCAGCGCCGATTCGCCTGCGACCGCGAGCGCGATGAACATCAATAGCAAGGCGCTGGCGAAGGCGGCGAGATCACCGAGCTTGCCAGTTCCGAAGCTGAAGCGACGGTCATGGGCATGCTGCCGCGCGAAGCGATAGGCGAAGGCCGCGATGCCGAGCGCCGCCGCATGGGTCGACATGTGCCAGCCATCGGCGACCAGCGCCATCGAGCCGAAGACGGTGCCGGCAGCGATCTCGGCCACCATCATCACGGTGGTCAGGCCGACGACGAGCCAGGTGCGCCGCTCGTGGCGTTCGTGCTCGCCGCCGAGAAAGACGTGCTGATGCTGGGCGGGAAAGCTGTTGGCAGCCGGCATCGGTTCGCTCCGGGTCTTCAGAGATATTTGGTCAGGGCCTTGAGGCCCTCGATCGTGCGGCGCGCCTCTGGCGTCGCCACCTGCGCGTGGTCGAACAGGTGATGCTCGATATGGTCGAAGATCAGCAGCGACTTGACCTTCTCCAGCGCCTTCTCGACAGCCTGGAGCTGCTGCACGACGTCCGGGACCTCCCGCCCCGCCTCGACCATGCCGACGACCGTGCCGAGATGCCCCTGCGCCCGGCGCAGGCGATTAAGGATGTCGGGGTTCATCGCGTGGCTCATGAGCGTATCCTATCCCCCCGGAGAGGATATGCAAGTGCCCTCTGCCGCGCCGACGCCAAGACGCGGCGGGCGCGGCTGCGCACTGACGCTCCTGCTGCGGGCCGCTATAACGGGGCAAAGGGAGCGACGCTCCCAACGCTTTGCCGGGAGGACCAGCCATGCTTGCCAACGCGCCGCGCCCGTTCAATTTCGACCTCGGCGAGACCGCCGACGCAATCCGCGACACCGTCTTCGCCTTCGCGCAGGAGAAGATCGCCCCGCGCGCCGAGGAGATCGACAAGACCAATCAGTTCCCGCGCGATCTCTGGCCGGAAATGGGCGCGCTCGGCCTGCACGGCATGACGGTCGATGAGGAGCATGGCGGCACGGGCTTGGGCTATCTCGAACATTGCATCGCGGTCGAGGAGGTCTCGCGCGCTTCGGCCTCGGTCGGCCTCTCCTACGGCGCCCATTCGAATCTCTGCGTCAACCAGATCAGCCGCAACGGCAACGAGGCGCAGAAGCGCAAATACCTGCCAAAGCTGATCTCGGGCGAGCGTGTCGGCGCGCTCGCCATGTCCGAGCCCGGCTCAGGCTCCGACGTCGTCTCGATGCGCACCCGCGCCGACAAGAAAGGCGATCGCTACGTCCTCAACGGCAACAAGATGTGGATCACCAACGGCCCGATCGCCGAAACATTGGTGGTCTACGCCAAGACCGATCCGGAGGCCGGCCCGCGCGGCATCACCGCCTTCCTGATCGAGAAGGGCATGAAGGGCTTCTCCACCCACCAGAAGCTCGACAAGCTCGGCATGCGCGGCTCCGACACCTGCGAGCTCGTCTTCCAGGATTGCGAGGTGCCGGGAGAGAACGTGCTCGGCACGGTCGGGCGCGGCGTCAACGTGCTGATGTCGGGCCTCGATTACGAGCGCGTCGTACTGGCGGCAGGCCCCCTCGGCATCATGCAGGCGGCGCTCGACGTGGTCATGCCCTATGTCCATGAGCGCAAGCAGTTCGGCCAGTCGATCGGCGAGTTCCAGCTCGTCCAGGGCAAGGTCGCAGACATGTATGTCGCGATGAACTCCTGCCGCGCCTATGTCTATGCCGTCGCCAAGGCCTGCGACCGCGGCGAAACCACCCGCGAGGACGCAGCCGGCGCGATCCTGCTCGCAGCCGAGAAGGCGACGCAGGTCGCGCTCGACGCGATCCAGCTCCTCGGCGGAAACGGCTATATCAACGACTACCCGACCGGGCGCCTGCTGCGCGACGCGAAGCTCTACGAGATCGGCGCCGGCACCAGCGAAATCCGCCGGATGCTGATCGGCCGGGAGCTGTTCAACAAGACGAAGTAAGGTTAGAGGGCCTGATGCCCCTTTACTTCGCTTACGGCCTCAACATGGACCCCGTCGGGATGGCGCAGCGCTGCCCCAAGGCGCAGCCGCTGGGCCCGGCCCGCCTGCCCCGGCATCGCTTCACCGTCACCCGCGACGGCTATGCCTCGGTGATCCGCGATCCGCGCGAGGAGGTCCATGGCGTGCTCTGGGACTGCTCGCTCGGCGAGATGCGCGTCCTCGACAAGTTCGAGGAACTCGCCAGCGGGCTCTATGTGAAGCTCAACCAGCCGGTGATCGTACCGGGCGGCGCCAAGCGTGCGCTGATCTATATCGGCCGCTCGGCCGATCCCGGACGGCCGCGTCCGGGCTATATGGAAGCGGTCATCGTCGGGGCGAAACATTTCGGCCTGCCAGAGACTTACGTCACCGGCTTGAATCGTTTTCTGACCAAGCCGAATCTCGATCTAAAGGACTTGAATCAGGATACGAACGCGCCGCTGCCGCCCGGCCTGTGAAGGGCGTCAGGCCAAGAGCTCTGGCGCCGAAATAGATCCGAAAACGAAAAGGGCCGCTCGCGCGGCCCTTTCCTTGTTCGGGGAAGCTGGCGGCGGTTATGCCGCCAGTCCCTTGGCCAGCTCGCTGACCTGCTTCTCGAACAGCGCCCGATAGGCGCCGTCCTTGCGGGTCAGCAGAGCCTCGTGCGGGCCTTCCTCGATCACCCGGCCGCGATCGAAGACCAGGATGCGGTCCATCGCTCGCACCGTCGAGAGACGATGCGCGATCACGATCGTGGTGCGGCCCTCCATCAGGCGTTCGATCGCCTGCTGGATCAGCGCCTCCGATTCCGAATCGAGGCTCGAGGTCGCCTCGTCCAGGATCAGGATCGGCGCATCGGCCAGGAAGGCGCGGGCCAGCGCGACACGCTGGCGCTCGCCGCCCGAGAGCTTGATGCCGCGCTCGCCGACGAGCGTGGCGTAGCCCTTGGGCAGGCGCATGATGAACTCATGCGCGTTGGCGAGCTTCGCCGCCTGCTCGACCTGCGCCTGGCTCGCGCCCGGCCGGCCATAGGCGATGTTCTCCGCCAGCGAGCGGTGGAACAGCACCGGCTCCTGCTGCACGATCGCGATCTGCTGGCGCAGGGACGCCTGCGTGACATCGGCGATATCCTGCCCGTCGATCGTGATGCGGCCCGAGGTGACGTCGTAGAGCCGCTGCACCAGCTTGACGAAGGTCGTCTTGCCGGAGCCGGAGCGGCCGACGAGGCCGACCTTCTCGCCGCCACGGATGGTCAGCGAGAAATCGCGGTAGAGTGGATCGGCATGACCTCCGTAGTGGAAGGTCACATCCTCGAAGGCGATCTCGCCCGCGGTCACGCCCATTGCCACCGCGCCCTTCCGGTCCGGCACGCCATAGGGAAGATCGTGCATCCAGACGAGCTCCTCCATGTCGTTGACCGAGCGCTGCAGGTTGTGGACGTGCTGGCCGACATCGCGCAGATAGCCATGCACCACCGCATAGGCCGTCAGCACGAAGGCGACGTCGCCGGGCGAAGCCTGCCCGTTCGCCCAGAGCCAGATCACCAGACCGATCACCGCCGCGCGCAGGAAAAGCAGCACGATGTTCTGGCCGGTGCCCGACCAGGTGCCGCGAATCCAGGCGCGGCTCGTCCTGAGGCTCCACTTCGACACGACGGTCGCCAGCCGCAGGTCCTCGCGCGCCTCGCCGCCATAGGCCTTCACCACCGGGTTGCAGGTGATGGCATCGGCCAATGCACCGCCGAGACGGGTATCCCAGGCGTTGCCGAGCCGTGCCGCCGGCGCGACGAAGCGCAGCGAGAGCGCCAGCGTCAGCCCGATATAGGCGAGAGCACCGAGCGCCACGACGAGCCCCATCGCCGGCCAGTGCCAGGCCAGCACCGCCGTCATGCCGAGCAGGATGACCAGCGACGGCAGGAGCGCAATCAGGACCGTATCGGTCAAGAGGTCGAGCGCCCACATGCCGCGCGTGATCTTGCGCACCGTCGAGCCCGCGAAATTGTTCGCGTGCCAGTCGGTCGAGAAGCGCTGCAGGCGTGCGAAGGCCTCCTGCGAGACGTCGCTCATCGTGCGCAGCGTCATCACGGTCAGTCCGACGAAGGCGAAATGCCGCCCGAGCACCATGATGGCGGCGAGCACCATCATCGCGCCGAGCGCCCACAGCGCCGCCTCCGTGCCGCCCGCCCCGCTCGACACCGCATCGACGAGGCGCCCGGCATAGACCGGCGTGAACAGCTCTGCGAGCGTGGCGGCGACGGTGACGCCGGCCACCCAGGCGACCTGCCCGGGCTGGCGGGCCCAGTGGCTGAAAGTGAAGCCGAGAACGGCCCGGAACGGCTCGCGCCGCCCGGTTTGAGTATCGTGAGACATAGCGTCATTCGGCGCCGAGACGGCCGCCGACTCCGAAATCAGGCGAAGACGACGACGCGCGCCGGCTTCGGCAATGAAAGACAAAAATTGGAAAAAGGCTCAGGAGGCAGCCCGGAGGCGGGCCTCGTGCGAGACCGACCTAGTGCCGGGTTGGTCGCATGGGAGTGGCTGCGGTGTTGATGAATTTCATTCAGCCCTCCCTTTCTTGAGTTGGAGCCAAGGCGAAGGAAGATGCCTGATGTTTAAGCAGCGCGCAAGCCCGCCTCTCATGCAATGACTGCACGGGGCGTCTTCGCCCAATTCAAGGCGAAGTTGCGCGTCGCGAAGTTGCGCGTCGCCTTACCAGAACAATGCCACCAAGCGAACCGCGATCACCAGCAGGAAGGCCGCGATGATCGTGCCGAGCACCTGCTGGCGCTTGGCGTGATTGGGCCAGCGCCGCGCGAGCAGCCTGCCCAGCGGCTTGCGGAAGACGAAAGCCGCGACCAGCAGAACGATGACGTAATGGGACAAGGTCGGGTCTTAAGCCTTCTTGTCGGCGGGGGCTGAATCGACGGGCGCACCGGCCTTCTTCCAGGCACCAAACCCGCCCGCGACATGGGCGACCGGCTTCAGGCCCATCTCCTGCGCTACCTGCGCGGCGAGAGCCGAGCGCCAGCCGCCGCCGCAGAAGAAGACGAAGCGCTTGCCCTCCTGGAAGACTGGCTTGGCATAGGGGCTTTCGGGGTCGATCCAGAATTCCAGCATGCCGCGCGGACAATGGAAGGCGCCGGGCATCCGCCCTTCCCGCTCCAGTTCGCGCGGATCGCGCAGATCGACGAAGACCACATCGTCGCTGCCGTGCAGCGCCTGCGCCTGCTCGACCGACAACGTCTCGATCCGGCTCTCGGCCTCCGCGACCAGCGCCTTGTAACCCTTGGTGATGGTCTGCGGCACGCTTGGGCCTCCCCGATTCCGGCCGCACCGTGGCGCCTTGCCGATGCAGCGTCAATGCTGCCGCCTTGCAGCCACGCAGCACAGCGCACAAGCTGCTTGCCTGAGCCCCGGGCGAAATGGCAGAGCGGCGACATGTTCGGCTTCAGCAATCTCGATCTGATCGCCCTGGCGTTCTTCATCCTGTCCTGGCTCGGCTACCACTACGTGGTCGAGATGGGTCCCTATGCCGCCCGGACACTGAACATGCGGATGAATCTGCGCCGCGCCCGCTGGATCCGTGAATCGGCGGCCCGCGAGGTCAGGATCGTCGATACCCAGGTCATGGGTGGGCTGCAGAACGGCACCGCCTTCTTCGCCTCGACCTCGCTGCTCGCGATCGGCGGCACGCTCGCCCTGCTGAACGCAACGGACCGCGCCGTCGCCATCTTCAGCGACCTGCCCTTCGTGCCGGCAACCCTTCGCTCCGTCTGGGAACTGAAGATCATCGGGCTCGTCGGTATCTTCGGCTACGCCTTCTTCAAGTTCGCCTGGAGCTACCGGCTCTTCAACTACTGCGTCATCCTGGTCGGCGCCCTGCCCCCGTTCGACAGCAAGGACGAGGCGACGATGGCCCATGCGATCCATGAGACCACCGAGATGAACATCGCCGCCGGCCGGCATTTCAACCGCGGCCAGCGCGCCTTCTTCTTCGCGCTCGCCTATCTCGGCTGGTTCCTCGGCCCGGTCAGCTTCATCGGCTTTACCGGCGCCGTGCTGGTCGCAATGTACCGGCGCCAGTTCGCCTCCGACGCGACCCGCGTCTTCAACTATCCGGGCCAATCATGAGCATCGAACCCGAGGCGATCGAGAGCGTGATCCTCGACCTGTTGTCGCAGCGGGAGACAGGGCTGACGATCTCGCCGATGGATGTCGCCCGTCGCCTCGGCGGCGATCACCCGGATGGCTGGGGGCCGTTGATGCAGCCGGTGCGCCGGGTCGCCGTGAAGCTGATGAAGGAAGGCCGGCTCGTCATCACCCGCAAGGGCCGCCCGGTCGATCCCGACGACTTTCGCGGTGTCTACAGGCTGGTCCTGCCCGCGACGCCGTGATCACGGCCCCGGAAAGAGCTCGTCAGTATAGCCTGCGAGCCGATAGGCCAGGAGCCCGACCCATTCCTTGAAGCCGTTATCGGCGATCTCGAGCGCGCGCGGGGCACGGCTGTAGGGACGGATGAAATCGCCCGGCTCGCCGCTCGACCAGAAATCGACCGGAAAGGCCTCGATCGCAAACCCCGCCTTGCGGAAGACGCCCATCGAGCGCGGCATGTGCCAGGCCGATGTCACCAGCAGCCAGCGCTCGCCGGGCTTCGGGTCGACGAGCCTGCGGGTGAAGGCGGCGTTCTCGCGCGTGTTGCGCGACTTGTCCTCCAGGATAAGCCGGGCGGGATCGAGCCCCAGCCCTTCGAATAGCAGCTTCGCGCCATCGGCCTCGGTCACGGTCGCTTCCGAGATCAGGTTGGCGGCCCCGCCGGTAAAGACAATCTTCGCCTGCGGATGCAAACGTGCCAGTTCGACCGCCTTGGTCATGCGTACCGCGGACGAATTCATCACGATGTCGCCCCGCGCGACGCCGATCGCGCCGCCGAGCACGACGATGCCGGTCACCGGCCCCTTGCGGGCATCCTGCTGCGGAAACCGGTCCTCCAGCGGCCGGAGCACGATGCGCGGTAGCGGGCTGAACGCCATCAGGCCGAGCGCAATCAGCGAGATCAGCCCGATCCAGCGCGCGGGCCGCGCGAAACGCGTGAAGGCGAGCAGCCCCGAAAGCCCGGCGAGCAGGATGGCGAGATTGACCGGCGACAGGACGAACCAGACGACCTTGGACAGAACGAAGAACATCGGGGCTCGCAAGGATGAGGCGGGGGCGGCGACTGCGCTCGCTTTAGCCGCGATCGCTATTCGAGGATATCGGCATGATGGTCCCGCCGCAGTCGCTCCGGCGCAAGCGGCAGGCAGCTTCAGCGAATGATCCGAGGCGGCGCTTGCAGGCGTCGGCCGCCGGCCCGCGGCAGGGCTTTCGCGAGTTCGATCGCCCGGCCGGCGACCTCCCGCAATTCGCAGCCTGCCTGCCTTCCGGCTTGCAGCGCCTCCCGCTGGGTCGCGCCGTAGAAGGCGCATTTCTGCGTGACATAGCTTTCCCAGGCGAGTTGCAGCGCCGCGAGCCGGCTGCGCTGGCCGGCATCGAGCCCTCGCCCCGTCACCTGCAGGGCAAGCGTCAGGCGCTCCCGCCAGGCCGCCTCCTCACGCCGGGCGCAGGCGGCTTCAGCCCCGCGCGGATCGTTGCTGGCGGCGCGCACGCAAGCCACCGCCACCGAGCCGACGCACATCGAAGGCGAGGCGTTGCTGTCACGCAGGCAGCCGGAGAGCGCCGCGAGATCTGTCCGCAGCGTCGGCGAAGTCTGTGCGATTGCCGGCGCGGCAGCGAAGCTGCACAGGAGCAGGACCATCCGAAAAACGTTCATGCCGCCATCATGCCAGCGGCAGCGCCGGGATCAAGCGCCGTCGCGCTGCCTTCACGTAATCGGCAACGGCAGCGCGGCCTGCGCTGCCGGCCTTGCGAAGAGCGCCTCGTACCAGCGCTGCACCGCCGGCCTTGCGATCCGCTCGACCGGCATGTTGAGCCAGCGATGCACGCCGCAGCCGACCGCGATATCGGCCATGCCGAAGCGTTCGCCTGCGAGGAAGGGACGATCCGCCAGTTGCGCCTCGAGGATCGCCATCAGCGCCTCGGCCCGCGCGACACCATCGGCGATCGCCTTCGGATCGGTGAAGGCCGGCACCTTGCGCACCACGCCCCAGAGCACCGGCGCCAGCGCCGGCTGGAGCTCGGACTGCATCCAGTCCACCCAGCGGTCGGCCAGCGCCCGCCGCGCCGGATCCTCGTCCCAGAGCACGCCCGCGGCATAACGGGCTGCGAGGTAGCGCAGAATGCTGCTCGATTCCCAAAGGACAAGCTCGCCGTCGCGCAGCACGGGGATCTGCTTGTTCGGATTCATCTGGACAAATTCGGGGGTATCGAGCCCACCGAACGGCCCGCCGACATCGATACGCTCGAAGGCCTGTCCGGCTTCCCCGGCTGCCCAGACCACCTTCTGAACGTTGATCGAGCTCAACCGTCCCCAGATCGTCAGCATAACAGGCTCCTCAATCGCGTCCGCTCCCGGACGGAAGGCGACAATACAGTTCCGACAGCCCTCATCCTGAGGAGCCGCGGCACGCGGCGTCTCGAAGGATGTTCCAGAGAGCGCAGGAGCCTACTGGATCATCCTTCGAGACGCAGCCTTCGGCTGCTCCTCAGGATGAGGGCTCGCGGGTGCTCAAACGATGCTCAGGCGAATTCCATGATGACGGCATCGACCGCGAGCGAGTCGCCTTCCTTCGCCAGGATCTTGGCGATGGTGACGTCCTTCTCGGCGCGCAGCACGTTCTCCATCTTCATCGCCTCGACCATGGCGAGCGGCTCGCCGGCCTTGACCTCCTGGCCGACAGCAACCGAAATCGCCTTGACCAGGCCCGGCATCGGGCAGAGCAGGAACTTGCCGGTATCGGCAGCAACCTTCTCCGGCATCAGCGCGGCCAATTCCGCCTCGCGCTGCGTATAGACATGGGCATTGGCATAGGCGCCGGCATGGCCGAGCGCGACGCCGTTCAGGATGGGCCGGACCTGCGCTGCGACCTTCACCCCGTCGAGCGTGCCATGCCAGACCGGCTCGCCCGGCACCCACTCGCTGACGACACTGACGCTGCGGCCCGCGAAGGCGATGGCGACTGCCTCGCCCTGCTCCGTCACCTCACCCTCGAAGCGCTCAGCGCCGAGCTGGACGATGCGCAAACGGTCGAAGGAAACCTTGCGCCAGCCTTCCATCTGCGCCGAGACATGGCGCTTGCGCTGGTTCATGCGATGGTCGCAGGCGATCGCGATCGCCGCCATGCGCTGCGCGGTTTCGCCTTGCGGCACCGGCAGCGAGAAGCCCTCGGGAAACTCCTCCGCGATGAATCCGGTCGAGAGACTGCCGGCGATCCAGCGCGGATGCTGCATCACCGCAGCGACGAAGGGGATATTGTGGCGGATGCCATCGATGGCGAAAGCATCGAGCGCCTGCGCCTGCGCCTTGATCGCCGCCTCGCGCGTCGGCGCATGGGTCACGAGCTTCGCGATCATCGGATCGTAATAGATCGAGATCTCGCCGCCCTCGAAGACGCCGGTGTCGTTGCGCACAACCGCTTCTCCATCCGGCCCCTCGCTCGGCGGCCGATAGGTCACGAGCCGGCCGGTCGAAGGCAGGAAGTTGCGGGTCGGGTCCTCGGCATAGACACGGCTTTCCACCGCCCAGCCGTCGAGCTTCACATCCGCCTGCGAAATCGCGAGCTTCTCGCCATAGGCGACCCGGATCATCTGCTCGACCAGATCGATGCCGGTGATCATCTCGGTCACCGGATGCTCGACCTGCAGGCGGGTGTTCATCTCGAGGAAATAGAAGGACTTGTCCTGGCCGGCGACGAACTCGACCGTGCCGGCCGAGTCGTAGTTCACGGCCTTGGCCAGCGCGACCGCCTGCTCGCCCATCTTCCTGCGAGTCGCCTCGTCGAGCAGCGGCGACGGCGCCTCCTCCAGCACCTTCTGGTTGCGGCGCTGGATCGAGCATTCGCGCTCGCCGAGATAGATGACGTTGCCGTGCTTGTCGCCGAGAACCTGGATCTCGATATGGCGGGGATCGACGATGAACTTCTCGACGAAGACGCGATCGTCCCCGAAGGAGGATGCAGCCTCCGACTTGGCGCGGGCAAACCCCTCAGCCACCTCGCCTGAAGAATGGGCGATGCGCATGCCCTTGCCGCCGCCGCCGGCCGAGGCCTTGATCATCACGGGATAGCCGATCTCGTCGGCGATCGTCACGGCGTGCTCGGGGCTCTCGATGATGCCGAGGAAGCCGGGAACGGTGGAGACCTTGGCAGCGGCCGCGGCCTTCTTCGATTCGATCTTGTCGCCCATCGCGGCAATGGCGCCGGGATTGGGGCCGATGAAGACGATGCCGTTGTCCTTGAGCGCCTGGGCGAAGGCCTCGCGCTCGGAGAGGAAGCCGTAGCCGGGATGCACGGCCTCGGCGCCGGTCTGCTTGCAGGCGTCGATGATCTTGTCGATCAGGAGATAGGACTGTGCTGCGGGCGCGGCGCCGATATGCACGGCCTCGTCGGCCATCTCGACATGCAGCGCATCGCGATCCGCGTCGGAATAGACGGCGACCGTCTTGATGCCCATGCGCCGCGCCGTCTTGATGACACGGCAGGCGATTTCGCCGCGGTTCGCGATCAGGATCTTCGAGAACATGCGCGGACCACCCCAGCTTCAGACCAGACTGCAATAGCCGGGGTGTATGGGACGCCGCAACTGCCGTCCACCGATGCGAAAGTCGGCAGCCCGCCAGATCGTTGTGCACGGATGCGCAGACCCGGCATCCTGCCCTTGTGAAGGAAGCGTCGAGCCGGCGCCGTCATGCCCGGGTCTGCCCCGGGCATCTCTCGCAAGAAGCGCTTACCTTCTCCCGTCCAGGACTCTCGAGCCAAGCCGGAGAACGGCGCCGGGTTCAGCTTGCGAGCAGGACGCGCGGCGCGGCACCGATGCCGAAGCGAACCACATCCTTCGCTGCCCCCTTGGCGAAGGCGAAGGCGAGCAGCGTCTCATCGCAATGCTCGGCTTCGCGGACGATCTCGTTGGCGATGCGCTGGGCGGTGGCGGTCGGCCCCTCGCCGGCGGAGAGCGTCGTCACCAGCCAATGCGCCTTGTCGCGGTCGATCACGCCGGTGGGACGGTTTTCCCAGACGGCGAAGTCGACAACCAGCGCCACGAGGTAATCTGCATAGGCCTTGCAGCTTTGCGGCACGGCCCGGTCGAGCGCGACCAGAACATCGACGATATCCCGCGTGACGACGACGTCATTCAAGATGTTACGCTGAAGCATCTTGACGTCTTCTTCGTCGATCGCGCGACGATCCATCACGCGATCGACGAATTCACGAAGCTCATGACCCATCATGTTCGAACCCCTGTCCGGCGTTGTTTTGTGCCGGTACGTTCCTGTTGTGGGAACACCATGAGCCCGGTTCCCGCATCAGGTGGTTAACGCGCAAATCTGAACGGATATTCAGGTTAAACGGAACTGAGTCGACTTGGTTGCGAGGGTGTTACTGCGGGCGGCGCAGGCGCGGCGAAGAGCGGCCCTCAGCCCGTGTCGGCGGCAAGGGCGCCGGATGATATCGCCGCTGTGAAATCATGCAGGCGAACACGGACAAGGCCCAAGTGGGTGAAGACATTCTGTGACGCAGACGCGGCCCGGAGATCAATCGCCTCCGGCCGGAACCACCTTGTCATTCCGGGGCGCCCCCCGGAATGACAAGGGCTGCGCCCCGAAGCTGCGATGATCCTTTTTAGACAGCTCTACGCCGCCACAGCCTTCGGCAATCCGAGCGCCGTCGGCAGCTCCGGGAACGCGCGCAACACATGCCGGGCACCGAGCGCGACGAGGCTCTCGACCGGCTGGAACCCCCAGGAGACGGCGACAGGCACCACGCCGGCGGCAACCGCCATCTCGATGTCGAAAGAGCTGTCTCCGACCATCGCGGTGCGCTCCGGTGCCGCACCGGTCTCCGCCATCGCCCGCTGGATCATCCCGGGATGCGGCTTCGAGGGAGCATCGTCAGCCGACTGCACCGTATCGAACAGGTCCTGCCAGCCATGCCGGGCGACGATGAACTCCGCCCCCTTGCGCGACTTTCCGGTGGCGATGCCGAGCTTCAGCCCGCCATGGCGCTTCAGCTCGGCCAGCGTCTCGGCGACCCCCGCAAAGAGCGGCTCGTCCAGCGACGGATCGGTCTCGGCCTGCACACGCATCGTGCTGAAGACCTGGCGATAGGTCTCGGTCAGCACATCGTCGGGCTCGGCCAGCCCGGCAAGCCGCGCCATCGCGATGTCGAGCGTCAGCCCGACGATGCCCAATCCCGCCTCGCGGCCCGGATGAATCCGCCCGCAGCGCCTGAAAGTCTCGTATTGCGCGCCGAGGATGATCGCCTCGGAATTGATCAGCGTGCCGTCGAGATCGAAGATGATGAGATCCATGCCGGGGCTTTATCCCGAATTGCCGAGGCAATCCACTGCAAGCCCGTCATGGCATCATCCCGCGCGTGAGCGGCTCAGCCCCTGGCTTCGCGGGCGCAGGCATCGACCGCCTTGCGCAGATCGGCGCCATCGAGCCCCTTGGCACGCGCCTCCTTGCGGCATTCGGAGCGCTGGGCGAGATCCGGCCGCTTGCCGTTGAAGCAGGCGGTCAATGCCGCGATGCGTTCCGGGCCCTGCAGCTTGCGGCCGTCGGCCTCTTCCTTGCAGGCGGCCCGCGCCGCCACCGCCGTCGGTTTGCCGTCGCGCGTGAGACCATCATGGGCATAGAGCTGTACGCCCGGGAACTTGCCCTGCATGCAGATGCGCATCGCCGCGCGCAAATCCGCGCCCGCGAGCGCGATATTCTCGGACACGCAATCCTGCCGGGCCTTCGCCCGCTCGGCGCGCGGGATCGGCTCATCCGCCGATGCGGCCACGGCAGCCGGCGCGGGGGCCGTCGCCGGCGCGGTGGTCTGCGCCTGGGCGGCTCCCGCAAGACCGAGAACAAAGCTGGAAACGATCAAAACCGAACGCATGGTCAGCCCTCCGATGACGAGAACATAGTTAGAACAGAAAGCGTTTTGTTCCGCAACTGTTCTCTGACGTTTCGTCACCGCCTGGGAGAGGCCTCACTCGTCCGGCGCCTCGACGATCGGATCGTAGGGCGCGTCATCGAAGCCGAGCAGGTTCCAGCTCTGGCGCATATGCGGCGGCAGCGGCGCGCTGACGTCGATCGTGCCCTTGCCGCGCGGATGCGGCAGCACGATTCGCCGCGCCAGCAGGTGCAGCTTGTTCTGGATGCCGCCGGGCAATTCCCAGTTCTGGATGTTGAAATATTTGGGGTCGCCGATGATCGGGTGGCCGATATGGGCGGCGTGGGCGCGCAGCTGGTGGGTGCGCCCGGTCACTGGCTTGAGCGACAGCCAGCCGAGCTTCTGCGCCGCCGTCTCGACCACCGCGTAATAGGTGACGGCGTGCATCGCCCCGTCCTCGCCATGCTTGGCGACGGCCATGCGCTGGTCGCCGTCATAGGCCTCCTCGCGGGCGAGATAGGTCGAGATCCGGCCCTGGCGCACGCGCGGCACGCCCGCCACCAGCGCCCAGTAGACCTTGCGGGCCGAGCGTGAACGGAAGGTCTTGGCCAGCGTCGCCGCCGCGAAGCGCGACTTGGCGATGACGAGGCAGCCGGCGGTATCCTTGTCGAGACGGTGGACGAGGCGGGGCTTCTGGCCGCTCTTGTCGGTCAGCACCTCGAGCATCTGGTCGACATGCCGCGTCGTGCCGGAACCACCCTGCACGGCAAGGCCAGCCGGCTTGTTGAGGACGATGACGTCGTCATCCTCGTAAAGCGTGATCGAACGCAGGAATTCGACCGTGTCGGTATCCGCCTTGAGCGAGCGCGGGCGCTGCTCCTGCGGCTCGAGCTTGAGCGGCGGGATGCGCACCGTCTGGCCTTCTTCGAGCCGATCCTTGCTGTCGGCGCGCTTGCCGTTGACGCGCAATTCGCCCTTCCGGACGATGCGCTGGATATGGCTGAAGGAGAGCTGCGGGAAACGCGCCTCGAGGAAGCGGTCGATCCGCATCTCGTTCTCGTCCGGCGTCACCACGAGCTGCTGCACGCCGGTCGAGAGCACCTCGGAGGTCTCGGCCTTGACCTGGGCGCGGGTCGGCTTGGGGGCCTCCTCCACCGGCCGCGGGCGCGGCGAGCGCTGCACGCGCTCCTCGCCGGCCGCCGGGCGCGCGGCTGCCCTGCGCCGGGCATCATGGCTCGGCCGCTTGCCGCGCGGAGCCCCCGCGGATGGCGGCTTGCCACCGCGCCCGGAGCCGCCGGGGCCCTTGCCGCCAGCGCCCTTGTTACCGGGACCTTTGCCGCCCGTCTTCATGACATGCTCCGCATCATCGCGAGGCCACCGAGCAGCGCCGCCAGCGACAGCACGACCGAGCCGATCACATAGGTGGCCGCCAGCATCGTCTCGCCCCGCTCCCAGAGCAGAACGGCATCGAGCGAGAAGGCCGAGAAGGTGGTGAAGCCGCCGAGCACGCCGGTGGCGAGGAAGAGCCGCAGGTCCTGCGGCACGCCCTCGCCGGCACGGAAGGCGAACCAGCCGGCGACGAGCCCCATCAGGGCCGAGCCGATGATGTTGATGGCCATGGTGCCATAGGGAAAGCCCATGCCGAGCCAGCGCGGCGAAACGACATTGATGCCGTGGCGCAAGGCGCCGCCGATGCCGGCGCCGATAAAAACGAAAGCGGTGGAGATCATCGTTGTGGAATAGAGCGCACACTCGCCTTGCACAAACGAAATCCGCCGCAATTGCACGGCTCGGTGCCGTCGAGCAGGAAGCCCGGCGTCAGGAATAGGCCCGGCGGGAACGATGGGAATGGCAAGGATGCGTCTTCAGCTTCGGATCGGCGGCGCAGGGCTGCTTGCCGCCATGGTCATCCTCGGCAGCGCGGCCGCCTTCGCCCAGCAGAGCGGCAGCACGGGCACCGACTGGCCGACGGAAAAATGCAACCGCTACAGGAAGGCCTATGACCAGTCGCTGGCGCGCCTCGGCAAGAAAGGCCTGGGCGCGGAATTCCTCGCCAGCCACGACGCCTTCCTTGCCTCGAACTGCCAGGCCCGTGCCGAGGTCTGCGCCCGCAGCAAGGAGGAGCTCGAGCTTGCCAACCGGCTCGTCGTGATGGCGATGAACAGCGGCATGTCCAGCACCTTCCTGCCGTTCAATTGCCGCAACTGAGCCCGGCTCAACGCTGGCGGCGCTGCCGCAGCCGGGGATGCACGTACAGCTCGAAAGCGATGGTCAGCACGATGAAGACGAGCGCGATGGCGAAGGCCACGACCCAATAGGAGACATCGTCCTTCGAGACGAACCAGCCCGCGATCACCGAGGGCACGATCATGAACAGGCGCGCCAGCAAGAACATCCCTACTCCCCCCGCTCCTGCCGGAGCTTCTCCCAATATTCCAGCCGCTTGCGGATCTCGCGCTCGAAACCGCGCTCGGGCGGATCGTAGAAGCGCTGGCGGCCCAGCACATCCGGCCAGTAGTTCTGCCCGGAGAAGGCATCGGGCTGGTCGTGGTCATAGGCATAGTCGGCGCCGTAGCCCTCCTCGCGCATCAGCTTGGTCGGCGCATTGAGGATGGTCTTGGGCGGCGTCAGGGAGCCCCGCTCCTTCGCCACCCGCGCGGCAGCCTTGTAAGCCATATAGGCCGCGTTCGATTTCGGTGCGGTCGCCAGATAGATCACGCAATTGGCCAGAGCGAGCTCGCCCTCGGGCGTGCCGAGCTGCTCATAGGTCTGCGCCGCCGCACGGGCATGGATCAGCGCCTGCGGATCGGCGAGCCCGATATCCTCCACCGCCATCCTGACCAGCCGCCGCGCCAGGAAGCGCGGGTCCTCGCCGGCATCGAGCATGCGCGCGAAATAGTAGAGCGCCGCATCGGGATCGGAGCCGCGGATCGTCTTGTGCAGGGCCGAGATCAGGTTGTAATGGCCGTCCTGCGCCTTGTCGTAGATCGGCGCCCGGCGCTGGATCACCTCGGACAGGCCATGCTCGTCGAGAATCTCGCCCGGCTTCGCCGCTCGCCAGATTTCCTCGGCCAGCGTCAGCACGGCGCGCCCGTCGCCGTCGGCGAAGCGCGCCAGCGCCAATCGCGCCTCCGGCGTCAATGGCAGCTCCCGGCTTTCCAGGACCTCGGCCCGGCCGAGCAGGAAGAGCAGCGAGCCTTCGTCCAGCGACTTGAAGGTCAGGACGCGCGCCCGCGACAGCAGCGCGGCATTGAGCGCGAAGGACGGGTTCTCGGTCGTCGCGCCGATCAGCGTGATCGTGCCGTCTTCCATGACTGGCAGGAAGGCATCGAGCTGGGCGCGGTTGAAGCGATGGATCTCGTCGACGAAGAGCAGCGTGCCCCGGCCGCCCAAACGGCGCCCGCGCGCCGCCTCGAACACCTTCTTGAGATCGGCGACGCCCGAGAAGATCGCGCTGATCTGCTCGAAGCCGAGATCGACCAGCCCGGCGAGCAGCCGCGCGACCGTCGTCTTGCCGGTACCCGGCGGACCCCAGAAGATCAGGCTGCCGATCGTGCCGGAGGCGACGAGCCGCGTCAGCGCCCCGTCGGGCCCGGCCAGATGCTCCTGGCCCGCGACCTCGGCGAGCGTCGTCGGACGCAGGCGGTCGGCAAGCGGCCGCGGGCCGGACTTGTCCAGCCCCGAGGCTGAGAACAGGTCGCTCACCCCGGGAAGACCGAGGTGATCGTCTGGCCGTTGCGGGTGATCGTCACCTCCCAGGCGCGCCTGCGATCCTTGAGGATCGTCTCGACCTCACGCGACGTGGTCATCTGTTCGCCGTTCAGCGCCTTGATGATGTCGCCCTTCTGGAAGCCGACATTGGCCGCGGTGCTGCCCTCCTCGACCTCGCTGACGACGACGCCTTCATTGCCGGTGTCGATCGAGAGTTCCTCGGCCAGCGCCGGAGACATGTTCCCGACGGTCAGGCCGGCAAGCGGCGAACGGCTCGTCAGCTTCACCATGTCGCGCGGCCGCGTCTCGGGCGCAGCGATGAGCTTCACGGGGATCGAGATGCGCTTGCCGCTGCGCAGCACGCTGAGCATCGTCGTGCCGCCGATCGGCCGGGTGGCGAAGCGATAGCCGAAGGATTCGGGATCGTCGACATTGACGCCATCGACCGAAAGGATGACGTCCGAGCGCTTCAGGCCCGCCTGGTCGGCCGGCCCCTTCTCGACGACGCTGGCGACGACCGAGCCCGCCGGCCGGTCGAGCCCGAGCCCGTCCGCGACCTCGGCCGTGAGGCTCTGCAGCCGCGCCCCGAACCAGGGACGCTTGACCGTCTTGACTCCGGCCTTGGCGCTGTCGACGACGAGGCGCACCATCGCCGAGGGAATGGCGAAGCCGATGCCGACGCTGCCGCCCGAGCGCGAATAGATCGCGGTGTTGATGCCGACGACGCGGCCCTTCATGTCGATCAGCGCGCCGCCCGAATTGCCGGGATTGATCGCCGCATCGGTCTGGATGAAGGATTGCGCATCGCCGACGCCGATCTGCGTGCGCGCCAGCGCCGAGACGATGCCCTGCGTCACCGTCTGGCCGACACCGAAGGGGTTGCCCATCGCCAGCACGATGTCGCCGACCTGGAGTTCGTCGGTATCGGCGAGCGCGATCGCGGTCAGGTTCTTCGCGTCGGCAAGCTTGAGCACGGCAAGATCGGTGCGCGGATCGCGCAGCAGGATCGTGGCCTCGACCTCGCGCTTGTCGGCGAAGGCGACCTTCACCTCGCTCATGTTCTCGATGACGTGGTTGTTGGTGACCACGAGCCCGGCGCCGGCATCGACGATCACGCCGGAGCCGAGCGAGCGCTGAACCCGCTCGCGCGGTACGCCGAAGCCGCCATCGCCGAAGAAGCGGCGGAAGAACGGGTCGTCCATGAAGGGGTTCTGCGGGCGCTTCTCGACGCGCGCGCCATAGACGTTCACGACCGCGGCCTGCGTCTGCTTGACCAGTGGCGCGAAGGAGAGCGTCACCTGCTCGCGGGTCTCAGGCACCTGCCGCTGCTGGGCAAGCGCCGGCCACGGCGCGACGCTGGCCAGCAGAGCGCCCGCCAGGGCAGCCGCGGCCAGGGTCTTCCGATAGGGTGCGGGGCGGTGGATCATGCTCGTCCTCGTTCAGAAACAAAAAGCGCCGGCGCGGAGTTTTCCGTTCAGGCGTGGCACCCGCTATACCCGTGTAACGCCCTGCGGTTCCCGCAGCGGCATCCCCCAACCCGATATGGCCATTTCTGGCCGGATAGGAAGAGCAGGATGAGCCTGATTCGGCTTGTGTACGCCAGCGAGAGCCGGCTCGTCGACGCCAATCGCCGTGCGGAGCTGGACAGGATCCTGACAAGCGCCCGCCGCTTCAACGACCAGAACGGCATCACCGGCTTCCTGTTGGCGACGGAGAAGGCCTTCGCGCAGGTGCTGGAAGGATCGCGGGACAATGTTGCCGAAACCTATGGCCGGATCGTGATGGACCCGCGCCACACAGCCTTTCGGGTGCTTTCGGAAGAACCGATCGTCGTCCGCTCCTTCGCCGGCTGGGCGATGGGCATCGCCGAGCGCGACGAGACCACCAGCTTCATCTTCGGCCTGTATGGGGTGACACCCGAAGCCGACCTCCACGCCCAGCCACTGGAGACGCTCGTCGACCTCGCCGGGGAGCTCGCCGGACGGCCCGGCTAAGGACTGCACAACCAAAGAAAAAGGCGGCCCCGAAGGACCGCCTTTTCCAATTCAGTCAGGGGAAGCCGATCAGGCGGCTTCGTCTTCCGCCGTGAAGACCGGGCCGGAATCCTTGCCCTTGGCATCGACGTCACGGTCGACGAACTCGATGATCGCCATCGGAGCGTTGTCGCCGAAGCGGAAGCCCGCCTTCATGATGCGGAGATAGCCGCCGTTGCGCTCCTTGTAGCGCGGGCCGAGGACCGCGAAGAGCTTGCCGACCAGCTCGACATCCTTGATCTGCGCGATCGCCTGACGGCGGGCGTGCAGGTCGCCGCGCTTGCCGAGGGTGATCAGCTTCTCGACGACCGGACGCAGGTCCTTGGCCTTCGGCAGCGTGGTGGTGATCTGCTCGTGCTTGATCAGGGCCTGAGCCATGTTGGCGAACATCGCCTGGCGATGCTCGGCCGAGCGGTTGAAACGACGACCGCGGAAACCGTGACGCATTGTTTGGCTCCTTCGTTGCTTACGGCCGCCGTGCCACGGTACGGCCGTTCCTTATGCTCCGGCTGGGACCAGCCGGGCGGGGTTGGCGCGGGATGCCTCCCGCGCCGTTGAGGCTCAGTAGTGCTCTTCGAAGCGCTTGGCCAGCTCTTCGATGTTCTCCGGCGGCCAGCCCTGGACGTCCATGCCCAGGTGCAGGCCCATGGTCGCCAGCACTTCCTTGATCTCGTTCAGCGACTTGCGGCCGAAATTCGGGGTGCGCAGCATCTCGCCCTCGGACTTCTGGATGAGGTCGCCGATATAGACGATGTTGTCGTTCTTCAGGCAGTTCGCCGAGCGGACCGAAAGCTCGAGCTCGTCGACCTTCTTGAGCAGCGCCGGGTTGAAGGGCAGCTGCGGCGCGGTCGAGACGGCCTCTTCCTTGCGCGGCTCCTCGAAGGTGATGAACACCGCGAGCTGGTCCTGCAGGATGCGGGCGGCGAGCGCCAGCGCGTCCTCGGGGGTGACCGAGCCGTTGGTCTCGATCGCCAGCGTCAGCGAGTCCTTGTCGAGGTTCTGGCCCTCGCGGGTGTTCTCGACGCGGTAGGAGACCTTCTTGACCGGCGAGTACAGGCTGTCGACCGGGATCAGGCCGATCGGCGCGTCCTCGGGACGGTTCTGCTCGGCCGGGACATAGCCCTTGCCGGTGTTGACCGTGAACTCCATGCGGATCTCGGCCCCGTCGTCCAGCGTGCAGAGCACGAGGTCGGGGTTCAGGATCGCCACGTCGCCGATGGTGTTGATGTCGCCGGCGGTGACGGTGCCCGGGCCGGACTTGCGCAGCGTCATGCGCTTCGGGCCCTCGCCCTGCATCTTGACCGCGATGGCCTTGATGTTGAGGACGATGTCGGTGACGTCCTCACGGACGCCCGGGATCGAGGAGAACTCGTGGAGAACGCCGTCGATCTGGACGGCGGTCACGGCCGCGCCCTGGAGCGACGACAGCAGCACGCGACGGAGCGCATTGCCGAGCGTCATGCCGAAGCCGCGCTCGAGCGGACGCGCAACCACAGTCGCCTGACGCTTCGGGTCGTCTCCGACCTTCACTTCGAGCTTGTTCGGCTTGGAAAGATCCTGCCAGTTCTTGCTGATCACGACCGCACTCCTGGTGCTGAATTCATCTGGCGGCCACCGCCGCCCCGGACAGGCGCCCGCCCCTGCGGGCGCCTCATGCAATGGTCAGACGTCAGACGCGACGGCGCTTGCGCGGACGGCAACCATTGTGCGGGATCGGCGTCACGTCGCGGATCGAGGTCACGGTGAAGCCCGCGGCCTGGAGAGCGCGAAGAGCCGACTCGCGGCCCGAACCCGGACCGGTCACCTCGACCTCGAGGGTGCGCATGCCGTGCTCGGCAGCCTTGCGGGCGGCATCCTCGGCGGCGACCTGGGCGGCATAGGGGGTCGACTTGCGCGAGCCCTTGAAGCCCATCGTGCCGGCCGACGACCACGAGATCGTGTTGCCCTGCGCATCGGTGATGGTGATCATGGTGTTGTTGAACGAGGCGTTCACATGCGCGACGCCGGAGACGATGTTCTTGCGTTCGCGACGACGGACGCGCTGGGCTTCCTTGGCCATATCTCTTCTTCCATCCTTCAGGCGCGCCCGTCATGCCAGGCGCTGGGGATGCCGGCGGCCCGTAAGCGGACCGGCCGGCGTATAGACAGCGGGCCGACTTAGCGGCCCACTGAGATCACTTCTTCTTGCCGGCGATCGGCTTCGCCTTGCCCTTGCGGGTGCGGGCGTTGGTGTGCGTGCGCTGGCCGCGGACCGGCAGCGAGCGACGATGACGCAGGCCGCGATAGCAGCCGAGGTCCATCAGGCGCTTGATGTTCATCGAGACTTCGCGGCGCAGATCGCCCTCGACGAGGTAGTCGCGGTCGATCGTCTCGCGGATCTGCAGGACTTCGGCGTCGGTCAGCTGGTTGACGCGACGCTCGGCAGCGATGCCGACCTTCTCGCAGATCTCCTGGGCCTTGGACGCGCCAATGCCGTGGATGTACTGCAGGCCGATGACGACGCGCTTGCCGGTGGGAATGTTGACGCCCGCGATACGAGCCATGGTCTCATCTCCATGTCGGCCGAAGCACCCGATGGCACCCCGGCGGTGGGAAAAAATCCTGCGTCCGGTGGAGGCCGGCTCATGCAGGACGTTGAACGGCTCCACGCGATAATGCGACGTCGTCCCTTCTCGCGAAGGCAACGGCATCGCTCCCATGAAACCGGATTGCGGCTCGTTAACGGGTTGGGCGCAACGAGTCAACCCGTCGCAACCAAGAAACATGCCAAGGCCGGCGAAGTGGCCGAAGCGCTGCGAGGTCAAGGCGGTAGCCGCGATTGCTATATAAGGGCCCCGTCATTCCAGGCAAGCGGCAGAACCGCGCCCGGAACGACGGACTCAAGTCTTCACCAGGCTGCACTTGCTCTCCGAGAGCGGCGCGATGATCTCGGCCGCCGGGATCTTTCGGACGACCTTGAAGTAATCCCACGGCGCCTTCGAATCGGCGGGCTTCTTCACCTCGACCAGCAGCATGTCGTTCATCAGCCGGCCATCCTCGCGGATCTTGGCGCCCGGCGCATAGAAATCGTCGACCGGCATCTCCTTCATCTTCGCCGCGACCGCAGGGCCCGCTGCCGTACCGGCCGCCTTCACCGCCTTGAGGTAGTGCAGCACCGAGGAATAGACGCTGGCCTGGATCATGCCGGGCATCTTCTTGGTCTTCGCCATGTAGCGGTCGGCGAAGGCCCGGCTCGGCTTGTCGGCGTCATGGTAGTAGGCGGTGGTCGTGATCAGCCCCTTGGCCTTGTCGAGCCCAAGCCCGTGGACGTCGCTCAGCACCACGACCATCGCCGCGAGCTTCTGGCCGCCATCGACCAGGCCGAATTCGCCGGCCTGCTTGATCGAGTTGATCGTGTCCGTGCCGGCATTGGCGAAGGCGACGATCTTGGCCTTGGAGGCCTGGGCCTGCAGCAGGAAAGAGGAGAAGTCCGGCGTTCCGAGCGGCGCGCGCACCGTGCCCAGCGTCTTGCCGCCATTGGCCTTCACGATCGACTCGATATCGGCGGTGAGCTGATGGCCGAAAGCGTAGTCGGCGGCGATGATGTACCAGCTGTCGCCGCCTTCGCGCAGCACCGACAGCGCCGTGCCCTTGGCCGAGGTCGCCGTGTCGAAGGTCCACATGAAGCCGGTCGGCGAGCAGTCCTCGTTAAAGAGGCGCGTCGTCGCCGGGCCATTATAGAGCGCGATCTTCTGCTTTTCCTTGGCGATGCCGGCCACCCCCAGTGCAACGGCGGAGTTGGTGAGGTCCGCGATCGCGGTGACGCCGTCCACATCATACCAGCGCCGGGCCAGTCCGACGGCGATATCCGGCTTGTTCTGGTGATCGGCTGCGACGATCTCGATCGGCTTGCCCAGCACCGAGCCGCCGAAATCCTCGATCGCCATCTTCGCAGCCTCGACCGAGCCGAGACCGCCGAATTCGGCATAGTTGCCCGACTGGTCGTTGAGGATGCCGATCTTCACCGCATCCTGCGCCCGCGCCGCCGCCGGCATCAGCGCCAGCGTGCTCGCGACCAGCAACGCACCAAATCTCGTCATGTGCCTGCTCCCTGTCCTGCATCCGGACCCGGAAAGGCGCTTCGCCACCTGGTCGACGGACGCTTGCCACCGCTTCGCGCGGATTGGGTCTCAGCACATCCGCCGGGGGTAAGCCTGTCAACGCACGGGTGGAGCGAGAAAAGGCAAAGGCAGTCCCGCAAAAGCGCACCGCAGAAATGAAAAACCCGGCCGGACCGCAAGGTCCGCCCGGGTTCGAACTTGTTCGCCTAGGAGCGCTCAGCCCTGCGCCGCCACCGAAAGCGCATCGCTGATCGCCCGCGAGACGTCGTCGATCGGCTGCATGCCGTCGATCGCGGTCAGCTGGCCACGCTTGTCGTAATAGGGCGCAACCACCGCCGTATCGCGGTTATAGGCCTCGAGCCGGGTCTTGAAGACCTCCGGATCGTCATCCTTGCGCACCGGCTGCCCGGCCGCCCTCGCCTCCTCGGCGCGGCGGACGATGCGGTCGACAAGCTTGGTCTGGTCGACCCGGAGCTCGAGCACGGCGTCGAGCTTCAGCCCCTTGCCGTCGAGCATCTTGTCCAGCGCCTCGGCCTGCGCCAGCGTCCGCGGAAAGCCGTCGAGGATGAAGCCTTTCCTGGCGTCGGCCTCTTCGATGCGGTCGGCGACGATGCCGATGACGATCTCGTCCGAGACCAGCCCGCCTGCATCCATCACGGCCTTGGCCTTCTGGCCGACCGGCGTGCCGGCGGCGACGGCCGCACGCAGCATGTCGCCGGTCGAGAGTTGCGGAATGCCGTGCTTCGCGACGATGCGCGCCGCCTGAGTGCCCTTACCCGCCCCCGGCGGCCCCAGGAAAATCAACCGCATCTTATCTCCGCGCTCCTCGCAACTTGGCCTTCTTGACCAGCCCCTCGTACTGATGGGCCAGCAGGTGCCCGTGAACTTGCGCCACGGTGTCCATCGTCGTCGTCACCACGATGAGCAGCGAGGTGCCGCCCAGAAGGATGATCGGGATCTGAGCATAGGTGATCATGAACTCGGGGATAAGGCAGACAATCGTCAAATATCCTGCGCCGAGAACGGTGATGCGGGTGAGGATGCGATCGATATGCTCGGCGGTCCGCTCGCCCGGGCGGATGCCCGGCATGAAGCCGCCATGCTTCTTGAGATTGTCCGCCGTCTCCACCGGATTGAACACGATCGCGGTGTAGAAGAAGCAGAAGAAGATGATCAGCGCGGCGTAGAGGATCATGAACGCCGGCCGGCCATGCGCCAGATAGGTCGCCATCGTCGACAGGAAGCCGGTGCCGCCCGAGGCCTGCGAGAAGCTCGCGACGGTGGTCGGCAGCAGCAGCAGGGACGAGGCGAAGATCGGCGGGATGACGCCGGAGGTGTTGAGCTTCAGCGGCAGGAATGAGGTCTGGCCCTCGTACATGCGGTTGCCGACCTGGCGCTTCGGATAGTTGATCAGCAGGCGGCGCTGGGCGCGCTCCATGAACACGCAGAAGGCGATGACGCAGATCGCCATCACGAGCACGCCGAGCAGCAGGCCGGTCGAGATCGCGCCCTGGCGGCCGAGTTCGAAGGTCTGCGCGAGCTGCGATGGGAATTCCGCGATGATGCCCGCGAAGATGATCATCGAGGTGCCGTTGCCGATGCCGCGGCTGGTGATCTGCTCACCCAGCCAAAGCAGGAACATCGTGCCGCCGACGAGCGTGATCGTGGTCGAGAGCAGGAAGAACGGCCCGGGTTCGAGCACAAGGTTACCCGAACCCTGGAGACCCACGCCGATCGCGTAAGCCTGGAATACGGCCAGCACGAGGGTCAGGTAGCGAGTGTACTGGTTCAGGGTCTTGCGGCCCTGCTCGCCTTCCTTCTTAAGCGCCTCGAAAGTCGGCACGACGCTCGAGAGCAGCTGCACGATGATCGAGGCCGAGATGTAGGGCATGATCGCCAGTGCGAAGATCGCGAGACGCCCGACGGCGCCGCCAGAGAACATGTTGAACATGCCGAGCATGCCGGACTGGGTCTGGCGGAACAGGTCGGCCACCGCGTCCGGGTTCATGCCCGGCAGCGGGATGTAGGTGCCGAGCCGGTAGATGACGAGCGCGCCCAGCGTGAACCAGATTCGCTTCTTGAGTTCATCCGCCTTGGCGAAGGCCCCGAAATTGAGGTTCGCCGCAAGCTGTTCAGCCGCCGATGCCATGCGTCCGGTCCCTGGATCTCAAACTGGTCGTTGAAGCACATCCCCCAACGCACGCGTGCGTGCTGTCTGCGGATTCGTGCCTTGCGTCAAACAGTCAAACGGCGGCCAAGGCGCTGGGCCCGGCCGCCGTTCGCAAACGTCATGTAGGCGTTCGGATCACGCCTGTGAAGCGGCAGCCAGAATCTTGACCGAACCGCCAGCCTTCTCGATCGCAGCCACGGCCGACTTGGACGCGCCGTAGACCTCGAAAGCGAGCTTGGTCTTGAGCTCGCCGACGCCGAGGATCTTGACGCCGTCCTTGGCCTGACGGGTGATGACACCGGCGGCGACGAGCGCCTCGATGGTAACAGCGCCCTTGGCATCGAGCTTGCCGGCTTCCACTGCCTGCTGAATGCGGCCGAGGTTCACCTCGTTCAGATCCTTGGCGAACAGGTTGTGGAAACCGCGCTTCGGCAGGCGACGATACAGCGGCATCTGGCCGCCTTCGAAGCCCTTGATGGCGACGCCGGCGCGCGAGGTCTGACCCTTCACGCCGCGACCACCGGTCTTGCCCTTACCGGAGCCAATGCCACGGCCGACGCGCATGCGCTGCTTCAGAGCGCCTTCGTTGTCACGGATATCATTGAGTTTCATGTGACGCCCTCCTCACTTCGCGTCGACGACGCGGACGAGGTGCTTGACCTTCTCGACCATGCCACGCACCGCGGGGGTGTCCTGGAGGGTCGAGCGGCGGCGGATCTTGTTCAGGCCGAGACCGATCAGGGTCTGGCGCTGGGTGGCCTCGCGGCGGATCGGCGAACCGATCTGCTCGATGGTGAAGGTCTTCTCAGCCTTTGCCATGATACCCCCCTCACGCTTCCGCGGCCGCATCCGTGCCGGCATCGCGGCGACGGGTCTGCAGGGCCGAAACCTTGAGCGAACGACGCGCCGCGACCGAACGCGGGCTGTCTTCGTTCTTCAGCGCGTCGAACGTGGCGCGCACGAGGTTGTACGGGTTGGAGGAGCCGAGCGACTTCGACACGACGTCCTGCATGCCGACCGCCTCGAAGACGGCGCGCATCGGGCCGCCGGCGATGATGCCGGTACCAGCCGGAGCCGCACGCAGCACGACCTTGCCGGCGCCATGGCGACCCTGCACGTCGTGATGGAGGGTGCGGCCCTCGCGCAGCGGGATGCGGACGAGGCCGCGCTTGGCAGCTTCCGTCGCCTTGCGGATCGCCTCGGGAACTTCACGGGCCTTGCCGTGGCCGAAGCCGACGCGGCCCTTCTGGTCGCCGACGACGACAAGCGCAGCGAAGCCGAAGCGACGCCCGCCCTTCACCACCTTGGCGACGCGGTTGATGTGGACGAGCTTGTCCACGAACTCGGAAACTTCCGCTTCCCGGTCCCTACGCTCACGCGGCTCTCTAGCCATGTCTGTCCTCTTACTTGCGCGGACGAGGATCGAAGCCCCGCCGCTCGCTCGAGCCTAACCCCGTGCGTCATTGCGCGGGGAAGCCTAAAACGGATACCGCCCGGCCGGCGCGAAACGCCTTGCCGGGCGAAACCCGATAACCTCAGAAGCTGAGGCCGCCCTCGCGGGCTGCATCGGCCAGCGCCTTGACGCGGCCATGGTACATGTACGGGCCACGGTCGAAGACCACATCCGTCACGCCGGCCTTGACCGCGCGCTCGGCAACGATCTTGCCGATCTGGGTGGCGGCTTCGACATTCGCGCCGGACTTGATCTGCTCGCGCACATCCTTGTCCCGCGACGAGGCGGAAGCGAGGGTGACCCCCTTCACGTCGTCGATGACCTGGGCGTAGATCTGCTTGCCGGTGCGATGCACCGACAGGCGCGGGCGACCATTGGCAACTGCCTTGATCGCGCGGCGGACGCGGGCCTTGCGGCGCGCAGTCACATCGTTCTGCTTGCTCATGGCTGGCGTCCTTACTTCTTCTTGCCTTCCTTGCGGAAGATGAATTCGCCGGCGTACTTGACGCCCTTGCCCTTGTAAGGCTCGGGGCCGCGATAGTCGCGGATTTCCGCGGCGGTCTGGCCGACGATCTGCTTGTCGATCCCGACGACGACGATTTCCGTCGGCTTCGGCGTGGTGATCGCGACGCCTTCCGGGATGGCGTAGTCGATGTCGTGGCTGTAGCCCAGCGACAGCTTCAGCACCTTGCCGTTGACCGCGGCCTTGTAGCCGACGCCGTTGATCTCGAGGCGCTTCTCGAAACCGGCGGTGGTGCCGATCACGAGGTTGTTGATGCGGGCACGCGAGGTGCCCCAGAGCGCACGGGCGCGCTTCGACTGCGAACGCGGCTGGACCGCGATCGCACCGTCCTCCATGGCAACCGAGACGTCCTCGGGAACCGTGAAGGAGAGCTCGCCCTTCGAGCCCTTGATCTTGACCAGCTGGCCGGTGACCGAGGCAGTGACGCCCGCGGGAACCGAAACCGGCTTCTTACCGATACGAGACATTTGGATCTCTCCTGAAAGTGAGCGGGGCGCCTGTAAGGTCAGAAGACCTTGCAGAGCACTTCGCCGCCCACGTTCTGCTCGCGGGCCACATGATCGGCCATCACGCCACGCGGCGTCGAGACGATCGTCACGCCAAGGCCATCGGCCACGCGCGGCATTGTCTCGACCGACGAGTAGACGCGGCGGCCGGGCTTCGAAACACGCGAGATCGACCGGATGACCGGCAGGCCCTCGTGATACTTCAGCTCGATGTCGAACTCCGTCCGGCCGTTGCCGAACTCGGTCTGGCTGTAGCCGCGGATGTAACCCTCGGACTGCAGCACGTCGAGCACGCGGGCGCGCAGCTTCGAGCCAGGGGTGGAAACGCGGGATTTGCGACGCATCTGCGCATTGCGGATGCGGGTCAGCATATCGCCGAGCGGATCAATGATTGCCATTGTTCCAGTCCTCCTTACCAGCTCGACTTAACGAGGCCGGGAACCAGCCCCTTATTGCCGAGCTCACGCAGCGCGATACGCGACATCTTGAGCTTGCGATAAACCGCGCGCGGGCGGCCCGTCACTTCGCAACGGTTGCGAACGCGGATCTTGGCCGAGTTGCGCGGCAGTTCGGCCAGCTTCAGGCGAGCGAGGAAGCGCTCGTCCATGGGCTGGTTGTCGTCATTGGCGATCGCGAGAAGGCGAGCCCGGCGGCCGGCGAATTTCTTCACCAGCTTCCTGCGGCGCTCGTTGTTCTCGACGGAGCTTTTCTTAGCCATCGATCTCTCCTGGTTTCCGCGTATGAACGCTTAGGTTCACTGCCGGAACGGGAAGTTGAAGTGCTTGAGCAGGGCGCGTGCCTCGTCGTCCGACTTCGCAGTCGTGCAGACGATGACGTCCATACCCAGGACCTGGTCGACCTTGTCGTAGTTGATCTCGGGGAACACGATGTGCTCCTTGATCCCGAGCGCGAAATTGCCGCGCCCGTCGAACGACTTGGGGTTGAGGCCCCGGAAGTCGCGCACGCGCGGCAAGGCGATGGTGACGAGCCGGTCGACGAACTCGAACATCTTGGTCTTGCGCAGCGTGACCTTGCAGCCAACCGCCATGTTCTCGCGCAGCTTGAAGCCGGCGATGGCGAGGCGGGACTTGGTGATGACCGGCTTCTGGCCGGCGATCATGGCGAGATCCGCGGCAGCGACGTCGACCTTCTTACGGTCCGCAGTCGCTTCACCAACGCCCATGTTGATGACGATCTTCTCGATCGTCGGCACTTCCATGACGTTCTTGTAGCCGAATTCGGCGATCATCGCGGGACGGACGACGTCCTCGTAATGCTTCTTCATGCGCGGCGAAAGCGCGCCCTGCTGAGCCTCAGCCATCGATCAGATCCCCCGAACGCTTGGCAAAACGAACCTTGCGGCCGTCATCGAGCACCTTGAAACCGACGCGGGTGGCCTGGCCATCCTTCGGATCGGCAACAGCGATGTTCGACAGGTCGATCGTCGCTTCCTTGCTGATGATGCCGCCCTCGGACTGCGCGGACTGCTTGGTGTGACGCTTCACCAGGTTGACGCCGCGAACGACCGCACGGCCGTCCTTCGGCAGGACCTGGAGCACTTCACCCGACTTGCCCTTGTCGCGACCAGCGAGCACGACGACCTTGTCGCCCTTCTTGATCTTAGCAGCCATCACAGCACCTCCGGCGCCAGCGAGATGATCTTCATGTGGTTCTTGGCGCGCAGCTCGCGCGGAACCGGTCCGAAGATACGCGTGCCGACCGGCTCCTTCTGGTTGTTGATCAGCACCGCCGCATTGCGGTCGAAGCGGATCACCGAACCGTCCTGGCGCTTGACGTCCTTGGCGGTGCGAACGACGACCGCCTTCATGACGTCGCCCTTCTTCACGCGACCGCGCGGGATGGCTTCCTTGATCGAGACGACAATGATGTCGCCGATGCGGGCATAGCGCCGCTTCGACCCGCCGAGAACCTTGATGCACATCACGCGACGGGCGCCGGAATTGTCGGCGACGTCGAGATTCGTCTGCACCTGGATCATGGCCTTGATCCTTCCAATCTGTGTATCAGCGCGGTTTCCCGGCCAGCCTCAGCGCTGGCGGGGACTACGACTGACGGGGGTCGATCGCCCCCTGGCCTCAAAACAAAACACGATCCGCAAAAGTGGGAGCCACTCTTGCGGAGAAACATGCCCGGCTTCTTTCCTGCCGCGCCCGCCCCTGATTCGGGGCCGGGCGAAGCCGTCTCGAATCACGCCTTAGGGGCGTCCTCGAGCACAACCCAGCTTTTCAGCTTGGAAATCGGCTTGGACTCCTCGATCCAGACCGTGTCGCCGACCTTGAACGCACCCACTTCGTCATGGGCGTGATAGTTCTTCGTGCGGCGCACCGTCTTCTTGAGGAGCGGGTGCGTATAACGCCGCTCGACCTTGACCACAACAGTTTTGTTCTGCTTGTCGCTGACGACGACGCCCTGCAGTACGCGCTTAGGCATTATTCTCTCCTCACGCGCTCGCTGCGACGGTCTTCGACCGCTGCAGCGTCTTGATGCGGGCGATGTCCTTGCGCACTTCGGTGACGCGCGCGGTGTTCTCGAGCTGGCCGGTCGCCTTCTGGAAGCGCAGGTTGAACTGCTCCTTCTTCAGCTTGAGCAGCTCGTCCTGGAGCTGGTCCGTGCTCATGGCCTTCAGGTCGGACTGACGCTGTGCAATTTTCATATTGTCCTCCCTTACTCGGCGATGCGCTGAATGAAGCGGGTCTTGATCGGCAGCTTGGCGGCGCCGAGGCGGAGCGCCTCGCGGGCGATCTCCTCGGACACGCCGTCGAGCTCGAACATGATCCGGCCCGGCTTGACCTTGGCCGCCCAGAACTCGGGCGAACCCTTGCCCTTACCCATGCGGACTTCGGTCGGCTTCTTCGAAACCGGCACGTCCGGGAAGATGCGGATCCAGACACGGCCGACGCGCTTCATGGCGCGGGTGATCGCGCGGCGGGCCGCCTCGATCTGCCGGGCGGTGACGCGCTCGGGTTCCTGGGCCTTCAGGCCGAACTGGCCGAAGTTGAGATCCGTGCCGCCCTTGGCGACGCCGGAGATGCGTCCCTTGAACTGCTTGCGGAACTTGGTGCGTTTTGGTTGCAGCATGGCTCTTCTCGATCAGCCTTACGCAGCCTGCTCACGACGATCGCGATGGTCGCGATCACGGCCGCCGGAGCGGCCGCCCTCGTCGGAGAGGCGCTTGTCCTGGGCCATCGGGTCATGTTCCAGGATCTCGCCCTTGAAGATCCAGACCTTGATGCCGCACGTCCCGTAGGTCGTGAAAGCGGTGGCGACGCCGTAATCGACGTCGGCGCGCAGCGTATGCAGCGGCACGCGGCCCTCACGATACCATTCGAGGCGGGCGATCTCGGCGCCGCCGAGGCGGCCCGAGCAGTTGATGCGAATGCCTTCGGCACCGAGACGCATCGCCGACTGAACGGCGCGCTTCATGGCGCGACGGAAGGCGACACGGCGCTCGAGCTGCTGGGCGATCGAGTCGGCGACGAGCGTCGCGTCGATCTCGGGCTTGCGCACCTCGACGATGTTGATCGTCACGTCGGCCTTGGTGAGCTTCGAGACTTCCTTGCGGAGCTTCTCGATGTCAGCGCCCTTCTTGCCGATCACCACGCCCGGACGAGCCGAGTGGATGGTGACGCGGCACTTCCGGTGCGGACGCTCGATGATGATCTTCGAGACGGCGGCCTGCTTCAACAGCTTCATGAGGGCGGCGCGGATGGCCATGTCCTCATGCAGAAGCTGGCCGTACTCGCCCTTGGCCGCGAACCAACGCGAGTCCCAGGTGCGGTTGATGCCGAGGCGAAGGCCGATCGGATTGATTTTCTGACCCATCGTTCTCTCCTCAGGCCTTGGCCGCAGCGACTTCGCGCACGATGATCGTGATGTTCGCGAAGGGCTTCAGGATGCGGGCGCCACGGCCACGGGCACGAGCGTGGAAACGCTTCATGACGAGGGCCTTGCCGACGAAGGCCTGTGCCACGACGAGATCATCGACGTCGAGATCATGATTGTTCTCGGCGTTGGCGATCGCGCTCTGCAGGCACTTGCGCACGTCGAGCGAGATCCGCTTGCGCGAGAACTCGAGATCGGCGAGCGCGGTCGAGACCTTCTTGCCACGGATCAGCTGGGCGACGAGGTTCAGCTTCTGCGGCGAGACGCGAAGGTTGCGAGCGATCGCAGTGGCTTCGTTCTCGGGCAGCGCACGGGGGGCTGATGCTTTACCCATGGCTTACTTCCTCTTCGCCTTCTTGTCGGCAGCGTGGCCGTGGAAGGTGCGCGTCGGCGAGAACTCGCCGAACTTGTGGCCCACCATCTCCTCGGACACGGACACCGGCACATGCTTGTGACCGTTGTAGACGCCGAACGTCAGACCGACGAACTGCGGCAGGATCGTGGAGCGACGGCTCCAGATCTTGATAACTTCACTACGGCTCGAGGTCCTGGCGACCTCGGCCTTCTTCAGGAGGTATCCGTCGACGAACGGACCTTTCCAAAGCGAACGCGCCATGACGGACCTCAGTTCTTCTTCTTGCGGGCGTGACGGCTCGACACGATGAACGTATCGGTCCGCTTGTTCGAGCGGGTCTTCTTGCCCTTGGTCGGCAGACCCCAGGGCGTAACCGGATGGCGACCACCCGACGTCCGGCCTTCACCACCACCATGCGGGTGGTCGACCGGGTTCATCGAGACGCCGCGGTTATGCGGACGGCGGCCGAGCCAGCGCGAGCGACCGGCCTTGCCGTCGTTCCGGTTCATGTGATCCGGGTTCGAGACGGCGCCGACCGTGGCGTAGCACTGGCCGGAGATCAGGCGCTGCTCGCCCGAGTTCAGGCGAACGATGACGTAGCCCTGGTCGCGGCCGACGATCTGGGCGTAGTTGCCGGCCGAACGGGCCAGAGCGCCGCCCTTGCCGATCTTCAGCTCGACATTGTGGACGATCGTGCCGATCGGCAGCGAGCCCATCGGAGCCGCGTTGCCGGGCTTCACGTCGACCGAGTCACCGGCAACCACCGTGTCGCCGACAGCCAGGCGCTGCGGCGCCAGGATGTAGGCCTGCTCGCCGTCCTGATACTTGATCAGGGCGATGAAGGCGGTGCGGTTCGGATCGTATTCGAGCCGCTCGACGGTCGCCGGGATGCCGGCCTTGCCGCGACGCTTGAAGTCGACGAGGCGCAGCGTGCGCTTGTGACCACCGCCGCGGAAGCGGACGGTGATGCGACCGGTGTTGTTGCGGCCGCCCGAGGACGAAAGGCCCTCGGTCAGCGCCTTGACCGGCTTGCCCTTGTAGAGCTCGCTGCGGTCGACGATCACGAGCTGGCGAAGGCTCGGCGTGATCGGCTTGAAATGTTTCAAAGCCATGATGATTCCCTCACAGGCCCGTGGTCACGTCGATGGAGTGGCCCTCTTCGAGGGTCACGACCGCCTTCTTGACGTCCGAACGCTGGCCGGGACGGCCACGGAACATCTTGACCTTGCCCTCGGTGACGATCGTGTTGACGCTCTTGACCTTGACGTCGAAGAGCTTCTCGATCGCCGCCTTGATCTGCGGCTTCGTTGCGGTCTTGGCAACCTTGAAGACGACCTTGTTATGCTCGGAGAGCATCGTCGCCTTCTCGGTGATGACCGGCGCCACGATCACATCGTAGTGGCGCGGGTCGAGGTTCTTGGCGGACTGGCTCATTTGAAGCGCGCCTCCAGCGCATCGACGGCCGCGCGCGTCAGGACAAGCTTGTCGCGACGCAGGATGTCGTAAACGTTGATGCCCTGGACCGGCAGCACGTCGACGTTCGGGATCGAGCGAGCGGCCAGGCCGAAATTGGTGTCGATCTCGGCGCCGCCGATGATCAGCGCGCTCGACAGGTCGAGCTTGCCGAAATGGCCGAGCAGCACCTTGGTCTTCGGCTCGGAGAGCGTGGCATCGTCGATCACGATGATGCCGGCATCCTTGGCCTTGGCCGAGAGAGCGTGACGCAGGGCCAGCGCACGGACCTTCTTGGGAAGATCATGACCGTGGTCGCGCAGGACCGGGCCGAAGGCCTTGCCGCCGCCGCGGAACTGCGGAGCCGAAGCCGCGCCGTGGCGAGCGCCGCCGGTGCCCTTCTGCTTGTAGATCTTCTTGCGGGTGCGATCGACTTCCGAGCGGCCCTTGGACTTGTGAGTCCCGGCGCGACGCTTGGCGAGCTGATAGCGGACCATGCGGGCGAGCAGATCGGCGCGCGGCTCCAGGCCGAACACCTCATCCGACAGCTCGACCGAACCGGCCGACTTGCCCTCAAGAGTGGTGATATCGAACTTCATCACGCGTTCTCCTCAGCCTGGGCCGCAGGAGCCTCATCCGCCTTGGCCTCGCCGGAAACCTTGAACTTGCCCGGCAGCGGCGCATCCTTCGGCAGGGCGCGCTTGACGGCGTCACGGACATGGATCCAGCCGCCGGCGACGCCGGGAACGGCGCCTTCGACGAGGATCAGGCCGCGCTCGACATCCGTCTGGACGACGCGCAGGTTCTGCGTGGTCACGCGCTCGGCACCGAGATGGCCCGGCATCTTCTTGTTCTTGAAGGTCTTGCCCGGGTCCTGACGGCCACCGGTCGAACCGATCGAACGATGCGAGACCGACACGCCGTGCGTGGCGCGCAGACCGCCGAAGTTCCAGCGCTTCATACCACCGGCGAAGCCCTTGCCGGTGGTGGTGCCGGAGACGTCGACGAACTGGCCGACGACGAAGTGGTCCGCGGTCAGCTCGGCGCCGACGGGGATCAGCGCGTCGTTGCTGACGCGGAACTCGACCACCTTGCGCTTCGGCTCGACCTTGGCGACCGCGAAATGACCGCGCTCGGCCTTCGAGACATTCTTCACCTTCGCCGTGCCGGAGCCCAGCTGCACGGCCGCATAGCCGTTCTTCTCGATCGTGCGATGCGCGACGACCTGGCAGTTGTCGAGCTTCAGCACGGTGACCGGGATGTGCTCGCCGGCATCCGTAAAGATGCGGGTCATCCCGACTTTCTGTGCAATCACACCGGAACGCATCGGTGCATACCTTCCTTTGGGGTCATGTCCATCCGGGGGAACCGGAAACAGAGGACCCGTTTAATCGGATCAGAGCTTGATTTCGACGTCGACGCCGGCGGCGAGATCGAGCTTCATGAGGGCGTCGACCGTCTGGGGGGTCGGGTCGACGATGTCGAGAACCCGCTTGTGGGTCCGCATCTCGAACTGCTCGCGCGACTTCTTGTCGATGTGGGGCGAGCGGTTGACGGTGAACTTCTCGATGAGCGTGGGCAGCGGAATCGGTCCGCGGACCTGGGCGCCCGTCCGCTTCGCGGTCGACACGATCTCGCGCGTCGAAGCGTCGAGGATACGGTGGTCGAACGCCTTGAGGCGGATCCGAATGTTCTGACCGTTCATGGTCTTAGTTCTCCGTGACGTGAGAAAAGGCAAAGGCCCCGAAGGGCCCCTGCCCCTCACGCAAACGCGTTACGCGATGATCGATGCGACGACGCCGGCGCCGACGGTGCGGCCGCCTTCGCGGATGGCGAAGCGCAGCTTCTCTTCCATCGCGATCGGGGCGATCAGCGTCACCTCCATCGAGATGTTGTCGCCCGGCATCACCATCTCCGTGCCTTCCGGCAGCGAGACCACGCCGGTCACGTCCGTCGTGCGGAAGTAGAACTGCGGGCGGTAGTTGGTGAAGAACGGCGTGTGACGGCCACCCTCTTCCTTCGTCAGGATGTAGGCCTCGGCCTTGAACTTCGTGTGCGGCTTGACAGAGCCCGGCTTGCACAGGATCTGCCCGCGCTCGACGTCCTCACGCTTCGTGCCGCGCAGCAGCGCGCCGATGTTGTCGCCCGCCTGGCCCTGGTCCAGAAGCTTGCGGAACATCTCGACGCCCGTCACCGTCGTCTTCACGGTGTCCTTCAGGCCGACGATCTCGATTTCCTCGCCGACCTTGACGATGCCGCGCTCGACGCGGCCGGTCACCACCGTGCCACGGCCCGAGATCGAGAACACGTCCTCGACCGGCATCAGGAACGGCTGGTCGATCGGACGCTCCGGCTGCGGGATGTACTCGTCGACCGTCTTCATCAGCGCGATCACCGCGTCATGACCGATCTCCGGCGTGACGTTGTCGAGAGCGGCCTTCGCCGAGCCCTTGGTGATCGGGATGTCGTCGCCCGGGAAGTCGTACTTCGAGAGGAGCTCGCGGATCTCCATCTCGACGAGCTCCAGCAGCTCGGCGTCGTCGACCAGGTCGACCTTGTTCATGAACACCACCAGCGCGGGAACGCCGACCTGGCGCGCCAGCAGGATGTGCTCGCGGGTCTGCGGCATCGGGCCGTCGGCCGCCGACACAACCAGGATCGCGCCGTCCATCTGCGCCGCACCCGTGATCATGTTCTTCACGTAGTCGGCGTGGCCGGGGCAGTCGACATGGGCGTAGTGACGCGCCGGGGTCTCGTACTCGACGTGAGCGGTCGAGATCGTGATGCCGCGGGCCTTCTCTTCCGGAGCCTTGTCGATCTGGTCATACGCCGTGAACGAAGCGCCGCCCGACTCCGCAAGCACCTTCGTGATCGCAGCCGTCAAAGACGTCTTGCCATGGTCAACGTGACCAATCGTTCCAATGTTGCAGTGCGGCTTGTTGCGCGCAAATTTCTCTTTGGCCATCGTAGCCTCCGTCAGTCAAATCGTTGTTGCGTTAAAGCAGGTCGGGCTGGTGATCAGGCGTATTTGGCCTGGACCTCGGCGGCCACCGCCGACGGAACCTGCTCATAGTGGTCGAACTGCATCGTGTAGTTGGCGCGGCCCTGCGAGAACGAGCGCAGCTGGTTCACATAGCCGAACATGTTGGCCAGCGGAACCATGGCGTTGATCACGACGGCGTTGCCGCGCATGTCCTGGCCCTGGATCTGGCCACGACGCGAGTTCAGGTCGCCGATGACCGAGCCGGTATAGTCTTCCGGGGTCACGACCTCGACCTTCATGATCGGCTCGAGCAGCACGGAGCCACCCTTCTGCAGACCTTCGCGCAGCGCTGCACGGGAGGCGATTTCGAAGGCCAGGGCCGACGAGTCGACTTCGTGGAAGGCACCGTCGATCAGCGTGACCTTGACGTCCACGACCGGGAAGCCGGCGAGCACGCCCGAGCCGATGACCGAGTTCAGGCCCTTCTCGACGCCGGGGATATACTCCTTCGGCACCGAGCCGCCGACGACCTTCGACTCGAACTCGAAGCCCTTGCCGGTCTCGTTCGGCTCGATCACCAGCTTGACGCGGGCGAACTGGCCGGTACCGCCGGTCTGCTTCTTGTGGGTGTAGTCGATCTCGGCCTTCTTGGTCAGCGTCTCGCGATACGCAACCTGCGGCGCGCCGATATTGGCATCGACCTTGTAGGTGCGCTTCAGGATGTCGACCTTGATGTCGAGATGGAGCTCGCCCATGCCCTTCAGGATGGTCTGGCCGCTCTCCTGGTCGGTCGACACGCGGAAGGACGGATCCTCGTTCGCGAGCTTCGACAGGGCGAGGCCCAGCTTCTCCTGGTCGGCCTTGGACTTCGGCTCGATCGCGATCGTGATGACCGGCTCGGGGAACTCCATGCGCTCCAGGATGACCGCGTTGACGGGATCGCAGAGCGTGTCGCCGGTGCGGACGTCCTTGAGGCCGGCCAGGGCGACGATGTCGCCGGCATAAGCCTCCTTGATGTCCTCGCGGTTGTTCGCATGCATCAGGAGCATGCGACCGACGCGCTCCTTCTTGTCGCGGGTCGAGTTGATGACGCCCTGGCCGGCGTCGACCTTGCCCGAATAGATGCGGCAGAAGGTGATCGTGCCGACGAAGGGGTCGTCCATGATCTTGAAGGCGAGCATCGCGAAGGGATCCTCGTCCGTCGGATTGCGGACGACGGGCTCTTCGGTCTTGAAGTCGATGCCTTCGACCGCGCCGCGATCGACGGGCGACGGCAGGAAGTCGACGACGGCGTCGAGCAGGGGCTGCACGCCCTTGTTCTTGAAGGACGAACCGCAGAGCACCGGGTGGAAGGCGCGGCGCTGCACGGCGGTGCGCACGAGGCGGCGCAGCGTCTCGGCGTCCGGCTCGGTGCCGTCGAGATAGGCTTCCATCGCGGCGTCGTCCATGTCGACGGCGGCCTCGACGAGCTTGCCACGATATTCAGTGGCCTTGTCGAGCAGATCGGCGGGGATCTCCTTCTCTTCGAAGGAAGCGCCCAGCGCTTCGCCGTTCCAGACGATCGCCTTCATCTTGATCAGGTCGACGACGCCGGCAAAGTTGGCCTCGGAACCGATCGGGATCTGCAGGCAGACGGGCTTGCCGGCGACGCGGTCGATGATGTCCTGGACGCAGCGATAGAAATCGGCGCCGATCTTGTCCATCTTGTTGACGAACACGACGCGCGGGACGTCGTACTTGTCGGCCTGGCGCCAGACGGTCTCGGTCTGGGGCTCGACGCCCTGGTTGCCGTCGAGAACGCAGACGGCGCCGTCGAGCACGCGCAGCGAACGCTCGACTTCGATGGTGAAGTCGACGTGGCCGGGGGTGTCGATGATGTTCAGGCGATGGTCGCGCCACAGGCAGGTCGTCGCGGCGGAGGTGATCGTGATGCCACGCTCCTGCTCCTGCGTCATCCAGTCCATGGTCGCGGCGCCGTCATGGACTTCGCCGATCTTATGCGACTTGCCGGTGTAGAAAAGGATGCGCTCGGTCGTCGTCGTCTTGCCGGCATCAATGTGGGCCATGATGCCGAAGTTGCGATAACGGTCGATGGGATGGGAACGGGCCATGATCGTGCTCTGTGTCTCGGTGCAGTACGCCGCTTACCAGCGGTAGTGCGAGAAGGCGCGGTTGGCTTCCGCCATCCGGTGCGTGTCTTCACGCTTCTTGACGGCGTTGCCGCGGTTATTGGCGGCGTCCATCAGCTCGGCCGACAGGCGCTCCACCATGGTCTTGTCGTTGCGGCCGCGGGCAGCCGTGATCAGCCAGCGGATGGCGAGCGCCTGGCGGCGCTCGGTGCGGACTTCGACCGGAACCTGATAGGTCGCGCCACCGACGCGGCGGGAGCGGACCTCGATCGCCGGAGCGACGTTCTCGAGCGCCGACTTGAAGACGCCGAGCGGCTCGCTCTTGGTCTTCGCCTCGATGATGTCGAAGGCACCGTAGACGATCCGCTCGGCGGTCGACTTCTTACCTTCGTACATGACCGAGTTCATGAACTTGGTCACGACGATATCGCCGAACTTCGGGTCCGGGATAACTTCGCGCTTTTCGGCACTGTGGCGGCGGGACATCGTCTAGTCTCCGGTCAATCTGGAACGCTGCGGACCGGCTCGGATCGAACGACCCCGCCGGCCTGGCAGAAAATTACTTGGGACGCTTGGCGCCGTACTTCGAACGGCGCTGCTTGCGGTTCTTGACGCCCTGCGTGTCGAGCACACCACGCAGGATGTGATAGCGCACGCCGGGAAGATCCTTGACGCGGCCGCCACGGATCATGACGACCGAGTGCTCCTGGAGGTTGTGACCCTCGCCGGGGATGTAGCCGATCACCTCGAAGCCATTGGTCAGACGAACCTTGGCAACCTTGCGGAGCGCCGAGTTCGGCTTCTTCGGGGTCGTCGTATAGACGCGCGTGCAAACGCCGCGCTTCTGCGGGCAATTCTCAAGCGCCGGGGCGGTGTTACGCGCCTTCACGGGCGACCGCGGCTTGCGAATGAGCTGGCTGATTGTCGGCATTCTGGCCTCTCGCCCCACTGAGCGTTTGGAAATTCCTGGTCAATCTCCCAGGTCGAGCAAAGCCATGGCATAAACGAAGCCGCGCCATCGGCGCCCATACAGGGGCCTCAGGCGCGTTCGCCAGCAGAGGAACACGGAACAAGTCCCGCGTTCATGCATCCTGCCATGTCGTCAATCGACGCTGGAATTCCGACGGAGTTTCGGTCGCGAAACTCGCTCGCGAACCATGCGCGAGCGACAAACGTGTCCGACAACCGTCGACAGTGGCGCGCTTATGACTCGAACGGAGATTCGCGTCAACCCCGGATTGCGGCTCCAGGCGCGTTCACGCCTGCATTTCCGCCATCCATTAAGCGAATGACGGCTGCAAGCCGCATGCGGCCGCGCTGCCCAGCGCCGATCGACAGCATAGCCGCCCGAAACAGGGCGTAAAGTTCCTTCGATCTCGCCGACCGCACGATCCCCGGAAAAGAATCATCGGCCGGAGAGGCCGCGCCCGGCTTGAACGGCGCCACCGCTGACTGGCGTTGGCCCAACCAAAAAGAAACGGCCGCCCGAGGGCGGCCGTTCGATGACGTGAGGCTTTCGCCGGGCCGCTTATTCGGCCGCCGGGAGAACCGCCGCGGCTGCCTTGGCGGCCTTCGCCGCCGCATCCGCCTTCTGGCCGACGATGAGATCGTCGCGACGCGTGGCCACCTGCTTGATGCGGGCGACCTGGGCGCCGGTACCGGCCGGGATGAGCGAGCCGACGATGACGTTCTCCTTGAGGCCTTCGAGCATGTCCGACTTGCCGTTGACCGCCGCCTCGGTGAGGACGCGGGTGGTCTCCTGGAAGGACGCCGCCGAGATGAAGGAGCGGGTCTGCAGCGACGCCTTGGTGATGCCGAGCAGGACCGGAACGCCGGAAGCCGGCTTCTTGCCCTCCTCGCGCAACTTCGCGTTGACCTCTTCCAGCTCGATCCTGTCGATCTGGTCGCCGGTCAGGATGTCGCTGTCGCCGGACTCGGTGATCTCGACCTTCTGCAGCATCTGCCGGACGATGACCTCGATGTGCTTATCGTTGATGGTCACGCCCTGGAGGCGATAGACCTCCTGGATTTCGTTGACCAGATAAGCCGCCAGCTCCTCGACGCCCTTGATCGCAAGGATGTCGTGCGGGGCCGGGTTGCCGTCGAGGATGTAGTCGCCGACCTCCACGACGTCGCCGTCCTGGAGATGGATGTGCTTGCCCTTCGGGATCAGGTACTCGACCCCGTCGGAACCGTCATGCGGCGTCAGCGTGACGCGCCGCTTGTTCTTGTAGTCCTTGCCGAAGCCGATCACGCCCGACTTCTCGGCGATGATCGCCGCATCCTTCGGACGACGCGCCTCGAACAGCTCCGCGACGCGCGGCAGACCGCCGGTGATGTCGCGGGTCTTGGCCGAGTCGGTCGAGACACGCGCCAGCACGTCGCCGGCCTTGATCGCGTGGCCCGGCTCCACCGAGATGATGCCGTCGACCGGCAGGATGTAGCGGGCTTCGCCACCACGGGCGAGCTTCGCCACCTTGCCGTCCGCGCCGAAGATCACCATGGCCGGCTTCAGGTCGGCCGTACGGGCCGAGCCGCGCCAGTCGATGACGACGCGCTTGGAGATGCCCGTCGCTTCGTCGGTCGTCTCGGTGATCGACATGCCGTCCACGAGGTCCTCGTAGCCGACCTTGCCGTCCACCTCCGCCAGGATCGGGCGGGAATAGGGATCCCACTCGATCAGGCGCTGGCCGCGCTTGACCTTGTCGCCCTCGTCCACGCGCAGCTTAGAGCCGAACTGGACGCGATGGACCGCGCGCTCGGCGCCGTCAGGCCCGACGATCACGATGGCGATGTTGCGCGCCATGGCGATGAGATCGCCGTCCGAGTTCCGCGCGACGTTGCGGTTGCGCATCTTGACCGTGCCTTCGAAGTTCGACTCGACGAAGGACTGGTCGGCGATGGTGGCCGCGCCGCCGATATGGAAGGTACGCATGGTGAGCTGCGTGCCCGGCTCGCCGATCGACTGCGCCGCGATGACGCCGACGGCCTCGCCCATGTTGACGGGCGTACCACGGGCCAGATCGCGCCCGTAGCAGGTGGCGCAGACGCCGTTCTTGGTCTCGCAGGTGAGAACCGAACGGATCTTCACCTCCTGGATGCCGGCGGCGTTGATCTTCGCGATGTCGCTCTCTTCGATCACGATGCCCTTGGCGACGATGACCTTGCCCTCGACGTCGACGATGTCCTCGGCCGTGGCGCGGCCCAGGATGCGCATGCCGAGCGAAGCCACGACCTGGCCGGCATCGACGATCGCGCGCATCTTGATGCCGTTATCCGAGCCACAATCCGTCTCGGAGATGATCGCATCCTGCGCCACGTCGACGAGACGACGGGTAAGATAGCCGGAGTTGGCCGTCTTGAGCGCCGTGTCGGCGAGGCCCTTGCGGGCGCCGTGGGTCGAGTTGAAGTACTCGAGAACGTCGAGGCCTTCCTTGAAGTTCGAGATGATCGGGCTCTCGATGATCTCGCCCGACGGCTTGGCCATCAGGCCGCGCATGGCGGCGAGCTGGCGCATCTGCGCCGGCGAACCACGGGCGCCCGAGTGCGACATCATGTAGATCGAGTTGATCTGCTTGTCGCGGCCGGTGTCGTCCTTCTGGACGGTCGAGATGCGGGCCATCATCTCCTGGGCGAGCTTGTCGGAGCACTTCGCCCAGGCGTCGACGACCTTGTTGTACTTCTCGCCCTGAGTGATCAGGCCGTCCTGATACTGCTGCTCGTAATCCTTGGCGAGCGCGCGGGTCGTGTCGACGATCTCCCACTTGTTCTCCGGCACGACCATGTCGTCCTTGCCGAAGGAGATGCCGGCCTTGAACGCGTGGCGGAAGCCCAGCGCCATGACGCGGTCGCAGAAGATCACCGATTCCTTCTGACCGCAGCCGCGATACACGGCGTCGATCATTCCGGAGATTTCCTTCTTGGTCATCAGGCGGTTGCTGACGTCGAAGGACACGGCCGGGTGGTCCGGCAGCGCGGTCGAGAGGATCACGCGGCCCGGCGTCGTGTCGTAGATCTTCGTGTACGGCTTGCCGTCCTTGCCGGTGCCGGTCCAGCGATATTTGATCTTCGAATGCAGCGTCACGACCTTCTCGTGCAGCGCGTGCTCGAGCTCGCCGAAATCGCCGAAGACCTTGCCCTGGCCGGGCTCGCCATCCGAGACGATCGAAAGGTAGTAGAGGCCGAGCACGATGTCCTGCGAGGGCACGATGATCGGCATGCCGTTCGCCGGGTGCAGGATGTTGTTGGTCGACATCATCAGCACGCGCGCTTCCAGCTGCGCCTCGAGCGACAGCGGGACGTGCACGGCCATCTGGTCGCCGTCGAAGTCCGCGTTGAAGGCGGCGCAGACCAGCGGATGCAGCTGGATCGCCTTGCCCTCGATCAGCACGGGCTCGAACGCCTGGATGCCGAGACGGTGCAGCGTCGGCGCGCGGTTCAGCATCACCGGATGCTCGCGGATGACCTCGTCCAGGATATCCCAGACCTCAGGCTTCTCCTTCTCGACGAGCTTCTTGGCCTGCTTGACCGTGGTCGAGTAGCCCTTGGCGTCGAGGCGCGCATAGATGAACGGCTTGAACAGCTCGAGCGCCATCTTCTTCGGCAGGCCGCACTGGTGCAGCTTCATCTCCGGGCCGACGACGATGACCGAGCGGCCGGAATAGTCGACGCGTTTGCCGAGCAGGTTCTGGCGGAAGCGGCCCTGCTTGCCCTTCAGCATGTCGGCGAGCGACTTCAGCGGGCGCTTGTTGGCACCCGTGATGACGCGGCCGCGGCGGCCGTTATCGAACAGCGCATCGACGGATTCCTGCAGCATCCGCTTCTCGTTGCGGATGATGATGTCCGGCGCGCGCAGCTCGATCAGGCGCTTCAGGCGGTTGTTGCGGTTGATGACGCGACGATAGAGGTCGTTCAGGTCGGAGGTCGCGAAACGGCCGCCGTCGAGCGGCACGAGCGGGCGCAGATCCGGCGGAATGACCGGGATCTGGGTCATCACCATCCATTCCGGCTTGTTGCCCGACTCCTGGAACGCCTCGATGATCTTGAGGCGCTTCATCAGCTTCTTGGGCTTCAGCTCCGACGTCGTCGTCGCGATCTCATGCTTGAGATCGGCGTTGATCTGGTCGAGGTCGAGCGCGCGCAGCATCTCGCGGATGGCTTCCGCGCCGATCATGGCGGTGAAGGTGTCCGCGCCGTACTCTTCCTGGCAGCGGACGTACTCTTCTTCCGACAGAAGCTGACGGTCCTTGAGCGGGGTCAGGCCCGGCTCGATGACGACGTAGCTTTCGAAGTAGAGGATGCGCTCGAGGTCCTTGAGCGGCATATCCATCAGGAGGCCGATGCGCGAGGGCAGCGACTTCAGGAACCAGATATGCGCGACCGGGGCGGCGAGCTCGATATGGCCCATGCGCTCGCGCCGGACGCGGGCGAGCGTGACTTCGACGCCGCACTTCTCGCAGATGACGCCCTTGAACTTCATGCGCTTGTACTTGCCGCACAGGCACTCGTAGTCCTTGATCGGCCCGAAGATGCGCGCGCAGAACAGGCCGTCACGCTCCGGCTTGAATGTGCGGTAGTTGATGGTTTCCGGCTTTTTGATCTCGCCGAAGGACCAGGACAGGATCTTCTCCGGGCTCGCGATCGAGATCTTGATCGCGTCGAAGGCCTGCTGGACCGGCTGCTGGCCGAAAAGGTTCATGACCTCTTGCTTCATCGCCTGTCTCCTCTAGCCGGCGGGGACGAAGGCCACCCTGCCCGGCTTCTGAAATCCGTGGCCGGCGGCATCAGCGCCGCCGGCATGTACCCAAGGTTTGGTTAACGGCTTATTCAGCCGCTTCGGCCGGCGGCAACTCGCCAGGCTTCACCTTGTTGTTGATCAGCTCGACGTTGAGGCCGAGCGAGCGCATTTCCTTGACGAGAACGTTGAAGCTCTCGGGAATGCCCGCTTCGAAGTTGTCCTCGCCGCGCACGATCGACTCGTAGACCTTGGTGCGGCCCGCGACGTCGTCCGACTTCACCGTCAGCATCTCCTGCAGGGTGTAGGCGGCGCCGTAGGCTTCGAGCGCCCAGACCTCCATCTCGCCGAAGCGCTGGCCGCCGAACTGCGCCTTGCCGCCCAGCGGCTGCTGGGTGACGAGCGAGTACGGACCGATCGAACGCGCGTGGATCTTGTCGTCGACCAGGTGGTGCAGCTTGAGCATGTAGATGTAGCCCATCGTGACCTTGCGATCGAAGGGCTCGCCCGTACGCCCGTCATAGAGCGTCGATTGTCCCGACGAATGCAGGCCGGCCTGCTCCAGCAGCCGCTCGATATCGGCTTCCTTGGCGCCGTTGAAGACCGGCGTCGCCACCGGCACGCCGCGGCGCAGGTTCTGGCCCATCTCGACGAGCTCGTTCTCGTCCATCGAGGCGATGATCTCGTTATCCTCGTAGACGGCGTCGAAGGAGGCCTTCAGCGCCTTGTAGTCGCTCGACTTCTTGTAGGCGTCCAGCGCCTGCCCGATCTGCTTGCCGAGGCCCGCAGCCGCCCAGCCCAGATGGGTTTCCAGGATCTGGCCGACATTCATGCGCGAGGGCACGCCGAGCGGGTTCAGCACGATGTCGGCATGGGTGCCGTCCTCGAGGAACGGCATGTCCTCCACCGGCACGATGCGCGAGACCACGCCCTTGTTGCCGTGGCGGCCGGCCATCTTGTCGCCCGGCTGGATCTTGCGCTTCACCGCGACGAAGACCTTGACCATCTTCATCACGCCCGGAGGCAGTTCGTCGCCGCGCTGCAGCTTCTCGACCTTGTCGAGGAAGCGCTGCTCAAGGCGCTTCTTCGACTCGTCGTACTGCTTCCGCATCGCCTCGATCTCGGTCATCAGCGAGTCTTCGGCGGTGGCGAACAGCCACCATTGCGAACGCGGGAACTCGCTCATCACCTCGCGGGTGATGACCGTGTCCTTCTTGAAGCCCTTCGGGCCGGCGAGGCCGGTCTTGCCGGTCAGGATCTCGGCCAGACGCGCGAAGGTGTTGCGGTCCAGGATCGCCTGCTCGTCGTCGCGGTCCTTGGCGAGACGTTCGATCTCCTCGCGCTCGATCGCCTGGGCGCGCTCGTCCTTGTCGACGCCGTGGCGATTGAACACGCGGACCTCGACGATCGTGCCCTGCACGCCGGGCGGAACCCGCAGCGAGGTGTCGCGCACGTCCGAAGCCTTCTCGCCGAAGATGGCGCGAAGCAGCTTCTCTTCCGGCGTCATCGGGCTCTCGCCCTTCGGCGTGATCTTGCCGCAGAGGATGTCGCCCGCCGCCACTTCGGCGCCGATATAGACGATGCCGGCTTCGTCGAGGTTCTTCAGCGCCTCTTCCGAAACGTTCGGAATGTCGCGCGTGATCTCCTCCGGGCCGAGCTTGGTGTCGCGCGCCATGACCTCGAACTCCTCGATATGGATCGAGGTGAAGATGTCCTGGGACACGATGTTCTCGGAGAGAAGGATCGAATCCTCGAAGTTGTAGCCGTTCCACGGCATGAACGCGACGAGCACGTTGCGGCCGAGCGCGAGCTCGCCGAACTCGGTCGACGGGCCGTCGGCGACGATGTCACCCTTCTTGATGATGTCGCCGACGCGGACCAGCGGGCGCTGCGTGATGCAGGTCGACTGGTTGGAGCGCTGGAACTTCTGCAGACGGTAGATGTCGACGCCCGGCTTGGTCGGGTCCATCTCGTCCGACGCGCGGATGACGATACGGGTCGCGTCGACCTGGTCGACGATACCGCCGCGGCGGGCCGCGATCGCAGCGCCCGAGTCACGGGCCACGACCGCTTCCATGCCGGTGCCGACGAAGGGCGCGTCGGCGCGAACCAGCGGCACCGCCTGGCGCTGCATGTTCGAGCCCATCAGCGCGCGGTTCGCGTCGTCGTTCTCGAGGAACGGGATCAGCGCCGCGGCGACCGAAACGAGCTGCTTCGGCGACACGTCCTGGAAGTCGACCTTGTCGACCGGCGTGACGATGACTTCGCCGGCGCGGCGGCAGACGATCAGGTCGTCCGTCAGACGCCCTTCGGCATCCACGGCGGCATTCGCCTGGGCGACGTTGTACTTCGCCTCTTCCATCGCCGAGAGATAGATCACCTCGTCGGTGACCTTGCCGTCGCGGATGCGGCGGTAGGGGCTCTCGATGAAGCCGTACTTGTTCACCCGCGCGAAGGTGGCGAGCGAGTTGATCAGGCCGATATTCGGGCCTTCCGGCGTTTCGATCGGGCAGATGCGGCCGTAATGGGTCGGGTGCACGTCGCGCACCTCGAAGCCGGCGCGCTCACGGGTCAGGCCGCCCGGGCCAAGCGCCGAGAGGCGGCGCTTGTGGGTGACTTCCGAGAGCGGATTCGTCTGGTCCATGAACTGCGAGAGCTGCGAGGAACCGAAGAACTCGCGCACGGCGGCAGCCGCCGGCTTGGCGTTGATCAGGTCCTGCGGCATGACCGTGTCGATATCGACCGAGGACATGCGCTCCTTGATGGCGCGCTCCATGCGGAGCAGACCCAGGCGATACTGGTTCTCCATGAGCTCGCCGACCGAGCGGACGCGGCGGTTGCCGAGATGGTCGATGTCGTCGATCTCGCCCTTGCCGTCGCGCAGGTCGACCAGCGCCTTGACGACCGCGAAGATGTCCTCCTTGCGCAGGATGCGCACGGTGTCCTCGGCGTCGAGGTCGAGGCGCATGTTCATCTTGACGCGGCCGACGGCCGACAGGTCGTAGCGCTCCGAGTCGAAGAACAGCGACTGGAACATGTTCTCGGCGGTCTCGAGGGTCGGCGGCTCGCCCGGACGCATCACGCGGTAGATGTCGAACAGGGCTTCCTCGCGGCGCGAGTTCTTGTCGACGTTCAGCGTGTTGCGGATATAGGGGCCGACCGTGATGTGGTCGATGTCGAGCACCGGAATCTCGGTATAGCCCTTGGCGATCAGGTCGACGAGGTTGCCCTTCATCTCGCCGGTCTTGGCCTCGGCCGCCATGGCCAGCTCTTCGCCGGCCTCGGCGTGGACCTCACCCGTTTCCGGATCGACGATGTCCTCGGCGACATACTGGCCGACGAGATCCTCGTCCGAAGCGCGCAGGAACTTCAGGCCCTTCTCGGCGAGCTGACGGGCGGTACGGGCGACGAGCTTCTTGCCGGCCTCGACCACGACCTCGCCGGTGTCGGCGTCGATCAGGTCTTCGGTCGCCTTGAAGCCCTTCATGCGCTCCGCGTCGTAGGGAACGCGCCAGCCCTTGGCGTCCTTGGTGTAGGTGATGGTGTTGTAGAAGCGGCTGAGGATCTCCTCGCCGTCCATGCCGAGCGCGAACAGCAGCGACGTGACCGGAATCTTACGCTTCCGGTCGATACGGGCATAGACGATGTCCTTGGCGTCGAACTCGATGTCGAGCCAGGAACCGCGATAGGGGATGATGCGCGCGGCGAAGAGCAGCTTGCCCGAGGAATGGGTCTTGCCCTTGTCGTGGTCGAAGAACACGCCCGGCGAACGGTGCATCTGCGAGACGATGACGCGCTCGGTGCCGTTGACGATGAAGGTGCCGTTGTCGGTCATGAGCGGCATGTCGCCCATGTAGACATCCTGCTCCTTGATGTCCTTGACCGACTTGGCCTGGGTGTCGGGATCGATATCGAACACGATCAGGCGCAGCGTCACCTTGAGCGGCGCCGAGAAGGTCATGCCGCGCTGGCGGCACTCGTCGACATCGTATTTCGGCGGCTCGAAGGTGTACTTCACGAATTCCAGCAGCGAGGCGCCGGAGAAATCGCCGATCGGGAAGACGGATTTGAAGACGGACTGCAGGCCCTCGTCGCCGCGACCGCCCTTGGGCTCGTCGACCATCAGGAACTGATCGTAGGACGCCTTCTGAACCTCGATGAGGTTCGGCATCTCCGCCACTTCCTTGAGCTTGCCGAAGAACTTGCGGACGCGCCTGCGGCCCTGGAGCGAATTGACCATGTTGTTCCTCGCGTTCTTCGGGCCCGGCGGAGAACGCCATGCCCAACCTTGACACATCCGCGCGCGTTCATCCGACGATGAACCGCTGTTGCAGACGGCTGACCCGGAGGTCCCACCGAGCCGACGGCAAGGCCGCCGGGTCAGCCGTTCGAGACAAATCGTACCGATCTGCCTCATCGATTCGTCGCTCCTTGCGGAAACGACGCGACAGCCCCGGAGGCGTGGAGCGCCCCGGGACTGCCTGTAGTATTAGAGATGGACCGGCGTCAGCCGGCCCAAGCTCACTTGAGCTCGACCTTGGCGCCGACGGCCTCGAGCTGCTTCTTGAGCTTCTCGGCCTCGTCCTTGGCAACCGACTCCTTGACCGGCTTCGGAGCGCCTTCGACCAGGTCCTTGGCTTCCTTGAGGCCCAGGCCGGTGATGGCGCGGACTTCCTTGATCACCTCGATCTTCTTGTCGCCGGCGGCGGCAAGAACGACGGTGAACTCGGTCTGCTCTTCAGCAGCGGCGGCAGCGCCACCGCCGGCAGCCGGGCCAGCCGCAACGGCGACGGCGGCGGCAGCGGAAACGCCCCACTTCTCTTCGAGCATCTTGGCGAGGTCAGCAGCCTCGAGAACGGTGAGCGACGAGAGATCGTCGACGAGCTTGGCGAGATCGGCCATGGTTTAACTTCCTGTCTTAAGAGGTTCGAACGATAAGGGTTTGCTGGCTATCAAGCCGCATTCTTGTCGGCATAAGCCTGAACCACGCGTGCCAGCTTGCCGGCGGGCGCGTTCGTGAGCTGCGCGAGCTTCGTAGCCGGGGCCTGGATAAGGCCGATGAGCTTGGCGCGCATATCGTCGAGCGAGGGCATCGTGGCCAGGGCCTTGACACCATCGGGGTTCAGGGCGGTCGTGCCCATCGCGCCGCCCAGGATGACGAGCTTGTCGTTCTCCTTGGCGAAAGCGGTGGCGACCTTCGGCGCCGCGACCGGATCGTTTGAATAAGCGATCAGGGTGGGACCCGTCAGCAGCTTGCTGATGGACGCGACGTCGGTGCCTTCAAGAGCGATCTTGGCCAAGCGGTTCTTTGCGACCTTAACAGTGGCGCCATTCGCCTTCATCTCGCGACGAAGCTTCTGGAACTGGGCCACGGTCAAACCCGCATAGTGGGCCACGACGACGACCGACGTGTTCGCAAACACATCGTTCAGCGACGCGACGGCATCTTTCTTTGCCGCTTTATCCACTGGGCTCTCTCCGGTAGGCGACAAGCTTTCGAAGGCTCGCCGCCGGTTGCAAATGCCGCTCTTCAGAACCCCGGTTGACACCGGCGCCCCGCAAAGCGACGCTTGGTGCCCTGTCCCCGCTCCCGACCCCTGAGGGTCACGATCGGGCGAGATGGTTCGAACCGTCTTGTCCGGATCTCGCGATCCGGGACTAAGCTCTTGCACCGTCTATGCAGGCCTCTTGGCGAAATTATGCCCCCGGACGAATCCGGAGCGCACCTGCAGTCTCAGACAGGACTGGATGATTCCAAGCCTTGGAAATCGCTTTCCGCCGCTCAAATCACCCATTCTTCGGCGAAAACCGCCGAAAAACGCGAAACAGACCCCTTCGTGCCAGGCACGCCGGAGCCCCTTCACTCATGGAAACAGGCCTGCGTCATAGCGCCTTCGCCTGCTTCTGCCAAGTAGGCTCTTGACATCACGAAATCAAGAGCAGGCGAGCGGCCGGCAATCCGGCCGCCCTCCCCTGGCATCGGACCGAAAAGTGGATTCCACTTTTCGGATAAATCCGATGGCCTGATCGATCAGCCGATCAGGCGCCGGTGACGGTGTTCGGCTCGATCTTGACGCCGGGACCCATGGTCGACGACAGAGCGACGCGCTGGATATAGGTGCCCTTGGCGCCGGCGGGCTTCGCCTTGGCGACGGAGTCGACGAACGCCTTGATATTCTCCGAGAGCTTCTCGGCCGAGAACGAGGCCTTGCCGACAGCCGCGTGGACGATACCGGCCTTCTCGACGCGGAACTCGACCGAACCGCCCTTCGAGGCGGCGACGGCGGAGGTCACGTCCATGGTGACGGTGCCGACGCGCGGGTTCGGCATCAGGCCGCGCGGGCCGAGCACCTTGCCGAGACGGCCGACCAGACCCATCATGTCCGGGGTCGCGATGCAGCGATCGAAGTTGATCTCGCCCTTCTGAACGGACTCGACCAGCTCCTCGGCGCCGACGATGTCGGCACCCGCAGCCTTGGCCTCGTCGGCCTTGGCGCCGCGAGCGAAGACGGCGACGCGCAGCGTGCGGCCCGAGCCGTTCGGCAGGTTGCAGACGCCGCGGACCATCTGGTCGGCGTGGCGCGGATCGACGCCGAGATTCATCGCGATCTCGACGGTCTCGTCGAACTTGGCGTTGGCGCGTTCCTTGATGAACGTGACAGCCTGGTCGAGCGAGTACAGCTTGGTGCGGTCAATGCCTTCACGGCCCTTGACGACGCGCTTTCCGGTATGTGCCATGATCGCCCCCTCAGCCCACGACTTCCAGGCCCATCGAGCGGGCCGAGCCACGGATCATGGCCGAAGCCGATTCGACGGTGTCGCAGTTGAGATCGGCCATCTTCTTCTCGGCGATCTCGTTGATCTGCGCAGCGCTGACCTTGCCGACGTTGCCGCCGCGGCCCGGCGTCTTCGAGCCGGAGGTCAGGCCAGCGGCCTTCTTCAGCCAGTACGAGACCGGCGGCTGCTTCATCTCGAAGGTGAAGGAGCGATCCGCATACGCGGTGATGATCACCGGGATGGGCATGCCCTTTTCCATCTGCTGGGTCTTCGCGTTGAAGGCCTTGCAGAATTCCATGATGTTGAGGCCGCGCTGACCCAGCGCCGGACCGATCGGCGGCGACGGATTGGCCGCGCCCGCCGGAACCTGAAGCTTCACGTAACCCGTGATCTTCTTCGCCATGATGGCTGCTCCTGCCGTCCGCCCCGATGCCTATCCGGAACGACGACGACCCCGCCTGCCGATGCTCTTCATCGGGGCCGGGGTGGTTGCAGTGCGTGGTGCGGCGCCTGTGATCCGGCTGGCGACCGGCACGCCTCCCACGCGGTTTAGGCGCGCCCTATGACACAGGGCGGCACCGAAGGGAAGCCCCGAAAGGCTTCCCGATCAGGATCAGAGCTTCTCGACCTGACCGTATTCGAGTTCCACGGGGGTCGCGCGACCGAAGATCGAGACCGCGACCTTGAGGCGGGCGCGGGCGTGATCGACATCCTCGACGACGCCGTTGAACGAGGCGAACGGCCCGTCCGCGACCTTGACCTGCTCGCCGACCTCGAAAACGATCGTCGGCTTCGGCCGCTCGACGCCTTCGGCCACCTGGCCCTTGATCCGCATCGCCTCGCTCTCGGGGATCGGCATGGGCTTGGCCTTGTCGGCGCCCAGGAAGCCAGTGACCTTCGGCGTGTTCTTGATGAGGTGGTAGACCTCGTCGGTCATCTCGCACTTCACCAGCACATAGCCGGGGAAGAACTTGCGCTCGGCCTCGACCTTGCGGCCGCGGCGAACCTCGACGACCTTCTCGGTCGGAACCAGAACCTCTTCGAACTTGTCGGCAAGGTTGCGCTGCGCGGCCTGGTCGCGGATCGACTGGGCGACCTTGTTCTCGAAGTTCGAATAGGCGTGGACGATATACCAGCGGGTGCTCACGTTCGTAATTCCGTTCAACGGGCGCCGAGGACGAGGCCGAGCACCCAGCGGATGACGGTGTCGGTGAAGAGGAAGAACAGGCTGGACAGGACCACCATGGCGAGCACGAGGCCCGTGGTGATCAGCGTCTCGCGGCGCGACGGCCAGGTGACCTTGGTCGCCTCCGAGCGCACGTCCTGCAGGAACTGGAAGGGATTGGATTTCGCCATGAACCACCTCGGGTTCCGAGCCGGCCCGCGATCCCGCGCGACGCCGATTCGGCCGTCCTGAAACATTCGCGGCGCGGAACCCGGGGAGGGTCGCGCGCCGTCGTTGCAAGCCTCTTACATCGCTTGAGGCCTTTAGCCAAGACCCTTTCGGCTAGCCCCGCTCAGGCCCGGCTCGCAGCGATGAGGAGGAAGAAGGGCCGTTCGCGCTCTTTCACCCAGCCCGGCTCGCTCGCGATCTGCTCCGGGCTCGGCGCCCATTCGACCAGCCTGTCCAGCCGAAAGCCGGCCCCCAGCAGCAGGTCGAGATAGGTCGCGATGGTGCGATGGCGCTTGACCACGCCTTCCGCCAGCCAGTTGCTGACCCGCCTGCCCTCGTCATGGTAGCCGTTGACCGGCCAGGTCGCGCGGCCATCGGCATCGACCAGCCATTCCTGCCGCACGGGCGCCGTCATGATCGGATGCTCGACCGAGCAGACCAGCGCGCCACCTGGCTCCAGTGCCGCATGCACGCGCCCGAACAGCCCGGCGAGATCGTCGATATAGTGGAAGGCGAGCGAGCTATAGGCGAGGTCGAAGGCATCGACCGGCGGCGCGTAATCTTCGAGGTCGGCGCGCTCGTAGGCGACGTGGGAATCATCCGTCTCGCGACGCGCCCGCTCCAGCATCTTCGCGGAGACGTCGACGCCGAGCACGCTCGCGGCGCCCTCGCCCGCCGCGAAGCGGCTGAACCAGCCGAAGCCGCAGCCGAGATCGAGCACGCTCCTGCCGACCAACTCCGGCAGCATCGCGCGGAGCACCGGCCATTCCGGCGCGCCGTCCAATCCATGGACGGAACGCGCTAGCTGGCTGTAGCCCGCGAAGAAGGTCTCGTCGTCGTAGATGTTCTGGGTCATGGATGCCTCGCCAACCTGCTTGGGCATCCGGGCTAGACGTCGCCAGCGGGACGACTGGCAGGGGCAGCAGGGCTCGAACCCGCGACCTGCGGTTTTGGAGACCGCCGCTCTACCAACTGAGCTATACCCCTGCAGGTGGCCGTCATGTGCCCCAAGGCGCGGCGCATTTCAAGTCGAAATCGCTGATCATCCTCATTTGCTGTAGGGGCCGAGCTCGCGCGCGTAGCGCTCGACCAGCTTCAGCCCGAATTCGGTCGGCCGCAGGGCCGGGCCGCGATCATGGATTGGGATGTCGGCGCGCGCCCCGAAGATGCGCTTGCCATAGCAGAGCAGCGTCTCGATCGACTGCATGATGAAGGTGATCGCCGGCAAGACCTCGCGATAGGCGGCATCTGCCCCCGCCTCGTCGCCGGCTTTGTAGCGGTTATAGGCGCGCAGAGCGTAATCGATCGTGTCCGGCGCCAGGATCATGCCGGCGCAGCCCGCGCGGAAATTGTCGATGAGCTCGAGCCCGCCGCGCCCGTTGAGAATCGGCAGGTGGCCTTCGGTCACCGCGATCAGGCGCTCGATCTCCACGACCGAGCCCTCGCCCTTGATCAGGCTGATATTCGGATAGCGCCGCGTCAGCTCACGGATATCCTCGGCCGAGAGGCCGCGGCCCATATAGGCCGGTGCGTTCTGGATCGCGACCGGAAGCGTGGTGGTCTCGGCGATCCGCCCGAAGAAGCTGATATATTCGGCCGCGCCGAAGCTTCCGACCATCGGTGGCTGGAGAATCACCCAGTCAGCGCCGTTCTGCTCGGCGACTTTCACCAGCGCGACCTGCTCCGCAACCGAGGAGCCAAAGATGGTGAAGGCGAGCGGCTTCCTGCCCGCCACATCCTCCGCCATCCACTCCATCACAGCGCAGCGCTCGGTGAAGCTCAACTTCGAGACCTCGGTCGCGAGCCCGAGCGCCGCCATGCCCTGCACGTCGAGATCGAGGCTGATCTGGGCCTGCTTGCGCATCGCCGCCCGATCGAGCCGCTCATGCGCGTCGAACAGGGCGAAGACGATCGAATGGATACCCGGAAACGGCGGCTTGAATGGCATGGGCTGGCTCCTCCGCGGCGGGAGCGGCTGGCCCGCTCTCTCACAGCCATTGAGAGCACGGAACGGCAAGCCCGCGCAGCCCAAGCGGCTGGAGCCGCCCTTGCGTGCAAGGCATGGGTGCGGCCGAACACAAGCAAAAGAAAAAGGGCGGTGTCGCCACCGCCCTTTCCCAAATCACTTTGCGTGCAATCGATCAGGCGATGATCGATGCGACGACGCCGGCGCCGACGGTGCGGCCGCCTTCGCGGATGGCGAAGCGCAGCTTCTCTTCCATCGCGATCGGGGCGATCAGCGTCACCTCCATCGAGATGTTGTCGCCCGGCATCACCATCTCCGTGCCTTCCGGCAGCGAGACCACGCCGGTCACGTCCGTCGTGCGGAAGTAGAACTGCGGGCGGTAGTTGGTGAAGAACGGCGTGTGACGGCCACCCTCTTCCTTCGTCAGGATGTACGCCTCGGCCTTGAACTTCGTGTGCGGCTTGACAGAGCCCGGCTTGCACAGGATCTGCCCGCGCTCGACGTCCTCACGCTTCGTGCCGCGCAGCAGCGCGCCGATGTTGTCGCCCGCCTGGCCCTGGTCGAGCAGCTTGCGGAACATCTCGACGCCCGTCACCGTCGTCTTCACGGTGTCCTTCAGGCCGACGATCTCGATTTCCTCGCCAACCTTGACGATGCCGCGCTCGACGCGGCCGGTCACCACCGTGCCACGGCCCGAGATCGAGAACACGTCCTCGACCGGCATCAGGAACGGCTGGTCGATCGGACGCTCCGGCTGCGGGATGTACTCGTCGACCGTCTTCATCAGCGCGATCACCGCGTCATGGCCGATCTCCGGCGTGACGTTGTCCAGCGCGGCCTTCGCCGAGCCCTTGGTGATCGGGATGTCGTCGCCCGGGAAGTCGTACTTCGACAGAAGCTCGCGGATCTCCATCTCGACCAGCTCGAGCAGCTCGGCGTCGTCGACCAGGTCGACCTTGTTCATGAACACCACCAGCGCGGGAACGCCGACCTGGCGCGCCAGCAGGATGTGCTCGCGGGTCTGCGGCATCGGGCCGTCGGCAGCCGACACAACCAGGATCGCGCCGTCCATCTGCGCCGCGCCCGTGATCATGTTCTTCACGTAGTCGGCGTGGCCGGGGCAGTCGACATGCGCGTAGTGACGGGCCGGGGTCTCGTACTCGACATGGGCCGTCGAGATCGTGATGCCGCGGGCCTTCTCTTCCGGAGCCTTGTCGATCTGGTCATACGCCGTGAACGAAGCACCGCCCGACTCCGCAAGCACCTTCGTGATCGCAGCCGTCAAAGACGTCTTGCCATGGTCAACGTGACCAATCGTTCCAATGTTGCAGTGCGGCTTGTTGCGCGCAAATTTCTCTTTGGCCATGACACCCTTGTCCTCGAAGGCGGCCCTTCGGGCCCAGAAACGGGGGTCGCATTAGGGGTTTTTGGGCAGGGATGCAAGGATGCTCGCGCTTCCCGCCGCACGCGCGGGCGACGCGACCTAAATATCCCCGCCCCACAGGGGTGGCTATCCTGCCCTCATCGGCTTGCACCGAGCGCCCGCATCGGTAAGTTCCCGTACCGTACAGGGGGGCGGGATGGTTCGACAAAAAGCCAGGGATCTTTGGCGCGGCCTTGCCCTGCTATCCATCGCATGGAGCGGACCGGCTGCAGCTCTGGAGCAGGCACAGCCATCGAACCCTGTCCCGGAATGGGCTCTCCTCGTCAGCCCCTATGCCTGGGGCGCCTCCCTGAAGGGCAAGGGCTCGCTCGCCGGAATCAGCACGAGCATCGACATCCCTTTCTCCGACGTCCTCGACGAGCTCGACCTCGCCGTGATGGGCAATGCCGAGGTCACGAATGGCCGCTTCGGCTTCTATGTCGACGGGCAATATGTCGAGACCAGCCAGAGCAAACATCTGCTGGCGCATCGAATCTCGCTTGGCGTCGCCACCACCCGGCTGGCGGCCGGCGCCTTCTTCAAGCTGTACGAAACCGAGCTCGGCGGAACGACGGTCTTCGGCCGCCCGCGGACCCTCTCTTTCGAGCCGACCGCCGGCGTTCGCTGGACCAGGCTTTCCGGCCATGTCGGTGTGCCGGGCATCGGTTTCGGCAAGGCTTCCGGATGGTACGACCCTTTCGTCGGTCTCAGGATCAATGCGGATCTGACGGATCGCTGGAACCTGTTCGCCGAGGCCGACGCAGGCGGCACCGGCGCATCCCAGTACAGCTTCCACGCACAGGCCTATCTCGGCTACCGGACACTGCTGTTCGGCCGTGAGACGACGTTGCGGGCAGGCTATCGCGCGATCTACCAGAACTATGAGGCGGACGACTTTACCGGACGAAACCGCTTCCGCTGGGATGTGACCCAGCACGGGCCGGCCGTCGGCCTGACCATGCGCTTTTAAGCGCCGACCTCAGGAAAAGCAGATGACTCGAGGACATCGCCGTCTCGGTAGCCACCTGGCGACTTTCGCCCTCGCTGCTGCCCTGGCCGCACAGACGGCCGCCGAGGCGTGTACGCGGCTGGTCTATTTCGGCGCGAACGGGCAGGTCGTGACGGCGCGCTCGATGGATTGGAAGAGCGATATCGCGACCAATCTCTGGATCATGCCGCGCGGCATCGAGCGCACCGGCGAAGCCGGACCGAACTCGGCCCGCTGGACCGCGAAATACGGCAGCGTCATCGCCTCGGGCTACGACATCTCGACGACGGACGGGGTCAACGAGGCCGGGCTTTCCGCCAACCTGCTCTGGCTGGTCGAATCGGAGTATCCGAAATTCGACGCCGGCTCGAAGCCCGGTCTGACGATCGCCGCTTGGGCGCAATATGTGCTCGACAATTTCGGCACGGTCGCCGAAGCCGTCGAAGTGCTGCGCCAGGAGCCGTTCACGATCGTCACCGACGCCGTGCCCGGCGAGGCGCGCTTGGCGACGCTGCATCTGTCGATGTCCGACGCGACGGGCGACAGCGCCATCGTCGAATATATCGGCGGCAAGCAGGTCATCCACCACGACCGCCGCTATCAGGTGATGACCAACTCGCCGACTTTCGACAAGCAGCTCGCGCTCGCCTCGTATTGGGAGCAGATCGGCGGCACGGTGATGCTGCCCGGCACCAATCGGGCCGCGGACCGCTTCGCTCGCGCTTCCTTCTACGCGAACGCGATCCCGAAATTCGAGGATCCGAACCGCGCCGTCGCCAGCGTCTTCAGCGTGATCCGCAACGTGTCGGTCCCCTTCGGCCTGACTACGCCGGGGGAGCCGAACATCTCCTCGACACGCTGGCGCACCGTCGTCGACCACGCCCGCAAGCTGTATTTCTTCGAATCGGCGCTGACGCCGAACACCTTCTGGGTCGATCTGAAGAAAATCGATTTCGCGAAGGCGGCCGGGACGCGGAAGCTCGACCTCGGTCCCGACCAGGACCATCTCCATGCCGGCGATGCCACGGACAAATTCGTGGCGGCGAAGCCGTTTCCGTTCCTCGGCCTACAACGCTGACAGGCTGGAGGGCCGGCCCGTCCGATCGGGTATCGATCAGGTCCCGAACACCCGCCGGTAGCGCTTCACCGCTTCCGGATCGCCCGAGACCTTCTCGGGATTGTCCGAGAGCTTCACCGCCGGGCGCCCGTTGGCCTTGGTGACCTTGCAGACCAGCGAGATCGGGTCGAGCGCGCGCGAGCCATCCGGCGAGCAGCCGACGAGATCGTTGGTCAGGTCCGTGCCCCAGCCGAAGGCCATCCGGACCTTGCCGTCGAAATGATGGTAGACGCGCTCAATCGCCTCGACATCGAGCCCGTCGGAGAAGACCAGCATCTTGTCGCGCGGGTCGCGCCCGCGCTCACGCCACCAGGCCATGATCGTCTCGCCGGCCGGGATCGGCGGCGCGCTGTCGGGGCGGAAGCCGGTCCAGTCGGCGACCCAGTCCGGCGCATGCCGCAGGAAGCTCTGCGAGCCGAAGGCGTCCGGCAGCGCGATCAGGAGGTTGCCGCCATAGACCTGGCGCCACTCGTCGAGCACGCGATAGGGCGCGCCCAGCAATTCCTCATCCGTTTCGGCCAGCGCCGCCAGCACCATCGGCAATTCATGGGCGTTGGTGCCGATCGCCTCGAGATCGGCATCCATCGCCAGCAGCACGTTCGAGGTGCCGGTGAAGGCCGAGCCCAAGCCTTCCTTCAAGGCCTCGACGCACCAGCGCTGCCAGAGATGGCCATGGCGCCGGCGCGTGCCGAAATCGGAGAGCTTGAGATTCGGCAGCTTCTGCAGCCGCTCGACCTTGTCCCACATCTTGGCCTTGGCGCGGGCATAGAGCACGTCCAGCGAGAAACGCTTCTGGCCGACCATCACCCGCCGCGCCCTGAGCTCGTTGATGATCGCCAGCGCCGGCACCTCCCACATCGTCGTGTGGGTCCAGGGCCCCTCGAAATGCAGTTCGTACTGACCGTCGACCTTGCGCAGATCGTATTCAGGCAACTGGAACTCGGCGAGCCAGCCCATGAACTCCGGCGAGAACATCTGAGTCTTGCCGTAGAAGCTGTTGCCGGACAGCCAGATCAGCTCGTTCTTGGTGAAGCGCAGCGAGCGGGCATGGTCGAGCTGCGCCCTGAGCTCGCCCTCGTCGACGATATCGCCGAGGCGGATATGCTTGGAGCGGTTGATCAGCGAGAAGGTGACCTGCACCTCCGGGTGGAAAGCCCGGATCATCTGCAGCATCAGGAGCTTGTAGAAATCGGTATCGAGCAGGCTGCGGATGATCGGGTCGAGCCGCCAACCGTGATTGTAGGTCCGCGTCGCGATGTCGGTGAAGATCATATCGAAGTCCGGGCCGGCTCACGGCATAGGCGGTGGAACGGCGCGGGCGCCGGGCGAAGGAAGGCGCATCAGAACAGCGCCTTGAGCCCCGGCGCAAGCGCAGGCCACGCAGCCATGCCCAGCGACAGCACCATGAGGGCGGCCAGCAGCACACCGAGCAGCGGCAGCACCGCCCGGAAAACTGCCCCGGCCGGCACCCGCATGATGCCACTGACGACATAGACGAGAATGCCCAGCGGCGGCGTCAACCCATGGATCATCAGGTTGACGACGAGCACCACGCCGAACTGGATCGGATCGAGCCCCGCCGCCACCGCGACCGGCAGGAGCAGCGGCGCCAGCAGCAGGATCGCCGCGCCGATGTCGAGGAAGAGCCCGGCTACCAGCAGCACGAGATTGGCGAGCAGCATCACCGCATAGGGACCGGCGCCGAACGCAGTCACGAGCCCGGCCATCTGCTCGGAGACCCGGTCGACCGCGAGCAGGAAGGCGAAGGGAGCGGAGGCGCCGATCAGGAGGCCGATCGCCGCGGCCTCCGCCGCCGATTTCCGTAGGGCCGCCAGCACGCCATGCGCGTTCAGGCTGCGCAGCGCGAGGCAGGCTATCCCGGCATAGGCAACAGCGAGCGCCGAGGCCTCCGTCACCGTCACCACGCCGAAGCGGATGCCGACGACCACGACGATGCCGAGCCCGATCGCCGGAATGGCACCGATCAGCGCCCTGCCCCGCTCGTTCGCACTCGCCTTCGGCGCCGCATCGACCACGCCGCGAACGCTGAGATGGATGCCGATCGCCAGCGCCAAGGCCAGCACGCCGCCGGCGACGAAGCCGCCCACCAACAGCGATCCGACGGAGAGATTGGTCGCGCTCGCCAGGATCAGGAAGGCGATCGAGGGCGGGATGATGTTGTCGAGCATCGAGACGCCCGCGACGATCGCCGCCGCATTGGCTGGCGGGTAGCCGCGCGCCACCAGCGTCGGCGCCATCACCTTCGCGCCGAAGGCGGCATTCGCCACCGAGGAGCCGGAAGCGCCCGAAAACAGCACGCTCGCGACCAGCGCCGTCTGCGCCAGCCCCGCCCGCCAATGCCCGACCAGCGTCGCGGCGAAGCGGATCAGTCGCTCGGCCAGCCCGCCCGCGGTCAGGAGTTCACCGGCCAGCAGGAAGAACGGGATCGCCAGCAGCAGGAACTTGCCGACGCCGCCGACCATCGTCTGCACGATCGCCGGCTCCGGCATCAGCCCGCCGAACGGCCCGGTCAGCGAGACGCCGGCCAGCAGCGCGAAAGGCAAGGGCGCACCGAGAAGGAGCCCCGCCCCCGCGACCAGCGCAGCGACGAGGCTCGGCGTCGGAAAGAGATCGAAGGAGAGCTGCGCCAGCCCGTAGAAGCAGCCGCCAAGCGCGAGCGCCGCGAACGCGCCGGCCCAGCCTCTCTCGATCCTGGCACGCAGGACCAACGCCAGCATCGTCAGCCCGCCGCCGCAGGCGAAGACGGCGAAGCGCAGGGATTCCGGCAGGCCGAGCACGGTGGAATGCCCGCCGATGAGCGCGGCGACATTCGCCCCGCCGGCCGCCAGCACCAACGCACCATGAAAGGCGATCGCATCCGCGAGCACGGCGGCGAGCCTGCGCAGCAGCGCCGGCAACAGCCGCACGAGCACATCGAGCCGCATCGCCAGCGTTCCAGTGACCGCAAGCGGCGCGCCGACCGCGATCAGCGCCAGATGCAGCCAGATCGCGAGCTCGTCCGACCAGACGAAGCCGCCACCGAAGAGATAGCGCTGCAGGACGGCCGCCATGACCACGAGGAACAGCGCCGCCAGGATCGCGGCGCCGGCGAGTTCCAGTGCCGTGCGGAAGGTCGCCTCGACCCGTTCCGGGAGCGGCTTCCCGCGCGCTTGATCGTCCGACTGGCTCATCCTGCCGCCATGCCCTGTCCGGATGCCCTGTTCCGGCCTCGCGCCCGTCGCGTCAAGACACTCGAATTGACATCATCCCTGAATTGACCGCAGGAGCGGGCTTGTGGCGCCGCCCCAGCCGGGATTGGATGGCGTCACTGATCAGCCTTTTCCAGCCTTCCAGAAGATGCGCATGGCTTCCGAAACGACCTCGCCCTTAGCCGGCTTCGGCACCGCCCCCGCCACGCCCTACGATCTCGCCGTGATCGGTGGCGGCATCAATGGCTGCGGCATCGCCCGCGATGCGGCCGGGCGCGGTGCCTCCGTCGTGCTGTTCGAGAAGGACGATCTCGCCAGCGCCACCTCCTCGCGCTCGACCAAGCTGATCCATGGCGGGCTGCGCTATCTTGAGCATTACAAGTTCCGGCTGGTGCGCGAGGCCCTGATGGAGCGCGAGCGCCTCTGGGCCATCGCGCCGCATATCATCCGCCCGCTGCGCTTCGTGCTGCCGCATCACAAGGGCCTGCGCCCGGCCTGGCTGCTGCGGCTCGGCCTGTTCCTCTACGACCATATCGGCGGCCGCAAGCTCCTGCCCGCGACGCGCACGCTCGACCTCGCTCATGACGCGGTCGGCCAGCCGCTGAAGGACGACCAGGCCAAGGCCTTCGAATATTCCGATTGCTGGGTCGAGGACGCCCGCCTCGTCGTGCTGAACGCGATGGATGCCGCCGTGCGCGGCGCCGCGATCCACACCCGCACCCGCGTCACCGCGGCGCGGCGCGAGAATGGCCTCTGGCAGCTCGAGACGGACGGCCCCGAAGGCCGCCAGACGATCTGGGCGCGCACGCTCGTCAATGCCGCGGGCCCCTGGGTCGGCGATGTCCTGAACGGCGTGATCCATACCAACGCCAAGGCGGGCGTTCGCATGGTGCAGGGCAGCCATATCGTCGTGCCCAGGCTGTACGAGCACGACCGCTGCTACATCTTCCAGAACGCCGACGGGCGCATCATCTTCGCCATCCCCTACGAGCAGGATTTCACGCTGATCGGCACGACCGACCGCGACTATCACGGCGACCCCGCCGAAGTCGTCGCGACGCCGGACGAGATCGCCTATCTCTGCGCCGCGGCGAGCGAGTATTTCCGCCAGCCCGTCACGCCGGAATCGGTGGTCTGGACCTATTCGGGCGTGCGCCCGCTCTATGACGACGGCGCCTCGAAGGCGCAGGAGGCAACGCGCGACTATGTGCTGACCCTCGATGTTCCTGAAGGCGAAGCACCGCTGCTCTCCGTCTTCGGCGGCAAGATCACCACCTATCGTCGCCTCGCCGAGGCCGCGATCGCCAAGCTCGCGCCGCTCGCGCCCTGGGCCGCCCGCGCCGAATGGACGGTGACGGGCGCCCTGCCCGGCGGCGATTTCCCGGTCGGCGGTTTCGACAAGCTGGTCGGTGAGATCGCAGCCACCTATCCCTGGCTGGAACGCCGCAGCGCGACGCGGCTCGCCCGTGCCTACGGCACCCGCGCCCGCGACATCCTCGGCGACGCAAAGAGCCTCGCCGATCTCGGCCGGCATTTCGGTGCCGATCTCTACGAACGCGAGGTTCGCTATCTGATGAAGGCGGAATGGGCGCGCCGGGCGCAGGACGTGCTCTGGCGCCGCGGCAAGCTCGGCCTGCGACTGTCGAAAGCCGAGAGCGAGGCGCTCGACGACTTCATGCAGCAGGCAGCCTGAGCGTCATGCTCGGGCTTGCCCCGAGCATCTCCTGCCGAAGGAGGCTCCGGTGCCTTCTCGTCCGGAGCTTCTCGGGTCAAGCCCGAGAATGACGCGAGTGTCGGCGCTCAGGCCACCGCATAGGCGAACTGGCCCTCCTCGACCGAGACCTTCGCCTCGGTCAGCGGCTTCTTCTCCAGTTGCAGGTTGAGGATCGCGCGCGAGAGCGCCGGCAGCATCGAGTTGGTGATGATGTTGTCGATCATGCGCCCGCCCGAATCCGGATCGTTGCACTGCCCGACGATGTGCTCGACCACCGCATCGTCATAGACGAAGGCCGCCTTGTGGTTCTCGCTGAGCCGCTTGCCGATGCGCCCGAGCTGGAGCCGCACGATCCCGGCCAGCATATCCGAGGACAGCGGATAATAGGGGATGGTGACGAGCCGCCCGATCAGTGCCGGTGGAAAGACCTTGAGCAGCGCCGGACGCAGGCTCACCGCCATCGCCTCCGGATCGGGCTTGGCCGCGCCGTTCGCCGACATGCTCATGATCTCGTCGGTGCCGACATTCGAGGTCAGGATGATCAGCGTGTTCTTGAAGTCGATGCGCCGGCCGGTGCCGTCCTCCATCTGGCCCTTGTCGAAGACCTGGAAGAACAGCTCGTGCACATCGGGATGCGCCTTCTCGACCTCGTCGAGCAGCACCACCGAATAGGGCTTGCGCCGCACGGCTTCCGTGAGGCGCCCGCCCTCGCCATAGCCGACATAGCCGGGAGGCGCCCCCTTGAGCGTCGAGACGGTATGCGCCTCCTGGAACTCGCTCATGTTGATGGTGATGACGTTCTGTTCGCCGCCATAGAGCGATTCCGCCAGAGCCAGCGCCGTCTCGGTCTTGCCGACGCCGGAGGGGCCACAGAGCATGAACACGCCGATCGGCTTGTTGGGATTGTCGAGCCTGGCGCGGTTGGTCTCGATGCGCTTGGCGATCATGCCGATGCCGTGGCCCTGCCCGACGACGCGCTTGTTCAGCGTCTCCGCGAGGTTGAGCACGGTCTCGATCTCGTCCTTGACCATCCGGCCGACCGGGATGCCGGTCCAGTCCGAGACGACCGAGGCCACCGACTGCTCGTCGACATGGGCATAGATCATCCGGTTGGCCGGATCGACCTCGCTCAACGCCGAGAATTTGGCATTGAGCGCGGCGCGCGATTCCGCCGGATCGACGGCTGGCTCGGGTGCGGGAGCTTCGGCTTCGGCCGGCGCAGGCGCGACATTCTCGTTCGCCTCCGGCTGGGCGGCATCGGTCGTCTGCGGCGCCGCCTTCTCGCGGAGCTTGGTCCATAGCGCCTTGATCTCCTTGACGATGGCGAGTTCGCCCGTCCAGGCCCCTTCCAGCCCCGTCAGCTTCTCCCCCTTCTCCGCCATCTCGGCCTCGATCTCACTGAGCCGCTTGGTGGCATCGGTGCCGAGATCGGCGTCTGCCGTCAGCGCCGCCTTCTCCTGCTCCAGCGAGGAGATCGCGACGCGCGCATCCTCGATCGCGGCCGGCGTTGCGTTCTGGCTGATGGCGACGCGGGCGCAGGCGGTATCGAGCAGGCTCACCGCCTTGTCGGGGAGCTGACGGGCCGGGATGTAGCGCGAGGAGAGCGAGACCGCCGCAACGATGGCCGCGTCCGAGATGCGGACCTTGTGGTGCTTTTCCATCGGGCCGATCAGCCCGCGCAGCATGGTGCAGCAGCGCGCCACATCGGGCTCGTCGACCTGCACCGGCTGGAAACGCCGGGTCAGCGCCGGATCCTTCTCGAAATACTGGCGATATTCCGACCATGTCGTCGCGGCGATCGTGCGCAGCGTGCCGCGCGCCAGCGCCGGCTTCAGCAGGTTCGCAGCATCGCCCGTGCCGGCCTGCCCACCGGCGCCGATCAGCGTATGCGCCTCGTCGATGAACAGGATCACCGGCGTCGGCGAGGACTGCACCTCGTCGATCACCGAGCGCAGGCGTTGCTCGAACTCGCCCTTCATCGAGGCGCCGGCCTGCATCAGGCCAATATCGAGCGCGCAGACGCGCACGCCCTTGAGCGGCGGCGGCACGTCGCCAGCCGCGACGCGCTGGGCGAAACCCTCGGCGATGGCGGTCTTGCCGACACCGGCCTCCCCGGTGAGGATCGGGTTGTTCTGGCGCCGGCGCATCAGCACGTCGATGACCTGCCGGATCTCGTCGTCGCGGCCGAGGATCGGGTCCATCGTGCCGGAGCGGGCCTTGACGGTGAGATCCTGCGAGAAGCGGTCGAGCGCGGTCGTGCCCTTCGCGCCCTCGGCCTGTTCGGCGCCAGGCGTTCCCGCCGCGCGCAGACCCGAGCCGTCCATCGGGCGGAGATTTTCTTCTTCGGAGCTTTCCCAGATCTTGCCGTAGCCTGCGGCCAGTTCCTCGACTGGAATCTTGGAGAATTCCTTGGAGAGCCCCGTCAGCACGCGGCGCAGCTCAGTCGATTTCAGCGCCGCGACCAAGAGATGGCCGGTCCTGATCTGCGTCTCCCCGAAGAACAGGGTGGCGTAATGCCAGCCACGGTCGAGGATATCGACGATGTGGTTGGCGATGCCCGGCATCTCCGTCTCGTTGCGGCGGAAGTCCTCGACCACACCGCCAAGCTCCATCAGAATCTTGGCACGGTCGAGCTTGTAATGGTCGGCGGTCAGCGTCAGGTCGTTCGACGTGCCCTGCAAGATCTGCAGCAGCCAATGCGCCAGTTCGACATTGCGGTTGCCCGCCCCCTTCGCCTGCCGGAGCGCCTGCAGGAAGGTATCGTAGCCGACCCGGTTGAGCTTGCCTGTGACGGCTTCGAGGCTGATATCGGCCATGATCGTCCCCTTCAATGTCCGGTGGCGGCAGTGCGGCTTCGTTTCAGGCGCAGGCTTTCGGCGGGATGGAAGCGGGCGTCGCGGCGCAAGGCGCCCTCCTCGACATCCCAGTTCGGTGCCATCCAGCTCGTCCAGCCGAGATGGCCGGACTGACCGAGCCGGACCGGCTTGACCTCGCCGACCGGCAAGGCGAGCTCGACATCCCATTCGAACTGCTCGCCAAGATGGAAGAACACCGCATCCGCCAGGGGCTCGCAGCGGTCGCCGTTCGGCAGGAAGCGCTCGAACTGTTGGAGATCGCGCGCGATGATCTTGACCCGGAACTTGTCCTCAACGCTGTAGACACTGCCGCCCAGCAGCGCGTCGCTGCCGAGTGAGCAATGCGAGCCGCCGAGCCGCGTCCGGTCGGCCGGGTCGAAGACCAGCCACATGCCCGTAAACTGCTCTATCTCGACTTGCGTCTTGAACAAGCCGGCCAGAAAGCGCCGCAGCCGCGAGGCTGATTTCGCCTGCGCGCCGATCAGCCCGGCATGGGCGAGCTTTTCGGCATCGGGCACGCTGTCGCGCTTGAGATAGGGCTTCGAGCCCATCCCGATCATACTGCCGATATAGGCGGCGAAGCGATCGAGATCGGGCCGGTCATGCTGGGCTATCGGGCGTGAATCGGCCCAGGCGCGGTAGAAGAGCTGCAGGAAGCGGTGGTTGAAGATGTCGAGGAAGCGCGGGAAGGCATCGTCGCGCACCAGCGTCCAGTGATAGCTTTCCTCGGTCGTCGCCAGCGGCAACGGCCCTTGCGGTCCGAGCAGGCCGAGGAACTTGACGAAGAGCCGCAGCCGCCCCTGCCCGTCGCGACCGGCCTCGGCCAGGCTCGATGCCGGGAAATCGAGATAGGGCTGCTCGCCCAGCGCGACATATTCGTCGCGCCGCGAGGCGACGTCGCCCACGCGCGGCCGGTCGGGAAAGCTGCGCTCCAGCCGGCGCATCACCGCGTAGAAATCGAAGCGCCAGGGTTCGGCCTCGAGCTGCGCCTGGTAGTTCGGCGCCTTTTCCAGCGGCGTGGCGGCGTCCTTGCTCACAGGATGCGCCTCGCACCGGCACGCGGCGGAAAGCGCATCACCTCGCCACGCTCGACGGTGCGGATCACCGTCTGGGTGAAATGGTTCATCGCCGCGTATTCCGCGAAGAAGCGGTCGAGCACCGCCCCGAGCAGGAAGACGCCGGAGCCCTCGAACGCCTTCTCGTCGAGCAGCACCGTGATCTCGAGCCCGCGTGCCGCACCGGTCCCCGCCCGCTGCGGGAAACGGCGCACGACGGCGCGGCTGTCGACGCTCTTGATGCCCCGGATGCGCCGCTCGGTGGCGCTGTCGGCGAGATCCGCGAAGAGCGAGAGCAGTTCGCGCAGCGCCTCGCCGTTCTCCCCGGCTCCGCGCTGGACGAGGCCGAGATGGTTCAGGCTGATCAGGTTGACCAGCCGCCAGGTCACGACCCCGGTGCTCGCGGTCTCCGAGCGCAGCTTGAGCTGGGAGACAACCGGTTCGCGCGGCGGCGTCGGCCCGGCGAGGCAGGCGATGTCGAGTGAGACATTGTCGATCAGGCGGAAATCGGCGCCACCCTGACCGGTCGGCAAATGCTCGGTCAGGTGCCGGTTGGAGCAGAGGGCCCGCACGCTGAGCTCGGCGACCGACGCCGTGTCGGACATGCCCGCCGGCTCGACCAGCGAGATGAACATCTCCGTGCCCGTATAGTCGGAGGCCTTGCCCTGCCGACGCTCGGCCGAGGAACGGCGCCGCGGCAGGCGGCGCTGCGTATAATGCAGCCCCTGCGTCGGCGAGACGCCCTCCGGCGAGGAATAGAGCGGGTGGACCGGCTGCTTCTCGCGCCCGCCGACATAATGGGCGTGGACAGAGAGGATGCTGTGCGGCTCGTAGTCGAGCGCGCGACTGCGGTCCGGCACGACATGGAACTCGTGCTGGTTCGTCCTGACCGGGATGCGATCCGTGGTCTTCTCGAACAGGTTGATCGCCGGTGCCGCATAGAGCGCGAACATCTCCTTGCGGACGGCACCCGGCAGCCGCGTATTGACCTCGTCGAAGACGAAGATCACGTCGACCGCCTTGGCCTGGAGCTTCGGCATGATGCGGCTGAGCCCCTCCAGCCGGAAGCCGAGGAACTTGCGCGGGAACCAGAACAATTCGCGCAGCAGGTCGAAGCCGCGGAAAATCCGGGTATCGGGCGGCAGCAGCGCCTCGTCCTCGTCGAAACCGATCTGTTCGAGCGGGCAGCCGTCGCCCGGCGTCACCACCGGATCACCGAACGCGTCGAGATGGCGGAAATGGATGCCGATGCAGTTCGAGAACAACTGCTCGTAAAGCGCGACGGCGTCACCCTCGGCCCCGAGCAGATGGAACGGCAGATCGCGGGTGCGGCAACCGGCGAACCAGCTCGCCGGATTCTTCAGCGCCTGCGCCGCAGAAGGCTCCTGCTCGGGGTCAGCCATGACCCGATGGTTCAGGGAGATGCGCAGGCCCGATAGCGCCCGCGGCCCGGTGCGCAGGCCCAGCGCCTGCAGCGGCCCCGGCGCCGGAATGTATTCGGCCCCCGTGATCTCGAAAGGCCAGAGCGTGACGTCACCACCCAGCCGGTAGCGGCAGGCGACCCTGCGCTCGCGCTCCAGATAGGTTGCGTCGATATAGGAGCCGCGCGCGATCCGCACGCCCTCGCGCAGGGCCGGATCGGAATAGGTCGGCACCACGCCGGCCAGCAGCGCCGAGGGCGTCGGCGCGAGATAGTTCGGCAGAAGCTGCTCGATCAGGTTGTTGGTGAACTCGGGAAACTCGTGCCGGAGCTTGAGCTGGACGCGGGCGGCGAGAAAGGCCGCGCCCTCCAGCAGGCCGCCGACCATCGGGTCCATGCGCTCGCCGGCGAGCCCGCCAAGTCGCTCGGCGATGCCCGGATACTCCTCCGCGAACTCCTTGCTGTGCTCCATGAAGAGCCGGAGTTCCTGGTTGTAGAGGTCGAGAAACTCCTGGTTCATCGTCATCGGCCCTTGATGGCGATCTTGCCGGTGTCGAGCTCGAGATCGGCGACGAACTGGACCGGAATATTGAGCGGTTCGCAATTCAGGTCGGCGCGCACGAGGAAGCGGATCTTGAGCTCGGCCGGGTCGAGGCTTTCGTCGCGCTCGACGGCGACCGACTTGCGGATCAGGCGCGGCTCGTAACTGACCAGCACATTGGCCAGATCTTCCCGGATGGCATCGACGCGATGCTCGTCGATCGACAGCCGCGTCATGTCCGGGAAGCCGTGGTTGAGCACCGAGCGGCGCACATGATCCAGCTCGGAGAGATCGAGGGACGAGCCCAGATTGATGGTGTTGACCAGCGCGTCGAGATCCAGCGCGATCTCGCGACGCAGCTTCTGTTCGGTGATCGCGGCTCGCGACGCGGCGCGGCGCGGGGCGATCACGCGTTCGCCGCCCTCGTCCCGAAGGTCGAGCGCGGTCCTTGCATCCTTTTCAAGATGCGCCTCCCGGAATGCGAACATCAAAGGCGGCCGCAGCCGCTTCTTCGAGATCGGATCTACCATGGCCTATCGCACCGTGGGCTCGGCCGGGCACCGGCTCCGGCATCGACCGAAGCCGGTGCCCTTCGGCTCACTTGGAGTGGGTCTTGATGTCCCAGGTCATGGTGCTCGGCGCCTCGAGCGAACCATCGGCCTTCTGCGCCTTGTACTCGTATTTGATCTTGGCGTAGTTCAGCGAGAACTGGTCGGTCGGGATGCTCGACCCGCCGGCGGCATCGCCGGACTGGTAGCTCGATACGATCAGATCCTCCAGCGTCAGCACATAGTAATCCTGCTGCGTCTCGCCCTGCTTGCGGACGAAGAGCACCGCCTTCTTGATGTGCTTGCCGCTGGCGCAGGACAGAGCCAGGTTCGTCGAGGCCTTGCCGACCGAGCAGGTGAAGTGGATGTCCTGGAAGCTCGCCTTGCCGGCGCCGCCGCCGGCGTTGGACGCATGCGAGCCCGCATTGCTGACGCCCCAGGAGAAGGAATCGACCTCGATCGTATCCTTGTGCTTGTTGTCCTTGCTTTCGCCCTTGATGCCGTCGATCTCGAGCAGGAAGTCGCTAGCCATTTTTACCTCCAGAGTAGGATTGCTGTGGGCTCGCGGATGCGGGCCCGCTGTGGACGCACTTCTCCTGTCGCGCCGCCCTCAAGCGGCCGGCGCGTCGAAGATTCTCGTTGTCGCCGTCACCTGGTATTCAGGTGACGGTCACTGCTTGGGAGCTGGCAGTCGCGAGACCAGGCTCAGACCGATATCCATGCCTTCGAGCTGGAAGTGCGGCCGCAGATAGAACTTGGCCGAGTAGTAGCCGGGGTTCTCCTCGTCCTCGAAAACGTCGATGCGCGCATCGGAGAGCGGGCGCCGCGCCTTCGTTTCTTCGCTGGAATTGACCGGATCGCCATCGACATAGTCGGTGATCCACTCCTGCAGCCAGCGGCGCAGCGGCTCCTTTTCCTTGTAGGAGCCGATCTTGTCGCGAACCATGCACTTCAGGTAGTGCGCGAAGCGCGAGACTGCGAACATGTAGGGCAGCCGCGACGACAGGTTGTCCGACGCGGTGGCCGCGACGCCGTCCGGCCCCGAATAGGCCTTCGGCTTGTAGAGCGACTGGGCGCCGATGAAGGCGGCCTTGTCGGTGTTCTTGCGATGGATCAGCGGGATCAGGCCGGATTTCGCCAGCTCCGCTTCGCGCCGGTCGCTGATCGCGATCTCGGTCGGGCATTTCAGGTCGATGCCGCCGTCATCCGTCGGGAAGGTATGGGTCGGCAGGTTCAGGACCTCGCCGCCCGACTGAACGCCGCGGATGCGCGTGCACCAGCCATATTCCTTGAACGCGCGGTTGACGTTGACCGCCATCGCATAGGCCGCGTTCATCCAGGCGTAGTTCTCGCCCTTGTGCCCGTCGGTATCCTCCTCGAAGGCGAACTCTTCGACCGGCTCGGACTTGGCGCCATACGGCACCCGGGACAGCACCCGCGGCAGGCACAGGCCCACATAACGGGAATCGGCCGCGTCGCGCAGGCCCTTCCAGGCCGCGTAGTCCGGCGTGTCGAAGACCTTGCTGAGATCACGCGGATTGGACAGCTCGGTCCAGGCATCCATGCCCATCAGGGTCGGCTCGGCCCCTGCGAAGAAGGGCGCATGCGCCGCCGCCGCCACTTTCGACAGATCGCGCAGGAGCTGGACGTCGGTCGGGACATGGCTGAAATGATAGTCGCCGACGAGGCACCCGAAGGGTTGGCCGCCGAGCTGGCCGAATTCCTGCTCGTAGACCTGCTTGAACAGCGGGCTCTGGTCCCAGCGCGCGCCGGGATAGGTCTTGAGATTGCGGTAGAGCTCGCCCTTCGAGACGTTCATCACCTTGATCTTCAACTGCGCGTCCGTCTCGGAGTTGAAGACGAGGTAGTTGAGGCCGCGCCAGGCGCTTTCGATCTTCTGGAACTCCGGTGCGTGCAGCACCGCGTTCATCTGCTCGGTCAGCTTGGCGTCGAGCCGGGCGATCATCTCCTCGATCGTGTCGATGACGTCGCCCTTGATCAGGGTCTGGTCCGCCAGCGCCTGGTTGACCAGGGTCGCGACCGCATTCTCGACTTCGGTCGCCGCACGCTCGGTCTTGGGCTTGAAACTCTGTTTCAGGATCACCGAGAAATCGTCGATCTCGCGCGTTTCGACTGCTGCCCCGCCGGGCTGTTGGGTTTGTGCTTCCGCTGCCATTGCCGCCTCGCTCGCTTAACCGCCTGCAGGCCCCCGATCCCACCTGATGCGGACGGGATCGCTTCACACCATCCGGAGCATCGCTCCTGTGAAAGAGCGGCTCCCGCTCCTTCGCGCAGCTCTCCGGGGGCTGAGCCCGCGCCCTGCCCTCAGTTCGCCGTCTTGTCTTCCGAAGGTTCGCCCTTGCCGAGCTGGTCCTTCAGCGCCGCCATCAGCTGGGGATCGGCCAGCAGCGCCTTGATCTGGTCGCTGGCGGCCATCTTGCCGTCCATGTAGCGCAGCAGGTTGGCGAGCTGCTCGCGCGCCTCCAGGAGCTTCGCCGTCGCCGGGATCTGCCGGGCGATGGCGGCCGGGCTGAAATCCTCGAACTTCGAGAACTTCAACGCCACCGAAAGCTTCTCGCTGCTGTCCTCCCCGAGCTTGTTGGACACGTTGAAGGACACGGCCGGCTCGATCGCGGCCATGCGCTGATCGAAATTATCCATGTCGAAGTCGAGGAACTTGCGCTGCGAGATCTCCGGCTTCTCGATCGCCGAGGCGTTGCCCGACAGATCGGCCATCACGCCCATGACGAAGGGCAGCTCGACCTTCTGCTCCGCATTGTAGGGGTCCTCGTAGGTGATATGCACCCGAGGCGGCCTGTTGCGGCGGATGAACTTCTGTCCAGAATCTCCGGCCATGTGACGTGCCCCTCTGCATTCGTGCCACGCCGACGTAACGTGACATCCTATCCGTTTTCGCCCGTCATCGATATAGTCTCGCGACTGTGACGGGAGGTTCAAGGCAATGACGAAAAACTTCCCTAGCTGTCAGCCTCCGGAACCGGCACGACATCTGGCAGGATGCTACCGAGAAGCGACATGAAATCATGCTGCGCCAGAGCACAGGCCTTGTCCATCAGGAGCGGCGTCGGGTGCGAGGGCTCGACCTGGCGGTAGAAGGCGGCGACCGCCTTCATCGCGCCGACCGCGTCCGCGCGGCTGCCGATCACGATCGCGGATGGCACCGGGTTCGGCGCGGCAACGGCCTCGGCCGCCTCCGTCACGCTCTCCCCGTCGCCACCTGCCTCGGAAACATCCTCACCGGCTTCGGCATCGCTGTCGTAGCCGTCCCCCGCTTCGTATTCGCTCTCCGTTTCGGTGCCGTCCGGCACCGGCAGGCGCTCCAGCGGCAACCGGAACCGGCGCTGGTCGCCGATCTCGAAGACCGCCTTGTCGACCTGGTCGGGGAACATGATCTGGATGACCTCGATCAACGACTTTCCGATCAGCTGCTGCGCCTGCCCGATCAGCAGGACGGCCGGGCTCGAAGGCTCGGTTCTGCGAAAGTAGCCGAGGCAGGCTCCCAGCGTATCCTCCACATGAAGGATGCTCGAAACGCTGCCAGGACCGAAGGTTGCGGTGTTTGCTGCCGACCCTTGCGGGCCGGCCGCCACGGGCTCCGGCCCCGACGCCTGATGGCCCGGGACACGCCGTACGACCGCGGCGTCGAGAAAGGCGGCGATCTGGTCCAGCAGCGTCGCCAGGCGCGGAAAGCCGAGGGGATGATCGACACCGACCTTCTCCAGCCAGATCGTCCGCAGGCGCGTGAGCGCGTCGCGCCCGGCATTCACCTGGCCGAGAATCGCGACGAGTTCGTCCGCTTCGACCTCGCCCAGCACCGCCTGGATCGTTCCGGCATCGGGATGCTGCTCGCCGTCGACGAGCTTCGTCTCGCCGCTCGCAACGAGCTGGCTGCGGAACATGAACGGTCCGATCCGCCGGCTGACGAAGAGCGGCGCGTGCTGCAGCGGCAGGACCACCGTCGCCAGCTCGTCGAGCCCCTGCAGGGCGACCTCGCGCATCACGAAATCGCCGTCCATCGCCCTGGGATGCACCTCTTCCCAGTAGCTGCCGAGGAGATCGGCCATGGCTGACAGGCTGGCGGTAAACCCCGGCACGTCGCGGTTGAGGATCGTGAGCTTGGCCGCGAGCACGAGGATCCTGAGGTCGCGCGAACGCTCCAGCAGCTTGCCGAGCTCGGCAAAGGCCGGCGGAAACTCGATGTTCGTCCGATCGAAGGCGACCTGCCGCCCGTCGTCGTCACGGCGGAAATACGAGACCGGCAGCGCGACCTCGAGCCGCGCCATGGCGTTCATGAAATCGGGATCGTCCTCGAGATCCGGCCCGCAGGGCTCGTCGGCCGAAACCGGTTTCGTCAGGTCGGCGAAATTCAGGCCCGCCATCGCTTTCCCCGCTCACAGGAGCGGCGGCCCCGTCACGGCCGGGATCGCCGCGGCCGTTCCGTATCGTGTTTTATTCGCCGCGCAGGCGGGTCTCGACCCGGCGGTTGTCGCCGGACAGGGGATCGGCCGCGATCGGCTTGCTCTGCCCGTAACCCTTGGCCACCAGCTTGGCGGCATTCACCCCGTGCCCGCCGAGATAACGGACGACGGCCTGCGCCCGGCGCTGCGACAGGTTGAGATTGTAGGAGGCACTGCCGGCGGCGTCGGTATGGCCCTCGACCATGAAGGTCCGCTGCGAGAGCTGCGGCGTCTTCAGCGCCTTGGCGAACTCGTCGAGATTGAGCTTGGCCTCGGGCTCCAGCTCGTCGGAATTGTATTTGAACTTCACGACGAGATCGAAGGCGCTGACCGGCTTGGCCGGCTCGACCACCTGCCCGGCCCTGGCGCATTCGGCTTCCGTGCCGACGCACAGCCCCCGCGAGATGCCGGGCTTGGGCGCGATGCCCGGCCCGAAATGCTTGACGATGTCATCGGCCTTGTAGGTCTGCGCCCCGGCCCCGTTCGCCATGGACAGAACCATAGCGCCGGTCAGAGCGACAAAGGCAGTGAAGCCGGGCTGCTTGCGCATGGGAACACTCCCGCTGAGTTTCGCCGTCTGGCAGATAAGGACTTAGGGATGGAAGGATGACTCCAGAAATCACCTACGTCAAGATAAAAATAAAAGCGCGAATCGAAAGGTTCAGTTGATGTCTTCTGCTCTTGGGCAAGATCAAAGAACTGCGTCTTTCTCAACGCCGACGGGAAAAGACGAATTTACACTTATCAAGTTCGAAGCCAGCGAGGCTTTGAGCGAATTGTTCACTTATAATATCGAAACAGTCAGCAAGACCGACAACGCTGACCTGCAAAGCATCATGAGCGAGAAATGCTCGATCAAATTCACGCTCAAGAACAAGAGCGAGCGTGTGCTGAACGGCACGCTGGTCGATGCGCAATGGCTCGGCAAGCAGGATGATCTCTACATCTACCGCTTCACGCTCAAGCCGTGGCTCTGGCTGCTCTCGCAGCGGGCGGATTGCCGGATCTTCAAGAACAAGACCGCCCTCGACATCATCAAGGAGATTTTCAAGAAGGAAGGCTCGGCGAGCTTCGACGACCGCACCAGCGAGACGCTCCAGCCGATCGACTACTGCGTCCAGTATCGCGAGACCGACCTCGATTTCGTGCTGCGGCTGATGGAGCAGTACGGCATCTACTACTATTTCAAGCACAGCGACGGCGACCACAAGCTGGTCCTCTGCGATTCCCGCTCCGCCCATGACCAGGTCCAGGCGGCGGCCGAGCCGAGCTTCCAGGGCGATGCTTCCGGCTACGCCTTCGTTCCGCAGGGCAGCCGCTTCCCGCGCAGCGCCGTCGAGCATCTGACGAGCTGGTCGACGATCCGCCGCCTGCGCACCGGCAAGTTCGAGCTCAAGGATTATGATTTCGAGAAATCCGAGTCCGATCTCACCGCCCGCGCCGAGGAAGGCTTCCCCAAGGCCAAGTCCTACGAGGCCTATGACTATCCGGCGGCCTACACCAAGCGTGACCAGGGCGAGCATTTCGCCCGCGTGATGGCGCAGGCCGAGCAGGCGCAGGACGAACGCCGCTATGCCGGCGGCGACGCTGCGAGCCTCTATCCCGGCGCGCTGATGAAGCTCTCCGACCATCCCACCGGCGCCGAGAACAGCGAATATGTCGTCGTCCGCGCGACCCATGCCTTCGGCATCCAGAGCTATCGCTCGTCGGGGGGCCGGGACGAGGCGCTCTATCACGGCTCCTACGAGCTCCAGAAAAGCGACAAGCGCTTCCGTGCGCCGATCGTGACGCCCCGCCCCACCGTCTACGGGCCGCACACCGCCAAGGTCGTCGGCGAGAAGAACAAGGGCGAGGAAGGCGATATCGACGTCGACGAATACGGCCGCATCTGGCTGCGCTTCCATTGGGACCGCGAGGATAGCTCGACCTCCTGCCGCACCCGCGTCGCGCAGATGTGGGCCGGCAAGGGCTGGGGCGGGCAGATCATCCCGCGCATCGGCCAGGAGGTGATCGTCGAATATATCGAGGGCAATCCGGACCTGCCGCTGGTCGTCGGTGCCGTCGTCAACGACCAGCACAAGCCGCCCTATGAACTGCCGGCAAACAAGACGCAGTCCGGCCTCAAGTCAGAATCGACCGATGGCGCCGGCTTTTCCGACACCTATAACGAGATCAAGTTCGAGGACCGCAAGGACAACGAGGTGCTCGAGATCAGGACCGAGAAGGACCACAAGATCACGGTCAACAACATCGAGACCCGCGATATCGGCGAGCGCTACGACGGCGGCGGCTATTCGCGCGAGACCACGCTCAAGAAGGGCGACGACAAGCTCGACGTCCAGAACGGCAAGCTCGACATCGAAGCGCTGACGGAGATCAATCTGAAGGTCGGCGGAAGCACGATCAAGATGACGCCCGGCAGCATCGAGATCAAATCGCCGACCATCACGATCCATAGCCAGGCGCTGACCGAGGTGAAGAGCGACGGCATGCTCGTCGTCAAGGCGCCGATGGTGAACATCAACTGATCGGAATACCGATAACGACAGAACGGCCGGAGCTTCCATGTCACGCCTGCGCTTCAGCACCGCCCGCGAAGTGTTCGAGACCTACCCGTCCGCCCACCAGGCCGTGACGATGGCACCGACCACCGAGCCACCGCTGGCTTTCCTCGGCCGCCTCGTCAGGGGGCCGGCGCCGATGGAGGCGGCCGGCTTCTGCGCCTTCCTGCTGCCGCGGCGCGAGACGGTGTGGTGGGCCGTGCAGGCCGTCCGTTCCATGCAGCCGCCCGGCACGCAGGACCCCGGCCTCGCGGCGGCCGAGGCCTGGGTGCGCGAGCCCGGCGACAAGACACGTTTCGAGGCATTGCGGCAGGCGCAAGCCGGCGACAGCGCAAGGCCGGGCACCTTCGCCGCCTGGGCGGCCGGCTATTCCGGCGGCAGCATGTCGGAAAGCCACCCTATCCCGACGCCGCCCGACCTGACGGCCAAGATGGCGCGGATCGCGGTGCTCAACGCGATCAACCGCCTGCCGGCGCGCGAGCGCGACGGTGCATTGCGCGCTTGCGTCGAAGCATGCATTCGTTTGGCTGAAGACGATGCCGGCAAGCGCTGATCTGCGGACGAGAGCATTTTCAAGCGAAGTGGACACCGGTTCGCGTGAAGAAAATGCGACAAACCAAAGACTTAGATCATCGGGCTGAGTATGATATTCGGCTCGATGATCTGAGGCCGTAACGGGACGTCCGCGATGGCGCTGACACTGACGATCGAGAACGAGACCTCGCTGCCCGATGGCGGCCCGCTCAGCGTGACCACGAGCGGCGGGCGCGGCCTCGATATCGGCCGCGACCAGCATCTCGACTGGGCCCTGCCCGATCCCTCGCGCGCCGTCTCCGGCCGCCATTGCGAGATCCGCTTCCGGGACGGCGGCTGGTGGCTGCGCGACATCTCGACCAACGGCACCTTCGTCAATGGCGGCGAGCATCGCGTCCAGTCGCCCTACCGGCTCCAGAACGGCGACCGGCTCGAGATCGGCCATTACCTGATCGCCGTCGTCATCGACGAGGAGGCCGGACAGGCCTCAGAGACGGCTGCCCCACCGCCACCTTATGCCGCGCAGCCGGACTCGCTCTGGGCACCGAGCGAGGAAGCCGCCCCGCCGATTCCGCGCCGCGACCTGATGCCGCCGAGCCATGCCAGGCCGGTCCATGCCGGTTTCATCGACTGGGCAACCGACATCCCGGCCCCGAGCGCCGAACGGTCAGCGCCGCCTCCGCAGGATTGGGCGCCGCCCGCCGCGCGGACCGACGATTTCGCCTGGGCGCCGCTCCAGCCGCCACCCGCACCGGCGCAGGAGCCCGTGGTGGCGATGCCGACCCCGCGCCGGCCTCCGGCAAGCAGCGCTGCGGACGCCAACCCCTGGGACGAGCCTACCGAGGATCCGGTTCCGCCCGAGACCCCGGCCGAGCCGCCTCCGGTGCCCGCCGTCACGCCTCCCCCCGCCCCGGCCTTCCCGGCCGAGCCCCCGACGCAGCCGGGCGCAGCTGCTCCGATCTCGATGGGCGAGTTCATGCAGCGCTTCGCGAAGGGTGCCGGCGTCTCGCCGCAGGCGCTGGCGACGCAGGACCCCGGCGCCTTCGCCGAGCAGCTCGGCGGCCTGATGCGTCTGATCGCCGAGGAGCTGAAGGGCCTGCTCGCCGCCCGTGCCGAGACCAAGCGCATCGCCCGCAGCACCAGCCAGACGATGATCCAGGCACAGGACAACAACCCGCTGAAATTCTCGCCGACGGTCGACGACGCCCTGCAACTGATCTTCGGCCAGCCGCGCAGCGGCTATCTCGATGCCAAGCGCGCCTTCGACGAGAGCTTTCGCGATCTCAAGGCCCACCAGATCAAGACCTATTCGGCCATGCAGCACGCGCTCAAGATGCTGGTCGAGGATCTCGATCCGCAGGCCATCAACGAGGCGACGGCGCAGGATGGCGGCCTTGGCGGCCTGATCGGTTCGCGCAAGGCGAAGATGTGGGAGGCCTATGTCGCCCGCTGGGACGCCAAGACCGCCCCTTACGAGAACGGCCTCGTCGACGCCTTCATGATCTATTTCGCCGAGTGCTACGACCGCGGCGGGAAGTGACGGGTCATAGGGCCGTCATGCTCGCCCTTGTGGCGAGCATCCACGTCTTGAACACGGCATTCGACCAGCGAAGACGTGGATGGTCGGGACAAGCCCGACCATGACGCAACCGGAGCGAGTTACCCCTTCGCCGCGACCGCGGTGATCTCGATGGCGTAGCCGGGCGAGGCCAGCTTCGCCTCGACGGTCGCGCGCGCCGGGGAATGCCCCTTCGCCACCCACTTGTCCCAGACCGCGTTCATCTCGCCGATCTTGCTGATATCGGTGAGGAAGATCTGGACGCTGAGAATGCGCTCCTTGCTGCTGCCGGCCTGCGCCAGCGTATCCTCCAGCAGAGCGAGAACCTCCTCGGTCTGCTCGGTCAGCGAAGCGCCCTCGGTCTTCTCGGCGACATGGCCGGCGAGGAAGACGATGCCGTTGAAGATGGCGGCGTCGCAGTAGCGGGCAGCCAGTCCGATGCGTTCGATGGTCATGGGCTTTGCATCCTGTCGCGGGAGAAATGGAGAAGCCCGCTTGGCCCGCCAGCCCTGCCCGGTCAAGCCGGCGGCAGCGCCAGGATCTCCCGAATGGCGCGCGGCTGGAGCTGGCGCGGCGCATCTTCCATCGCGACCTTGTAATAGCCGAGGATGCTGAGCTGCTCATAGGTCGCCCAGATCGAATCGTCCTCGAAGGCAGCCATCCGCTCCTCGAAATTCAGGATCATGCCGTATTCCATGCCGACACCGCGCTCGATCGGGGGCGGGGTCGGCTTGCTGCGCTTCTGCGCTTCGGCCGCAGCGAAGGCGGCGAGCGCGCCCGGCCGCCAGACCTGCTCATAGGCCGCGACGATATCGGCCACGGCCTCGCCCTTGCTCGTCAGCACCCGCCGGCAGGCATCGGCAAAGGCATCGGTCAGCCCGTTCGCCTCGGCAGCGGAATCGGCCTTGTTGTAGTCGGCCCGCAACGGCTCGACATAGCCGAACAGGTTCTCGAGCTGCCGCGCCGCCGGCCCTGCCAGGAACAGCCAGGGAAAGGCGCCGTCGATCGAGATCTGGCCGGGCAGGAGATGCGCCGCCTGCTCGCCATCATCGGCCCGGAAGAACTGGCGCACCGCCGCCGTGCAGCTCACGTTGGGCACCGGCAGGATCGGGCGCTTGCGCCGGGCGGGATCGCGGATCAGTGCCATGAAGCAAAGAGTTTCAGCGACGCGCCCGTTGCGGGCGAGCCCATGGTTCTTCGCCCGCCTCTGGTCGGAGGACAGACGCTGTACCATCTTGTGGCGAAAGCGCTCGTACCTGGCTTCCGCGCGATCTGGAACCGTCCGCCTGTTCTTCGCCATCGCACCCCGCAGCGAGAAAACGATTCCGCTTCAACGGCTTGCGCCGCCGCCTTGAATCAATCTGTTATCAGCCGCCGATGATCACCGTCGGCAGGCCCATCATGATCTTGTTGGGCGGCCCCAGCGCCTCGATGATCGTGTCGCCCAGCCGGCAGGCCGGCAGGTTGTTGATCAGCACGGTCTGCGAGCCGTCGATGACGACGCCGGGCCCATGCGTCGGCACCGGCAACGGACCGAGCGGCGTCAGGCAGATATGGATATCGGCGCCGCCTGCCGCGCCTGTGATCATCGAGCCCATGCTGGCGGCGGCCGTGTTCTTGGCGGTTTCCTCGGCGGCGATGGCGGCCGGCGCTCCCGGCGTGCCGGCGGCGGCGACGGTGGCGGCCTGAGCTGCCTGCAGCGCCGCATCGGAGGTCGCCTTGGCCCCCTGGATCGCGGCTGCGGCGGCGGCCGGAACGCCGCGCCAGGCCAGCATGCCGCCGATGATCACATTCGTGCTGCCCGGGCCGGGCTGGAGCATGCCCGGCAGCGGGTGCAGCACCGGATCCATGACGCGTGCGGCCGGTCCCTTGGGCATGCGGGCCTCCCCTGCTCGAACGGATTCGTACTTCCGAGCACTGCCGTGAAAATCGCTCCGCCGCATCCTTCAAGTCAATGACGGCGACACGCGCGCGACGCGCTAGCATTCGTTTGGTGACGCTTGGGTAGGACCCGTAGTAAGCTCGCCCAGCCTGCCTTCGAGTGAGCGAGACCGGAATGTCGTGGTACAGCAAGGTCGTCTGGTCGGAAGGACTGTTTCTCAGGCCGCACCACTTCCAGCAGAGCGACCGCTATCTCGAAAACCTGCTGGAAAGCCGCGTCAGAAACGTCACGCCCTATCCATGGGGCTTCTCGGTGCTGGAGATCGACCGCGACCTCGCCCAGCAGAGCCGCATCGGCCTGCGCCGCGCCGTCGGCGTGATGCCGGACGGCACGCCCTTCGCCCTGCCCGATAACAGCCCGCTGCCAGCCGCGATCGAGGTGCCGGAGAATGCCGCCGGCCAGATCGTCTGGCTCTCGCTGCCACTCGCCGCCGCCAATACGCGGGAGGTCGAGGACACGCTGAACGGCTCGGCCAGCCGCTATGTCCCCGCCAACGAGATGCTGATCGATTCGACCGCCTCGCTGCGGACGGAAGAAGAGATCGACGTCGCCCATCCGCGCCTGACGCTGGAGCTGCGCAAGACCTCGAAGGCCGGCTATGTCGGCCTCGCGCTCGGCCGCATCCTCGAAGTGCGCGACCGTGCCATCCTGTTCGACGAGAAATTCGCCCCGCCCGTGCTGGTCTGCTCGGCCTATCCGGTGATCGAGGGCTGGCTCGACCGCGTCATAGGCTGGATCGACAACAAGCTGGAGGAACTCGCCCGCTACGCCGCCGATCCCACGGCGGGCGGCGGCCTGCAGAGCGCCGATTACTTCGTGCTCCAGCTCCTCAACCGCAACATCCCCGTGCTCAAGCACATGCGCCGCTCGCGCTTCGTCCATCCCGAGCGGCTGTTCTCGACCTTCCTCGCGCTCGCCGGTGAGCTCGCCACCTTCACCACGGCCGAACGCCGCGCCCGCGACTACCCGGCTTACGACCATGACGACCTGGAGAACTGCTTCGCCCCCGTGGTGCGCGATATCCAGGACTTCCTCTCGGCCAATCTGGGCCGCCGGGCGATCCGGCTGGAGATCGTCGAGCGCGCGCAGAACGCCTTCATGTCGACGATCCGCGACCGCAGCCTCGTGCGCAACGCCACGCTGGTGCTGGAAGTGGCGGCGCGCCGCCCGCTGACCGAGATCCAGGCGCAGTTCCCGCAGCTCTTCAAGATCGGCCCCAATACCAAGATGAACGAGATCGTCCATGCCCATCTGCCGGGCATCAATCTCGTCCACTTGCCGACTCCGCCACCGCAGATCCGCGCGCTGACGGATCATGTCTATTTCTATCTCGACCGCACCTCGCCGCTCTGGCCGGAATTCTCGACGGCGAGTTCGATCGGCATGCATTTTTCCGGTGACTGGCCCGATCTCGAACTCGAGCTCTGGGCCGTTCTGGAGGGCAGGCGATGAGCGATCCGGGTTCGCCCTCAGATCCGTTCGGGCGCTCCGAGCGCACGATCATCAGGCCGAACCCCGGCGGGCGCCGCGCGTCCCTGCCATCCGCTCCCGCCGCACCGGCACCAGTCGCTCCGCAGGCGCCCCAGCCCTATCAGCCGCCGCAAGTGCCCTCGCCCGGCGTGCCCGGCACCGGCGACGAATGGATGTCGCAGCCGGCGCCGATCCCGCAGCGGCAGGCGCCTCCGCCTCCGGCCGGCGGCGGCCAGTCCCTGCCGCGCCGCGACCAGCTCCTGACGCCGAACGCCAATCCGCTGCTGCGTGCTGCCGGCCCGCTCCTGCTCCTGCTCGGGCGAATGCGCGCCAATCTCTCCAACGCGCCCTTCGCCCAGCTTCTCGGGCAGGTCGGCGAGTCCATCGAAGCCTTCGAGCACGAGGTCCGCGCCGCCGGCGTCTCGGCCGATACGGCGCAGACGGCGAAATACGTCATCGCCGCCACCGCCGACGACATCGTCCAGAACATCCCCGGCGACGACCGCCATGTCTGGACCCAGTACAGCATGCTCTCGCGCTTCTTCGGCGAGCGCATCGGCGGCGTCCGCTTTTTCGAGATGCTCGACAAGGCGAAGGCCGATCCGTCGGTCAATTACGACCTGCTGGAGCTGATGCATGCCTGTCTGGCGCTGGGCTTCCAGGGCATCCACCGTACCTCGTCCGGTGGCGCCAACAATCTCCAGACGATCCAGCGCAACCTGTTCGAGACCTTGCGCCGGGTTAAGCAACCCGATCCCGAGCTCTCGCCACGCTGGCGCGGACAGGCGATCGCGCAGGCGGTCGCAGGCTTCAAGGTGCCGATCTGGTCGGTGGCGGCGATTGCGGCAGTCGCCTTGCTCGGCGTCTATTTTGTCTTCCGCGCCCTGCTCGCCGGCAATGCCGAGGCGGCCTCGACCGCCCTGCTCTCGGTCCATCCCAAGGGCGAGATCGGCATCATGCGCAAGGTCTTCTCGGCCCCGCCGCCGCCCCCGCCGCCGGCGCAGCCGCCCAAGGTCTGCGCTGCCGTGCAGCCGCCGATCGTCTGTCTGGTGACGCCGAATGTCGTCATCGTCCGCCTCGTCGGCATTACCCTGTTCGAGCCTGGCCAGGCGGCCGTGCGCACGGAATTTCAGCCCCTGATCGAACGCATCGCGGCCGTGCTGGAGCAAGAGGGCGGTGCCATCAAGGTCGTCGGCCATAGCGACAACGTGCCGATCCGCACCGCCCGCTTCCCGTCGAACCTCGTCTTGTCGCAGGCTCGCGCCAAGGCGGTGGGCGACGTGCTCAAGACCAAACTCAGCAAGCCGGACCGGATCACCACCGAGGGCAAGGGCGCCGATGCCCCCATCGCACCCAACAACACCGCCGATGGACGCGCCCAGAACCGGCGCGTCGAGATCCTGATCCAGCGTCAGAACTAGGAGGGCGATCTTATGAACCTCGCCACCTGGCTCCGTATCGTCGCGATCCTCATCGGCGCGCTCGCGCTCGCCGCGCTTATCTGGTTCGGCGGCCCCTTCGTCGCTTTCGGCGAGGTCCGCCCGTTCGAGTCGATCTGGGTCCGCTTGCCCATCGCCGTGCTGCTCCTGCTCGGCGCGCTCGTCTGGATCGCCATCATCGTCATCCGCCGTCGCAAGGCGACCGCAGCGCTGACCGAGGCGCTGGAAAAGGAGGAGACGACCGGCGACGGCGCCGCCCTCTCCAATGCGATGAAGGATGCGCTGGCGACGCTGAAGAGCGCGCGCGGCAAGGGCGGCGACTATCTCTACGACCTGCCCTGGTACGTCATCATCGGCCCGCCCGGCGCCGGCAAGACCACGGCACTGGTCAATTCCGGCCTGAAGTTCCCGCTGGCGCGCGGCGCGACGCCGGCCGCCGTCGCCGGCTCCGGCGGCACCCGCTATTGCGACTGGTGGTTCGCCGAGGACGCGGTGCTGATCGACACCGCCGGCCGCTACACCACGCAGGACACCGACGCCAAGGCCGAGAAGTCGAGCTGGTTTTCCTTCCTCGACCTGCTCAAGACCAATCGCCCGCGCCAGCCGATCAACGGCGTTCTGGTCGCGATCAGCGTCGAGGACCTCCTGACCTCAAGCCCTGAGGAGATCGCCGCCCATGCCGATGCGATCCGCGCCCGCCTGCTCGAACTGCACGAGCGCCTGAAGGTCGATTTCCCGGTCTATGCCGTCTTCACCAAGGCCGACCTGATCGCCGGCTTCAACGAGTTCTTCGGCCAGTTGACCGAACCGCAGCGGCGCATGGTCTGGGGCCATACCTTCCAGACCGCCGACAAGACCCGCAACATGATCGGCGACGTGCCGCCGGAATATGACGCGCTGATCGAGCGCCTGAACGAGCGCCTGCCGGACCGGCTCCAGGACGAGCACAACCCGACCGCTCGCGCCCAGATCTTCGGCTTCCCGAGCCAGATGGCGACGCTGAAGCGCGGAATCGCCGATTTCCTGACCCGCGTCTTCGAACCGACGCGCTACCACGCCAATGCGACCTTGCGCGGCTTCTATTTCACCTCGGGCACGCAGGAAGGCACGCCGATCGACCAGTTGATCGGCGCGCTCTCGCGCAATTTCGGCTCGGACCATGCCGGCGCGGCCTCCTTCTCCGGCAAGGGCAAGAGCTATTTCCTGACCGAGCTCGTGCAAAAGGTCGTGATCGGCGAATCCGGCTGGGTCTCGACCGATCTCGGCGCTGCCCGCCGCACCACGGTCTTGCGCATCGCCGGCTTCGCCACAGTCGCACTCCTGTCGCTCGCCGCGCTCGGCCTGTGGTGGACGAGTTTTTCGCGCAACAGCGACCTGATCACCGCGACCAATTACGGCCTCTCGGACTATCGCAGCGCCGCCGCGCCGGTGTTGCAGGAGACCACGATCTCCGACCGCAATTTCAGCCGCGTCCTGCCGCTGCTGCACAAGCTGCGGAACATGCCGGCCGGCTATGCGACGAAGGCCGAACCGACGCCGACGCTGGCGACCTTCGGCTTAAGCCAGCGCGATCGCCTGCAGAACGCGACCGAGATCACCTATCAGCAGGCGCTGGAGCGCATGCTACGCTCGCGCATCATCTTCCGGCTGGAGGAGCAGCTCGAGGCCAACGCCAACAACCCCGGCTTCGTCTACGAGGCGCTGAAGGTCTACATGATGGTCGGCGGTCAGGCGAAGCTCGACCGCGAGCTCGTGACCTCCTGGATGCGGCTCGATTGGGCCGAGAACCTCTTCCCCGGCCCGGCCAACGCCAAGGGGCGCGAGGCACTGGAAGAACACCTCGCCGCCATGCTCAATCTCGACGAGGGCACGGACGAGCCGATCGTCAAGCTCAACCAGTCGTTGATCGAGCAGAGCCAGCGCACGCTGCGCCGCCTCAGCATCGCCGAACGTGCCTACGAGCTGCTGCGCACGCAATCCCGCAGCGAGAGCCAGAAGGACTGGGTCGTCTCGCAGCGCGGCGGCTCCGATGTGCGCCTCGTTTTCGAAGGCGTCACCGGGGAAGATCTCGACCAGATCCGCGTGCCCTATTTCTACACCTATGACGGCTTCCAGGACGCCTTCATCTCCCGGCTCGGCGATATCGGCGACCAGATCGAGCGGGAGCGCTGGGTGCTCGGCGAAAACCTCGACCAGCAGGCGATCACCGCCCAGTATGCCACGCTCTTCCCTGACCTGATGAAGCTCTACAGCCGCGACTATATCGCGAGCTGGCAGCGCATGCTGAAGCGCCTGAAATTGCGGCCGCTCAACGCCGACAAGCCGCGCTATGTCGCGCTCAGTGCCATCAGCGCCGCGACCTCGCCCTTCAAGCAGGTGCTGGAATCCCTGCGCGACGAGACGCAGCTCACCAAGGAGCGGCCCAACGCCAAGAAGGCAGTCGCCCAGGCCGCGGCGCAGGCCGCCGCCGATACGCTCGCGCGGCGCGCGAGCAATGCACTCAGCCGTCTCGGCGCCAATCTCCCGCTGGCGGCTCCGGGCGTCGATCGCATCTTGGCGGGTGGCGGGGCCGATAGCGCGCTCGGCGCCGATATCGAGAGCCAGTTCAAGCCCTTCCATGTCCTCGTCGATGGCGATCTCGGCCGCCGGCCGGTGGACCAGCTCCTCCAGACTTTCGCGGAGATCAACCAGAACCTCGCCACGGCCGCGACCAACCCGGCCCAGTCGGCAGCGGCCAATGCCGCGCTCGTGCCGCTGATCGCGACGCTACGCGCCAATTCCTCGCGCTATCCCGCCCCCTTCGACGGCATGGTGATACAGGCGGTCAACGATTTCGAGGGCGATGCCACCGGCGCGACCGTCGCCCTGCTGCGGCAGGCGCTGGCAGAGCAGGTCACCCGCGTCTGCACCGAGGTGATGAACAACCGCTATCCCTTCACCAAGGCGAGCACCCGCGACGTGCCGCTCGCCGATTTCGCCCGGCTCTTCGCGCCTGGCCAGATCATGGACAAGTTCTACAAGGAGCGGCTGGAGCCCTTCGTCGACACCTCGAAGCCGCAATGGAACTGGCGCGTCGACAGCCGCGTCGCCCGCGCGCTCTCGCCGACGACGCTGCGCGAGTTCCAGCGCGCCAGCGAGATCAAGGACGCCTTCTTCCCGACCGGCGGCAACCTGCCCTCCTTCCAGATGGTGGTGACGCCGACCGCGCTCTCGGCCGACGCCGCCAATGCCAAGCTGGAGATCAACGGCTTCACGGTGACGAGCCAGCAGGGCGTCAATACGCCGACCCCGGTGATGTGGCCGGGCGGCGGCGTCGGCAAGACGGCGGTGACGCTGACGCTTGGTGGAAGCAGCAACACTTCCGGCGGCATGTTCAGCGGCGGCTTCTTCTCCTCGGGCCAGCAGGGCAGCGGCGCGCAGGGTGGCGAGGCCAAGCTCTTCGAGAAGGAAGGCACCTGGTCCTTCTTCCGCCTGCTCGATGCCGGCTCGGTGCTGAAGCAGGGCGACAATGTCGGGTTCAACCTGAATGCCGGCGGCCGGCAGGTCGGCTATTCCTTCGGCGTCGGCTCGCTCAAGAATCCCTTGATCCTGCCGGCGCTGCGGGAAATCCGCTGCCCCTCGGGAATATGACGCCGTGCCCTGCGGCCTCTTCGGCAAGCTCCCGGCCAAGCGCGACTTCATCGCGCTGAACGCTCCCTCCGGCTTCCTCGGGACTTACGAGAAATGGCTGCAGGGCGGCCTGACCGCGAGCCGGCTCGAACTCGGCAATCGCTGGCAGGAGGCCTATCTCAACGCCCCGATCTGGCGCTTCTGGCTGGGCGGCGCCCATGGCGGGCAAAGCGTTGCCGGCGCCTTCATGCCTTCGGTCGACGGCGTCGGCCGCTATTTCCCGCTGACGGTCTTCGCGGCCGCCGGCCCGGGCGCCGCGATCCCGCCGCCGGAGCTCGACCCGCAGGACATTTGGTTCGAGGCGATCGAGGATTTCCTGCTGCAGGCGCTGGAACCGCAAGCGAGCTTTGAGGCCGTCGTGCAGCGCCTCTCCGCCCTGCCCGTCCCCAACGACCATCACCTTGCGCCACCACAGGACATGGTCCGCCTCGCCGACGGCACCATCGTCAGCGCGGCGATCGCCTCCGGCTTCCCGGAGCGGCTGGCGGCCTTGCGCGTCGAGGACCACGCGCGGTCCTATGCCCATGCCTGCTATCTCTGGACGGTGGGCGGCGCGAACTTCGAACCGCTGGCGCTGACCGGCCACGCCTTGCCCGATCCCTATCTCTTCGCCGGCCTGCTCACCGGCCGTTTCGACGGCCATCTCGCGCCCGAGCGCGCCGGACCATGAGGGCGATGCCATGAACGACGCCCAGCGCCGGAATCCGGATTTCGAGACCGGCTGCATCAGCCACACCGGCAAGGTCCGCAAGGCCAACGAGGACAATTTCATCCTGCGCCCGGAAATCGGCCTCTGGGCCGTCGCCGACGGCATGGGCGGGCACGAGAACGGCGCGCTCGCCAGCGCGACCGTGGTCGCGGCGCTGGAGGCGGTCGGTGCCGCCGGCTCGGCCCCCGACCTGCTCGCCATGCTCGAAGCCGGCATCCTCAAGGCCAATGACGAATTGCGCGAAGAGATCGGTCGCCGCGGCGCGACCATGGGCGCGACGCTGGTCTGCCTGCTGATCCATCAGCGCCATTTCGCCTGCCTCTGGTCCGGCGACAGCCGCATCTACCTCGTTCGCAGCGGCCGCATCGCGCAGATCTCGCGCGATCACACCGAGGTCCAGGACATGGTCGATCGCGGTCTCCTCACCAGCGACGAGGCGAAGCGCTCGCCGCGCCGACACATCATCACCCATGCGATCGGCGTCCACGACACGCCGGAACTCGACCTCGAAAACGGCGAGATCGCCGATGGCGACGTCTTCCTGCTCTGCTCGGATGGGCTGACCGAGCATGTTGCCGATGCGGAGATGCTGGCCGCCGTCGAGGCCGGCGGCGCACAGGAGGCCTGCGACGCCCTGCTGGCGCTGACGCTGGAGCGCGGCGCGCGCGACAACGTTACCGTCGTCATCGTGCGCTATCGACAGGGCGCGAGCGAAAGGACACGCTGGATGCCGAACCGGTCCGGGCGAGGAGGCAATACGCCATGAGCGACGACTCCGAGCGCACCGTCTTCGTGCCCCGCGCCAATGCCCGCATCGGCACGAAGCTCAACGGCATCTACGAGATCGAGAGCCTGATCGCGGTCGGCGGCATGGGCGAGGTCTACAAGGGCCGCGCCATCCAGACCGGCGACGCCGTCGCGATCAAGATGATCCGGCCCGACATGGCCCGCGACGACGCCGTGCTTGCCCTGTTCCGGCGCGAGGCGGCGGCCCTGCACAACCTCTATAACGAGGCCATCGTCCGCTACTACGTCTTCGCCATCGATCCGGTGAGCGAGACGCCCTATCTCGCGATGGAGTTCGTCGACGGCCAGCCGCTCTCCGAGCGCATCCAGCAGGGGCCGCTCAGCGTCGAGGAAGCCGATATCCTGCGCCAGCGCGTGGGGCCTGGCCTGCATGCCGCGCACCGGCTCGGCATCATCCATCGCGACATCTCGCCGGACAACATCATCCTGCCGGGCGGCGATCCCTCCCGCGCCAAGATCATCGATTTCGGCATCGCCCGCTCCAGCATCCTCGGCGAGGGCACGGTGATCGGCTCCGGCTTCGCCGGGAAATACAACTACGTCTCGCCGGAGCAGCTCGGCCTCTTTGGCGGCGAGGTCAGCGGCCGCTCGGACATGTATTCCTTCGCGCTGGTGCTGGCCCAGGCCTTGAGCGGCCGTGCCATCGACATGGGCGGCTCTCAGGTCGACATCATCGACAAACGCCGCCGCCTGCCCGATCTCTCGGGGGTCGATGCGCGCATCCGGCCTCTGCTTGCGCGCATGCTGGCGCCAGACCCGAAGGACCGCCCTGCCGACATGGCCGAGGTCGCAGCCTGGCAGGCGCCCGCGCCGGGCAGGAAGGCCGCTGCCAAGGCAGCGGCCGGCCATACGACTACGGACAAGCCCGGGCGCTCGCCCCTGCCACTCGTCGCCGGCATTGCGGCGCTCGCCCTGCTGGCGGGCGGCGGCTTCTATGCCTGGACGACGTTCGATGGCGGACAGGCGGCGCGGGTCGCGAACAACGATCCGCCGCCGCTTGCGGAGCAGCCTTCGACCAGCGCGCCGGCCCCGACAACGAACGCGCCGCCCGCCTTGACCGAAGTCCCCGCGGCACAGCCCCCTGCGACAAGCGCTCCACCCGCGCTCACCGAAGCGCCGGCGCAGCCATCCGCATCCGCGACGCCGAACCCCGCCGTCGAGATACCCCCTCCCGCGCCGCCCCCGGTGACGCAGCCTCCCGCGGCGCAAACGCCTCCGCCCCAAACGCCGCGGCCGCAGCGGCCTCCATCCGGCCCATCGGGATCGCAGGTCGCCGTCAATACCGAGCCGCCGCAACAGCAGGCGCCGGTGCGTCCGCCCGTAGCCGAGCCCGCCGTCAAGCCGCCCGTCGCCATCGAGATCAAGCAGCCGGAGTCGCCACCCGTTGCCGTGGTGGTCCCCCCGCCTCCCGCCAGCCAAAGCGTCGCGCCGCCGCAGGTCGCCGCCATGGCGCCCGAGCCGGAGCCACGCACCCCGGCCGAGCGGATCGAGCGCTATGTCCGCGACTATGATGGCGGCTCCTGCTTCTTCCTCTGGCCGCTCGAAATCGGAGACCGCAAGGCGACGCTGGAAGGCTTCGGCAGCAACTCGGCGCCCTTCGTCGCCTTCGACGGGGCCTTCAAGGCGGCGCAGGGCTTCGAGGCGCAAATCCACCTGCGGCCGATGACCGAGGCCCAGTGCCCGATGGTCGATTTCCTGCGCCGGCCCGGCATCGGCATCGACCGCAGCCCGAAAATCCAGATCGGCGCCTTCAACATGAAGAGCGGCGAGATCCTCAACGGCTCGGTCGAGGCCGGCGGCGGCCAGAACCTCGACGTCGTGCTGATCGGCGATGACGGGCTCGTCTACAACCTCTCCAACTTCGCGAAACGCGAGGGCGGCAAGGTGATCTTCAACCTCAAGCTCGAATCGACCGGCGGCTCGGCCCGCCCGCAGACCGTGCTCGCGCTGGTCACCAAGGAGGCCCTGCCGGCACTCTCCGGCCCCAATCCGTCTCCCGCGAGCGAATTCTTCGCCAACCTCAAGCTCGACCTCGCCCGCCAGACCGGCAAGCTCGGCCTGGGGATCAAGTATTTCCGGATCGAGTGAAGCGGCGATCGGCCTCTTCCCTTCTCCCGCAAGGGGAGAAGGGAAGTCCCTCAATCCTCCCGATAAAGCACGCCCCATTCGTCCTGCCAGATCCCGGCCTTGTCCTCGACCACGATCGGCGCCTGGATTTCGTTGGCGAGGCGGATCGCGGTGCGGAAGGCATCCTTCGCCGCCAGTTCATCGCTGACGAAATCATTGACCAGATGCCCGCCGGCGAGATCGGCCGGACAGAGCACATGCCCGAAGGCCTCCCCGCCGCGCTCCGACAGCCTGAGCGTGATCGCATCGGTCGGCGGTTCGTCGACTTGCTCGAAACGGTTGGCCGGCATGGGTTTTCTCCTTTCGCTGCTCTCGGAGAGCGGTGGCCGCGAGCGGGCACGCGCGCGGCGTCAACACGTCATTTCTTCGGTTGCGGCCGGGCGATGCCCCCGCCCCCGCCGGGCCTGACCGCGCTGTAGCGATCGAGCCTGATCTTGATCATGTCGTTGAACTTCTTGTGGACCTCGGAGACGGTGAGCACCTTCGTCTCGCCGCCAGAACCTGCATAGAAGATCGGCCGGTTCGCCTGTGCCGGCCGGGGCAGCAATTCGGCCGCCTTGACGCCGGGCTGCTCCTCCATCGTCTCGATGAAGGTCTGCGCCGCATCGGGACCGAGGAAGTGGATCAGGTAGATCTCGCCGCCGGTGAGATGGCGCCCGAGCGCCCGCTCCAGCCTGAGCGTGTCGCGCTTCAGCATCTCGGCCGCCAGCAGCGCCGAGATATAGGGCTCGCGCCGCATGTCGAGGATGCGCTGGCGCTGGGAACCATCGGTCACGACGAATTGCCGGCCGGACCTGCCGATCAGCTTCACGTCGGCGGCGAGCCCGTGCTTCGTCCCGAATTCGTAGATTACGCCAAGCCAGGTCTGCTCGATGAACTGGTAGAGCCCGGTCGCCGAGGAGGTCTGCGCCTTCACCGCCGTCGAGAACGAGGATTCCTTGTCGGCGACGGCCATCAGCAGGGTCGGGTCGGCGCCGACGACCTTGCTGGCGCGCACTATGGTGTCGACGAGATGGCGGCGGATCTTGATCGGCCCGAAGGTCAGCACCTGATCCGGGTCTCCGCTGGAGATCTGCGGCGGCGGCTGCGGCGCGCCGGTGGCTGAGACCGGCCCCGGCGGCGGCCCGCTCTGCATCTTCGGCGGCACCAGCAGGATGTTGGATGGCAATTGCAACTGGTTGACCGGAACCTGCTGCGTCGGCGCCTCCTCCTGCGGCTTGATCGCCGCCAGCGACGGATCGTTGTCGAGGGCGAACTGGGCCGCCTGCCGCGCACCCTCCAGATCCTGCTCGACCGAGGACAGGATTAGCGAGGGCCGGGCCGGCGCGTCCTTGAGCGCCGGAGCCTCGACGGCCGCGATCTCGATGCCCCGCTCCGGCTCCGGCCGCTCCTGCTGCTGAAGCCGGGCATAGGCAAGGCCGAGCACAGCCGCGGTCACGCAGGCAGCGCCGGCTGCCACGGCAGCGATCGCCTTGCGCCCGGAGGCCGCCTTCTTCGGCGACGTCGTGGGTGATCCGGCAGTGTCCGCAGGCTTCACGGACGGCGTTGGCGGAGCAGCAGCTTGCGCTTGAGCGGGAGACGGAGCTGGCACGGCGGCAACGGGCCGGGCCGGGGCCGATCGCGGAGGCTCCATGCTCCCCTTCCGCGCAGCAGCGGCAGCACCGGGAACCACGGCGGGCGATGGGGGTGCAGGGGGCGACGGCGTGGGGACCGCTTCCGGCTTCCCCGTCACCAGGCTCCGCAGCTTCTCCAGCCAACCCGCGTCGCCTCGCCCGGCGAGCGCAGCCAGATCGTCGACAAGGCGCTGCGCCGTTACCTGCGGCACGCTCGCCTCTCGCGCGATCGCGCTGACGGCAGCCTTGCCCGGTTGTTCCGACACCGCCTTCAGCGCGTAGAACCAGAGCTGGAGCGGCGTACGTCGGCTTTCCAGCGGCGTCCCGGCCGCCGGATGGATCATGTAGTTGCAATACTGGCAGGCGAAACCGCGCAATTTCGGGCGCGGCTCGAACTGTGCCGGCCGGCCGCAGGCGGGGCATTTCAGGCTCGTTCCGCCATGGCGCAGGCGCATCAGCGCGGCGAGGCAAGCCTCCTCCGGAAACAGCGCCTGGAATTGCCGGAAGCGCTCGCTCATTCCGCTGGCCTGCGCTCCATCGTCCCTGCCGCAAGGTTACCCCTCAGTGGGGCGCTTCACAATCGTCACGCCCGCAGCAGCCCGAGGCGCGCGACATCCTTCAGATGCATCGCCACCTCCTCCGCCGTCGCCCGCTCCGGCAGGCCTGGCACGGCCGCGCCGGCGGCACGGGTCTCGTCGAGGAAGGCGTTCATCGCGTCGAGCAGCATGCGCTGGTCACGCGAACCGTCGAGCAGGCTGACGAATTTGCGCACGACGACGCCGTCGAGCTGAACGGTCCGGTGGCGCAGGTCGGTGACCTCGGCCGAGCTCGAGGCCTGCCAGCGCGCGATCTCGCTGGCTGCGGGTTTCTCGCTGATTGCCGTCGTCAGCGGCGGCGCCTCCAACCTGATATCCAGCAATCCTGCTTTGAAGATCGCGATCAGGGCTTCGTCGAGCCGGGCGATCTCATGCGCGCGGTCTGGCCCGAGTTCGCCTGCAGCGTTGCGGCATGCGCGCTCCACCAGTTCGTCCCAGACGATGCTCGCCGGCCAGATCGTGCTCAGGATGGCGAGCGCGGCCTTGCCCACCGGCAGGTCGACGGCAAGTTGCACGCCTTCGTCGAAGCTGAAGCGCTGGACGCCCGGCTTCGTCTCCTTCTCGGCCGGGGGCGCCAGGCGCGCGTTGGCTGCGAGATGATAGGGCTTGAGCGATCCCGGCCGAACGCCGCGCCTGAGCGGGATATCCGCCCGGCACAGGAGCGTCTCGCGGAAGGCCCGTCCGATCAGCAGGTCGAGCGTCTGCTCGCGCAGCGCCATCTGCTCCAGCGGCATCCGGTCGAGCATCTGCTGGGCCGGCCCCTTGGCGGCACCGTAGAGGTTGGGGAACGAGGCCTCGGCCAGGAATTGCAGCCCGTGCCGCTCGGCCGACGACAGCACCTCATGCAACGCGAAGGCGCGTGCGCCGGGGTTGAGATCGTCGTGATAGAGGACGTTGTCGGGCAGCTCGTCGATCTGCTTCAGCCGCTGCCGCAGCGCCGCGCCGTGGAAGCTGTCCGGGTCGCTGGCCTCGGCAATCTCCTTCAGGGCGGCGCGGGCGACCCTGACCCGCTCACGCGGGTCCTCGATGTCCTTGACGGCAAACAGCATGACGTCGCGCGCGAGATCACGCAGACGGCAGCCGGGCAGCGCATTGTAGCTGACATAGGCGACGCCCTGCGGTGCCAGCAATTGCCCGAACAGGGCGATGATCCGTTCGCGCACGACATCCGGCACCCAGGAATAGACGCCATGGACGATGATGTAGTCGAAGGTCCCGATCTCCCCGGCCACCGCGAGGATGTCGCGCTGCTCGAAAGCAAGATTGGTGAGGCCCAGCTCCGACGCGTTGGCATGCGCCTGCCGGATCGAGTCGCCGCTGAGGTCGATGCCGAGAAAGTGGCTGCCGGGATATTGCGCGGCCATCGGGATGAGGTTGCCGCCACGCCCGCAGCCGAGTTCGAGCACGCGCATGGCCATCGGCAGCGCCGGGTCCATGCCATGGAAATGCGCGATGGTTGCCAATCGCGATGGGTGGGTCTGCGAGAAGGAGTGGCCGGGATAGGCCACGGCGTCATAGGGATTGATGGCTGGATCGCTGGTCATGGCCGCTCCCGCCGGGCTCCGTCCCCGTCATTCGAGCCCAAGCGTCGTCCCGGCGCCTCATTCATTTGAAGGAGCGCCACGCCTGACATTTGAGCCTCCAGCGCAGGTCCAACAAGGCCGCCGATACGCTGGCAATTAAGTCACACCGGCGCGATTATACATGAAGAATCGCTACGACTGACGCTGCTAACGCGAAGCAGATACTGATGAATCGGGCCCTCCCCTCACGTCCGAACCGTGTTTTTTCCGTGTCGATTTGATGTTGCTTGATCCCCCGGCTTTCTGGGAATCTCCATCATATGGCGGACGCCTGCTCGAATCGTGGGCGTCAGACAGGTCCAGCGAGTCGTTCTTCTCGCGCGCAGGGGAAGCAGCATGCGGATTCAAGCCCGGGCCTATGCGTATCTCGTCATCGCCCTCGCGGCGGTCTTCGTCACGTTCAGCCTCGGCGCCACACCCGCCTTTGCCCAGAAGCGCTTCGCCTTCGTGGTCGGCAATGGCGGCTATGCCAATGTCACCAAGCTGCCCAACGCGCTGAACGACGCCAACGCCACGCGCAGCATGCTGCAGGAAGCGGGCTTCGACATCACGCCGGCGCTCGATCTCTCGCTCGCCGGCCTGCGCAGCGCACTCGACGTCTTCGTCGACAAGGTGCGCCGCGGCGGTCCCGATGCGACGGCGCTGGTCTATTATGCCGGCCATGCCGTGCAGCTCGACGGCGCCAACTACATCCTGCCGACCGATATCCGCCCGCAGATCGGCACCAATATCGCTGAGCAATCCCTGTCGCTGAGCGACATCCTGCGCCGCCTCGATGGGGCTGGCGCCAAGTCCAAGATCGCGATCCTCGACGCCTGCCGCGACAATCCCTTTGCCGGCCGTCAGGTCGCCCGCGGCCTTGCCCTGCAGATCGTCGACGGCGCCAATGAAGGCATCAGCAACGAAGCCGGCCTCGCCCGCATCGATTCCGGCAGCGGCACCTTCGTCGCCTTCGCCACATCGCCCGGCTCCACCGCCGCGGACGGCACCGGTGCCAACAGCCCCTTCACCACCGCCTTCCTGCGCGAGGCCCGCGAGCCGGGTCTGGCCGTCGAGCAGATCTTCCGGCGCATCCGTCTCGCCGTCTACGATTCCACCAACGGCACCCAGATCCCCTGGGACACGTCTTCGCTGATCACGGAGTTCAGCTTCTTCCAGCGCCCCGCCGGCGCCCCTGCGGCGCAAGCAGCCACGGCCGGCAACGTACCCCTGACGGCACGCCCGACGCTGGCCTCGCTGCGCGGCATGTCGTCGGCCGACGCCGCCCGCACCGCGATCGCCTGGGACCGCAGCGACATCTACGGCAACGCGCTGGCGATCAATCCCGAAGATCAGAACGCACTGCGGCTGAATCGCATCCTCGCCCAGCGGACGGATGAGCGGGCCTGGGCCGAGGCCGTGCTCGCCGGCGATGCCGAATCCTTCAGGCTCTACGCCCGGCTCTACCCGGTGTCGGATCATACGGCTGCCGCCCTGCGGCTGGCGGCGACTGCGCCGAGCCGCAACCGCGTCCAGGTTGCACAGACCTGCCCGGTCTGCCCGGCCGTCCAGCAACCCCGCTCGCGCCGTGCCGACTATACGCCGCGCGGCGTCTCCCCCGCGCGGACGGGAATGCCGCGCCAGGCCCCCGTCACCCCGCCGCCGCCTCCGATGGCGCCGCAGGCGATGGCGCCCGACCTGCCCGCCCTGTTTCCGGAACGCCCACGCTGGACCGGCTTCTATGTCGGCGGCTCGCTCGGCGGCGGCCGGCAGAGTGACCGCACGACCGTAGCTGGCCCCTTCGGCAGCCCAACCTTCACGCCGACGACCACGACGACGACGAGCACCACCACGACCACCAACTCGACGCCTTTCCCAACGACAACGACCGTCGTGACAACCGCGACCGTGGCCGGCACCTCGGTCCTCGCCGCCAGCGCGATCAATGCCGCGGCCGTGCCGCGCAGCCTCTCGCCCGACGGCAGCGGCCTGGTCGGCGGCGCGCAGTTCGGCTTCAACTATCAGATCGGCGCGGTCGTCATCGGCGCCGAAACCGACCTGTCCGCGACGCGGCTCGGCGGCAGCCAGACGATTTCCGCCAATCCCGGCGGGACCCGCTTCACCACGCGCGCCGAGAACGAGGTCTTGATGCTGGGAACGGTCCGCGCCCGCGCCGGCTTCGTGCTCGGCGATTTCATGATCTATGGCAGCGGTGGCTATGCCTACGGCCTCGTCGACCAGAAGGGCTCGATCACGCCCGACAATCCGGCGACGACCTCCGGCGCCACGGCCTCCCGTTCCGGTATCGCCAGCGGCTGGGCGCTCGGCGGCGGCATCGAATATGCGATCATGCCGGGCATGACGCTCCGGCTCGACTACACGCATTACGATCTCGGCAACCAGAAGCTGACCTTGCAGGATTATACCGGGCTCGCCCCCACCCAGTATGCGACCATGCGTGCGCGTACCGCAGGCGATATCGTCAAGGCCGGCTTCAACTTCGGCTTCTGACGCCGACAACGACGCCGCGCCCCTTGACACTGACGGGTCCGATGGGGAATTTGGCGCCCGATGCGGGTGTAGCTCAATGGTAGAGCAGCAGCCTTCCAAGCTGAATACCCGGGTTCGATTCCCGGTACCCGCTCCATTCCCCTGCCATCCTGAATATCCGGGATCATTCCCGTCGGCATCGCGCCCGCCGGCCGGGCCGCTCAGGCCGGCGAGGAAGCTCCCATGGCGCTGCCTCAAGCGGACTACGGCGTATCGGAGGTGTCGCGTGCGCGGCTTCCCTGGTTGCGGTTGCGCGGCGAGCGCCTGAACAGGGTTGTATGAACGGCTTTCAGGATCGGCTGCGGTTTCCCCAGCAGATACCCTTGCGCTTCCGTGCAGCCCGCCCGGTCGACCGCATCGAGCTGATCTTGCGTCTCGATACCCTCTGCCGTGGTGGTCATGCCGAGTTCGGCCGCCAGCGCCGCGACGGCCGCGACGATGGCCGCGCTGTCGGAATGGGCGGTCATGTCGCGCACGAAGGAACGGTCGATCTTCACCTTGTCCAGCGGGAAGAGCCGCAGGTGGCTCAGGCTCGAATAGCCCGTGCCGAAATCGTCGAGCACGATTCGGACGCCGAGTTCCTTGAGACTCCTCAGCGTTCCGAGGTTGCGATTGTCATTGGCGAGCAGCGCAGTCTCGGTGATCTCGAGTTCGAGCCGCCTCGGGTCGAGCCCGGTCTCGGCGAGGATATCGCGCACGGTCGCCACCGCATCGCCGAAGATCAATTGCACCGGCGAGAGGTTGACGGCGATGCGAAGATCGCCCGGCAACTGGACCGCGTCCATGCAGGCCTGGCGAAGGACCCATTCTCCGAGATCGACGATCAGTCGCGTCTCCTCCGCCAGCGGCACGAACTCCGCCGGCCCGACCAGTCCCCGTTCCGGGTGGTGCCAGCGCAGCAACGCCTCGAAGCCGCAGAGCTTGCTGGATTTCAGATCGAAGATCGGCTGGTAGGACAGCTCGAACTGCCGCTCTTCGACGGCCTGGCGCAGATCCATTTCCAGGGCGAGACGGGCGCGCAACTGCTCGTCCATTTCCGCCGTGAACACGCAGCAGACCCCGCGTCCCCGGGCCTTGGCCTGGTAAAGCGCGAGGTCGGCCTGTTTCAGGAGCAGGTCCGCATCGAACCCCGGGCCCTCGGCAATGGCGATGCCGACACTCGCCGAGATGGAAATCGTCCGATCCTTGAGGACATAAGGCTCGCTGAGAACCTCGATGATGCGGGTCGCGAGCGCCACGGCCTGCTGCGGTTGCCCCGGATCGAGGCTGAGAACCGCGAACTCGTCTCCACCCAGGCGCGCGACGCATTCGGTATCCCGCACGCAGGTCTTCAGGCGCTCCGCGACCGAGAGGAGCAGCAGGTCGCCGACGGGATGCCCGAGCGTATCGTTGACGTCCTTGAAGCGATCGAGGTCGAGGAACAGCAGGGCCGCCACCGCGGAACCGCCCTCCTTCCGCAGCAGCGACTTCGTGATCTGGCTGCGGAAGGCGAAGCGATTCTGCAGGTTCGTCAGGTCGTCATGATGGGCCAGGAAGCGGATGCGATGTTCCTGCTCGACGAGAGCCGCGTTCTGCTGTCGTGCCTCTTCGGCCGCCTCGTTGGCCCGCGTGTTGGCGGCAGCCAGCTCCGCGAGCGCCCCCCTGAGTGCCGTGATATCGGTGCGGATGCCGACCGTCCCGCCATCCCTCATCCGCCTTTCCGTGATGAGCAGCCAGCGCCCGTCCGGCAGCAGGCGCTCGATCGAGCCACTGCCCTGGCGATGCCAGGTCGCGACATCCCTGACGAATTCCTCGATCTCGCCGGTCGCCTGAGGATATTGGCCGAGCTCGACCCCCTTGCGGATGATATCCTCGAAATGCGCACCGGCCGTCATGAAGGGCGCGCTCAGCGCATAGAGGTCGCGATAGCGCTGGTTGCACGTCACCAGCCGGTCGCCCTCGTCCCACATCACGAAGCCGTCGGACATGGCCTCGATCGCGTTGTCGAGGAGGACCGCCGCCCGCCCGCGCTCGGCATCCGCCCGTTCGCGCTGGTGGATGGCCAGCAGGATCGCTCCGGCAAAGGCCGACAGGAGCAGCGCCCCGATGACAGCCGCCGTGATCGTCCGGTCGCGATCCTGGCGCCAATCCGCGAGAGCCTCGGTGCTCTTCACGCTCAAGACGAGCCGGATATCGCCATAGAGCGAGCCTCTGACCACGTTCAGGGTCGCGGTTTCGCTGCCTCTCTCGCCGATCAGGAAAGCCTTGCCCTTCGCCAATCGCGTGGGCAAGGCGGGGACGCGGGGCTTGCCGATCAGCAATTCGTCATGCGGCAGCATCGCGACGATCTGGCCGTCGGCGCGTTCGAGCGAAATCCGCGTGTCGGAGCCGACACCGGCCTCCGCCAGGAGTTTCATCATCGTGTGCAGGGGCACCTCGGCAACCGGGACGACGCCGTGCCACGCGGGAATCCGGCGTGCGACGTAAAGCGACCAGTCCCCGGTGACGGCGTTTCGAATCGGGCCGATCAGGTTCGTCGGCGCGCGCGAGACCATGGCGACATCCAGCGGCAGGCTATGGCGTGCGCCGCTCGACCTGGCGGAAGCAATGATGCTGCCATCGGGCCCGACGAGCAGCAGGTCGCGAAACGCCATCGTCTGAAAATTGAGGCCCCGAAGCAGGCGGCTGGCGGGCTCCCTTTGGCCGGGGCCGATCTGAGCGACATCGAACAGGGTTGCAAAGCTCGCCAGCGCGCCATCGACCTGCAGGAGTTGCCGGTCGAGCGCATTCTCGGCGGCAACGGCCTGGCCTTCCAGCGATTGCTCGGCAGCCCGCCAGGCGGCCACCTCCCTCTGGCGAACCAGATTGGAGGCGCCGATCGCAGCCACCGTCAGGATGACGGCCGCCCCCGCTACCACCATGAGTTTAAGGCGCTTGATCATTGGTCCTCGTCGAGGGGCGGCGAGTTCACGGCGTCCGAGGCTCGATGGCGTGGAGCGGCTTGAGATAGGTGTTCCAGGCCGAGACGCAGTCCTGCCCGCAGCGCTCGAACCAGCGCGGCAGGACGACCTCGGCGAGGAGGCGCCGGCGCGTCGCGTCCGCCGGCTGGGCCGGCACGACGGTCATCGGCCGCCTCGGCTTGCCGGAGCAGGTTTCCGTCCCGGCATTACAGGCGAGACCGCGTTGCGTATCCGCTTCCGCCTGGGACCAGATCCGCTGCTCGAGCTGCGCCACGCCTTGCCGGATGGCGTCGCGCGCATCCGCGGGGAGACTTTCCAAATAGGTCGCGTTCGCTCCGAAGATCGAGACGCCCCAGTTGAGCGCGAGGGCGTGCGTCGCGACGGCGAAATCCGGCAGGCCTATCTCGTAGCCGCTCAACGTGCCCGTGATCACGCAATCGACGACCCCCTTGCGCAGGGCCGCCACGATTTCGGCAAAGGGCAGGATCACCGGCACGGCTCCCATCGACGCCATCAGCTCGGACTGCCCGACGGAGGAGGTGCGCACCCTCCGCCCGGCGAGATCGTCGAGCCCCTTGAAGGACCCGGTGCAGAACAGCACCTGCGCCGGATAGGCATAGATGCCGAGAAGCTCGATCTCGTAGCGCTCACGCAGGAGGCTGCGCAGATGCTCCCGGAACGCGGCGACCGTCCGGCGCAATGTCGCGACATCGGGGTTCAGCAGAGGCAGGTCGACGGCGCTCAGCTCCGGCTCGTCGCCCGCGACGGCACTCAGCTGGGCCGTACCGAACGAGACCACGCCGAGCCGCAGGAGCTGAAGCATCTCCTGGTTGCGCAAGCCCCCCGTATCGAGCGGCCGGATCGTCGCGGTGATGCGCCCCTTCGAGAGCGCATTGATCTCCGACTGCCAGAAGGGCTGCTCGATCTTGGTGTATTGGGTGAGACCGGCGAGCCCGCCGATGATCTGCAGCTTGATCGGCTCCTCGGGGCGCGTCTGTGCCAGGGCCGCGCAACCTGCAAAGGCGAGCGCCGCGGCAACAACTGCAATCATAGGCTGCACGCGCCGGAACGGGCGGCGGATGATGGCGTTGTCGCGGGCCCTGGCCATCTCCCCCCCGTGGTAGCGGTGTCCAATCGGATGATATTCAGCCGCGGCGGTTAACCGCGGTTAAACCGGAAGCCGACGCTTGCGCCGATGGCCCGATCTTTCCACCGCGTTCCGCACGCAAGGCGCGAAGCCCGCCATGTGCGGTTGATCGCGCGGTCGCAGCGCCGTTGTGCCTTCGGCCTTTCGGACATGGATCTGCAAGGCCGGTCTTGCCCGTGCCGCGGAAGCTTGTCGAAGCTGATCTTGAATACTCTTGCCGGAACGGCCGAACTATATTGCAGACGCGAGATAAAGCCTGAGCGGCCTGTAACAACGTCCGTGGAAGGTTTCGGCTGTTGCAGCGCAAGCGAAGCTTGCTATGCTTGCTGATCTACTGCTCCCGTCTCAGGTCGTATCGTCAGGCATCGAGGCTCCCCGTCGCGCGTGTCAGGTGGCAGCGCGCGAAGCAAGGAAGCCTGTCGGTCCGGATCCGGCGGTACAGGAAGGTCGGAAGCAGCCTTGGGAAGAGCGGAAGGGGTGGGGGATGGTGCGTCTGGCGACGGTGGCGGCTCTTTGGATTCTGGCCTGCCCGGCAGCAGCAACGAGCGAGGTGCTGCGCCAGGGCGAATTCCTGCAGGACTACATTACCTGCGAAGCCTGGATGAAGCGCGAAGCCGCGGATGCTGAAATGCACGGCCTGATCGGCCGCTGGGTGATCGACGCCCTGCGCCACGGCTCTCCATCGCGACTGTCGCGATATGGGGATGGCGAAGTGCTGGATGCCGTCGAACGCCAATGCCGGGCTCAGCCGGCCAAGACATTGACCGTCGCGACCTTCCTGGCCGGGCTTCGGCTGCCGGAGTAGCGCCGAGAGCATCGGCCCGAAAAAGTGGAACGCGGTTTTCGGAGAATGCCGATGCCAAATCAAAAGCCTGGAGCATCGGACTGAATACGGCATTCAGTCCGATGCTCTAATTCTTGGCCGAAGCAGCGACGATGCGCAGCTCCGACCGTTGGGATTACTGGAAGAGCTTCATCGCGTTGACCAGCGTCTGGGCTACGCCGCCCAGCAGCGGAATGCCCGCGATGCTCCAGGCCACGACGAGGCGAAGGGTGCTGGTCGGAGCGCTATCGTTACTCTGCATGATGATCTCCCCGGAACATTTTCGAGCGAAGCGGACGTCGGCTTCGCAGAATGAAATGCAGCAAGAACAACGGCTTGGGTCGTTTTCCGGATTCAGAATATCCAGAAATCGCCCTAGAAGCCCGATGGGTGGCCGCTACCTGCAACCAGGGCAGCGATGCCGGTGGCGCTGTGCTGCGGCCGAAGCGATGCCATGGCGTGCCGGAGCCAATAGCGAAGCCAGGCCAGCAGCAGGAGCCGCAATGGCGGCTCCCGAGGTGCTATGATGGGCATGGCTCCGCTCCTCACGCCTGTGCGGGCGCGGCCTGGGCACCGCCCGGCAGATCGAGACCACGGGACGGCTCGGCCTCGCTCACCATGTGATGGCGCTTATCGACCGCCCTGACGCAGAGATTGGCGATGAAGCCGATCACGAGCAGTCCCGCCATGATGTACATGGTGACGTTGTAAGCCTGCGCCTTGGGCACGCCATGCGCGAGATTGTATTCGCGGATGTAATTGATCAGCACCGGCCCGGCGATGCCCGCCGCCGACCATGCCGTCAGCAGGATGCCGTGGATGGCACCGACATAGCGGGTGCCGAACATATCGCGCAGATAGGCCGGCACGGTCGAGAAGCCGCCGCCATACATGCTGACGATGATCAGGAAGCAGATGACGAACAGCACGACATTGCCGCTGCCACCGGCATAGGGCACCGTGATGTAGAGGATGAACCCCAGCACCATGTAGCAGAAATAGGTGTTCTTGCGCCCGATATAGTCCGATAGCGAGGCCCAGCTGAAGCGCCCGCCCATGTTGAACAGGCTCATCAGCCCGACGAGGCCGGCAGCCGCGACCGGGGTGATCCGCCCGGGAAACATCTCCTGACTCATGGCGGAAGCCTGGCCGAGCACGCCGATCCCGGCGGTGGTGTTGACGAAGAGGACCGTCCAGATCAGCCAGAATTGCGGGGTCTTGATCGCCTGGTAGACGAAGACGTCGTTCTTGGTGATCAGCTTGCTCGCCGTCGCCGGCGGCACATAGCCTTCCGGCTTCCAGCCCGGCGCCGGCACCCGGACGGTCAGCGCACCGAACATCATGAACAGGAAATAGACGCAGCCCAGCGTGATGAAGCTCCAGAGCACGCCGACATCGCTCGCCGTCTGGCACTTGCTCATCAGCCAGACCGAGAGCGGCGAGGCGATCAGCGCACCGCCACCGAAGCCCATGATCGCCATGCCGGTGGCCATGCCGGGCCGATCGGGAAACCACTTCATCAATGTCGAGACCGGCGAGATATAGCCGATGCCGAGCGCGCAGCCGCCGATCACGCCGTAGCCGAGATAGATCAGCCAGAGATTGTGCAGCTTGACGCCGAGCGCGGAGATGAGGAAGCCGCTCGCCCAGCAGATCGCAGCGGTGAACATCGCCTTGCGCGGCCCGCCCTCCTCGACCCAGCGCCCGAAGACGGCCGCCGACACCCCGAGGAACACCATCGCGATCGAGAAGATCCAGCCGAGCTCGGTCAGCTTCCAGTCGTCCGGGGCTGATTGAGAGACGCCGATCAGGCGCGTCATCGGCAGGTTGAAGACGCTGAAGGCATAGGCCTGGCCGATGCACAGATGGACGCAGAGTGCCGCCGGCGGCACCAGCCAGCGGCTGTAACCGGGCTTGGCGATGGTTCGCTCGCGATCCAGGAAGGGGATCATCGATTTGGCGTATTCGTTTCGTCGGTCGATCGTCGTCATGCGTTTCCTCCTCCAGCCGGGTCGTTGCCCTGTTTTCGGCTTCGCGCTTTGGCGAGTTTCAGCCGGTTTTCGTCCGCTCGGTGGCGATCAGCGCGACGGCATCGCGAACCAGCGGGTCGAGCCCGCTGCCGCCGTCGTCGAAATGCGCGCAGATGGCGCTGCGCATGCGTGGGTCCCAGAATTTCCGGAGATGGGTCGCAACCGCCTCGGCCACTTCGGCCCGGGGCTGGCTCGCGAAGAAGCTGCCGATCTGGTTGGCCATGTGGATGAGCCGGTCGAGCTGCATCGCGCTCACTCCGCCGCCGGCGGCATGATCCGCCGGCTGTTGTCGGCGAAGGCGGAATAGCGCTCCTGCCAGTCCGAGCGTCCATTGGAAGGCGAGACCTGCACGGCCGTGCATTTGTATTCCGGGCAGTTGGTCGCCCAGTCCGAATAATCGGTGGTGACGACGTTGGCCTGCGTGTCCGGGTGGTGGAAGGTCGTATAGACGACGCCGGGCGCGACGCGCTCGGTCACCAGCGCCCGCAAGGCGGTCTCGCCGGAACGACTGGCCAGCCTGACCCAGGAGCCGTCGGCGATGCCGCGCTCCTCCGCGTCATGCGGATGGATCTCGAGCAGGTCTTCCTTGTGCCAGACGACATTCTCGGTGCGCCGCGTCTGCGCGCCGACATTGTATTGCGAGAGGATGCGCCCGGTCGTCAGCAGCAGCGGATAGCGCGGGCCGACGCGTTCGTCGGTCGCGAGATACTCGGTGATGACGAAATGGCCCTTGCCACGTACGAATTTGTCGATGTGCATCACCGGCGTGCCGGTCGGCGCCTGCTCGTTGCAGGGCCACTGGATCGAGCCGAGCTCGGCAAGACGCTCAAAGGAGACGCCGGCGAAGGTCGGCGTCAATCGCGCGATCTCGTCCATGATCTCGGAGGGATGGTCGTAATGCATCGGGTAGCCCAGCGCGTTGCTGAGCGCGGCGGTGATCTCCCAGTCGGCCAGACCGGATTTCGGCTCCATCACCTTGCGCACGAGCTGGATGCGCCGCTCGGCATTGATGAAGGTGCCGTCCTTCTCCAGGAAGGTGCTGCCGGGCAGGAAGACATGGGCGTAGTTCGCCGTCTCGTTCAGGAACAGGTCCTGCATGACGACGCATTCCATCGCCGACAGGCCCGCTGCGACATGGCGCGTGTCGGGGTCGGACTGCATGATGTCCTCGCCCTGGACGTAGAGCCCCATGAAGGAGCCATCCAGGGCCGCGTCGAGCATGTTGTTGATGCGCAGGCCCGGCTCCTTGTCGAGCCAGGTGCCCCACGCATCCTCGAACAGCCCGCGCACCGCATCGTTCGAGACATGGCGATAGCCCGAGAACTCGTGCGGGAAGGAGCCCATGTCGCAGGAGCCCTGGACGTTGTTCTGCCCGCGCATCGGGTTCACGCCGACGCCGGGCCGGCCGATATTGCCGGTGGCCATGGCGAGATTGGCGATCGCCATCACGGCGGTCGAGCCCTGGCTGTGCTCGGTGACGCCCAGCCCGTAATAGATGGCGCCATTGCCGCCGGTCGCGAACAGGCGCGCCGCGCCGCGGATATCGGCGGCCGCGACGCCGGTGACCTTCGACAGGGCCTCCGGGCTGTTGCGCTCCTCGGCGACGAAGGCGGCCCAGTCCTGGAAGGCGTCCCATTCGCAGCGCTCGCGCACGAAGGCCTCGTCGACCAGCCCCTCGGTGACGACGACATGGGCGAGCGCGGTCAGGATCGCGACATTGGTGCCGGGCAGAACCGGCAGATGGTAGGCCGCCTCGACATGGGGCGCGCGCACCAATTCGATTCGGCGCGGATCGATGACGATGAGCTTGGCGCCCTCGCGCAGGCGCTGCTTCATCCGCGAGCCGAAGACGGGATGCGCATCGGTCGGGTTGGCGCCCATCAGGAGCATCACGTCGGTCTGCTCGACGGAATCGAAATCCTGCGTGCCGGCCGAGGTGCCGAAGGTGGTGCTGAGCCCGTAGCCGGTCGGCGAATGACAGACGCGGGCGCAGGTATCGACATTGTTGTTGCCGAAGCCGGCGCGCACCAGCTTCTGGACCAGGAAGGTCTCCTCATCAGTGCAGCGCGACGAGGTCAGGCCGCCGATCGAGCCCGTGCCGTATTTGGCCTGGATGCGCTTGAACTCGCTCGCCGTATGGGCGATCGCCTCCTCCCAGGACACCTCGCGCCAGGGGTCGGTGATCTTCTCCCGGATCATCGGGTTGAGGATGCGTTCCTTGTGGTTGGCATAGCCCCAGGCGAAGCGGCCCTTGACGCAAGAGTGGCCGTGATTGGCCTTGCCGTCCTTGTAGGGGATCATGCGGACGACCTCGTCGCCGCGCATCTCGGCCTTGAACGAGCAGCCGACGCCGCAATAGGCGCAGGTCGTGACCGTCGACCATTCTGGCTTGCCCTTGGCGATGACCACCTTCTCGATCAGCGAGCCCGTCGGGCAGGCCTGTACGCAGGCACCGCAGGAGACGCAGTCCGACTCCAGGAAGGACTGGTCGGTGCCCGCCGCCATCACGGATTCGAAGCCGCGGCCGGTAATGGTCAGCGCGAAGGTGCCCTGCACATCCTCGCAGGCCCGCACGCAGCGCGAGCAGACGATGCATTTGGCGGGGTCGTAGCTGAAATAGGGATTGGATTCGTCGAGCCCGGTATCGCGGTGGCGGGCGCCGTCGAAGCCGTAGCGAACCTCCGTCAACCCGACCTCGGCGGCCTTGTCGAGCAGTTCGATATCGCCCTCACCGGCTAGGTCGAGCGCCGCGACCGGATGGTCGGAGACATAGAGCTCCATGATGCCCTTGCGCAAACGGTCGAGCCGCTCCGAGCGCGTATGCACCACCAACCCCTCGGCGACGGGGGTCGTACAGGAGGCCGGCGTGCCGTTGCGGCCCTCGATCTCGATCAGGCAGAGCCGGCAGGAGCCGAAGGCGTCGAGCATATCGGTCGCGCAGAGCTTGGGGATCTCGGTGCCGATCTCCATCGCCGCGCGCATGATCGAGGTGCCGGCCGGCACCGTCGCGCTGCGGCCGTCGATGGTGAGTGTGACCATGACCTCGGCCTTGGAAGCCGGCGTGCCATAGTCGGTTTCCTGGACGAGCTGCATGGCGACCTCCTTCACTCCGCCGCCTGGCGGCTGGGCGGCGTGACGCCGAAATCTTCCGGAAAATGGGTGAGCGCGCTCATCACCGGATAGGGCGTGAACCCGCCGAGCGCGCAGAGCGAACCGAGCTTCATGGTGTGGCAGAGGTCTTCGAGCACCGTCAGGTTGGCGGCGCGCTGCTCGCCGGCGATGACGCGGTCGATCACCTCGACGCCACGGGTCGAACCGACACGGCAGGGCGTGCATTTTCCGCAGGATTCGACCGCGCAGAACTCCATCGCGAAACGCGCCTGCCGGGCCATGTCGACGCTGTCGTCGAAGACGACGATGCCACCATGGCCGATCAGGCCGTCGCGCGCCGCGAAGGCCTCGTAGTCGAACGGCGTGTCGAACAGCTCTCGCGGGAAATAGGCGCCGAGTGGCCCGCCGACCTGCACGGCGCGCACCGGCCGGCCGCTCGCCGTGCCGCCGCCGATCTCGTCGACGAGTTCGCCGAGCGTGATGCCGAAGCCGACCTCGAACAGGCCGGGATGGCGGATATTGCCGGCGAGCTGGATCGGCATCGTGCCGCGCGAGCGACCCATGCCGAAATCGCGATAGAACGCCGCGCCCTTGTCGAGGATGATCGGCACGCTCGCGAGCGAGAGCACGTTGTTGATGGCGGTGGGGCAGCCGAAGAGCCCCTTATGTGCCGGCAGCGGCGGCTTGGCCCGAACGACACCGCGGCGCCCCTCAAGACTGTCGAGAAGAGCGGTCTCCTCGCCGCAAACATAGGCACCGGCGCCGACCCGGACCTCCATGTCGAAGCCATGGGACGAGCCGGCGATCGCCGCACCCAGCATGCCCTTCCGGCGCGCCTCGCTCAGCGCATGCTCCAGCGCGGCGATCGCGTGCGGATATTCCGAGCGGACATAGATGTAGCCATAGGTCGCGCCGACGGCGATGGCAGCGATCGTCATGCCCTCGATCAGGACGAAGGGATCGCCTTCCATGATCATGCGGTCGGCGAAGGTGCCGCTATCGCCTTCGTCGGCATTGCAGACGATGTATTTCCGCTCGCCCTGCGCCTTGGCGACGGTGTCCCATTTGATGCCGGTCGGAAATCCGGCGCCGCCGCGCCCGCGCAAGCCGGACTCCGTGACGGCCGCGACGGTCGCCGCCGGGCCGGCATCGAGCGCAGCGGCCAGCCCGCGATAGCCGCCATGGGCGATATAGTCCTCCAGGGAACGGGGATCGACGATGCCGCAGCGCGCGAAGGTCAGCCGGGTCTGCTTCGCGAAGAAGGGCAGCGCCTCCGTCAGGCCATGGCATAGCGGATGGCTCGTGCCGGCCAGGGTAGCATCGAGTACGCTGGCGGCGTCGCCCGGAGTGACCGGGCCATAGCCGATGCGGCCGTCGCGGGTGGCGTATTCGACCAGCGGCTCGAGCCAGTGAAGCCCGCGCGAGCCGGTACGGACGATGTCGATGGCGAGCCCGCGCGCATCGGCCACCGCCTGCAAAGCCTCCGCCACCCGATCGGCATCGACCGCGATGGCCGCCGCGTCGCAGGGAATGAAGAACCGCGGCGTCATTGTCCGGCCTCCGTCAGCAGCGAGGCGAGCTTGCCGTCGTCGAGCCGCCCGACGATCCGGCCGTCGAGCATCGCGGATGGGGCGACAGAGCAGAGTCCCAGGCAATAGACCGCTTCGAGCTGGACCTTGCCATCCGCGCTGGTGCCGCCGAAGCCGATGCCCAGCGCCTCCTGAACCTGTCGCGCCAGCCGCTCCGCGCCTTGGGACTGGCAGGCCTCGGCCCGGCACAGCTTCAGGCTATGGGCCGCAGGCGGTGCCTGCCGGAAATCCGGATAGAAGGTGATGACGCCATGGACTTCGGCGCGCCCGATATTCAGCGCATCCGCCACGAGGGCCGTGGCTGCCGGATGGATATAGCCGAACTCCTCCTGCAGCGCGTGCAGGATCGGCAGCAAGGCGCCCTCGCGGGATTTCCATTCCGAGATGATGCGGGCAGCGATATCGCCATCCCAGGCCAGATGCCGCTCCAATGCTTTTCCCCTGCGATCTCTACGATCTGCTTGAATCGCAGGCTCATGCAGGCAGATGGTTTTGACAAACGAATAATTATAAACTTACGTATCGGATTTATAGATTTAAAAGACGGCCGATATGGATACGGAACTGGCACGAACCTTTCTGACGGTGGTCTCGGCCGGCAATTTCAGCGGCGCGGCGGACCGGCTCCATGTCAGCCAGTCGACGGTGAGCACGCGGATCAACGTGCTGGAGGAGCAATTGCGCTGCCGGTTGTTCGTCCGCAACAAGGCCGGAACAACCTTGACGGCGGCCGGGCACCGCTTCCAACGCCATGCCGCGACGCTGGTCCAGACGGTGGTGCAAGCGCATCACGATATCGGGCTGCCCGAGGGCGCGGCCGGAACGCTGGCCGTCGGCGGCCGGATCGGCCTTTGGGAGGAGTTCCTGCTGCGCTGGCTACCGTCGATGCAGCGGGCCCGGCCCGACGTGTCGATCCGGATCGAGAGTGCGCTCGAGCCGGAGCTGATGCATGGGCTGATCGAGGGGCGCCTCGATATCGGCGTGATGTACACACCGCAGAGCCGCCCGGGTCTGAAGGTCGAGCATCTGTTCGACGACCGCCTGGTCATGATTGCGACGGATGCGCAATCCGCGCCCGAGCCGCAGTCCGGCTATGTCCTCGTCGACTGGGGCTCGGAATTCCAGGCGCGCCACAGCGCGAGCTTCCCCGATTTCGGCGGCGCGCTGCTCAGCGCCAATGTCGGCTGGCTGGGGCTGCAGCATATCCTGGAGCATGGCGGCTCCGGCTATTTTCCTGCACGCATCATCGCCCCGCATCTCGCGGCCGGAACGCTGCATCTCGTCGAGGATGCGCCTCATTTCATCATGCCGGCCTACGCGATCTCCCGCGCGGGCACGCAGGACGGGCCCCAGGCCGAAGCTCTCGCGATGATCAGGGAGATGGCGGGCACCCTGCTCTCGATCGGCTCGCCCTGAGCCGCCGAAGCAGGAGGCAGGCTGATCGCGGCGGAGCTTGGCTCGCCCGCCGCCTCAGAACGAGGGCAGCACGCCGCCGCCGAAGCTGTCGGAACGTCCGGCGAAGCCCGTCTGGCTATCGCGCGTATTGCCGGGCCCGCTCAGGCGTGCCGGAGCCGGGCCGGCATCGAGATAGCTGCGCTGCTGCGGCTGGAAGGTCATGCTTTGCACCACGGGGGGTTCCGAATAAGCGACCGGCTCGCTGGAGACGCAACCGCCGAGTGCCGCAAGGAGGGCCGTGGCCGGGGCAAGGTGGAGAAGACGCATCGTTCCCTCGTCGAGAAAGCGCAGGAGGACAGCGAAGACCGGCGGCTGCCGATGCGATTCACCCTGCTGAGCGGTCATTATCGGGATGGCGGCCGGAAATGTATAGCAAGGCTCCGGTCAGCCGACCCGCGCGCCGGACATAAGCCGGGCCGCAGGCTATCGGTCAGCGCCGCTCGCGGCGGCCCTGCGGCGGAACGAAATCAAGCTGCTCGTCCGCAACCGTGCCATCGGGCTGGACGACGGCTTGCCAGCAGCGGTTGCCGCAGCGGACGGAGAGGCGCCAGCGCCCCTCATCCTCCGCCTCGCCGCGCTCGACCCGGCTCGTCACCAGCCCGCGGCGCATCAGGTCTCGCAATTCCTCCGCCGACCAGCCGAAGCGCTTCGCCAAGCGCGCAGCATCGAGCACGAAGGAGCCGTCCGCATCCCGGACGAAGGGAAGCTCGGGCAAGGCTTCACCGGTGGTCATGACATGTCGCTCCGGCGCGTCGATCGTTCCGGCTCCTTCTGCACCGAAGGGCCGGCCGCATCCAGAGCGCCTTCGTCCTCATCGAGCAGGATCCGCTCGGCGGCGCCGTCGAGATCGTCATACTGGCCGCTACGCAACGACCACAGGAAGGCGGCGAGCGCCGCCCCGCCAAGCACCAGCGCCAACGGAACGAGGAAGACCAGGCTGCTCATTCGCCGGGTTCGCAGGCCGGGGCAAGCTTTCCGGCCTGCCGCGTATCGATCTCGGCACGAACCTGCGCCTTGCCCGCATCGAGGCGCAAGGCATTGGCCACGACGAGGATCGAGGACAGCGACATGGCGAGCGCCGCGATCAGCGGCGTGACGTAACCCGCGATGGCAACTGGCAGGGCCAGCGCGTTGTAGAGGATCGCCAGGGCGAAATTCTGCCTGATCAGCCGCCCTGCCGCCCGCGCGACGGCAATCGCCGTGGGAACCGCATCGAGCCCGTCATGCAGGAAGACGAAATCCGCGGCGTTGCGACCGATATCGGCGGCCGAAGCCGGCGCCATCGAGGCATGCGCGGCAGCCAGTGCGGGCGCATCGTTGAGGCCGTCACCGACCATCAGCACCTTGCGATCCTCGGCAGCCAGTGCGGCGAGACGCTCGACCTTCCCGGCCGGCAGCAGACCGGCTGAGACAGCATCGATACCGAGCCCGCCGGCGATCGGCTGCACCGCTACAGGTCTGTCGCCGGACAACAGCACGATGGAAAGGCCATCGGCCCGCAAGGCATCGACAGCGGCCCGCGCCTGCGGGCGCAAAGTCTCGGCAAAGGCGAAGCGGGCGACGAGCGCGCCGTCGCGGCTCAGCACCGTCCCGCTTTCCGGCTGACCGCCCGCTTCCGCCAGGGCCCATTCCGCACGCCCGAGGCGATAGCAATGCCCTTCCAGCTCGGCCTCGACGCCGAAGCCGGGATGCTCCCGGATGTCCGTCAGCGCCAAGCCTGCTTCCGGCGCTGCAGCCGCGATGGCGCGGGAGAGCGGGTGGCTCGAACGCCGGGCGATCCCCGCTGCGATGGCCAGATCCCTGGCCGGGATCGAGGCGGGATCGACCAGTTGCGGCTGGCCGTAGGTCAGCGTGCCCGTCTTGTCGAAGGCGACCGTGTCGATCTCGGCGATGCGCTCGATCGCCGAGCCGTCCTTGACCATGATCCCGGCCTCGAACAGGCGTCGCGAGGCCACGACCTGGACGATCGGCACGGCCAGCCCCAGCGCGCAGGGGCAGGTGATGATCAGCACGGCGATCGCGATGGTGATCGCGCGATGCCAGTCGCCGGTCGCCATCATCCAGCCGAGGAAGGCGATCAGCGCGGTCGCATGGACCACCGGCGAATAGAGCGCCGCCGCGCGATCAGCGATGCGGCGATAGCGGGCGCGCCCGCCCTCCGCGGCCTCCATCAACCGGACCATCTCGGCCAGGAAGGAGCTCTCGGCTTTGGCCGTGGCGAGGATCGTTAGCGGCCCCGAGAGATTGAGCGTCCCGGCCTGCACCGCCATGCCCGGCGACACGGATTGCGGAGCGCTCTCGCCAGTGGCGATGGCGCAATCGAGCTCGGAAGCGCCCTCCTCCACGATGCCGTCGACGGGCACGCGCTCGCCGACCGTGAGCGCGATCCGCATGCCCGGCGCCACCTCGGCCAGCGGCAGATAAGTCCGCCCGCCATCGGTATCGAGCACGGTCGCGCCGCGCGGCGCCAGCCGCATCAGCCCTCGCACGGCAGCGCGCGCCTTCTCGTGCATGAGATGGTCGAGCGTGCGGCCGATCAGCAGGAAGAAGATCAGCGAGGTCGCCGCGTCGAAATAGGCATGCGGCCCGTCATGGATCGTGTCGTAGAGGCTGAGAGCAAAGGCGAGACAGATGCCGATCGAGATCGGCACGTCCATGTTGGTGCGCCCGCGCCGCAGCATCGCCCAGGCCGAGGCGAAGAAGATGCGGCCGGAATAGAGCAGGCAGGGCAAGGCCAGCGCGCCCGAAATCCAGTGGAAGGCCTGCCGCGTCTCGGGCTCCGCCCCCGACCAGACCGAGACCGAGAGCAGCATGATGTTCATGGCGCAAAAGCCAGCGACCGCCAGCGACCGGATCAGCCGGTCGCGCTCGGGGTCCGTACCCTCCGCTTCGCTCTCGAAGAGATGGCCGGGATATCCGAGCCCGGCCAATGCCGTCAGCAGCTCCGGCGCCTCCTCGCCCCGCCATTGCACGGCGACGCGGCGGGTCGAGAGATTGACCCTGACCTGCGCGACGCCCGGCAATCGGGCAAGCCCGGTCTCGACCGCCCGGATGCAGGCGGCACAATGCAGGCCGGGCACCGAGAGGTCGCTCTGGCGCAGGCCATTGCCGAGATCGCGGCTGGCGAGGCGGATCTCCTGCCGCACCGCCGACGGATCGGGTGCGCCGTCCAGAGCCAGCGGCGGCGCGCAGCAGCTCACCTGAGCGCCCGATAGCTGTGCCAGGTCGCATGGCCGAGCAGCGGGAAGACCACGATCAGGCCGAGAAGCCCGGTCGCGATCGAGACAAGGAACAGGGCGAGCACGATGGCGCCCCAGGCGATCATCACCGGCAGGTTCCGCCAGACCATCGAGATGCTGGTGCCCATCGCGGTGAAGGCATCCACCCGCTCGTCCAGCAGCATCGGGATCGCGAAGGCGCTGATCGCGAAGGAGAAGGCCGCGAACAGCCCGCCGACCACGGTGCCGACCAGCAGCATCGCCCAGCCGATCGGCGTCCCGAACAGCATGGCCGCGACCTCGTGGAGGCCCGGGAATGGCCTGAGCCCGAAGAACAGCGCATAGATGATGACCGCCGCCCGCATCCAGACCAGCATCAGCAGCGAGAGGATCGCGCCCGTGTACCAGACCTGCCCGCCCGAAGCCGCCTTGACGAAGATCATCCGGGAGAGGCTGACCGGCTCGCCCTGCTCGATCGCGCGGCTTTTCTGGTAGAGCCCGATCGCCAAGAGCGGCCCCATCACCATGAAGCCCGCCAGTGCCGGGAACAGGATGTAGTCGAGCCCGAGCCGGAACAGCCCCCAGACGATCACGGCGGAGACCGCGAAGACCGCGAGCCCGTAGAGCAGGCTCGGCACCGGATTGCGCCAGAGATCGCGCCAGCCCGCGCCGAGCCAGGACAGAGCCGCGCCCGCCGGCAGATTACGCCGTCGCTGGGCGGAGAGAGGCAGCGGCATCTCCTGGCCGTTCCCGATCGCAGCCATGTGCTTCTCCTCCCTCAGCAGGACGGGCGCGCGGCGCGGAACCCGCCCGCCTCGCCCGCCGATTTTGCATGCGGCACGCAGTCCGGCTGCGAGCCTATGGCGACATAGACCAGATGGGCGTTGGCGAGGATCAGCCCGCCTGCCAGCACCCCGGCGAGCGCGAGCCAGAAGGCTTTCCGCCCACCGCGGCGCCGCCGTGTTTCGCCGTCTGCTGAAGCGCTCATCGCTTCGCCTCACCGAGCGTGCCGACATAGAGCGCCAGCAGCTTGATATCGGTCGGCGAGAGCCGGCCTTCCCAGCTCGGCATATGTCCCTGCCGCCCGCCATGGATGCTGTTCACGACCGATTGCAGGTCGCCACCATAGATCCAGTTGGCATCGGTGAGGTCCGGGGCGCCGAGATCATGCTGGCCCTTGGCGTTCTCGCCATGGCAGGCGACGCAGTTCGCCGCGAAGACCTCCTTGCCCGCCGGCACGCGCGCCTGCTCGGCCGCGTCGAGCTTCTGGCCCGAGAGCGAACGGACATAAGAGGCGACGGCCAGGACCTGCTCGCGCTGGAGAATGCCGTCGCGGCCGAAGGCCATCATCTGTCCGGTGCGCGTATCCTTCGCCGTGCCGTTGATGCCGACGCGGATCGTCTCGGCGATCGCCTCCGGGCTGCCGCCCCAGAGCCAGGAGCCGGCGGCGAGATTGGGGAAGCCCGGCCCGCCCTTCCCTTGCACGCCGTGACAGACCGCGCAGTTATCCTCGAAGAGAGTGCGCCCGGTATCGCGGACATGGCGCATCAGCGCGGGGTCGGCGGCGATATCGGCGAAGGAGGCCTTGTCGAGCTTCGCGGTCCAGCTCGCCCGCTCAGTGGCGGCATCGCGCACCTGCTCGGCCACGACCTGGCGCTGGTCCATGCCGAGCAAGCCCTTGGTATAGGTCACGCCCAGCGGCCAGGCCGGCATCAGCAGCCAGTAGCCGATCGAGAACAGGGTCGTGACGGCCAGGAAGAACAGCACCACGCGCGGAATCGGCGTGTCGAGTTCCTCGATGCCGTTCCACTCATGGCCCGTCGTGATTGTCCCCGTGGCGGGGTCGCGCCTCGCATCTGCCATCGCTCAGTCCCCCGGCCTGTCGTCCTTGTCGAAAATGCTCTTCTTGGCCCGATCGAAGCGCTTTCGGTTCGACGGCCACAACGCGTAGATCAGCACGCCGATCGCCATGGCCACGAGGTAGAACAGCCCCCAGCTCTTGGCGAAACCGACAAGCGTATGGTGATCGACATCCATCGTCTCACTTCTCCGCCGCGGCGGTCTGCTTCTGCGCAGCATCGGTCAGGCGGCCCAGCACCTGGAGATAGGCGACCACCGCATCCATCTCGGTCAGGCGCCCCGGCTCGCCGTCGAAGGCGCGCACGTTCGTCGCCTCGCCATAGCGTTCGCTGACGCCGCCCGCGTAGGCGCTGTCGGGGCTCGCCTGGCCATAGGCATCCGTGCCGGCATTGGCGATCTGCGCATCGGTATAGGGCACGCCGACCGCGCGCTGCGCCTTGAGATGCCGGCCGAGATCCTCGGTCTTCAATTCGTTGCGCATCAACCAGCCGTATTTCGGCATCACCGATTGCGGCACGACATCGCGCGGGTTGATCAGATGCGCGACATGCCAGGCGTCGGAATATTTGCCGCCGAGCCGGGCGATATCCGGCCCCGTGCGCTTGGAGCCCCAGAGCATCGGATGGTCGTATTTCGACTCGACCGCCAGGGAATACGGCCCGTAGCGCTCGACCTCGTCGCGCAGCGTCCGGATCATCTGGCTATGGCAGGCATAGCAGCCCTCGCGGATGTAGATGTTGCGCCCGGCCAGCTCGAGCGGCGTGTAGACGCGCATGTCCGGCGCCTTCTCGACGGTATCGCCGATAGTGAAGAGCGGTGCGATCTCGACGAAGCCGCCGATCGCGGAGACGCCGATGATGGCGAGGACGAAGCCGATCGCGCTGCGTTCGAGCTTGCGATGAAAGAACTCGCGCATCGGCTTACTCCCCCGCCTGAAGCGCAGCGCCCTGGAGCGCCGGCAGGTCGCTGTCGCCGGCGCCCGCCGCAGCCTGCGAACGGGACATCCGGATCGTCATCCAGACATTGTAGGAGGCCACGATCGCACCGATCAGGAACAGCAGCCCGCCGACGGTGCGCGCGATGTAATAGGGATGCATCGCGACCAGGCTGTCGATGAAGGAATAGGCTAGCGTGCCGCTGTCGTTATAGGTGCGCCACATCAGGCCCTGGATGATGCCCGAGTTCCACATCGCGAAGACGTAGATGACGGTCCCGGCCAGAGCGAGCCAGAAATGGACCTCGATCAGCTTGGGCGAATACATCCGCTCGACCTTCCACATCCACGGCACCAGCGCGTAGAGCGAGCCGAAGGTGATCATCGCCACCCAGCCGAGCGCGCCGGCATGAACATGGCCGACCGTCCAGTCGGTATAGTGCGAGAGCGAGTTGACCGCCCGGATCGCCATGAACGAGCCTTCGAAGGTCGAGAGCCCGTAGAACACCGCGGCGACCATCATGAAGCGCAGCGTCGCGTCGTCGCGCACCTTGCCCCAGGCGCCGTTGAGCGTCGCCAGCGCATTGCCGGCCGAGGCCCAGGACGGCACCAGCAGGACGACCGAGAAGGTCATGCCCAGCGTCTGCACCCATTGCGGCAGCGCCGTGTAGTGCAGGTGGTGCGAGCCCGCCCACATATACATGAAGGTGATGCCCCAGAAGCTGATGATCGACAGCCTGTAGGAGTAGATCGGCCGCCCTGCCCGCTTCGGCAGGTAGTAGTACATCATCCCGAGGAAGCCGGAGGTCAGGAAGAAGGCGACCGCGTTGTGGCCGTACCACCACTGCGTCATCGCATCCTGGACGCCGGAGAACAGCGAATAGCTCTTGGCCTCGCCGAAGGAGATCGGCACCGCCGGGTTGTTGACGATGTGCAGCACCGCCACGACCAGGATGAAGGCCATGTAGTACCAGTTGGCGACGTAGATATGCGGTTCCTTCCGCCGCTGCAGCGTGCGGATGTAGATCAGGAAATAGGTGACCCAGACGATGACCAGCCAGATATCGGCATACCATTCCGGCTCGGCATATTCCTTCGACTGGGTGATGCCCATCAGGTAGCCGGTAGCCGCCAGCACGCAGAACAGGTTGTAGCCGATCAGCACGAACCAGGGGCTGAACTGGTCCGGCAGGCGCGCCCGCGTGGTCCGCTGCAGGACGTGGAAGGAGGTCGCGATCAGCGCATTGCCGCCGAAGCCGAAGATCACGCCCGAGGTATGGACCGGCCGCAGGCGGCCGAAGCTCGCCCATCCCGCATCGAAGGTGAGATCCGGCCAGGCCAGGAGCGCCGCAACCCAGACGCCGAAGAACATGCCGGCCACGGCCCAGCCGAGCGAGAGCACGATCCCGACCCGCGTCGGATCGTCGTAATAGCGCGTCAGGCGCTCATCGGACGGCTCCGGCGCGAAATAGCTCGACATGACAAGGCCGATGCAGCCGAGCCCGAACAGCAGGATGATCGCGCCATGCACGGCGAACAGGTCGTCGCGGCCGGCGATCGCCATGGCAAACCCGCACAGCGCCAGAAGCGCCGAGATCGATATGGCGCGCTGCCGCTCCGCGACAGTGAGTGCCGCAATCATCGCTCACCTTCTCCATGACTGGCGCGGGCCGACGGCCCCGTGCCTTCGCGACGGATATCGCATAAAAGAATCATCTCAGATACCTGATTTGCCGATCTGGAGATCGGACATAATGCCCTAGGAAAAATTGACGCAGGGCACGCCGCGCGGTCGTCAGCGGAACGGAATCTCACCGTGTCTCGATCTCCGCGAGATAGGTGCGGACGGCGCGCTCCGGCCCATGCCAGGAGGCGCTGCCCTTGCCCTGCAGCTCCGGCGCGTCCTTCCACCCGGGCTCGATTCCGGTCATGTCCGGCAGCAGATGCGCGATGCCCTTGTGGCAGTCGATGCAGGTCTTCTCGCCGGTGGTCAGGAAGCGGCTGTGGATCTCGGCGGCGCGGCGGGTCTGCTTGGTGAAGTCCATCGCGACGGAGGAGTGGCAGTTGCGGCATTCCAGCGAGTCGTTCGCCTTCAACCGCGACCATTCGTGCTTGGCGAGTTCGAGGCGCATGTTGAGGAATTTCTCGCGCGTCGAGATCGTCCCGAAGATTTTGCCCCAGACCTCCTTCGAGGCCTGCATCTTGCGGGCGATCTTGTCGGTCCAGTTATGCGGGACATGGCAGTCCGGGCAGGTCGCGCGCACGCCAGAACGATTGGAGAAATGCACCGTCGACTGCAGCTCCTGATAGACGTTGTCGCGCATCTCGTGACAGGAGGTGCAGAATTTCTCGGTGTTGGTGACTTCCAGCGCCGTGTTGAAGCCGCCCCAGAAGAGCACGCCGCCGACGAAGCCGCCGAGCGTCAGCAGGCCGAGCGGCAGATAGGCGCTCGGCCTGCTGATGATGCGCCAGAAGCTGACGACGACGCCCCAGCACCAGAGAATGAAGGATTTGAGCCTGGCCATGATGCGCGCCTATGGCTTCCGGCCGATGTCTTTGGCGTCCTGGAACCGGTTCTGGACCAGGGGCGGGACATCGGTCTGCTGGACATGGCAGGCCGTGCAGAAATAGCGCCGTGGCGTCACGTCCGAGAGCACCTGCCCGTCGCGGTCCTGGAAATGAGTGACGCTGATCATCGGCGCGCCCGAGCCTTCCGTGAACTCGCGCTTGTGGCAGTCCATGCAGCGATTGGTGTTCAGGGTGAGCTGGTAGCCGTCGATCGCATGCGGGATCACCGGCGGCTGCTCCGGATAGTTGCGCATGCGCCGGACATCGTCGACGACCGGGCGGCCGAGCGCCGGCACGCGTTCGAGCGCCATCGGATCAGCGGTGCCGGTCAGCCGCGGCACGATCTTGATTGGCGCGCCCTCCTGCGAGACGGCGGCACCGAAGGCGAGGACGAGGCCGGCCGCGAGGGCCGCCCCGAGCAAGGTCCGCGAGCGCATCAGCCCGAGACCGGAACGATCTTGACCGCGCATTTCTTGAAATCCGTCTGCTTGGAGATGGGATCGGTGGCGTCGAGCGTCGTCTTGTTGATGAGCTGGCTGGCATCGAACCAGGGCACGAAGACCACGCCGGGCGGCATGCGGTTGCGCCCGCGCGTCTCGACGCGGGTGCGCATCTCGCCGCGGCGCGAGATCAGCCGGATCTCGGCGCCCTGGTTGAGCCCGCGCTTGCGGGCATCTTCCGGATGCATGAAGCAGCGAGCGCCGGGGAAGGCCTTGTAGAGTTCCGGCACCCGCATCGTCATCGAGCCGGAATGCCAGTGCTCCAGCACGCGGCCGGTGACCAGCCAGAGGTCGTAGTCGCCATCAGGCGATTCCGCCGGCGGCTCGTAGGGCACCGCAATGATCCGGGCCTTGCCGTCCTTGTTGCCGTAGAACTCGACGCCCTTGCCCGGCTTCACATAGGGGTCGAGCCCCTCGCGGTAGCGCCAGAGCGTCTCCTTGCCGTCGACCACCGGCCAGCGCAGGCCGCGGACCTGATGGTAGAGGTCATAGGGCCCGAGATCGTGGCCATGACCGCGGCCGAAGGCGGCATATTCCTCGAAAAGCCCCTTTTGCGCGTAGAAGCCGAAGGCCTTCGCCTCCCGGTTCTCGTAGCCCGGATCGATCTCGGAGACATCGAATTTGTCGACATTACCGTTGCGGTACAGCAAGTCGAAGAGCGTCTTGCCCTTGTAGTTCGGGTTGGCGTCGAGGATTTCAGCCGGCCAGACCTCGTCGGTGGTGAAGCGCTTCGAGAACTCCATCAATTGCCAGAGGTCCGAGCGCGCCTCGCCCGGTGCATTGACGAGCTGGTGCCAGACATGGGTGCGCCGCTCGGCATTGCCGTAGGCGCCCTCCTTCTCGACCCACATCGCCGCCGGCAGGATCAGGTCGGCGGCCATCGCCGTCACCGTCGGATAGGCATCGGAGACGACGATGAAATTGTCGGGGTTGCGATAGCCCGGATAGGCCTCGTTGCTGCTATTCGGCGAGGCCTGGAGGTTGTTATTGACCTGGATCCAGTAGAAATTGAGCTTGCCGTCCTTGAGCATCCGGTCCTGCTCAACGGCGTGGTAGCCGGGCTTTTCCGGGATGATCCCGTGCGGGACGCGCCAGATTTCCTCGGCATGCTTGCGGTGCTCGGGATTGGTCACCGTCATGTCGGCCGGCAGGCGATGGGCGAAAGTGCCGACCTCGCGCGCCGTGCCGCAGGCCGAGGGCTGGCCGGTCAGCGAGAACGGGCTGTTGCCCGGCTCCGAAATCTTCCCCGTCAGCAGATGCAGGTTGTAGACCATCTGGTTGGCCCAGACGCCGCGCACATGCTGGTTGAAGCCCATGGTCCAGAGCGACATGACCTTGCGTTTGGGGTCGGCATAGAGTTCGGCGAGCTGTTGCAGGAAGCCGGGCTCGACCCCGGTCAGCGCAGAGACCTTCTCCAGCGTGTAGTCCTTGACCGAGGCCGCGAAGGCCGCGAAGTCGATCGGCGTCGTCGCCGTGACATCCTCCGCCTTGCGTGCCTTGACCTCGCGCGGATCATCGGGGCGCAAGCCGTAGCCGATTTCGGTCGCGCCTTTGACGAAGGTGGTGTGCTTCTCGACGAAATCGGTGTTCACCCGCCCGGTCGAGATGATGTGGTTGGCGATGTAATTCAGGATCGCGAGGTCCGTGCCCGGCTTGAACACGATCGGGATATCGGCAAGGTCCGAGCTGCGGTGGGTATAGGTCGAGAGGACCGCGACCTTCACATGCGGCTGGCCGAGCCGGCGGTCCGTCACCCGCGTCCACAGGATCGGGTGCATCTCCGCCATGTTCGAGCCCCAGAGCACGAAGGCGTCGGCATGCTCGAAATCGTCGTAGCAGCCCATCGGCTCGTCCATGCCGAAGGTGCGCATGAAGGCATAGGCCGCCGAGGCCATGCAGTGGCGGGCGTTCGGGTCGAGATTGTTGGAGCGGAAGCCGGCCCGCATCAGCTTGGTCGCGGCATAGCCCTCGAAGATCGTCCACTGGCCGGAGCCGAACATGCCGAGCGCGGTCGGCCCCTTGGCCTTGAGCGTTTCCTTGGCCTTGGCGGCCATGGTGTCGAAGGCCTCCTCCCAGGACACCGGCGTGAACTCGCCGTCCTTGGCGTAGACGCCGTTCTTCTTGCGCAGCAGCGGCTGGGTCAGCCGGTCGTTGCCGTACATGATCTTGGAGAGGAAATAGCCCTTGATGCAGTTCAGGCCGCGATTGACCTCGGCCTTCATGTCGCCATGGGTGGCGATGACCTTGCCTTCCTTGACGCCGACCATGACGCCGCAGCCGGTGCCGCAGAAGCGGCACGGCGCCTTCGACCATTTGATCTGCAGGCTGCCGACGCCGCCCGCAACCGGCTGGGCCTCGGCGGGCACGCTCATATTGGCGGCGAGCGCGGCGACGCCAGCCGCCTGCGCCTTCAGCATCTCGCGACGGGACAGGGTCATGGGATCACTCCGGGGTCGTCGAGGGTTTCGAGGTCTTCGATCTGCTCGAACACCATGTTGGCCGAGAGCACGCCGTCGATCAGGCTGATGGCGGCCAGCCGGTCGCCGATCACGCCGGTGCTGGAGCCTTCCAGCACGATCACGATCTTGCCGTTCTCGACCCGATGGATCTCGGTCTCGGGAAGCTCTGCGATGCTGGCGAGCACGACCTCAACCTTGGCCGGCAGGGCCGAGACGACGGCGCTCGAAATGTGATGAAAGCGCTGACGGGGACGCTCAGGCATGAGCCGCCTCCATCGGACGCGCGCCGACCGCAATGGCCTGTGCCGGACAGGCCGCGATGCAGGCGCCGCAGCCATTGCAGCGATCGCTCGCGATCTCCGGCAGGGCTGGTCCGCCGAGCCGAGGGCGGAAGCGGATCGCGCTTTCCGGGCAGGCATCGCCGCAGCTCTGGCAGACGATGCCGCGCCTGGCGAAGCAATCGGCGCCGACCGCCGCAACGTGCTCGAAGGCCGGGAGCAGGCGATCGAAGACCGGCTCGGGGCAAGCTTCCGCACAGGCGCCGCAGAAGCTGCACTCGCTCTCGGCGAAGTTCAGGATCGGCCTGCCGCCGGCATCCAGCGCGATGATGTGCTGCGGACAGGCCGGCACGCAGACGCCGCAACCAGTGCAGGCCGCCGCGACCGAAGCCACGCGCGACCACGGCGGGCGCACGCCTTCAGACTGCGGCTGCGCGGAGCGGCCTGTCAGGAAACGTCGCCGCCCGAGATCGATGGCATTCTCGTCCATGCCCGCCTCCTCAACGCGGAGGCCCGGGCGGGCCGAGGACGATTTGCGACATCCAGACGAGGAAGCCGTAACCGCCGACGACGCCGACCGCTACGACCGGCCAGATCAGCACAGCCAGCGTCAGGAAGGCGAGGAGTTCGGCGCGACGTGTCGGCTTCTCGGGCGCGGCCTCCGGGCCGCCCGTCTTCGCGGTCTCGATCGTCATCTCCACCCCTTTCGGCCGGCCGCATATCGCACCGGCTCGTGTTGAGAGATTGACTAAAGAGAATATGGATTCCCGGGTGCTGTCCATGTCAAGGGCCACACTGCGCTGCCCTTTCGCAGCCGTCTTTGACATAACGCAAACAAGGTCCGCCGAATGCGACCTATCCGGTCCTGGTGGCCCGGATATTGCCCTTCTTACAACGCTCTCGAATGGGCATCGCCTTTCCCCTGCGGGCCACCGTGCCGCACTTGAACGCGGCCATCGATTGCAGTCTTATCCGGCGCCGCGCGCCGACGGATCGGGACATCGCGGGCGCCCCTGAACCCGTCCGAGGGAAAGGCTGTCACGTGGGAATGGACCGCAGCGTGCTGCGCAGCGTCCCGCTGTTCGCCGCGATGAGCGACGACCAGCTCGACCGCATGACGGCGCAGGCCAGCGCACGGCGGGTCCCGCAGGGCGAGGCCGTCTTCGAGCAGGGCGAGACAGCCAAAGCCTTCTACCTTCTGCTGCACGGCCGGCTGAAAGTGACGCAGGTCACGCGCGACGGCCAGCAGATCATCGTGCGCATCGTCCATCCCGGCGACCTGTTCGGCTTCACACGGGCATTGGGCCGCAGCGACTATCCGGGCACCGCGACGGCGGCGGTCGACAGCCTCGTCGCGAGCTGGCCAACCGAATCCTGGGACGTCTTCGTCGCCGACAACCCGCATCTGGCAATGAACGCGATCCGCACCATCGGCCAGCGCCTGGACGAGGCCCATACGCGCATCCGCGAGATGTCGACCGAGGAGGTCGAGCGGCGCGTGGCCCATGCCGTGCTGCGGCTGGTCGAGCAGGCCGGCAAGCCCGTCGAGGCCGGCCTGCGCGTCGACTTCCCGATTTCGCGGCGCGACATCGCCGAGATGACCGGCACGACGCTGCACACGGTCTCCCGCATCCTCAGCGCCTGGGAGGCGCAAGGGTTGGTCGAGGGCGGCCGCCAGAAGCTCGTCGTCTGCGACGCACCCGCCCTGAAACGCTTGGCGGAGAACGCCGGCTGATCAGGCCTCGTCCGGCAACCAGTCGTAGAGATGGATCAGCTTCGGATCGTCGGCATGCTCGATCAGCATCCGCCGGACGCGGTCTTGCCAGAGCGCGGCAAAACGCTCGAGCTCCGCCTCATCCGCCTCCCCGGCCACCGCCTGTGGCATCAATCCGCCCATCGCCGACGCATGCGGCACCGCACCCGTATCGATGTCGATCACAACCCCGGCCCCGGTATCGCGGCGGCGCAATGCCATCGTGCCTTCGATATCGGCACCGAAATGCAGCAGGTCGCGCCGGGAGAAGCGCTGCGCGGGTCCGATCCCGCCGAACCCGGTCTCAGGTGCAGCCCCGGTCAGCAGCGTCGCGACCGAGGCCAGGACGCCGGTCGTCCCCTGGTCGCGCTCGCCGCGCATGAAGACCTCGATGCCGCCGCGCTCCGGCATCTCGTCGTCATGGAGATAACCGAGCCCGTTGACCACCATCAGATAGGCACCGGCGACGGCCGGGCAGGAATGGCCGGCCAGCCGCACCGCATCCTCGTAGCCATATTCGAGGATGCCGCCTTCGCTGGTCCCGAGGAAGGCGGAGAGCGGGTCGCGGACCTTGAGGCGCGGCGCGTCGGCGAAGAAGGACGGGAAACTCATCGCGCTCCCTTCGAGCAAGGGGCTGCCGGCCTCGCGGCTTCGCCCCGGAATGATTTCATCGTGTGAAAGCAGCCGCGCGTCAGACCGGTTGCCGGCCAAGGCCGAGACCGAGGCGTTCCGGATCGGCCAGCAGGTCGGTCAGGGAATAGCGATCGAGCTCGCCGAGGAAGGCTTCCATCGCATCGCTCAGGATGCCGCGCCAGCGATCCCCGCGCAGGGCCGAGCGCCCCTCCGCCTCGCCAAAGCACTCGACGATCGCGAAGGCCGGCTCCGTCGCGCGGATCAGCATGCCCAGCGAAATCTCGGCCGGTGCGCGCGCCAGCATCAGGCCGCCGGCACGGCCGCGCACGCCCTTGAGGAAATCCTGCCGGACCAGGAGATTGGCGACCTTCATCAGATGGGTCCGCGAAATGTCATGGGCGGTCGCGGCCTCCTCGACGGTAACCAGCCGCTCCGGATGTGCCGCCGCGAAGACCAGCAGCCTCAGCGCATATTCGCTGAACTGGGTCAGGCGCATGGACGCTGTCCGCGGCAGCCGGGCCGGTTCTCGCCATGATCTGGAAGGAGCACCATCCGACAATCCTGTTCGCGGCGCGGTGAGCCCCCTCGCCCAGGGCGCCGGCATCCTGGAGCGCGACGCGGCGCATCTCCCGCGCCTCAATACGGCAATCCGCTTCCGCGCGCATCAGCAGATCCTTTACCTCTGCCATTTCAGGCCGGCCCTGCTGCGGGAGAAACCTTCGAACCGAGCCGCGCCCCGGTCAGGACCCGCCAGTAGCTCGCCGCGAATCCGAGGAAGGCCAGCGACCAGCACAGCCCGGCGATATGCAGCAGCGCGACCGGGCCATGCCCGAGCGCCGAGCAGATCCGCGCCACGCTACCGATGACGACCAGCGCGTAGCAGGCCTGCGTTGCCGCGGTCGCGACGAGCGGGCGCCCGGTATGCCCCAGGCTGGCCCGCGACATCACCGCGAGCGTCACGGTGCCGAAGGCGCCGGCCGTCCAGGCATGCAAACCGGCGCCGGGGCCGACCAGCCCGAAGCTCGCCGCTGCCGAGAGCGCAAAGCCCAGCGGCACGAAGGCGTAGCCGACATGCAGGATGACGAGCAGCGGATTGCGCCAGGTGCGATCGCCCGCCCAGCGCGCGAGCCTGACGGCGTGGAGCACGGCCGACAGTGCCAGCGCGATGCCGCTTGCAAGCGTATCCGGCAGAGCAACCCAGAGGCCGAGCGCGAGCGCGCTCGCCGCCAGCACCGCCTTGTCGTAACCGCCGAACGGGATCGGCAGGCGCCCTGCCCCGCGCGGCGCCAGCCAGTTGCGCGTGAAGCTCGGTACGATCCGCCCGGCGATCAGCCCGACCAGCATCAGCACGGTGGCGATAGCGAAGCGGCGGGCATAATCGGCCCCGCCCGTCAGCGCCGCTTCGAGGTGGAAGGCGAGATTGGCCGCGAGCAGCAGGCCGATCAGCACGACGACCTTGAGATTGCGCCAGTTGCGGCCGGCGACGACCTCGCGTGCAGCCGCACCAGCCAGCAGGATGAGGAACAGCGCATCGATCGCCATCGCGAAATGCCATCCGATCAACGCCGAAGTCGCGACCGCGACACGGCCGGCGATCCAGGCGAGAACCAGCACGAGCAGCGGCGCGCCCTGCACCGGCAATCGCCCGGTCCAGTTGGGAATGGCCGTCAGCAGGAAACCGCCGACCGCGGCCGCCTGATAGCCGAAGAGCATTTCATGGATATGCCAATCCACCGGCGCGAAAGCCGTGGGGATGGCGAGATGGCCGGTGACGAAGCCGAGCCAGACCAGGATCGTCAGCCCGGCCTGCAGCGCAGCCAGCAGGAAGAGCGGCCGGAAGCCGTAGGACAACAACGCAGGTCCGTCATAGGCCTTCAGCCTCGGAATGGGCGCCATGCTGGCTTCTCCTGGCGTGACCGGGCGCGGCGGATCGTTGCGCGCCCGCCCCCTTGGCGTCGCAACTTTAGCCGCTGGGCGGATCGCCAATTTGCGAAAACGCAAACTCAGGGTTGATCGCTAAAAGCACTGCGCCGGCGCCGGTCCTTCCGGCGCATGAGATCCCTTATGTTCCCTGCCCGGCGTGGTTCGGAACCGCATCGACGGCCTTCGACCGCTCCTCGATGGCGAGCACGGCGAAGGTCGCGAGCCAATGCTCGCCCATATAGTCGCCCGCGATATGCGGCAGCCCGGCTTCCAGATGCAGCCTTGCGGCGTTCGCTATGACCGGGCGCCGCACGTCCCATTCCGGCAGGGCTGCGGCCAGCGCGCTCCAACACCAGGCCCGGCTGAGATTGAGCCCGTCGAGATGCGCGATCTTGCCATCGGTCCGGTCGGTCACGGTCGCCGGCGTGAACAGGATCGCCGGCTCGCTCTGCGCGATGCGCGGCAGGAAGCGCTCGAACCAGGGCAGGAACTGTTCCGCCGGCAGCAGGCGGCGCATGCATTCCGCCTCGATCAGCGCCGAGGACTGGAAATCGTCGCCGCTCGGCTCGCCCCAGGCCGGGCAATCCGCGTCGGCGCCGTACCAGCGCAAGGCCGTCTCGCGCAGCAGGGTGAGGAAGGCGCCGTCCCCGGTCGCATCCGCGTAATCCGTCGCCATCCGCAGGCCGAAGGCGGTGTTGAAATGCGTGCCGACCCGCACGGGATAGGTCGCAATCGGCAGGAAGTTGCGGAAGCGCTGGGCGAAAGCCTCGGCGAGCGGCGCCAGCGCCCGGCCCCAGCGCCCGTCATCCAGCCCCCGCAACTCGGCCGCGAGCTTCAGCAGCCAGCCCCAGCCATAGGGCCGCTTGAAGCCGCGTGCCGTCGGCTGGGCGAGATAGGCGCATTCGATCGCGATCTTCTCCGGGACGAGCTGTTCGTCGAACAATGCGACGATCTCGGCAGCCGCTTCCATCTTCGGATGACGGCGCAGCAAGCGGGCCAGCATCCAGTAGCTGTGCACGCAGGAATGCCAGTCATAGCTGCCGTAGAACACCGGATGCAGCTCGCTCGGCGTCCGCGCGTCCTGCGGCCCGGCCAGCGTATGGTCCGGCTTGTTCGGATATTCGCGGCGGACATGGCCGAGCGCGATCCCGGCGAAGCGCTGCGCGATCTCTTCGGTGAGCGAGGGAGTGGTCATGGCGTGGCTTGTCTCCGATGTCGCGCAACCTACCAGCGATTCGGCCATCGCAAAGCGCCATGCGTCATCGAGGTGCAACCCCGCCATCTCCTCGCGTCGGGTTCCTTCATCGCTTCGGTCTGGTCTAACAAGGATGGCGCGCTCCACGCTGATGTCGATCGGCTCGGCAGCATCGCCAACCATTCGCCCGAGGGGAAAAAGCCGTGGACCTGCCTGCCAACGCCTTCAAGGCCGCGCTCAAGCGCGGCGAGCTTCAGATCGGATTGTGGAGCAGCCTGTGCAGCCCGATCGTGTCCGAGATCATCAGCCAGAGCGGCTTCGACTGGATTCTGGTCGATACCGAGCATTCCCCCAACGAGCCGCCCGACGTTCTCGCCCAGTTGCAGGCCCTGAAGGGTGGCACGGCGACCCCGATCGTCCGCCCGGCCTGGAATGACGCCGTGCTGCTCAAGCGCCTGCTCGATATCGGCGTGCAGGCCGTGCTCGTGCCCTTCGTCCAGAACGCCGAGGAGGCAGCCAGGGCCGTTGCAGCCTGCCGCTATCCGCCTGCCGGCATCCGCGGCATCACGGTCAGCGGCCGCGGCAGCCATTACGGGCGCGTGCAGAACTACCTGAAACGCGCCGATGGCGAGATCTGCGTGCTGGTGCAGGTTGAGACCGGCGAGGCGCTCAGCCAGATCGAGGCGATCGCCTCGGTCGATGGCGTCGACGGCGTCTTCATCGGCCCGGCCGATCTCTCGGCCTCGCTCGGCCATATCGGCAACCCCGGCCACCCGGAAGTCCAGGCCGCGATCCAGGATGCGGTGAAGCGCCTGACCGCGCTCGGCAAGCCGGCCGGCATTCTGACGCCGTCCGAGGCGGATGCGCGCCGCTATATCGAATGGGGCTATCGCTTCGTCGCCGTCGGCTCCGATCTCGGCCTGATGACCAAGCATGCCGACGCGCTGGCCAAGGCTTTCGCCCCGCAGCGCTGATCGGCGGAACCTGAAGCCGGGGCGCTCGCCCCGACCCTCACTCGATCTTCACGTTCGCCTTCTGCGCGACCTCGGCCCAGCGTTTGGTTTCGGAGGCGATATGGGCGGTGAACTGCTTCTGGCTCGATCCGACCGGATCAACGCCGAGCTTCTTGAGCTGTTCGATCACCGCCGGTTCCTTCATGATCGCCTGCGTCTCCGCCGAGAGCTTGGCGACGATCTCCTTCGGCACCGCCGACGGCGCGAAGAAGCCGTGCCATGAGCTGGCATCGTAGCCCGGAATGAACTCCGACAGCGCCGGCAGGTCCGGGGCGACCGCGAGCCGCTTTGGCGTCGCGGTCGCGAGCGCGCGGATCTTGCCCGCCTGCACATGCGGCCAGGCGATCGTGATGTTGTCGAAGGTGATCTGGATCTGGCCGGAGAGCAGATCCTGCGTCACCTGCCCGCTCGACCGATAGGGCACATGCACCATGTCGGTCCCGGTTGAGACCTTGAACAGCTCGGCCGCCATATGGGTCGAGGTGCCCGCTCCAGACGAACCGAAGGAGTACTTGCCGGGGTTCTTCTTCAGGAGCTCGATCAGCTCCGGCACGGTCTTGGCCGGCAGGTCGATATTGACCATCAGGATGTTCGGCACGCTCGCCACCTGCGAGATCGGCGCGAAATCCTTGATGTGGTCGAAGGGCAGCCGGGCATAGACGGCCGGGTTGATCGCATGGCTCGACACCGTGCCCATGGTCAGCGTGTAACCGTCGGCCGGAGCGCGCGCCACGGCGGCGACGCCGGTATTGCCGCCGGCGCCGGGCCGGTTCTCGACGATGAACTTGCCACCGAGCCGCTGGCCCAGCCGATCGGCCAGAATGCGCCCGAGCAGGTCGGTGGTGCCGCCGGCCGCGAAGGGCACGACGATGGTGACGACCTTGCTGCCGGGATACTCGCCCTGCGCGAAGGCGGGGCCTGCCGCGGCGAGACAGGCGGCGGCGATGACGGTCCTGCGTGTAATGCTCATCGGTTCGTTCCTCCCGTTGCGGCCAATCCGCTCGCACCTCGTGGCGGGCGCTTACCCCCAAGCGATAGCACAGGATTGCGAGTTTGAAATCTGAAATTTCAGATTGCCGTACACAGCGCTTTGTGCTGTCTTGATGGCTCATGGCGCAGGGCCGACCACCGCGACGAGGCGGTTTCGGCCGCGCGCCGCGGAAGAATCATGTTGCAGCCTGCCGTCGAACCTGTCGCTCCCGATCTGCTGCGCTCGCTGCGCGAGCATGTCCACGAGCGCCTGCGCCGCGCCATCGTCGCCGGGCGCTTCCGCAATGGCGAGCGGCTGAACGAACGCCATCTCGCCGAGATGCTCGGCGTCAGCACCACCCCGGTGAAGGACGCGATCCGCAAGCTTGAAAGCGAGGGGCTGGTCAGGACCGAGGCGCGGCGCGGCGTCTTCGTCGAATTCTCCCCCCGTCAGGCGCTGGAGATGGCGCTCGGCCGTGCCGCGCTCGAAAGCGTGATGGCCCATATCGCGGCGAACCATCTGACGAAGGTCGGCGCGGTCGAGCTCGGCAAGCTCATCGCCCAGATGGAGCAAGCGACCGAACATGGCGACCTCGAAGATCTCGTCGCGCTGAACGAGGCCTATCACCGCGCGATCCATCGCATCTCCGGCTGCACCTATCTGGAACGCCGGCTCGACGGCCAGCGCATGTACGACCATGCCCAGCGCATCGCCCTGCACTCTGAGCTGGATGAGCGCCGCCGCGGCTTCGAGGAACATCGGGACATCTACGAGGCGCTGCTGGCACGCGATCCCGCGCTCGCCGAGCTCAGGATGCGCCGTCACATCGTCCGCTCTGCGAAGGCTCATGTACGATTGGTCTTCGGCGCGGATGCGGAGGGACTGGACTATGACGAATGACAAGGTGCGCCGCGCGCTGCGCGGCATTTCCGGCGTCCATGTCACCGCCTGGAAGGCGGATGGCGAAGCCGACTGGGCGCTGACCGGCAGGATCGTCCGGCGCATCGCGGAAGCCGGCATTCACAACATCGTCTCGGCCGGCAATACCGGCGAATTCTATCCGATGACGACGGCCGAGGTGGAGCGCTCGCACGCCACCGCTGCCGAAGCCGCCGCCGGCAAGGCGCTGGTCACCGCCGGCATCGGCCGCTCGCTGCGCGAAGCCGTGGCAACCGGCAAGCTCGCGGCCCAAGCCGGCTGCGACGCCGCGATGGTGCATCACCCGCTCGATCCCTTCGCCGCGCCGCAATCCCAGGCCGACTACATCCTCGCCATCGCCGAGGCGCTGCCGATCCCGCTCGTCGCCTATATTCGCTCGGACGCGATCGGCGTGAAGGACCTGATCCGCGTCGCGACCCACGCCAACGTCGCCGGCGTGAAATTCGCAGCGAATAACATGATGCTGCTCGCCGATTGCGTGCGCGAGACGGAAGGCTCTTCCGCCAACTGGATCTGCGGCCTCGCCGAAGGCTGGGCCGCGCCCTTCCATGCGCTCGGCGCCCGTGGCTTTACCTCGGGCCTGATCAATGTCGCGCCGGAACGCTCGCTCGCCGTCTGGCGCGCTCTGGAAGCCGGCGATTACGACACCGCCCGTCGCGAGGTCGACGCCATCGCCGGCTTCGAGAAGCTGCGCACCAAATATGGCAACGGCGCCAATGTCACCGTGGTGAAGGAGGCGCTCGGCCTGCTCGGCACGGATGTCGGCCCGGTCCGCCTCCCCGGCCTGCCGGAGCTGAACGAAGCCGAGCGGGCGGAGCTGCGCAGCATCGTGTCGAGCTGGGGCGCAGTGAAAGCCGCAGCTGAGTGATAGGCCGTCATTCTCGGGCGAAGCATAGCGCAGCCCCGAGAATCTCATGACAAGATGACACTGGTTTCCGAGATGATCGGGTCAAGCCCGACCACCCCTCCGGCACCGGTTAGAACGACAAGAATTCGAGGAAACGCCGATGTCCGCCCGCCCCCGCAAGACGCCCGAGACCCTGCGCAGCTGGCGCTGGTTCGGGGCGAGCGACCTGCGCTCCTTCGGGCACCGCTCGCGGGCCTTGCAGATGGGGTTCGGCCATGAGGAGTTCATGGGCAAGCCGGTCATCGGCATCATCAATACCTGGTCCGAGATCAACCCGTGCCACACCCACCTGCGCGACCGCGCGGAGGCCGTGAAGCGCGCGGTCTGGGCGGCGGGCGGATTCCCGATCGAGATCCCGGTGATGTCGGTTTCCGAGCAATATCAGAAGCCTACGACCATGCTCTATCGCAACTTCCTGGCGATGGAGACCGAGGAATCGATCCGCTCTCACCCGCTCGACGGGGCCGTCCTGCTCGGCGGCTGCGACAAGTCCACGCCGGCCCTGATCATGGGCGCCTGCAGCGCGGGCCTGCCCTTCATCTTCGTGCCGGCCGGGCCGATGCTGCGCGGCAACTGGGCCGGCAAGGTGCTGGGCTCGGGCGCAGATGTCTGGAAATACTGGGCCGAGAAGGAAGCCGGCAATATCACCGACAGCGACTGGAAGGACATGGAAAGCGGCATCGCCCGCTCCTATGGCACCTGCATGGTGATGGGCACCGCCGCGACGATGATGAGTCATGCCGAGGTTTTGGGCCTCACCCTGCCCGGCGCCTCCGCCATCCCTGCTGCCGACGCGGCTCATCCCCGCATGGCCGCAGCTGCCGGAAAGCGCATCGTCGAGATGGTCTGGGAGGACCTGACGCCGGATCAGATTCTTACCCGCAAGAGCTTCGAGAATGCGCTGACGGTGCATATGGCCGTCGCCGGCTCGACCAATGCGATCATCCATCTCGTCGCCATGGCCGGCCGTGCCGGCGTGCCGCTGACGCCGGATGATTTCGACGCCTTCTCGCGCAATGTCCCCGTCGTCGCGAACCTGCGCCCCTCCGGCGACTTCCTGATGGAGGATTTCTTCTATGCCGGCGGCCTGCCCGCCCTGCTGAAGCAGCTCGAAAGCAAGCTCCACACCGATGCGATGACCGTGACCGGCAAGCCGATCGCCGAGACCATCGCACTCGCCAAGGTCTACGACGACAACGTCATCCGCCCGCTCGACAAGCCCGTATCGACCGCGAACGGCCTCGCCGTGCTCAAGGGCAACCTCGCGCCCGATGGCTGCGTCATCAAGCCCTCCGCCGCCGAGCCGCGGCTGCTCAAGCATTCCGGCCCGGCCCTCGTCTTCGAGCACTACGATGCGATGATGAAGGCCGTGAACGACGAGTCTCTCGACGTCACCGCCGACCATATCATGGTCCTCAAGAACTGCGGCCCGGTCGGCGGCCCCGGCATGCCGGAATGGGGCATGCTGCCGATCCCGAAGAAGCTCTTGAAACAGGGCGTGCGCGACATGCTCCGCATCTCGGATGCCCGCATGTCTGGCACCAGCTACGGCGCCTGCATCCTCCATGTCGCGCCGGAGGCCTATATCAAGGGTCCGCTCGCCGCGGTGCAGACCGGCGACATCATCAGCGTCGATGTCGAAGCCCGCAGCATCTCGGTCGATCTCACCGAGGCCGAGATCGCCGCCCGTCTCGCCGTCTGGACTCCGCCGGACCGCGATTATCCGCGCGGCTGGGGCAAGATGTCGGCGGCGCATATCCGCCAGGCCGACAAGGGCTGTGATTTCGATTATCTGGAGGGAACGGCGAAGGTGCCGGAGCCCGAGATCCACTGATGCAGGATATCCGCGACATCGAGCGCATCGCCGTCGTCGGCGCGGGGCTGATCGGCAGTTCCTGGGCCGCGCTCGCCATGGGCCACGGCCTGAACGTTTCAGCCTACGATCCCGCGCCCGGCGCGGAGGAGAAGTTTCGCCACACGGTCGAGCGGGCGCGCGAGCAGCTCGCCGCGCTCGGGCTGGCCAATACCGGCCAGTATCAGTTCACGAATGATCTCGATGAAGCTCTGCAAGGGGTTGATTTCGTTCAGGAGAACGGCCCCGAAAACGAATCCGCCAAACGCGCGCTACTCTCCCGTCTCGATGCGGAGCTGCCGCCTGAGATCATCATCGCCAGCAGCACCTCGGCCCTGCTGCGCAGCACGATCATCGCGGATTGCCGGAACAAGCGCCGGGTGATCGTCGCCCATCCCTTCAACCCGCCGCATCTCGTGCCGCTGGTCGAGATCGTCGGCGAGGATGAGGCGATCGTCGATCGCGCCGCCGCCTTCTATCGCAGCCTCGACCGGCGCCCGGTCGTCCTCCAGCGCGAGATGCCCGGCCATGTCGCCAACCGGCTGGCTTCCGCGCTCTATCGGGAGGCGGTTTACCTGGTCGAGCAGGGCGTCGCCAGCGTCGCCGAGATCGATGCCGCGCTCTGCAACGGCCCCGGCCTGCGCTGGGCCCTGATGGGGCCGCACATGACCTATCATCTCGGCGGCGGCGAAGGCGGCATCGCCGGCTATCTCGCCCATCTCGGGCCGAGCCAGGTCCGGCGCTGGCAATCCCTCGGGACGCCTTCCCTCGACGAAGACGTCCAGCAACGGATCATCGAGGGCGTGGCGGAGGAAGCCGCGGGTCGCACGATCGCGCAGCTCGAAGAGCGCCGCGACGAAGGGCTGCTGGCGCTGCTGCGCGCCCGCAAGCTCGTCAGCGAGTGACGCTCAGCCGAAGCGGCGTGGCCGCAGGCCGGCGTGGAACCAGCTGATCAGCGAATAGATGTCGTAGACCGGCAGCCCGGTCGCCGCCTGCACATCAGCCGCATAGGGCGGCATGTTCGTGCATTCCAGCACGATGGCGCCGATATCGGGGTGGCCGGCGACGAGATCGAGCGCCGCCTGCACCACGTCCTGCCGGGCGAGCGCGACATCCATGTCGTCCTTCTCGGCCTTGATCAGGACGCGGAAAAATTCGCGCCCATTCTCCGTGCCGGTGACGGGCGTGTCGAGCGGCACCCCCGCCGCCTCGAGATGCGCCGGCGTCAGCGTCGCCGCCGAGACCGTGACGATGCCGACGCGCTTGCCGGGTGGCAGCGTCGCCTGCACCCAGGGCACCTGCATCAGCGAGGATGTCGCGACCGGCACGCCGACAGCCGCCGCGAGCTCGCGCTGGAAGAGCGAGAGGAAGCCGCAATTGGTGGTGATCGCCTCGGCGCCGAGCCGGACGAGATCGCGCGCCGCCTCGATGAAATCGGGCAGCAGGCCGGCAGCGCCGTTGAGCACGACCTTCTCGGGGCTGGCACCGCCAACGACGCGGTACAGCACCGGGAAAGGCCAGGTCGTGCCGTTGCCCATGTCGCCGGGAATCCGCGGGAAGCGCGCCTCCAGCATCAGGATGCCCAACGGAACGCCATAGATCGCCTTGCCGCCCCGTGCGATCCGCCCCGCCACGGACGCTGTCGAAATCTCGGTCATCAAGCCTCCCATCTGCCGATGTGTCCGCAAGCTAGAGCATTTTCGGGCGAAGTGGGCACCGGTTCGCGTGTGGAAAATGCGACTGTATGAAAATTGGGAGCAATCCCGCGATTCTCAGGAAAAGCCGATGCGGGATCACAGACCCGGATGCCGGAAAAGCCCATGACGAAGAGAAAATTCATAAGGCCCGGCCAAAACTCTCGCCGCCGCCATTGCTTCGTCGTTTTTGCATTGTCATAAAACCGGCTTTCGCGCGCTTCTGCCGGCGCTGGTCCCGGTCTCGCCTGCCCGTCTCGCTGTTCGTCCGGAGCCCGGCCTTGATTCCTTCGCTTGAAAAGCTTCGCCGCCTTGCCGCGTTCGCGGGCTGGGCCGCGCTGCTGGCGATCCTGTTCTCGACGCTGTCGCCGCTGGGAGTGCGCCCGCATATTCCGATGCTGGGTGCGGATCTTGAGCGCTTCCTCGCCTTTTTTGCTGCCGGCGCGACCTTCGCCTTCGCCTATCCGCGGCAGCGCTGGCTCGTATTGGCGGGCATCGTCGCCCTCGCCATCGGCCTCGAATGGCTCCAGACGCTGGAAGAGACCCGCCACGGTCTGCCGCATGATGCGATCGTGAAGGTCGCCGGCGCAACGCTCGGCAGCATCCTCTCCGCCACCTTCGACACGATGGCGCAGCGCTTCCGCAAGCCTGCCTGATTCATCCTGGCACAACCTGTGCCGGCACGCTGTCGGCACAGGCTTCCTTGTCCCCAAAAAAAGCCCTCACCTGCGCCAAACTGGCCCGCATCGCCGCGGCATGCGCCTTGCCACTCTGCTCCCACCATGCTCCAGACCGGCACATCGTGCCGCGACGGAACATGCGCAAGCCGGGCGGGAGAGAGATGAGCGTCAATGATCTGAGCGATATGCCGCAGGCTCTGCCCGACAATTATGCGGGTCTCGGGCGGCTTTGGCTCGGCCCCCTGACGGCGGCCTGCGATGCGGCAGTTGTCGCCTCCCTCGTCTATGCGGTGTCCTTCGCCTATCACCTCGGCGCGACCGGCCTGCCGGGCGTCGACCGCTCCACGCGGGAGCTGGCGGCGATGCTCGCGACGCTGTTCGTCTTCGTCAATCTGATGCGCGGACGCTATCAGATCGCGAACTACCTCTCGGCACGGGGACAGATGGGCTCGGCCTTCGCCGTCTGGAACATCACCCTCGTCGCCTTCCTGGCCCTGCTGTTCCTCGCCAAGATCGCGGACCATTATTCACGCATCGTGATGGTCGCGACCTATCTCTGCGGCATCCCCGTCATTGCGCTGTCCCGCTCGGCCGTCGTCCGGCTGGTCGCCGCCGGCAGCCGGAGCGGACGGATCACCGCCGAGCGCGCTTTTCTCATCGGGCGGGAAGCGAACATCATGTCCTTCGTTTCACGGCACAAGCCCTGGCATATGGGCTTCGCAGTCACCGACGTCGCCTTTCTGAAATCGGGTGGCGAGGCCGCGCTCGCCGCCGATCTCACAGCCGCCGTCGCGAACTGCCGGATGACGCGACCGGACGCGGTCTTCATCGCGGTCCCCTGGTCCGAGCAGGAAGCCATCACGGCCTGCGTCGACGCCTTCATGAACCTGCCGGTCGCGATCCATCTCGCGCCCGAGCCGATCATGGAGCGCTTCGGCAATGCGCATGTCGTGCATACGGGCACGCTGTCGAGCCTGCGCTTGACGCGCCAGCCGCTCTCGACGGTGGAAGTCGCGGCCAAGCGCGCCTTCGACATCGTCGCCGCCTCCTGCGGCATCATCCTAACCTTGCCGCTGCTTCTCCTGATCGCGGTCCTGATCCGGCTCGATTCACCCGGCCCCGTGCTCTTCCGCCAGCGGCGCTACGGCTTCAATCAGCAGGCCTTCCGGATCTTCAAGTTCCGCACGATGACCACCACCGATGACGGCAAGGTCGTCGTTCAGGCCAAGCGCAACGATCCCCGGATCACGCGCCTCGGCCATCTGCTGCGACGCTACAACCTGGACGAGCTGCCGCAGTTCCTGAACGTCCTCGCCGGCGACATGTCGCTCGTCGGCCCGCGCCCCCACGCGCTGGCACATGATGTCGAATTCGAGCGCAAGATCGCCAACTATGCCCGCCGCCACAATGTCAGGCCGGGAATCACCGGCTGGGCACAGGTGAACGGCTTCCGCGGCGAGACCGATACCGACGCCAAGATGGCCGGGCGCGTCGCCTACGACCATTGGTATATCGACAACTGGTCGTTCTGGCTCGACATCCGGATCCTGTTCCGGACCGTTCTGAGCCGGAAGGCCTTCGCCAACGCCCGCTGAAGCATCGGCCTGAAACGTGGCATGCGGTTTTCGGAAGAAGCCGATGCAGGATCAACGGTCGGGATCATCGGGCCGCGACGGCAAGCGCGTGGCAGCCCGCCCCTGATCGGCGAACCGGAAGACTGCATCGGCACCCGGTCAGGCGAAATGGCGCCATACGGCGCGGCCGAGCCAGAAGCCCCAGCCGGCGAGAAACGCGATGACCAGCAGCGCCGCCCCGACGAGCAGGGAGCGGCCGATCACGATGCTCGCGATGCTTTCGGAATTGGCCGGTTCATTATCGTTCGCCGCTTGCGGCCGTCGGCCGAAGCCGGGGGCGTGAACAGGTGCGGGAAACCGTTGCACGCGTTCGGGTCGCATGACTCTCTCGTAAGGTTACGCAGGCGTTAAACCACGCATATATCAATGATCCAATTCGCAACAAAATAAAAGCACAAGATACGAGCGCTCCCCAACAGCCGCGCCAGTGACCGCAACTGTCGCTACCCGCCATATTGGGTGTCGGAGACCTGCTCCATCCAGTCGACGGCCTTGCCGTCCTGAACCTCCTGGATCGCGATATGCGTCATCGCCGTGGCCGGAGAGGCACCGTGCCAGTGCTTCTCCCCGGGCGGGAACCAGACCACGTCGCCGGGCCGGATTTCCATGATCGGCCCGCCCCAGCATTGCGCGCGGCCGAGACCGGCCGTGACGATCACCGTCTGGCCGAGGGGATGCGTATGCCAGGCTGTGCGGGCGCCCGGCTCGAAGGTGACGCTGGCGCCCTGGACGCGCTCGGCCGCATGCGCATTGCAGAGCGGATCGATCCGGACCGCTCCGGTGAACCAGTCCGAGGGCCCCTTCCCGGAAGGTCGGGAGCCTGCGCGCGTGATGTCCAATGAACTGCTCCTCGCTCCGATCCGGATTTTCGAGGAGCATGCCGCCGTCGCGACCGGGAATCCAGTGCGATGACGCCTCTGTCGCCGCCGCCCGCGTATCAAACAACCTTGCGAGCAGCCCGTGACGGCCCTGAGAAGCACGCCCAAAATCACCTCGGGATGGCACGCCTCGCTCCGCCCTTCCCGCATTCACGCACGGCATCGTTCAAATGAAGGAAGCCAGCGGGAGGTCCGGCCTGCATCCATCGGAGGATGGCAAGAGATCGCCCTTCATGGATCGCCTGGATCGCCGGCACGCTCCTGTCGGCCTTCGCTGCGATCGGCCTGCCCGCAGCGGCCCTGGCGAAACAGCTCGCCTTCGTCGTCGGCAACGACGCCTATCAGGAGATCTCGCCGCTGAGCGCCGGCGTCAACGACGCGCGGGCGATGAGCGCAGCCCTGAAGCGCGCCGGTTTCGAGATCGAACTGGTCGAGAACGGCACGCAGCGCCAGATCAGCCGCGCGCTGGCCGCCATCGAGGGGCGCATCGCCCCCGGCGACACCGTGCTCTTCCATTATTCCGGCCACGGCTTCGAGATCGACGGCCAGAACTGGCTGCTGCCGGTCGACGTGCCCGCTGCCCGCGAAGGTGAATCCGGGCTCGTCAAGGACGCCGCCTTCAACGCCGCCGAGATCATCGACCGCCTGCAGGCACGCGGCGCCGGCACCGTGGTCGCCATTCTCGATGCCTGCCGCAACAATCCCTTCGCCCGCCCCGGCACGCGCGCGCTCGTCGGCTCGCAGGGGCTCGCCCGCATGGATGCCTCGAACGGCGTCTTCATCATGTTCTCGGCCGGCTCCAAGCAGCAGGCGCTGGACAAGCTCTCGCCGAACGATCCGGCGGCGACCTCGATTTTCGTCCGCAGCTTCCTGCCCTTGGTCGAGCGCACCGACCTCACCTTGATCGACATCGCCAAGGAGACGCAGGCCAAGGTCCGCGATCTCGCCCGCAGCATCGGCCACGAGCAGATCCCGGCCTATTACGACGGCATCGTCGGCCGCGTGAACCTGACCGGCGCGCTGCCGGCCGCAAAGCCGGAGCTCCTCGCCCAATCCGATGCGCCCGCGCCTCGACAGCCCCGGCCCGGCGCCGCCGAGGACGTCTTCTGGCAATCGATCGAAGGCAGCATGCAGCCGGCCATGTTCGAGGCCTATCTCGCGCAGGTCCGCGGCAACACCTTCAGCGGCACCTACCGCAAACTCGCCGAACTGCGTCTTATCGCGCTGCGCGGCGGCGCCCCCTCCCCGCCGGCCCGCACCGAGATGGCGCCACCGAAGCCGCCTTCGGCCGCCTCGTCCCCGGCGCCATCCAGCGATCCCGATATCGCCGCCTGCGACCGCACTGCCGCCGACAGCCGCGACACCGAGAAACCGGCCGACATCCCAGGCGGGGAATTGAGCGCCGGCAACACCATCCAGGCCATCTCCGCCTGCGCGCGGGCAGCCGATGCGCAGACGCCGCCCCGGCGCGTCTTCTACCAGCTCGCTCGCGCCTATGAGGCGAACGGCAACCGCGTCGACGCCACTCGCTTCCTGCAGAAGGCAGCCGATCTCGGCCACCCGCTCGCCCTTTACACCTTGGCCGACAAGCTTCTCGCCGGTCAGGACAGGCCCCGCGACGCATCCCGCGCGCTCGCCCTGTTCTATCGCGCCGCCGATGCCGGCATCAGCAGCGCGGTCGTCCGCATCGGCCTGATCTATGCGAATGGGCAAGGCACCGGGCGCGACCATGCCAAGGCCGTCGCCTTCTACAATCTCGCGCTCAAGCTTCAGGAGCCGACGGTCTATCCGGAGCTGGCCGCCGCCTATCTCAACGGCCGGGGCGTCCTCAAGGATATCGGCAAGGCCTGCGAGTTGTTCAGGCAAGGTGCAGCGGCCGGAAACGCCGCCTCCATCGCCGGGGAGAAAGTCAATTGCGCCGGGCGATAGCGCCGCCGCTCGCCCGCAGACGAGACGCCGGCACGGAGCCGGCAAGCCGATGCCGAAGGAAGCAGCCATGTCGTCCGCACGTTCCCTCGCCCTGATCCTGACGGCCCTGGCAGGCGGCACGCTTCCCCTGGCCGCCGCCCCGGCGCCCTTGCGCATCGCGCAGGCGCAGCTCTCGGCCGAGGACATCTTCTGGCAGAGCATCCAGTCCAGCAGCGATCCCGCCATGTACCTGGCCTATCTCGACCAGGTCGGTGCTGGCCGCTTCACCGGCATCTACAAGGCCTTGGCCGAGATCAGGATCGCGAGCCTGAAGGGTGCTGTCCCCGTCCCGAAACCCGTCGACCAGGGGTCCGGTCGCGCCGTCGTCATCGGCAATGCCGATCCGACCGCCGGCTCCTCCGCCGAATTGGAGGCCTGCGACCGTGCCGCGGCCGCTGCGGCCGATCCCGAGAAGCCGGCGAGCGTCCCCGGCGTCACCTTCGCGGCGATCGATGCCGGGGCCGCCATCCGCGCCTGCCGCAAGGCGGTGGATACGGCCGGTGCGCCGCGACGCGCCTATTTCCAGCTCGGCCGCGCGATCCAGAAAAGCGGCAACACCGCCGATGCCGTCACCTATCTGCGCAAGGCGGTCGAACTCGGCCATGCCGGGGCGATGCACGATCTCGCCAGCATCCTGCGCCGCGGCGCCGCCGGGGTGAAGCGCGATTCCGGCCTCGCCATGGCGCTCTACGAGCGTGCTGCCGGGACCGGGCTCAACGAATCCCTGGTCCAGCTCGGTGCGATGTATGCGGAGGGCAGCGGCGTCCGGCGCGACTATGCGAAGGCGCGCGACTACTACCAGCGCGCTATCGCCGCGAAGACGCCGGGCGCCTACACCAACATGGGCGTGCTCTACGCCAACGGCCAGGGGGTGCCGCGCGACCGCACCAAGGCTTGTGAATACTGGCGCGAAGGCTCGACGCTGGGAGACGAAGTCGCCGCCAGGAATCTGAGGCGTTCCTGCCGCATGCGCTAGTAATAAAATTCAACGATCTCATCCACTTGGATGACTTATTTCGAACGGAGGAAGCGCAACATCTCCCCCTTCACAGGAGAGATTCCGCCATGCAACGCCGTGATTTTCTGATCGCCCTCGCCGGGCTTGTCGCCAGTGGTGCCACCGCAGCGCTGACAGCGCCTGCCGAAGCCGCGCCGTCGCGCCTGTCCCTCGACCAAGCCCTCGCGGCAGCCCCTGAAACCGACGCCGAATTCTCGCTGCTGGTGGGGCGCCTCACCCACCGTCGACGCGCCGGCGGATGGTGGCGCCATCGCGTCGCCGCCGCGCGCCGCTGGGGGCGCCGCGGACGGCCCGGCAGGCGCTGAGGCCCGTCGCGCCATGGTCGCGAAAGCCGTCGAAGCGTTGGAGCGCGTCCTCAAGGCACATGGCCCGGGCGTGCTCCAGTCGCTCGCCTTCGACCATTACGACAAGGAAACCCACAAGGAGGTTCGCAAGGGCCGCCTGCAGAAAGCCGGCCGCGGCGCGGCCGACGATGCCCATAATACGGGTCGGGCCCTCGACATCATCATCTACGCGTGGGAGCCGCCCAACTTCGAAAAATGGTCGAGCGAACGCGAGATCGGCTATCGGCTGGTCGATGCCTTCCTGCGCTGCCAGAAGGACATGGCCTGGAACCTCATGGTCTATGACCAGGGTGAATGGGATGCCGAGGGCATCTACAAGACCCGGTTTGCCAAGCCGACCGCCAAGCCCATGGACCGGATCGCCTTCGAGCACCTGACCCATATCCACATCCAGTGGCCGGCGAAGGGCGAGGCCAAGAACAATACGGACTGGGAAGCCATCCTCATCGCCGAATTGCACAACATCTGAAGCGCAGTCGCCCCGATGAGGGCGGCGTTGTTCCGGGCGATGCCCGCAACGACGCCGCCCTTTCGCGAGAACGTTATCGCTTCACCAACTCGACCCGGCGGTTCTGCGCCCGGCCGGCCTCGTCGGCGTTGGAGGCGATCGGCTGGTCCATGCCCTTGCCGACGGGGTTGAGGCGCGTCCGGTCGATGCCGTGGCGCATCGCGAGATCGGCGACCACCGCAAAGGCGCGCGCATCGGAGAGCTTGAGGTTGTAGGCCGCCCCGCCCTGCCCGTCGGTATGCCCGACGACATCGAGCCTGAGCTCCGGATGGCGCTTCAAAAGCGCCGCGATCTGCTGGAGCTGGGGCTGCGATTCCGGCTTGATCTCGGCCTTGTCGAAATCGAACAGGATTCCGTAGAGATTGATCCGGCCCTGGGCATCGAGGTTCCGGCTCATCTCGTCGGCCTCGACGACCTTGATCATGCCGGTATCCATCGTCGTGCTCTCGATGACGCGGGCGATCACCGCCCGCCCCCGGCTCTCGTCATCGGAGAAGGCGAGGCTGACATGCACCGTCCCAGTGGGCCGGTTCAGCCTGGCATAGAGATAGCGGCCATTGCCCTTGCCGAAGTAATTGCGGACGAGATCGCCGAGCTGGAGCTTGGGCATGTCGACCCGGCCATCGAGCGCGAGCCCGAGGAAAAGGCCGGGAAACGGCCCCTCGTTGAAGCAGCTTCCGCCTTCCGTCGAGCAGGTGAAGGCGATCTCGAAGCCCTTGGATTTCAGCGCGGCCTCATAGTTGCGCTGGGCTTCCAGGCTCGTCCGGCCTGCCGGCAGGATGTAGTAGAGCGTCGTGATCTTGCCTTCGATCAGCGCCCAGCCCGGTCCGTCCTGCGCCGTCGAGCCGCGTTCGTTGATCTTGCCGGTGATGATACGGGCCTCGTCATAGGCGTCGACCTTGTAGCCGACCTGCTTGGAATCGCCGTAGCGGCCGAGCAGCGGATGATCCTGCGCCGCCGCTGCAAGCGGCGCGAGCAGCAGCGTCAGCAGGAGCGTGAAGAGCTTTAGCGAACGGGGCATCGTCACACCTCTTTGGCTGTCACAGATGGTCGGCTGCGGAAACCGGCGCGCGGCTTGCGGCCTCCGCCTCGTAGAACGGCGGCAGGGTGCCGACGCCGGCCGCCCCGGCGAGCAAACCGCCCGGAAAGATCTGCACCGCGTTGCGGAGATTGCCGACGGCACTGTTGTAGAAGCGCCGGGCCGCGGCGATGTTGGCCTCGACCTCGGCATAGCTGCGCTGGGCCTCCATCATCGGCCCGGACGAGGTCAGCTCGGGATAGCTCTCCGCGACCGCGAACAGCCGGGTCATGTCGGCGCCGAGCGAGGCTTCCGCCTTGAACTTCTCGGCGATCCGCCCGAAATCGCGCTCGCCGATCTGCGGCAGCGCCTGCGTCCTGAGCGCCGTGATCTGGTCGAGCAGCGTCTTCTCGTGTTCGAGGAAGCGGCGGGCGATGGCGAGCACGTTCGGGATCAGGTCATGGCGCTGTTGGAGCTGCGCGTCGATGCCGCCCAGCGTCTCCGCGACCTTGTTCCGGCGCGTCACGATCGCCGCATACCAGACATAGAGGACGATGCCGGCGGCGAGCGCGAGCAGGATCAGGAACAGGGTCATGACGGGCTCCCGGCAGGGTGTGTGGGCGAAGGAGGAAGCACCTCGTGCGGCGCGCGCACGGCGACATGCATGTCGATCATCGTGTCCACGAGCGCGAAGACGCGGGCGAAATCGGCTTCGAGGCTGGCGAGTTGCTGTGCCGCGACATGGGTCTCGAGGCCGGGGGGCTCGAACAGTGCGCCGGGAATGATGGTCGGAAGCGCAAACACCATCCTGTCGCCGCTGACCAGGAAGAGCGGCGGCAGGAAGGATTGGCCGTCCGCCATCACGAGCAGCCGCTCCATCACCGCCGGCGTCAGGACGGCGCGGCCTTCGACCTGATCGCTCGACCATGTCGCGTAGACCTCCTCGAAGACCGGGTCTTCGAGGCGCAGCCGCTGAAGGCCATTGCCGGGCTGCTGGCCGTCCCGGTCGCGCAGGATCGTCGTGCCGCGAAACGGCGTGGAGACGCCGAGCTCGACATAGAGCCCCTGGAACAATGTCTGGTTGCTCTTGCCCGCCTTGCGGGTAACCGCGATCTCGCTGATCGTGATCGGGCGGCCGCGATAGCGCCCGGTAAAGCCGTCATCGGCATCGAGATCGTCATAGGCGGGCAGAAGGCCGAGCGCGACGGCACGGCTGAGATCGGGCTTCGCCCCGAGGTTGTGGACCAGCTCGCCATGGGCCGCGAGCAGGCGCGGGATCAGGCTTTCCTTGAAGGCCTTCCGGTAGCGGCCTCCCGGGACCCCGACCGCCCAGATCCACGCTCCGCCGCCGCCGATCACCAGGAAGATGACGAGGGCGACGAAAGGCGAGCCCTTCGAGGAGCCACTGCTTCCGATCATCAGCCAATACAGCAGCAGGGCCGCCGCAAGGCCGAGTGGGACGAAGAGCAGCGTCCGCCGCCGGGCTTCGATTGCGAGCTTGCCGCGCAAGGCCTCCAGCAGGGCGACTTCTGTCACGAGCGGCGAAGCAGCATCGGAGGAAACCAGTGCCGCGGCAGGTGCCGCCGGAGGCTTCTTGTAATAGCTGCGGAAGAGCGCCCAGGCTCCGAGGACGAACAGCGCCGGAACCAGCAGCGGCAGCGCCAGCGAGACCAGCGCCGCGAGCGCGATCAGCGGAAGTCCGAGGAGCGCCCAGCCGGAATCCGATCCGAGCCAGAAGATCAGGAAGGCGAGCAGTGCCAGGCAGACCGGCCCCGCGATCACGAAGAGCGCGATGCGTTCCATAATGCGCTTCGCCCTGCGCTGCTGGCGTTGCAACGCGACCGCCGAAGACGGCCAGCCCTCTTCGGGCTGCGTTGTGACAGGGCGATCGGGACGTTCCATCCAGGGCGTATCCGTGCGGTTCACCTCGCACGATCACGCCGGAAACCGTCAGGCTCCGCGTCCCTCGTTTGATGGACCAGGCGTCCCCTTCTGCCGGGGATGACGGTTGCCGGCCTCGACGACGCGCCGCCCGACGCCGGCAAGCGCGTCGACCGTATCGATGTCGCAGGTGGCATCGCCTCCGGTCGCTTCGCGGAGGCCATTCAGCAGAAATCGAAATCGCAGCCCTCGTCGGCCTGCAGGACGGTGGTCAGATAGAGATGGCGGTAGCCGCGCGACTCTTCGGAAAGATGCGCCGGCGGGTGCCATTGTGCCTTGCGGCGCGCGAGTTCGGCCTCGTCGACCAGCAACGCAATCGTCCGCGCGGGCACATCGAGCCGGATCAGGTCGCCATCGCGAACAAGCCCAAGCGGGCCACCCACGGCGGATTCCGGGGTGATATGCAGCACGATGGTGCCGAAGGCCGTGCCGCTCATGCGGGCATCCGAAATCCGGACCATGTCCTTGACGCCGGCCTGGGCCAGCTTCTTCGGGATCGGGATGTAGCCTGCCTCGGGCATGCCGGGCGCGCCTCTGGGGCCGGCATTGGTCAGCACGAGGACGTCGTCGGCCTTCACGTCGAGGTCCGGGTCATCCATGCGGCGGACCATGTCCTCGACCGAGGTGAAGACCACAGCCCGGCCCGTATGCGTCAGCAGCACCGGCGAAGCGGCAGAGTGCTTGATGACCGCACCGCCGGGCGCGAGATTGCCGCGCAGCACAGCCATGCCGCCGGTCGGCTTCACCGGACTCTGCGTCGTTCGAATGATGCTCTGGTTCGGCACCTCCTCGGCAGCGTCCGCTATTTCGCCGATGGTGCGGCCGTCGATGGTGGCGGCCGAGCGGTCAAGATGCTCGCCCAGCTCCTTCATCAGCTTCGGCACGCCACCGGCCCAGTGGAAATGCTCCATGTAATGGTCGCCGGAAGGCTTGAGATCGATCAGCACCGGCACCTTGCGGCCGATCGCGTCGAACTCCTCCAGGTCGATGCTCAGGCCGGCCCGGCGCGCAATCGCGGCGAGATGGACAAGCCCGTTGGTGGAGCCGCCGATTGCCTGCAGCACGGTCAGCGCATTGCGGAAAGCGGCCTCGGTCAAAAGTTCACTCGGCTTCGGCCCGCCCTTCGCGAGGCGCACCGCTTCGCGCCCGCTGGCCTCGGCGGCGCGGATCCGGTCGGCATGGGTGGCGGGGATGGTGCCGGTGCCGGGCAGCGCAATGCCGAGCGCCTCGACAAGGCAGCCCATCGTGCTGGCCGTGCCCATGACCATGCAGGTGCCCTGGGTCGGGGCAAGGCGCCCGCTCAGCACCTCGATCTCGGCTTCGTCGATCTGGCCGGCGCGGTGCTGCCCCCAGAGACGGCGGCAATCGGTGCAGGCGCCGAGCACCTCGCCCTTGTGATGGCCGACCAGCATGGGCCCGGTGATCAGCTGGATCGCCGGCACGTCGGCGCTGACGGCGCCCATGAGCTGCGCCGGAACGGTCTTGTCGCAGCCACCGATGAGCACGACGGAATCCACCGGCTGCGCGCGGATCATCTCCTCGGTGTCGATCGCCATCAGGTTGCGCAGGAACATCGAGGTCGGGTTGGCGAAGGATTCGTGGATGGAGATCGTCGGAAACTCCATCGGCAGCCCGCCGGCCAGCATGACGCCGCGTTTCACCGCTTCGATCAGGCGCGGCACGTTGCCATGGCAGGGGTTGAAATCGCTGAAGGTGTTGGTGATGCCGATGATCGGCCGGTCGAGCGCGTCATCGGAGAATCCGGCCGCCTTGATGAAGGCCTTGCGCAGGAACAGCGAGAAGCCCGGATCGCCATAGGTCGCGAGATTGCGACGCATGCCACGCGCAGCAGGGCCGGGAGGCGGCGTATCATCGTCGTGCTGGGTCATGCATCATCGGATGCATATCGTTGCCAAGATTGTCAACAATACTGTTGAAGAGATATAAGGTGACATGCCCGCGAGATTGCTCAAGCTCCAGACGACCGACCGCGTCCGCAGCATCACTGCGACGCTTGAAGAGGAGATCGTGCTCGGCTGGCTGATGCCCCGCGAGCGATTGGTCGAGGAAGACCTGGCCGAACGGCTGGAGGTGAAGCGCCATGTCGTGCGCGAGGCGCTGGCCGAGCTCGAAAGGATCGGGCTGGTGGAGCGCGTTCCCAACCGCGGCGCTGTCGTGAGGCTGCTGGACCCCGGGGACGTCCGCCAGATCTATTCGGTCAGGGTGGCTCTCGAAACGCTGGCCGCCGAGCAGATTCCCCTCCCCGCGCCTGCCGGCCTCGTCTCGCGGCTCGAGGACATCCAGGACACCCACAGCGCTGCGGTGGCCATCGGCGACGCCCGCTCTGCGTTTCGGGCGAACATGACGTTCCACGAGACATTGTTCGGAGCGTGCGGCAACGGGCATCTCGTCGAACTGATCCAGGCCATGGCCCAGAAAGTCCATGGGGTGCGCTCGATCACCGCTGGGAGCGACCAGCATCTCGCTCTCGCGCGCGACGAGCACCGAGCCATGATCGCGGCGATCGCCGCTGGCGACAGAGCACGGCTCGTCAGCCTGTGCCGCGACCATCTGAGCCCTTCACGCGACGCCTATATCGCCGCCGTGGAGAGGCGACCCGGCGGGCGCCCTTCCCGCGCTTGAATGCTCCCAAGTAAGCGTGATTCCGCATCACATTCGCCGACAGCATTGTCATCGAGCCGGGAAAATCAGGATCATCCGCAGAAGAGGCAGCTTCGCCGGCAACTTGCGAAGCCAGGCTGCTGGCCGGTTCGCAGTCTGATCGGAAATGGTGGGGGAAGCAGGACTCGAACCTGCGAAGGCATAGCCAGCGGATTTACAGTCCGCCCCCTTTGCCGCTCGGGACATTCCCCCGCCTGCGCCCTTGATCGGCTCTGTGAGCCCAGGGCCACCGATATGTCACTTTCGCGACGACCGGTAGGCGCGGCCGGACTTATGGTGACCGGGCCGCGCCCTGTCAACGGCAAAAAGGCCGATGGCGCGAATTCGTTGTGATGGGGCGCCGTGCCGAAGCGGGGCCGAGCCCGAAGGACTCGCAAGGGCAACCGCCCGATCGGAGCGGTGAGCGAAACCAACGCGCGCGAGATACGAAAAATCAGTCGACAACCGGTCAATTCCCGGCATGCCCATGATCGAGGATGAAGGCGACCCGCTCGGCAACACTCGCACGGGGCAGTTCGATCAGTTCATAGCCATAGCGGGGATAGGTCTCGGCCATGATCGCGTGGGTCCGCTCCGCCTCGGCGAAATCCTGCTTGCGTTCGGCGTCCTGCGCGAAGATGTCCCGCCAGGGCGGGGCGATGAACACGGTGCGGCGATAGCGCAGCTGCCACGCCGCCCGCTCGACATGGTCGGGAATCGGCAGGCCGCAGAGCGCCAGATACCCGGCGATATCGGGAACGCCACGGTCGAAGAACACGCTTTCCCGCCCCGCGAGCGCCTCGGCATGGCTGCGCAGGTCGGCTGCCAGCATCAGCTCGGCGAACAGGGCAGGATCGGCCCAGGGCAGTCCCCGGCCGCCGATTATTTGCTGGTCGCGGATAATCGCGCGCCCGGCCTCCGGCCGCACCGCGTGACCGCCCCCCGCCAGCGCTTCGATCAGGCTGGTCTTGCCCGAACCCGGCCCCCCGGTGATCGCGATCAGCCTGTCCGTCTCGCCTGGCATCATGGTTCCTGTCCTCGCGGATCTGTTGGCAAAAGGGTGGTTCGCGCTGGCCAAGCGCGCCGCGTCGTGGCACGGCAATCCGGCAATCACTGGAGAGAGCGATGGCTCCGCCGTTCCGCCCGAAACATGCCAGGCCCGCCGGAGGCAGACATGGCGCCCGCCGCCCCGACGGCCCGCCGCCGCACCGGCCGGGCGAGATCGACGAGGCCGTGCTCTACGGCGTGCATCCCGTCATCGAGGCGCTGAAGAATCCGCAGCGGCGCCACAGGCGCCTGCTCGCCACGGAGAATGGCCTGCGGCGCCTGCAGGAGCAAGTCGAGGTCCTGCCGCTCGAAGCCGAGATCGTGCGCCCCTCCGAGATCGACCGGCTGCTCACCCCCGACTCGGTGCACCAGGGCCTCTATCTCATCTGCGATCCCCTGCCCTCGCCCGATCTCGACAGCCTGCCGGACGATTGCGTCGTGCTGGCGCTCGACCAGATCACCGATCCGCACAATGTCGGCGCGATCCTGCGCTCTGCCGCGGCCTTCGCCGCCGCGGCCGTGATCGTCACGATCCGGCATTCCCCGGCCGCGACCGGCGTACTGGCGAAATCGGCCTCCGGCGCGCTGGAGCATGTGCCGCTGATCGCCGTGCGCAATCTCGGCGATGCGCTCGATACGCTCGGCAAGCGCGGCTTCCTGCGCATCGGCTTCGATTCGGATGGCGATGTCTCGTTGGACGACGTCACCCTGCGCCGCCCCCTGGTGATGGTGATGGGCGCCGAGGGCAAGGGCCTGCGCCAGCGCTCGCGCGAGCTCTGCGACCATGTCGCGCGGCTCGAAGTGCCCGGCACGATCACCAGCCTGAATGTCTCTAACGCGACGGCTATCGCGCTTTACGCGGCCAGCCGCCGCAAGTGATCGGCCTGTGCGGCGCGCCAGGCTGAAAAGGGCGCTAACCCGTCCTTTTCCGGCCTGCATCGGCTCCTCACCGATAGTCTTATAGACGAACGGTGCACGACCAAGTGCCTGATTGCCCCTGCGACAATCCGCGCGCAATCCTCTGAATCGAGCTGGAATGACGGGACTCACCGGCCTTCCGGCAGCGCGGCCATCGTCATTTTAGAACGCGAACCGCGCGGAATGGGGTTGCCGGCATGCCGGCTTCAGGGCTTCACCAGGGGAGACAAGCGCCATGAGCATGGCATCGCAAGCATCGGACTCGCGGGCAGCGCCCCGGCCGATGACCAAGGAGGAACGGAAGGTCATCATCGCCTCGTCGGCCGGCACGGTCTTCGAGTGGTATGACTTCTATCTGGCGGGTTCGCTCGCCGCCAACATTGCACAGACCTTCGTGCCCGGCGACAACGACACGGCGAAGTTCATCTTCGTGCTGTTCGGCTTCGCCGCGGGCTTCGCGGTCCGCCCCTTCGGCGCCCTGTTCTTCGGCCGCCTCGGCGACATGATCGGCCGCAAATACACCTTCCTGGTCACGATGACCGTGATGGGCATCTCCACCTTCGTCGTCGGCCTCCTGCCGAGCTTCCAGACGATCGGCTATCTCGCGCCCGCCGCCTTCATCGTCTGCCGCCTGCTGCAGGGCCTCGCGCTCGGCGGCGAATATGGCGGCGCCGCGACCTATGTCGCCGAGCACGCCCCGATGGGCCGGCGCGGCTTCTACACCTCGTGGATCCAGACGACCGCGACGGTCGGCCTCTTCCTGTCCCTGATCGTGATTCTCGCCCTGCGCCTCAGCATGTCGCCGGAAGCCTTCGCGGCCTGGGGCTGGCGCATTCCGTTCCTGCTCTCGATCATCCTGCTCGGCTTCTCGATCTGGATCCGTCTCCAGCTCTCCGAATCGCCGGCCTTCGTGAAGATGAAGGAAGAAGGCACCCATTCGAAGGCCCCGCTCTCGGAAGCCTTCGGCAACTGGCAGAATGCCAAGATCGGCCTCATCGCGCTGTTCGGTGGCACCGCCGGCCAGGCGGTCGTCTGGTACACCGGCCAGTTCTACGCGCTGTTCTTCCTGACCCAGACGATGAAGATCGACGGCACCACCGCCAACCTGCTGATCGCGCTCTCGCTGCTCGCCGGCACGCCGTTCTTCATCCTGTTCGGTTGGCTCTCCGACAAGATCGGCCGCAAGCCGATCCTGCTGGCCGGCTGCCTGATCGCCGCCCTGACCTATTTCCCGCTCTTCACGATGCTCGCGAAGACCGCGAATCCGAAGCTCATCACCGCGACGGAGACCGTCAAGCTGGTGCTCACCTCCGACCCAGCCCAGTGCGGCACGCTCTTCGACCCCGTCGGCGTGCGCACCTTCACCAAGCCCTGCGACGTCGTCCGCCGCACCCTGGCGACCAACTCGATCCACTACGATCTGGTCGCCGGCCCGGCAGGCTCGCCGCTCAAGGCCTCGATCAACGGTGCCGACGCCCCGGCGACGGCCGCCGAGCTCGTCACCGCCGCCCAGGCCGCCGGCTATCCCAAGGCCGGTGACCCGACCATCCTGAAGACGCCGACCATCGGTCAGGTCCTGACCGACAGCCGCGCTCTGCAGGCCGCGGGTATCCTGTTCATCCTCGTGGTGTTCGTGACCATGGTCTACGGCCCGATTGCCGCGCTGCTGGTCGAGCTCTTCCCGACCCGCATCCGCTACTCCGGCATGTCGCTGCCCTACCACATCGGCAACGGCTGGTTCGGCGGCTTCCTGCCTCCGACCGCCTTCGCCATCGTGGCGGCTAGCGGCAACATCTTCTCGGGCCTCTGGTATCCGATCATCGTGGCGCTCGGCACCTTCGTGATCGGCCTGCTCTTCCTGCCGGAGACCAAGGATCGCGACATCCTGAAGTGATCATCGCCTGACGGCGATCCGGGCCCCGCCTCCCAAGGCGGGGTCTTTTTCATGGGCACGGATACACAGGCTTGCCCTCGCGCCGCGCGGCTGGTAACCGCTGCTTCGGTCGACTTCGGGGCACATTTTTCCGAGGCGGCAGCTTCCGGCCACAGGGCCGAATGCGACGGCGCCGGCGTAGCACAGCGGTAGTGCAGCGGTTTTGTAAACCGAAGGTCGGGAGTTCGATCCTCTCCGCCGGCACCAGTCCAGACGATCATTCGCGCGGATACGCTCTTCGCCGATATGCCCGTGATGAACGCTCCGATGCGGCACCGCTTGCCGGATCGCGTTCGGCTCCGAGCTTACGGCGCGGGCTTCGTCGAGGGCATCGAGATGACCTTGCCGTCCGGCATGATGATGTCGCCGGGCTTCTGGCCGGCCGCGCATTCGCCGAGGCGTTTGGCCTCGACGACCAGCTTGCGCTCCACGGGAGCGGATTGACCGGGCATTCCGCTCAGCTTCGTCGTCCCTTCGGTCCGGACCGACGTCTCGAAATCGCCGGTGATGACGCTGCTGCCGGAGGCCTTGATCTGGCCGACCGCGCATTCCGTCTCGACGGCGTAGCCCGTTGCCGTCTTCGTCACCAGCATCTTCGAGCAGGCCCCGGCGGCAAGCCCGCCGACGATCGACTGGTCGGTTCCCGGCCCAACGCATTGCTTCGCGATCGTTTCGCCCTCGTTGCCGGTCGATTTCGTCTCCCACAGCCCGGGCTTGCGTTGCGGAATCTGCTGCTGTGCGAAGGCGGGCAGCGCAACGAGAAGACCGAGTGCGGCAATCAACACAGGTTTCATGGGACGCTTTCCGATCTGAAATGGGCGATGTCCAGACAAGACGGGCGCCAAGGCCAGAATGAGGCAGCGCCTCGCAGGGCCGGCGAGACGACCGGGAAAGCGGCCTTGACAGATCGGCTGCTCCGGGAACGTTTGGCAGGCCGGGCGGTTACCCATCCGGTCAAGCTCCGGGAGGCTTCGATGAAGGCCATTGTCCTCATGCTCGCCCTTCTCCTGAATGCCGGAATGGCGGCGGCGCAAACGCGCCCCTCGACGGTCTCGCGCCCCTGTGCGGCAAGCCAGCGCGATGTCCAGGTCAACGGCGCCATCGTGCTAGGGACCGGCGGCTACACCTATGATCGCTTCGTGCGCGATCGCAGCTTCTGCGAGTTCGACGAGGGCCTGGACCCTGCCTTCGTGCCGAGCCGGGACAGCCAGACCTGCTTCGTCGGCTATCGCTGCAAGAGCCAGTCGCGCTGGTTCAACGACTGACGCGCGCTTCCCGCCCGGAACCTCCCGCCTCCCGTGACGTTCCCTTGGGTGGGGCGAAACCCCGGTCTTGCAGGGAGGTTCGCATGCGTCGTCTTCTTCTCGTTACCGCGTCCATCGCGCCATTGCTCGTGGCCACCGGCCTGGCCGCGTCAGCCCAGCCGCATTTCGGCGGCGCCGGCTTCCGGCATGGCGGCGGAGGCTTTCATTCACGCGGCATCGGCATGAGGCCGCACGGTATGCGGCCGGCCTTCCCCGCCTATCGACAGAATGCCCGCTCCGGCTGGCATGGCGGCGGATGGGGCTGGCGCCGCGCCGGCCATTACCCCTATCGTGGATATCGCCGCGGCTACCCCTATTGGGGCGCCGCCTCGGGCCTGGCGGCGGCAGCCACGCTCGGCGCGATCGCAACTTATCCGTACGAGCCGACCTATCCGGTCTATCCGGCTTACGAGGCGATACCGGCGGCGGAGGGCGGCCAATGCAGCACGCCGGTCAAGATCTGCACGCTCTATGAACCGGCCCCGATCGGGATCGGGTGCTCCTGCCGCGTGCCGGGCGGCCGTGCCCGCGGAACGGTCGTCGGTCCCTGAGGTCGACCGGCCGGCATCGTCATTCCATGGCTGGCCGACAGGCGCGATGATGGGCTAGAAGTCACAGCTTGCGGCGCCGCCCTGCAGCGCGCCGATCTCATCGATCTTTGTACGGACCGGAATGGACGACCGGACTCAACTTCTCTCGCTCGCGGCCCGATGCGAAGCTTCCAGCAAGCCCGATCGCGAGCTCGATGCCGATATCTACGAGGCGCTGGGCTTCGTCGTGCGGCGCAAGCCGGCACGGCTGGTCAATCGCCGCACGCCGGCCGGCGGTATCTACCAGCATGGCTCCTTCTGGAAGACGCTCGGCACGGTTAGCGCCGATATCGACATCGCCGTGTCGCTGCTGCGGCAGAAGGCGCCGGGCTGGAACTGGAGCCTGCAATGCCTCGCAAGCGACGACAGCCTGGCCTTCCAGGCGCTCGTCGCCGATTGCTCGGGCCAGGGCGTCATGGGCTCGCTCGCGCTCTGTGCCGCCATGCTGCGCGCGCTCGCCCGGCGCGGACCGCCCGCGGCCGCCGCCTCCTCGGACCCGTGCCTCACGGAAACTTGACCTACCGACAAGCCCTTGCGGTTGAACGCAAGGCGGCCGCCGCTAGTCTGCCACTCACCCGAGGGGAGAGAACAGACCATGCAGGACACAGATTTCACGCGCCGTGCCGCTCTGGTCGGCACCGGTGCTTTCATTGCCGCTGCAACACTCGATCTGCCCGGGCCCGGCCCGGCCCAGGCACAAGGAACTCCCGTGAACCAGGCCCCCGGATTCTACCGCTACAAGATCGGTGACATCACCCTCACCGCGATCAATGACGGCTTCGGCAAGCGCCCGCTCGAAGGCTTCGTCCGCAATGCCGAGCTCGCCGATGTGAAAAAGGCGATGGAGCAGGCCTTCCTGCCGCAGGACGCGCTCAACATCACCTTCACCACCCTGGCGATCCAGCAGGGCGGCAAGCTCACCCTGATCGACACCGGCAACGGCGATTCGGGTGCGCCGACCTCCGGCACCTGGATGGCGAATTTCAAGGCGGCGGGGCTCGACCCGAAGGACGTCTCCAGCGTCGTGTTCAGCCATTTCCACGGCGACCACATCAACGGCTTCCGGCTGAAGGACGGCAAGGCCGTGTTCCCCAATGCCGAGGTGATGGTGCCGGCGGCCGAATGGGCCTTCTGGATGGACGACGCGAAGATGAATGCCGCGCCCGAGGGCATGAAGGGCGCCTTCGCCGGCGTGCGCCGCGTCTTCGGCCCGGTCGCCAAGGACGTGAAGCAGTTCGAGCCCGGCAAGGAGCTCCTGCCGGGTCTGACGCCGATCGCGGCGCCCGGTCATACGCCAGGTCACACCGTCTTCGCGCTGACCTCCGGCAACGGCAAGCTGATGATCATGTCGGACACGACCAATCATCCCGCCCTGTTCGTGCGCAACCCCGACTGGTCGGCCGTGTTCGACATGGACGGCCCGCAGGCGGCGGCGACGCGGCGCAAGCTGCTCGACATGGTCTCGACTGACCGGATGCAGGTCGCATTCTACCACGCGCCCTTCCCCGCGACCGGGCATATCGCCAAGGACGGCAACGGCTTCGAGATGGTGCCGGTGCAGTGGAGCACGGCGCTCTGAAGCCCCTCGCACTTGCCGCAGACACGAGGCCGGGCATCTCGCCCGGCCTTTTTCTTGGGCGGCCGGCCTCGCGGCCGGCTGCCGGGTCATGGTAAGCCTGCCGGGACACTGCCGAGGCTGCCGTTTCAGGATATGTGATGACCGAGCGATTCGGGGCGATCTCCTTCGTCGCCAGCGATACTCCCGAAGCGGAAGCGGCGCTGGCCCGGCTGGTCGAGCGCTACGGCAATGCCGACCCGGCCGATGCCGAGGTGATCGTCGCGCTGGGCGGCGACGGCCTGATGCTGCAGACGCTTCATCGCTTTCTCGGAACCGGCAAGCCGATCTACGGGATGAACCGGGGTTCGGTCGGCTTCCTGATGAACGAGTTCAAGGAGCGCGGCCTGCGCAAGCGGCTCGAGGCAGCGCAGCGCAGCGTCGTCCATCCACTCTCGATGCAGGCGGTGGATCAGCACGGCAAGACCGTGCAGGCCCGCGCGATCAACGAGGTCTCGCTGCTGCGGCGTTCCTATCAGGCCGCGAAGCTGCGGATCTCGGTCGATGGTCAGGTGCGCCTGACGGAACTGATCGCCGACGGCGTGCTGCTGGCGACACCGGCCGGCTCGACCGCCTACAACCTCTCGGCCAACGGCCCGATCCTGCCGCTGGATGCGCCGCTGCTCGCGCTGACGCCGATCTCGGCCTTCCGCCCCCGGCGCTGGCGCGGGGCGTTGCTGCCCGACCATGCCCGCGTCTCGATCGAAGTGCTGGAGGCCGAGAAGCGTCCGGTCAGCGCCGTCGCGGATCACACCCAGATCGACGAGGTCCGCTCGGTCGAAATCGAGATCGATCGCAATGTCGATCTCGTGATGATGCACGACCCCGGCCACAGCCTGGACGAGCGCATCCTGCGCGAGCAGTTCGGCTACTGAAGCAGTCCGGGCTCAGGCCGCGTCGCGCAGATCGCCTTCGGCGAGTTCGATCAGGAAGGACGGATCGGCCTCGACGAGCAACGCGAGCGCGGCATCGTCCGCGAGCGAATCCGCCAGGCCGCGCGCCTCCTCGCGAGCGGCCTCCGCATCCATGCGACGCAGCAGGCCCATCAATCCGTCGACCTCCGGCCCTTCCAGTCTTTCGCAGGCGATCAGGACCGCGCGCAAAAGGCTGCGGTCAATGCCGTTGCCGGCCGCACCGCGATCGAATCCGCGCGCGTTGAGGGCGAGGATGGCGGCCGCAAAGGCCGGTTCCAGCGAAGCCGGAAGCCCGGCCTTGCGGCAAAGCGCCTTCAGCCCGGCGCCGCGCTTGTCGCGCAACAGCGCCGCCACACGCTCTTCGGGCAAGCCGGACAGGGCGACGAAAGCAGCCTCGGCCAGGGCCGGCTCGCCGCTGAGCAGGGAGCGCAGCATCAGCCCGGACGTCAGCCGGCCGGTAACCCTGAGCACCTCGACGATCGCCGGCGCATCGCTGGCTTCGCCACCGGCAGCGAGCGCGACCGCGACCCGCTCGGTCGATTCGCGCGCCAACCGGGCGCTGCGCTCGGGCGTGAGCCAGCCGCAACCGGTCACAAAATTCGCCAGTGTGTCGGAGACCTTGGCGGCGATGGCCTGGCGCAAACCGCCCGGCAGATCGGCGCGTTCGAGCAGCGCCTCGCGCAGGGCGCCATTATCGCCATGCCGCTCGATCATGCGTTCGAGCGAGAAATCGGGGATCTCGGCCGTGCGGTTGCCGGCGAGCGTGACGAGCGCCTCTGCACAGCCGACTTCGGCGAGCGCGGCACAGACACCAAGCGGCAGGCAGCGGCGCATGGCGATGGCCTTCTGGGCGAGCGTATCGCCGATCGCAGCGGCATCGACGAGATCGGCCTCGGTCAGCACCGGCGAATGCGCCAGGACGAGCGCCGCGACATCACTCTGCTCGGCGATCAGGCTGAGCGCGAGATTGCGCGGCGTGCGCATCGAGGGCGCCATCTCCTCGGCGATCGCCCGCCGCACCAGCGGCGAGGGATCGTCGATCAGCGCCATCAGTGCCGTCTCGGCCTCGTGCCTGTCCTCGTCGGACATGCCGGAGCGCAGATAGGCCGCCGCGAGGCTGGCGGCACCGCTCGCGCGTGCCTCCGCCGGTGCGGTACGAGCCCAAAGCAGGAAGCGCCGAACGATCATGCTCCGCTCCGCTGAATCATGAAGGAAGACAGGTCGAGCGGCCCGCTTCGTCGTGTCGCCGCCGGCTGCGAGGCCGCCAAGGCGGGCTGGGTCAGGTCGGTCGGCCGCGAGGGCGGCAGCGGCGCGTTGACCGCCTTGGCCGTGGCGCCGACAGACGCTGCACCAGCAACGGGATTGGCATCCGACATCGTGGTTTCGCTCTGGCCGGAGCGCGGGAAATAGCGTTCGCCACCTTCGAGCGAGGCCATGCGCGTGCCGCCACGCGGCGGTGTCGTCCAGAGATTGGCGACGGCCTTCGAGACCGGATCGCGCGAGCCGCCGGTCGAGAACAACCCGACGAGGCCCCTGGCACGGCCTTCACGCAGCCCGGCAGCCACCTCGGCAACCGGGATATCGCCCTGCCCCGCCTGCGCGCTCGGCGTCACGTTGGCCGCGACCTGCGTGCTGGCATGGCTGGCGGCCAGCACCCCATAGACTTCCTGCACGCTGCGCGCACGGCCGGCCTTGTCGTAGAAGATGCCGCGATTGGCGGCGGCGGCGTCCGGGAAATCGCGCGCCGCAACGCGGCTGGGGTCGCTGGCCGCGGCGCGGATCAGGTCGGAGGCGCCGCGAGAACCCAGCACATGCGCCATGTAGAGCTCGCCGGCCTGCGGCTGTCGCCCAAGACTCGAGGCAAGCTGGTCGCGATTCTTCTGGGTCAGCGCGCCGGCCATCACGGCCGCGACCTGCGGATCGTTGCGCAATTGCAGGATCTTCTCGCGCGCCACCGGGTCGGAGACGCTGAGGCGCCCGCCGCTCTCGCTGATCGCGTCCGCATATTGCGAGAGGCCCTGCTTGGGGCCCTCCTGCTTGACCATGGCGAGCCAGGTCTGCTCGATGAACTGGAACAGCCCCGTGGCGCTCGATGTGCTCGCCTTGGCATTGGGCTCCAGCGAGGATTCGCGCTGCGCCGTCTTGAGCAGATAGTCGAAGCCCGCCCCCGTCCGCTCCGCGCCCTGGCGGATCGCGCTGACGACCGGGCTCGCTGGCTGCGTTTCGCGGCTCTGGCTTGACGGGGTGGTGAAGAGGAACATCGAGACCTTCGGCGGGCGGCCTTGCGCGCATTGCGAAGGCACGCCTCGAAATTGCCTCCATTATGGTAAGCGAAGCGTTAAGATGGACCTCATGCCGCTGGGGCAGCAGCGCTTTCCGCTTCCCTCCCCGCAGAGGTCCCTCTACGACTTCTCGTTCCGGCTCGGCAGCCGGCATTGCGAAGGCGGAGGCGTCGATGGCGGATGTGGTGCGTCACAAGCGTGGCGGGATCTATTTCGAGGATTTCCAGGTTGGTGCGGTCATCGAGCACGGCCTGACCCGAACCGTCACGCAGATGGACAACATGCTGTTCTCCAACATGACGCTGAACCCGCAACCCCTTCATATCGACGCGCATTTCTGCGCCACCGAAACCGAATGGGGCAAGCCGCTGATGAACTCGCTGTTCACGCTCGGCCTGATGATCGGCATCTCCGTCAACGACACCACGGTCGGCACCACGATCGGCAATCTCGGCATGACCGACGTCGTCTTCCCCGCCCCGCTCTTCGAGGGCGACACGATCAACTGCACCACCGAGATCGCGGCCAAGCGCGAGTCGCGCTCGCGTCCCGATGCCGGCATCGTCGAGTTCATTCACAAGGCCTACAAGCAGGACGGCACGCTGGTCGCCCAGTGCCGCCGACAGGCCTTCATGCGCAAGCGCCCCGCGCCTGCCACGGTCGCGGTCTGACCCGCATGCGCTCGCTCCTGTTCGTGCCGGGCGACAGCCCGAAGAAGCAGCAGAAGGGCCTGGAATGCGGCACTGATGCGCTGATCCTCGACCTCGAGGATTCCGTCGCGCTCGACGCCAAGCCGCAGGCGCGCGAGATCACCCGTGCCTTCCTCGAATCGACCCGTGCCCTGCCGAAACGCCCCCTGCTGATCGTCCGTATCAATGGCCTGGCGACCGGGATGAGCGATGCCGATCTCGACGCGATCATGCCGGGTGCGCCCGACGCGATCATGCTGCCCAAATCGGAGGGCGGCACCGATGTCGGCCACCTCGCCGCCAAGATCGCCGTGCGCGAGGCCGAGGCCGATCTGCCGGACGGCATGACGCGCATCCTCCCGATCGGCACCGAGACCGGCAAGGGCATCTTCGGGCTCGGCAGCTATGCCCGCTCCTCGCACCGCCTGATGGCCCTGACCTGGGGCGCGGAAGACCTCTCCGCCGATCTCGGCGCCGAGACCAACCGGCTGGAGGACGGCTCCTACGCCGATCCCTACCGCCTCGCCCGCGCGTTGACCCTGTTCGCGGCGACGGCAGCCCAGGTCGAGGCGATCGACACCGTCTTCACCAATTTCCGCGACGACGCCGCCTTCCGGGCCGAATGCCTGGCTGCGCGCCGCGACGGCTTCACCGGCAAGATGGCGATCCACCCGGCGCAGGTCGCACCGATCAACGAGATCTTCGCGCCTTCGCCGGCGGCGCTCGCCAAGGCGCGGCAGATCATCGCCCTGTTCGAGGCCAATCCCGGCGCCGGCGTCATCGGCCTCGATGGGGAAATGCTGGATCGTCCCCATCTGATCAGGGCAGAGCGGCTCGTCGCACGAGCTCGCAAACTGGCTGAATGAACCGCCGGAGGCGATTCGAATGACTCAGGTTTTCGAGATTTCAGGGATGCATTGCGGTGGCTGCGCGTCTCGCGTCCAGCGAGCCGCGACCGCGCTCGCTCCCGGCGCGACGGTCACGCTCGATCCGCCACGCCTCACGCTGCCAGAAGGCGCGAGCCTCGATGCCGAGGCGATCAACAAGGCGCTGGCGGAGTTCGGAGATTACCGCGCCAAGCCGCTGGCGGGTTGAAACGCCTCTACCCGCCTGCCGGACGCGTGATCGAGAACAGGCTCGTCACCTCGGCATAATCGGCATAGCCGCAGCGCGCGATCGGGTTGGCGCCCGCCGTGTCGAAGCGCCCGTCCTTGACGAAAGCATCGTCGATGAAGATGCCGACGACCTGCCCCAGCACCATCCAGCGCGGTACCGCCTGACCGTCGAGGTCGTGCAGTTGCTGGACCGAAAGCAGCTTGCATTCGAGCGCAGCCGGCGTGCCGGCGACGCGCGGTGGCTTGACGAAGCGCGACGGCGCCATGTCCAGCCCGGCATGAGCATATTCGCTCTCGCCGCGTGGCAAGGGGGCCGAAGTCAGGTTCATCGGCTGCGCCAGCGCCTTGGTCACCAGCGAGCAGGTGAACTCCCCGGTCTCCTCGACGAAGGCGACGGCATCCTTCTTGTTCTCCGAGGAGAACATCACGATGTTCGGCCGCGACGAGATCGCGTTGAAGAAGCTGTAGGGCGAGAGATTGACCTCGCCCTTGGCGTTCAGCGCCGTGATCCAGCCGATCGGCCGCGGCGCCACGATCGCCTTGAACGGATCGTGGGGCAGGCCGAGATCGTCCTTCGTCGCCGAATAGATCATCGCGTCAGGTCCCGTAATAGCTGACGATATCGGCCATCACCGGCCGGTCGCGATCGGTGATCGGCGCCGTCGGCGTGCCCAGATGGACGAAACCGGCCATGCGCTCGTCCTCGGCCAACCCGAAGGCGCTGAGCACCTGCCGGTCGAACGAGAACCAGTTGGTCAGCCACGACCCTGCATAGCCCATGGCATAGGCGGCGACGAGCATGTTCATGCAGACCGCGCCGGCCGAAAGCTCCTGCTCCCAGAGCGGGATCTTGGCATGCTCCCGCGCCCGCGAGACCACGCCGACGATGACGGGCGCATGGAGCAGGCGCTTGCGCTCGAACTCGACCTGATCCTCGCTCGCCTGCGGGTTCTTCTCGCGGAAGATGCGCGCGACGATTCCCGCCGCCTCTTCGCGGGCCGCGCCCTTGAAGACGATGAAGCGCCAGGGCGAGAGCTTGCCATGGTCGGGCACGCGCGCGGCGATGGCAAGCAACTCGTCGAGCTGGGAGCCGTCGGGGCCCGGCGCGGTGAGGAACTGCGGCGGCACGGAGCGACGCAGCTTGAGCAGAGAGAGCGTATCGGTCATGAAACATCCGGACAGTGGCTTTGGAATTGACCTATTCCTTCGCCATGATGAGGACAAGCGGAGCTGCTCATACATCGCCGCAGAGCCGCCGAGGACGAAAAGCATGCTTGAATTGGAGCATTTTCAGGCGAAGTGGGCACCGGTTCGCGTGAAGAGAATGCGACACGACAAAAATCCAAATGGTTTTGAAGCTGGCCGCCGCCTTGCGGGCGCCGTCTTCGCCGTGGCCGTCCTGCTTGCGCCCAATCTCGCCGGCGCCCAGGCTCCCGATCCCGGCCCCGGTGCAGACACCCCTGCCCCCGCCCCCATGCAAGGGCAGCCGGTCGCGCCGAACGGACTGGCGCGCCTCTCCGTCTCCGCCCAGTTCGCGGCCGACCGCAAGCCGATCCGCTCGGGGCTGAACTGGCGCGTCGTGAGCGAAAGCGTCGATGGTGCGTCGCCCCGGATCGTCGCACGCTCCTCCGAGCCGGAGCCCGCCTTTTCGCTGCCGCCCGGCAACTACACCGTTCATGCCGGTTACGGCTTCGCCAGCGGCACGAAGCGTGTCAGCCTCGGCCAGCAGGGACTGCGCGATCAGGTCCAGATCAGCGCCGGCGCGCTCTCGCTCGCGGGTTCGATCGGCGATGCCCCGATCCCGGGGACGCTGCTGTCCTTCTCGGTTTTCGTGCCCTTGCAGGGCAACTCGGAAGGTCGGCTGATCACGAACGGCGCCAAGGCCGGCGAGATCATCCGCCTGCCGGAGGGCACCTATCACGTCGTCTCGACCTACGGAGATTCCAACGCGATCCAGCGCGCCGATGTGAAGGTCGAGAACGGCAAGGTAACGGATGCGACGCTGCATCACCGCGCCGCCAAGGTCACGCTGAAGCTCGTCGCCAGTGCCGGCGGTGAAGCCTTCGCCGGCACTGCCTTCAGTGTGCTGACCCCGGGCGGCGACGTCATCCGCGAGGCAATCGGCGCCTTCCCGCAGGTCATTCTGGCGGAGGGCGATTATGTGCTGATCGCCCGACAGGAGGGGCAGGTCTATTCCCGCGACTTCAAGGTCGAGTCGGGCAGCGACCGCGATATCGAGGTTTTGGCGAAGTAGCCCGAGGCACCCGCCTCAGTTCGTCGGCTTTCCCTTGCCGGCCGTCTCGATCCTCACCGGCCCGATTCCGGCGACGATCCCGTCGGCCAGCCGCAGCGCCAAACAGCGGTAACCGGCATCGACCAGATGCAGCCCGTCCATGCCGACGAGTTCCTCCGGCGTGAACTGGCGCGAATTCGACCAGCCCTTCATCATCGCATAGCGGGGGAAGAGCGAGACCCCCTGATCCTGCGCCGTCTTCACCAGCACGGCGCGGTAATCGTCGTAATGCGGGTAGCGCCCCTCGCGCGGCAGCCAGGGCAGATCCATCAGGATCATCTCGATCCCGGCGGCGCGGGCCTTGCCCACGCCCTTGCGCAGGATCTTGGCGAGCTTCTCCTCGCCGATATCGCGGATCGCATCGTTGATGACGGTCTGCCAGATCACGATCGCCGGCTTCTCCTCGACGACGTCGGCCTGCATGCGCAGCAGCATGTCATAGGCCGACTGGCCGCCGACGCCCTTGTTGACGACCCTGACCTCCGCCCCGGGCAGGCGCCGGCGCAATTCCGCCTGGAGCACGGCCGGATAGCTCTTGTCGTCGGCGCTGGCACCGGAACCCGCAGTCGCCGAGGAGCCCAGCGCCACGACAGTCAGGCGGCCGGTTTCCTGAAGGGCCTTGCGCGCCGCGGGCAGGCGCGGCTGGAACAGGGTCTTGGCCGCTTCCGCACGGCAGCGGATATCGGGCGGCGGCGGCATCGGCGCCGCGCCCGCCGCGGAATTCAGTGCGAGGAGAAGGAAGGCCGCGCTGGCGGTGCGCCACGGGCCGGGGCCGTCTCGGCGCTTGCGCCGCGTTTCGTGATCGAACGGTACCACGACAGGAAAATCCCTAACCCTGTCAGAATTGTAGCGCCACCGGCGCATATCAGCAACTGAACGCCCAGATCGAAGGATGTTTCCGCCAGCAGGATCTGCCCGATGATCGAGAGCACGACACCCGCGCAGAAGACATGCAACGAATTCTGCCCGGCATTGGCGAGCATGCGGCCGGGCGCAGCCTTCGCCAGCGCCATCCCCGACGGCAGCCAGCGGATCGCCAGCCAGGCCAGCGCCCCGATATGCAGGATGCGCGTCCAGGCGAGATTGGTCTTGTCCGAGCCGAGCTGCACGGAATCGAACCAGTCGTTCAGGGCAGCGATACCGGTCGGATTGCCGCTGGAGGTCTTCACCACCCAGGCGAAAACGATGAAGGCGACCGCCGCGACGTCGAGCCACGGCAGGCGCGGCGCGCGGATGCCGAGTTGCGCCGCCCGGCCGATGACGATGCCAAGCGTGAAAATGACCTGCCAGGCGAAGGGATTGAAGAACCAGACGCCGGCATTGCCATTGGGCAGGTTGAGCTCGAAGGCGAGCGCCATCTGCCAGATCGCCAGCGAGCAGGCCAGCGTCAGCAGCGGGCTCAGCCGCGCCGCGTAGTAGATCACCGGGAACAGCACCAGCAGCACGATATAGAGCGGCAGGATATCGAGATAGGACGGCTGGTAGGTCAGCGTCAGCGCGCCGATCAGCGCCTCGACCGTGTCGCGGAAGAAGGGCTGGATGTTGATCGCCTCGATATAGAGCGGGTTCTGCGTCCGCGTCACCGCCGTGGCGACGACGCCGCAGACGATGATGAACACCGCGAGATGGGCGATGTAGAGCGTCCAGAGCCGCGCGCCGAGCTTCAGGCCTGCGACCGCGAAGCCGCGCTGCTCGATCAGCCCGCCATAGGCCAGCGTCGCCGAAACGCCGGCCAGCAGCACGAAGATATCGGCTGCGTCCGAGAAGCCGAAATTATGCGGCATATAGGCCGAGACCACGTTTCCCGGCATGTGGTTGATGAAGATGATCAGCAGGGAAAGCCCGCGGATCACGTCGATCCGCGCATCCCGCCCCGGCGCGGCCAGCACCGCGTCCACGGCCGGTCGGCCAAGAAGCAGGAAGCGCCTGAACGAAGTATGAGAGGACACGGGATGCAAGCCCTTCAGCGAGGCTGCCGTCAGCAGGCCGGAATTCAGGATCGAAACGCTGGCGGGCCGATGACTGTTCCCGGCTCGCCGCTCTCAAGATGAACGTTCGTTGTCGAACCTGTTCATCTGCCGTTCATATAACTCCTGAGGATTCGCGTCACGCGGCGTGTTGTCACAAGCGCGTGTGGCGGATCATGAGCGGCTTTGCGGCAGGGTTGAGACGGGGCGAGGACGACACGGCAATGTGATGCCGGGTGCCTCTCAGAGCCCGCTGAGGTTCAAGGAAAATATGCGGGTCATCCCGGGCTTGACCCGGGATCCATGCCGGAGCGCTTCCGGTTGAGGTTCAGGAATGGATCCCGGATCTCCGCTTCGCTCCGTCCGGGATGACTCGCTCTTTTAAGAGACCGCAGCGCCTTCATGCGAACGGCCAATGCGCCTCAGTATGGCGGCTCGGCGTAAACCGGCTTGCCATCGATCAACAGGCGCTTGATCGCGGCCTCGCCCGACGACGAGACGGCAGCCACGACCTCGATCCGGGCCTTGTCGGTGGTCTCGATCGCCTTGCCCTCGCCCTGCGGCACGAAATAGCTCTCGAGCCCATAGGCGATGCGCAGGCGGTTGCGCCGTCCGCTGCAATCGACATCACCGTTCGCATTGGTGGCGCAGGCCGAGGTCGCTGTGACACGCCCGGCGATCACCACCGTGCCGTCGCCGGCCTTCGGCCAATCCCGCGTGACGCCGATTGCCTTGGCAAAGCCCTGCTCGTCGCGGCCGAGGCTGACATAGACCCGCTCGCCACGCTCGAACTCGGCCTTGCCGGCGGCGTCGGTCTCCACCGTGCTGATCGGATAGGAGAGGATGACGTAATCGCCGCGGAAGAGGTCGCGCGGATCGACCGGTACGCTCCGCAGCCGGATTTCGGCACCGCCACGCAGGATGCGCGCCCGCTGTTCGACCAGCGCGAGCAGGACGAGCCCCAGCAGCAATGCGGTGGCCAGCGCGCGCCAGAGCAGCGGCACCTTGGCGACGAGGCTGTCGGCCGAAAGTGCGCGCATCAGGCAGCTTCCTTCTCAGGCGGGTTGAGGCGGGCGAAGAGCCGCCGCGCGCCGGAGGCGATCGCCAGCAGCGCCGCGCCCGCAACGAGGAAGAACAGCGACTGGTCGAGCAATGTCCCGATCGTCTGCCAGAGGAGGATCAGGATAGCGACGCCGAACAGCACCGAGCCGGCCAGCACCAATCGCCTGATGCCTCCGACCGACCCGGCCACCACCAGCGCCGTCGCGGTCAGCAGCACGAGGCTCGCGACGATGATCTTGCCGGCCATGGCGGTGACGATGCCGGTCCAGAACACGGCCGGCACCAGCAAGGCGAAGGCGAGGCCCGCCGCCAGCGGCCAGGCGAAACGCCGCTCCCGCGCGAAGCCGGCCAGACAGGCGACGACGGGAATGGCGACCGCATAGGCCAGGAAGACGAAGCGGAAGGCGTGTCCCGCCCGCGCCTCGTCGCGGTCGAGGATGCGGATCAGCTCCGTGTTCAGCACCAGCACCAGCCCGAGCAGCCCCCAGGGCAGGCAGGCAGTGAGCACCGAAGGCAGGCCCCGGTCGAGCGCCAGCGCCCCCAGCGCCACATAGAACACGGCGAGCGCCAGCCCATAGGCCAGCAGTCCGTAATCGAAGCGGTCGAACAGCCCATAGCCCGGCGCCATCGCAAGCCAGGCAGCGGCTGCGAGCACAACGAGGTGATGCACCAGCCGGTTATCGCGCGACAGCGAGAGCCACAGAGCCGGCAGATAGAGGATGAAGAAGCCAAGATGGGCGCCGCTGCGCGCCTCCTCCCAGCGCCCGCCGCTCCAGGCGCAGATCGCGATCAGCGCGATCGCCAGCGCGCCGTTCGAGCGCATCAGGACAGCGGCGATCAGGCCGCCGAGCGCCACCAGCAGGGCCCCGCCCGGCCAGTCCGCCGGCAGATGGTACATCTGGCCGACCAGTGCCAAGCCCGCGCCGAAGATCAGCACGCCGCAGGTCACGGCGGCATCGGCGCCGCGCGGGGATCCCTGCCGCTCCAGCCGGAACGCATAGGCGATGCAGATCGCGATGGCCGCGAGGATCATGCCAAGCTTGACGAGGCGCGGGATATCCTCCCAGCCCGCCGCGACGAACGCCGCGACGCTCGCCGCAATCAGCAGACCGCCGAGCAGGCCGATAACGGCAGGCAGGCGGATGCCGCCCTGCTCACGCGCGACCGAACGTCGGATCGCGCCGGCATTCTCGGCGCTGAGCCAGCCCTCAGTGACCCAGCGGGGAAGATCGGCTTCGAGCCGCTTGCGATAGGAGCCTGTCAGCATCGCCGGCAATCTGGCATGGCGAGGCCAGGATTCGCTAGGGGCGCGCAAACGCCTTTGTCATTCCGGGTTCGCGCTTACGCGCGCCCCGGAATGACAATCGTTGGGCGGCAAGTCGTCAGGCCACCTTCACGGCCTTCCGGCGCGCCAGATCCGGCGCCAGCGCCTCCTGGCCGAGCGCCGCAAGCGCCTCGTCGAGCGTCATCACCGTCTGCGCCTGGCTGCCGAGGCGGCGGACCGTCACGGTCTTCTCCTCGGCCTCGCGCTTGCCGACGGCGAGGATGACCGGGACCTTGGCCAGAGAATGCTCGCGCACCTTGTACGAGATCTTCTCGTTGCGCAGGTCGGCGCGCGCCCTGAGACCGGCGCCCATCAGGGCCATCGTCACATCCTCGGCATAGGCGTCCGCCTCGGAAGTGATCGGGCAGACGACGATCTGCTCGGGCGCCAGCCAGAGCGGGAAATGCCCGGCATGATGCTCGATCAGGATGCCGGTGAAGCGCTCCAGCGAGCCGCAGATGGCGCGATGGACCATGACCGGCTGCTTCTTCTCGCCATCGGCGCCGATATAGAAGGCACCGAAGCGCTCCGGCAGGTTGAAGTCGACCTGCGTCGTGCCGCATTGCCAGTCGCGACCGATGGCATCGCGCAGCACATACTCGAATTTCGGCCCGTAGAAGGCGCCCTCGCCCGGATTGATCTCGGTCTTGATCCGGTTGCCGGATTGCTGAGCGATCCGCTCCAACACCTTGGTCATGACGTCTTCGGCATGGTCCCAGACCGCGTCGGAGCCGACGCGCTTCTTGGGCCGCGTCGAGAGCTTGATGACGAGATCGTCAGTGAAGCCGAAATCCTCATAGACCGAAAGGATCAGGTCGTTGATCTTCAGGCATTCGGCCGCCAGCTGCTCTTCCGTGCAGAAGATATGCGCGTCGTCCTGCGTGAAGCCGCGCACGCGCATCAGCCCATGCAGCGCGCCGGACGGCTCGTAGCGATGGACATTGCCGAATTCGGCAAGCCGGATCGGCAGATCGCGATAGCTCTTCAGACCGTGCTTGAAGATCTGGACATGGCCGGGGCAGTTCATCGGCTTCAGTGCGAAAACGCGATGGTCGCGCTCGGCATCGGCCGGGTTCTCGAAGGCCGAGGCCGACTTCACCGCGAACATGTTGTCCTGGTACCAGCCCCAGTGGCCCGAGGTCTCCCAGAGCGACTTGTCGAGGATCTGCGGCGCATTCACCTCCTCATAGTCGGCGGCGAGGCGCCGGCGCATATAGGCGATGATCTCCTGGAACAGGCGCCAGCCCTTGGAGTGCCAGAACACGACGCCCGGCCCCTCCTCCTGGAAATGGAACAGGTCCATCTCCCGGCCGAGCTTGCGGTGGTCGCGCTTCTCCGCCTCCTCGAGCTGCTTGAGATAGGCGTCGAGCTCTTCCTGCTTCGCGAAGGCCGTGCCGTAGATGCGGGTCAGCATCGCGTTGTCGGAGTTGCCGCGCCAATAGGCGCCGGCCGTCTTCATCAGCTTGAAGGCATTGCCGACCTTGCCGACCGAGGTCATGTGCGGGCCGCGGCAGAGATCGATCCAGTCGCCCTGCGCGTACATCTTCAGCGTCTGGTCGGCGGGGATCGCATCGACCAGCTCGACCTTGTAGGCCTCGCCCTTCCCGGCGAAGAAATCCTTGGCCTTGTCGCGGCTCCAGACCTCCTTGGTGAAGGGTTTGTCGCGCGCGATGATCTCGCGCATCTTCTTCTCGATCGCTGGGAAGTCTTCAGGCGTGAAGGGCTCGTTGCGGGCGAAATCGTAGAAGAACCCGTTCTCGATCACCGGGCCGATCGTCACCTGCGTGCCCGGAAACAGCTCCTGCACCGCTTCCGCAAGGACGTGGGCGGTGTCGTGCCGGATCAGTTCGAGCGAACGCGGGTCTTCCCGGTTCAGGAATTCGATCTTCGCATCGGCGGTGATCGGGTCGGCGAGATCGACGACCGTGCCGTCGAGCGCCATCGCGACGGTGCGCTTCAGCAAAGAGGGGGAAATGCCCTTGGCGAGTTCGGCCCCGGTGATGCCGGAGGGGAATTCGCGCTTGGCGCCATCGGGAAATGTCAGGGAGATCGTCATCGATCGTGCTCCTGCTCACTCGGGGATACGGACCCCGTAAGTCAGACCGGCTGCGAATGTGAGGGTTACGTTCCGCCGCCCGCAGTCGGTTCGGCGTCGGAATCGAAAGCCGCCGGCACGTTTGTCCCGCGCCAGCGGCCATAGGACCATGGCCTATACCACCTCGCATCGGGCGGCAATGCCTCGCAGACGATGTCGACGCCGCTGGTGCCCCATGGGTTGCAGCGGCAGATCCGCGCGAAACCAACCCAGCCGCCGCGCCACAAGCCGAAGCGCAGGATCGCCTCGTCGGTATAGGCCGAGCAGCTCGGCCAGTGCCGGCAATGCCGCCCGACCAGCATCGAAAGGCTGAGCTGATAGCCACGAATCGCGATATGAGCGGCTTTCCGAGGCAAAAGCGCTGCCTTTCGCAAGCGCGAACATCTTTGCTTAACAAAAAGACGCTGAAATAGATCGTCTGCTTCGTTCCGTTCAGCCGTCACCAGAACCGCTTCCCTTGCTCGACACCGGACACATGATGCGCGCCGTTCGCTTTCGCCAAGCCCCCATTCGCAAAGCCTTGTTCGGTGCCGGACTGGCGCTCGGCCTCGGCCTCGCCGTGCCGGCTTCCGCCCAGCAGCGGCCTTACCTGCTCTGGCTCGACGGCGCCAAGCTCGACATCGCCCATATCATCGGCCTGCCGCCGGCGCAGAACAGCCCCGAGGGCAAGGCAGAGTTCGAACAGGTCCAGCAGATCGTGCTGAACCGCACGCCCGAGCGCGAGAAGGCCGCGATCGCGGACCAGCGTCAGGCCCTGGTGAACTTTCTGAACGGCATGGACACTGGCTATGTCGACAACACCCATCGCGAGGTGCGGCTGCTGTTCCGCGAGGCGCAGGTCGAGCTCGGTATCCTCCTGAAGAGCGTCAACCGCCTGACCAGCCGCCAGCGTCCCTTCCAGCTCTGGGCCAAGGTCCGGGTCAAGCCCTGCCCCGGTGCGCGGCCGGTCGGCACCTCCTTCCCGTCCGGCCATGCCGCGACCGCAGCCCTCTATGCCGAACTTCTCAAGGCGGCGATCCCCGAGCTGTCGGACAAACTGGAAGAACGGGTAAAGAGCTATGACGAGAGCCGCCTGATCTGCGGCTTCCACTATCCCAGCGATATCGTTGCCGGCGACAAGGTCGGCCGCGCCGTCGCCAAGGCCCTGCTGGCGGACCACGCCTTCAAGGCCCGCTTCGACGAGACCCTGCCGGAAATCCGTGTCGCCTTCGGCGTGAAGTGAAAAACGGCTAGGCCGCGGCCTCGCGCCGCTTCGCCTCGATCTGGTCGATCGCATCGACCACTGCGTCGAAGGTCAGCATCGTCGAGGCATGGCGCGCCTTGAAGTCGCGCACCGGCACGAGCACGGCGAGATCGGCCCATTTGCCCTCGGGCGGCTCGGCATTGTCCTTCAGGATGGCGCGCGCCTGCTCGCGCACCTCCCGCAATTCCGCCGCCGTCGACCCGACGACATGGCGCGCCATGATCGAGGACGAGGCCTGCCCCAGCGCGCAGGCCTTCACCTCATGGCCGAAACCGGTGACGACATCGCCCTCCATGGTGACATCGACTGTCACGGTCGAGCCGCATAGCTTCGAATGGGCGCGCGCCGTCGCATCGGGCGATGACAGGCGCTGCAGCAGGGGGATATTGGCGGCAAGCGAGAGGATGCGCTTGTTGTAGACGTCGTCCAGCATGGTTCGATCTCTCGCCGGTCTGGAATGACCGGCACCAGAACCCAATATAAGGTTGATCGCCGCAAAACGGGAGGGCATGGGAACCTCTTCCGCCGTGAGGCATCAAACTTGTCGCACCAGCCGAGCAGCCGCAGCCTTCAAGGGGCGGTTCGCAAGGCTCCATCGTCCCAACGGGAGGCACCACATGATCCCTGTGGTTAAGTCCTTGTCCGTCGAGGGGGCTATCAGCCCCTCCGCCGACAAGTTTCTGGTCCGCAAGCCGACACAGGAAGAGGCCGAGGCCGCTGTCCGCACGCTGTTGCTCTGGGCGGGCGACGATCCGTCGCGCGAGGGCCTGGCTGACACGCCGCGACGCGTCGCCAAGGCCTACAAGGAATTCTACAAGGGCTATGCCGAGGACCCGCGCCATATCCTCGACCGTGTCTTCGAGGAGGTCGAGGGCTATCGCGACATGATCCTCGTCCGCGACATCCCGTTCTATTCGCATTGCGAGCACCACATGGTGCCCTTCGTCGGCAAGGCGCATATCGGCTATTACCCGTCGAAGGGCGTGGTCGGCCTCTCGAAGCTCGCCCGCATCGTCGATGTCTATGCCCGCCGCCTGCAGACACAGGAGACGATGACCGCCCAGATCGCCGACGTGATCGAGGAGGTTCTGGAGCCGCGCGGCGTCGCCGTCCTCGTCGAGGCCGAGCATATGTGCATGTCGATGCGCGGCGTGCAGAAGCAGGGCTCCTCGACCATGACATCGCAATATCGCGGCATCTTCCGTGACGACACGTCCGAGCAGGTCCGCTTCTTCACCATGGTGAAATCACCGGGGCTGTAGCGGTCTCGGTTGTCCGCCATCTTGGACAAGCTGTCATGCTCGGGCTTGACCCGAGCATCTCAGGACTAGAAAGCGCCCTTTCCTGCAAGAGATTCCCCGGGTCTGCGCTTCGCTCCGCCCGAGAATGACCGCAGGGTCATGCTGCAGCACGATCTCCCGACGGAGCCGAGATGAGCCTTTTCCCCACCGCGCCCGACAAGCACGCCCTCGAGGAGGGCACGGTGCTGAGCCCCCGCTTCGACGCGAACGGCCTGGTGACGGTCGTCGCGACGGAGGCCGATAGCGGCGCGGTGCTGATGGTCGCCCATATGAATGCCGAGGCGCTCAAACGCTCGATCGAGACCGGCCAGGCCTGGTACTGGTCGCGCTCCCGCAAGGAACTCTGGCACAAGGGTGCGACTTCCGGCCAGATCCAGACCATCGTCGAGATGCGAGTCGATTGCGACCAGGACGCGCTCTGGATCAAGGTGAAGGTCGCCGGCGACGGCGGCTGTTGCCATACCGGGCGCTGCTCCTGCTTCTACCGGGTCCAGCCGCTGCGAAACGAAGCGGACAAGCCGCTGATCGTTTGCGACTGACCGGATTGAAGCCGGCGCACATCGTCGATGCCGCCGGCACGCCTTCACGGATCCGTCAAAGAGAGGCGATAATGGCCGGAGGCTGGCCGTTCATCTTTCGCTCATCGGCTTCTGCGACCCTCTCATTCCACGGAGGGACAAGCCCATGCGGTGGGATGGTGTCGCGCGGCGAGCCTTTGGTCTCGGCGGAGGTGGTGCCGCAATGAATGACATGCGCCCGGTCGAGGGCCAGCCGGCTCTGGTCCGGCCGAAGATCGGCCTTGCGCTCGGCGGTGGTGCGGCGCGCGGCTGGGCCCATATCGGCGCTCTCGAAGTGCTGATCGAGGCCGGCTTCGGCCCAGACGTTATCGCCGGGACGTCGATTGGCGCCGTGGTCGGAGGCTGCCTTGCCGCGGGCAAGCTGCCCGAACTCAGCGAATTCGCCACCAGCATGACCAAGCGCCGCATCGTCGGCCTGATGGATTTCCATATCGGCGGCGCCGGGCTGATCGCGGGGGGCCGCCTGAAGCGCCTGCTCGAACAGCATCTCGACGGTATCCGGATCGAGGAGCTGGATCGCCGTTTCGTCGCCGTCGCGACCGAGCTCGGCTTCGGCCACGAAATCTGGCTGACCCATGGCCCGCTGGTCGAGGCGCTGACGGCGTCCTACGCGCTGCCCGGCATCTTCGACCCGGTGAAGCTCGGCGGACGCTGGCTGATGGACGGCGCACTGGTCAACCCGGTCCCGGTCACGGCGGCGCGCGCGCTCGGCGCCGATGTCGTGATCTGCGTCAACCTCAACAGCGATCTCGCGGGCCGCGGCACGACCATCCAGGATCAGAGCTCCGACCCCGATCCGCTCGTGCCGGAGCTGCGGGTCGAGCCGGAGCCGCGCTGGTATGACGGGATCAGCGGCGCGGCCAAGCGCGTCCGCAACATCGTCGGCCGCCCGGCCGAGAACCGTCCCGGCCTCGCCGGCGTGATGATCGACGCCTTCAACATCACGCAGGACCGGATTTCGCGCTCGCGCCTGGCGGGCGATCCGCCGGACGTGATGATCGGCCCGAAGCTCGGCCGCATCGGCCTGTTCGATTTCCACCGCGCCGGCGAGACCATCGAGCTCGGCCGGCAGGCGGCACGGCGGGCCCTGGACGACATCGCGACCCTCGTTGCCGCGAACCATATCGCGCCGGAGAGCTGAAGCCCTCCGGCCGCGCAGCTGACATCAGGCCATGGCGATGTAGTCGCGCATCGCCTGGCTCTCGGCCTCGATCGCGGCGACCCGGTGCTTCACCACGTCGCCGATCGAGACGATGCCGGTGACGCGCCCGTTCTCGACCACCGGGACGTGGCGGAAGCGGCCGGTCGTCATGATCTCCATCAGCTCGTCGACGCTGGTCTGCGGCCGACAGGTCACGACCTTCGAGGTCATCGAGCGCGAGACCGCGCTCTCCAGCGCCGCGCCGCCCAACTCGCCGAGCGCCCGGATGATGTCGCGCTCGGACAGGATCCCCACCAGCGCGCCATCCGCCCCCATGACGATCACGGCACCGATGCGCTTCTCACTCAGCGTGCGGATCGCCTCGGACAGCGTCCGATGCGGCTGCATCGAGATGACATCATGTCCCTTGCCGCTCAGCAACTGCTCGACATTCATGGCTCATCCCTCCTCGCAGGCGCGCCGTTTCCGGCGCGCGGTTTCGCTGGAACTCCGCAAGCGCCGGCAAGACTCTCCATGCCGGCTGGCTCGGGAAGTGCTTCGCAATGAAGCGAGTGTGGGCGAAGACCATGACGCAGGCAAGATCGCGGGAAGCGGACCGGGGCCGCTCTTGTCAGCGCCGCTGCTGGCCCCGGTCGAGCAGCGGAAACAGCAGCAGCCCGACGACGAAGCCGCCGATATGGGCTTCCCAGGCGATGCTGGTCTCCTCGCCGAAAATCGGCACGAGCCCGGCGCCGAACAGGATATTCGTCACGAACCAGATCGCGATGAACAGCAGCGCGCGCGAGTTGCGCCAGAGCTGCCCGAGCGGTTCGGCCGGGATCGCCTTGACGACCGCGTCGTCGCCGAGCTCGCCGAAGCGCAAGCCCGGCGCGAAGACGAAGCGGACCGCTGCCGCCGTCGCCCCCGAAATGCCGGCGGAGGCACCGACCAGCGGCAGCACGTCGAGATCGCGTGACCACCAGTGCAGCAGCCCCCCGCCGATGGTCGCCAGCGCCACCAGGTTGAGGAAGCGGCCAGGTCCGAGTCGTCGCGCGACCGGGCTGCCGAAAGCCGCGAGCCAGACCGCATTGGAGACAAGGTGCAGCCAGGAGCCGTGCAGGAAGCCATAGGTCAGGACCGTCCAGAGGCGGACCCCGCCATCGGCGAGCAGGAGCCTGACGAGTTGCAGTCGCTCGACCACGTCCTGTCCTGCCGTGGACTGCGCCATCGCGCCGACGACGTCGTCGATCCGGCCCGGCGAAAGCCAGAGCGTCAATCGCGCCGGCACGAAGGCCAGCCAGGACATCAGCACGTAATCGTCATAATCCGACAAAAGCGAGCGGCCGGCCTGGATCAGGACCAGGACCGCCAGCAGCCAGACCACGACCGAAGGCAGGTTGAAGACGGGCTCGCGCCGCGGCGGGGAAGGATCGTGGGAAGCCATGCGACCGTCACACTTGCCGAAGCACCGGCGCGGCGCAAGCGGCCGGCGGCCCCGACTCAACGAAAAAGGGGAGCAGCTCGCGCCGTCCCCTTTTTCGCCGGCTGTGAGGCCGCCCGGTCGTGCCGGGCGGCTGGCTCACGCCCCCCTCCACCTCGTGCCGCGCATGCTGTCCGCACCCGCGAATTCCGGGGCAATTGATGCGCATTTTAACGATCATCCACAATCGCAACACTTGATTAACCCTAACGACCCTGCCGCCTCCCCCGACTCAGGCGGCGGTGGCAAGACGGCACGGCGAATGCGTCAGCGATCTTCCGAGGGACTGATTCGTCCTCCTTTCGAACGGATCCGCGTCATCTTCGGACGCGAGGCCGCTCCGGGGAGAGACAGACGGCAATATGGGCACAGGATGAAGAACGCGAGCACACGTCTGGTTTTCGAATATTGGGACGGGTTGCGCGGCGACCGGGCCGCGCCGGAGCGCGGCGAGATCGAGCCCGGGGCCTTGCGGCACGCCCTTGCCGACACCTTCGTGCTGGAGAACGAGCCGATCGGCCCGGTCTTCCGGCTCGCAGGGACGCGACTCTGCGCCCTGATCGGCCGGGAATTGCGCGGCCGGGCCTTCACCGCGCTCTGGGCCGATGTCGAGGCCCAGGGCGACATGCGCCGCCTCGTCCAGACCGTGATGGACGAGAGCGCAGGGGCGGTTGCCGGTCTCTCGGGCAAGTCGGCGACCGGCACCCCGATCTATCTCGAACTGCTGCTGCTGCCGTTGCGTTATCGGGGCCGCACCCATGCCCGCGTGCTGGGCGCGCTCTCGCCTGCCCTGTCGCCGGACTGGCTCGGCCTCGATACCATCGAATCGATGCGGATGATCTCGCTCAGGATGCTCTGGCCCGCGGCGGCCGCACGCCTACCCGCCACGCAGCGCCGTGCCGAACCGCCCCGTCTCGTGGTATTACCGGGCGGGCGGGCTTGATCTGAACGTTACGTTAACCCAACCCGCCTAGGATCACCCCGGAATCCAGGTCGGGAATTGATGTTGAGCGCCCTCAAAACGCCCCGTGCGGCTGCTTTCCCTGCTGAGCGCAGGCGGCATTTCCGCATGAAGGTCGTGCTGCTGGGGCGCTACATGCTGCCGAACCGCATGGAATATCCCTGCCAGTCGATCGACATTTCGCCTGGCGGCGTCCATCTCGCGGCGCCGGCCAAGGCCCGGCCCGGCGAACGCGTCATCGTCTATCTCGAGCATCTCGGCCGCATCGAAGGCACCTGCGTCCGCACCACGGCCGAAGGTTTCGCGATGACCATCACCGCGACCAGCCGCAAGCGCGAGAAATTCACGGCACAATTGACCTGGCTCGCCAATCGCGAAGAGCTCGGCCTGCCCGAGGATCGCCGCCACGAGCGCATCGTGCCGCGCAATCCGCGTTCGGTCCTGATGATGGATGACGGCACCGAGCATATCGTCCGCATCATCGACATCTCGCTCTCGGGCGCCGCCTTCTCCAGCGATCTCGACCTGCCGATCAACACGCCGGTTCGCCTCGGCACGACGCCGGCCCGCGTCGTGCGCCGCTTCGACGGCGGCTACGCCGCCGAATTCCGCTTCCCGCTCTCGGCCGATCTGCTCGACGAGAACCTGGAGCTCTGAAGCCCGCTTTGCGGGCCTCCTGCCCTTTCCGCATCACATTCAGGCACGCCGCTTCGCGTCGGCAGCCTTGAACAAGGCGGTCTGATCGGCTTTGGCCTTGCGGAAGGCCGGGCGATCGGTGATGCGGGCGACATACGCCTCCGTTGCCGGCCGGTCGCCGAAGGCGCGGAGCTTCTCGACCCGCAGCACATCCGCCATCAGCAGATCCGCGACGGTGAAGCGGCCGGCCGCGAGCCACTCGCGTTCGCCCAAGAGCGTTTCGAGTTGGCCGAGGCGCATGCCGAGCCATCCCGTCAGTTGATTGTCGGCGGCACCAGAGACCGTCAGGAACCACCAGGGCACGGCGACCATCTCGATCGAATTGAGCGCGGCCAGCGTCCATTGCAGCGTTTCCGCTTCCCCGATCGGATCGACCGGCATCAGCGTCTCGCTTTTCCGGGCCAGGTGCAGCAGGCCTGCCCCGCTCTCGAACAGCTTCACGTCGCCATCGTCCAAGAATGGAATCTGACCGAAGGGCTGACGCGCGAGATGGTTGGTCTCGCGACCGTCGAACGGGATGGTGCGAACGCCGTAGGCGAGACCGGCCTCCTCGCACGCCCATCTCAGCCTGAGGTCGCGGACGAAACCCCACACGCCCTCGGGCACCCAATCATAGGTCCAGATCGTCAGTGCAGTCATAGCGGCGAGCCTTTCGAACCTGAGTCGGTCGGGAACAATTCCTCATCGCAGGCTGGCGTTCCACTCGATCTCGCGGCCCTCTCCACGGCTACGCCCCGGATTCGGCGAACCACCCGACGCCCTCCGTGCCGCCTCAGCGCGGTAACGATTGAGTAGGTTAATCGACCCTTTCAGCACAACGAACAATTAACGGTTAACGACTGGTTATTCGATCGCATCGAATCATTACTTCCGATTTCGAACAAGGTTGATCCTGATTTTTACTTGGCTGCCGTGACGGCCGAATACATAAATTTGTACGTTTCCATTTCAGTTCGAATCCATCTGCCGCCGCGCATCGTCTCCCCGGGACAGAAAGGGGACGACATGCTCTCACTCCATCGCAATCTGATTGGTACCGCACTGGCCGCCATGGTCGTCATGACCGGCGCGACCTCGGCTCAGGCTCAGGGCTCGGCCGGCATCCCGGTGGCGAGCCTTCCGGCCGATGCTTCCGGCGACGCCCGTGCACCCTATGCCTGGACGGATTTCTGCAAGCGTATGCCGTCGGAATGCCGCGTCGACACCCGCGAGGCCGAGCGGATCGAAGTGAACTCCAAGCTCTGGAAGACGATCGTCGCCGTCAACAACACGATCAATCGCGAGATCGAGGCGATCACCGACGAGGATCATTGGGGCCTCGTCGACCGCTGGGACATCCCGACCGACGGCAAGGGCGATTGCGAGGACTACGTTCTGCTGAAGCGCAAGCGCCTGGCCGAAGCTGGTCTCCCCCGCCGCGCCATGCTGGTCACCGTGGTGATCGATGAGGAGAATGCAGGCCACGCCGTGCTGATGATCCGCACCGATCGCGGCGATTTCATCCTCGACAACAAGCGCAACGCCATCCTGCCCTGGAGCCAGACCGGTTACGTCTATGTCAAGCGCGAGTCCCAGTACCGCACGGGCTGGACCTCGCTCGGCGGCGCGCAGACCCCGACGGTCGCCTCGGTGCAGCGTTGAGGAAGACTGCCGCGGCCACAGGTCGGCTGCGGCGATAAGGACGGCGAGGCTCGGTCACGTCCCCACCCACCCGTCCCCAAGGGATCGGGTTTCGCCAAGGGCCGGCTTTCCACATCGGGAAGCCGGCCCGCTGCGTTTTTGGCTTCAATCCAGCCGTTGCAGGCCGGCCGCGAATTGCCGCCAGCGCTGTACATAGGCGCGCGCCGAGGCCGTGATCCCGTCCGCTGCCTTCTCGTCGAGCGTCCGTATCGCGCGGGCCGGCGAGCCGACGATCAGCGCGTTGTCGGGAAATTCCTTGCCCTCCGTCACCAGCGCATTGGCGCCGACGAGGCTGTTGCGGCCGATCCTGGCGCCGTTGAGTACCGTCGCTCCCATGCCGACCAGGCTGTTCTCGCCGATCGTGCAGCCATGCAGGATGGCGCGATGGCCGATCGTGCAGTTGGCGCCGACCGTCAGCGGAAAGCCCATATCGGTATGGAGCACGCAGCCTTCCTGGATATTGCTGCCCTCGCCGATGCTGATCCATTCATTATCGCCACGCAGCACCGCGCCGAACCAGATCCCAACCCCGGCCGCCAGCCTGACCCGGCCGATGACATGCGCATCGGGTGCGAGCCACCAGTCTCCGGCCTCGGCGGTTTCGGGGCTGGTTCCATCGAGCGCATAAAGGGGCATCGGCTTGTCCTGACGGTTCGAGCCCTCAGGATTGCAGGCCCGCGGCGCCCGTCGTCAAGCGCCGAGGAAATGCAGCAGGTCGAGCACGACCCGCCCCGAGGCCAGACTCCAGATCGCGGCGGTCATGCTCGCGAGCATCACGAAGGCGAACGGCTTCCCGTCCGACGGCCGGCTGTGCACGGTGTTGCGCAGGATCAGGAAGGGCGCGCAGAAGACCACCACCGGCACGCTGGCGACGGCAGCGAGCCCGCCCGCCTGCAGCAGCTTGAAATCCGCGCGCCGTGCCGTGAACAGCTCGAACGCGCTCGCCAGCAATCCGGCGAAGGCGAAGCCGAGGAACAGGGACTGGAGCGCCTCGACGGCGGAAGGCTGGATGGTCACGGACGCGAACTCTCGACCAGAGCGACGCCCGAGCCTGCCGCATGGCCTGCGACCTGTGAAGGACAGATTTAACCAATGGTTAACCGTACCGGCGCGGTCATGGTTTACGGCGCGTTAAGCCGTCGGTGATTCAGTGGTCGCGACGAAAGCATTTTCGAACGAAGTGGGCACCGGTTCGCGTGAGGAACCAAAGGTCCGCGACGACGAAAATGCGATAACGAGCCTAGCGCGCAAGGCACCGGGATGACCGCATCGCTGCCCTACCACCGGCCCGGCCACCAGGCCGCCCACCTGACCTCGATGGTGCGCATGCGCCTGCAGCGGCAGACTGCCCCGCTTCCGCGCGCGGATGGTGCACTGCTGAAGGCGGTGCTGCTGATCCTGACGGCGGGCGTGCTGGCGACGGCGCTGGCCGTCTACCTGACCCATCGCCGCGACGAACCGGGAGCCGTGCCGCAGCCGGCCCGCGTCGGCGATGTCGCCCTGATGATCCCGAAGGACCTCTCCGGGATCGATGATGACGGTGATACGAGCCGGCTCGTCGGCATGGTCCGGCTGCGCCTGGACTGGCCGAGCCTCGGCCCGGCCCAGCCGGAGAACCGCAAGCGGCTCCTCGTCACGCTGAGCCCGCCCGACCGGGTCAACGAGCCGGCGCGGCAGCTCGCCACCTATGCCCGCTTCCTGACACCGACCGTCTGGTCCAATCCCGGCGGCCTCGTGGTGCGCGGCTTCCGCAAGGGCTCGCCCTTCGAGAACGACGAATTCTACGTCTCCGTCCCCGATGGCAAGGGCTTCGCCGCGCGCTGCCCGATCGACACCGGCTCCGGGCTCGACGAGCCCTGCCGCATTACCTTCCAGCATCGCGGCATGGACGTGAACATCCGCTTTCCCCGCGCCATCATCGCCGACTGGGCCGTGATGCTGGGCGGCGTCCGGCGGACGCTCGACGGGCTGATCCGGTAGGATTGCACGTCATTCTCGGGCGAAGCGGGGCGCAGGCCCGAGAATTTCAGGTAGCAAGAGGCGCCGGAACCTCATGGTCACGAGGTGCTCGGGTCGAGCCCGAGCCTGACGGCCGTCGTCTCAGTCCTCGAGATCGACGTCCAGGATCGCCATGGTGAAGTTGAAGGAGCGGTCGCCATCCTCGTCGTCGACATGGATGATGCCGATGAACTCCTCGCCCAGATAAACCTCGGCCGAGTCGTTCTTCTTCATCCGGGCGCGTACGCTGATCGCATGGTTGTTGAAGGTGCGGCGCAGATAGCCTTCGAGCTTGGCGAGTTCGGTCTTGTCCACGGTCCTGGGTCCTTTCGAAATTGGCCGGGAGCGATGCCACGACAGGCCGGGAAGGGCAAGCGAAAGCAACCGCCGTGAACATGGCCGGCCAGCCTTTCCGGTGGTTGTCCGGCATCGGCGGAATCGTGCGATGCTCACACTCTTCCGGAACCGTGACGGACCTGAGATCATGAAGCCGTGGCTTGCTCCCGCCCTCGACTATGTCGCGACCTGGCTCGATTTCCAGCGCCGCCACCATGACCAGCCAGGCTGCGCGGTTGCGATCTCTGATGGCAGCGAAGTCGTTCTGGAGGCCGCCTTCGGCACCGCGAACCTCGCGACCGGCGAAGCTCTGACGCCGCGCCACGGCTTCCGCATCGCCTCGCATTCGAAGAGTTTCACCTCGGCCGGCATCCTGCGCCTCGTCGACGAAGGCCGCCTGCGGCTCGACGACGAGGTCGGCAGCCTGATCGACGGTTTGCATCCGGAGGTCGCCAAAGTCACGATCGGACAGGTTCTCTCCAACAGCGCCGGCCTGACCCGCGACGGCCCCGATGCCGGGCAGTTCCTCGACCGCAAGCCCTTTTGCAGCAAGGCGGAGCTGCTCGCCGACCTCGCGAAGCCGCCGGTTCTTCCGAGCTCGCAGCGCTTCAAATACTCGAACCACGGCTTCGCCCTGCTCGGCCTCGTCATCGAGGCCGTGACCGGCCAGAGCTACAACGAATGGATCACCGACGAAGTCGTCGCCAAGGTCGGTCTCACCGAAACCAAACCCGATATCGGGCTCTGGGGTCCGCGGCCGATGGCGAAGGGGCATAGCGGCAGGCACTTGCTCGGCCGGCGCGCGGTCATCCCGGCCGATAATCACTGCCATGCCATGGCGTCCGCCACCGGTTTCGTCGGCACCGTCGCCGACGTCGCGCGCTATTTCGCGCAGCTCTCGCCAAATGCCGAGCGCAGCATCCTCTCGGCCAAGAGCCGCCGCGAGATGACCCGCCGGCTCTGGCCGGACGACGAATCCAGCCTCGGCCGCCATTACGGGCTCGGCACGATTTCCGGCGGCGAGGGTGACTGGCGCTGGGTCGGCCATTCCGGCGGCTTCCAGGGCTTCATCACCCGCACCGCCATCCTCCCGAAGCAGGATCTGACGATCTCGGTCCTGACCAACGCCACCGACGGCCTCGCCCATCCCTGGCTCGATGGCGTCGTCCATATCCTCAAGACCTTCGCCGAGCGCGGCGCCCCCTCGGCCAAGACGCAGGACTGGACCGGCCGCTGGTGGACGCTCTGGGGTGCGACCGATCTCGTGCCCGTCGCCGACCGCGTTCTCTGCGCCGCTCCGGCTTTGCTGACGCCCTTCCTCGACGCAGCCGAGATCGCGGTCGAAACTCCCGATCAAGGTCGCATCGTCCACGCGTCGGGCTTCCACAGCCCTGGTGAGACCGTCACCCTGGAGCGGGACGGAGCAAACATTCGCTCGGTCAGGATGGCGGGATCACGCCTGCTCAGCGCGGACGCCATGCGCGCCGAGATGGAAGAGCGCTACGGCGGCGGAACGGGCGCATAATCCGTCCGCCACGCATTCGCCGCCTTCCGGTCGCAGCCTCCATCGCGAGGGCTGGCCGATGCGTGTTCTTGCCTCGATGATCGCTGCTGTCCTGGTTTCGGGAGCGACGGTCGCGCTCGCCCATCAGGCGCCGAGCGGCTGGGATTATCCGTTCTATTGCTGCCTCGATTCCGACTGCTCCCCGATCGAGGCGGAAGCCGTGCAGGAAGTCACCGGCGGCTTCGTCGTTACGATCGCGCCCGGCAAGCATCCGATGTGGTCGAGCGAGCGCAAGCAGCCGCTGCGGCTCGAAATCCCGCAGGACAAGGCCAAGCCATCGCCGGACGGCCGCTGGCATCTCTGCATCGATGATTCCGGCGAATTGCTCTGCTTCTTTGCGCCGGGCAACGATTCCTAGCGCATGAAATGCAGATTGCGGAACCGCCCGCGGAAGGCCGTGACGTCCTTCGCCACGGCTTCGGCCGGGCGCGAGCCGTTCAGCCCTTCCGCGATATAACCCGCCAGCTCTGGCATATCCGCCGCATTCATGCCGAAGCGGACGATCTCCGGCGTGCCGAGCCTGAGCCCGTTCACATCGCCCTCGACCGCGGGCAACGGCAGGCCGATGCCGCAGGAGAGGATGTTGACCATGCGCAGCTTCTTCGCCGCCGCCTGCCCGCCACCGTAAGCAGCAGCCTCGATCGCGAACTGATGCGAGGTCGTCATGCCCCGGTCGCGGGCGAAGACTGGCACCTGCCGCTCTGACAGCGCCTCGGCCAAAGCCTTGGCCGTCTTTGCCATCTCCTGCGCATAGGCGCGGCCATGCGCCTTCCAGTCGAGCAGCGAAACGGCGAGCGAAGCCGATTTCGCGGCATCGAAATTGGCGGTGAGGCCGGGATAGGCGATGGCGTCGAGTTTTTTGGCGATCTCGGCATCATTGGTCACGATCAGCCCCGAAGGCGGGCCGCCGAGGCTCTTATAGGTGCTCATCGTCATGAGATGGGCGCCCTCCTCCAGGGGCTGCTGCCAGCCATGGCCAGCGATCATGCCGGACATATGCGCCGCGTCGAACAGCACGATCGCGCCGATCTCGTCGGCGATGGCCCGAATCTCGCGGATCGGATGCGGGAACAGGTTGAGGCTGCCGCCGATCGAGATCAGCTTCGGACGCAGGCGCAATGCGTCGGCGCGGAGCTTCTCGACATCAACGGTGTAACGAACCGGATCGATCGGCGCGGGATGCGTGACGATGCCGTAGAGCCCGGCCGCGCCGGCGCCGTGATGGGTGACATGCCCGCCGATCTCGCCGGGCGGCGCGATGATGCAGTCGCCAGCCTTGGCCGCGATCATGAAGGCGTAGAGATTGGCGATGGCGCCGGAGGGCACGCGGATTTCGGCATATTTCGCGCCGAACACCTCGGCGGCGAGCTCGGCGGCGATGATCTCGATCTGCTCGATCGCCTCCAGCCCCATCTCGTATTTGTCGCCGGGATAGCCGAGCGAGGGCCGCGCGCCGATTCCCGCCGAGAGCAGCGCCTCGGCCTTCGGATTCATGACATTCGTCGCCGGGTTTAGGTTGACGCAGTCGCGCTCATGGATCGTCCGGTTCTCGGTCGCCAGCGCATCGATCCGCGCCGCGATCGCATCGAGCGGCTGGCTTGCCGTCTCGCCTGCAATCTTGAGCACGTAATCCTCGCTCGCTTGCGGAACCCAATCGCGCCTGCCCAGTGCCGTCATCTCGCCTGTCTCCCGAACCGCCCAATCCCGCAGTACCGCCATAACAGCGGTTTGCCGGCCCGCGCGCAAACGAGTATTCATCGCTCGCAGGCTGAGAAATTCTCAGCCTCGACCTGGAGTTTCACCTTGCCGGTCAAGCCGCCGCGCCCGCGCCTGCCTTCACTCAATGCCTTGCGGGCCTTCGAAGCCGCAGCGCGCCTGGAGAGCTTCGCCAAGGCGGCCGACGAGATCGGCGTCACGGCCGGCGCCGTCACCCAGCAGATCAGGCAGCTCGAAGCGGCATTGGGCTTCGCCGTCTTCCGCCGTCTGCCGCAGGGCGTCACCCTGACCGATGCGGCGCGCGAGGCCCTGCCCCGCCTGACGCGCGGCTTCGACATGCTGGGACAGGCGGTGCAGGCGCTGCGCGATGCCCAGCCGCACCGGCCGCTCACGATCGCCGCCCTGCCCTGCATCGCCCAGCTCTGGCTCTCGCCGCGCCTGCCGGCGCTCCAGGCCGCATTCCCGGCCCTGCAGATCTCGATTTCGGCGATGGAGGAACCGCCCGATCCGCAGCGCGATCCCTATGATCTCTCGCTGTTCTATCGGGAAAACGCGCCGGCCAGCGGTGGCCTTCAACTGGCGGGCGACGCGATCCTGCCGGTCTGCGCGCCCGCTCTCGCTGCAAAGCTCGCGGCACCAGCCGACCTTGTCACGCAGACACTGTTGCACGATGCAGTCTGGCGCAGCGACTGGGCGCGCTGGCTTTCCTTCGCCGTACCCGGCACGAAGATCGATCCGAGCCGTGGCCCGGCGTTCTCGCTCTACAGCTTAGCGCTGGATGCCTGCCTGTCGGGTTCAGGCATCCTGATGGGGCGGATGAGTCTCGTCGGCCCTCATCTCGCGTCGGGCAGGCTCGTCGCGCCCTTCCCGCAGGCCATGCCGACGGTCGATCGATTGACGCTCGCGGCGGCCACGGCTGCCGGCGCGCATCCGCGCCGGGCCGAGATCATGGACTGGCTCGCCGGCTCGGCCGGCTGAGCGCGTCAGATATAGGCGCCGCAATCGCCGGCGAACGTCTGGTTCATCGAGCGCGAGGGCTCGGCACAGCCCGCTTCCCCGACCACCTTGGCCGGTACGCCCGCCACGGTCTTGTTGCGCGGCACGGGCTGGAGCACAACCGAGCCGGCCGCGACGCGGCTGCATTGGCCGACCTCGATATTGCCGAGGATCTTGGCGCCGGCGCCGATCAGCACGCCCTTGCGGATCTTCGGATGGCGATCGCCGCCCTGCTTGCCGGTGCCGCCCAACGTGACGCCGTGCAGCATCGAGACGTCGTCCTCGATAACCGCGGTCTCGCCGACGACAAGCCCCGTAGCATGGTCGAGGAAGATGCCCTTGCCGATCCGCGCCGCCGGGTTGATGTCGGTCTGGAACACCTCGGAGGAACGCGCCTGCAGATAGAGCGCGAAATCGCGCCGATCCTGCTTCCAGAGCCAATGCGCCAGGCGGTGGCATTGCAGCGCATGGAAGCCCTTGAAGAACAGCACCGGTTCGAGCACTCGGTAGCAGGCCGGATCGCGGTCGAGCACGGCCATCACGTCGGCACGCATGCCGGCGCCGATCGTCTCGTCGCTGGCCATCGCCTCGGCGAAACCCTGCTCGATCAGGTCTGCGGTCACGGCGGGGTGGCCGAGCCGTGCCGCGACGCGATGGGCGACGGCGGCCTCGAAGCTCGGCTGGTTGAGGACAGACGCGACGATCAGCGTGCCGAGCGCCGGCTCGGCGGCGACGGCCGTTTCCGCTTCAGTGCACAAGCGGGTCCAGACGGGATCGACCCGGTCGAGTCCGGTGGCGAAGTCACGTGCTTCCACGGCGGAGCGCCCTGACGGCATAGTCATTCTCCGGAAATGCTGGTCGGCGGAAGGACAGCCTACCCAAAGCAGGCGTCCGCATCAAAAGCTCAGGCCGGACCGGTGTTGAATCGAAAAGCGAGACAGCGGAATCAGAATTTCAGGGAAGATCGACAACACATTGGCGTCGCCCGCTTTTCCGGTTTGCCTCTATTCATTCGTGGGATTCTCACAAACGCGCGAGGAAGTCGAGGACAGCCTGCTTGTGGCTCTTGTCGCCGACCGCGAGGTTATGGTCGCGCCCGATGATGTCGAAGGCCTCGGCGCCGGGAATGAGCTTCGCCAGTTCCGGACCGGAGCCGGACACATCGTCCTTTGTTCCCACGCTGATCAGCGTGGGCATCGAAATCTGGCCGACCTGCTCGGCGGTCAACGTCTGGCGCGAACCGCGGATGCAGGCCGCGAGCGCCTTGAGGTCGCTCCTGGTCTGCTCGGCGAAGGCGCGGAACATCCGCTGCATCGGGTCGGTCAGCCCATCGAGCGAAGGCGCCTCCATCGCATCGGCGATGCCGAGCGGCAGCCCGACGCCCTCGACCAGATGGATACCGAGCCCGCCGAGCAGCAATGCCTCCAGCCGTCGCGGATGCGCCAGCGCCAGATGCGCCGAGATCCGCGCGCCCATCGAATAGCCCATCACCGCCGCCCGCGGGATGTCGAGATGGTCCATCAATCGGCGCACATCCTCGGCCATGATCTGCGAGGAATAGGCGGCGGGATCGTAGAGCTTCTCGCTCTCGCCATGGCCGCGATCGTCGAGCGCGACGACGCGATAGCCGGCATGGGTCAGCGCCTTCGTCCACTGGGTATTGACCCAGTTGATGATGTGCGAGGAGGCGAAGCCATGGACGAGCACGACGGTGCGGTGCTTCGGCTCGTCGCTGGTCGGCGCCATGTCGATGAAGGCGATCTTCACGCCGTCGGAAGAAAAGCTCTGCATGCGGGTCTTGGGTCCAGCTCGGACGATCGGAACGGTGCTCTTTCCCTGCCACGGTCGAACCGGTTTGTGTACCCGCCATGGTGCGGCTTGCTTATGAGCGCCCGCCATGATGAACGATGAACATGACCCAGCCCGCCATTCGCGAATCGTCACGTCTTGCCATCGTCGACATCGCCCGCGGCCTCGCGCTGCTGGCCATGTTCGTCTATCATTTCGCCTATGATCTCTCGAGTTTTCGGCTGATCGAGACCGATATCGTCGCCGAGCCGGGTTGGCGGCTGTTCGCGCGCGGCATCGCCGGCACCTTCCTCGCCATCGTCGGCTTCAGCCTCGTCCTCGCGACGCGCAAGGGCTTCGACAGCACGGCTTATCTCAAGCGCCTCGCCATGGTCGCGGGCGCGGCCGCGCTGGTCACGCTCGGCACCTGGCGGTTCATGCCGGGAGAGTTCATCTTCTTCGGCATCCTGCATCATGTCGCGGTCGCGAGCCTGCTCGCCCTGCCCTTCCTGCGCCTGCCGACCATCGTCGTCGCGCTCGCTGCGGCAGTCGCCTTTGCGTTGCCTTCCTTCGTCGCCCATCCGCTGCTCGACCAGCCTTGGGCGGCCTGGATCGGCTTCTCCCGCGCGGAAATCCACACGGCCGATTTCGTGCCGGTCTTCCCCTGGTTCGGCTGCGTGTTGAGCGGCATCGTGCTGGCCCGCCTCATCCTGCCGCGCCTGGCCGGCACGGCGCTCGCTGGCTGGCGCCCCGGCAGCAAGGCGACCCGAATCGTCGCCTGGGGCGGGCGCCACAGCCTGCTGGTCTATCTCGTCCACCAGCCGCTCTTCATCGGCACGTTGATGCTGGCAACACAGGTCATCGCCCCGCCCTCGCCGGAAGAGCGTGCCTTCCGGACCGATTGCCAGCGCAGCTGCGCCGGCCCAAATGCCCCCGAGCAGGTCTGCCGGATGGTCTGCGCCTGCACCGTCGAAGGGCTCAAGCGCGAGAAGCTCTGGCAGAAGGCGCTCGACAACCTGCTCTCGCCGCAGGAAAGCACCCGGATGACCGAACTCGCCCAGGGTTGCCTTCGCGACGGGCGCTGATGCGAAACAGCGCACTGGCGCCCGGCGGGCTCACGCGATAGGTTGCGCCGCAATTCCAGCCTTTCGAAGAGCGACGACCATGGCCGCGACCGGCATCCCGCATTTCCACAACGACCCCGGCGTCCCCGTCATCCAGGTCGGCGCGCATGAGTTCATGTGCATCGGCGCCAAGCCGCCCTTCGACCATCCGCATGTCTTCCTCGACATGGGCGCGGACCACGAGATCGTCTGCCCCTATTGCTCGACCCTGTTCAAATACGAGCCGTCGCTGAAGGACGCCGCCTGCATCCCGCCGGAATGCGCCTATACGGAATCGGCCAAGGCCGCCTGAGGCTGAAAACACTCCACCGGTGGCGCGGGTACTGAGGGGCATCCGCGCCTCGTCTTCCAGCTCTTTCATCGAAGGCGTCCGATCCCCGTGTCCGCTCCTCATTTCGTCATCGCCGGCGCCGGCATCGGCGGCCTGACCATGGCCCTGTCGCTGGCACGGCGCGGCATCGCAGCGACCGTCGTCGAGAAGCGCACCGGTTTCGGCGAGACCGGGGCCGGCCTGCAGGTCACCTCCAATTCCGGCCGCGTGCTCGATGCGCTCGACCTCGCCCTGCCGCTGAAGCGCATCAGCGTAACCTCGCACGGGCTGATGATCCGGCGCTGGGCCGATGGCTCGCAGGTGCTGGAGATGCCCTCCAGCCCCGAGCGCATGCCGACGCCGTTCCGCATGATGAAGCGCAACGACCTCCATACCGTGCTGCTCGACGCCGCCCGCGCCATGCCGAATATCCGCCTGATGGTCGGCCGCAGCGTGGACGAGGTCAGCCAGGCTGCCGACGGCGTCACGGTCGGCCTCACGGCGCGCGACGGAATCGGCGGGACGCTCTCGGCCCTTGGGCTGATCGGCGCCGACGGCCTGTGGTCGCGCGTGCGCGATCTCACCGGCGACGCCTCGCCGCCGGTCTTCACCGGTTACGAAGCCTGGCGCGCCGTCGTGCCGGCCCGTGCTGGCGACAAGCCGCGCGTGACACTGCATATCGGCTCCGGCCGCCACGCAGTGCATTACCCCGTTGCCGCGGGCCGGGAGATCAACCTCGTCGTCGTCCGACAGGCGAAGGAAGCCCGCGAGGGCTGGTCCCGCGAAGGCGACCGCACCATCGTAACCGATCATCTCGCCGGCGCATCCCAGGCCTTACGCGATCTCACCGGCGCCGCGGAAGGCTGGCAGGTCTGGTCGCTGTTCGATCGCAAGCCGGCCGCCATGGCCAAGGGCCGGATCGCGCTGATCGGCGATGCCGCCCACCCGATCCTACCCTTCCTTGCGCAGGGAGCGTCGCTCGCCATCGAGGATGCCGCCGTGCTCGCCCGCCTGCTCGCCGAGACGCTCAGTCGCGATGGCGCGCCGGGAGTGCCCGCAGCCTTCGCGGCCTATGCCAAGACCCGCGCCCAGCGTGTCGCTCGTGTGCAGGAGGAAAGCCGGGGCAATGGCCGCAATTACCATATGGGCTGGCCGCTCAGCATTGCCCGCGATTTCGCGCTGAAACGGCTTGGGCCGAACGGCCTGCGCAACCGCTATGGTTGGCTCTACGATTGGCAAGACACGGCCTGACCTCGTCAAAGCCGCAATCGCTTCCTATCTCTGTGCCGAGGGAAGGAACAGACATCCTATGATCCGCGTCAATCTCTACGAGCAGCTCAACGGCCGCGCCCGCGCCATACCGCGCTGGCAGGCCTGGCTCGCCATGGCGGCAAGCCTGATCGTCGGCGTCGCGCTTTTCGTGCTGGCCGCGAGCCTCGCGCTCATCCTGATTCCGGTCGTGCTGGTCGTCGGCGCGATCGCGGTCTGGCGTCTCAAGGCCAAGCTGAAGGCGGCCGGCATCGACCCCGCCAATCCGTTCGCCAACCAGCCGCGCCAGCCGGACCGGGTCGAGGTCATCGACGCCGAATACCGCATCATCGAGCCGGACGAGCCGCGCCGCTGAGCCTCAGAAGCCGCCCTTCAGGACGATGCCGGCGACGGCGCAGATCGCCAGGACCGGCATCATCCCGAGCTTGAAGCGCAGCAATGCGATGGCAGCGCCGGCCGCCAGCAAGGCCGCACGCCAGTCCAGCGAGGTCAGGACCGGCACCTCCGGGCTCATGCCGAGGAAGGACAGGCTGGAGACCTCGCGGAAGAGGACGTGCAGCCCGAACCAGAGCGCGAGATTGGCGATGACGCCGACCACGGCCGCGGTGATCGCCCCGAGCGCAGCCGAGATCGCCCGGTTGCCGCGCAGAGCCTCGACATAGGGCGCGCCCAGGAAGATCCAGAGAAAGCAGGGCGCGAAGGTCACCCAGACCGTCAGCAGCGCCCCAAGCCCGCCGGCGACGAGCGGCGGCAGGCTGCCCGGCGCCCGGAACGCGGCGAGGAAGCCGACGAATTCGAGCACGAGGATGAGCGGCCCCGGCGTCGTCTCGGCGAGGCCGAGCCCGTCCAGCATTTCGCCGGGCGCGAGCCAGCCGAAACCGTCGACCGCCGCCTGCGCGACATAGGCCAGCGCCGCATAGGCGCCGCCGAAGGTCACCACCGCCATCGCGCTGAAGAAGCTGCCGACCTGCGTCCAGACGCTGGCGGAGCCGGCGACCAGCCAGAACAGCGCCACCGGCCCGAGCCAGAGCGGCAGCCAGACGGCGAGCACGCGGGCAGCCCGCCCGGCCGAGGGCCTGATATGGTCGAGCTCTCCGCGCGCAAGCAGAGCGTCGAGCAAGCCCTCGCCCGCGGCATCTGCCGCGCCGCCGGCACCGCCCTTGCCGAACCAGCCGGGCCGAATGCGATTACCCAGCCAGCCCGCGAGCCCCGCGAGCAGGACGATGAGCGGGAACGGCAATTTGAACAGGAAAATGCCGGCGAAAGCTGCAACGGCGATGCCGACCATCGCGCCGGTCTTCAGCGCCCGGCGGCTGATTCTCAGTCCCGCCTCGATGACGATGGCAAGCACCGCCGCCTTCACGCCGAAGAAGACCCCGTCGACCAGCGGGACATGCCTCCAGGTGACATAGAGGATGCTGAGACCCAGCATCACCAGCGCGCCGGGCAGGATGAACAGGAGGCCTGCGATCAGGCCGCCGATCGTCCGATGCATCAGCCAGCCGATATAGACGGCGAGCTGCTGCGCCTCGGGTCCGGGCAGAAGCATGCAGTAGTTCAGCGCATGCAGGAAGCGCTCTTCGCCGATCCAGCGTCGCTCCTCCACCAGCTCCCGGTGCATCAGCGCGATCTGGCCGGCCGGCCCGCCGAAGGACAGCAGACCGATCTTCGCCCAGATGCGGGTCGCCTCGCCAAGCGTCGGCAAACGCGCCGCATTTTGCACTGCCATCTCAGCATCCGTTTCCGCGACGCTCATCGCTGCGCCTCCCCGGCCGGCTTCGGCACTGGCCAGTTATGGGTTTCCTCACCCGCATCACGGCACCAGCGATAGAAGGCATCGTAGAGCAGCATGCCGGCCTCGAGCTGTTCGAGATCGTGCTTGTACATGCGCGACAGCCCAAGCGAGGCCGCAAGCAGGCCGGCCGCCTGCGGCTCGGCCTCCAGCGTCGCCGTATCGGCCGCCCGCACGATCCGCGCCAATCGGTCGAGCGCGGGCGACGCCAGCCGGAATTCCGCGATCATCGTATCGAAGGTGCAAAGCGGCCCGCGATGGCTCCAGAACACGCCGTCGATATCGAAAGGCGTGGCGCCGAAGCGATCGGCCACCGCCTCGACCTCGGAGGCCGCAACGAAGAGGAACACGGCGCGCCGGTCTATGAAGCGGCGGATCAGCCAGGGACAGGCAATGCGGTCGACTTTCGGCCGCGCCCGCGTCACCCAGACGCTGCCGCCGGATACCCCTGGCGAAGGCAAACGTTCCGGCGAAAAGGTCAACCCACCAGCCTGTCGCCAGGCCTGATGACCGCCTTCAAGAGTTTCCGCGGTGATGCCGAGATGCCGCAGCCAGGCGGCGGCACCTTCGCTGAGCTTGAGGCCGCGATGGCAGACGACCACCACACGCCGCTGCCCGGCGAATTCAGCGCCCCATTCGGAAACGGCGCGATAGTCGCGGCGAACCGAACCCGGCAGGAAGACGGGATCGGCGGCGACATCCTCATCGATGCGGACATCGATGATGGCCGGCGCATCGGGAAGGCCGACCAGCCGTGACAGCTGGGCGACCGTGATCTGTTCGTTGGAAGACATGGCTTGCGTCCATCCTGAGCGAGGAAGTTGGACGCGAACATTGGGCCGAAGCCTCACGGGGTCGTCGCGATGCACCCCTTGGCGACGACTAGACCACGTGGGCTCCGCCGGCGTCAACGCCGGCGGCCGTCTCACTCGATCCGGGAGACCAGGATCTTGTCGATGCGGCGGCCGTCGAGATCGACGACCTCGAAGCGCCAATGCCCCTTGTCGAAGCTCTCGCCGACATTCGGCAGATGGTTCATCTCGGCCAGGATGAAGCCCGCAACCGTCTGGAAATCGGCATCGCGCGGGATCGGGATACCGAGTTCATGCGAGAACTCGTCGACCTGCATCCAGCCGGCGACGAGATAGGAACCGTCGGCGCGCGTCACGATCGCCGGCTCGTCCTCTTCCTCCTCCTGGAAGGCGCCGATGATCGCCTCGAGCACGTCGCCGGGGGTGATGATGCCCTCGAAATGGCCGTACTCGTCGAAGACCAGCGCCATATGCACGCGACTTGCGCGAATCTCGCGCAGCACATGCAGCGAGTCCGCCGTGTCCATCACGATCGGAGCTTCCTGGACCAGCGCGCGCAGATCGCCTCTGTCGCCGGCCTGAAGGAATTCGATCAGGTCCTTGACCACGACCACGCCGACGATCGAATCCGCCTCGCCATCCTGCACGGGCAGGCGCGAGCGGCGCGTCGCGCGCAATTGCTCGCGGATTTCCTCGGCGCTGTCTTCGAGGTCGATGACCTCGACCTCGCGGCGCGGCGTCATCAAGGCGCGAGCCGAACGGTCGGCGAGGCGCATCACGCCTGCAATCATTTCGCGCTCGTCGCGCTCGAGCACGCCGGCGGTCTCCGCCTCGGCAATGATGGTGCGGACCTCCTCCTCGGTGACCCTCTCTTCCGACTCGCCCTTCTGGCCGAGCAGGCGCAGGACGGCCTTGCCGGAGACGTCGAGCAGGAACACCAGCGGCGCACCGACCTTGGAGAGCAGCGACATCGCCGGTGCGACCCGCGCCGCGACCCGCTCGGGATCGCGCAGCGCGATCTGCTTCGGCACGAGCTCGCCGAGGATCAGCGAGAGATAGGTGATGGCGACGACGACAAGACCGACGCCGAGCGTGTCGGAAACTGATGGCGAGAAGCCATGCGTGCCCAGCCATTCCGACAGGCGCGCGCCAAGCGTGGCGCCGGAGAACGCGCCCGAGAGCACGCCGACGAGCGTGATGCCGATCTGGACTGTGGAGAGAAAGCGGCCGGGGTCTTCTGCCAGGCGCATCGCGGTGGCGGCGCCCTTATTGCCCTGATCGCTGAGAACCTTGAGGCGCGCCGTGCGTGACGAAACTACGGCGAGTTCCGACATGGCGAGGAGACCATTGACGATCGTCAGCGCCACGACGATCAGGATTTCGGTTAACAAAACCAGCCTGCTTGCTGCGAAGCCACGACATCTGGCGGCTCGCTTCCTGCCCCCTTATAGCGGATCATCGCCCCAACGCGATGGGCCGGATGAAAGATTCGTGAGCGGATGATGAGCAGGCCGAGTTTCTGGCAGCCGACCGCCGATACACAGCTCGGCGCCGATCCCCGCCTGCGGGCGCCTTCCGCCCAGCGCAATCGCGATGCGATCCTCGCCGTCCTGCACGACGTGCTGCCGCAATCCGGGCGTGTGCTGGAAATCGCCTCCGGCTCCGGCGAGCATGCCGTGCATTTCGCCCGCGCCCTGCCCGACCTGACCTTCCAGCCGAGCGATCCTTCTCCGGATGCGGTGGCGAGCATCGCGGCCTGGACCCGGGAATCCGGCCTCGGCAACATCCTCCCGCCGGTCGTCGTCGATGCGACAGCGCTGCATTGGCCCGTCGAATCCGCTGATGCGATCCTCTGCATCAACATGATCCACATCGCGCCCTGGGCCGCGGCGGAGGGGCTTTTCCGGCAGGCGGGGCGCCTCTTGAAGCAGGGCCAGCCGCTCTATCTCTACGGCCCCTATCGCCGGCCGGGCCGGCCGCTCGAACCGGGCAACGCCGCCTTCGACGAAAGCCTGCGCAGCCGCGATCCGGCCTGGGGTCTGCGCGATAGTGATGCGGTCGCGGCGCTTGGCGCGGCAAACGGCTTCGGCGCGCCCGAGATCGTCGAGATGCCCGCGAACAATCTGAGCGTGATCTTCAGGAAGAGCTGACTGCCGATGGCGCGATCGCGCAAACCGGAATCACGGTGGTGCGGACGGCGGGACTCGAACCCGCAAGCCTTTGAAGGCGCAAGATTTTAAGTCTCGTGCGTCTACCAGTTTCGCCACGTCCGCAGCGGGCACAGCGATAACGGGCAGCGTCAGCCGGCGCAAGCCTTGGCGATCGCGCTCCGGCCGTGCAGCGCTCAATGCGGGCGGGCGGGCTTGTACCACTCGACCCCGTCGGGATCGACATAGAGCCCCGGCTTGACGTCAGACCCGATGGTCTTCTCTTCCATCGGGACGCGCACCGTGTCGTCACGGTCGCCGCGCTTGACGTAGGGAGCGGCGCCCTGGCCGGAATGGCCATGCGCACCGCGCCCGACGCTGCTGGCCTGGCCGATGATACCGCGCCGGCCCGCGACCTTGTCCTGCAATTCCGTCACCGAGCGCCCGGCAAAGGCGACCTTGGCCGTGCCCTCGACCACCGGCAGGGCGCGGCGCGCGGCGCCCTCGCCCGTCACGCGAACGCCGATGAAGCGCGGCACATAGCTCGCCCCGCCCTTGCCGAAGGATTCCCAGCCGCCGGCCGAGACCATCTGGGCGCCGCAGCGCTTGTGGTTGCGCTCGCAGGCTGCGCGCGAGCCATAACGCGGCGCCGCCTGCTCGAATTCGGCGCGGGCATTGCGATAGGCGAACTCGCACTGCTCCGCCGTCAGCTTGCCGGCCTCGATGCACTCATCGCGGCGCATATAGAGCGCGGTCTGCGCCTGGGCCGCGAGATCGGACGGCCCCGCGAGCGACAGGGCGGGAGCAAGAGTGGCGACGCGCAGCAGCGCGAGGGCGGAACCCGGAATCATCATCCAGCGTAATAGAATTACAATTGTGGCCATAAGGTAGCGAGGCCGCCTCACAGCAGCGCCCGCCGTGACGCTGCGAGCTCCCGCGTCGAGCCGTAGTCGATCTTGCCGTTGCCGAGCACGGGAATCGCCTGCGTCACCAGGATCGCGCGCGGTACCCACAGTTCCGGAAAACCTTGCTGCTTCGCAGCTTCCTGCAGAGCCGCCCGGTCGGCATTCGGCGTCTCGGTGACGAGAACGAGCTGCTCGCCCTTGCGTGCATCCGGCAGCGCGACGACGACATGGTTCTGGTCCGGCCAGATCTTGGCGATCATGGTCTCGACCGCCGCGAGCGAGACCATCTCGCCGCCGAGCTTGGCGAAGCGCTTGGCCCGGCCGCGGATCGCGACGAAACCGTCCTCGATCACGACGATGTCGCCGGTATCGTGCCAGCCACCTTCCGGCGGGATGATGCGGCCGGGCTGCTCGGGATCGAGATAGCCGGCCATGACGTTCGGCCCGCGCACGGTCAGACGTCCGCCCTCATGGATACCCTCCACCGGCTCCAGCTTGGCTTCGATGCCCGGCAGGAGCTTGCCGACGGTGCCCTCCCGCATCGCTGCCGGCGTATTGACGGCCAGCACCGGCGAGCATTCGGTGCAGCCATAGCCCTCGAGGATGGTGGTGCCGTAGGGCTCCCACATCCGCTTGGTCTCGGCCTTCACGCGCTCGGCGCCGGCCACGACATAGCGCACGCTGCCGAGATCGCCCTTTTCCGCAGCACGGGCGTAACCCTGGAGGAATGTGTCGGTCGCGAGCAGGAAGGTTGCCTTCATGTCGCCGATCAGCTTCGGGATCTGCTTGTAGTGCAGCGGGCTCGGATAGAGCACGACCTTCATGCCGTGCAGCAGCGGCACCATCAGCCCGGCCGTCAAACCGAAGGAGTGGAAGGCCGGCAGCGGATTCATGAACACGTCCCGCTCGGAGATCGCGCCTGCGGCGTGGGCAAAGACCTGCCTTGCGTTCGAGACGATATTGGCATGGCTCAATGCCACGCCCTTCGGCTTGCCCTCGGTGCCGGAGGTGAACAGGACAACCGCGATATCATCGGGCTGCGCTTCATGGGCGCGATGGACGAGCCCCGGCGCCAGGCTCTGCAAGGCACCGAGCGCCTTGTCGAGACTGGTGATCTCCTTGCGGATATCTTCGAGATAGACGACCCGGCGCCCCTCGCCCAAAGCCGCGATCTCGTCGTCGAGCTTGCCCTGGTCGACGAAGCGGCGCGAGGTGACGATCGTCTTGAGCTCAGCCAGTTCGGCAGCCGCGCGCAGGTTGCGGACGCCGGCCGTGAAGTTCAGCAGCGCCGGCACCCGGCCATAGGCGAAGAGCGAGAACAGCGTCACTGCCATGCCCTGCATGTTCGGCAAGAGCACACCGACATGCTCCTTCGGCGCCGTCAGCGCCGCAAGCTTGCGCCCCAGCACCAGCGCGCCGAGCACGAGCCGGCCATAGGTGATCGGCTGGCGCTCGGGGTCCTCCAGCGCGATGCGGCCCTTGCCATGGCGGGCGATGGTCTGAAGCAGGGCGCGGAAGATCGTGATCCGCGCGCCCGCAGCCTCGAAGCTGGTGGCGGCCATGCCTGGCGCGTCTCCCCGTCGGCGTTTCGTCTGTCGGTCAAACTAGTGGGATCGACCCAGGTTTCAAAGCCGGTCCAATTCGACATGACGTCATGCCGAGGCGACGCAGTGGATCACACGATATTTTACCCGGATCATATTGCCAGGAGTAATTCACCCGGATAATAAGCTCGCAATCAAGGAGCCTCAGGGTTGGAATCCATGCCCCACACTGCCTTTCACGACGCCACCCGCATCGCCGGTGGCCCGCTGGCCGCCATCGCGCTCGCGGTGAAAGCCGCCTTCACCGCCGATCCAACCGCCGCGATCCTCGTCTTCGACGATGCGACCGGAAAGGTGGTCGATCTCGACCTGCGCGGCAGCGATGCCGAGATCGCGGCGCGCTATGCCCCTCGAACAGACGAAGCAACCGATACACCGCGCGGCAGAGGACGTCCGAAGCTTGGTGTCGTCGCTCGCGAGGTGACCTTGCTGCCGCGTCATTGGGACTGGCTCGCTTTGCAACCGGGCGGTGCCTCGCAGGCACTCCGGCGGCTCGTCGACGATGCCCGGAAGAGCGATGGCGGACGCAGCCAGGCACGAGCGGCACAAGAACGCGCCTACGCTTTCATCGCGACGATGGCGGGCGATCGCGAAGGTTTCGAGGAAGCCTCGCGTGCCCTCTTCGCCGGAGATGGCGAGCGCTTCGCCGAGCACAGCCGAAGCTGGCCCGCCGATATCCTGGCCTATGCACGGGAGTTGCTTGCTGGCTTTGCCCTTCCGGAGCCGAAGCTGTGACCGCCTACCTCGCTCCGAGCTGGGAAGCCGGCCGCGATCTCTTCCGCCGCAACATCGTCGGCGAGGTCGTGATGCTCAATCTCCTGCGCTTTCGCGATATCGCCGACTATGCGGCCACGCCCGAGCTGGCACCGGCGGAAGCGATCAGCGGAGCAGAAGCCTTCCACCGCTACATCAGCCATACCTTGCCCTATCTCGAAGCAAGCGGCGGTTCGTTGCTCTTCATCGGCGAAGGCGGGCCCTTCTTCATCGGCCCGGAAGCGGAGCGCTGGGACCGCGCGATGCTGATAAGGCAGTCCTCCGTGGAGAACTTCATCGCCTTCGCCAGCCATGAGGGCTATCTCGCCGGCTATGGACACCGCCTGGCCGCCATCGCGGATTCCCGCTTGCTGCCGCTGGTCGGGATGGCGCGGCCTGCGGCAACCGGTGCTGCTGCATAGACGCAACGCCGGGGCGGGCTGCGCCCGGCGCATTGCTGCAACCTGCGCCGACAGGCATAGCCGCCGCATCGCATGTTTCCGCAAGGCCCTTCCATTCATGACCTCCCGCGCACAATGGCTCGGCATTCTCTGCGGCCTGCTGACCGCATTGATCTGGGGCGTCCAGTCCGTCGTCTCGAGACATGCCATGCTGATCGACCTGACCCCGGCCGATGTCACGATCCTGCGCTTCGTCTCTGCCGCCGCCGTGCTGCTGCCCTGGTCGCTCCGGCATATGCGGCCGTTCCCGGTCGGCTCGCTCGGCTGGCCGCGGGCCTGGGTGATGGCGCTGCTGATCGGCCCGCTCTACAGCCTGATCCTCGTCGGCGGGGCCTCCTTCGCCCCGGCGCTGCACTCGTCGATCATCTCGCCCGGGCTGATCCCGGTCTTCACCGCGCTGCTGATCTTCCTCGTCACCGGCGAGCGGGCCGGGCGGATGCGGCTCGCCGGCCTCGGCATCATCGTGCTGGGCATCGGCATCTTCTCGCGCGATGCGCTCGCGATGGCGCCATCCCGGCCCGACGCCTGGATCGGCGACCTGCTTTTCGTGCTGATCGCCTTCCTATGGTCGATCTTCGGCCTGCTCGCCCGCCGCTGGGGCGCTAGCTCGCTGGAGATCACCGCGGCCTCATGCATCCTCTCGGTGCCGCTGCTGGTGATCGTGGCGCTGGCGCTGCCGATCCATATGGCACGCGTGCCCTTCTCCGAGCTCGTGCTGCAGGCGCTCTACCAGGGGGTTCTGGTCGGCGTCGTCGCGCTCTATCTCTATGCCCGCTCCGTCGCGACGCTGGGCGCAGCCAAGGCGACATTGTTCCTGCCGCTGGTGCCGGTGGCGACGGCGGCCGCCAGCGCTCTGCTGCTGGCCGAGACGCCCTCGCCTACCGAATTGGCCGGCATGGCGATCGTCGTCTCGGCATGCTGATCGCGTTCCGCTCGCCCTCGACGGGCTGAGGCGAATACGCGGCGTCTCAGCCCTTATGCCCTTTGGCGATCGGCTCGACATAGGTCAGAGCCATGTCCCACGGGAAATAGATCCAGGTGTCCTGGCTGACCTCGGTGACGAAGGTGTCGACCGTCGGCACGCCGGCCGGCTTGGCATAGACCGTGGCGAAATGCGCATTCGGCAGCATCTCGCGCACCACACGGGCGGTCTTGCCGGTATCAGTGAGGTCGTCGACCACCAGCACGCCCTTGCCCGTGCCGTCGCCGATCGCCTTGATGTTCGGGGCGATGTCCTTGAGCACCTTGAGCTCGGACTGGTTCTTGTAGTCGTGATAGCTCGCGACGCAGACGGTCTCGATCACCCGCAGGCCGAGCTCGCGGCAGATGATCGCCGCCGGCACCAGGCCGCCGCGGGTGATGCAGACCATCGCCTCGAAGGGCCCCTTCTCGGCAAGGCGCCACGCGAGAGCGCGGGCATCGCGATGGAACTGATCCCAGGAAACCGGGAAAGCCTTGTTCGAGGACGGTTCGGCCATGGACAGCGCTCCGGACTTGGCCCGACGCGAAAGGCGCGGGTTTCCGACCGAAAAGCCTATCGGCGCGCGCCTGACAAGAGGCACGCGCCGAACATCCCCAACCGAACGTCATTCGGTCCTGTCAGAATTCCGTCCAGCCATCCGCTCCGCCGCCGGATGCGACGCGCCGGCCGCGCGGAGCTGCCGGCACCACCACGCGCGGTGCCGGTGGGGCCGAATGAACCAGCTGCGGCGCAGCCCTGTGCCGGTCGCCGCCGAGCTGGAAGGCCGAGACCATCGTGCTCAGCGCCGCGGTTTCCTGCTGGAGATCGCGGGCGACCTTGGCGCTCTGCTCGGCAAGGAGCGAATTCTGCTGCGTGATCTCGTCCATATGCGCGACGGTGCGGGCCATCTCGTCGATGCCGTTGGCCTGCTCGGTCGTCGCCTGCGAGATCTCGCTGACCGTCGAAGCCACCTTGGAGGCAGCGCCGACGATCTCGCCCAGCGTCGTTCCGGCATCCTTGACCAGGCCGACACCAGCTTGAATCTGCTGCGTAGAATTCGCGATCAACGCCTTGACGCCATTGGCGGATTCGCTGCAGCGGGCAGCGAGTGCCCGCACCTCGGTTGCGACCACGGCGAAACCACGCCCGGCATCGCCGGCCCGCGCCGCCTCGACCGCGGCGTTCAGCGCCAGCAGGTTAGTCTGAAAGGCGATCTCGTCGATCATCGAGATGATCTCTGAAATTCCGGACGAAGCCTGTTCGATCCGCCCCATCGCCGCGACTGCCTCGGTGACGATGGCGCCGCCGCGCGCCGCAACCGCGCTCGCCTCGTTGCCGAGCTGGACCGCCATCCGCGAATTGCCGGCGCTGTGCTTCACCGACGCGGCAAGCTCCTCCGTCGTCGCCGCGGTTTCCTGCAGGCTCGATGCGTTGGCCTCGGTCCGCTCCGCCAGTTGCTGGCTGTCGGCGGTGATCTTGAGGGACGCACCGTCGATACGGGCCGAGATGTCGCTGACCGTGCCGACCACCTCAGCCAGCGTATCGAGCAGGTCGTTGACGCCGGCGCAGAGCGTGGCGACCTCCCCGGTCTTGCCGTCGAGCGGCACACGACCCGTCAGGTCCTTGCCCTTGGCCCGGTCGATCACCGCGCTCGTCTCCTTCACCGCCGCTTCGAGCTGCTTGCCCTTGAAGGTCGCGGTGATGTCGGAGGCGAATTTGACGACCTTATAGGGACGCCCCTGCGCATCCAGGATGGGGTTATAGCTCGCCTGGATCCAGATCTCCTTGCCGCCCTTGCCGATGCGCCGGTACTGGCCGGCATCGTATTCGCCCTTGCCGAGACGCTCCCAGAAGGCGCGATAGGCCGGCGTCTCGCGCTCCGCCGGGTCGACGAACAGGCGGTGATGCTGGCCGACGATCTCGGCCAGCGAATAGCCGAGCACGCTGAGGAAATTCTCGTTTGCCGTCAAAATCTTGCCGGCGAGATCGAATTCGATCACGGCTTGCGCCTTGTCGATGGCAGCGCGCTGCCCTTCGAGATCGGCGAGGCGGTTCTTCTGCTCGGTCACGTCGAAGGCGTATTTGATCACACCGACCGGCTTGCCGCCCGCCCCCAGGATCGGGGTGTAGCTCGCCTGGATCCAAATCTCCTTGCCGCCCTTGCCGAGCCGCAGGTACTGCCCGCGTGAGAACTCGCCGCGGCCGAGATCGGCCCAGAACTGCTTGTAAGCTGGGCTGCCCTTCTCCTCGGGCGTCACGAAGATGCTGTGATGCTGCCCCTTCACCTCCGCCAGCGTGTAACCGACCGCCGACAGGAAGTTGTCGTTGGCATCCAGGATCTTGCCGTCGAGATCGAACTCGATCCGTGCCTGCGAGCGGTTGATGGCGTCCAGCTGTCCCGCAGCATGCCGGTTCGCGAAAAGGCCGGAAAAGAGCGGCATCCATATCCCCCTTCGGCGCGGCCCGCGGATCAGGCGTCCTTGTGGCCAGCGTCGTCGTGAAAGCCCCTATCGGATACCTACAGCGCCCGGGCGCGGCAGGCGGCCGAATGCTTTCCGACCACCCACCAAGTATCACTCAAATTAATTTATGAATGATTGATGACTAGAATATATCTCAACTTGAAGTAGAAAATCTATCTATTAAAAGCACTTCATACATATAGCAGACATAATAAGGCTGCACGAAGATTAGATCACGATTTATAAAAACACAAACGCTCCGTAAAGTTGTATAAAAACCGCAAAAGTTGTAGAATAAACTTTCTTCAGAGTGATCTCTGCTTCTCGACAGCGACCATCGCTTTCACCGCAGCCATTGCTGCAAGCAGTTTCTCTGCGTCGCGCGATCTCACGACGATATTCGTGTCCGGTCCGGTTTCAGACCAGAACGGATAGGAGCCGATCGAAACCTCCGGATGGGCCCTGGCGACCTCGGCAAGCGGCCCGCCGATATCCCCCTCGCGCAGCCCGGCCCGGACCGTGTCGGACAGCATTTTCGCCCCCGTCTGCAAGGTCGGCCCGATGACGTCGAGCATCGCCTGCATGATCGCGGGCACGCCGGCCATGACGTAGACGTTGCCGATGTTGAAGCCAGGCGCCTTGGAGATCGCATTCGCAACCAGTTCGGCCCCGGCGGGGATACGCGCCATCCGCATGCGGGCTTCGTTCAGTTCCTCCGGCGAGAAGCGTTCGGAGAGCATCGCAACGGCGCGGGGGTCATGGTCGATCGTGACGCCGAAGGCGGCCGCGACGGCATCCGCCGTGATATCGTCATGGGTCGGCCCGATCCCGCCGGTGGTGAAGACATAAGTGTAGCGGCCGCGTAGCGCATTGACCGCCGCGACGATCTCTTCGGACACATCGGGCACGACGCGGACTTCACGCAGGTCGACGCCGATATTGGTGAGATACTCGGCAATGTAGCCGATATTCTTGTCCTTCGTCCGTCCAGACAGAATCTCGTCGCCGATCACCAGGATCGCGGCCGTGACGATGGTGGCGGAACTGGATTCATTCACGGACATGGCGTCGGCGCTCCTAGCTTGCGCACAAGAGCTAGGCTTTCCCCGCGAAGTGCTCAAGCTCCGCCGCGGGCGCGCCCGTCATGCTTTAGCCGCGCGCTCAGGCCGGCTTGCGCTCGAACACCAGGTTGAGCCGTGTCTGGGCGACGAGCCTGTAGCCGCTGCGCCCGAGCAAGCCGGCAAGATCGGTCTGCCAGCGCTGGCGCGAATCCTCGATGATGATGAAGCCCGGCCAGAGCGCTTGCGGCGCGTCGCGCAGGAAAGGTTCGAGAATCAGGTCCTCGGCGCCCTCGACATCGAGCTTGACCGCGTCGATGCGCTCATAGCCCTCGCCCTCGACCAGCGAGAGCAGCGTCATCGCCGGCACCTTGACCGAAGTCCCGGCACTCGAATTGAGGATGCGGACGCTCGATTCCCCGCGATTGGTCGGATCGATGAACAGGGTCAGTTCACCCGGCTTGTCGGCGAGCGCGCAAGCCACCGCCTTGACCGTCCCGAACGGGTTCTGCGCGATGTTGAAGGCAAGGCGGGCGAAGATCTCGGGCTGTGGCTCGACCGCCAGGATGCGCGCGCCCCGCCCGGCCCGCGCCGCGACGAAGAGCGAGTAGGCGCCGATATTCGCGCCGATATCGATGAAGGTGAAGCCGTCGCGCAGCCGCGAGACCAGCAGCTCCCGCTCGATCGCGTCGAAATATTGCGGCGTGAACAGCACCCGCTTCTCGCAGACATTCCCGTCCGGATAGAGGCGCATCTTCGCCCCCAGCGACTCGATGTCGACAGGCGCACCGTCGAGCGAGCGCAGGCCGAGGCGCCGGAGCGCATAGGCCACCTTGCGCCCGAGGAAGCTGTCGGAGGCTGCCCGCGTCCGGGCGATGATGCGGGCGAGATAGGCTTTCGGAGCGAAGGTGCCGAAAGGCCGCTCTTCCGCCGGGTTCTGTTCGATGATGGTCATTGCGCCCGCCTGATACACCTCGCCGCGCCCGCGCGCCAGTCCGCCAGTCACCCGCCTCTCGCGCTCGACCGGCTTGCGTGCGCCATTAAACGCAATAGATATGGGGCAAGGAGTTTTCCGCGCGCAATGACCTTCGAAGACACCATCGGCCGCTCGCGTTCGCGCGAGCCCGCCATCAAGATTCACGGCCCCGAGGCCTTCGCGGCCATGCACAAGGCCGGCCGGCTGACCGCCGCGGGGCTCGACATGCTCGGCTCCCATGTCAAGCCCGGCGTCACCACGCAGCGCCTTGACGAGCTCGCCTTCCAGTTCGCCATGGACAACGGCGCCTATCCGGCGACGCTGTTCTATCGCGGCTACACCAAGTCGATCTGCACCTCGATCAACCATGTCGTCTGCCACGGCATTCCCGACGACAAGCCGCTGCGCGAAGGCGACATCCTCAACATCGACTACACGCTGATCGTCGACGGCTGGCACGGCGATTCGAGCCGCATGTACGGCGTCGGCGAGATCTCGCGGAAGGCCGAGCGCCTGGTCGAGATCACCTATGAGAGCCTGCAGCGCGGCATCAAGGCCGTGCGCGCCGGCGCCACCACCGGCGATATCGGCTTCGCCATCCAGCGTTATGCGGAAGGCGAGCGCTGCTCGGTGGTGCGCGATTTCTGCGGCCACGGCATCGGCCAGCTCTTCCACGACGCGCCGAACATCCTGCACTATGGCAGCCCCGGCGAGGGCGTGCTGCTCAAGCCTGGCATGGTCTTCACCATCGAGCCCATGATCAATCTCGGCAAGCCGGGGGTGAAGGTGCTCTCCGACGGCTGGACCGCCGTGACCCGCGACCGTTCGCTCTCGGCCCAGTTCGAGCATCAGATCGGCGTCACCGAGCAGGGCTGCGAGATCTTCACGCTCTCGCCCGGCGGCCTCGACAACCCGCTCGTTGCAAAATGAGCGTCGGCATCGGCAAGGGTGCAGGTAAGGGACCGCGCAAGGCGCCCTCGCCGGCCAGCCCTTCCGACGCCGGCACGCCGCACTATCGCGGCCATCGCGAACGCCTGCGCACGCGTTTCGAGGAATCCGGCGCGGAAACCCTGCCGGATTACGAGTTGCTGGAGCTTCTGCTTTTCCGCTCGATCCCGCAGCGTGACGTCAAGCCGCTCGCCAAGGAACTGATCCAGCGCTTCGGCTCCTTCGCGGAAGTGCTCGGCGCCCCAGCCTCACGCCTGACCGAGGTGAAAGGCGTCGGCGAAGGCGTCGCGCTCGACCTCAAGATCGTCGAAGCCGCCCTGAAACGCATGGCCAAGGGCGCCGTCGGCAAGCGGCCGGTGCTTTCCTCCTGGTCCTCGGTGCTGGACTATTGCCGGATGGCGATGGCCTTCGCCGAGCGCGAGCAGTTCCGCATCCTCTTCCTCGACAAGAAGAACACCCTGATCGCCGACGAGGTGCAGCAGACCGGCACGGTCGACCATACGCCGGTCTATCCGCGCGAGGTGATGCGCCGCGCGCTGGAGCTGTCGGCCTCCGCGATCATCCTGGTCCACAACCATCCGTCAGGCGATCCCACCCCATCCGGCGCCGACATGCGGATGACGCGCGAGCTGGTCGATATCGCCAAGCCCCTGGGCATCGCCATCCACGACCACATCATCGTCGGCCGCGACGGCCATGCCAGCTTCCGCAGCCTCGGACTGATCTGATGACGAAACTGGCGGTCAAGCGCGTCTACGATCCCCCGGCACCCGGTGACGGCAGGCGTATCCTGGTCGACCGACTCTGGCCGCGCGGCGTCTCGAAGGACCGGATCGATCTCTGGCTCAAGGATCTCGCGCCCAGCGACGCGCTGCGCCACGAATTCCACGGCCATCCCGACCACTGGGACGAGTTCTGTATCGCCTATGCGACCGAGCTTGGCAGCCCGCCGGCCCAGGCCGCTCTCGCGACCCTGGCAGCCGAACGGAAGCAGGGCCCGGTCGTCCTGCTCTATGCGGCGAAGGACGAGAACCGGAACAATGCGGTTGCCCTGCGCCTCTGGCTGGACGCCCGCCCGAATTCGGTCCAAGAATAGCGCAGGCATGGCCGCCCGGCGCGGCGCGACGAAGGTACAGCCGCTTCATGCGGGCTGGCTCAGCTTTGCCAAGATCAACTAAAGCAAACTGTACCTGATCAATACTGCCCATGAAAAAGGCAGATCAGATGAATTACGTGGCTATTCTCCCTCTTCCCGAACGGCCGCGAATGCGCATAGGCTGGCCTTAACGGGGAAGAGGGCTGCATGGTCGCATTCGATGAAATGAGCGGTTCGGGAGCCGAGCTGAGGCCCGCCTACGAGGCCCTGGATCGCTGGCTGAAGGAAGCGCCGCCCGAGATGCTGGCGCTCAGGCGCAGCCAGGCGGAACTGTTCTTCCGCCGCATCGGCATCACCTTCGCGGTCTATGGCGACGAGGAATCGACCGAGCGCCTGATCCCCTTCGACATCATCCCGCGCGTCTTGACCAAGCCGGAATGGACCAAGCTGGAAGCCGGCCTGCGCCAGCGCGTTACCGCCCTCAACATGTTCCTGGCCGATGTCTACGGCCCCAAGGAATGCCTGAAGGCCGGCATCATCCCGCCCGATCTGGTCTATCGCAACGCCTGCTATCAGCTCGAAATGGTCGATTTCAAGGTGCCGCACGGCATCTACTGCCACATCGCCGGCATCGACGTGGTGCGCGTCGACGCCGACACCTTCTATGTTCTTGAAGACAATGCCCGCACGCCCTCCGGCGTCTCCTACATGATGGAGAACCGCGAGGTGATGCTCAGGCTCTTCCCGGAGCTGTTCTCGACCCACCGCGTCGCGCCGGTCGACAACTATCCGGACCAGCTGCTGGCGACCCTGCGCTCGGTCGCGCCGCGCAGCGCCTCGTCGGATCCGACGATCTGCCTGCTGACGCCCGGCCAGTACAATTCGGCCTTCTACGAACACTCCTTCCTCGCCGACAAGCTCGGCGTCGAGCTGGTCGAGGGCTCGGACCTGCTGGTCAAGGACGACGTCGTCTATATGCGCACGACCCAGGGGCCGAAGCGCGTCGACGTGATCTACCGGCGCATCGATGACGACTTCATCGATCCGCTCGCCTTCCGCAGCGATTCCGTGCTGGGCGTGCCCGGCATCATCGGCGCCTACAAGGCCGGCAATGTCACGCTGGCGAACGCGGTCGGCACCGGCGTCGCCGACGACAAGGCGGTCTACAGCTACATGCCGGAGATCGTGAAGTTCTTCACCGGCGAGGAGCCGATCCTGAAGAACGTCCCGACCTTCCGCTGCCGCGAGCCCGAGGCCAATGCCTATGTGCTCGACAATCTCGACAAGCTCGTCGTCAAGGAGGTCAACGGCTCGGGCGGCTACGGCATGCTCGTGGGCCCGCACGCCAACAAGGCCCAGATCGAGACCTTCCGGCGCAAGCTCAAGGCCCAGCCCGAGGGCTTCATCGCCCAGCCGACGCTGGCACTCTCGACCTGCCCGACCTTCGTCGCCTCCGGCGTCGCACCGCGCCATGTCGACCTGCGCCCCTATGTGCTCTCCGGCGCGAACGGCATCTCCTGCGTGCCGGGCGGCCTGACCCGCGTCGCGCTCAAGGAAGGCTCGCTCGTCGTCAATTCCAGCCAGGGCGGCGGCACCAAGGACACCTGGGTGCTCGACGCATGAGCATCCCCGCCGCACCCTCGCCAGCCCTCCTCCCGAAACAGCCTGCCATCCCGCGGAAAGGCACACGCTGACCATGCTTTCGCGTACCGCAGACAGCCTCTACTGGGTTTCCCGATATGTCGAACGGGCCGAATATCTCGCCCGCATCCTAGACGCCACGACGCGCCTGACCAACCTGCCGACGACCTATGGCGGTGCCGGCACGGAATGGCAGAGCGCGGTCCTCACCGCCGGCTGCGAGGAGGACTTCGCCAAGGCCTATGGCGAAGCGAATGAACGCAATGTCTGCGATTTCCTGACCTTCAACCCCGACAATCCGTCCTCGATCCGCAATTGCCTCGCCCAGGCCCGCTCGAACGCGCGGGGCGTACGCACGGCGCTAACCTCGGAGATGTGGGACGCGCTGAACGGCGCCTGGCTGGAATTGCAGCGCTTCGAGAAGAAGCGCATGGATCGCGAGGAGTTCGCCCGCTTTCTCGACTGGGTGAAGAACGTCTCGCTGGTCTTCGACGGCTCGGCCTATCGGACCATGCTGCGCGACGACGGCTACTGGTTCTCGCGCCTCGGTGTCTATCTCGAACGCGCCGACAACACCGCCCGTATCCTGGACGTGAAATACCATGTGCTGCTGCCAGCCGACGAGCAGGTCGGCGGCTCGCTCGACTATTTCCAGTGGACCACGGTGCTGCGCGAGGTCTCGGCGCTGACCGCCTATCACTGGGTCTATCGCGAGGCGGTGAAGCCGATCCTCGTCGCCGATCTCCTGGTGCTGAACCGCCGCATGCCGCGCTCGCTCGCAGCCTGCTACGAGAACATCTCGCGCTTCCTCGATGCGCTCGGCGATGCCTATGGCCGCCAGGGGCCGGCGCAACGCCAGGCGCGCAAAACCCTTGGCAGCCTCAGCAACACAAGGATCGACGACGTCTTCGAGCACGGCCTGCACGAGTTCATCGAGGAGTTCATCACCGAGAACAACCGCCTCGGCAACACCATCTTCGAGCAGTATCTGCAATGAAGTGCTCGCCTGCGCTCTCGGCGCGACTGCCATAAACCCTGCCCCGGACTGAAGCATGCGGATCAGGATTTCCCATACGATCGGCTACGAATATGCCGAGCCGGCGCGCCACATCACGCAAATCCTGCGGCTGACGCCGCGCGACCATGACGGCCAGCATGTCATGTCCTGGCGCATCGAGCCGAATGTCGACGGCCGGCTGCGTGCCTCGCAGGATGCCCATGGCAATATCGTGCACTCATTCTACGCCGACGGGCCGATTTCCTCGCTTGCCATCCGCATCGACGGACTGATCGAGACGATCGACCTCGCCGGCGTGGTCCGTGGCGGGCTGGAGCGCGTGCCTTGCGAGGTCTATTGCCGCGACACGCTCCTCACCGGGCAGGACGAGGCGCTGCGCAGCTTCGCCGATGCGGTCACCGCCGGCGCCGGCACGCCGCTTTCCCAGATGCATGCCTTGATGAATGCCGTCGGCGACCGCATGGATTGCGTCGAGGCCAGCGGCCGCAGCGGAGTCGGCGCGGCCGCAGCCTTTGCAGCACGCGAAGCGATCGCGCAGGACATCGCCCATGTCTTCATGGCCTGCGCCCGGCATCTCGGCCTGCCCGCCCGCTATGTCTCGGGCTATGTCGCGCAGTCCGACAGCCTGCCGCATGGCAACGGCGCCCATGCCTGGGCCGAGGTTCATCTCGAGGACTATGGCTGGATCGGTTTCGACTGTGCCAATGGGCTCTGCCCGATCGACACGCATGTGCGTGTTGCGATAGGGCTCGACTACGCGGATGCCGCACCGGTTCGGGGCTCGCGCCAGGGCGGCGAAGGCGAGAACCTCAGCGTCCTCGTCAGCGCCCGCGAGACTGAGGGTCGCTTCGCCAACCAGTAGCGCCCCTTCCAGCGCACTCCGCCAGGAAGACTGGGCCAAAAAGCAGGGATCGAACCCGTGACCTATTGCGCCGGAATCCTCGTGCAGGATGGCCTCGTCATGATCGCCGACACCCGCACCAATGCCGGGCTCGACGACATCTCGACCTTCCGCAAGCTCCATGTCTTCAACTGGCCGGGCGACCGCAATTTCGGCCTGATGACGGCCGGCAATCTCTCGATCACGCAATCGGTGGTGAGCTTCCTGCATGAGGGACTGCTCAATCCCGAGAGCGGCGAACTCGACACATTGCAGAACGCGAGCTCGATGTTCAGGGCGGCCCAGCTCGTCGGCCGCTGCATCCGCCATGTCCGCGACATCGACGGGCCCGCGCTGGAGGAGGCTGGCGTCAAATTCGAAATCGGCATGCTGTTCGGCGGCCAGATCAAGGGGCAGCCGATGCGCCTCTTCATGGTCTACAGCGCCGGCAACTTCATAGAGTGCGGCATCGATTCCCCATTCCTGCAGATCGGCGAGCATAAATACGGCAAGCCGATCCTCGACCGTGCCGTCACCTACAAGACCCATCTCTACGATGCCTTGAAAGTCGGGCTGATCTCGATGGATTCGACCATGCGCTCGAATCTCGGCGTTGGCCTGCCGATCGATCTCGTCGTCATCAGGCGCGACGCCGATGATTTCGAGCTCAACCGGCGGATCGAGGCGGGAGAGCCGTATTTCCACGATCTGCGCGAACGCTGGTCGGCGGCACTGCGGGCCGCGCATATGGCGATACCGCGGCCACCTTACGCGCCACCCGGAGCTTGAGCGCTTGAAAACCCGTGTGCAGGCAACGGGATGTCAATAATTCAAGCCTTAAGTCACAGCATCAGGACCCTTTTCCGGACGCGTAATGCCCGCATTCACTGCCGCGAAGATGACGAATGCGGGCTCCTCCGCTCGCATGTTCGCGAGCACCGTGGTGACGCTGGGCTGCGCCTTCCTGCTGCTGATGGCTGCCGGAATCGGCGTCGTCGTCGCGATCACCCGCGAGGCCAATCGCCTCGAGGCCCAGCGCCAGGGCGAGCGCATCGAGGCCGCCGTCAACGCCCAGATCAAGCTGAACGAACTGAGGCTGGAGCGGCTCGTCGCTGCCGGCGACCTGCCTGAAGCCCTGCAGCAGCCCGGCTCGCCGGCCATGCTCAAGGCCGCGCTCAAGCGTCTGGGCAATCAGCTGATGGATTTCGACGGCGCCTATATCGGCGGAACCGGCGGAACCGTGCTGGCCTGGGTCGAGAACCCGACCACGATGGATCATGCGGATCACGAGCGCCCGCATCATATCGATGCGTTGCAGCGAGGCGCGAAGAGCTCCTTCGTCGCCACCGTCATCGGCGACGAGGTCACGCCCCAGTTCGGCGCGGCCCGTTCGACCATCACCACGGATGGCGACGAGACACTGCTCCTGACGGTGATTGACCTGTCGCGCATCGCCTCCTTCAGCTCCGAAGGCGGCGCGATCCCGCTGTCCTTCGTCGCCTACCGGCACCTGTCCAGCGCCCTGCTCTCGGACCTGGCCGAGCGCAATCGGGTGACCGACATCCAGCTCGTGACCACGCCGCCTGCCGACCCGCTGTCGAATCTGAGCCTGCGCACCGCCGACGGCAAGATCGGCGCCTGGCTGACTTGGTCCCCGGCCCGTCCCGGCGATGTCATGCTGCGCCGCTTCCTCTGGGCGCTGATTGCGGTTGCCCTGTTGTTTTCCGCGATCTTCATCTTCGTCGTCCAGCGCCTGCGTGCCTCGGCCGAGCAGATCGAGCTGCGCGAGCGCCAGATCCAGCGCCTCGCCGGCCAGGATGAGCTATCCCTTCTTCCGAACCGCCGCAGCTTCGACCTGACGCTCGATCAGACCCTGGCTCATATCCAGCACGATGACGGCCCAAGCCTCGCAATGCTGCTGATCGATCTCGACCGCTTCAAGGCCGTCAACGACACCTATGGCCATACCGCCGGCGACGAACTCATCCGTCAGGTCGCGGTTCGCCTATCCGGCGCGGTCCAGGTCGGCGACACCGTCGCGCGCCTCGGCGGCGACGAATTCGGCATCATCCAGACCCATTCCGCGACACCGGCCGGCTGCGCCGCGCTCGGCGAGCGTATCCTCGCCAGCCTCAGCGAGCCGTTCACCATCACCGGCGCCGAAGTCACCATCGGCTCCTCGATCGGCATCGCCATGGCCCCGCGCGACGGCACCAGCCGCGAAGCCCTGCTCAAGCTCGCCGATACCGCGCTCTACGAAGCCAAGAACAGCGGCCGCAACCGCTATGCCTTCTTCGAATCGCAAATGAACCGCTCGATGCAATTGAAGCGCATGGTCGAGGACGACCTGCGCCATGCCATCGACAACGACCAGCTCACGCTGCACTACCAGCCGCAGGTCTCCGTCGACGGATCGACCATCGTTGGCGTCGAGGCGCTGGTGCGCTGGCAGCACCCGGCCCATGGCATGATCCCGCCTTCGGATTTCATCGCGATCGCCGAGGAACGCGGCCTGATCGTGCCACTGAGCGAATGGGTGCTGCGCCGCGCCTGCACCGAGGCCAGGCGCTGGAAGGGCATCCGCCTTGCGGTCAACGTCTCGCCGATCCAGTTCCGCCACAAGGATTTCGTCGCCAACGTCATCCGCACCATCGCGGAGACGGATTTCGAACCGGCCCAGCTCGAGCTCGAACTGACCGAAGGCGTGCTGATCGAGGATGCCGACGCCGCCGAAGCCGCGATGATGGACATCCGCGCCCATGGCGTCGGCCTCGCGCTCGACGATTTCGGCACCGGCTATTCGAGCCTGATCTATCTGCGGCGCTTCGCCTTCGACAAGATCAAGATCGACCGCACCTTCCTAGAATACATGGAATCGACCGGCGAATCGGCGATCCTCGTCCATTCGATGGCTCATCTCGGGCGGGCGCTCGGCCTGCGCGTCTGCGCCGAGGGCGTCGAGACCGCCGAGCAGCATCGCTTCCTGCAGGCGATCGGCTGCCACGAACTGCAGGGCTTCCTCTTCTCCAAGGCCGTGCCCGCAACCGAGATCGACCGCCTGCTCGGCCTGGACAATCCCTTCGCCGAAATCCTCGCCGCCGCCTGACACCACGAGCCGGGCGCGCGGCGGACCTCAGAAGAACAGCTCGTGGATGCCGCTGAAGATCGCGTAGGCGAAGCCTGCGCTGAGCAGCAGGCCGACAGCACCGACTACCGCACCGATGATGATCAAGACCCCGTCCCGCTCGACGAGACCGAGCCCGACGAGGCAGACGGCAAGCCCGAGCGGGATCTGGCCGATGAAGGGCGCGGCCACGATCAGCCCGAGCGCCAGGATCAGGATCACGAGGCCCAGCACCGGAATGGCATAAGCCCCTCCCAGCATCGTCAGGCGCGGCCGCGAGAAACGTTCAAGCCAGGTCAGGGCAGGCAGCGCCCGCGCCACAGCCCGGCTGAGTTCAGGCTTGCCGATGCTGCGCTTGAGCAGCGCTTGCGGTAGCCACGGCATCCGCCGCCCCGTCAGCATCTGCACGGCGACGAAGGCGAGTACCAGGCCGCAGACCAGCGGGATCGGCGGCGGCATCGGCAGGCAGTTCGGCAGGCCGAGCAGCACGACGAGCAGGGCATAGGCCCGGTCCTGCAACGCAGCGACGATCGTGCCGACGGCGATGCGCTCCCCGGGCAGACCCGCCAGCGCCGTCAGAAGTCCGGATGTACGCAAGGGAGATGACAAGGGAGCAGGCCGTACCGAAGCGGAAGCGCCCGCCTAGCACGGCCGGACACCCGCCAACAAGCGAGCCGGACGCAGGTTTTCAATGCCCCTGGCACGGGGCCGGGAGGCCGGCGAAGCGCTTAGTGCAGGGTGAACACACCGTTTACGTTGCGGATTTCCGCCGGCTTGATCAGACGCGAATGCGCCACGGTTACGGAATGGAGCGGCCCTTCCAGTTCTCTCTTCCAGAACGTCAGGAAGTCCTGCAGGACGGGGAAGCGCGGTGCCAGGTCGTACTGCTGCCAGATATAGGTTTGCAGGACGCTGAGATGATCCGGCATCCGGTAGAGGATGGTTGCCGTGGTCAGGCCATAGCCTTCGAGTTGCCGCATGAAATCGGTCGAAACCATCGCCACCTCCCTCCATTACGGACTGAAAGCTTTGCCGGGTAGATCGAGCCTGCTCCCGCCTGGTTAACAAAGGCTTGCCAGCCTACTGCCAAACTGGTGCAATCCTGAGGCAGGCTGCCGAGCATGGCAGCGTGCGCGACAGCGGGCGTGGGGGCTTGCGTGGCGTACCGGGTGGGCAGGGCCGGACTGGCCGGGCTGGCGATGACCTTCGCCGCCACCCCTGTCTCTGCGGCCAGCGTCGATGAAGACGAGCCCGAGCGGTCGCCGCTCTCGATGGTCATCTTCGGTTCGATGGAAGCCGGGCCGACCAAAACCTTTCTTTCGGTCGGGATGAAGCGTGCCATCGCCGGTGGCCTCTCTGAGAGCGGCTTCCGTCTCTTCGTCAAGGCCGGCGGCGCGCAGGAGCAGACCCACCGCCAACGGCCGCACGGCGTGACCTACAAGAGCGAAACACAGGCCCTGCTGGGCTATGAATGGCGTGTCGGTGACAGCTTTCTCGCGCTCTATGCCGGCTCGGATATCGAAAGCGAACAGCGGATCGAAGCCTTCGGCCCGTCCTTCACCGGCACCCACTACGGTGCCCGGCTGCAGGCTGATCTCTGGATCGTTCCCGCGCCCGGAATGGTCGTGCAGGCCAACGCCTACGCGTCATCCCTGAACGGGCGCCTCTGGGCGCGTCTCGCGCCGGGCTGGCAGGTCCCGGCCGGATTCTATCTCGGCCCGGAATTCGAAGCCTATCGCGAACGCGATTATCGCAAGCTCCGGCTGGGCCTGCATCTCACCGGGCTGCGCTTCCTCGGGCTGGAATGGCGCCTCTCGGGCGGCCTGCAGAAGACCAGCGACCGGCCCTCCGCCTATTACGGCACGCTCGGACTGCACTGGCAGCGTTGAGAGGCGGTCAGCTCCGCAGCGCCCGCAAGGCCTCCGGCGTATCGACATCGATGGCGATGGCGGGGTCCTCGAAGGCCACGTCGATGACGCGCTCCCCGGCTTCGTCGAGCAGCCGCCGTGCGCCACGATCACCGCTCAGCAGCGAGACCGCGGGAAAGATCGCGCGTGCGAGCAGCACAGGATTGCCACGCTGGCCGAACAGGGTCGGCACGGCCGCAAGCGCCTCGGGCTGCGCGCGATGCGCTTCGACCAGGCGCTCGATCACCGCAGGCGTGACATTCGGCATGTCGCCAAGCGAGATCACTGCGGCCGGGACCTCTGGCGGCAATGCCGCAACACCGGCCTTGAGCGAGCTGGCGAGGCCGGAGACGTAGTCGGAATTATGCACGAGCTGCACCGGCAGGTCCGACAGAACAGCCTCCACCTCGGCGCGCTGGTGGCCGGTCACGACGATGACCGGGCTTAAGCCTGCCTCGATCTGCGCTTCGACGGCATGGCGCAGGATCGGCTTGCCGCGCAGGGGTTGCAGCAGCTTGTTCTCCGCGCCCATCCGCGTCGATTGCCCCGCCGCCAGCACGATCCCCGCCAGCGGACCGCGCTCGGGAGAACCCGGAGCGCGCGGCTGCGGCCGCGAGACGATCTCCATCAGCAGGCCACCGACCCCCATCTTCTGGACATCGCGACGCCCGACGGGGACACCGGCCAGATAGCGCTGCAGCACCCAGTCGAAGCTGTTCTCCTTGGGCGAGCGGGCGCAGCCCGGCGCGCCGATCACCGGCTTGCCGGCGATGCGGCCGAGCATCAGCAGGTTGCCGGGATCGACCGGCATGCCGAGATGCTCGACCTCGCCGCCGGCCTCCACCAGCGCCTGCGGGATCACGTCGCGCCGGTCGGTGATGGCCGACGCGCCGAAGACAACGATGATGTCCGCCGCTCCCGCCGCCTGCTCGGCGATGGCCGCGGCCAGAGGCTCGGCCTCATGGGGCACGCGCTGGTCGGCGGCCAGCATCGCCTCGGCCGGTTCCAGCCGATCGCGCATGATGCGCAAGGTCTTGTCGACGACGCTCGGCTTCAGCCCCGGCAGCAGGGTCGAGATCACCGCGACGCTGGACGGACGGTAGGCCGCGACCGAGACTGGCGGCGTGTTGCCGAGTGCGTCGAGCGCCTGCTCAACCAGAGTCTGCGGAACCGCATAGGGAATGATCTTCACGGTGGCGACGAGCTCGCCCGCCACGACCGCCTTCAGTGCCGGCAGGGTCGCGACCGTGATCGCCTCGTCCACCGCATTGAAGGCGTCGATCGCAGCAATGTCGACACGCAGCACCCCCGCCTGCGTCGCGAACATGTTGACCCGCCCGGTGAAGGGCGACTCGGCCACGATCGCATCTCCGACCATCCGCTCGGCCAGCCGTTCCGCCGCAGCATTCTCGTCGATATCGCCGGGCTCCAGACGGACGGCAACGATCTCGGTGATGCCGGCCGCCGCGAGCTTCGCGGCCAGTTCCGCCGTGACGGTCGCGCCCTTCTTCACGATGGTCCCATCCGCGCGGATCGTATGCGCCGCGATGCAGCCGACGGCGTCCGCGATGGCGACCGGTCCAAATTTCATCGCGTGATCCTCAGGCCGGCTTGCGGCGCGGGCCGCGCAAAGTCGCGACGATCTCGGCGAGGATTGCGAGCGCGATCTCCGCTGGCGAGACCGCGCCGATATCGAGCCCGATCGGCGCATGGATACGGTCCGTCGCGGCGGTATCGAAGCCCGCCTCCGTCAATCGCTCGAGCCGCCTGCCATGCGTCTTCCGGCTGCCGAGCGCGCCGACATAGAAGCAATCGGAACGCAAAGCCGCGAAAAGCCCGGGATCGTCGATCTTCGGATCATGCGTCAGCGCGACGAAAGCGGTGTAGGCGTCCAGCCCGATCCGCGGAAGCGCCTCCTCCGGCCACTCGGCCAGCAGTGTCACCTCGGGGAAACGCTCAGGCGTGGCAAAGGCGCTGCGCGGATCGATGACCACGAGATCGAGATCGAGCGCCCGGGCCATAGGCGCCATCGCCTGCGAGATATGGACGGCACCCGTCACGACCACGCGCGGATGCGGCGCCTGCACGGTCAGGAAATAGGACGTCCCATCCGCCTCGACCATGCCGCTCTTGCCGGAGCGCAGTTGCCGCTCCAGCAGCTCCGCCAGCGGGTCACCAGCGATCGCGGCTTGCTTCACCAGTCTCTGCGTGCCGCCGGCGAGATCGCTGACCAGCACGGCCGCGCGGCGCGCCTGGCGCTCTTCATTGAGCGCGGCGAGGGTCGAAAGCTCCACGGCTCAGCCCCTGTCCGTCGCGAGCTTCAGGCCGAGCGCGATCATCAGCGAACCACCGATCCAGCGCCCGAAGGCGAAGCTCGCCTTGGTCTTCTTCATCGCGCCGACCACGAGCGAGGCGCCGAAGACGGTGACGAGATCGGCCGAGGAGAAGGCGAAGTTCACGACCATCCCGAGGATCAGGAACTGCGCCCAGACCGGCAGCGACGCCGAAGGGTCGACGAACTGCGGCAGCAGCGCGATGAAGAACAGCGCAACCTTCGGATTCAGGATCTCGACGATGAAGGAATCGAGCAGCGCCCGCTTCACCGTCTTGGGCGGCGCGACCGGCTGATCGGGGGAGCCCATGCGCGAGCGGATCATGCCGATGCCGATCCAGATCAGGTAGAGCGCACCGGCGATCTTCACGGCCATGTAGAGCTCCGGCACATGCTTGAACACGGCCGAAAGCCCGAAAGCCGCTGCGAAGACATGCAGGTAACAGCCGAGATGAATACCGAGCATCGCCATCAGGCCGGCCTTGCGGCCATGGCTGATCGTCTGGGCGGCCGTGTAGAGCAGCGCCGGCCCCGGAAAATAGGCGACGAGGATCGTCACCGTCGCGAAGGCGACAAGGGTTTCCCAGGAGGCCATCTCAGTTCACCTTCTCGACATAGACCTTGATGCGCCCACCGCAGGACAAGCCCACCTGCCAGGCCGTCTCGTCGGCGACGCCGAATTCCAGCATGCGCGCCTTGCCGTCGGCGATCACATCGGCGGCTTCCGCCACCACGGCGCCCTCGACGCAGCCGCCCGAGACCGAGCCGAGGAAATTCCCCTCCCCGTCGATGACGAGATGCGAGCCGACCGGGCGCGGCGCCGACCCCCAGGTCTCGACCACGGTCGCGATGGCGACGCCACGGCCGCCGCGCGCCCAATCCTCGGCAGCGCGCAGGATATCGGTTTCGGTGCTGATCATGATGTCACCTTACGCCTGAATCTGGCCCTTGAGATCATGCCTCAACCGGCTTTCTTCAACCACAGGCGTGGATCGCTCTCCCGCCCTGCATCCAGCGAAAGCGCGGCGCAAAGATCGGCCATCGCCGCGAGATTGTGGATTGGCCGGAACGAGTCGACATGGGGCAGCATAGCCCGGATGCCGCTTGCCCGTGCCGCAAAGGCATCATAACGCAGGAGCGGGTTCAACCAGACCAGTTGCCGGCAGGAGCGGTGCAACCGGTCCATCTCGAAACCCAGGCTGTCATCGAGATGCCGCTCCAGCCCGTCGGTGAAGAGCAGCACGATCGCCCCGCCGGCCAGCACCCGCCGCGACCAGACCCGGTTGAAATCATGCAGGGCCGTCGCGATGCGCGTGCCGCCTTCCCAGTCCGGCGCGGCCTTGCCGGCGAGCGCCAGCGCGTCGTCAGGGTCGCGTGCCCTGAGCATCCGCGTGACATTGGTCAATCGCGTGCCGAAGACGAAGGAATGCACGCGGCGACGCCTTTCGGTCAGCGTATGTAGGAAATGCAGGAAGATGCGCGAATACTCGGCCATCGAGCCGGAGATATCGACCAGCGCCACCACCGGTGGATGGACCTCGCGCCTCTCGCGGAAGGCGAGATCGATCGACGCCCCGCCACCGCGCAGCGACTGCCGAAAGGTCCGGCGCGGATCGATGCGCGCCCCGCGATGCGCCGGCCGGAAGCGGCGCGTCACGATGCTGTCGTCGGGCAGCCTGAGCTCCGCGATGAGCTGCTTGGCGCGCGCGATCTCGGCGGCGCTCATCTGGGCGAAATCGCGCGATTTCAGCATCTCGCGATCGGAGACGGTGAGCCGCGCCGTCAGTTCGGTCAGCTCCTTCGGTGGCTCGTCCTCGCGCGGCTGCGGCGCGAAGGCCTCCGCGACCCGCAGCGCCCCGGCTTCGGCCTTCTCCGGCTGGCTGTCGGCGCGGGGCGAGACCGGCGACATTTGCGCCATGATCTTCTCGATCAGGTTTCGCCGCCGCCAGAACAGCCGGAAGGCCTGATCGTAGACAGGGCTATCCTCGTGCCTCTTCACGAGGATCGCATGCAGCGCCCAATAGACATCGTCCCGCCCGCCAAGCGCCCCGTCGCCCAAAGCCGCGATCGCCTCGACGACGGCGCCCGGCCCGACCGGCAGCCCCGCCACGCGCAAGGCACGGGCGAAATAGGCGACGTTCTCGGCAAGCTTGCCGCTCACGTCCCCTGCGTCTCCGTCATGAACACCTTCTGGACGATCTGCCAGCGGCTCTCGATCTTCAGCAGCGAGAGCAGGTCGGTGAAATAGCGCGGCGGCATCTGGCACTTCACCTTGACCAGCGCCAGCGTCGGCCCGACAAGGTCGATCGTCAGGATATGATCGTCGCGCTGCATGCCCGCCGCCTGCGGCGCCGGCCGATTGCGCACCGCGTCGAGCCAGGCGTCGCGCTGGACGATCTGGATCGCGCCGTCGTCGCGCGCCGTGGTCAGAGCGCTGGTCGGATGGAAGACATGGGCGAGCTTCTCGGCATCGCCCTCATAGAGCCCGTCGAGATAGGTCCGGACCGTCGCCTCGACGGCCTTGATATCGGCGTTCATGACATCACCCTCTCGTTTCCCGGCGCAGGAAAGCTAGCGCCCCGCCTCCGCCTTGGCCCGATCCAGAAGCTCCTTCACCTGCGAGCCCTGCATCGCCTGGATATCGTCCTGATACTTCAGCAGCGCGCCCAGCGTATCCGAAACGATGGCCGGATCGAGCGCGACGGCATCGAGCTCGACCAGCGCCGTCGCCCAGTCCAGCGTCTCGGCGACGCCCGGCGCCTTGAACAGCTCTTCCTTACGGATCGCCTGCACGAAGGCGATGAGCTGCTTCGAGAGTTTGGCCGGAGCATCCGGCACCTTCGCCTTGAGGATCGCCAGCTCGCGCACGGCATCGGGGTAGCCGACCCAGTGATAGAGGCAGCGGCGCTTCAGCGCATCGTGGATCTCGCGGGTGCGGTTCGAGGTCAGGATCACGATCGGCGGTTCGGCTGCGCGGATCGTGCCGAGCTCAGGGATCGTTACCTGCGCGTCGGCCAAGACCTCGAGCAGGAAGGCCTCGAAGGCCTCATCCGTGCGGTCGAGCTCGTCGATCAGCAGGATCGGCGCCCCGCCCTCCTGCGGCTCCAACGCCTGCAAGAGTGGCCGCTTCACCAGATATTTCTCGGAGAAGATGTCGCCTTCCAGCCGCTCGCGATCACCGGCCGCGCCGCCGGCCTCCGCCAGCCGGATCGCCATCATCTGCCCGGCATAGTTCCACTCGTAGACGGCGGAGGCGAGATCGAGCCCTTCATAGCATTGCAGCCGGATCAGCCGGCGGCCGAGGCCGGCGGCCAGAACCTTGGCGATCTCGGTCTTGCCGGTGCCGGCCTCGCCTTCCAGCAGCAGCGGCCGCTTCATCCGGAGCGCCAGGAACAGCACGGTCGCGAGCGCGCGGTCGGCGACATAGCCTTGGCCCTGCAGCAGCGCGAGCGTGGCATCGATGGAGGAAGGCAAAGGGCTGGACATAAGCACTCACGTCATTCCAGGGCGACCGCAGAGCGGTCGAGCCCGGAACCCATAACCGCCGACGGAGCCAATGACGAGCACCGGCAGCGGTTATGGATCCCGGGCTCTTCGCTTCGCTCGCCCCGGGATGACACCCGTGGCGAGCCCAACCGCAAGCTCCTACTTCCCCGTCGCCTGCGCCACGGCCTGCTTGGCCATCACGCCGATCAGATGGGCGCGGTATTCGGCATCGGCATGGATGTCGCCATTGATGCCCTTGGCAGTATGCTTCAGCCCGTCCAGCGATTTCGGCGCGAAGCGCGCCTTGAGCGCAGCCTCCGCTTCCGGCCAGCGGAAGACGCCGCCCTCGCCCGCGCCCGTCACCGTGACGCGAATCTCGCTGCCGCGCTTGGCGACGAAGACGCCGACCATGGCATAGCGCGAGGCCGGGTTGCGGAACTTGGCATAGCCCGCCTTCGAGACCAGCGGGAACGAGACCTTGGTGATGATCTCGCCCTCGTCCAAGGCGGTCTCGTAGAGCCCGGTGAAGAACTCCTCCGCCGTCAGCTTGCGCTTGTTGGTGACGACGGTGGCGCCGAGCGCCAGCAGGGCCGCCGGATAATCCGCCGCCGGATCGTTATTGGCGACCGAGCCGCCGATCGTGCCGCGATGGCGCACATGCGGGTCGCCGATGCTGCCGGCGAGGAAGGCGAGCGCGGGCAGCGCCTCCTGAACCTCGGCCGAGGAAGCCACTTCGGCATGGGTCGTCATCGCGCCGATGACGATGTTGCGGCCCTTGCGATTGATGCCCTTGAGATCTGGACAGGCGCCGAGGTCGACCAGCGCGGTCGGCGAGGCCAGGCGCTGCTTCATCGTCGGCAGCAGGGTATGGCCGCCGGCGAGGAGCTTGGAGTCCTCCTTCTTGGCGAGCAGCGTCGCCGCCTGCCGGGCACTGGTGGGCTTGTGATAGGTGAAAGCGTACATCGACTTGTCCTTTCAGCTCACTCGGCCGCCTGGCGGCTGATCGACTTCTGTGCCGCGCGCCACACCGCCTGCGGCGTGGCCGGCATCGCGATGTCCTCATGGCCGAGCGCGTCGGTGATAGCGTTGATCACGGCGGGCGGCGAGGCGATGGCCCCGGCCTCGCCGCAGCCCTTGATGCCGAGCGGGTTCGACGGGCACGGCGTCACGGTCATGCCAACATCGAAGGATGGCAGGTCGTCGGCGCGCGGCATGGTGTAGTCCATGAAGCTCGCGGTCACGAGCTGGCCGTCGGCATTGTAGCGCGCGCCTTCCAGCAGCGCCTGGCCGACACCCTGCGCGATCCCGCCATGGACCTGCCCTTCGACGATCATTGGGTTGATGACATTGCCGAAATCGTCGACGGCGGCCCAGCGCTCGATCTTGGTCACGCCGGTCTCGGGATCGATCTCGACCTCGCAGATATGGACGCCGGCCGGGAAGGTGAAGTTGGTCGGGTCGTAGAACGCCCCCTCCTTCAGCCCCGGCTCCAGCTCCTGCCCGTTGAACTTGTGCGCCACATAGGCCTGCAGCGCGCAGGAGCCAAAATCGAGCTTGCGGTCAGTGCCCTTCACCGCGAAATGCCCGTCCGCGAAATCGATATCGGCCTCGTCGGCCTCCAGCACATGGGCAGCGACCTTCTTGCCCTTGGCGATCACCTTGTCGAGGGCCTTGAAGATCGCGGACATGCCGACCGCGCCGGAGCGCGAGCCATAGGTGCCCATGCCCATCTGCACCTTGTCGGTATCGCCATGGATGATCGAGACATTGTCGATGGGGATGCCGAGCCGGTCGCTGACGAGCTGCGCGAAGGTCGTCTCATGGCCCTGGCCATGGCTGTGCGAGCCGGTGAGCACCTCGACCGTGCCGACCGGATTGACCCGGACCTCGGCCGATTCCCACAAACCCACGCCGGCACCGAGCGACCCCACCGCCGCCGAGGGCGCGATGCCGCAGGCCTCGATATAGGAGGAGAAGCCGATGCCGCGCAGCTTGCCGGCCCGTGCCGAGTCGCGCTTGCGCTTGCCCAGCCCCTTGTAGTCGATCATCTCCAGCGCCTTCTTCAGCGAGGCGCTGTAATTACCGGTGTCGTACATCATGATGACCGGCGTCTGGTGCGGGAACTTCTTGATGTAGTTCTGCATCCGGAACTTGGCCGGGTCCTTGCCGAGCTGGCGCGCGGTGACCTCGATCAACCGCTCGACCACGAAGGTCGCCTCCGGCCGCCCGGCGCCGCGATAGGCATCGACGGGGGCGGTGTTGGTGTAGACCGCATCGACCTCGCAATAGATCGCCGGGATGTCGTATTGGCCCGACAGCAGAGGCGCGTAGAGATAGGTCGGCACCGAGGAGGAGAAGGTCGAGAGATAGGCGCCGAGATTGGCGGTGGTGTGCACCTTCATGCCGAGGATCTTGCCCTCCGCATCGGTCGCCAGCTCCGCATGGGTGACGTGGTCGCGACCATGCGCATCGGAGAGGAAGGCCTCCGTCCGATCCGCCGTCCATTTCACCGGCCGCCCGACCTTCTTCGCCGCCCAGACACAGACCGTCTCCTCGGCATAGATGAAGATCTTCGAGCCGAAGCCGCCACCGACATCCGGCGCGATCACACGCAGCTTGTTCTCCGGCGCGATGCCGATGAAGGCGGAGAGCACCAGCCGCGCCACATGCGGGTTCTGGCTGGTGGTGTAGAGCGTGAAGATGCCGTCGCCGGCATCGTAGTCGCCGACAGCCGCGCGCGGCTCCATCGCGTTCGGCACGAGGCGGTTGTTGACGAGATCGATCTTCGTGACGTGCCTGGCGGCCTTGAAAGCCTTCTCGGTCGCGTCCTTGTCGCCGAGATGCCAGTTGAACACGCTGTTGTCCGGCGCCTCGTCATGGACCACGGTCTTGGCGCCGATCGCCTTGGCGGTGTCGACCACCGCCGGCAGCTCCTGGTAAACGACCGCGATGGCCTCGGCCGCGTCGCGCGCCTGCGCCAGGGTCTCGGCCACCACCACGGCGACATGGTCGCCGACATAGCGCACCTTGCCCTGGGCCAGCGCGGGATGCGGGCCGGCGCGCATCGGCGAACCGTCCTTGTTGTGGATCATCCAGCCGCAGATCAGCCCGCCGATCTTGTCGGTGGCGAGGTCGTCCCCGGTGAAGATGCCGAGCACGCCGGGCATGCCGGCGGCGGCCTTGGTGTCGATCGACTTGATCTTGGCGTGCGCATGCGGCGAGCGCAGGAAATAGGCATGGGCCTGGCCCGGCCGGTTGACGTCGTCGGTGTAGCGGCCCTGGCCGGTGATGAAACGGTGATCTTCCTTGCGGCGGACTGCGGCGCCGATTCCGGTGGCGGACATGGTGTTCCCTCCTCGCACGGCGCCTCTCGCGGGCGCCTCACTGCATGGAACGCATGAAGGATGAAGAGCCCGCACCAAGAGGCGCGGGCAGCGGCCTCATTCGGCGGCCTGGCGGGCCGGCGCAGCGCCCTTGCCCATGGCCTCGGCCCCGGCGGCGATTGCCTTGACGATGTTGTGATAGCCGGTGCAGCGGCAGATATTGCCGTCGAGATCCTCGCGGATCGTCTTCTCGTCGAGCTGATGGCCGCGGCGGTCCACCATGTCGACGGCGGACATGATCATGCCCGGCGTGCAGAAGCCGCATTGCAGGCCGTGATGCTCGCGGAACGCCTCCTGCATCGGATGCAGCGTGTCGCCGGAAGCGAGCCCCTCGATCGTCGTCACGGAGGCGCCGTCCACGGAGACGGCAAGCGTGGTGCAGGATTTCACCGCCTTGCCGTCGAGATGCACGAGGCAGGCGCCGCACTGGCTGGTATCGCAGCCGACATGGGTTCCGGTGAGCCGCAGATTCTCTCGCAGGAACTGCACCAGAAGGGTGCGCGGGTCGATGTTGGCGGTGACGGCTTTGCCGTTCACCGTCAGCGAAACAGTGGCCATGAGCATATCTCCTGTGACCCGTCTCCGACGCCGGTCCATCCCCTCCCCGGGACTGGACCGTGCTGAAGCCTAAGGAGCAACCGGCCTCATCAGGCAGGCCTTCCTTGGAACAGCTCAAAAATGAATGTGGACCCGCGTTTTTCCGGGGTCAAGCCGGAGACACCAGGACAAGCTAGGCTAATTTGCACCGTTTTGCGGGCGTTTCGTCGCGTTTGGCTGGAACGTGGCCAAAAATTTGCAAAACCGCGCGGCCGCCCTCGCATTGCCAAAATTTTAACCGAGCCCGTTCACAGTGATGTGGCAGCGGAGCGCTGTTTGCCGGCTGCACGGGAGCCGTTCTTGACGTCGATTTCCGAACAGGTCGAGCGACGCCTGCGCTCGACGGGCTACGGTGAGCAGAAGCGCGCCGCGTTGCGCGGTTATCGCAAGCATGTCGATCTCGTCATCGAACAGATCGTCGCCAATGCCTTCGCTTACGGTCGCCAGATCCATCCCGATCTGAAAGACAACATCAGCCCGTTGACCGAGAGCATCTACGAAGTCACGGAGCAGCACTTCCGACTGATCTTCGAAGGTGATTTCGACGACCGCTACTACGAGTCGATGGAGCGCGTGTGCACGCTGGAGCGCGCGATCAAGGTCGGCACCCGATCGCGCGTATCGATTGCTGGCGCTCTTTTTCGGGCGATCGCGACGAAGCCGCGCCTGACCACACTGCTGTCGCCCAGCCGTTTCGCAAGCGACATGGAGATCATCGAGAACCTCTTGGTGATGGATATCAATACCGCGATCACGATCAATCAGCAGATCGAGGAAGGTGATGCCCGCCGGCGCACCTCCACCCTCGACGAGGCGGCGGTCAAGCTCAGGACCCGAATCGGCCATCTCGACGACACCATCAGCGACGCCGTCGAGCAATTCGTGGCGACCGCCGACCAGACCGGACAGACCACCAGCTTCATCAAAGACACCGTCGGAAAAGTGGCCAGCGCCTCGGTGGTCGTGCGCGAGAAATCGCTGCAGACGGCCGCCGCGACCGAGGAGATGTCGGCCAATATCGCCGATATCGGCCAGCGCGCCCGGCAAAGCCTGTCGATCACCCATCAGGCCGTGCTCGACGCCGGCCAGATGAACGAGGCCGTCGTTCGGCTGCGGGAGGCCACCGGCAATATCGGCAAGGTCGTCGGGATGATCGCCGACATCGCCGCACAGACCAATCTGCTGGCGCTCAACGCCACGATCGAGGCCGCCCGCGCCGGCGAGGCCGGTCGCGGCTTCGCCGTCGTCGCCGCCGAGGTGAAGTCGCTGGCGACCCAGACCGCGAGCGCGACGCAGGACATCGCCGGCCAGATCGCCGAACTCGCGGCGAGCGCCGAGGCCTGCGGGACGCACGCTGCCGCCATCGCCGCCACGGTCGATGCCATCCGTCTCGATTCCGAGGCGATCTCGGAAGCCGTCACCCAGCAGAGCAAGGTCACCGCCACGATCGCGCATGACGCCGCGCTGGTTGCCGACAGCTCGGACGAGGCGATCGAAAGCGCCAATGCCGTCAATGGCAGCCTCGACATGACGCAGACGGCGTTGGAGCAGGCCAACGCCGCCGCGGCCAATATCGCGCTTCAGGTCGGGGCGGCCGAGGCCGCCGTCACCCAGGCACTCGCCACGTTGCGCGAAGCGTCCTGAGAGCGCTCAGCCCTCGCTCACCGCCTTGGCGAAATTGGCGAAGAACTCGTCGGCGAGCTTCTTCGAGACCGAATCGATCAGGCGCGAGCCGAGCTGCATCAGCTTGCCGCCGACCTGGGCCTCGACCTCGTAACGCAACAGGGTCTGGCCGCCCTCGGCGTCGCTCAGATGGACCCGCGCCCCGCCCTTTGCGAAGCCGGCAATGCCACCCTCGCCTTCGCCGGAGATGCGATAGCCGTTCGGCGGATCGAGCTCGCTGAGCTCGACCTTGCCCTTGAAGGTCGCCTTCACCGGCCCGAGCTTGACCTTCACGATGGCCGAGAGATGGGTGGCGTCGTCCATGGTCAATTGCTCGCAGCCGGGAATGCAGGCCTTGAGCACCTCGGGATCGTTCAGCTTGGCCCAGACCACGTCCTTGGCGGCCGGCAGGGTCGCCTCGCCGTTCATCGTCATCGCCATGGCACATCTCCCGAGCAGCACGACCGCAGCGCGGGCGATTGCGGCCGGCGCGGTTCGAAGGTTATCCAGTTCCCTATCCATGGTCGCAAAGCCCCCGCCTGCACAAGAGGCGCCCGGCCTGGAAAGCGGCAGGCCGCGGGAGAACCGATGCTGGAACTCACCACCGACGAACGCATGATCGCCGGCGGCTCTGCCGGTGCAGGGGCGGCCATGGCGATGCGGATCGTGGCCGAAGCCGCCCGCCTGATGGGCGCGCCGCGCCTGATCCCGATCGCCTCCGCCCATATCGACGGGGCGCTCTACCATGGCGATTCCGGCACGCTTTTCGCGGAGAAACTGGTTTCAGGCGGTGCCAGAGTCGGCGTGCGCGCCAGCCTCAATGTCGGCTCGCTCGCCCCGGCCGGTTGCGCCGCGATCCGTCTGCCTCCGCATGAGCGGGACATGGCCCGGCGGATGATGCGGGCCTATGAGGCGATGGGCTGCGAGCCGAGCTGGACCTGCGCGCCCTATCAGGCCGGTCATCGCCCGGCGCAGGGCAGCGACGTCGCCTGGGGCGAATCCAATGCCGTGGTGTTCTGCAACTCGGTGCTCGGCGCTCGAACCAACCGCTATGGCGACTTCCTCGACATCGCCTGCGCGATCAGCGGCCGTGCCCCGGATTACGGCCTGCACCGCCCGGAGAACCGGGTCGCGACTCTGCTGATCGATGTCGGCGGCCTTTCCCACGAATTACGTTCGTCAGACGTGTTCTATCCCGTGCTCGGCACGATCCTCGGCCGCCGCGCCGGCAGCGACGTCGCCGTGATCGACGGCCTGCAGGGCTGCACGACAGAGGACCGCCTCAAGGCGCTCGGTGCGGCCGCCGCCTCGGCGGGCGGCGTCGGATTGTTTCATGTCGCGGGTGTCACGCCCGAAGCTCCGGACGCCGCGACCGCGCTGGGCGGCATCGCTCCGCGCGAGACGAGCGCCCTGACGCCTGCCGACATCGCGACCGCCCTCGCCCGCCTCTCGACAGCCGGGCCGACGGAGCGCATCGATGCCGTCGCGATCGGCTCGCCGCATCTCTCGCTGGCAGAGATCGACACGCTCGAACGCCTCATGGCCGGGCGCAAGCTGACAGTGCCGCTCTATGCCAATACCGGCCGACACGTCGTCGGCCCGCTCGAAGAGCAGGGCCGGCGTGGCGCGCTGGAAGCAGCGGGCGTGATCTTCGTCGTCGATACCTGCGTCGTCGTCACCCCGATCCTGCCGGAGCTGGAGGGCGCCGTGCTGATGACCAATTCCGGGAAATTCGCCCATTACGCGCCGGGCAATACCGGCTACGCCGTGACCTATGGCTCGCTCTCCGAATGCGTCGAGAGCGCGGTCGCCGGCCGGCTCGTCAGGGAAGCCCGCGCATGGCGTTGAAAGCGGAGATCCTCCTGCCCGGCGACGCCGTCACTGGCGGCTGCCTTGCCCTGACCGCCCCGATCAGCTTCTGGGGCGGCGTCGATCCTGCGAGCGGCGCGATCATCGATGCCCGCCATCCCGAACGTGGCCAGAATATCGCCGGCCGCATCCTCGCCCTGCCCGGCACGATCGGCTCGTCCTCGGCCTCCGCCGTGCTGCTGGAGCTGGTCCATGCCGGCAAGGCACCGGCCGCCCTGCTGATGGATGCGCCGGACGCCATCCTCCTGCTCGGCCTCGTCGTCGCCCGCGAGATGGGCTGGCCGACGCCGCCGGCCTTCCGCCTGCCGGCCGCCGATCAAGGACCGCTCGCCGACCGCAGGATCACGATCTCGGCAGAGGGTCTGATCACCATCGCTTGACGCTGGAGTTTGGCCTCTACACCGCGCTGAAACGGCGGTGCCGATAGATCAGCCCCGCCCCGTGCCCGGCGCCGTCGAGGCCAGCAACCTCCCCGATGACGATGCGATGGCTGGCGGCGTCATGCGTCGCGACCAACCGGCAGTCGAAGGCAGAGATCGCGTCGAGCAGGACAGGCGCCCCGGTGACGAGCCGGCCCCAGCGGGCCGTGTCGAAGCGTGCCTCGCCCTCGATGCCGCGCCGGCTGGCGAAGATTTCCGCGAGATCGACGAGCTTTTCCGGCAAGGTGTTGACGCAGAACACCCCGCTCGCCTCGATCGCCGCCAGCGTGCGGCTGCCGCGGGCGATGCAGACCAGCACCGTCGGCGGCGAATCGGAGACGGAGGCAACGGCCGTCGCCGTCAGCCCGATGCGCCCGCTCGGCCCGTCGGTGGTCACGACATGCACGGCGCTCGCGACTCGCGCCATGGCATCGCGGAACGCATGGGCGTCCGGATGGTCCAGAGGCGGCAGGGGGTGAACGGTCTTCGTCATCGGCTCGATCGGTTCGATGTCCCGGATCCGGCGGAACAGCAGTCCATGTAGAGACTGGAGGTCGCCGGCGCCAGCCAGGGCGAAGCCGGCGGCTTACTCCAATACGCCACCGGATATAGCACCCTTCCGTTAACGGGCCGGGCGCCACAAGCGGCCGCACCGCTGCAACTTGATATCGCGATGGCGATCCATCAGGCTGGGGCGATGTCGGCTGCCAGCGGCCGGGCCGGAGCCTGATCGGGACTGTGGCCGTCGGCGTTCCGCCCATGGAGATCCCGATGGCCTTTACCTGCACGATTCCCGCCACGCCGACTGTCCAGCAGGACGACGAGACGATCAGGATCACCCGCTGGGATTTCGAGCCCGGCGCCGTGACCGGCTGGCACGAGCATGGCTGGCCCTATTTCGTCATCATGCTGACCGCCGGAACGCTGCGTATCCATAACGGAACGGATGTCTCCGACGTGCCGCTGGCGCAGGGCCAAGCCTATATGCGCCCGGCCGGCATCCGCCACGACGTCATGAACGGCTCTGACCATCCGATCGCCTTCGTCGAGATCGAGGTGAAGCAGCCCGGCGCCCTCAAGGAACTCTCGCTGCCGTGACGGCAGCCACCCGATGACCGGCCTCGGAAGCACTGCCCAGCCCACGGCTTCGCAGCGCCCTCCCATGCATTTTTCCGATCCAACAATCGACTTTTCGTATTCGTCTTTTGGATAACCTGCCCTCAGGCGCATGGCAGACCATCACCCCCGCGATGGCAGGAAATGCGATCGGAGCGAGTTTTCACAGCCTGCAACGCAATCATCATGCGTATAACACCCGCTGCTCCGCAGAGAATTCTGCACATTTTCAGGGCAGGTCGTTCGTAATTGCTTTTGACAGAAATTTGGCGCGGAGCGATTGTCCCCGGCACGAGCCGTTGGTAGCTCTGCACGGCAATCGCATCCCGCATGCGCCGGCGTCATGCCGGTGACGAGAACGGGAGCTGGTTCGAGGGGTCGGCGTTTTTCAATGGAAGTCTTCCTGCAGCAGCTCATCAACGGGCTGACACTGGGATCGATCTACGGTCTCATCGCCATCGGGTATACGATGGTCTTCGGCATCATCGGCATGGTGAACTTCGCCCACGGCGATATTTTCATGCTCTCCGCCTTCATCGCGCTGATCTTCTTCATGCTGATCACGGCGGTGGTCGGCACCGGCGCCGGCATGGTCATGCTGGCGCTGGTCGTGGTGCTCGGCCTGGCGATGTTCGTCACCTCGCTGTGGAACTGGACGATCGAGCGCGTGGCCTACCGGCCCTTGCGCGGCTCTTTCCGCCTGGCGCCGCTGATCTCGGCGATCGGCATGTCGATCTTCCTGATGAACTTCGTGCAGGTCGTGCAGGGCCCGCGCAACAAATCGATCCCGCCGCTGCTCAACAAGTCGATCACGCTGATCGAGAGCGCGACCTATTCGGTCCAGATCTCCTACAAGCAGATTGTCATCATCCTGACGACGGCGGTACTGCTCGCGGCCTTCTGGTACATCGTGCAGAAGACGCCGCTCGGCCGCGCCCAGCGCGCCTGCGAGCAGGATCGCAAGATGGCGGCGCTGCTCGGCATCGACGTCGACCGCACGATCTCGATCACCTTCGTCATGGGCGCGGCGCTCGCGGCGGTGGCCGGTGTGATGTATCTCGTGCTCTACGGTGTCGTGAACTTCGCCGACGGCTTCGTGCCCGGCGTGAAGGCCTTCACGGCGGCGGTGCTCGGCGGCATCGGTTCCTTGCCTGGCGCGGTGATCGGCGGATTGCTGATCGGCCTGATCGAGGTGATGTGGTCGGCCTATTTCACCATCGACTACAAGGACGTCGCCGCCTTCGCCATCCTGGCGATCGTGCTGGTCTTCATGCCCTCCGGCCTGCTCGGGCGCCCGGAAGTCGAGAAGGTCTGAGACCATGGCGAACAATTCGACCGCAAACCCGGCCGCTCCCGGCCGCGACCTGAAGGCGGCCTTCAAGGAGGCCGGCTTCGCCGCCTTCGTGACGCTCGGCCTCTGCATCCCGATCATCGCCTGGGGCACGCGCCAGAACATGGACAACGTCCTTGTTCTGGATCCGCGCTGGGATGCCGTCGCCTGGGCGGTGGGCATCGTCTTCATCGGCCGCTTCCTGGTCGCGCTGCGCAAGCAGGGCCGGCAGGAGGGCAAGGCCACGCTGCGCATCCTGCCGCACGGCACCATCGCCTTCTTCCAGCGCCACTCCCGCGTCTTCTCGCTGTTCGGGCTCGGCTTCCTCGCCACCTTCCCGGCGATCGCGATCGGGCTCGCCGGCTGGGGCGGCGCGCTGAAATGGATCGACAATTTCGGCGTCCAGATCCTGATCTACGTCATGCTCGGCTGGGGCCTGAACATCGTCGTAGGCCTCGCCGGCCTGCTCGATCTCGGCTATGTCGCCTTCTATGCCGTCGGCGCCTATTCCTACGCGCTGCTGGCCAAGAATTTCGGCCTGTCCTTCTGGCTCCTGCTGCCGCTTGCCGGCATCCTCGCCGCCTTCTGGGGCATGCTGCTCGGCTTCCCCGTCCTGCGCCTGCGCGGCGACTATCTCGCCATCGTGACACTGGCCTTCGGCGAGATCATCCGCCTCGTCCTGATCAACTGGACCGAGTTCTCGAACGGCTATGCCGGCATTTCCGGCATTCCACGCCCCACCTTCTTCGGCATCCCCTTCACGGCGGCGGACGATGGTTTCGCCGCCGTTTTCGGTCTGGAGTTCACGCCGCTCTACCGAACGATCTTCCTCTACTACCTGATCCTGTGCCTGGCGCTGCTGACCGCCTTCGTCACGCTGCGCCTGCGGCGGCTGCCGGTCGGGCGCGCCTGGGAGGCCCTGCGCGAGGACGAGATCGCCTGCCGCTCGCTCGGCATCAACACCACCAACACCAAGCTCACCGCCTTCTCGATCGGCGCCATGTTCGGCGGCTTCGCCGGCGCCTTCTTCTCGGCGCGGCAGGGCTTCATCTCGCCTGAATCCTTCGTCTTCATGGAATCGGCGGTCATCCTCGCCATCGTCGTGCTCGGCGGCATGGGCTCGCTCTGGGGCTGCGCCATCGCGGCGATCGCGATGATCGGCGGTACCGAGCTCCTGCGCGAGCTCGAATGGATGAAGCAGATCTTCGGCAACGACTTCGACCCGACGAAGTACCGCATGCTGATCTTCGGCTTCGCCATGGTGGTGATCATGATCTGGAAGCCGCGCGGCCTGATCTCGACCCGCGAGCCCACCGCCTTCCTCAAGGAGAAGAAGGCGATCTCCGCCGATATGGTGCAGGAGGGACACGGCTGATGGCCATGATCGCTCCCCAGACGACGCCGCAGGGCCGCGCCCTGCTCGAGATCGAGCAGGTCACCATGCGCTTCGGCGGCCTCACCGCCGTCAACGCCCTCTCCTTCCAGGCCCACAAGGGCGAGATCACCGCGTTGATCGGCCCTAATGGTGCCGGCAAGACCACCTGCTTCAACTGCATCACCGGCTTCTACAAGCCGACGCAGGGCATGGTCTCGCTCAACCATGACGACGGCACGAGCTACCTGCTCGAGCGCATGCCGGACTTCCGCATCTCCTGGAAGGCCAAGGTCGCCCGCACCTTTCAGAACATCCGCCTGTTCGGCGGCATGACGGTGCTGGAGAACCTGCTCGTCGCCCAGCACAACCCGCTGATGCTGGCCTCAGGCTTCACCTTCCTCGGCGTGCTCGGCATCGGCGGCTACAAGGCCAGCGAGAAGCGGGCGATCGAAAAGGCCAAGTTCTGGCTCGACAAGATCAACCTGACCCACCGCGCCGACGACCCCGCCGCCGACCTGCCTTATGGCGACCAGCGCCGGCTGGAGATCGCGCGGGCCATGTGCACCGACCCGGTCCTGCTCTGCCTCGACGAGCCGGCCGCGGGCCTCAACCCGCGCGAAAGCCTCGACCTCAACAATCTCCTGCTCTCGATCCGCAAGGACCTGGGCACGGCGCTGCTGCTGATCGAGCACGACATGTCGGTCGTCATGGAAATCTCGGACCACGTCGTGGTTCTCGACTACGGCACCAAGATCGCCGACGGCACGCCGGCCGAAGTACAGGCCGATCCCAAAGTCATCGCCGCCTATCTCGGCGTCGACGACGAGGAGGTCGAAGAGGTCGAAGCGGAGGTCGGCATCTCGTGACTGCAGCCCAGCCTGAAACTCAGCCTCCCGCCCAGCCCCTTCTGGCCGTCCGTGGCGTCAAGACCTATTACGGCAAGATCATCGCGCTGAAGGGCGTCGATATCGACGTCAACCCCGGCGAGATCGTCACCATGATCGGCGCCAACGGCGCCGGCAAATCGACGCTGATGATGACGATCTTCGGCAATCCGCAGGCCCGCGAAGGCTCGGTCACCTATGAGGGCCGCGACATCACGCGGATGCCGAGCCACGAGATCGCGAGGCTGGGGATCGCTCAATCCCCGGAAGGGCGACGCATCTTCCCGCGCATGACGGTATTCGAGAACCTGCAGATGGGCGCCGCCGTCCGCAATTTCGAGAACTTCGACGAGGATCTCGAAAAGATCTGCGTGCTCTTCCCGCGCATCAAGGAGCGCCTGCAGCAGCGCGGCGGCACGCTCTCGGGCGGCGAGCAGCAGATGGTCGCGATCGCGCGCGCCCTGATGGCGCGCCCCAAGCTCCTGCTGCTGGACGAACCCTCGCTCGGTCTTGCGCCGCTGATCGTGAAGCAGATCTTCGAGGCGATCCGCGAACTCAACCGGACGCAAGGGCTCACCGTCTTCCTGGTCGAGCAGAACGCCTTCCACGCGCTGAAGCTCGCCCATCGCGGCTATGTGATGGTCAACGGCGTCGTCACGATGAGCGGCACCGGCAAGGAACTGCTCGCCAATCCGCAGGTGCGCGCCGCCTATCTCGAAGGCGGCCGGCACTGAGATGAGACGGCGGAGGACCACCTCTCCTCCGCTGCAACTTTTTGATGAGAGACGGCTGCACGCCACCCATGTCATCGCTGTGGTGATGTCAGCCGCTTCCAAAGCCGCCTGAAGCCGGGAGCACGAGATGCAGGGCATCCTCTACGAAGAACCGACGATCTGGCTCTTCCTGCTGGTGACCGTCGTCATGGGCGGCTGGCTTGCCTGGATGGCGGGCCGCGCCATCGCGCTGACATGGCGGCCGAACTGGCAGCTCGTCGTCTACATGCTGGTGCTGGGCCTGTTCGTGCGCTTCATCCATTTCGCGCTGTTCGAGGCGACGCTGCTGACCGTCCACTACTACGTCGTCGACACGATCGTGCTTGTCGCCTTCGGCTATGCCGGCTGGCGCTACACCCGCGCCAAGCAGATGACGCGGCAATATCACTGGCTGTTCGAGCCCGCCGGCCCCTTCGGCTGGAAGCCCCGCGCAGGCGCCGTGATTCGGCCCGAACTGCTCTAGGAACTTTGCGAGCTTGTCGCGTGACAGACCATCGGAAAAGCGCAAGACTGCGGCTCACGATGGCCAGAACGCGCCGAGACGGGCGGCCCGTCCAGCCCGTTGATCAATCAATACAGGGGAGTTGCATCACATGAAGAAACTGCTGTTGGGCGGCATTGCACTCGGCGCGGTCCTCGCCTTCTCCGGCATGGCCAACGCGCAGATCAAGCTCGGCGTCGGCGGTCCGATCACCGGCCCGAATGCTGCATTCGGCGCGCAGCTCAAGAACGGCGCCGAGCAGGCCGCCGAGGACATCAACGCCGCCGGCGGCGTCCTCGGCCAGAAGATCGCGGTCAGCGTCGGCGACGACGTCTCCGATCCGAAGCAGGGCGTCTCGGTCGCCAACAAGTTCGTCGGCGACGGCGTGAAATGGGTGGTCGGCCACTTCAACTCCGGCGTCACCATGCCGGCGTCCGAAGTCTATGCCGAGAACGGCATCCTGATGATCTCGCCTTCGGCCACCAACCCGAAGATCACCGAGCGCGGCCTGTGGAACACCTTCCGTGTCTGCGGTCGTGACGACCAGCAGGGCGGCGTTGCGTCGGCCTATCTGCTGAAGAACTTCAAGGACAAGAAGATCGCCGTCGTCCACGACAAGACAACCTATGGCCAGGGCCTCGCCGACGAGACCAAGAAGGGCCTCAACGCCGGCGGCGTCAAGGAAGTGCTCTACGAAGGCATCAATGCCGGCGAGAAGGATTTCTCGGCCCTCGTCTCGAAGATCAAGGCCTCCGGCGCCGACTACCTCTACTGGGGCGGCCTGCACACCGAGGGCGGCCTGATCGTGCGCCAGATGCGCGACCAGGGCCTCAAGACGATCCTCGTCTCCGGTGACGGCATCACCACCGACGAGTTCGCCACGATCGGCGGCCCCGGCGTCGAAGGCACGCTGATGACCTTCCCGCCGGACCCGCAGAAGCGCCCGGAGGCGGCCGCTGTCATCAAGAAGTTCGCGTCCAAGAACTTCAAGCCGGAAGCCTACACGCTCTACAGCTACGCTGCGGTCCAGATCATGGCGGAAGGCGCCAAGCGCGCGAACTCGGTCGATCCGAAGAAGATCGCCGCCGCGCTGCATGGCGGCCAGCCGGTCAAGACGGTGATCGGCGATATCGGCTTCGACAAGAAGGGCGACATCACCCGTCCGGACTACACCGTCTACACCTGGAAGAAGCAGGCCGACGGCAAGATCACCTATGTCGAGAATTGATCTCGGCGGCTGATCCGGCCTCCTGAACGAAAGAGCCCGCCCCGGATCGTCCGGAGCGGGCTTTTCGTTGGCGAACCCGCCATGGCGGGAACCGGTCCGCCGGCTGTTGTCCCGGCGGGTAACCGCGATGACGGCGAAATCGCAGGCCGGCTACTGATTCACTTTCTGCGAAACCACGCTCAAGCTCTTGAGAAACCCTGCGAAACGCAGAAGCCCGTCCGGCCAGGGACCGTGCCCGGATTCGCTGTTGAGATGGCCGCTATCGCCAGCCTCGACGAATTCCGAGCCCCAGGCTTCGGCCAGCGCCCGCGCCTCGTCCGGCGTGCAATAGGGATCGGTCGCGCTGGCGATCAGCACCGAGGGGAACGGCAGCTTCTCGCGGCGATGCGCGATGAAATCCGGTCCCATGCCGGGCACCGCGCCCTTGGCCTTCTCGGAGGCCGGCGCGACCAGGAAGGCGCCGGCAACCTCGCCGGGATGGAGATGCTCGGCGGCGAAGGCGATCGCACTGCAGCCGGCCGAATGCCCGACCAGCACCACGGGCCGCGTCGCGCTGCGCACCGCCTTCACGATCTCATCGGCCCAGACATGGCGAGAGGGCTTGTACCAGTCCGCCTGCTCGACGCGGCGCGCCGTCTTGAGGCGGGTTTCCCAGCGGCTCTGCCAATGGTCGGGCCCGGAGCCCGACCAGCCGGGAACGATGAGGATATCGACGTCGGAGGATTTCATGATGGATCAGTAGAGCTGTCTTCCCGTGCGCGCTGCAGTGTGAAACGCTGCTGCGCAGACACGGGACCGTCTCACGAAGAAGCGCCTTTCCGTCATGCGGTCCCGCATCTGCGCAGCAGCACTTGCGTGCTGCGGCGCGTGCGGGATGACGAACCGGTCATCAAAGTAAGTTGGCCCATCAATCGCTTCAAGCTTCCCCGAATACCCGGCGGAAGATCGTGTCGACATGCTTGAAGTGATAGCCCTCGTCGAACATCGCCTTGAGCTCGGAGGCCGAGAGCTTTTCGGCGACTTCCTTGTCGGCCATCAGGTTGGTCAGGAAGTCCTCGCCGTGCTCCCAGGTCCGCATCGCGTTGCGCTGGACCAGGGAATAGCTCTCCTCGCGGCTGGCGCCGGCTTGCGTCAGGGCCAGCAGCACGCGCTGCGAATTGTGCAGCCCGCCGAGCCTGTCGAGGTTCTTGCGCATGTTCTGCGGGTAGACCAGCAGCTTGTCGACGACGCCGGTGAGCCGCGCCAGCGCGAAATCGAGCGTCACGGTCGCATCGGGGCCGATCATGCGCTCGACGCTAGAATGCGAGATGTCGCGCTCGTGCCAGAGCGCCACGTTCTCGAGCGCCGGCGTGACCATGCCGCGCACGAGGCGGGCAAGCCCGGTCAGGTTCTCGGTGAGCACCGGATTGCGCTTATGCGGCATCGCCGAGGAGCCCTTCTGGCCCGGCGAGAAAAACTCTTCTGCCTCGTAGACTTCGGTGCGCTGCAGATGCCGGATCTCGATCGCCAGGCGCTCCACGCTGGAGGCGACGACGCCCAGCGTCGCGAAATACATCGCGTGCCGGTCGCGCGGGATCACCTGGGTCGAGACCGGCTCGACGGCGAGCCCCATCTTCTCGGCGACATAGGCTTCGACCTGCGGGTCGATATTGGCGAAGGTGCCGACGGCGCCCGAAATCGCGCAGGTCGCGATCTCGGCGCGGGCCGCAATGAGGCGGGCGCGGCAGCGATCGAACTCGGCATAGGCCTGCGCCAGCTTCAGTCCGAAGGTCACCGGCTCGGCATGGATGCCGTGCGAGCGGCCGATGGTCGGGGTCAGCTTGTGCTCGAAGGCGCGGCGGCGGATCGCGGCGAGCAGCGCGTCGACATCGGCGATCAGGATATCGGTGGCGCGCGCGAGCTGGACCGAGAGCGTCGTGTCGAGAATGTCCGACGAGGTCATGCCCTGGTGAACGAAGCGCGCCTCCGGCCCGACGATCTCGGCCAGATGCGTCAGGAAGGCGATGACGTCATGCTTGGTGACGCGCTCGATCTCGTCGATGCGCGCAACGTCGAAGACGGCATCCTTGGCCTTGGCCCAGATCGTCGCGGCCGCTTCCTTCGGCACGACGCCGAGTTCCGCGAGCTTGTCGGTCGCATGCGCCTCGATCTCGAACCAGATGCGGAAGCGGGTCTGCGGCTCCCAGATGGCGACCATCTCGGGGCGGGAATAGCGCGGGATCATCTCTGGCCTTCCACTGATGATGTCAGCGTTTCAGATCTTCAAACCCACGACCCGCGCGCAGCCTCGGCCGCCTTGCGGATCGCTTCGATATTGCCGGCATAGGCCGAAGGCCCACCCTTGAACACGGCCGAGCCGGCGACCAGCGCATCGGCGCCAGCCTTGACGACCAGCGGCGCGGTCTCGGGCGTCACCCCGCCATCGATCTCGAGTGCGATCGGCCGGTCGCCGATCAGCGCCTTCACCTGCGCGACCTTCTCGACCACCGAGCGGATGAAGCTCTGCCCGCCGAAGCCGGGATTGACGGTCATCAACAGGATGAGATCGACATCTTGGATTAGCGCCTCCACGGCGCTCGCCGGCGTGCCGGGGTTCAGCACGATGCCAGCTTGTTTCCCCTGCGCCTTGATCGCCTGGATCGTACGGTGCGGATGCGGACCCGCCTCGACATGGAAAGAGATCAGGTCGGCGCCGGCCTTGGCGAAGGCTTCGACATAGGGGTCGACGGGCGCGATCATCAGATGCACGTCGAAGAACTTCTTGCTGTGCGGGCGGATCGCCTTCAGCACATCCGGGCCGAAGGTGATGTTCGGCACGAAATGCCCGTCCATCACGTCGCAGTGGATCCAGTCGGCACCGGCGGCGTCGATCGCGCGCACCTCCTCGCCGAGCTTGGCGAAATCGGCCGAGAGGATCGAGGGGGCGATGCGGATGGGGCTGGTCATGGCCGGGGGTTTAACGCCCCAAGCCGCCTGCCGCAATCAGGCGGAGCGCAGTTTCACCGGAAAGGACAGCCTGCGATCCGCTTCCACCATCTCGGCGACAACTTGCGCGAAAGCCGGACGCAGCTTCAAGCGCGCATACCACTCGGCCAGCCCGGGATAGCCATCGAGCGACGGCCCGCCGAGGCGGCGGATGAAGAGCACGCACATGAACAGGGCGATATCGGCCACGCAAAGCCGGCCACCGAAGAACGGACGCCCCGCCAGCTTCTGCTCCAGCACGTCGTAATGGCGCAGCAGCCCGTCCTCGGCGATCAGCGCGTCGGCCTCCTGCGCGATGCGGCGGTCGCGATCCGGCGCGGGCGGCTCGGTGCGATGCATCAGCGGCTTCAGGGCCTGGAACAGGATCTCGTCGCCATAGAGCTCGTCGAGCCGGCAACGCGCCCGCTCGACGGGTGAATCCGGCATCAGCTTCGGCTCGGGATAGGCCTCGTCGAGATATTCGTTGATCACCGTGGAATCGTAGAGCACGAGCCCGCAATCGGTCATCACCGGCACCTGCCGCTTCGGGTTGAGCGCCAAGACCTCGGGATGCCGGGGATCGTAGCCGGTCGTCTGGTTGAACGGCACCACGACGCGCTGGAAGGCGAGGCCCTTCTCGGTCAGCGCGATCTCGACCTTGCGTGAGAACAGGCTCAGCGGCCCGGAATAGAGGGTGATCATGGCGCGGCTCTCCTGCGACGGGGAAAGCCTCGCAAGCCCCTGCGTCAGCGCCCGTCAGCAGCCTCCCGGCGCCGGATACGGGCCGCGATGCCGCCGAGCAGCCAGGGCAGCAGGTAGATCGGGAACTGTGCCAGAGCGAAATAGAGGAAGGTCTTCGGCGAGACGCCCGCCCCCAGCGCTGCGACGAGCAGGCCCATGTTCCGCTGCCCGGCGCCGTAACCGATCATGAAGCGCTCGGAGGCTGGCAGCCGCCGCAGAATAATCCAGCTAGAGATCAGGCCCGCGGCCGAAACCGCGAAGACGCAACCGAGCACGAACAGCACGAGCCTGGGATCGTCGAGCGCAGCGTTGGTCACGCCGTCCATCGCGGCGATGGCGAAGATGAAATACATCAGCACGCCGAAGCCATCGAGATTGGCCTTCATCGCCTTGACGCGCGCCAGCCCAAGCCACATCCGGATCGCGGCAGCCACCGCCATGCCGCCGCCGATGAAGATCAGCAGGCGCAGCGTCAGCGCCCAGCGATCGAGAGGGACCGCCCCCCCGGCGAGCAGTTCGACCATGATCGGCGCGACGATCGGGCTCACGATCGTAGTCAGGATGACGCTGGCGATGATCAGCGACGGCTCGAAGCCGTAGAGGATCGCGACCGCCGGCGAGGACATGATCGGCGGCGCCGCGCCCATGATGGCGAGCCCGAGCACGATGCCGGGATCGAGGTTCTCGCGCCCGACCAGCAGGAGCGCCCCGCCGATCAACAGTACCGGCCCGGCGATCAGCCAGAGGCAGCTCGCAGCGAGTTTGGCCGGGCGCCGGAGCAACCCGAGCGTCACGCTCATGTCGAGCCGCATGAACACGACCGTGGTGAAGCAGAAGATCGTGATCGGCAGCGCCGGCCGCGCCATCGCCGAGAATTGCGGCAGTGCCAGGCCCAGGAAGATCGAGAGCGCGAAGCCTTGCGTGCCGTGACGGCCAAGCCACGCGAGCGCGGCAGCGAGGAAGGCGGCAGGGTGCATCGGTTGGGCTCTGGAATCACGCGCGAGACAGACGCACACTGGCTGAAGGTGCGCCCAGCGTCACCTGCGGGGAAGGCAGCCCGGTCCTGCGCCGGCACAAAATTGCGCACTGGACAGCCAGAAACAAGACATCACGGACCGATGGCAAAAACAGACGCAGAAATTGCGAAAGATTGCGCTGTTTCGCGCAAAATCCGGTCGTGACGCTGACAAGCCCGTGCAAACCGCTATCCTTGCGGGAAAAGGGGTTGGCAGGAGCAGGTCATGAAGGTGGATACGATCGTTCTCGGCGCCGGTGTCGTCGGCATTTCGGTCGCGCTTCATCTCCAGAAGGCCGGGCGCGCCACCTTGCTGGTCGACCGTCGCGCTCCGGGCGAGGAAACCAGCTACGGCAATGCCGGCCTGATCCAGCGCGAGGGCGTCTACCCCTACGGCTTCCCGCATGATTTCGGCGCGCTCATCCGCTACGCGATGAACAACACCATCGACGCGCATTACCATTGGAGCGCGATCCCGAAGCTCGCCCCGTTCCTGTTCTCCTACTGGATGCATTCGCGCGCCTCGCAGCACGAGGCGATCGCCCATAAATACGCGACGCTGATCGAGCACTGCGTCACCGAGCATGACGCCCTCGCGCAGGAGGCCGGCGCCACCAACCTGCTGCGCCGCGACGGCTGGATGAAGGTGTTCCGCACCGAGAAGGAACGCGACACCCGCCTCGCCGAGGCAGCCCGCTGGAACCGCGAATTCGGCCTGAACTATCGCGCGCTCGACATGGCGACCCTGAAGGCCGAGGAACCGCATCTCGACCATGGCAGCCTGATCGGCGGCCTGCACTGGACCGACCCGACGACCGTCGTCGACCCGCTTGGCCTGTCGAAGGCCTATGTCGCGCTGTTCGAGAAGCTCGGCGGTAGGCTCGCCATCGGCGATGCCGGCACGCTCCAGCAGAACGGCGCCGGCTGGACCGTCACTCTCGCCGACGGCACCACGGCCGAGGCCAAGGATGTCGTCGTCGCGCTCGGCCCCTGGGCCGATGTGCTCAGCAACAAGCTCGGCTACCGCCTGCCGCTCGCGGTCAAGCGCGGCTACCACATGCATTACAAGCCGCAGGGCAACGCCGTGCTCAACCATCCGGTGCTCGATACCGAGCGCGGCTATTTCCTCGCCCCGATGCTGCAGGGCGTGCGCCTGACCACCGGTGCCGAATTCGCCGACCGCGATGCGCCGAAGACGCCGGTGCAGCTCGCCCGCGCCGAACCGATCGCCAAGGCCCTGTTCCCGCTCGGTGAGCGTCTCGATGCCGAGCCCTGGCTCGGCCGCCGCCCCTGCACGCCGGACATGATGCCGATCATCGGCCCGGCGCCGAAGCACAAGGGCCTGTGGTTCTCCTTCGGCCACGCCCATCACGGCCTGACGCTGGCTGCCGTCACCGGCCGCATGATCGCGGAAATGGTGACGGGCCAGAAGGTTTTCGTGGACCCGGCTCCGTTTGCGCCGGCGCGGTTCGCCTGAGGCGCACATCCGCTGAAGAGCACTGTCATCCCGTGCGCGCCGCAGCGTGCAACGCTGCTGCGCAGACACGGGACCGCATGACGAGAAGGCGCCCTCTCGTCGCACGATCCCGCATCTGCGCAGCAGCACTACGTGCCGCAGCGCGTGCGGGATGACACCCGGCATCAGCGCCTCGTCGTCATGGCGCCCCTGCGTCCTGCCCCCTCGCCGTCCGCCGCACTCCCTGCCACGATCCGGCTCCCGATTCCCGACCGAGACCTTGCCATGGCCCTCGCCAAACCGCCCGTCCAGGACAATGCCTACGCCGCCGCGCTCGCCCTGCTCGACCGCGTCCCGCTGATCGACGGCCATAACGACCTGCCCTACGTCATCCGCAAGGATGGCAAGGCGAAGGGCGACGTCGCCACCTACGGCCTCGACAAGGTCCATGCCGAGGGCGACACCGACATCCCGCGCATGCAGGCCGGCAAGATGGCGGCGCAGTTCTTCGCGGCCTATGTCCCGCCGAAGCAGCCCAATCCCGCCGGCTTCGCGCTCGCCCAGATCGCGCTGATGCGCGGCATCCTCAAGCGCCACGCCGACGCCTTCCGTCCGGGCCTCTCCGCCGCGGATGTCGAGGCCGCCAAGGCCGAGGGGCGCATCGCCCTGTTCATGACCATCGAGAACGGCTCGGCGGTCGATGGCGAACTCGATGCGCTCGACGCCTATTACGATCTCGGCGTGCGCCTGATGACGCTCTGCCACAACGACACCACCGACTGGTGCGATTCCGCCACCGACGCCCCGCGCCATAACGGCCTCACCGGTTTCGGCAAGGATGTTCTGCGGCGGATGAACAAGCTCGGCATGGTGATTGACCTCGCCCATGTCGCGCCGAAGGTGATGCATGACGCGCTCGACGTTTCCAGCGCCCCGCTGGTCTGGTCGCATTCGAACGCCTTCACGCTCTGCGACCACCCGCGCAACGTCCCCGACGACGTGCTCGACCGCGTCGCCGGCAATGGCGGCGTGGTGATGGCGACCTTCGTGCCGGATTTCATCAGCCAGGCTTCCCGCGACTGGCACCGCCCGGCCAAGGACCAGTACGGCAAGAGCCCCGAAGGCGTGGACCATGACAAGGTCGAGGCCGAGATCGCCGCCAAGTCCGGCCCGCGCCCGAAGGCGACGCTGCCGGAGTATTGCGACCATGTCGAATACCTCGCCAAGCGCATCGGCCACGACCATGTCGGCATCGGCTCGGACTTCTTCGGCTGGGTCAATCCGGACGGGCTCGAGGACACCACGACCTTCCCGTCGGTGATCGCGGAGCTGATCCGTCGCGGCTGGTCGGAGGAGAACCTCACCAAGCTCGCCAGCGGCAACATGCTGCGCGTGCTGCGCGCGGTCGAGCAAGCTGCGGCCTGAGGGCTCCCAATAGCGTCATGGTCGGGCTTCTCCCGACCATCCACGTCTTGGCTTGCCGGGCGTGGGTTCAAGACGTGGATGCTCGCCACAAGGGCGAGCATGACGTATGAACTTGCCCATCGCGCCCAATCATCCAGGGCGCGATGCAAGCCTCATCGCAAAGACAAGACCTGATTTCCATGACCGGTTCCGGCACCGACCGCACCCGCCCGGCCGTCCAGGCCCCCGCCCCCGTTGTCATCCTGGTCGAGCCGCAGCTCGCCGAGAATATCGGCATGTGCGCGCGCGCCATGGCGAATTTCGGCCTCTCCGAAATGCGCCTTGTCGCCCCGCGCGACGGCTGGCCGAGCGGCGGCGGCCTCAAGAAGGGGGCGACCGCAGCCGCCTCCGGAGCCACCCATATCCTGGAGAATGCCCGGCTCTTCGACAGCGCAGCGGAAGCCATCGCCGACCTCAACCATGTGCTGGCGACGACAGCCCGCGAGCGCGGCCAGATGAAGCGCGTGCTGACCCCGGCGGAGGCGATGCCGGAGGTCGCCGACCGTATCGGCTCCGGCGAGCGCGTCGGCATCCTGTTCGGGCGCGAGCGCATCGGCCTGACCAACGAGGAAATCAGCCTCGCCGATGCGATCCTGACCTTCCCGGTCAATCCCGCCTTCGCCTCGCTGAACCTCGCCCAGGCCGTGCTGCTCAACGGCTATGAATGGTTCAAGACGACCCATGGCGAGCCGCCCTTCCGCGAGAACAACCCCTCGCCGCCGGCCAAGCGCGAGATGATCCTGTCAATGTTCGATTATCTCGAAGCCGAGCTCGATCTCTGCGGCTTCTTCCCGCCCGGCAAGAAACCGGTGATGACCGCCAACCTGCGCGATGTCCTGCACCGGCTCGACATGACCGAGCAGGAAGCCCGGACGCTGCGTGGCGTCTTCAAGTCGCTGGTCGAGGGGCCGAAGAAGGCACGTCTCCTGGCAAGGCAGGCCGGAGAGGCCGAAGAATAAAAAAAGCCGGCCCCGAAGGGCCGGCTGGTCTGGTCGGGGGGTCTCGAAACGCCCGGTCAGAATTGGTACTTCAGCGTCGCCTTCACGGTACGGCCAGGCTCGCTGTAATAGTCGCGGGCCTGGGCCAGAACGCCCGTCGGCACCGTCACGGCATCCCAATATTTCCTGTCGAAGATATTGTAGACGCCGACCTGCAATTCAAGGTCTGCGATCTGCGGCATCGGCCGCCACCAGGCCATGGCGTTGAAGATCGCATAGCCCGGCGCCTGGAAGCCCTGCGTCGAGCCCGTCGTGGCGACGCTCTTGCGGGCACCGGCCAGCTTGGTCGACACCTCGCCGCCCCAGCTCTCGTTGCCATAGGCGATGGCGAGGATGCCCTGCACCGGCGGGATCGAGTTGAGGCCGATGCCGGTGATCTTGTTCTTGCCATCGGTATAGGCGAAGGAGCCGCGCACCAGCCAGTTCGGCGCGAAGGCGTATTGCATGTTCGCCTCGACACCGGAAATCCCGACGCGCGCCACGTTCTGCGGGCCCTGGATGCCGCCCTGCGGATAGAGCCCGCCCGGAGGCGCGATCTGCACCGTCTCGATGAAGTTGCGGTAGTTCGTGTGGAAGAAGGTCACCGAACCGCCGAACGCCTTGTCGCCGAAGCGGAAGCCGACATCGATGCCGTTGCTGGTTTCCGGGCGCAGGTCAGGGTTGCCCCTGCGCAGATAGGTGCCGACCGCGCCGAAATTCGCATAGAGCTCGCTTGCGGTCGGAGCCCGGAAGCCCTTCGACCACTGTGCGAACAGGGTGACGTCCTTCAGATAGGGCGCGTTCTTGATGATGTCGTATTCCAGCCGGACGCGCGGCGACCAGGCGTCGTCGCTGGATGCGGCCGGCATTCCCGCATAGGACGAGCTCCCGAGATAGGACGCCGTCGCCTTCGGCTTTTCCTCATACCGATCGAAGCGGACGCCCGGCGTCAGGCGCAGCGTGTCGTTGAGGAAGCCGAACTGATGATGCGCGTAGAACGCCACCATATTGCCCTCGACGCGCGGCGTGTCGGACTGGTTGGTATGCAGGTTGTTGCAGGCCGAGAAAGGCGCATAGGGCGGGCGGCAACCATCCAGCCCGGCTGAGTACTGGTCGAGCGTCGATGCGCGCAGTTCGGTGCCGAGCGTCAGCTTGTGCGAGACCGGGCCGGTGATGAAGCTCTTGATCAGGTGGCCGTTGAAGCCGAAGGACTTTTCCTCGACCTCGTTGTTGCGGGCAAAGGGACCGACGACGCTGGTGTAGCGATAGGCGTTGAGGATCGAGTTCCGCTTCACGCCCTGCCAGTAGAGATTGGCGTGCGCCTCGTCGATGAAGCCGCCGGGCTGCTTGTAGTCATAGGTCAGCGAAACGCGCTTGCGCTCCACGTCCTCCTGGGTCTGGTGCGCACCGGGACGATAGTTTCCGGTGAGCGAGACCGCGTTGGTCCGCGTCTGGATCTTCTCGTCGCGCTTGAAGATCTCGCCGGTCAGCCCGAAGCGATGCACCTCGTTCACATACTGATGCAGCTTGGCGAGGAAGCTGTACTGATTGAAATCGGCCGGGTTCGGCTCGGTGCGAGCAGCGCCGATCGTCGGATTCGAGCCGCGGTTATCGACCTCGTGCCCTCTCCGGAAGCCACCCTGCAACAGCGCCCAGGTATTGTGGAAACGGCCGGCCACCGCGCCGCTGCCGAACCAGGCCTTGTCGGTCGTGTCGAACCCGGTCTTCGCGAGACCGCCGACCGTCTTGCCCGGGCGGATCAGGTCTTCCGGATCGAGCGTGCGCACCGCCAGGGCGCCGCCGAGCGAGCCCGAGCCGAGCGTGCTGCTGCCGCTGCCGCCGCGCAGCAGGTCGAGCGTCGACAGCGAGTCGAAATCGAAGGCCGTGCCGATGCTGCGGTCGATGCGGGTGTCCTGGATGAAGGGCTGACGGATGCCGTCGACCGTGGTCAGCACGCGCGCGCCGTCCAGGCCACGGATGTTCACCGAGCCGTTCACCCGGTTGAAGGAGATGCCGGCCTCGAGCCGCTGCGACAGATCTGCGATGCTCTGGATCTGCTGGCGGTCAAGCTCCTCGCGCGTCGTGCGCGTCGTCGTCGGGCCGCCCAGCAGTGCGCCACCCGGCTGCCCCTCGCCCTGGACGTTGATCTGGTCGAGCACGACGGGCGTGTCCGCATTCTGCGCCACGGGGGCGGTGCGGGCCCGGCTCTGCTGCTGCGCGATGGCGGGCGATGCCAGCAGAACCACCATCAAGCTGCCGAGCGCGACCCCTTCGCGCAATGTACCGGAATGCATCCCCATGGCCTTGACCCGTCCTTCTGAACGCTGCGGGTCAAAGCCGCCGCGCCCCAATAGTTTTAAATTAATACAAACAAGGTCTTATCTGCCCCGATAAGACAATATTCGGATATTGAGCGACTCGATGACTGTCAATTGCCTGCCACACGAAGGACATCTTCCGATGCAGGAAGAACACAATAGTAGAATTCATCTAAACAATAATATTTGATCGCATCGTTCTAAGCTGAAGCCTGCAGCCGAGGCCCACCGGCTCCCGATCTCGTGATCGCATCCTGCCCCTCGCCCGCCAGCTTCCCGTTGCAATGCAGCGGCAGGGCTCCAACATGCGGAGCATCAAGGGACGTCACAGATGCTCGACCGCCGGACGATGTTGACGGGAACAGGCGCCTTGGCCGCGAGCTTCGCCATGGCCGGCCGGGCGGCAGCCGCGTCTGATACCGACGTCGTCGTGATCGGCGCCGGCGCGGCCGGCATCGCCGCGGCGCAGGCCCTGCGCGGCGCCGGGCGCCAGGCCGTCGTACTCGAAGCGCGGGACCGCGTCGGAGGGCGCGCCTTCACCGATGCCTCGCTCGGTCCGGCCTATGATGCGGGCGCGATGTTCATCCACTGGGCCGAGCGCAACCCCTGGGTCCAGATCGCCCGCGATCTCGGCATCGCCACCCCTGCCGAATCCTGGGGCAGCGGCTTCAAGGTCTTCGCCGACGGCCGACCGATGGCCGATTCCGACCGCAATCGCCGCCGGAGCGCATTCGGCCAGATCGACCGCCGGCTGGAAACGGTCGATCTCACGCAACGCGACATGTCGATCGCCGAGCTCCTGGGAGATCTCGGCCCTGAGCTCGCGCCCGTCGCGGCATCCGGCCTGCTGCTTTCCATCGGCGAGGAATCGAGCCGCATCTCCGCGCGCGACTATCAGCGCCTGTGGTCGGGGGATGATCTCGTCGTCCCCTCCGGCTACGGCAATCTCGTCGCGCGCTCGGCTACCGGGCTGGACATCCGCCTGAACGAGCAGGTCGAGACGGTCCGCTGGGACGGACCGGGCGTCACCGTCACCACGCGTTCGGGCACGCTGCGGGCCAATGCCTGCATCGTCACGGTCCCGGTCGGCGTGCTGAAGGCCGGGACGATCCGCTTCATCCCGGAGCTGCCGGCCGCGACGCGCGACGCCCTTGCCGGCCTTCATATGGGCGCGCTGACCAAGATTGCGCTGAAGGTCGAGGGCGACCGTTTCGGCATCGCGCCCGGCGCGAGCTTCCTCGAAGCGGCCGCGCCCGAACGCCTGATGAATCTCGACATGTTCCCCGGCGGGCAGGACATCGTCATCGGCTATTGCGGCGGCGACTATGCCCGCAAGCTCTCGGAGGCCGGCACCGACGAGGCCCGCGCCCATCTCGTCGACCTGCTGGCGAGGATGGTCGGTTCGGACTTCCGGAAGGCGGTGAAGGCGGTCTCCTTCCCGGCCTGGTGGACTGATCCCTTCGCCCGCGGCTCCTATTCGATCTGCGATCCCGGCCACGAGGCGGCGCGCGACGCCCTCGCCCAGCCGATCGGCAACCGCCTCTTCATCGCCGGCGAGGCGACGGCCGGAGGCGGCGCCATGACGGTCGGCGGCGCGACGCTCGCCGGTCGCGCTGCGGCAGCGGCGCTGACGCGCCTGAAGGCTTGACGGGTATCAGGCCGCGCTCGGCCGAAGCGCCAGTTCCCAGTTCTGACCGACGAGATCCTGCCCGAAGGAGTGGTGCTTCTCCTCCGCCACCAGCCTGAAGCCTTCGCCGACATAGATGCCGCGCGCCGCATGCAGGATGTCGTTGGTCCAGAGCACCATGCGCCCGTAGCCGGCAGCGCGCGCGAAACCGATGGCCTCGCGGACCAGACGCTTGCCGAGCCCGAGCCCATGTGCCCGCTTCTCGACGATCACGAGCCTGAGCTTGGCCGTCGCCTCGTCCTCCTGCACGACGAAGGCGGAACCGACGGGCTGGCCATCGAGCTCGGCGATGAAGCAGCGCTCGCGGTCGGGCTTGAACTCGCGCAGGAACTTCGCGGCGATTTCCGCTACAAGCGCCTCGAAACTCAGATCCCAATCGTAGTCCTCGGCATAGAGCCGGCCATGCGCGCCGACGACCCACCCCATGTCGCCGGCCCGATGCTCACGGATAACCGGCGCGGAACGATCACGAACATCGCCGGTGAGAAGCCGCTCGGTATCGCCGAGCGCATCGACAAGCCTCGCCTGCTCGAGCGGTGCCAGCCGCCCCAGGATCGCCCCCGCCTGCGCGCTCGAAGCCTCGTCGAGCGGCTGGAAGGCCGCCCTGCCCTTCGCCGTCAGGCGCAGGCGCCAGGCCCGGCCATCGGCTACCGAGCGGCTGCGTTCGAGCCAGCCCTGCCCGGCAAAGCGCTTGAGGATGCGTGAGAGATAGGCCGGATCGAGATCGAGCGACTTGGCCATCTCGGCCGCCTGCCAGTCGTCGCGCTGCGCCAGCTCGTAAAGCACGCGCGCCTCGGCGAGCGCGAGGCCCGAGCCGTGCAGGCTCCCGCCGAGCGCCCCGACCCAGCGGGTATGGAAGCGGTTGAAGCGGCGGATCGCGGCGACGGCGGTCTCGGTGGTTTCCATGGCGCACCTCCAGCTAGAGCATTTCCGGCGAGCACCCGTTCGCCTCCAAAGCTCCATCTTTTTGTTTCGACGCAGTTCCGGGCGCAAAACCGCTGCGCACTTTTGCTGAACTCCTCCAGATGCCAACCGATTTAGTGGACATAGTCAACTAAATTCGAGACAGCCGCTGAACCCGTCGTTGACCGTCCCTTAACCGGTCTCTGGCGGAGTCGCGCTTTGGCGTTTGCGGCACTCTCAATGCAAGTCGATCTCCTCGCCGGCGCGGGCCACCGCCCCTTCGCGATCCCCCGGCCCCGGCCCACCATCCTCGTCTTCGATTCCGGCCTCGGCGGCCTCACCGTGCTCGCGCGCACCACCCAGGCCTGCCCCGGCGCCCATATCGTCTACGCCGCCGACGATGCCGGCTTTCCCTATGGCCGGCTGGGCGAGGGCGAACTCGTCACCCGCGTGCTCGCCGTGATGGAGCGCCTCATTGCGCGCTTCCATCCCGATCTCGTGGTCATCGCCTGCAACACGGCCTCGACGCTGGTGCTCCCGGCGCTCAGGGCACGCTTCGCCATCCCCTTCGTCGGAACCGTCCCCGCGATCAAGCCGGCCGCAGCCGCGACCCGCAGCGGCATGATCTCGGTGCTGGCCACGCCCGGCACCGTGGCGCGCGACTACACCCGCGAGCTGATCGAGACCTATGCGGCCAGCCACCGCGTCACGCTCGTCGGCGCAACGCGGCTCGCCGGCCTTGCCGAGCAGGCGCTGAAGGGCGAGGCCGTCGACGACGCGATCCTTGCTGCCGAGATCGCCCCTTGCTTCATCGAGGAGGATGGCCGCCGCACCGATGTCGTCACCCTGTCCTGCACGCATTATCCCCTGCTGCTGGAGCGGATGAAGCGGCTCGCGCCCTGGTCGGTCGAGTGGATCGACCCGGCGCCGGCGATCGCGCGCCGTGTCGCCGACCTCCTGTCCGGCGCCCGCGAGCCCGATCCGGCCTGCCACGACGCGACCGCGGTCTTCACCAATGGTTCCGGCCTGACCGGCCCCTTGCGGATCGCCTTGGCCGGCTATGGCCTGGCACAGGTCGTCGTCGAGCCCATGCCCCTGGCGAACTGAGGGAACCAGCCCGACCCCGAAGCGTTTAGGGTTCCGGCGACCATCGCAGAAGGAGCCAGCCTCATGAGAAAGCTGCTATTGCTGTCGGCGCTTGCCGCCAGCCTCGCCTTCGCCGGCGTCGGCACAAGCACGGAAGCGCAGGCGAAGCCCCATGGCTGGCGCGGAGGCCATGGGCATCACGGCTTCTACGGCCACGGGCCACGCCGCCACCATGGCTGGAATCGCGGCCATCACTATGGCTGGTACAAGCACCGTCCGCGGCGCCACCATTATTATTATCGACCCTATGGCTACTGGCGCTGATTGCGGCTTTCCGCGGTCGCGGAATTGACTCGAAGCCGGCTTTCCGTCATACGCCCTCTCGTCGCGCGGCTCCTCACGGGGCCGCGTGGCTTTTTCCGCACCCGTGATCCGCTCTTCTTCGGAAGCTGGATCTGTCGCCCCGCAAGGGGACAGGAGGGCGCGGTCCTCAACTCGCGAACCTGAGAGGACACGCGACATGTCGAAGCGCCATGAGGCGAAGTACAAGATTGACCGCCGCCTCGGTCAGAACATCTGGGGCCGCCCGAAGTCCCCGGTCAACCGTCGAGAATACGGCCCCGGCCAGCACGGCCAGCGCCGCAAGGGCAAGCCGTCCGACTTCGGCACGCAGCTGCGCGCCAAGCAGAAGCTGAAGGGTTATTACGGCTCGATCTCCGAGAAGCAGTTCCGCCGCTACTACGCCGAGGCGATCCGCCTGAAGGGCGACTCGGGCGAGAACCTCGTCGGCCTGCTCGAGCGTCGTCTCGACGCGGTGATCTACCGCGCCAAGTTCGTCCCGACCGTCTTCGCGGCCCGCCAGTTCGTCAACCACGGCCACATCACCGTGAACGGCAAGCGCGTCAACATCGCCTCCTATCAGGTGAAGCCGGGCGACGTGATCGCGGTCAAGGATTCGTCGAAGCAGCTCGCCATCGTCATCGAGTCGGCCGCGCTGGCCGAGCGTGACGTGCCCGATTACATCGACGCCGACCACACCAAGTTCTCGGCCACCTATACCCGCACCCCGACCCTGTCGGACGTGCCCTACGCGGTGCAGATGGAGCCGAACCTGGTCATCGAGTTCTACTCGCGCTGATCGGCGACAACGCCCTTGGCCTTTCGGGGCGCAGACGACATTCAGGGGACGGCCTTCGGGCCGTCCCCTTTTTCGTTCTGGCGATACGCCGGTTTGGCGGCATGATGCGCCCACCGATCGCGACCGGGAGAATGGCATGAGGGTTTTGAAGGCGACGTTCGGCGCTTTGGCGACCGCCGCGTTCCTGCTCTCGACGGCGGTGGGATGGAACGTGGCGCTATCATCAGGCGCGTCGGCCGAAGTCCGCTTCGGACGCAATGTCCGCGTCGGCGGGCACGACTTTTCCAATCAAAGCTTCAATCGTAAGCGGCGCGCGGAGATCTATCTCTATGATCGCGCCCCGGCCCGTTCAGGCTGCGTCTGGCGCTCGGATGGCCGTGGCGGCAAGGTGAAGACCTGTCACCTGCGCCAGATCAGGTAGAATGCGCCGCGCGCGGCTGGGCGACGAAAAGCGGTTTCGGCCGGGAATGGAACCAGGCGTGCAACAGCTCAGAGATGCGAGCCGACTTCGTTGCGGAAGAAATAGCAGCCCACTCCCACGCAGCCGATCAGGATCGACAGCGCATAAGGCCCGAACAGGCAGACGATGAAGACCGAGCCGATGAAGGCCCGCATCGCCCAACATGACCATGTCTGCTTCATGGCTCACCTCTCGCATCGCAATCACTGACAAAGCGTAAACGGCGAGGCGTGAATCCAACCTGAATGGATATGGTAAATGCCTGAATTCCTTTTGAATTCCGTATGTTAGGGATTTTGACGAAAGCAGGGCGGAAAGCGCTCTTGCCCATATCTCCCAGCCGTACGGTAGCGTAGCGTCATCTCCCCGGAGAGGAGATTCGCATGAAAAGACTTCTGCTGACCGCGTTCGCAGTGTGCTGCATGGCCGGCGCCGCCCAGGCGCAAAGCTGCAACCTTCAGGCCACGGACAAGAAGCTGGCCGGGGCGGCGAAGACGAGCTTCCTGACCAAATGCGAGAAGGATGCGGGCGCCGCCTGCGACAAGCAGGCCGCCGACAGGAAGCTGGCCGGCGCCGCCAAGAACAGCTTCACCAAGAAATGCGTCTCGGACGCGGTCGGTGGCTGAGACCGGGCGCCCACGAGCGAGACGCGAAGAGCCGCGCCCAAGACAGGGGGCGGCTCTTTTCAGTCATGGACCTGTTGGAAATGGGCCGGCGTCAGCGCTCAGTCGTCGTTCCGGTCGTCGCGATCCCGCCAGTGCCTGCGTCCATCGCGGTCACCACGATCGCCGCGCTCCCAGCGGTCGCCACGGTCGTTGTCATGCCAGCCTCCACGCCAGCCGCGCATCTCGCGGAAGCGCTCGCGCCCTTCCGCCATGGCCTCGCGCACCGAGCGGCGCAGCACCGTCTTCTGCTCGTCGCTGAGCGTCGTCCAGAGCGGGCGCACGGCATCGGCCAGTTCCTTGGAGCGGGCTGCACGCTCGCCCTGCCGATTGGCGGTGGCGTCGAGGCGCTCCATCAGATCGGCATGGCGCAGCGCCTCGCGCCGCTCGCGCATCGCTTGCCCGCGCTCGCCGCGCTCGGCGGTGCGCTGCTTGATCAGCCCCTCGACCTTGTCGAACAGAGCTGCCTGCTCCGGGCTGAGCTTGAGATCGGCGCGCACCTTGGACAAGCGCTCTTCCATCCGCTCCTTGGCTCGCTCGGCCCGGCGCTCGCGCCATTCGTCGCGGCGCTGTTCGCGGCTTTCGCTGCGTTCCTGCTTCTGGTCGCTGCCGCCCGCGGGCGGAACCGGCTGCGGCTGCGCCAGCGCGAAGCTGCCGGCAAGCATCGCGATCGACGATGCGGCGATGAGGGCAATGGGTTTCACGGGCAATCTCCTTGAAACAGTCCAGTCGAAGCGTCGCGCAGCGGGTCTCGAAGCCGATTGGCGATAGCGTGAACCTGATCCTGCCGGCCTGACCCGGCAATGGCCAGCGGATGAAAAGATCGTAATGTAGCGACAACGCCTTCGGCGCGATTCGGTTCGCCATCGGGTTTTCAATGCAAAATCTCATCACCGATGTCCGCGGCCTGCTCGTCGGCCATGCGCATGACGTTGCAGCAGGGACGGGCGTCACCGCCGCGATCTTCGAGCGCCCGACCATCGCCTCCGCCGCCGTGCTCGGCGGCGCGCCCGGCACCCGCGATACCGCGCTGCTCGATCCGGAGATGACCGTCGAGCATGTCGACGCCATCGTTCTCTCCGGCGGCTCGGCCTGGGGGCTCGGGGCCGCCGATGGCGTGATGCGCTGGCTGGCGAAGGAGGGGCGCGGCTTTCCGGTCGGCGCCTTCCGCGTGCCGATCGTCCCGCAGGCCATCCTGTTCGACCTGATGAATGGCGGAGACAAGCCTTGGGCCCGCGGCGAAGGCGAAACGCCCTATGCCCGGCTCGGGGCCGAGGCTGCCGCCGCAGCGTCCGCCAGATTCGCGCTCGGAACCGCCGGTGCCGGCTACGGCGCGACCACCGCCAATCTCAAGGGCGGTCTCGGCTCGGCGAGCGCGCGGGCCGCGACAGGGCAGATCGTCGGCGCACTGGTTGCGGTGAACGCCGTCGGCACGGCCACGATCGGCGACGGCCCCCACTTCTGGGCAGCGCCCTATGAGCGCGATGGTGAGTTCGGCGGCATCGGTTGGCCTGCCGCGATCACGTCTGACGACACCGCTTTGCGCTTCAAGGGCGGCACCGGCCAGAACACCACGATCGCGCTGGTCGCGACCGACGCCGTCCTGACCAAGCCGCAGGCCCGGCGCCTCGCGCTCGCCGCGCATGATGGCCTCGCCCGTGCCTTGCGCCCTGCCCATGCCCCGTTGGACGGCGACATCGTCTTCGCCGCCGCAACGGGTTACAGCGGCGCACCCTCGGACGCTTTCGCGATGACGGAGCTCTGCGCCACGGCCGCCGATGTGCTGGCTCGCGCCGCGGCGCGCGGCGTCCACGCGGCAACGGCCCTGCCCTTCGCCGGCGCCAGGCCTGCCTGGCGGGATCGTTTCGGGCATTGAGCCGACCCCGAAAACATGCCGCAACGTAATGGAGTAATTTACCAAGCATAAAGCCGACCTCCGTAATCTGCCCGCCTAGGTTTCCGTTTTATGATCGGACAACCGGGGGGACCCTATGCGCGAGATCGGCTTCGGCCTGGTCTGCGGTGTCGCTATGGCGATCGCCGCGCTCCTGATTGCGGCCTGGCCGGTGCCGGGACGACCGATCGCCGCCTTTTTCCCCGCTGGAACCGCATCGGCCGATATCGCGCAAGCCGTCACCGAGGCCAGCGGCAGCCTCCTGCAGATCGATACCGCCGCCGCCGTCGCCTTCACGATGGGCGAGCGCGACGGCTTCGTCTCATCCCTCTACGGAGCCGGAGCCTGGCTCGTCATCGACGCCGCCTTTGCCCGGCTTTGCACCGGAAGCGCCACAGGGAGCAGCCGATGAACGCCGTCACGCGCTTTCGGGAGCGCTTCTCCCGTTTCCTGATCGCGATCCTCTGGGCGAATGCCGCCGTACTGGCGGTCGGAACGCCCGCCTTCTCGCCGCTGCACGGCCCTGCGATCACGCTGGCAGGCATCGCGCTGGCCGCTCTCGGAACGATGATCTGGCGCATAGACCGCACCGGCTGGATGACCCGCGAGGTTTCCAGCATCGTGACCATGGGCCAGGTCATGCTGCTGGTCTATGCCTTCGCCGGGCATCCCTATCAGTCCGACATGCACATGTATTTCTTCGCCATGCTGGCTGTGCTCGCCGGCTGGCTCGACTGGCGCATCTTCATCCCGGCGACTCTCGCCATCGTCCTGCATCACCTCGCTTTCAGCCTGCTGCAACCCAGCGGCGTCTTCCTCGGCGGCAACCAGATCGACCGCGTCCTGCTGCATGGCGCGATCGTCGCCGTGCAGTCGGTCGCGCTGAGCTGGGTGGTCTGGTCGCTGCGCCAGTCGCTCGAAGTCTCGGAGCGCGAACGCCACGAGGCCGATGTCGCCCGCGCCGCGGCGGACGAGGCCAGGCGCAATCTCGCCGAAACCACGGAGAGGAGCGCACTGGTTCGCCGCCAGGTCCTGCACGCCGTGGCCGACGATTTCGAACGCGAGATCGCCGGCATCGCCCGCGACGTCATCGCCTCCGTGCAATCCCTGCGCATCGCATCGCAGCAGATGAAGGCCGGCGCCCTCGAAGTCTCCGAACGCTCCAGCGCCGCCTCGCAGTCCTCGCGCCAGACCTCGTCCAATGTCGTCGCCGTCACGCAGGGCACGGCGGAACTGGCGCATTCATTCGCCGAGGTCGACCGCCAGGTCGCGGAAACCACCCGCGTCGTCGGCGAGACCACGCGGCAGGCCCGCGCCGTGCTCGACACGGTCGGTGAATTGTCGCGCAAGGCCGGCCAGGTCGGCGATATCACCGACGCGATCTCGACCATTGCCAAGCACACCAACCTGCTGGCGCTCAACGCCTCGATCGAGGCTGCCCGTCTCGGCCGCTCCGGCGGCGGCTTCACTGTCGTCGCCCAGGAGATCAAGTCGCTCGCCAATCAGACCTGGCGCGCAACGGAAGAGATCCAGAGCCAGATCGGCGCGATCCGCGATTCCAGCACCGAGGCGATCGACGCGATCGACGCGATGAACGCGACGGTCGGCTCGCTCAACCAGATTTCCGGCAATGTCGCGACCGTGGTCGAGCAGCAGAATGCCGCGGCTGCGGGCATCGCCCAGATCATCCGGCGCGCCGCCGACGAGACCGTCTTCGCCGCCGGCCATATCGACATCGTCAGCCGCATCGCCGCCGAAACCGACGAGGCTGCGGGCCATGTCGCCGAATCCGCCGACAAGCTTTCGCTCCAGTCCGTGCATCTCGACAGCGAGGTCGCCCAGTTCCTCGGCCGCATCCGTGCCGCCTGAGCTACCGTTTCCTGCCGAGCGCGAATGCGCTATGGCGGGGCCATGTCCACCGACGATTTCCTCGCCCGTTTCGGCTCCCCCGGCGCCAGCCAGCCGGACCCCGTCGCCGCTGCCCAGCAGGCCATGCGCAATCCCCTGCCCGCCTGCTTCTACAAAGAGGCCGGCGTGCTGGAGCGCGACGGCCTCTTCCATGTCGCTCTCGACGGCAAGACGGCGCGGACCCCGGCCCGCAAGCCGCTTGCCGTCGGCTCACGCCCGGTCGCCGAAGCGCTTGCCGCCGAATGGCAGGCCCAAAGCGAACGGATCGATCCCGCGCGGATGCCGCTGACCCGGCTCGTCAACTCGGCACTCGACGGCGTCGAGGACCAGCAGGAGGCCGTGCGCGCCGAAATCGTCCGCTATGCCGGCTCCGACGCGCTCTGCTACCGCGCCGGCGAGCCCGAGGCGCTCGTCGAACGGCAAAATCTGGTCTGGCAGCCGATCCTTGGCGATATCGAAGCTCTGATCGGCGCCCGCTTCCTGCTGGCCGAGGGCATCGTCTTCGCCGAGCAGCCGGAGGAGACGCTCGCCGCCGTCACCCGGCATGTCGAGAAGATCGCCGCCCCGCTGGCGCTCGCCGGCGCCCATAACGTCATGACCCTGACCGGCTCGGCCATCCTGATGCTCGCACTGGCGAACGGGCTGATCGATCCGGACGCGGTCTGGGATGCCGCTCATCTCGACGAAGACTACCAGATCGGGATTTGGGGACAGGACGAGGAAGCGGCCGAGCGCCGCGTCATCCGCCGCCGTGAATTCGACGCTGCGGTGCTCCTGCTGCTGAAGGGGTAGGCGGCGACGACGGCTGATCGCACCAGCCTCGCCGCGATGGCCCAGCCTCGCATCGTTCCGCATGATTGCGGTTCCGGCTTGCGCAAACGTCGTCATGGACTCATCCGCTTTCGCCGCTTAAGCCGGCTTTGAGACGCGTTTTGCCCGCCGGGAGCCTGCCGCCATGAAGGATATTCTCGAACAGCTCGAATCCCGGCGCGAGGGCGCCCGCAAGGGTGGCGGCGAGCGCCGCATCGAGGCGCAGCACAAGCGCGGCAAGCTCACCGCCCGCGAGCGCATCGAGCTCCTGCTCGACAAGGACTCCTTCGAGGAGTTCGACATGTTCGTGCAGCACCGCGCCGTCGATTTCGGCATGGACAAGGCCGAGAAGATCCCCGGCGACGGCGTCGTCACCGGCTGGGGTACGGTCAATGGCCGCACCGTCTTCGTCTTCTCCAAGGATTTCACCGTCTTCGGCGGCTCGCTCTCTGAGACCCATGCCCAGAAGATCATCAAGATCCAGGACATGGCGCTGAAGATGCGTGCGCCGATCGTCGGCCTGTTCGATGCCGGCGGCGCCCGCATCCAGGAGGGCGTGGCGGCGCTCGGCGGCTATGGCGAGGTCTTCAAGCGGAACGTGCAGGCTTCCGGCGTCATCCCGCAGATCTCGGTGATCATGGGCCCCTGCGCCGGCGGTGACGTCTATTCGCCGGCGATGACCGATTTCATCTTCATGGTCCGCGACACCTCCTACATGTTTGTCACCGGCCCGGAGGTGGTGAAGACCGTCACCAACGAGACCGTGACCTCGGAGGAGCTCGGCGGCGCCAAGGTCCATACCTCCAAGTCCTCGGTCGCCGACGGCTCCTTCGAGAACGATGTCGAGGCGCTGCTGCAGGTGCGCCGCCTGCTCGACTTCCTCCCCGCCAACAACACCGCCGGCGTACCGGAATGGCCGTCATTCGACGTGCCCGACCGTGTCGACATGAGCCTCGACACGCTCGTACCCGACAACCCGAACAAGCCCTACGACATCAAGGAGCTGATCCTGAAGACGGTCGACGAGGGCGACTTCTTTGAGATTCAGCAAGCTTACGCCGGCAATATCGTTACCGGTTTCGGCCGCATCGAGGGCCGCACCGTCGGCATCGTCGCGAACCAGCCGATGGTGCTGGCCGGCGTGCTCGATTCCGACGCCTCGCGCAAGGCGGCGCGCTTCGTGCGCTATTGCGACGCCTTCGAGATCCCGATCGTCTCGCTCGTCGACGTTCCCGGCTTCCTGCCCGGCACCGCGCAGGAATATGGCGGCCTGATCAAGCACGGCGCCAAGCTGCTCTTCGCCTATAGCGAATGCACCGTACCGCTGGTCACGATCATCACGCGAAAAGCCTTCGGCGGCGCCTATGACGTGATGGCCTCCAAGCATATCGGCGCCGACGTGAACTATGCCTGGCCGACGGCGCAGATCGCGGTGATGGGCGCCAAGGGCGCGGTCGAGATCATCTTCCGCGGCGGCGATGCCGAGACCATCGCGCGCCAGACCAAGGAATACGAGGACCGCTTCATGTCGCCCTTCGTCGCGGCCGAGCGCGGCTATATCGACGAAGTCATCATGCCGCATTCGACGCGACGCCGCATCGCGCGGGCCCTCGCGATGCTCAGGACCAAGAACGTCGAGCGGCCCTGGCGGAAGCACGACAACATTCCGCTCTGACATCGCAACGCGCGTCATGCTCGGGCTTGCCCCGAGCATCTCAGGCCGCGTGAGGCTCCAGCCGCACCGTCTCGTCATGAAATCCTCGGGTCAGCGCTTCGCTCCGCCCGAGAATGACGGCCTGACCTGCTAATCCAGCGTGCTCCGGAACCGCATCAGCGCGAGCCCCGCATAGACCGGCACGAACAGGCTGAGATAGAGCACCTCGTCGCCGATATCGCTCAAGCCTGCGCCCTTCAGCATGATCGCGCGGATGATCCGCAGGAAATGCGTCAGTGGGAAGAGTTCTCCCAGCGCCTGCGCCCAGCCCGGCATGCCGGCGAAGGGGAACATGAAGCCCGACAGCATCAGCGAGGGCAGGAAGAAGAAGAAGGTCAGCTGCATCGCCTGGAGCTGCGTGCGCGCCACCGTCGAGATCGTGTAGCCAAGCAGCACCAGTGCCAGCACGAAGACCAGCACGCAGGTGAGCAGCAGCCCAAGCCCGCCGAGGAAGGGCACGGCGAAGAGCAGCTTGGCCGCGCCCAGCACGATCACCACCTGCACCGCGCCGATGGCGAGATAGGGCAGCACCTTGCCGAGCATGATCTCGCCGGCCGTCGCCGGCATGGCGAGCAGGTTCTCCATGGTGCCGCGCTCGATCTCGCGGGTCAGCGCCATCGCCGTCATCATCACCATGGTCATCTGCAGGATGACGCCGAGCAGGCCCGGCACGATGTTGTACTGGGTGATGTTCTCCGGGTTGTAGCGCCGGTGCACCACGAAGGAGAGGCTGTCGCCACTGGCCCCAGCCGGATCGGTGACCGGCTCGCGCCCCTGCGCCCGCAGCAGGGCCCGGCTCGCGATCGTGCCAAGCGCCGAGACAGCCCCGCTCGCCGCTGCGGGGTCGGTTGCATCGGCCTCGACCAGGATGCGCGGCTCGTCCGCCCGCTCGACGCGGGTGCCGAAATCGCTGGGAATGGTGACGAGGAAGGAGATTTCGCCCTTCGCCATCAGGCTCTCGGCCTCGGCCGCGCTCTGCGGCCGCTCGCCGAAGCGATAATAGTTCGAGACCTCCAGCGCCGAGACCACGGCGCGGGTATATTGGTCCTGCCCGAGCGCCAGGACCGCCGCCGGCAGGCCCCGCGGGTCGTTGTTGATCGCATAGCCGAAGAGCAGGAGCTGGACGATCGGCACCGCCAGCATCATGGCGAAGGTGATGCGGTCGCGCCGCATCTGCACGAACTCCTTCGCCAGGATCGCGCCGAGCCGGCGTGGGGAAAACAGCGCAATCATGCCGCCCGCTCCTGCGCGCCGGTCATGAACTTGATGAAGACGTCCTCGAGGCTGGTCTCGCCGGGCTCGACCTTGATGCCGGCCTCGCGCTTCAGGGGTTCGAGCGCCGCCTCCAGCTTGCTCCGATCGGTGCCGACGACATGCAGCGTCGCGCCGAAGGGAGCGACCTGCTCGACGCCCTCGGTCGCCTCCAGCGCCCGGATCTGGGCGGGCTTCAGTGCGCCATGGACGACGAAGGTGACGAGGCCCGAACCGCGAACGACCTCCTCGACGGTCCCCGTGGCCAGCATCCGGCCATAAGCGATGTAGCCGATGCGGTGGCAGCGCTCGGCTTCGTCCATGTAATGGGTCGAGACCAGCACCGTCAGCCCGTCGCCGGCCAGCCGATGGATCTCGTCCCAGAACTCGCGCCGCGCCTTGGGATCGACGCCCGCGGTCGGCTCGTCGAGCAGCAGGAGCTTGGGCTGGTGCATGATGCAGGCGGCGAGCGCCAGACGCTGTTTCCAGCCACCCGAAAGCGTGCCGGCGAGCTGGTCCTTTCGCGAGGTGAGGCCCAACCCGTCCAGCGTCTTGGCCACGGCCTCATCGACCGGATCGAGCTCGTAGAGCCGGGCGACGAAGGTCAGGTTCTCGGCGATCGTCAGGTCTTCGTAGAAGGAGAAGCGCTGCGTCATATAGCCGACCTGGCGCTTGATCGCGGCGCTTTGCGTACGGACGTCGAGCCCGAGCACAGTGCCCTCCCCGGCATCGGGCCTGAGCAAGCCGCAGATCATCCGGATCGTCGTCGTCTTGCCCGAGCCGTTGGGCCCGAGGAAGCCGACGATCTCGCCCGTCGCGACCGCGAGATCGACATCGTCGACCACGGTGCGCTTGCCGAAGCGCTTCGTCATCCCCCGCACATCGATGGCGAGCGCGGCACTCACCGCTGCGCCCTGAGCGTGACGTCGACGATCTGGCCGGGTTGAAGCGCCGATTGCGGCCCGCCATCCGGCCGTGCCTCGACCAGATAGACCAGCTTCTGGCGCGTCTGCGCCGAATAGATCACCGGCGGCGTGAATTCGGGCTCCGGCGAGACATAAGTCACGGTGGCGGTCAGGCCGGGCGCACAGCCATCGCAGCGGACATCGAGCTTCATGCCGGTCGTCACGCCTGAGATTCTGATCTCCGGCACATAGAGCATCAGCTTGGCGGCGCCGTCCGGCAGCATCAGGAGCGCCGGCGCGCTCGGCCCGGCGAGTTCGCCGACCCGGCGCAGGACGTCGCTGATCCGCCCGGCCGCGGGCGCGACGAGCTGGCGCTGCGACAGCTTCCACTGCGCCTGTGCCAGAGCGGATTTCGCCTGCTCGACCTGATTCTCGCTGGCCTTGATCTCGTCGGGCCTTGCCGCCAGCCGCGCCACGCCAAGATTGGCACCGATCTCGCGGACCCGCGCGCCGGCGACGTCGCGCGCCGTCACCGCCTGGTCGAGATCGGCCTGGGTGGAGACGCCCCGGCGGAACAGGTCCTGCCGCCGGTCGAGCGCCCGGTCGGCTTCGCGCTCCTGCGCCTTGGCGGAGGCGAGGCTCGCCTCGATCACCGCAATCTCTTCCGGCCGCTTGCCGCTCTTCAGATTGTCGAGCTGCGCCCGCGCCTGCACCAGCCGCGCCTCGGCCTCGGCAACGGCATTCTCGGCATCGGTCCGTTCGAGCCCCGCCACGGCCTGGCCGGCCTCGACGCGGTCGCCCCGGCGGACATCGATGCGCTCGATCCGGGCCGTATCGATCGGCCCGAGCCGGACATATTCGCCCTCGACATAGCCGGCGATGCGGACCGTATCGCCGCCGCAGGCGGAAAAGCTCGCGGCGATCAGCCCGAAGGAACAGAGGAAGCCGAGGATCATGACCTGTTCTCCCGCATGCTGGCGATACTGGCGCGGAGATTGGCGCGGATGACGCCGGCGATCGCCTCGCTCTCAGCCGTGTTGATCGCGCTCCAGCCCATGCGCCGCATCACGGCCGGCCGCGCCAGCCGGAAGTAAAGCACCTGCCCGATCGTCGCGAAGACCGCGAGCTTGGTTGCCTCCGCCTCCGGCTCCATCCCGGTCGCCGCCGCCCAGAGCCGGCAGAGATGGCCATGGACCGGCCCGACCAGCCCCTCGTAGAGCGTCTCGAAGGCCGGGGTCGGCTCCATCATCTCACGCAGGACGAAGCGGGCGATCGTCTCGCTTTCCTGCGCCTGCGTCGCGAAGGCCGTGACACGCCCGACGATGCCGAACAGCAGCTCGGCTGCCGCCTCCGGCGCGAGCCTGTCGAGGGGCGGCATCGCCGCAGCGGCGCCGAAGACCCGCTGCTTCATCGTCGCGACGATCGCCTCGGCACAGGCCTGCCGCAAACCGTCCTTGCCACCGAAATGATAGGCGATGCCGGCGCTGTTGACCCTGGCCGCCTGGGCGATCTGGCGGATCGAGCTCGCCTCGAATCCATGCCGCCCGAACAGGTCGAGCCCGGCCCGGATCAGCGCCTCGCGTGTCCCGGCATCGCTCTCGGAAATAGCTTTCATATCGCATCCATATCATCGCCCGCTATTTCAATCAATCGATTGATTGAAATAGCGAGGACAGGCGCCCGCCGCCTATGCCTTCTTCCGCCCTCCTGCGCCGCACCAGCGCCGACATGACTCGTCGTCCATAATGGTCTAAGGCGGCACCCATCCTGTGATCCGCTCCCCGCCCGATGCTTTTCAACTCCTTCGTCTTCCTGCTTGCCTTCCTGCCGCTGGCGCTCGCCCTCCACTGGGCGGCGGAACGCTTTGCGCCGCGCTGGCGCCTGCCGGTGCTGGTGGCGCTGTCCTTCGCCTTCTACGGCTATTGGGACTGGCGCTTCCTGCCGCTGCTCGTGCTCTCGATCGGGCTGAACTGGCTGATCGCCGAGGCCTTCCAGAAGACGAAGTCCGGCGCGCTGATCACGCTTGCGATCGTCCTGAACCTCGCTGTCCTCGCGGTGTTCAAGTACTTCAACTTCTTCGCCGATCTCGCTGGAATGATTCCCGGATTGCCGGCGCCGAAATTCGACATCGCGCTGCCGCTCGGCATTTCCTTCTTCACCTTCCACCACATCATGTACCTGACGGATCTGCGGCGCGGGCAGGCGCCGCGCTACGATCTCGTCCGCTACGCGCTCTACATCGCCTTCTTCCCACAGGTGCTCGCCGGCCCCCTGGTGCGCTGGCGCGAGATCATGCACCAGCTCGACGAGCGGCCCTATCAGCGCCCGGACGCGGCCGAGCGGATCGCGCGCGGCCTGCTGCTGCTCACCGCCGGCCTCGCCAAGAAGGTGCTGATCGGCGACCCCCTCGCCGAATACGCCAACCCGGTCTTCGCGGCCGCGGCGGCCGGCAAGGTCATCAGCCTGATGGAAGCCTGGCAGGCGACGCTCGCCTTCACCTTCCAGATCTATTTCGACTTCTCCGGCTATACCGACATGGCGCTGGGCCTCGCCCTGCTCTTCGGCATCGTGCTGCCGCAGAATTTCGAGGCGCCGTATCGCTCGCTCTCGATCCAGGATTTCTGGCGCCGCTGGCACATGACTCTGTCGCGCTTCCTGCGGGACTATCTCTACATCCCGCTCGGCGGCTCGCGCAGCGGCCTGCCGACGCAGATCTGGGCGCTCTTCGCCACCATGGCGCTGGGCGGCCTCTGGCACGGCGCCGGCCTCACCTTCGTCGCCTGGGGCGTGGCGCATGGGCTGGCATTGATCGTCGCGCTGTTCTGGCGTCGCGCCGGCCTGCCGATGCCGGCGGCGCTCGGCTGGGTCCTGACCTTCCTGTTCGTGATGCTCTGCTGGGTGCTGTTCCGGGCGACGAATTTCGAGGCCGCGCTCGCGATCTACAAGGGCCTGTTCGGGCTCGGCCCCGTCGGCACCGGCTTCAAATGGCGGGCTTTGCTGCCGGCAGCCGCCTTCGCCATCATCGGCCCCACCGCCTGGAACCTCGTCCATAAATTGCCGCCGGCCCGCTGGCTCGCGATCCTCGCCGGGCTCCTGTTCGTCATCATCCTGCTGAAGATCGGCGAAGACGCCAATTATGAGTTCATCTACTTCCAGTTCTGAGCAGGCCGCTCGGGCGGCGAAGTGGACGGGCTTCACCGGCGCCTTCCTCAGCGCAGCGGTGCTGATCGCGGTCGCCTTCCTGACGGCCGCCTTCCTGATCGATCCCTATGATTCCGGCCGCTCGCCGCTGAAGCTCGGGGAAGGCGTGCGCCCGCAGGGCCCGCGCACGGCGCTGGCGAGCCGCGGGCGCGACCCGCGCTTCACCGGCGCCATCTTCGGCAACTCGCATATCCAGCTGATCTCGCCGGAGGAGCTGCATGCGAAGACCGGTATCCCCTTCGTCTCGCTGATCGCGCCGGCGACACAGCCCAGGGAGACCTTCGCGACGATCGACTGGTTCCTGCGCCACCACCGCACGGCGCCGCCGCAGGCGATCGTGGTCGGCATCGACAATTACTGGTGCACCGCGAACCCGGCTCTGCCCAACGAGAAGCCCTTCCCGTTCTGGCTGTTGAGCCGCAGCCTGCCCGACTATCTCGGCGGGCTGATGCGCTTCGACCTGCTGGAGGAACTGCCCCGCCGAATCGGCTATCTGACGTCGGTCAAGGCCGAGCGCGCACGCCCGGACGGCTACTGGGACTACGAATCGGGCTACGGCGTGCAGGGTTACGGAACCAATCCGGAGATCATCGCCCGGTTGCAGAAGCCGATCGAGGCCGGCGGCGGCAATGTCGACGGCCCCTTCCCGGCCGCGACGGGTCTGGAAGAGCTGATGAAGGCGGCCCCGGCCGAGACCGCGCTGATTCTCCTGCGCCCGCCGGTCTATGTCACCGCCCTGTCGAAGCCCGGCACGCGCGATGCCGCGGCCGATGCGGCCTGCCGCAAGGCCTTCGCCGACCTGGCGGCCCGCCGCCCGCGCACGGCGCTGGTCGATTGGCGGGTCGACAGGCCTGAATTACGCGATCCGAAGCTGTTCTTCGACCATAGTCATTACCGGCAACCGATCGCCAGATTGGTCGAAGCCGACATCGCCGACGCGATCCGCAAGCTGAATTGACGCAAATCCGGCCATTTTCATCGAAAATGGGCGCCGGATCGCGCGTTTTCACGAAGCCGTTGAAGTCCTGTCGGAAGCGATTGTTCCAGTTGAAACGGATCGCTATAAGGGCGCCAAATCGGCTCCCCTTCCGCGGCACAGCCGATGGGTGCGTGAGCCGACAACTGAGAGAGCGCCCATGTCGAAGCAGATCATCCTCGAGGCGGATTACAAGCCGAGCGATGACGAGCCGTTCATGAACGACCGTCAACGCGAGTATTTCCGCGGCAAGCTCCTCGCCTGGAAGGACGAGATCCTGCGGGAAGCCAGGGAAACCCTGCTGACCTTGCAGAAAGAGAGCGAGAATCACCCGGACATCGCCGACCGGGCCTCCTCCGAAACAGACCGCGCCATCGAGCTGCGCGCCCGCGACCGGCAGCGCAAGCTGATCGCCAAGATCGACGCGGCCATCGCCCGGATCGATGACGCGACCTACGGCTATTGCGAGGAGACCGGCGAGCCGATCTCGCTGAAGCGTCTGGAAGCCCGCCCGATCGCGACGCTTTCGCTGGAGGCGCAGGAGCGCCACGAGCGCAACGAGCGCGTCTTCCGCGACGATTGAGCCGCGACAGGCTTGCCCGACTTGTCCAGGAGGCCCCGCGTCGACAGGCGCGGGGCCTTTTGCGTGAAGCCCCCTATGTCGACGGCCCGTTTCCGTCGGGAAGCGGCCTGCCCTAACCTCGCGGCGACAACCGCCAATCGAGGAGGACGCGCAGCATGGACCGTTTCACAGGCGGATGCCGGTGCGGCAATCTGCGGATCGTGGCGTCGGGGCGCCCTTACCGGGTCGGCATTTGCCACTGCCTCGACTGCCGCAAGCATCACGGCGCCCTTTTTCACGCCTCCGCGATCTTCCCCCAGGAGGCGGTGGCGATCGAGGGCGAAGCGCGCGACTATGACGGGCGGTTCTTCTGCCCGCGCTGCGGCTCACCGGTCTTCGGGCGCTCCGGCGACGAGACCGAGGTGAACCTCGGATCGCTCGACGCCCCGGACCAGCTGATGCCGACCTACGAGCTCTGGACCATCCGCCGCGAAGCCTGGCTGCCGCCCTTCCCGACAAGCAAGCGTTACGAGCGCGACCGGGATTCGGCGAGACGTTTCGAGGAATAAACCTCAGAGGCGGCCTCATGCACCCGTCAAGTGGCTGAACAGGATCGAACACCCCAAGCCGACCAGAGCCACCCCCCCGATGCGCTCGGCCCACCGTCCGAATTTGGCGCCGATCAGATTGCCCGCCATCATGCCACCTGTTGACATCAGGAAGGTGGCGAATCCGATCGCGAGCGCGACGACGACGATATTCACGTCCAGGAACGCAAGCGAGACGCCGACCGCCATCGCATCGATGCTGGTGCCGATCGCGGTCGCCATCAAGGCCCAGGGCGAATGGCCCTGCCCGGCCTCCGCGCGTTCCTCGGCCGGTTTCAGAGAGTGCAGGATCATCCGCCCGCCGACGATCCCGAGCAGGGTGAAGGCGATCCAGTGATCGACGGCAGCGACATACTGGCTGGCGGCGAAACCGGCCGCCCAGCCAATAAGCGGAGTGATCGCCTCGACGATGCCGAAGACGGCACCGGTCCGAAGTGCATCGAGAAAACGCGGGCGCGTGGAAGCGGCGCCCCGGCCAATAGATGCCAGGAAGGCGTCGACGGACATGCCCACGGCGAGCACGGCAACGGAAACGGGTGACATGACGATCTCTTGCGCGGGCTTGAGGATCGGACGGATATCGAAACCATGCCCGCATGGCCGCCGTCACGGTCTCGCTTGGCCGGAACGCTCCGGCTGATCGCACCACGCGGTCCTCGCCGCGAGCCTGTTGATGCGACCGCGCTCCGACAAGGACGCCGCTACTCCCCGATGGCAGGCATGTAATCTCCTGTCCTCAAGAAGTCAATAACGCAATTATTTCAATAATTTATCAATAAGAAGCACTTGCAATAAGGCATCTCAAGGCTGCGTCGGGCCGGCGCATCGCCTTTTCGACCGAGGAAAGGAAAGCCCCGCGTCGGGAGGACGCGGGGCTTCTGGCCGCCGACCTTTGTAAAGCTTGGGGAGCGTGGCAGGCAGCCGGGAGGGTGGCGGCTCGGGAGAGACCGCCGACCGGCCGGCGCGGAGACAAGGGGGAGCGTTCCGCGCCGTCCGGGATTTCGGTGGGAAGGGTCGAAAGATCAGAAGGGCAGCAGGATATCCATCACCTGCTGGCCGTAGCGCGGCTGCTGGACATCGGTGATCTGGCCGCGGCCGCCATAGGCGATGCGGGCCTGGGCAATCTTGGTTGAATCGATGGTGTTGTCGGACTCGATGTCCTCCGGCCGGATCACGCCGGCGACGATCAGTTCGCGCACCTCGAAATTGACGCGGATCTCCTGCTTGCCCTCGATCACCAGGTTGCCATTGGGCAGGTTCTGGGTGACGACCGCCGCGACATTGGTCGCCAGCGTCTCGGAGCGGTTGACCGAGCCCGCGCCCTCGCTGGAACCGTCGGATTCCAGCTTGAGCAGGGAGGAGGCCTTGGCGCCGTTGGGCAGGAAGGCATCGAGCTTGTTCTCGAAGCCGAAGGCGTTCTCGGCGCCGAGATCCTCGCCGTTCTTGCGGCTGCGCTTGGTCGTGTTGTTGAGCTGGGCCTTGTCGGTGACCTTGACCTTGACGGTGACGAGGTCGCCGACCCTGCGGGCGCGCTGATCCTTGAAGAAGGCGCGCGAGCCGGTGCGCCAGAGCGAGTTCGGCGCATAGGAGGCGTGCGACACCTCCGGCATCGGCATCTGCACCGGCTTGTAGCCCTTGGCGGCGGTCGGGTCCTCGACCGGCGACAGCGTCGGCGCCTGGCCGACATTGGCGAGGCGGTCGCCGATGCCGCAGGCGCCGAGCGAGGCGGTCAGCAGCAGGAGCCCGGTGAACTTGGCGAAGCGGTTGGCGGACATGGCGGTTTCCACGGAACTTTACTGAGCGCTGGCGACGCGGCCGGCGGCGGAAGGCTGGACGGAAACCCGCCCGGGACCGCTCACCTTGCCCTGCAGCACGCGCTTGGACTGGGGATTGGTGATGGAGATGACATCGCCCATCGCGCCGGCCTCGTTGGCCCGGCCGCGCAGGGTAAGCAGCAGGCCCGGCGTCTCGTAGACGATGGTGACGAGATCGCCCTTGCCGACGATCTCCTCGCGCTGGACGTCGCTTGCGCGCAGCGGCACGCCGGCGAGCAGGGCGCGGCGTGCGACCTTGTCGATGGCAGCGCGGATATCGCCGATGACCTCGCCGCCCTGCCCCTCGCGCTGGCGGCGCTCGATGACGACATCGTCCTTGCCGAGCGTCTCGCCACGGGCGATCAAGCGCCTGGGCACCACGACTTCCATGGTCTCGACGAGCTGGCCGGAGATGCGCAGCGGCTTCAGCCGCATCGCCGTGCTGCCGGGCACCGCGAGCCGGGCCTGCAGGCGTCGCGAGCGGGCATCGAAGGAGAGCTCGACCACGGCGACGTCGCCCGTCAGCTCGGGCTCGACGGCGATGCTCGGTGCCCCGCCATCGATCGCCAGGGCGAAGATGCGGGCATCGACGCCGAAGCGCTCCTGCAGTCCGGTCTTCACGGCGGCTTCGAGGTCCATAGCGGTGATGCGACGAGCCGAGCGCGTCACCACCACCTGCGCAAAACCCTGGCTCCGGAACTCGCCGGCATCGTGAACGATGCCGGCCGCGCGGGCGGCCTCGACGATGCGGGCGACCTGGATCGTGCCGGTCTCGCCCAGCGCCGGCGCCCGGAAGGCCGCCGTCGCAGCAGCCTCGCCGGAGAGGCCGGGAATGAGATCGCCGAAAGTGACGAGATCGCGCCCGAGATTGATCTCGGAGCGCAATTGCAGCCTGGACGGCAGCGCTGCGACCGCAGGAGCCGCAACGGCGGAGGCGACCGCGACCGGGGCGGGCTGAGCCTGCTGCGGCGCGGCCAGAGCGGCGCTGCCGGAGAGAGCCAGGGCGATCAGGGAGAGGCGGATCATGATGCGCGCTCCCTTAGCCGCGGAACATCTGCGTCGTCGCCGACATCATCTGGTCGGCGGCGGTGATGACCTTGGAATTCATCTCGTAGGCGCGCTGCGCGGCGATCAGCGAGGATAGCTCGGTGACCGCCTGAACGTTGCCTTCCTCGAGGTAGTTCTGCTGCAGCGTGCCGAAGCCCTCGCCGCCGCCGAAGCCGTCGATCGGCTGGCCCGAGGCCGCGGTCTCGATATAGAGATTGTCGCCGATCGACTCGAGGCCGACCTTGTTGACGAAGCGCACCAGCTGGATCTGGCCGAGCTGCTGCGGGGCAGTCTGCCCCGGCACCATCGCCTCCACAATGCCCTGCGCGTTGATGCTGACGCTGGAGGCGTTGTTCGGCACGGTGATGCCGGGCTCGACCTGGTAGCCGTCGCGGGTGACGAGCTGGCCCTGCGCGTCGAGATCGAAGGAACCGTCGCGGCTATAGGTGGTGCGGCCATCGGGCATGCGGATGCGGAAGAAGCCCTCGCCGCGGATGGCGACGTCGTAGGGCTTCTCCGTCGGGCTGATATTGCCCTGCGTCATGACGCGGCCGGTCGAGACCGTCTTGACGCCGGAACCGATGAAGGTGCCGGCCGGAGCTTGGGTGTTCTGGTCGGAGGTGGCCGAGCCGGCGCGCCGGAAATTCTCGTAGAGCAGGTCCTGGAAATGAACCTGCTGGCGCTTGTAGCCGGTGGTCCGGACGTTGGCGATGTTGTTGGAGATGACCTGGACGTTCATCTCCTGGGCCATCATGCCGGTCGCGGCTGTCTGCATGGCGCGCATGGTGCTCGCTCCCTATCAGGCCTGCTGGTCCGCCAGGCGCGAGATCGCCCGGCTGCGCAGCTCATCGGATTTGCTCATCATGTTGGCGACGTTCTGGTAGTTGCGCTGCACCTCCATCAGGCGGGTCAATTCGACCACGGCCTTGACGTTGGAGCGCTCGATCGCACCCGGCTCCAGCCGCGCCTCGACGCCGGCCGCCTGCGGCGGCGTGGCCGAGGAGAACAGGTTGGTGCCTTCGCTCGCCAGCGCCGCCGGATCGGCGAAGCGCACCTGCCGCAGCTTGCCGCGCGTGCCCTGGTCGCTGCTGACGGTGCCGTCGGCGGCGATGCGCATGGAATGTTCGCTGGAGCCGAAGACGATCGGCCCGGCCTCGCCCATCACCGGCAGGCCGGTCTGGGTGACGAGCCGGCCCTGCCGGTCGAGGCTCAGGGAGCCGGCGCGGGTATAGCGTTCGCCGTTCGGCGTCTGCACGACAAGATAGTTGTCGCCCTTCAGAGCGACGTCGAGCGGATTGCCGGTGAGCTCCACCATGCCCTGCGACAGGTCGAGCGGCGTGCCCTTGTCGATGACATAGGACAGCGGCCGGTCGGCCGGCTTGAAGGCATCGGCCTTCGCGACAGGCATGAGGAATTCGGTGAAGCGCGCGCTGCGCGCCTTGAATCCATTGGTGCCGACATTCGCCACGTTGTTGGCGATGACGTCCAGCTCGCGCGCCAGAGCCACCTGACGCGACAGGCCGATGAGAAGCGCGTTCTCCACGGCTTATCTCCCGATCATGTCCCGCGGCAACCTCGACGCTCCCCAGCGCAGTCGCCACGGCCCAGTACCGGCAAGCGGCGTGCCAACATGGTTAATCCAGGCAAGATATTGATATCATTGAATACAGAGCGGATGACACCTCCCGTCACGGCCCGGCACATGCTGCTGAAGCGGCAAGAACAGCCCGGCAAATTCTGCCGCCCTTAACGACGCGTTAACCGTAACGGATGAAGGTGACCGAACGGGCGGCAGAACGCGGCCCGGCTGCCGGGGCGCGTGACGAGATGGCGAAGAAAGCCAAGACGGAAGAGGAAGGCGCCTCCGGTGATGAGGCGCCGAAGAGCAGGAAGAAGCTCTTCATGATCATCGGCGTCGTGCTGCTGGCGGCGGCCGGCGGTGGCGGCTGGTTCTTCCTGAAGAAGCCCTCGCCCGAACAGATCGCAGCCGCCGAAGCCGCGGCGAAGGCCAAGAATCCCATCGCCTTCCTGGACATGAAGGACATGATGATCGGCATGTCCAATGGCGGTCAGCAGGACCGCCAGCCGATCATGAAGATCAAGGTCGTGCTGGAGATCGCCGATGCGAAGGCGGCCGACCAGGTCAAGCCGCTGCTGCCGCGCGTCGAGGACGCCTTCCAGGTCTTCATGCGCGAATTGCGTCCGTCCGATCTCGAAGGCTCAGCCGGCATGTACCGCCTCAAGGAAGAGCTTCTGCGTCGCGTCAACCTGACCGTCTATCCGGCCAAGGTCGACGCCGTGCTGTTCAAGGAACTGCTGGTCCAGTGAGCCGCAACCGGCTGACCGCACCGAGATGACGGCGGAATGATGAGCACCGAACGCGACACCTCCGTACCGAGCGACGAGCCGCTGACCCCGGAAGGGATGGCGGCCGGCTGGACCGCCATGCCCGACATGGTGGAGGACGACGGCGAACAGGAAGGCGGTACGGACCGCCTGATGTCGCAGGACGAAATCGACACGATGCTCGGTTTCTCCAGTGGCGACGAGAAGGACGGCCGCAACGGCATCCAGGCGATCGTCGATTCCGGCTCGGTCGCCTATGAGCGCCTGCCGATGCTCGAGATCATCTTCGAGCGTCTGGTGCGCCTGCTCTCGACCAGCCTGCGCAACTTCTTCACGGACAATGTCGAGGTCACGCTGGAAAGCATCCGCTCGGTGCGCTTCGGCGACTATGTCAACTCGATCTCGCAACCGGCGCTGCTCTCGGTGTTCAAGGCCGAGGAATGGGACAATTTCGGCCTGATCACCATCGAGTCGTCGCTGATCTACTCGGTCCTCGACGCGATGTTCGGCGGCAAGCGCGGCCAGCCGGCACCGCGCATCGACGGCCGCCCCTTCACCTCGATCGAAATCCGCATGATCCGTCGCGTCATCGAACTGGTGCTGGGCGATGCCGAGGCCGCCTTCAAGCCGCTCTCGCCGGTGCGCTTCAACGTCGACCGCGTCGAATCCAATCCGCGCTTCGTCTCGATCTCCCGCCCGGCCAATGCCGCGATCCGCGTCGAGCTCAAGTTCGACATGGAAGGCCGCGGCGGCGCGCTGCACATCGTCCTGCCCTACGCCACGATCGAGCCGATCCGCGAATTGCTGCTCGAAAGCTTCATGGGCGAGAAGCTGGGCCGCGATCCGACCTGGGAGAACCATCTCGCGACCGAGGTCTGGCAGGCCGATGTCGACGTCACCTGCGTGCTGCACGAGACCCGGATGCCGCTCAAGCGCGTCATGAAGCTCGAAATCGGCGATACCCTGATGTTCGACGCCCGCCCAGATGCCACCGTCTCGCTGCGCTGCGGCGATTTCATCGTCACCGAAGGCCGGATCGGCCGGGTCGACGGCAAGATCGCCGTCCAGGTCGTCAGCCCCTTGCGCCGCTCCAAGACCACCATCGCCGCTTTCGACAGTCTCGCCAGCCATCTCGGCGCCACGACCTGAAGAGGACACATGACGATCAATCTCATCGCCGACGTGCTTGTCGCCAGCCTCCTCGTCGCCACCATCGTCACCTGCTTCATCCTGACCAGGCGCATCGAGCGCCTGAAGGCGGACGAGGCCGGCATGCGCCAGACCGTCGGCGCACTGATCACCGCGACGGACAATGCCGAGCGCGCCATCGCCGGCCTCAAGTCGACGCTGGGCGATTGCGACCGGACGCTGGAAGAGCGCCTGCGCACGGCCGAGCGCTACGCCGCCGATCTCGCCGCCCAGGTCGAAGCCGGCCAGGCGGTGATGGAGCGCATCGGCCAGATCGTCAGCGCCGCGACCCTCGTCGGCGCCAAGGAGGTTCCGGTCGAGGCGCCCGCCGCTCCCGCACCGGTCTCCCGCCTTGAGAGCGCGGCCCAGTCCGCCGCCGCCATCCGCGCCCGCGCCGCCCGCCGCCTCGAGGAACAGGCTGCGTGATCGAACGGCCCCGCCTCCTGCCGGCAGTGATTCTCGGCGCCATGGGTCTCCTGGCGCTGAAGCTGCTTGCCTGGACGGCGGAGCCCGCCCCCGGCCACATTCCGGCCGATCTGCCGCTCATGGCACAAGCCCCCACGGTCAAGGACGGGGCCATGAACGATCCCAAGATCTGGGGTCTCGCCAAGATCATCGCGCGGGCCCATGCGCCCGACGTCTTCGATCCCGAGACGACCGGCTCCGTGCCTGCTCCCGATTCGAAGAAGGAGCAGGAGAAGAAGGAAGCCGAGGCCAAGGCCGAAGCCGCACGCGCCGCCAATCCCAACAACAAGGCCAGCATCATGAACGGCTCGGTCCAGCCGGTATCGCCGGCCGAGAAGGCTCTCCTGGAGCGCCTCGGCGAACGGCGCGAGGAGCTGGAAGGCCGGATGCGCGAGCTCGAGATGCGCGAGCGCCTGCTGAACTCCGCCGAGAAGAAGCTCGACGGACGCGTCGGCGACCTCAAGGTCCTCGAAGAGAAGGCCGGCGGCCCGGCCGGCAAGCCCGCCGTCGAGGAAGCCAAGGCGATCAAAAACCTTGTCATCATGTACGAGGCGATGAAGCCGAAGGACGCCGCGCGCGTCTTCGACCGCCTCGGCCTCGACGTGCTCGTACCGGTGGTCCAGCAGATGAACCCGCGCAAGATGTCGGAGGTGATGGCGGCGATGTCGCCCGACCGCGCCGAGAAGCTGACCGTCGCGCTCGCGACGGGCGCGCGCGGCGCCGGCATCGAGCGCGTGGCGAACGAAGCCCCCCTGCCCGGCAACGAACTCCCGGCGATCACGCCTGCGCCGCAGCGCTGAAAACGGCCTGTCCGCGCCCGTTCCGTTAAGACGCCATTATGGTTGACGCGCTAGCGTGCCGGAGGGCTGCCACATCTCAGGGCGTGGTGAGGCCCAGTGTCGCGTTGGGTCGAGTATCACGGTTTGCGTCTGTCGCGCTCCCTCGCCTTCGGTATCGGGCTGGCCGCTCTCGCGCTCGCCGCCGGCCTGGATACGCGTGCCCTTGCGGCCGGCGCGAAACTGCGCGGCGAAGCCATGCCGGCGGGCTTCGGCCGCCTGTCTCTCACCTTCGACGAGCCGATCCAGACCCGCATCCGCGTCTCCAGCGGCGTGCTGATCGTCGCCTTCGGCGGCCAGGTCCAGGTCGATGCCGCACGCATCGCCCGCGAATTGCCCAATTACATCTCCATTGCCCGCGTCGACCCCGACGGGCGCGGCATGCGCTTCGCGCTGACGCAAGCCTATAAGGCCAATCTGATCGAGGCGGGCGACAAGGCCTTCATCGATCTGCTGCCGCAGACCTGGACCGGCGTCTTGCCCGGCCCGCCGCCGGAAGCCATTGCCGAGCTCACCGAGCGCCTGCGCCTCGCCGAGGCCCGCGCCAGGGAAGCCGCACGCCAGCCGGTCGCGCCTCCGGCGGTGCTGACGATGCGCGTGGCGAGCCTCCCGACGCTGGAGCGCCTGATCTTCAAGACCCCGGCCGAGACGAAGCTCACCAGCGACCTGTCGGATGGAACGCTGAAGCTGGTCTTCGACCGGCCGATGAATGTCGAGGCCGGTGCCATCCGCAGCGCCCTGCCGGCCGATATCGGCTTCGCCGGACTGGATGCCGGCAAGGAGGCGCTGAGCCTGGCCCTGACCCTGCCCAAGGACTGGCAGGCCCGCAGCTTCAGCGACGAGACCGGGCTGGTGGTCGACCTGCTCCGGCCGGTAAAGCAGGAAGCGCTGTCGCTCGCCGATCTGAGCAAGCCGTCTCCCCAACCGGCCCCGGCCCCGGGCACAACGCCGGCAGCAGCGGAGCCCCCCGCCAAGCCCGCGGCAACCGCGCCCATGGTCAAGCCGACGGAGCCAGTCACCCAAGTCGCCGTCGCAACTCCTGCCGCTCCCGAGGTGCCGCCGGGCCCGGTCGCGATCACGGTCGAGGGCAAGCGCCTCGACTTCCGCTTCACCCGGCCGACCGGCGCGGCGGCCTTCCTCGATGCCGGCGTGATGACGCTGGTCTTCGACACCCGCGACACCATCGACCCCGCCAAGCTCGCCGGGCTGATGCCCAAGCTGATCGAAGACAGCACGGTGACCCGCGAGGGCAAGGTCACGCTGGTCAGGCTCAAGCTTGCCGGCCAGCCGCTGGCCCGCGTCTTCGACAACGGCCCGGCCTGGTCGCTCGACCTCGGCGAGGATGCGGGCCGACCCGCCGCTCCGGTCGAGCCGCAGCGCAGCATGGACGATCGCGGCCAGACCATCGTCGCCGTGCCGCTCGCCGGCCTGACCGGCATTCACTGGCTCGAATCGGGCCCGGCCGGCCTGCCCGTCGCCGTCGCCACCGCGACAGGCCCGACAAGGCTGACACCCAAACCCTATCAGTTCGTCGAATTCGGCCTGCTTCAGACCGCGCAGGGATTGGCGATCCAGCCGCATGCCGATGATGTCGCCGTCCGCGCCGGCACCGAGCAGGTCCGGGTCGGCCGCAATGGCGGGCTCAACGTCTCCCTCGATATCGGCGAGCCCAGCGGGAAGGCCGAGGAGACGGCTGGGAAACAGGACGCCGCGCCGCTGCTCGACGGCGATGCCTGGACCAAGCTGCGCATCGGCAACCCGCGCGACCGCGCCCGTGCGCTGCTGCTCGACGTCACCGATGCCTCGCGCAGCCGCAAATCCGAAGCCCGGCTGGCGCTCGCCCGCTTCTATGCCGCCAACGGCCTGATGCCCGAGGCTGCCGGCCCGCTGAATACCCTCCTGGCCGACGATGCCTCCATGCGCGGCAACCGCGAGGCGCTCTTCCTCAAGGGCGTCATCGCAGCCGGGATGCACCGGGACCAGCAGGCATTGGCCGCCTTCGACGCCGGCCCGATCAAAGACGATGCCGAGACGGGACTTTGGCGGGCGCTGATCGAGCAGCGCCTGAACCGCAACGCCCAGGCCCTGGTCGGCTTCCGCCGCGCCGAAGCCGTGCTCGACCACTACCCGGCCGACCTCCAGGGCGAGTTCCGCGAGGCGATGGCCCGCGCTGCTCTGACCCAGCAGGATATCGGCGTCGCCGAGCGTCAGATCCAGGCGCTGGCCGACATGCCGCGCGGCAGCTTCGACCAGGAGCATCTCGCCCTGCTGCAGGCGCGGCTCGACGATGTCGGCGGCCGCCCGGAAGCGGCGATGAACGGCTACAAGCCGCTCTTCGAGGCGAAGAGCCGCCCGATCGCGGCGGAAGCGCAATTGCGCGCGGTCAAGCTCGCGGACACCGAGAAGCGCACCGACATCAAGCCCGAGGAAGCCATCGCCCGGCTGGAGACGGTCTCCGTCATCTGGCGCGGCGGCCGGCTGGAGATCGAGGCCCTGGCCGAGCTCGGCCGGCTCTATGCCGACCAGCAGCGCTGGCGCGACGCCTTCATGGTCGCGCGCCGCGCCAACGAGAACTTCACCGATGATCCGCTGACGCGGCGCATGCATGATGAGACCGCCCAGCGCTTCGCCGAATTGTTCAGCGGCAGCGGGCTCGGCAAGCTGCCGCGCATCGAGGCGCTCGCCCTGTTCTACGATTTCAAGGAATTCCTGCCGATCGGCCGGCGCGGCGACGAGATCACCCGCCTGCTCGCCGATCGCCTCGTCGAGCTCGACCTGCTCGACCAGGCCTCGGAGATCCTGAAGTACCAGATGGACCGGCGTCTCACCGGCGCGGCGCGTTCCACGGTCGCGGCCCGGCTTGCCATGATCGACCTGATGAACGGCAAGCCGGCCGATGCGATCCGCGCGCTCAACACCACCCGGCTCGTCGAACTGCCCGCCGACGTCAAGCGCGCGCGCCTGCTGCTTGAGGCCAAGGCGCTCTCCGATCTCTCGCGCACCGACCAGGCGCTCGAGATGCTGGAAGCCGAGCGCGGCCCCGAGATCGACAGGCTGCGCGCCGACATCTACTGGACCGGGCGCCGCTGGCGCGAGGCGGGCGAGGCTTATGAGCGCCTGCTCGACGAAAGCTGGCGCGGCGGCGACGCGCTCGGCGACGGCGAGCGCGCCGACGTGATGCGGGCCGGCGTCTCCTATGTGATGGCGAGCGAGAGCCTGTCGCTCGACCGGCTTCGCAGCAAGTTCGCCCCGAAGATGGCCCGCGGCGCCGATGCAAGGACCTTCGCCTTCGTCACCGGGGCCGACCGGACGCGCGCCTCCGACATCCGCGAGATGGCGCGCGCCACCGCCAATGCCGACACGCTTTCGGAATTCTTGAAGGCCTATCGCGAGCGCTACCCGGCCTACTCCGCCGCGATGCGCAAGCCACAGCCGCCCGCAGCCGACAAGCTGCCCTCGCCCGCCGACGGCGCGGCGGCCGAGCCGGCGGCACCGTCGCGGAGCTGAGGCGGCCGCCTAACCCGGCCCGGAATTCGTGTCCTCGCCGCGCGCCCGGGCGCGCAGGACGAATTGCAGGTTGCGGATATAGACGAAGACGCCGAAGCCCTGGCCGAGGATGAAGACGGGGTCGCGCCGATAGAGCGCATACATCAGCAGCAGCAGGCCGCCGCCGATCGAGAACCACCAGAAGGTCATCGGCACGACCGAGCGCTGGGCCTTCTCGCTCGCCCACCACTGCACCACGAAGCGCATGGTGAAGAGCCCCTGCGCGACCACGCCGAGCAGGACCCACCAGTCGACATTGTTGACGAACACATCGTGGAAATAGCGGCCGATGGTCTGCTGCAGATCAATCAGCATCACATCGTCTCCGAGACGATCTGCGGCACGCGCTTGCGCCGGCGGATCAGCCACCACACGCCGGCCAGGTCGAGGATTCCGACCCAGAGCCGGTCGAAGAAACCGTAATTCGAGACGCCGGTCAGCCGCGGCCGGTCCCGCACGTCGACATGCAGGACCTTGTGCCCCTCGCGTGCCATCAGCGCCGGCATGAAGCGGTGCAGCGCATCGAAATACGGCAAGGCGAGATAGGCCTCGCGCCGGAAGCATTTCAGCCCGCAGCCGGTGTCGCGCGTATCGTCCTTCAGCACCCGCACGCGCACGCCGTTGGCGACCTTCGACTGCCAGCGCTTGAAGCCGGTATCCTTGCGCCCGACGCGCTGCCCCTGCACCATCCCGGCCTGGAGGCCGGCCTTCTGCAAGGCCTCGACCATCTCCGGCAGGAAGGCCGGGTCGTTCTGGCCGTCGCCATCGAGCGTCGCGACGATCGCCGAGCGGGCATGGCGCACGCCGCTGCGCACCGCCGCGCTCTGGCCGCAGGACTGGGCATGGGTGACGACGCGCAGCCAGGGCCGCGTCGCGGCGAGCTCGGCCAGCGCCGCAGCCGTCCCGTCGGTCGAGCCGTCATTGACATAGACGACCTCGAAGGCGCCGATCGCCGCGCAGGCCTTCTCGATATCGGCGACGAGCGGCGCGATGTTGCCGACTTCGTTGCGCACCGGCACGACGACGCTGAGCAGCGGATGGGAAGAGGTTTCGGTCAAAGGGGCATCATCCGGAAAAACGGCCCGCAAACTGCGTCAGCGCGGCGAATAGGGCAAGAGCTTCGAGAGCAAGGGTGCCTCAACCGGGCGAACGGGCGAACACGGCGATCTCCAGTCTGCGCCCCCCATTGAGGTTGAACCCGTTGATCGTGGTCACCAGCCGCGGCTTCGCCGGCTGGCTCGCCAGGGCCGCCTTGAAATCGTCGGCGAAGCGGCTTTCGACGAAGGCGACGCGGCAGCCGGGCTGATTCAGGAAGGCCGCCGCGTCCGCGCCGCTTGCAGCCATCGCGAGCTTCGTGCCGGTCAGGAAAACGAGGCTCGGCTCGCGATAGCCCAGCGTTACCACGGCCGGATCGGCGCAGCCGGCAGCCTTGAGCGTCTCCGCCAGACGCGGCGACAGCTTCAGCGAGCGCAGGCTCTCGATGGCGAAGGGATAGACCGCGATCGTCAGCAGCAGGCTCGCGAGCACGCAGCGCCAGAGCGCGCCTTCGAAATCGAGCCGCCGGAAGGCCGCGACGACGCTGCCGGCGCAGAGCAGGACGAGCGCGAAGAACGGCAATGCCAGCCACGGCACCGCCCGGTCGAGCGTCCAGTTGCCGAACAGGATCGTCGCCATCAGCGCCAGCGGCACGATCACGACGAGGCAGGCGGTCAGCACGGCGCCGCGTCGATGGCGGTCGATTCCCCCGTTCAGCACGGCCAGCAGCAGCAGCGCGGTGATCGCCGGATAGAGCGGCAGCACGTAATGCGGCAGCTTGGTCGGCACCGCCTCGAAGACCAGCCAGGACGGCACGATCCAGGCGATCAGGAACAGGATCTGTGGCTCCTTGCGCCTGACCCAGGCGAAGGGCACCGCCATCGCCGCGAAGGCTGCCGCCGGCCAATAGGTCGCGAAGAAGAACAGCAGGTAGAGCCCGGGCGGCCCCCAATGCTTCTCCTGCCCCTCGGCGACCTTGCCGAGCATGTCCTGCCCGACACTCTCGGCGAAGAAGCTGCCGCCGGTCTTGACCATGATGGCGACGAACCAGGGCAAGGCGACGACGAGGCAAAGCAGCAGGCCAGGGCCGAAGCGCAGCGGCTTCAGCCAGCGGAAGGAACGCTGGCTCGCGCTGAGAACGAGAATGGCGAGGCCCCAGACCATCGGCACGATCGGCCCCTTGATCAGCAGGCCGAGCGCGGTCGCGCCCCAGAACACCAGCCAGTTGCGCCGGTCCGGCACGAAGGCGAGCGAGCGCGTCCAGTCGAGCCAGGTCCGCGCCAGCGCGCCCATCGTCGCGACGGCGCAGGCCGCCAGCAGCGCATCCGTCTTGGCGATCCGCGCCTCGACGCCGAGCAGTACCGCAGCCGCCATCAAGGCGCCGCCGAGCAGGGCGAGTGGCGGCGAAAGGAAGGCCAGCAGCGCCCAATAGGTCAGCAGCACCGTTGCGGTCGCGCCGATCAGCGAGGGAATGCGATAGAGCCAGATCTGCGTGCGCGCCTCGGGGATGCCGACGGCCTCGCCCGCCCGCACCGCCGCGCTCTGCAGCCAGTAGATCCCGACCGGCTTCTTGTGGCGGGCTTCGTCCTGAAAGCGGATATCGACGAAATCGCCGGTTTCGAGCATCTGCTTGCTCGCCTGCGCGAAGCGCGGTTCGTCACGATCGAGCGGCTGGAGCGTGCTGAAGCCCGGCAGGAAGGCGGCGAGCGACAGGAGCAAGAGGAAGATGCAGGCGCGCAGATGGCTGCCGGAGGCCGCATCCCTGACCCGGTCGATCGCTGGCGTGAGCGAAAACATCATCCATCCCCGCGGCCGCCCGGCCGCACCTGTCCTGAAAGTCGATTCCCGCCCGATGGCGGGCCTTTCGGGCGCGATCAAGGCGAGGCCGCGCGGGTTTACGCTGCCAGGGAAGGGTCGGCAAGCACGGCGGGGCAGCAATGCCGACGCAGGCCGTCAATCGTCGGACGCGTCTTCGCCGATTCGAATTGCCTGAATCATCCGCGGCGACAAGGTCATGGCCTGACTCGTTGCCGGCGCCACCGGCGCTGTAAGGGCCGACAGATCGACGGGCAGTTCGCACGCCGCCTTCGGAGCGACCCCATACGAGGAGCCGAGCGGGGCCAGGCTCACCGTCTTGACGAAACCGGGCTCCGCGAGGGCCGGGGACGAAAGAGCCACCGCGAGGGCGGTGATGGCGACGAACCGCAACATGGCTGTACTCCGCATCGGCCCCCGCTCCTATAACCGGGGTGAAGGTCGCCTGTTCCGTCGGATGGAAGCGAGGGAACTGGACGACGCAGGAGAACAATTCCGTTCAGCCTGCGTTATGCTTCCGCGTGCTTCAGTCGTTGAAGCAAAAGGAGAATGCCATGCATCGCGGTGTAACCTCTGCCCTCCTGGGGATCGGCCTAGCTGCAATCGTGGCCTCGGCTCAAGCAGGCGAAGCCTTACCCTCTGGTGTCGCGCAGCGCCTCGACGACGCACCCGTCGAATTCTCGATGACGGCTGCGAAACGCGAACGTCTGATGATCATTCAGCAGAACACGGCCCGGCAGCGGCATTACCGCGGTGGCGGCTATGGCCGCGGCGGTGGAGGCTATGGCTATGGTCGCGGCGGGTACAACCGAGGCTATGGCAACGGCCCGCGCTATGGGGGTGGGGTGCGGCTTCAGCCGCCGGCGTCGTCCTTTGGCTGCGGCGGCGTCCCTTGCCGCCGGTGGTAGGCACACAGGTTGATCACGATCCCGGGATAGTTGCCCGGGCCATGCTCGCCAGCGACCGGAATTGTCGCGGCGAGCCGCTGGCACGCGAGCGCCGAACGGCGCTCCTCGTCGCAGCGCATGAAATGGTTCACCAGCGGCTTCCAGTCCGGATCGATGCAGAGCTGCGACTCGTTCCGGAATCAGGTCAAGCGACTCCGCGCGGACTGCAGCGGCGAGGCCGCGATCAGGGTGGGATCGTCAGCACCTGCCCCGGCTTGATGAGGTTCGGATTGTTGCCGATGACCGCCCTGTTTGCGGCGTAGATCACCGACCATTTCGACTGCGTCCCATAATATTTCTGGGAGATCATACTGAGGTTTTCGCCTCGCTGTACCGTGTGCGTCCTCGATACCGGACCTGGCAAAGGCGGCGGGCTGGGCGGCGGCCGCGGGCCTGGCGGCGGCGTGGGCGCAGGGCCGGGAGGCGGCACCGGCTTGGGGAAGTCCGGCGGCGGCTTGAAGCTGTAGTTCCGGTCCACGAAGAACCCGCGGATCTGATAGTCGGTTGCGTTCAATGCGCTGATCGTGAAGCGCTTCGTTGTCGGATGCGCGTAGATGAAGGTTGTGGTGTTCTCGTTATTGGGGTCGTAGAGCTTGAGGATCGGCCCGCCCGGCGATGGCGAGCTTTGGCAGGCGCTGACCAAGACATGGTGGCCAGTGAATGCGCCGAGCTTGATCAGGAAAAGAGGAACCGGCCGGTTGGCGGCGATCGAGCGACGGATCAAATCGTATTCGCTGGCGACGCTGTCGACATACAACTGATGGAACATGAAAAAGATCGTGCTGCGCATCAGGCGGGGCACCGTGTACGCATGGGCGCTTACCTGGCGCGAATAGATATGCGCGTTGAGCGGCGTACGAACCGGCGGAGGATCGGAATCCTTCGGGATGGGTTTCCGGGCGTAATGATGATCGAGCGCGCTGTAGACCATCCCGCCGCACAGATTCTCTCCGTGCGGCCCGCCGGGATGCAGCTCCCATTTTATGTCGCTGTTGCTGAAATGATAACCTTGGATCGCCGGCATGAAGGTCGTTTGAAGCATCGCTTTTCGCCTTCCCCGAACCGCACATCCTCTTCTGCGAAACCCGGATGTCGACATGCACGGGTGGCAGTGGTTCTGTGTCGTCTCGCCAAACAGGATAGGAACCGCTAACGGCGTCGGGCATCCTTCAAACTGACGACACGGCGAGACTCTGCCGGCGGCGGAGACGCGCTCGCTGTCAGCCGGCGCGGTCTTCGAATGGGAGGATCAGCAGTCCGAAGAAGCCAGCAGATGAGCGCTACCCGGCGCTACCCCGACCTGGCATGTCGGTAGCAATCCCAGATGCCAGAACGCGCAAGCATCTGGGACTTCTGAATAAAATGGCGAGCCCGGCTGGATTCGAACCAGCGACCAGCAGCTTAGAAGGCCGCTGAAAAATGGCTTTTCTCAAGCGCCGTTCTCACATGTTCGCGTAAATCCCCCTCATTGCAATCGTTGGGGAATTTCGAGGTGTCAGAACGCCGCCCTGCCCCGTTCTCTGCCCACCCAGGCCCCTCGCCATGGGTGAGCGGTACGCACCTGAGCTTGGTCAGGCAATGTTCGGGCAGCCGTGGCAGCACCACTGCGTGCCGGCGCTGATGAGCGCAGCCCTCGATGCGATCGGCTACGAGATCGAGCGCGTCGTCGGCAACGTCCAGCAGAAGCAGTTCACGTCGCCCCGCTCCAATTCCGCGACGGCTTTCCGCTGCGCCGGCATCGGCGGGTGGAGCTACGCTGCGCGTCTTGCAGGGTGGCCTGACGACAAGCCCCTCTGGACCGGAAGCTGCCCCTGCCAGCCCTTCAGTGTCGCCGGCAAGCAGGAAGGCCAAACAGACGAGCGCCATCTCTGGCCCGTCCTCTTCGGTCTCATCCGAGCCTGCAAGCCTCCCGTCGTCATGGGAGAGCAGGTTGCGGCAGCGGTTGGAAAGGATTGGCTCGACGGAGTGTATTCTGACCTGGAAGCCATCGGCTACGCCTGCGGGGCGTCCGTTGTCCCGGCTTGTGCCGTCGATGCGCCCCATCGGAGAGACCGACTGTGGTTTGTGGCCGACAGCGACGGCGGTCAATCGCGATCGATCCGACGCGACGCTGGAGAAGTGCGCGGCCTTTCGGAAGAGCAACGCGAACCAGAACAGCGTGCCGCTCTATCTGACCGAGGCGGTGAGATTCGGCGCCACGATGTGGCCGACGCCGTCGGCTCGCGATTGGCGCAGCGAGAGCGCGTCAGCCGAGTTTCACGCGCGATGGGCGGCGAACCCCAAGGGCAAGACGCTGCCGATGACGATAGCGCTCCAGTCCACGCCGACCAGCCTCGCGCCAGCGCGGAACGGTCAGAACGAGGCCGGCAATTCAGCGGGGCTGGTTTCGATACGTGGTCACGCTCTGGCTGGCTCTCCGGAGCAGACGGAAAAGCCCGGCGCGTTGAACCCGGCATTCGTCTGCTGGCTCATGGGGTTCCCGCCCGAGTGGGAAAGCTGCGCGCCTACGGCAATGCCATCGTCCCGCAAGTCGCGGCGGAAGTGATCGGTGCCTTCCTCGATGTCGAAGGGAGGGCCGCATGACCGATCACTCTGAGGTTCGGTGCGAGGGCTGCGGCTCAGCATGGACCGATGTTGATCTGGCGCGAGAGCGCGCGGCAAATCCGCGCCTTCTGTCGTGCTGCCCCGAACGCAAACCGCTGACGATCGATCAGTGGAGATCCCGCGCGGAGGCTCAGTCCCTCTCCTTGTCGGAGGCGAGGGAAAAAGCAGACAAATTCGAGCGGAAGTGGCTTGAAGCTGTCGGTTTTGCGGCTCGCTTTGACCTGGAGAACGCCCGGCTGAAAGGCGCTCTTCGGCCGATGGCGGATGTCGCCAGCGATATTCCAGTCGACTGGGACGACAATCATCAGTGCGTGACAGCCTGCGGGCATTTCCGCCGCGCTCAATCGGCTCTGGAGAACGGCCCTGCCGGTCTCGCGGATGCCACAAATGGTCCTGCCTCGTCCGACCTCTCCTCACTGCGGAAAGGGGCGGAGGTCGCGCTGTACGAGTTAGGCAACTGCCTACGAGGCCACTTCCGAGGCGAGTTTACCGACGATGACGAGGCGTGGCGCGTCTTGTCCGACCAGTTCAATAGCGCGTTCCCTTCGCGCGAAGGTCGGTCTGTCGAAATGCGCAAGACGATTCGTGACGGCAAGACCGAAGGCGGCAACGAGACGGAGCGTGATCGTCAGCTTCGGGAGTCCGTCGAACGCGCTCTCGCGGAGGATCGCGCCGCCCTCGTTTCTGGCAGCCGGGAGGAGCGGCCGTGAGACGTTGGATCGCATCAATCCTTGCCCCTGAGTTGGCACGCGGTGCTCAGGAGGCTGAGTTCCTTCGGCATCGTCTCTCGGAAGCTGAGCAATGGCTCGGCAGCCGTCAGCCAGAAGCGGCCTCGCTGGCTTCTTTCATCCTCGAACGTGACCACTGGTTTTGGTCTCGCGAGGGAGAGCGGCGGCGCTTCGCTTGGACGCCTCCGAAGTGGGTTTGCACGGTCGGCGCCTACCGCGAGTGGCTCGGTAGCCATCCCTTCAACAAGGACACCCGCCCATGACCGACCCCACTCCCCAGACCACCCCCACGCGCGATGAGGCGGTGCTGCCGTGCCCGTTCTGCGGCAACGCCGGTAAGATGATCGAGTGCATGCCGATGTGGGAGCCGGGCGGCTATCCTCCGAATGGGCGCCGCATCGTTTGCTCGGCTGACGGCTGCTACGGCGTCGGGAAGCCTTTCTGTGGCGACGGCATGGAAGCCAACGCAACCGCTTCATGGAACCGTCGCGCCTCCGCCCCAGCCCCTGCGGGCGGCGAGGTGGATGCGGTGAAGGCGCTCGAATGGCGAGCCGATCAGCACGACATGCACTATGCCGACCCCGACATGCGGTTCACCGGCTATATCATCGCGCGAACGGGGCAGCAGGTCACATGGCGGCCGTCCGAGAGCGACGACTGGCGCGAGGCCGCAAACCTCGACGACGCCAAAGCCCAAGCACAAGCCGATTTCGCATTCCGCCTGGGCTCATTCCTCTCCCCGGCCGCGACGCCCGTGTCTGAGGCTGAGCCGGTGGCGTGGGTAAGCGTGGATGATCTGGAAGCGCTGTCTCGCATGAAAGATACCGCATGGGCGGTCAAGATCGCATCGCTTCGGCACAGCCCGGCGAAAGGATGCGTGCCCGTTTTCCTCGCCAAGCCCGCCTCCTCGCCTGCGAGCGTGGATGTGCGGGAGGCGGCCGAACGCGCATGGAACTCCATCGCCGATTCATTCAATCAATGGTCAGAACTCGGCCACGACGAGACGGACGATTTGGTCAGGTTCGCAGCAGCCCTCTCCAAGCCCGCCTCTTCGCCTGCGGGCGGGGACGTGGATCTAGCCGAGGCCATCGGAACGAGCGAGTTCATGGACCCGCCGGACGGTGGTGATGTGCCGCTCGTCGAGCA
>NZ_JBXAMI010000003.1:0-900675 GCF_058800455.1 Allobosea sp. GW822-FHT05A11 | reverse complement strand
GCCGTCTCGACCCGGTTCGTCAGGTCCCCGCCAGCGATCGCAGACAGCGCACCGGCGAACTCCGTCGTCGCACCGTCGACAACCGCGTTGATCTCGTTGATGCCCTCGACGAGTTCCTTGAGCGGGCCTTCCATGCCCCCGACCTGCGCCTTGCCGGAGAAATTGCCGTCACGGGCATCGGCAACGATGTTGGCGACTTCGCCGAGCAGCTTCTGGACATGGGCAGCCTGCTCGGCATCGGCGAGCATCGCGAGTTCGCGGTCGCGCCGGTTCTGCTCGAGGGCAAGCGCGTTCTCGCGGTAGATTTCGAGGGCGCCGCTCAGCGAACCGATCTCGTCCGGCGAGGGGGCAGCCGGGATGGCCTGGGCGAAATTGCCCGTCTGCATCTCGTCCAGCGCGGATTTCAGCGAGACCAGCGGCCGCACCACCCGGCGCTGCACGCCGCGCCAGCTCAGGACGCAGATCGCGAGCAGCACGGCCAGCAACGAGCCGACGATGGCGAGCCTCGTCCAGGCAGCGTTGAGCTCCTTCTCCGTCCGCGTGACCATGTCGTCGAGCGACTGGGTGACGGCGGAGACGATCGCGGTGAACGGTGCGTTGCACTGCTTCGTCCATTCCTCCGCCGCGATGACGGGGCCGGAACCCTGCCCGAGCTTGCCGATCAGGTCGTCCATCCTGCGGTTCGAGGCTTCGACCTCGGCCGACATGACGCCGATCTTCCGGACGAGCTCGCTCCCGACGCCAGGCCGCGAGGCGAGCTGCTTCAGCGTCTCGCCGGCGGCGTTGGAGATGCCGCGCAATTCGCCGAGCTTGCGGATCTGCGCCGTCTCGAGCGCCTTGCCCGAGCCGAAGGCCGGGCGCAGCACCGAGCATTGCGTGCCGTAGTTCGAGCGGACATCCCAGCCGGCCGACTTGAAGCTCTGCAGGTCTGCCAGGATCGGGTCGGCGAGGCGGGCGGCATTGGAGGTCTCGTCGGAAGCCTTGACGATCGCGCCTTCGATCGAGCCGACGCCGTTATACCAGGGCATGGTGGCGGCGAGGCTGCGCTGCGCCTTCGGCTTCGCCGCCTCGGCATAGAGATCGGCCATCCTGGCGTCGGTGAGCTTCTGCTGCTGCTGGATGCCGGCGATCAGCTCCTTGCGGCTCGGCAGGTCGGTTTCGTCGAGCTGCGTGATCGCCTCGGCGATGCGGCTGCGATTGCTCTCCTCGATCTGCTTCAGCACCGGGGCGGGATCGTCGGCGACCTGGATGCTGGTCTGGGCCTGTCCGCGCGCGGTGCGGATCGCGTTGCCGGTGAGCAGCAGGGCCTTGTCGGCATCGACCAGCTCGGCCAGCCGCATGTTGCTGCGCACGTCGACGATGGATTGTTGCGCCATGTAGGCCAGCGCACCGATGCCCGGGACGCACAGGCACGCCATGGTGGCGACGAGATAGTTCTGGATCGAAGAGGGGAAGAATTTCACGGCGGGACTCGAGCGAGACATGCGGCGGTAAGGCGGTGGCGGAGGCCGAGAGGCAGCAGCGAAACCTCTTCCTGCCCACTTATTGCCGATTTGATTAAGATTGCGCTTCACGCGCTCGCCGGCTTGCGTTCCGGGTTCGCCACGGGCACGAAAGGGCCATGCACCGCCGTCTCGTCTTCGAGGAACCGGTTTCGCGCGCCGCTGTCTGGAGCAGGCGGCTGGCCTGGTTTGCGTTCGCGGTGCTGCTTTTGTCGCTGCTGCTGGTGCGTTTGCGGGAGCCGAGCATCGAGGGGCTCGCCCCGGTCGCCGGCGCCTATGTTCTCGTGCTCGCGGCGCTCGGTCTTGCCATCCTCGCCTTCATCCGCATCTGGCATTCCGGCCATCGCGGCGCCGGCATGGCCGCCGGCGCGCTGATGCTCTCGCTCCTCCTGCTCGCACCGGCAGGCTTTATCGTGCTCAGGCTCGTGACCAGGCCGGCTCTTGCCGATGTCTCGACCGATATCGACGATCCCCCCGCCTTCAGCCGTTCGCAGGCCGCGTTGACGGCGCGTTCCGGCCGGGTCCCGCCCGACGTGCCGGCGCTGCAGCGGCGCTTGCAGCGTCAGGCCTATCCCAAGGCGGTGCCGATCCTGCTCGAACTGCCGGCGGAGGCCGCCTTCGATCTCGCCAGGCGGGCGGCATTGGGACTGGGCTGGCAGGTGCTGGAGACCGCGCGGCCGGGCGGGCGCAGCGGCGCAGGGCGGGTCGAGGCGGTGGCCCGCGGCCGCATCCTGCATTTCTCCGAGGACATCGCCATCCGCATCAGGCCGCGTGTCGACGGCAGCCGGATCGACATCCGCTCGGCCTCGCGCCTCGGCAGCCATGATCTCGGCGTGAATGCGGCGCGTGTCGCGGCCTTCACCGACGAGATCGAATTGCTGATGGAGAGCCGCTAGAGCGGCCGGAAAAGTGGAACGCGGTTTCCGGAAAAAGCCGATGCTCCAGACGGCTTCAGGCGAGCCTGTAGCGGCTGGCGAGGGCTGGAATCGCGTCGCTGGACTGGACGGCGCCGCGCAGCACGAGATCCTCGATCTGGGCCAGCACCGAGAGCGCCGCGGCGCCGTGCAGGGCCGGGGCCAGGCCCTGATAGATCACCGGCACCATCGCGGCGATGGTGTCGTCGCCGGCGCCGAGCCGGTTCAGGATCGCGGCCTCGCGCTGGCGGCGGTGTTGGACCAGTCCGCGCAGAAACCGCTGCGGCTCGGTGACCGGGCCGCCATGGCCCGGCCAGTAGCGGGCGTGCTCCAGCCCGCGCAGTTTTTCGATTGAGGCCATATAGGCGGCCATCGAGCCGTCGGGCGGAGCGACCACCGTGGTCGACCAGGCCATGACATGGTCGCCGGAGAACAGCGTCTCCTCTTCGGCGAGCGTGAAGGCGAGATGGTTGGCGGTGTGGCCGGGCGTCTCGACGGCGGCGAGGCTCCAGCCGGGCCCGGAGACGGCGTCGCCGTCGGCCATCGCCCAGTCCGGCAGGAAATCGGTATCGGCGGCGGCATCGAGCACGCGGCCTTCGCCCGGTCCGAGCTCCCGCGACGGTCGATGCGGCCCGCAGCCGACCACCGTCGCGCCGGTCGCCGCCTTCAGCGCGGGCACCGCGGGCGAGTGATCGCGATGGGTATGGGTGACGACGATATGACTGACCGTCTCGCCTTGGACCGCCGCCAGGAGGCGCTCGATATGGCCTGCATCGTCGGGGCCGGGATCGATGATCGCGACCGTGCCGCGGCCGACGATATAGGAGCAGGTGCCCGTGAAGGTCATCGGTCCGCCATTGCCGGCGATGATCCGGCGGACCAGCGGCGACAGGGTGGCGACCGTGCCGACCGCCGTCGGCGCGCTTCTGTCGAACTCGATCTCGTCGGCCATCTGTCCCGCTGGCCCTAGCTCGTCGACTTGCCGCCGCAGCTCTTGGTGTCGGACGATCCGAACAGCGGGCCGAAATTGCCGCACTTGTCGCAGCCGGACAGAAACACGGCCAATCCGAGGATGCCGGCAAGGAGGGTGATGCGCTTCATGGACCCGACCGTTCGATTCGATGAGGCGGCAGTCTAGTGGCTGTGGGTGTTGGACGACAGGGGCAATTCGGTCGGAAAGCGCGCACTCAAAGGCTGAGATCGGCAAGCCAGCCCAGGATGCAGATCGCCGACAGGGCGATCAGGGCAAGGGTGGCCTTGGCGTCGGGCGGGCAGTCGCGCAGCATGGTCGTCTCCGTTTCGGAGCCGAGGCAATAGTCGTGCCGTTTGACAGATGGGTGACGGTTCCGGCGATGCAGCCGGGGCCAGGCGAGCGAACCGGTCGGGTCTTCGTCGGAAAAAGAAATGGCCCGTGAGGGCCATTCGTTCGTCACTTGAAATATCTCGGGAAATTTTGGTCGGAGTGGCAGGATTTGAACCTGCGACCCCCTCGTCCCGAACGAGGTGCTCTACCAGGCTGAGCCACACTCCGATCCGCTGGTGGCCGGCTTATAGCCAGCGCGCGGCTCCTGTGCAACAGGCTCTTTGCAGGTTGTGGAGGAATTCTTCCGGCAAGGCGCGGGGCGAGGTCGCTTGGCGGTTGCGTGCTGCGCCGCCGCGTTCTAGAAGGCGCCGCATATTGGGGCGTCGCCAAGTGGTAAGGCAGCGGTTTTTGGTACCGCCATTCGGAGGTTCGAATCCTCCCGCCCCAGCCAGCGGCCCGACGCGTCAGCCTCCCGCTGCAAAGCTCGGGCTGCCATAGGGATAGTAGTCCGCCAGCGTGAGATGCTTGTAGGCAAGTGCGTCGAGATGCACCGTGCCCATGAAGGGCTCGGGCGGCTCGACCAGGAGGATGGTGGGCGCAAAGCCGCTATCGTCGAAGCCCCGGCGGAAATGGACGCGCGACTTGATCGCGATCACATCGAAATCCCGGGGTTCGAGCCCGAGCTGCCAGAGCTCCGCCGGCTCGACGATCTGGACGAGATAGGGGCTGAGCACCAGCACATTGCCCTTGCCGAATTCGACGCAGATCCAGTCCTTGCCATGGCCGCGTGCAGTCGTTGCCGGGCCCACGGATCGCAGCGTGCCGGAGATGCGGACGGGCGCACCGGCCGATTCGTCGAAGAGGCCGCCGATCTCCGCATTGAAGGCGTCGCCCGGCTTCGCGCCGGACTCGATCACGGAGCGAACCACCTCGGGTGAGGCGATCGTGGCGATCAGGGTACGCTCCAGCTTTTGCGCCACGATCTCCTGAAGGAGCCAGGTGGCGTAGCCTGAGCGATCGCTGTAGTCGGCGAGCACGACGGGGCCCTTGCCGCCGGCGACAGCCTCGCGGGCCAGAGCGACAGCCTCCTTCGCCTTGTAGATCTTGACGGTATCCAGCAGCGCCTGGCGCCGGCGCCAGATCCAATCCGCCATGTCGCGCATGACGCGCTCGGCGAGGTCGGGGTCGTTGTTTGTCAGCACCTGCAGCGACATGCCGGCATCGGGGACGTCGGACCAGGGAAAGCCGAAGAACACGTTGACGAAGACATCGGGCTCGCGCGCCTCCCAGATCAGTGCACGCTGGATGAGATCGGACCAGGGCGAGGCGCCGGTCCACATCACCACGGTCGGCGCGATGATCGGGATGCGCAGGGTCCGATGCACCGGCTTGAAGCTGCCGCGGATCGACCGGACCAGCATGCGTGCCGCGCGCTCGCCTTGCAGATGCATGTCGTAATGCGGGAAGTATTTCACGCAGAACGCCATGTCGGCCTGCGCCAGGAAGGCCTCGTCCTCGTTGCCGTGCGGGTCGAAGGTCGCGGTGATGAAGGCGCTCTTGCCCACCACCTCGCGGACGCGCCGGGCGATATCGGCTTCCGGCTTCGGCACCCCACGTACCGCGAGCGCACCATGGAGCGCGAGATAGACGCCGTCGAATTGCGGCTGCGCCTTCAGCTCCGCGATCATGATGCCCATGAAATGCTCGTAGGCATCCTCGGTCACCCAGCCCGAGCCCGTTCCGGTCCGCGGCCAGAGAGGCGAGGTGATGCCGATCAGCTCGACATCCTCGAACTCGCGGGCAACCTGCACGAAGCCGCCCATGTAGCCTTTGGGATCGGTGGCAAGCAGGTCCTCGCCGGAGGCCGGAGATCCCGGATAGATGAAATCCTCCCGCGTCGTGTCGTTTGGAAGGAACGTCACCGTCTCATGAGCGAACTGAAGAACGGCGATCCGAAGCTTGGAATGTGTCACAGCGGCCTGACGTCGTAGAACTGGGCGAAACCGATACGCATGCCGGTGATCCCGCGATAGGCCGTCTTTTCGTAGTAGGCGCCGAGCGGGATATAGGGCACGTCGATGAAGAACTGCTTCTGGATCTCGGCACAGATCGCCTTCTGGGCCGCGACATCCTTGGCGGCGAACCAGTCGAGCCTGAGCTCTTCGAGGCGCGGCGATGTAGGCCAGCCGAACCAGGCCTTGTCGCCATTGCCGCGGATGCCGAGCTGGCTCGCGGGATCGAAATTATTCGTGCCGTTCAGGTAGGTGAGGAAGATGCTCCAGCCGCCCTTGTCGACCGGCTGCCGGCTGGCGCGGCGCTGGACGACCGTGCCCCAGTCGGTCGAGACCAGCTCGACGTTCATGCCGGATTTCTGCAGGGCATCGGCCGCCACGGCCGCGAGCGCATGGGTCGAGGGGTAGTCGGTCGGATCGAGCAGCACGACGCGCTCGCCCTTGTAGCCGGCCTCCGCCAGGGCGCGTTTGACGGCGGCGAAATCGCGCTTGCCGACCAGCATCTCGGTCCCGGCCGTCGTCGCCATCGGCGTGTCCGGGCTGAAGACGCCGACATGATCCTTCCAGAGCGAGCGCTCGTCCCCGGCAACCGCCGTCATGCACTCGCTCTGGTCGATGGCGCCGAGCAGCGCCCGCCGGATCGCCGGATTGTCGAAGGGCGGGTGCAGTGCGTTGAAGCGCAGGCAGCCGATGCCGCCGGCCGGGTCAAGCCCCTCCAGCTTGAGGCCCGGTTTGCCTTTCAGCGCAGCCTGAAGATCGGGCGTCGGGTTCTGCCACCAGTCGATCTCGCCGTTGCTCAGCGCATTCGCGGCCGTTTGCGGATCGGGGATGATGTGCCATTCGATTCGCTCGAAATGCGCGTGCTTGGGGCCCGCGGTGAAGGTGGCGGAGCCATCGGCGCGCGGAACATAATCGGCAAACCGCTCATAGACGGTCAGCGCACCCGGGACGCGCTCATCGGCCCTGAAGCGGAACGGCCCGCTGCCGATCATCTCGGTGACCTGCTTGTTGGGGTCGGTGACGGCGAAGCGCTCGGGCATGATGCAGGGCATCGAGGTTCCCGTCTTGCCGAGCGCCGCCGGCAGCAGCGGGAAAGGCCGCTTGAGCCGGAACTTCACGACGCGATCGGATTCGGCCGAGAGCTCGTCGGTCGCATCCATCAGGGCGCGGCCGAAGGCGTCGCGTGCCGAGAAACGGCGAATGCTCGGCACGACGTCCTGCGCGCGGACCGGTTCGCCATCATGGAAGCGCAAGCCCTCGCGCAGCGTCAGCCGCCAGAGCTTGCCGTCGTCCTCGACCGTATGGCCGGCCACCATCTGCGGCTCGAAACCGTAGGCGGCGTTCTGGCCGTAAAGCGTATCGAAGACGAGGTAGCCGTGATTGCGCGTCACGGTCGCCGTCGTCCAGACCGGGTCGACGATCGCGACATCCGATTCCGGAATGAATTTCAGCAGTTTCGTCGGCTGCGCGAGAGCCGGCTTTGCAATCGCGGAGACCGCAGCACCCGCAGCGACACCCAGAAATGTCCGACGCTTCATGCCGTGAGCCCTCTGCCGAGGAGATGGAAAGGACGCTTAAGGTTACGTCGCTGCAATCCCAATGCACCGATCCTAGAATGGCCGAATTGGCGGGCGCAAGCGCTTTGCGGACCTGTGTATCGGCCGCGCCATGCACGTTGAGCGCATCGCCGCCCTTCCATTCCCAGGCATTGAAACCGTGTCGCACCCTTGCAAAACTCGGCCTTCGAATGGCGTTGCGGAAAGCCGGAGCCTGATAATAGGGCGGCAATCGGTGCGTGATGAACGTAAGCCAACAACGCGGTTCATGAACCGTTGAGGCGTTGGCGCGTTTAATGCGATCGGATCAAGGAGAAAACATATGCGCAAATTCCTCGTACTTGCTGCCCTGGGCCTTGGCGTTTCGCTGGCCGCCCCGGCGATGGCTTCGGAACAGCTGCCCGCGTCGATGGCGCAGCGATTGGACAAGCAGGACGCAGAATACACCTGGTCGGCCGCTGCCGAGCGGCGGCACATGATCATGCGCGAAACCCAGCGGCAACAGCGCTATGGTCGCGGCGGCTACGGCTATGGCCCCCGTCATGGCTATAGCCGGGGCTATGGCTACGGCCCGCGTCCCGGCTACGGCCCGCGCCCCCATTATCGTCGTCACCGCGGCTGGTAATCGGGACGCAGAGTACTCGCAACGGATCGGCGGCCCGGTGACGGGCCGCTTTTTTTCGACCTCGATCGGAGCTGTTCGTCAGATCGGGGACACCACGCATCCTTGCCGCAGGATGTCGTGTTCCTGACGGACGATCTCGCCGACCTGCATGAAATGCTCGGCCAGGGGATTCGTCTTGCGCCAGATCAGGCCGATGCTGCGCGCCGGCCGCGGCTCCGCCAGCCGGGCGATGCTGACCTCCACGGCGGATGTTTCTGCGGCTACCGCCATCTCCGGGATCAGCGTCACGCCCATGCCGGCGCCGACCATGCGCACCAGTGTCGCCAGCGAGCTGCCTTCCATCGGGTCCTGCGAGAGGCCGGGCGTCATCTTGCAGAAGGCCAGCGCCTGATCGCGGAAGCAATGGCCCTCCTCCAGGAGCAGCAGGCGCATCGCGCGCAGGCTCTCGACGCCCGGCGGCGGCTTGCCGCGGTCGGCCAGGGCGCGCACCAGGACGAACTCCTCCTCGAATAGCGGATGATCCTGGAGCGACGGCTCGGAGACGGGCAGGGCCATCACCGCGACATCGAGGCCGCCGGTGATGAGGTCCTCGGTCAGCTTGCCGGTCACCGCCTCGCGCGGACGCAGGTCGACGGCGGGAAATCGCTCCGTCAGGCGCCGGATCACCGCCGGCAGCAGATAGGGCGCGACCGTCGGGATCATGCCGATGCGCAATCGGCCGCCGAGCGACGGGCTTGAAGCCCGGGCCAGATCGGCCAGCTCGTCGACCGAGCGCAGGATCTGCTGCGCCCGCCCGGCAAAGGCCTCGCCGAGGCTGGTCAGCCGGATCTGCCGGCGATCGCGCTCGACCAGCTGCGCGCCGAGCAGCGCCTCCAGATCCTTGACCTGCAGCGACAGCGCCGGCTGGCTGATGGCGCAGGCATCCGCCGCGCGGCCGAAATGGCGGTGCTGCGCCAGGGCCGCGAAATAGCGCAGATGCTTGATCGATATCATTTGAAAAAATTATCGTAGTGATTTGAAAATTCAAGTTCTCATTATGGTGGCTTTTCCCTAGAACCATTCGAATGGAACGGCGCGGCATCTGCGAGGGCGGATGCGGGACGTAGCCGTGTTCCGGCGTGAGGCGGCGATCGCCTTCCGGAAAGATCCAATTCAGCAGGCTCCGAAGGGGGATATCATGAGCGGTGGTGACGCGAAGACGACCGGCAAGTGCCCGGTCATGCATGGCGGGATGACCCAGACCGGCGGCTCCGTCACCAGCTGGTGGCCGAACGCGCTGAACCTCGACATCCTCCACCAGCAGGACAGCAAGACCAACCCGCTGGGCAAGGACTTCAACTACCGCGAGGAGCTGAAGAAGCTCGACGTCGCGGCGCTGAAGAACGACCTGCGCGCGCTGATGACCGACAGCCAGGACTGGTGGCCGGCCGACTGGGGCAGCTATGTCGGCACCATGGCGCGCATGACCTGGCATGCCGCCGGCACCTATCGAATCTCCGACGGCCGCGGCGGCGCCGGCACCGGCAACCAGCGCTTCGCCCCGCTGAACTCCTGGCCGGACAACGCCAATACCGACAAGCCACGCCGCCTGCTCTGGCCGATCAAGAAGAAATACGGCAACCGCGTCAGCTGGGCCGATCTGATCGCGCTCGCCGGCACGATCGCCTATGAAGTCGCCGGCCTGAAGACCTTCGGCTTCGCCTTCGGCCGCGAGGACATCTGGCACCCCGAGAAGGATATCTACTGGGGTGAGGAGAAGGAGTGGCTGGCGCCGAGCGACAACCGCTATGGCGATCTCGCCAATGCCAAGACGCTGGCGAACCCGCTCGCCGCCGTCCAGATGGGCCTGATCTACGTCAACCCGGAAGGCGTGAACGGCAAGCCCGACCCGCTCAAGACCGCCGCGATGATGCGCGAGACCTTCGCCCGCATGGCGATGAACGACGAGGAGACGGTGGCGCTGACCGCCGGCGGCCACACCATCGGCAAGAGCCATGGCAATGGCGATGCCGCCAATCTCAGCCCGGCGCCGGAAAGCGGCTCGCTCGAGGATCAGGGCCTCGGCTGGATGAACCGCAAGGGTCGCGGCATCGGTCGCGACCAGGTCGTCAGCGGCATCGAGGGCGCCTGGACCACCCATCCGACGCGCTGGGACAACGGCTTCTTCGAAATGCTGCTCGGTCATGACTGGGAGCTGCGCAAGTCGCCGGCCGGCGCCTGGCAGTACGAGCCGGTCTCGATCGCCGATGCGGACAAGCCGGTCGACGTCGAGGACGCCGCGATCCGCCACAACCCGATGATGACCGATGCCGACATGGCCTTGAAGGTCGACCCCGCCTACCGAGCGATCTCGGAGCGCTTCCTCAACGATTTCGAGGCGTTCTCGGATGCCTTCGCCCGCGCCTGGTTCAAGCTGACCCATCGCGATCTCGGCCCGGCCTCGCGTTATTTCGGCCCGGACGTTCCGTCCGAGGAGCTGGTCTGGCAGGACCCGGTCCCGGCCGGCCGCGTCGGCTACGATGTCGCTGCCGTCAAGGCGAAGATCGCCGAAAGCGGCCTCTCGACCGCCGATCTGGTCTCGACCGCCTGGGACAGCGCCCGCACCTTCCGCGGGTCGGACAAGCGCGGCGGCAGCAATGGCGCCCGCATCCGCCTCGCCCCGCAGAAGGACTGGGCCGGCAACGAGCCGGCGCGTCTCGCCAAGGTTCTGGCTGTTCTGGAGCCGATTGCGGCCGCTGCCGGCGCGAGCGTCGCCGACATCATCGTGCTCGCCGGCAATGTCGGGGTCGAGAAGGCGGCGAAGGCTGCCGGCTTCGACGTGACCGTGCCCTTCGCGCCGGGCCGTGGCGATGCCACCGATGCGCAGACCGATGCGGCTTCCTTCGCCCCACTGGAGCCGCTCGCCGACGGCTTCCGCAACTGGCAGAAGGAAGCCTATGTCGTCACCGGCGAGGAGATGCTGCTCGACCGCGCCCAGCTGCTGGGCCTGACGGCGGCTGAGATGACGGTGCTGCTCGGCGGCATGCGCGTGCTCGGCACCAACCATGGCGGCACGAAGCATGGCGTGTTCACCGACCGGGTCGGCGCGCTGACCAGCGACTTCTTCGTCAACCTGACCGACATGGCCTACGCCTGGGTGCCGGCGGCGAACGGGCTCTACGAGATCCGCGACCGCAAGACCGGCGCGGTGAAGTGGACCGCCAGCCGCGTCGATCTGGTCTTCGGCTCGAACTCGGTGCTGCGCGCCTATGCCGAGGTCTATGCCCAGGACGACAATGCCCGGAAATTCGTCGACGACTTCGTCGCGGCCTGGGCCAAGGTGATGAACGCCGACCGCGCCGATCTGGCCTGAGACGATCGAGCGGAAGCATCGGTTCGCTAAAAGCCCCGCCGGCCCAGCCGGCGGGGCTTTCTGTCGGCATTGCTCCCATGGCGAGGCTTGGAGCCGCCTCACGGCCGGGTTAGACAGGGCGAATCCGCTGCGGAGGGCTTCGTCCTTGCGTATCATCGTCGAGCATGCGCTGCGCCAGAACTGGGAGCGCCTGTTCTCCTATGCGCTGCGCCTGAGCGGCAATCGCGACGGCGCGGCCGATCTCCTGCAATCCTGCGCGACCAAGGCACTCGCCGCTTCACCGCCGGAAGACGGGGAACGTATCCGCGCCTGGCTCTTCGCGATCCTGCGCAATATCTGGATCGACGAGCATCGCCGCAGCGCGGTCAATGCCGCGGCAGCCGAGGAGGCGCTGGAAGACGAGCAATGGCGCCGCGACGACCGGATGATCGCGGTCATCACCGTCCGGCAGGCGCTCGAACGTCTCGACCAGTCTCATCGCGAGGTCATCGAACTGGTCGATCTCGCCGGCTTCCGCTATGGCGAGGCGGCGGATATCCTGGGCGTGCCCGTGGGAACCGTGATGAGCCGCCTCAGCCGGGCGCGGCTTTTGCTTCTGAATGCGATCGAGGGCGGCACTGTCCGCCCCTTCGCCGCGCGGCAGCGCAAACGAGCCAACGACACGTGACCGATAGCGAACGCCTCTCCTGGACCATGCTCAACGCCTATGTCGACGGCGAGCTGGAGCCCGATCAAGCCGCCAAGGTCGCGGCGGCACTCGCCGATGATCGCGCGGCTGCCGCTCAGGTCGCGACGCTGACGCGGCTGCGGGCGGCGGTGAAAGCCGCATCGCCGATGTCCGCGCCACCGCCTTTCGCGCTGCCGCGAGCCCGTTCGCGGGCGATGCGCTGGGCGCCTTGGGCTGCCGCGGCCTGTCTTGCTCTGTTCATCGGTGCGGCTTCGCTCGGCATCGGCCAGCGGCAGTCGGGCGCCTCGTCCCTCTCCGCCGCGATCGCCGCCCATCAGCTCTGGCTGGCGCAGTCTCCGACGGGCACGGCGCCGCGTCTCGGCGTCGAGCTCGCTGGTGCCGAAGCCGGGGCTCTGCCGGACCTGTCGCTCGCCTCGCTGCGTCTCGTGCATCTCTCGCTCGACCCTGCCGGGCGTGGCGGCGGCGGCATGCTCGCCGGCTATGTCGGTCCGAATGGCTGCCGCGTTGGCCTCTGGATTGCGCCGGTCGAGGCGGCGCTGCCACAGCAGCCGGCCGTGCAGGATCGAGATGGCCTCTTGGTTCGTGCATGGCGGGGGGAGCGCGCGAGCTATGCCTTGCTCGGGCGCGGCATCGACCCCGCCCGCCTCGACGGCATCGCCGCGCTGGTCGCAAGGATCACGCGCGACGAGCCCGGCGTCCCGCGCGAGCAGGTCGCGGCGCTGGCCGAGGCCCGCAGTGTGGGGCCGGCCTGCCTCGGCTGAAAAAAGATTCTCTTAGGTTGGAATAAATCGAAGAGCTGATGCGTCGTCTCCAGTGAGGAATATGTCCTCGGGAGAAACGCCATGCTCAACGAAGCAGACCTGCGCGATGGCGCAGCCGCTACCGATGCCGTGCCTGCTGCCGGCGCCCCTGATACCCCCCGTACATCGCGACGTCTTCTGCTCGGCGGCAGCCTCGCCGCTCTGGGTCTGGCTACCGGCGGCCTGCCGCGCCTGTCCATGATCTCGCCTGCTGCCGCGCAGGGCGCTGCCCCCGCCGCTGCGCCGCCCAAGGGGCCGCAGCCCTTCGACTATCCCGGCAAGGACAAGGGTCTGACCCTGCTCGGCGATCGCCCCCTCGTCGCCGAGACGCCCGCAAACCTGCTCGACGACGACACCACGCCGATCGCGAAATTCTTCGTCCGCAATAACGGCCAGATCCCGGAGCCGATCAAGGATGTCGATGGCTGGCAGCTCAAGATCGAGGGTGAGGTCGACAAGCCGCTGACGCTGACGGTCAAGGAGCTGAAATCCCGCTTCAAGGCGCATACCTTCCGCATGGTGCTGGAATGCGGCGGCAACGGCCGCTCCTTCTACACGCCGGCGGCGCGCGGTAACCAGTGGACCAATGGCGGCGCGGGCTGCGCCGAATGGACCGGCGTGCGCCTTGCCGACGTGCTGAAGGCGGCCGGCCTCAAGGCCTCCGCCAAGTTCACCGGCCATTACGGCGCCGATCCGCATCTCTCCGGCGACACCACCAAGGACGCGGTCTCGCGCGGCATGCCGATCGAGAAGGCGCTGGAGCCGCACTCTCTCATCGTCTGGGCGATGAACGGCGAGCCGCTGCCGCATATCCATGGCGGCCCGCTGCGCCTGGTCGTGCCGGGCTGGCCGGCCTCGCTCTCGTCGAAATGGCTCAACCGCATCCTGGTCCGGGCGACGCCGCATGACGGGCAGGGCATGGGCGGCACCTCCTACCGCGTCCCGACCGTCCCGATCGTCCCCGGCTCGAATGCCGACGGCAAGACCAACTTCGCCGACCTGACCTCGATGCCGGTGCGCTCGATCATCACCGCGCCCGCCAACGGCGCGCGCCTGCCGGCGGCGACGCGCGAGGTCGCCTTGCGCGGTGCAGCCTGGGCCGGCGACCACACCATCGCGAAGGTCGAGGTCTCCTTCGACGCAGGCCAGCGCTGGCACGCCATGACGCTCGCCAAGCCGAAGAACCGCTATGACTGGGTGCGCTGGACCGGCAAGATCAAGCTGCCGAGCGACGGCTATTTCGAGCTCTGGGCCCGCGCGACCGATTCCCGCGGCGTCGCCCAGCCGCATGTCGCGACCAACTGGAACCCGCAGGGCTACGGCTCCAACCCGCTCCACCGCATCGCGGTCCTGGTGGGCTGACGATGGTATTCGCGCAATCGCTTCGGATGGCCGCTCTCGCGGCCATCCTCCTCGCCCCCTCCTTGAGCTTCGCGCAGGAGGAGACCGCCGAGACGCTGCCCGATTTCCCCGGCCGCGAAGAGACCTTCGGCTACTGCATAGCCTGCCATTCGATGACGGTTGTCGGCCGGCAGGGCATGGATCGCGCCCGCTGGGACGAGACGCTCCACTGGATGGCGGAAAAGCACGGCATGCCGGAACCCGATCCGGAGATGCGCAAGACCCTGCTCGATTATCTCGCCCAGGCCTTCCCGCCGAAGGCGCCGGCCCAGAACGGTGGCTGGGTCAATCCCTTCGCTCCGAAGCCATAGGATATCTCGTGATGAAATTCGCAGTCCTCGCCGGCGCCGCCCTGCTGGCGGCCGCCGTCCAGCCCGCCCGTGCCCAGGACGCCGCTGCCGGCGAGAAGGTCTTTGCCCAGTGCCGCGCCTGCCATCAGGTCGGCGAAACCGCCAAGAATCTGGTCGGGCCGGCCCTCAACGGCGTCATCGGCCAGAAGGCCGGCGCGCATGAAGGCTACAGCTACAGCGCGGCGATGAAGGCCTCGGGCCTGGTCTGGGACGAGGCGACCTTCGCCGAATACATCCAGAACCCCCGCGCCAAGGTCGCTGGCACGAAGATGATCTATGCCGGTCTCAAGGACGAGAAGCGCGTCGCCGACCTCCTAGCCTATCTCAAGCAGTTCGACGCCGCCGGCAAGAAGGCTGAGTGACGACGTTCTGGTGCCGGACCTCGTGAAATGGTCCGGCTGCTCTTGCTCAGAGACAGTCGGCAATGGCGTCGAGCTGCGCCCGCAAGGCCGGGCCGGAGGCGGGAAAACGGCCTTCCAGCGCGGCCGTGCCGATGGTGAAGCCGGCGGCTCGGCAGCGATGGATCGCTGCGATCTGCTCGGGACGCTCGATCGAGCCGGCGACGAGGACGGGCTTGTCCGTCGCAGCGCAGACCGCCGCGATCAGCGCTTCCGCATCCGTATTCGAGCGGTAGGCCAGCAGATCGAGCCCATCGACGCCGTCCCGGTTGGCGATGGCACGGGCGCTGCCGGCGATCTCGGCGACGGAGCCTTCCAGAATGCTCGGATGGCCGGAGATGCGTCCGGCAAAGGGATAGTAGCGGATGCCGGTACCATGCAGGAGCGGCAGCACGTCCTCGGCATGGGTCCCACCGAGCAGGTTGTCGACACCGAGATCGATGGCCGCTCTCACCGAGGCGATCTCGCTGGAGCGATCGAGCGAGACGACTTCGAGATAGCTCGTTGCGCCGCCGGCTTTGATCAGGCGGTGGACGGTCCGGAGTTCGGCGAAGGGCAGGCCGATATCCTTGAAGCCGATATGGCGGATGCCGGCCGCCAGCGCGGTCGCGACATGGTCGATGGCGTCCGGCACCGTCCGGTCATGGCGCGTGAGCATGAAGATGAAGTCGAGCCGGGTCATGGCTTCCTCACGGAGCTGAGCCTTCAGGCATGCCACAGGTTTCGAGCGGAGAGGAGGCCTGCTCCTCGCCCTCTGCTCAGGTCATGACCAGCCCGCCATCGACATGGAGCACCTGCCCGGTGACGAAGCGACTCCAGTCGCTGGCAAGGAAGAGCACCGGGCCAGCGACATCCTCCGGCGTCGCGATGCGGCGCAAGGGCGTCTGCGCGATCAGCATTTCCCGCACCTCTTCCGGCGTCGTCGCGCTCGCCTGCGTCGGATAGACCAGCCCCGGCGCGACGCAGTTGACACGGATACCGAGCGGGCCGAGCTCGGCCGCGAGATTGCGGCTGAAGCCGACCAGTGCCGCCTTGGCGGTGGTGTAGTCGTGATAGGGGATGCTCGGCCGCGTCACCAGATCGCTGGCGAGATTGACGATGGCCCCGCCGCTGCGGCGCTGGAGCAGCGGCAGCATCGCGCGGCTGACCGTATAGGCCGCCTTCACCGCGCCCTCGAACTGCTGCTCATAGGCCTCCCAGGGTGTTTCCCAGAAGCGGGCGCGGTTACCCGGGTCGAAGCGATAGGGCGCGAAGGCGTTGTTGACGACGACATCGAGCCGGCCGACCTCCTCCGCGATGCGCGTCGCCATGGCGGCGACCGCGTCGGAGGACGTGACATCGGCGGCGATGGCCAATGCTTCGCCGCCGAGCGCGCGGCATTCCGCGACGACGGCCTCGGCAGCCGCCTCGTCCGTCCGGTAATTGACGATGACGATCCCGCCCTCAGCGGCGAAGGCTTTCGCGATCGCCGCCCCGATGCCGCGGCTCGCGCCGGTGACGAGGATGGCCCGGTCGCGGAATTTCACGGCGCGCCATCCTTCGGCGGGATCAGGTCGCTCTTCACGACCGCCTTCATGTCGATCTGGCGGGCGATAAGGCCGAGGCTGCGGAAGGTGTCGGCGCCCTTCTGCAGGGCCTCGAGATCGAAGCGGCCGAGCCCCTCGCGCTCGGTGGTCGGCGAGACGCTCGACGCATTGCGCAGCTTGATGATCTCGAGGTTCACGGCCTCGTCGCGGCCATTGATGGCGCGGGTGACGGCGATGCGCGCGGCCTCTTCGGGCTTGGCGATCATCCAGGCGGCAGAATCGCGATAGGCGGCGAGGAAGCGCTTCAGCAGCGGCTTGTTCTGCTCGTAATAGCTTTCTTTCACGACGAAGATGTCGCTCGGCAGGTTGAGCTGGTCGCGGACTTCGATGACGTTGGCCTCGGCCAGACCCTTGGCGCGGGCGACGAGTAGGCCGGTATCGGTCGCGGCGGTGGCGTCGACCTGCCCCTGCATCAGCGGCGCGAAATTGAGCAGGCCGGTCGGCTGGATGGTGACGTCCTTCTCGCCCAACCCCACCTGATGCAGCAGCACGAGCAGGTTCTGGTAGGTGCCGCTGGCGAGGCTGTAGACGCCGATGCGCTTGCCCTTGAGATCGGCGGCGGAGCGGATGCCGCTGCTCTTCAGCGCGACGACGTTGAAGACGTTCTGCGGATAGATGTTGTAGATCGCGACGAGCTTCTCGCCCTTGTCGAGCGCGAGATAGAGCGCAGCCGGATCGGTGAAGGCGATGTCGGCCTGGCCCGCGAGCATGTTCTGCAAGGCCGCGCCGCCGCCATTGCCGGGGACATAGTCGAGCGCGATGCCCTTGGCTTTGAAGAAGCCCTTGTCCGGCTCCGCCAGCAGGTTGGTGATCTCGCTGATCGGCTGGCTCCAGCCGGCGACGGTGACCTTGTCGAGCGATTGAGCCGTCGCGGGCGCCGCGACGAGGCAGGAGAGGGCAAGCATGAGGAAGGCGCGCAGCGCAGACATGGGGATCAGCCTTTCGAGAAGCGGTGCAGGACGCGACGCTCGATCAGGCGCACGGCCTCGTAGAGCAGCATTCCAAGGGCGGTGATGACGATGAAGAGCGCGAAGATCAGGCTCGAATCCATTACGCTCTGTGCGGCGATGATCGAGGCGCCGAGCCCGATGCGCCCGCCGATGAACTCGCCGACGACCGCGCCGACCAAGGCCAGCACGACCGCGACGCGCAGGCCCGCCATGATGATGGGCAGCGCCGCCGGCAACTTAAGGCGCAGCAGGGTCTGGAGGCGCCCGGCACCGAGCATGCGGAAGAGTTCGCGCCTGGAAGCATCGACCTCGCTGATGCCGGTTAGCGTGTTCTCCATCAGCGGGAAGAAGCAGATCAGCGCGGTGATGACGACGGTCGGCGTCATGCCGAAACCGAACCAGATGATGAAGAGCGGCCCGAGCGCGAGCTTCGGCACGAGCTGGCTCGCCAGCACATAGGGCCGCAGCAGGCGGCTGAGCGCCGGGAATTCCGCCAGCAGGATGCCGACACCAAGTCCGACAACGGCGCCGATGCCGAGACCGAGCGCCATTTCCGTGGCCGTCATCGCCAGATGCGGCCAGAGCCGGCCGGTCGCGATCTCGCTCCACAGCGTCGCGAGCACGCTGGAAGGCGCAGGCAGCACGAGCGGCGACAAGCCGCCGAGCTGGCACCAGGCTTCCCAGCCGGCGAACAGGACGACGAGCAGCAGGAGAGAGGGTAGGCGCGCCATCATGCCGCCGGCCTCCGGCTGGCCGTGGCGACGCCATCCATCGCGTCGCGCAAGGCGCGGCAGGCGGCGATGAAAGCGGGCGCATAGCGCATGTCGCGATGGCGCGGGCGGACGAGCTCGATCCGGCGCACATGCGTCACGCGGCCTGCTTCCATCACTGCGACCGTGTCGGCGAGATAGACGGCCTCGCCGATATCATGGGTGACGAAGAGCGCGGTGGTGCCGTTGAGCGCGCAGAGGCGCAGCAGATCGTCCTGCAATTCCTCGCGCGTCAAGGCATCGAGCGCGGCGAAGGGTTCGTCGAGCAGCAGCAGGTCGGGATTGCCGACCAGAGCGCGGGCAACCGCGACGCGGCTCTGCTGCCCCCCGGACAGTTCGGCCGGGCGGCGCGTGGCGAAATCCGCGAGGCCGACACGCTCCAGCAGGTCGAGCGCGGCATCCTTGTCGGCGATGGTCGGGCGGCGCTTCAGCGAGACCGGCAGCAGGACGTTGTCGAGCGCGCTCAGCCAGTCGAGCAGCGTCGGCGCCTGGAAGACGAAGCCGGCGTGTGGGCTCGGCCCGGCCAGTGCCTCGCCGCCGATGCGGATCGTGCCCTCGCTCGGCAGCAGCAGGCCGGCTGCGAGCTTGAGCAAGGTGGTCTTGCCGCAGCCGCTGCGGCCGAGCAGGCAATGGATCTCGCCGCGCGGGATCGTCCAGTCGATCGCATCGACAACGGCCGGGCCGGTTGCGTCATAGCGATAGCTGGTACGTTCGATCGTGACGAAACCGGTTTTGGTGGGGTCAGTCGACATAGGGCGCAAACCCCTCTGCCGCGGCTTCCGCCAATTGTTCGATCTCGGTGAAGGTGACGAGGTCGAGCAGGCTGAAGCGCCCGTCATGGTGCCAGCCCGCCTCCGGCGCGGTCATGCGGCCGAGCGGGGCGATGCGGCTGACACCGATTGCGCCAAGCTGTTCGGAAAGCCGGAACAGCCGCTCCGGCGATGCGGCGATGCCGGCTGTCTGCAGGAAGCTGCGATAGGGGGCGACGAGGGCAGGGACATTGTCGAGGTTCTCGACCGCGACCAGCTTGAGCGTGCGGTTCAGCCCGGTCGGGCTCAGGGCCTCCTGGGTCTCGACATGGACGACGTTCCAGGGATCGGACAGCTCGCCGAGAAGTTCGGCGGTGCCATCCATCGCGCGGGTTTCCTGCGCCCCGCGCCATGATGCGATCGAGGAGGCCTCGTCTTGCGAAAGCGCGCGGCGCGGATGGCGGGAGGAGAGGGAGCTGAGTTCCTGCGCGACGTAGCGGGAGAACTCTGCAGGGCTGACCTTGCCGCCGCGCTCGACGAAGAGCATCTGCGGCGAGTAGCAGCCCTGCTGTTCGTAGCGGGTGACGTCATGCGCCGCGAGCCGGGCCAAGGTAGGAGCCTTGCGGCTGTCGAGCGCCTCTCGCGCGATCACGCCGAAGCCGATCTTGTGGCCATGCGGCAGGAAGCGCGTGGTGATCGGCAGCTTGGCGCGCAGGGCCGTCAGCGTCTCGTTGCCGCCATAGGCCATGACGGTGTCCGCCTCGCGCAAGAAGACCGGCTCGGCCGCCGCTTCGCCGCCCTTCCACCAGGTGATCGCGAGGCATTCGCCGATCTCGGGATCGATCTCGGCCAGCAGGCTCGCGAACCAGCCGGCGGTCAGCGGCTCGGCCGAGGCGAGCTTGCCGACACCGCCGGCCTTGACCAGCAATCCGCAGATCAGGCTCCAGAGCGAGAGCGCGGGCACATTGCCGGCCCAGATATGGAGCAGAAGCCCCGGCCCATGGGCGCGCAGATAGCCGCCCTTGGGCGTCGGCTGGAAACGGTCGAGCACGCCGGGATTGGCGAAATCCTCGGCAAGGAAGCGCAGGAGCTGCGGCTTGCGGAAGGTCTTGAGATAGCCGGTCAGGCCAAGGCGCACCGTCTCGCGATCATAGCCGGTGACGATCGGCAGCAGATGTTCAGCCTTGCGCCGCAGCGGGTGCTCGCGATCGAGCAAGCGCGCGATGGCGGCATCGATCGCCGTGACGATGCGGGCTGTCTCCATCCGCTTCAGCCGGGCGCGCGCGTTGTCGCGCACGTGAGCACAGAGCGCCGCGGCCTGCACTTCGTCGAGCTCCGGCAGCGCGATGGCGACGCTCTCGCCCCAGGCGCTATGGCTAACTTCGCGCCAGCGCAGCGCCGCGCGGTTCAGGCCCGGCAGATGACCCGCATGCTCGATCACCGTCGTCAGCCTCGTGCCGCTGCGAGGAATTCGGCGACGGCGACCGAGCAGCCCTTCGAGGCCTCGCCATCGACGCGGCCGAGCAGCTTGAATCCGCCGGGCACGATCTCGCCGGCATCCTCGGTCAGGATCGCCGCGACGCAATTGAAATGGGCGAGGTCGTGATGGACGATCACGCCGCGCTCGCCTTCGGGCAGGTCCGCGCCGGTCAGCGGGTCGACGACGCGGCTGCGGATCCAGTGCGGGCCGGATTTGACCGACGGGCAGACGGCATTGCCGTCGTCATAGAGCTGTGAGCTCAGCTCAGTCATCCCGTACATGTTGATGCAGGACGCGCGCGGCACGCCGAAGGCGGCGCTGAGCCCGTCATAGAATTCGTCGGGCCCGAGTTCGCGCGACTGGCCCTTGAAGCCGCCGGTATCGAGGATGCGGCTGCCCTCCGGCAGGGCGAAGCGTCGGCCGCTGGCCGCGAGCGCGTCCAGCACGGGCACGAAGGAATAGCTCGCGCCGAGCAGGGCATAGGGCTCACCGCTTGTCTCAGCCTGCTCCAGTGCCGACAGAAGACCGTCGAGATCGAGCCCGGCGGCATCGATGAAGGTCTCGGAATCCGCCGTGCCGCATTCGCGCTTGGCGAGCGAGAGATAGGTGGCGAGCGAGGAATTCGGCAGCTCCGCCTCGTTGGGGAAGAGGATGCCCATGCGGATGCGCTCGCGGCCCTGCATGAAGCGCGCGCGGAAATTCGCCAGCATCGAGCGCTTCCAGACGTCGAGCGTCGGATGGTAGCTGCGGCCGCGGATGCCTTGCGTGGTGCCGCTGGTCATGAAGACGTGGCTTGCGGCTTCCGGCGGGCTGCAGCTCAGCGTCAGGTCCTTGAAGGCGGTGATCGGCACGGCCGGGATATCGCGCCAACGCCGGACCGAGAGCGGCGTGCGGCCGCGCTGCAGGCAGAAGCGCTTATAGGGCTCGTTGTTGCGGAACTGATAGGCGAAGACCTTGAGCGCCACGGCCTCGAATTCGGCTTCCGATGCGTCGGGAAGCGCGATGAACGCCAGGAGCGCCGCGATGATCTCGGCTTGCGTCACTTGAAGCCACTCCGTTCGGACGCACACGGCGAAGCCGGGGCGTCGATCGCTGGAGGATCACGAGCGCAAGCTGGAATCAGGGCCTCAAGGCCGCATGTCCCGCATCCCTACGCCGGTATGATCCGGATCAGGTTCGGAGGGTCACCGCGTTGCCTAAGGCTCGAAAGCCCAGCCGGCGGAATCTCAGCCTCCTAGCGAGGCCCCCCTGGGAACGGGAGCAGATGACGAGCGGCGGGCCTTGCTGTCAAGCGATAACGGAGCGGGGCGGGTATCCGTAAGGGGCTTGCCGAGAGAGCCCGGCATCTCCCGCTCAGCCGGCGATATCCCGGGCCATCCGCATGAGGTACTGGCCGTAATCGCCCTTGGCGAGCTTCTCGCCGAGCCGTGTCAGCTGTGCCGTCGAGATCCAGCCCTGTCGTGCCGCGATCTCTTCGGGGCAGGCGATGCGCAGGCCCTGGCGGCTTTCGAGGGTCCGGACGAACTCGCCGGCTTCCAGCAGGCTGTCGGGCGTGCCGGTATCGAGCCAGGCGAAGCCGCGGCCCATCGATTCCACCGAGAGCTGGCCGCGCTCCAGATAGATCCGGTTGACGTCGGTGATTTCGAGCTCGCCGCGCGCCGAGGGCTTCAGCGACCGGGCGATCTCGACCACCTCGGCATCGTAGAAGTAAAGGCCGGTGACGGCCCAGCTCGACTTGGGAACCTCGGGCTTTTCCTCGATCGAAACCGCCTTGCCGGTCTGGTCGAAGGCGACGACGCCGTACCGCTCGGGATCGCGGACATGGTAGGCGAAGACGGTCGCGCCCTCCGTGCGGGCCGTCGCCCGGGCCATCATCTCCGGCAGGCTGTGGCCGTAATAGAGATTGTCGCCAAGAACGAGGGCGGAGGGCTCGCCGGCGACGAAATCGGCGCCGATCAGGTAGGCCTGCGCCAGCCCGCCGGGATGCGGCTGCTCGGCATAGGTGAGGCTCATGCCCCAGTCCGAGCCGTCGCCGAGCAGGCGCTTGAAATGCGGCAGATCGTGCGGCGTCGAGATGATCAGGACGTCGCGGATGCCGGCGAGCATCAGCGTCGAGAGCGGGTAGTAGATCATCGGCTTGTCGTAGACGGGCAGGAGCTGCTTCGACATCGCCAGCGTCATCGGGTGCAGCCGGGTGCCGGAACCGCCGGCCAGGATGATGCCCTTCATCGTTACCTCTGGTCCTTGGCCTGATCTTCGAGAAGTCGTGCGACGCAAGGCCGGAGCGAGCTTTGCCATTCCGGCAGCCGCACCTCATGGGCGAGCGCGAGCTTGCCGCAATCGAGCCGGGAATTGGTGGGCCGGCGCGCCGGCGTCGGATAATCGGCCGTGGCGATGCGCCTGACCCTGACCGGTGCGCGGCCATGCCGTTCGCGCTCGGCGAAGATCGCCTCGGCGACATCGGCCCAGACGGCTTCGCCCGCCGCGCTCATGTGGAACACGCCGCGCAAGTCCGCATCATCCGCCCGCGCAGTCAGGTTGCGCGCCACGGTGAAGATCGCATCGGCGATGTCGAGCGCGCTGGTCGGGCATCCCGCCTGGTCGGCGACGACGCCGACCTCGTCGCGCGTTTCGGCGAGGCGCAGCATCGTCTTGACGAAGTTCTTGCCGAAGGGGCTGTAGATCCAGGCCGTGCGCAGGATGGCGTGGTTGTCGGTGGCGGCCGCGACGGCCTGCTCGCCGGCGAGCTTGCTCGCGCCATAGGCCGAGATCGGGCCGGTCGCATCGTCTTCGCGATAGGGCCGGTCGAGCGCACCGTCGAAGACATAGTCGGTCGAGAGCTGGATCATGGGGATGCCCAGCGCCGCTGCAGCACGCGCCGCTTCGCCGGCAGCCTCGCCATTGACGCGCATGGCGAGTTCGGGCTCGCTCTCGGCCTGATCCACGACGGTATAGGCGGCCGTGTTGACGATCACGTCGGGCCTCGCCGAACGCAGGGCCGGCGCGACCGTCTTCGGGACGGCGAGGTCGAGATCGGGCCGGCGCAGCGCGATGACCTCGACGCCGACGGGCACGCGCTCCAGCATGGCGCAGACGACCTGGCCGGTCCAACCGGTGACGGCGATGCGAAGTGTCATCAGTCGAAATACCGCAGCATCTCGGCGAGGTGCGGATGCTTGCGGTCCTTGTCGGAGAGGGTGAGGCCCGAGAGCGGCAGGCGCCAGTCGATGCCGAGCGCCGGGTCGTCGAAGGCAAGGCCGTGATCGTTCGCGGGCGCATAAGGAGCGGTGACCTTGTAGAGCACCTCGGTATCCGGCTCGAGCGTGACGAAGCCATGGGCGAAGCCGATGGGGACGAGGAGCTGCCTCCAGTTCTCGGCGGAGAGCTCGACCGCGACATGCTTGCCGAAGCTGGGCGAGGAGGCCCGGATATCGACGGCGACATCGAGGATGCGCCCGCGCGTGACCCGCACCAGCTTGTCCTGCGCGCAGGGCGGGGACTGGAAATGCAGGCCGCGCAGCGTTCCGACCGGGGCCGACAGAGACTGATTGTCCTGAACGAAATCGAGATCGAGCCCGGCCTCGGCAAAGGCGTTGCGGCTCCAGGTTTCCGAGAAGAAACCGCGATGGTCGCCGAACTTCTTCGGCGTGATGATCTTGACGGCGGGGATCGCCGTGTCTTCGACGTTCAGCATGTCTTCCCCCCGCTCAGGCCGCGCCGAGGCGTTCGCCACGATAGGTGCCGGAACGGATGTCGCCCCACCATGCCGGATTGGCGAGATACCATTCGACCGTGCGGCGCAGGCCCGTCTCGAAGGTCTCCTTCGGTGTCCAGCCAAGCTCGCGGCCGATCTTGCCGGCGTCGATCGCATAGCGTGCATCATGGCCCGGTCGGTCGGTGACATAGCTGATCAGACGTTCGCGCGGACCCTTCGAGTCGGGTCGGAGTTCGTCGAGGAGGGCGCAGATGGTCTTCACCACCTCGATATTGGTCTTCTCGTTATGGCCGCCGATATTGTAGCTCTCGCCCAGCTTGCCGGTGGTCGCGACGGTGATCAGCGCATCGGCATGGTCGTCGACATAGAGCCAGTCGCGCACATTGAGCCCGTTGCCGTAGACCGGCAGCTTCTTGCCCTCGAGCGCATTGATGATCATCAGCGGGATCAGCTTCTCGGGGAAATGATAGGGCCCGTAATTGTTCGAGCAGTTGGTCATCACCACCGGCAGGCCGTAGGTATGGTGCCAGGCGCGGACGAGATGGTCCGACGCCGCCTTGGAGGCAGAGTAGGGCGAGTTCGGCTGATAGGCCGTGTCCTCGCGGAAGAAGCCGTCAGCACCCAGCGAACCGAAGACCTCGTCGGTCGAGATATGGTGGAAGCGGAAGCGCCCCTTGCGCTCCTCCGGCAGCCCCCGGAAATGCCGCAGAGCTTCCTGCAGCAGCATGAACGAGCCGACGACATTGGTCTCGATGAAGGCGGCCGGTCCGTCTATCGAGCGGTCGACATGGCTCTCGGCTGCCAGATGCATGACGATATCGGGCTGGAAATCGGCGAAGATCGCCTTCATCCGCTCCCCGTCGCCGATATCGGCCTGTTCGAACCGGTAGCGGTTGCTGCCGGAGACCGGTTCCAGCGAGGCGAGGTTGCCGGCATAGGTCAGCTTGTCGACGACGCAGACCTCGTGCTCCGTCTCGCCGATCAGCTTGCGCACCACCGCCGAGCCGATGAAGCCGGCGCCGCCGGTCACGAGAAATCTCAGAGGCATAAGAGGTAATCCTGGCGGCCGCGATCGCGAAGGCGCGGAGAATGAGCGGACGAGGCGCACGCGCCCGGATCGGCGGTTCTGGCCGTCGGTCTCAACTCATACCCCCCTTTCACCTTGCGGCCCTATCATGAACTGCCTTTGCGCGACAGCGAAACGCCCGAACCGCGGCGAAACAAAGGCCCCTTATGGTTAGGGGGCGGAGCCTGTGGTGCGGGAAAAACCGGCCGTGACGGCGCCTACGCCCGTTCCAGCGCCACTGCGATGCCCTGGCCGACGCCGATGCACATGGTGGCGAGCGCGCGCCTCTTGCCGGTCAGGGACAGTTCGAGCGCGGCCGTGCCGGTGATGCGGGCACCGGACATGCCGAGCGGATGGCCGAGCGCGATCGCGCCGCCATTCGGGTTCACATGCGCCCCGTCCTCGGCGATGCCGAGCTCGCGCAGCACCGCGATGCCCTGCGAGGCGAAGGCCTCGTTCAGCTCGACGATGTCAAAATCGGTCGGCTTCAGGCCCAGCCTTTCGCAGAGCTTGCGCGTCGCCGGGATCGGGCCGAGGCCCATGACGCGCGGCGCGATGCCGCCGGTCGCGCCACCCAGAACGCGGGCGATCGGCGTCAGCCCGTATTTCGCGGCGGCCTTCTCCGAGGCGATGATCAGCGCCGCGGCGCCGTCATTGACGCCCGACGCGTTGCCGGCCGTGACGGTGCCGCCTTCCTTGCGGAACGGCGTGCCGAGCTTGGCGAGCTTCTCCAGCGTGGTGTCGCCGCGCGGGTGCTCGTCGATCTCGACGCGGATCGCATCGCCCTTGCGCTGCGGGATCAGGACCGGGACGATCTCCTTAGCAAGCCGGCCGTTCTGCTGGGCGGCGACCGCCTTGAGCTGCGAGCGCAATGCGAAGGCATCCTGGTCGGCGCGGCTGATATGGCAGTCGGCCGCAACGTTCTCGCCGGTTTCCGGCATGGAATCGATGCCGTACTGCGCCTTCATCAGCGGGTTGACGAAGCGCCAGCCGATCGTGGTGTCGTGGATCTCGGCATGGCGCGAGAAGGCGCTGTCGGCCTTGGGCATGACGAAGGGCGCGCGCGACATGCTCTCGACGCCGCCGGCGATCATCAGCTCGGCCTCGCCCGCCTTGATCGCGCGCGCGGCTGCGATGACGGCATCCATGCCGGAGCCGCAGAGCCGGTTGATCGTCGTGCCCGGCACCTCCTTGGGCAGGCCGGCGAGCAGCAGCGACATGCGCGCGACATTGCGGTTGTCCTCGCCCGCCTGGTTGGCGCAGCCGAAGATCACGTCGTCCACGGCGCCGAAATCGACTTGCGGATGACGCTCGACCAGGGCCTTCAGCGGCACCGCACCGAGGTCGTCCGCACGGACGGAGGACAGCGAGCCGCCGAACCGGCCGATCGGCGTGCGGACATAGGCGCAGATGAAGGCTTCGGTCATGTCACGGATCCTGCTGTCTCGAAGGCGGTTTGGTCAGGCGCGGCTTCGAATGGCTTTGCCGGTCTGGCGGATGGGCTGGAAGTCGTCACTCAGCGCGTTTGCGCCGCTGCGAAAGCGAGATTCTCGGCGAGCAGGGCTTCGGCCGCTGCCAGCGCCGGGGCCTCGACATAGACGCGCAGTTCCGGAGCGTTGCCCGAGGCCCGGAAATGCACCGTCGCGCCATTGCCGAGCGTCAGGCGCAGCCCGTCCCGGCGATCGCGCCCCGCGACCCCGCCATGGGCCGCGAAAGCCGTATCGCGGAAACCGGAATCCTCGGCGTCGAGCCGGGCGATCAGGGCGGTGGTCCTGTCCTGCGGGACCTCCTGAAGGCGGTTCGACAGGGCGATGGCGAAGCGGGCTTCCGCCGCAATGGCGCTCAACGGCTTTTGCGCGGTGCGCGCCAGCGCGAGCGTCGCCACGATCGGCAGCATGGCGTCGCGCGTCGGCAGGGCGGCAAGCCGCCGGCCGTCCCGCACGACCTCCGAACCGAGCAGGACGCCGCCATTCGCCTCGAAACCGATGACGGTCCTGGCACCTTCGGCCTGAGCCTGCGCCATGCCCGCGATCACATAGGGCGAGCCGACGCGGGTACGCACGACCCTCGCGAACGATCCGGGGCGGTCCAGCGCCGAGTTCGACGTGACCGGCGTCACGATCGCATCCGCGCCGAGGAAGCGCGCGGTGAGCGCGCCGACGAGGTCGCCGCGCAGGAAGCGGCCAGTTTCGTCGGCAACCAGCGGACGGTCGGCGTCGCCATCGGTCGAGACGATCGCGTCGAGCCTGCGCTCGCCGGCCCAGCGCCGGGCCAGTTCTTCATCCTCCGGACGGAGCGCCTCGGTATCGACGGGGATGAAGCTGTCGCTGCGCCCCAGCACGATCGGCGTGGCTCCAAGCGCCGACAACACGTCGCAGATGACGTCGCGGCCGACGGAGGAATGCTGGTAGACGCCGACGGTGAGGCCTTCCAGGGCGCGCCCGAAGAAATCGACATAGCGGGCGCGATAGCCGGAGACGACGTCGCGCCGCTGCGGTTCCGCCGAGACATCCGGAGCAGCCGTCAGTGCCAGCGCCTCATGATGGGCCAGGATGCGCGCTTCGTCGGCTTTATCGATCTCGCCCTGGGCGCGGTAGAATTTCAGGCCGTTCCGGTCATCGGGGATATGACTGCCGGTCACCATCACGGCCGGGCTTCCGGCGGCCATCGCCGCCTGTGCCAGGGCAGGCGTCGGCACGGCGCCGCAATCCACCGGCTCAAGCCTGGCATCGGCGATGGCTTGCGCGCATTGCGCCGCGATGAGCGGGCTCGACGATCGCAGGTCGCGGCCGATCAGGACCTCCCCGCGCGTTCCGGCCGCCCTGTCCTCCTGCAGCATGGCGCAGAAGGCGCGGACATGGGCATAGGTCGGCAGGCCGACCAGCTCCGTGACGAGGCCGCGCAGGCCGGAGGTGCCGAATTTCAGGCTGGTCATGCCGGGTGGTCCGTCGATATCAGGTTCGGGCGCATGCCTTGCCGGGTCCGCGGAGGCGCGCCCGCTTCGATGCCCTCCGAAGCGGGAACATGTCAAATTCCGGTGCCTTATCGTGGTGCAGGATAGGCTGCCTGCCGATACAGGGGCATCTGCGCAGTGGCGGGATGACCGGCCGAAAGGGCCGCCATCCCGCGGTTTCCCTGAATTGGCCGGCGAGAACCCGGTTTTGGTTTTGCAACGATTGCACTATGCCAAAGCGACAACGGCGCCTCCCGGGCTGCCGGGAGCGCTTGATACAAGGAGCAAACGATGAAGATCGTGATGGTGGGCTCGGGCTATGTCGGGCTCGTCTCCGGCGCCTGCTTTGCCGATTTCGGCCATGAGGTCGTCTGCGTCGACAAGCTGGAGAGCAAGGTTTCGGCGCTGAAGCGCGGCGAGATTCCGATCTTCGAGCCCGGCCTGTCGGATCTGGTGCGCAGCAACGCGGCGGCGGGGCGGCTGTCCTTCACGACGGATCTCGCCGGCCCGGTCGCGGGTGCCGATGCGGTCTTCATCGCGGTCGGCACGCCCTCGCGCCGCGGCGACGGCTTCGCCGACCTGTCCTATGTCTACGCCGCGACCCGCGAGATCGCCGGGGCGATCAGCGGCTATACGGTGATCGTGACCAAGTCGACGGTGCCGGTCGGCACCGGCGACGAGGTCGAGCGCATCATCCGCGAGCTCCGGCCCGATGCCGATTTCGCCGTCGTCTCCAACCCGGAATTCCTGCGCGAGGGCGCGGCGATCGAGGATTTCAAGCGGCCGGACCGTATCGTCGTCGGCACGGATGACGAGCGCGCTCGCGCCGTGATGGCCGATATCTACCGGCCGCTCTATCTCAACAACGCGCCAATCCTGAACACCGGCCGGCGCACGGCGGAACTGACGAAATACGCGGCCAACGCCTTCCTGGCGACGAAGATCACCTTCATCAACGAGATCGCCGATCTCTGCGAGCAGGTCGGCGCCAATGTCCAGGACGTTGCCCGCGGCATGGGGCTCGACAACCGTATCGGCGGCAAGTTCCTGCATGCCGGGCCGGGCTATGGTGGCTCCTGCTTCCCGAAGGATACACTAGCGCTGATCAAGACGGCGCAGGATCACGGCACGCCTTCGCGCATCGTCGAGACGGTGGCGGCGGTGAACGAGCAGCGCAAGCGGGCGATGGGGCGCAAGGTGGTCGCGGCCTGCGGCGGCTCGGTGCGAGGCAAGACGATCGCGGTGCTCGGTCTCACCTTCAAGCCGAACACCGACGACATGCGCGACGCACCCTCGATCGCAGTGGTCACCGCCCTGATGGACGGCGGCGCCACGATCCGCGCCTATGATCCGGAAGGGATAGAGCAGGCGAAGGCTGTGCTGCCGGCGGGCGTCACCTATTGCCGCGACGCCTATGAATGTGTGGCGGGTGCCGACGCGGCGGTCATCGTGACCGAATGGAACATCTTCCGCGCGCTCGACCTCGACCGGGTCAAGACAGCGATGGCGGCGCCGGTTCTCGTCGACCTCCGCAACGTCTATCGCGCCGAGCAGGTGCGCGAGAAGGGTTTCACCTATGTCGATGTCGGCCGCGGCATCGTCGTGCCGGAGGGCAGGGAAGCCGAAAGCGCGGCTTGAGTCCGGCGGCAAGCTTGCCGAAAGCCATCAATTCGATCGCATGTCCTTGAAGACGAGCGCGGTATTGAGCCCGCCGAATGCGAAGGAATTCGACATGGCGACCGGGATCGGCATCGCACGGCCCTGATGAGGGATGCAGTCGATGTCGCATTCCGGGTCCGCTGCATCAAAATTGGCGGTCGGCGGGGCGATGCCGTTCTCGATCGCCATGATCGTCGCAATCGCCTCGAAGGCTCCGGCGGCGCCTAGCGCGTGGCCGGTCACGCCCTTGATCGATGATGTCGGGGGCACGGGCCGGTCGCCGAACAGGCGCTTCAGCGCCTGCGTCTCGGCACGGTCATTCGCGCGCGTCCCGGTACCGTGGGCATTGATATAGGCAACGTCGCCAGCCTGTAGCCCTGCATCAACCAGCGCGAGGGACATGGCGCGCGTCATGCCGTCGAGATTGGGCGCGACAATATCGCCTGCATCGGCGCTGAAGCCGAAGCCAGCGACCTCGATCTTGGGAATGAGCCCGCGGTCGCGCGCATGGGCTTCCGTCTCCAACACGATGATGCCGGCACCTTCACCGAGCATGAGGCCGTCGCGGCCGAGGGCAAACGGCCGGCAGGCGGTACGCGACATGATCTTCATGGCGTCCCAGGCGAGCAGGGTTCCTGCCGAGAGCGGGGCTTCCGTACCACCGGCAATGACAATATCGACAAGGCCGGCGCGCAGGAACTGCATGGCTGTGCCGATAGCGTGGCTGGACGAGGCGCAGGCGCTTGACGTCACAAAGCAGGGCCCGGTTGCGCCCGATGTCATCGATACCCAGCTGGCGGAAGAACTCACCATCACCTTGGCCACGGTCATCGGGTGCGGTCGCTTGTTCTGGGTATAGAGCCGGGCATATTGTTCATCGGTGCTGCATTGCCCGCCGGCGGAATTCCCGAGGATGACGCCGACGCGCTCGGGGCGCGGCAAGCCTGCGTCCAGGCCGGCGGTTGTCAGGGCGTGGCGCGCCGCTGCGACGGCGAACAGCGCGTTGCGGTCACAAGCCGATGGAGAAAGGCCCAACCCCTCCATGAAGCTTTGGCCTTGGACTTCCGCGACGCGAATGCCCTTGCCCGGCAAGGCCGAGGCTTCCTTGAAATTCCCGCTTCCGGTCAGCAGAGTCTGCCAGAAGCTGCCGGTGTCGTTGCCGATTGGCGAAACGATGCCGAGGCCTGAAACAACGATACGCGTCATGCCGCCTGCTTGTTTGCCAGCAGCTTTAGGATTTCGTTGTAGAGCTCGCCGATCGTCTTCACGTCGTTGATGTTGTTATTGGCATTGTAGTCGATCTCGATGTCGAAATGGTCTTCAAGTTTGAATATCATCTCGACGAAATCATAAGAGTTGAAGCCGGTGTCCTCCAGCAAGGTCTCCGGACCCCAAGCTGTGCTCGTGCTTTTTCCGAAAGCGCGCGATGAATTTTGCTCGATAACCTGCTTCAGCATGCCGATCAAAAAATCGAGCGTGAGCCTGGGTGTCTCGCCTGTCATGACTGAACGGTCTCCTCATCGGACATGAGCTGCTACACCCTTGCTTAGCTTTGCTGAGACCGTAAACCACTCATAGCGATGCCGGCCGCTTGACGACAATATCGTCGTCTCTGCTCCATACAACACGGTGCCAGGAGTGCAGCCAGCGACGCAGCGCGGGCCAAAGTGGCTGACGGCGGCTGATTTCGAGGTCGTTCAGCCAAGTCCCGAGATGCCTGCGCCACATTTGCTCTCCGATCCTTGATCAGGCGGACTGCCTCGATCTTGAACTCACACCCAAACTGTCTTCGCTGCATACGCCACCTCCAGTTTCATGAAACACCTGATCTCGGTGCCCACGGAAACCGGCAGCGGGCCGAAGTTTCAGAGTGTCGCCGGCAAGCGGGTGGACCGGCACGCAGGCGCTTATGGCTGGGCCGGTTCAGAGCCGAGATAGCTGAGTTCCGCCTGGGCGAGCGCGATCCGCCCTTCGATGGCACCTTCCTCGGTGCGAACGTGGAATTCCACGGGGTTTTCCGGTTCCGTGACGGAGAAGGTGAAATGGGCCGCAAAAATCCCTTCCTTGCGCGGCCGCAGCCGTGCCTCGCCTAGAACATTCGGCCCGAATGCCGACATCTTGAGCGGTAACCCGACGGCCTCCTTGGTGAAGCCGAGGGTCAGTTTGGCTCGCCATCTACCCTCGGCGAGGTGGAAATAGGGACCGTAATACAGGATGCGTGATCCGCCGGTCGCGTCGGTCACGAGCGGAGCCTCTTCGTTCGGCCGGTCCCCCGCGAAGAAGACGCGGTGCGGCCAGATCGACCTCAGGGGAATGCTGGCGTCACGCAGATGCGCGATGCCATTCTCCAGGACGAGCGTGACGATGCCTTCCTCTGCTTCCGTGAGGGAGGAGGCCGGCGCGGAGCTGGTCGGTATCGGACCCGCGGATGCTAGAACACCGGCAAAATTGGCAGGCAGAGGCCAATCGATGTGGCTGGCGATGAGCTGCGTCGCCAGTTCGGCCGAAGGGAGCGCGGCAGCGTTGAGGAAGAGCGCCCGCTTTTGCGGTTGGCAGTCACCGATCATGGCGACGCTGGCGCCGACCGTCCGCACGGCGTCGAGCAGTTTCGGCTGCCGCTGCCGCTGAAAGCTGACGGCTTCCAGGCTGTCGGCGGTGAAGACGATGAGGCGCGTTTGCGGCCTCCGCGCCGCTTCGCGCAGCGAGCGTGAGGGGAATTGCGAACAGATGATTTCGTTGGCGTCCGGATCGTCTTCGAACAAATCGCCGCGATCGATCCAGCGCAACTCTGCTGCGGGCCGGGTCGCCTTCGCGAGCCGGCGCATGACGTCGAAGCCCCAGGCGGAGAATGCGCTCGGGACGCCTAGAACGATGACGGTCATATCGGGGAACTCACCGGGAGACGGAGCGCGCTGCTTGTCGGTTCACAAGGTCGCATAAATCGAACAGGCAAGGTCGAGATCGTAGAAGACGCGGCCGCGCCCCTGCTTCAGAACCAATGCGGAGCTGCAGAATTCCTTGGCGAATTCCACGGAATGGATCGCCATCAGCATGGCCCGGCTCTTTCGCTTGACGAGGAGCTCGTCGTGGCAGCGTTGCTGGAAGCGTCGATCGCCGACCAGGATGACCTCGTCGATGAGATAGCATTCGAAGTCGATCGCCAGCGAGAGAGCGAAAGCCAGGCGCGCCCTCATCCCGTCCGAATAGAAGCGGACCTGGGTAAAGAGCTGGCTGCCGAGCTCTGTGAAATCGGCAACGTATTCGATGGTGTCCTTGAGGGGGGCGCCGTACAGCGCGGAAATGAAACGGCAGGCGTCGTAGCCGGTCATCTGCCCTTCGAAACCGCCCCCGATGGCCAGCGGCCACGACATGTTCAAGCCACGATGGATCGTGCCATGGGTCGGCCGCTCGACACCCGCGAGGATCTTGATCAGCGTCGACTTGCCGGCGCCGTTGCGGCCCAGGATCGCCATCCGCTCGCCGACGCCGACGCTGAACGATATTCCGTCCAGCACGCGCCGGGGTCCGTGTTCGGTATGAAATTCCTTGACGATGTTGTCGGCGCGCACTGCGCGCTCGATGCGTGCCTGCGGGGCGGCATCGGGCCGAGACGAAGCGGCGGTGGGCGGCATCGCCTCAATCCTCGCGCTGGCGGAGGTAATTGCCCAGCGAGCGTCCAATCGAATAGACCGAAAAGCTGAGCAGGAAAATGATGCCGATCCAGAGCAGGCGTTTCGGCTGGCTCGGGTAGTCGGCGGCGTGCGGTTCCACGACGCGTTCGAGATAGAGTTGCTGGCGCTGCGATTCGATGCGGGCGTTTTCGAGGGAGACGAGAGCAGAGGCGAGCGCCCGGTCGGCGAATTCGCGCTCGAGAACCAGGCGCTCGTAGTCCGCGATGATCGGGGCCAAGGCCTGAGCCGAGCCGCCGATCTGCCGCTTCTCCTCGATGATCTGCTGTTCGATCGCCTGGATGCGATTGCGCAGATTCGCGATCTGCGGCCCCTGAGGCGAATTCCGTTGCGCTTCGGCGAGCTGGGCGTTGAGCTGCGCGACCTCGAAAGACAGCTTTCCGATCGTCTCCAGGAGGTTCTGGGAGGATTTCGCCGGATCGACCGTTCCGGCTTTCATCCGGAAGGCTGTAAGTTCCTCCCGCCTGTCAAATGCGCGGGCCTTGGCTGTTTCCACTTCGCGTTCGGCGGCGCTTATCGTGTCGGCTCGGGCGCGCTCGTTCAGCCGGTTGATCAGCGCCTCCGCCCCTTCGAGGAGGACCTGAGCCATCTTCACGGAATCGTCGGGCCTGAAACTCTGCACCATCAAGGTGCTGATGCCGGTGCTGCTGTCCGATTTGATCGAGACGAAATCAAGATAGCGGTCGAAGAGCTTTTCCCGCAGGTCCCTGGAGAACCATCCCGGGAAGCGCCAGAACGGATCGCCTTCCGGTCGTGACAGAATAGCGCGCAGATCCGCCTTCCGCACGAGCAGTTCGACGGCGTCGCGAGACTGTACGAACTGATGGACGGCACTGGCTTCGTCGGGCGCGCGCTCCGTTCCCGTCGCCGGCATCATACCCGCCAACTGACCGAGGCCCGACCGGCTGGGGCTTCGAACCACGAACTGCGCCTCGGAGGTGTAGCGGTCCGCTACGATCAATCCGAAATAGAGAACGGCCAGAAGGCATGGCAGAGCAAATGTGACGAGGATCAGCGCATGCCGGCGCAGCGCGACCAGCCAGCCCGGTAGAGGCTTCCGCAAAGGCAAGTCGACACCGGTTTCGTTGACTCGCAGGGGAACGAGTTCAACATAATCAGTGACATTTTCCTCTATTATACCTTGGGACATCGTCGTCTTCTGATCTCGACACTTGGATGCTAGATAGCAGGCTGGCCACTCGATAGGAATGGCGAACCGGGAGTTGCCGCTGCCATGGGTATATATCTGCGATGAGTTCATCTTCGAGAACCGGCCAGGATGATATGGTACCGGCATGAGGCAGCGCTTCGAGAAGATCTCTCGCCGGTTGCGCCCGGTCGTTCATGTGGCGCGGCCTCTCGCGGCCAAACACTTTCGCCTGCCGCTGCCCGGAACGGCCGACGACGTGGGGACGGTGCCGGATGCCGCGTCGCGGCCCCGCCGCACCATCCGTCTCAGCTGGAGCCATGCCGCGTTTCTGCTGCTTGTCGCGTTGCCGACGCTGGTCTCGGCGCTTTATTTCGGCCTGATCGCCACGGATCGGTTCGTTTCCGAATCCACATTCGTGGTTCGCTCGGCCAAGGCGCCGTTGTCCGGCGGGCTCGGTGGGCTCTTGCAGATCGTTGGCATCACCCGGTCACAGGACGACAGCTATTCCGTGCAGGAATATCTTCTGTCGCGTGATGCGGTGACTGCGCTCTCGCAGCGCTTGCCGTTGCGAGAGATGTTCAACCGCCCGGGCGCGGATTTTGTCGCGCGATATCCCAATCTGATTCGCGGGCCCAGCGAGGAAGAACTGTTCCAATACTACAAGTCGCGCGTCACCGTCGTCCATGGTGCGACGACCGGTCTGACGACCCTGAGCGTGGAGGCGTTCCGCCCTGAAGATTCTGTAGAGATCAACCGGACGTTGCTCGGCTTGGGCGAAGCGGTGGTCAATCGGATGAACGAACGGATTCGCGCCGATGCCATCCGCTTCGCGGAAACGGAGGTCAAGCGGGGCGAGGAACGACTGGTCGAGACTCAGATCGCGATTACGGAATTCCGGAATCGCGAGTTGATGTTCGACCCGTCGCAAAATTCGCTCTTCATTGCCGAGCTCATCGGCCGCCTGTCGAGCGAACTCGCCGCCGTGACGGCGCAACTCCGGGAAATCGAGGCTTCGTCCCCGAATTCTCCTCAGATTTCCGGCCTGCAACGCCGGATAGGAGCTCTCGAAGGGCAGATCACGCTGGAGCGCCGGCGCGTGTCGAATGCTTCGGACGGCTTGGCGGAGAAGGTCGCCGGCTATGAAAGGCTCAACCTTCAGCGTGAATTTGCGGTCAAGGCGCTCGCTTCCGCCATGAGCAGCCTCGAAGTCGCCCGAAACGAGGCGCGTCGCCAGCAGCTCTATCTCGAGCGTGTGGTGGAACCCCATGTCGCCGACTTCGCCGAGCGGCCGCGTCGGTTGCGAGGCGTGTTGTTGACCTTCGCCGGGAGCTTGCTCCTGTTCTTCGTGGGCTGGCTGCTCTTCGCCGGTGTTCGCGAGCACGCGATCAAGATGAAATAGGCTGCGGGTTGCCGCATCGGGGGGCGGCTGGGCGCGACGTCTGGCTTTCTGCAGGCATCCGGCATTCGTCGGTATGGACACTGCGTCCGATGCGGGCGGCCGGCTCTCGGCCGGTTCCTTGGCATTTTAGTAATCATGTTTACCGAAGCCGCGGCCGTCGTAACCGGTCGGCGATGCGATGAGACCACACTCCTCGGCGAATGGCCCCCCGTCGCCCCAGCTTGGTTTTCAAATCGGGCGATCAATGGTAGTCGGCGGGGAGTGTAGGAGATGGGATCGGTGCGGGTTGGGATAGTCGCGATTTTGTCCGCCATGGTGCTGGCGGGCTGTTCTAATTTGCCCGCCAGTGGTCCGTCCACCGCCGATATCGTCTCCCGGCAGGGCGAGGATGTAAATCTCGGCTTCGAGCTGGTCGATCTGGCGCCGACTTCGCTGGTCGCGATCAATGGCCGCTCGGATCAAAGTTTTAGCGGAAGCTTTGGCGACCGGAGCGGAGCGACCGAGACCCGGATTGGAATCGGCGACTTTCTCGCGGTGACGATTTGGGAAGCCGGCGCCGGTGGCCTCTTCTCCGCGCCGCTGACGACAGATCGCTTCACGCCGGGATCGCGTACGGCGACGATTCCCGAACAGGCCGTCGCCCGTGACGGCACGATTTCCGTGCCCTATGCCGGGCGCGTCAACGTGGCCGGCAAGACCAGCGCTCAGGTTGAGGCCGCGATCCAGGAACGGCTTGCCGGCAAGGCGATCCAGCCGCAGGTTCTGGTGACGCTGAGCCGGGCGATCAGCAGCTCGGTCGCCGTCACTGGCGAGGTGGCATCGGGCGGCCGCATTCCTCTGTCCAACAAGGGCGACCGTGTCCTCGAGGTGATCGCTGCCGCCGGTGGTATCCGCGCGCCCGTCAACGAGACGGAAGTCCGGTTGACGCGCGGCTCGCGCACACTCGCGGTGCCGATGATCACGATCGTCAACAACCCGCGGGAGAACATCTACCTGCGCGGCGGCGATACGTTGACGCTGGTGCGCAACCCGCAGACTTTCATCGCGGCCGGTGCCACCGGTCAGAATACCGAGATTCCTTTCAACGCCGACGCCATGAACCTGGCGCAGGCAATCGCGAAGGCAGGCGGTCTGCTCGACTTCCGGGCGGACCCGCAGGGCGTGTTCCTGTACCGGTTCGAAACCGCGGAGACGCTGCGGCGGATCAAGCCGGATAGTCCGCTTCTCGGCCAGGGCCGCCGCCTGATTCCGGTCGTCTATCGCGTGAATCTGCGGGATCCCAACGGGCTCTTCGTGGCGCAGGGGTTGCGGATGCAGCGGGGCGATATCCTCTACGTCTCGAACGCGCCTCTGACCGATGTGCAGAAGGCCTTCTCCATCTTCCAGAGCCTGACCTCGCCCATCGTGCAGGGCACCAGCGTCGCCGCCAGGTTCTCATAGGCGAGACGAGGCGAAACATACGAGCGTCGCCACTGCACGACGCTCGTCGAAGACAGCGCGGTGTTTGGACGAAGAAGCGGAACGTGAACCAGCTCCAGAGGCTCGAGGAGGAGGCGGTCTTCCTGCTGCGGGAGACGGCCGCCCTGTTTCGGAACCCGGTCATGCTCTATTCGATAGGCAAGGATTCGACGGTCCTCGCCCATCTGGCTGCCAAGGCGTTCTGGCCCGCGAAGCCACCGTTCCGGCTCCAGAGGCTGTTACGAGCCATGGAAGCAATTTGACCTTATCGGCAGGGCTTGCGCCTTTGCGCGGCTGCCGTATCGCTCTTCGTCGTGCCCCGGAAGGTTTGCGTCCTTTGGCACCTTGGATTAGCACCAGACGTCGGCGTCGGATCATCCGATGGTCCCTGGTGGATTCCGGGGCGCCGTCGAGCGAAGCGGGGTCCGCCCACATGAAGAAAATGATCTGATGGGGCCACCCGTCGAAGCCCTTCATGTGCCGGGATATCTGGCCGGAGTAGGCAGGTTTATGAAGAACAAGCACATCCCGGCACCATTGCCGATCCAACCCGGAAGCCTCCTGTCGCTGGACGAGTTGCGCGGGCCGGATCGCTACCGCGCCGAGTGTATTTGCCGGGCGGCCAGCCAGACCGTCTATCTTGGCGAGCATGCGGTCCTCGCCCGCGTTCTGGGGCGCTACAAGATGTTCCTCGACACGCGGGATCGGGGCTTCGGTGCGCATGTCATGCTCGACGGCTATTGGGAGATGTGGCTGACGCAATTCATTGCCCGCCTCGTCGCGCCCGGCATGCATGTCGCCGATATCGGTGCCAACTTCGGTTATTATGCGTTGCTGCTGGCCGATCTCGTCGGCCCCGATGGCCGCTTGCTGGCTGTCGAGCCCAACCCCCCCGTTGCCGACACGCTGAAGCGGACCCTCGAGCTCAACGGCTTTGCCGGCCGCAGCACCATTGTGGCGGCCGCGGCGGGTTCGGGGGAGGGCGAGGGACGTCTCATGGTCCCGGCGGGAGAGCCGAAGAATGCGACGCTGGTCAGCAAGGCCTTGCCGAACGACGAGGCGGAAGCGGTCGCGGTCCCTATCCATAGCCTCGACTCGCTCCTCCGCGCCTTTCCCCGCGTCGATTTCCTCAAGATCGACGCGGAGGGAGCGGAGGAGGACATCATCATCGGATTGAGCCAGGTCATCGAGCGTTGGCGGCCGCGGATCGTGCTTGAGTTCAATCCGGGGCGGTGTCGTGATCCCCAGGCGCTGCTCGTCCGGCTGCGGGCCTCCTACCCCGTGCTGAGGAGCCTCGACTATTATGCGCAGGTTGCTCCGGTTTCGGACCAGGAGCTGCTCGATCCGACCAATCGCGAGGATCGCCTGCTTTACCTGGATGGTGCTGCATAGGCGCGGTCCTCGACCGGCGGCGCTGCAACGCGGGCAGGTTCGTCAAGTGTGGACGTCGTGGTGCTGCGGCTGGTGATCGGAATAGGGTTTGATGGTGGCGCTGCTGCTCGATTTTCTTCGCCTTCTCGGCCTCGTGGTCGGGGCAGTCGTTGCGGTCATGCTGCTGACTGGGCTGTTCTTCGAGATCATGAATGCCCGCCATCCCGAGCGCCGCATCCAGAAGGACCGGGTCAACCGGCGTAAATGGAAGGAATTGCGGCAGGCGCCGATCTCGATCCTCACGCTCTCGGTCTGCTTCGCCTTCGGGCTGTTCGCGCAGCAGCAGGGCTGGTCTCTGGTGCCGCTGGAGCTCTCCTGGTGGTCCGGACCGTTGATGCTGATGATCTCGGTCGTGCTCTACGATGCCTGGTTCTACTGGGTGCACCGCCTGCTTCACAGCCGCGTCTTCTATCGCTTCCACGCGCTTCACCATAAGAGCGTGGCACCGACGGTCTGGAGCAACCATCACGAGAGCGTCGTCGAGGCGCTTCTCAATCAGGCTTATTACGCGATCATCGTCTTCGTCCTGCCGGTCCCGTGGCAGATGCTCGTGCTGCAGAAGCTCTACGATCAGATCAGCGGGATGCTCGGCCATGCCGGCTTCGAGCATTTCGCCTCACCGGCCGGCCGTTCGCCCTGGCCGCTCGCCAGCACGGTGTTCCACGACCAGCATCACGGCACGTTCAGGTTCAATTACGGCCATACCTTCTCGCTCTGGGATCGCTGGATGGGTACGTTGCATCCGCGCTACGACAACACGCTGAAAAGCTTCGAGCCGAGCGGGAATGAGCCGGGTGCGCCCGAGTCGCGTGCTCCGGAGCGTCCGTGAAGCATCACGGCTGAAGGCCTGCGTTCAGGCGCGGCCGTTCTTCTGGTAGCGCTGGGCGAGATAGACGACGCCCCCCTCGCTCAGCTCGCGATAAAGCACCGACCCTTTCGCGCCGGCGAATTCGCTGATGAAGCCGCGCATGAAGCGGATCCTGGAGATGCGCGCCCGCTTGCGCTGCTCGGCCGCGTCAAGCGCGGCGATGACGCCTTGCGACAGATCGGTCTCGGTGTGCAGCGTGAGGCCGGGAACCGCCAGCTGCTGGCGCAGCAGGGGAAGCGCGCTCTTGCCGCGCATGTCGGCGAAGGTGAACCAGCCGCCGGGAGCGAGCACACGCGCGACCTCGCGTGCAAAGGCCGGCACATCGCCATAGCAATGCGAGGATTCGATATTGACGACGATATCGACCGAGCCATCGGCGAGCGGCAGCTTCTCCGCATCCCCGATCTCGAAGGTCAGGCTTGCCGTGTCCTGGTTGAGGCGGCGCGCCAGCCGCACCGTTGCCGGCGAATAATCCAGCCCGGTGACAGCGGCGGAGCCGTGATAGCGGGCGATATAGCGCGCGCCGCCGCCGCGGCCCGAGCCGATCTCAAGAACCCGCGCGCCTTCCATTGGCAGGCCCGCGACGGCCTGGGCATAGAGACCGATGAAAGGGCGGTCGGCTTCGTCGCCTGGCTCAAGCGGAAAGGCTGCTCCCGGCGGCAGGAAGCCGTAATTCATGAAGCGCCAGTCATCGTCGTGCCAGCGCCGCGACAGGATGTTGTAGAGGCCGCGCCAGAGCCATTTCCGGGTTCGCGGAAAGGCGCCTCTGTCGATGGCCTCCAGCAGGCGGGAGAAGGCTTGGCTTGCCACCGTGCTGCGCCTCAGACGCCGGGCTTGGGGGCAGCCGTGGCGGGCGGCGGCAGATTGGCCGCCAGCCAGTCGCGCCCCTTGCGCATCAGCTCCTGGTCGTCGCTGTTGCGGGGGTCGAAGCCCGGCAGGTAGTAGCGCAGCGTGTTCGGCAGGCAGCGCCGCCAATAGCCGGGATAGACCATGGTCACCCAGAAGAAGCGCAGCCAGAAGCGCAGGCCCGTCTTGACCCCATCGTTCTTCGCATAGATCGGCACGTTGCGCAGGAAGAGCGCGAGGAAGGGGAACAACGTGCCGTTCATGCCCAAGACGCGGACGAAATAGCGCTTCCAGCTCGACATCCCCGGCGTTGCCGCCTTGAGCACGTCGAGCGCGACGGCCTTGTGCTCCAGCTCTTCGAGCGCATGCCACATCCACAGCCGGCGATAGGCCGGTGCGGCCTTCTCCATCAGTTCCGGGTGGCGCAGCGTCAGCGTCGACAGGGTCGCCGTCATGTGCTCGATCGCGCAGGTAATCGAGAGCCGGTGCAGCGGATTCTTGACGATCTCGAAGCCCTGCCGGATCGGCTTCTCCATCTTCTCGACATCGTAGCCGAGCTTCATCATCGCGCGATTGTATTCCTCGTGCTCGCGCGTGTGATAGGCCTCCTGCACGGAATAGCCGTTGATCTCGGCGGCGAGCTCCTTGTCCTGCAGCTTGGGGCCGTAATGCTTCAGCGAGCGAATGAAGAAGCGCTCGCCCTCGGGCAGGAAGATCGACAGCCCGTCGATCAGCACGGTCTTGATGATGTCGTCTTCCAGCCAGTGACGCTGGGCGTTCTCCAGGATGCCGAAGCGGATATCGCGCGGGATGATGTCCTCGGCATTGCCCATGTGCTGGCTGCCTGCCGTGTTTGAAGCATGTGCCATCAGCGCTGGTCCATCCGGTGGAGCGTCCTGCCGCATCGGTCCGTCGGCCGGGCCTACCTACCGCCGATCATCGGTGCCGTCGAGGTCGGATCACGCAGAAAAGGGCAGTTGATGCAGGATTGTCCTGCAAAAATTCGATTGAAACGCCCGTAGCTTAGAGTGGTTTCAAGGTGCCGAGATAGTCCACGAACTGGGCGACGGTCGGGTAGTCCTGGGTGACGCCGGGATAGAGCTCGACCCGGTATTCCTGCTCGACTTCCAGGACGAAATGGACGGCGGCAGCCGAGTCGAGGCCGAGGCCGGCGAACGTCGTTGCCGGCACGATCCCGGCCTCGTCGATGTCGAGCATCGCGGCCAGACTGGATCGGCAGAAGCGTTCGATCTCGGAAGCGGGCGGCATGATGATCCGTCGGGTTGGGCGCGGGGCTTTCGCTTGCCGCGCTGGCGGACTTCCGTCAAGCGGAGGCCGCGCTGCGTTCCTCGGCATCTCCCGACGGGGTCCAGGGCTCGAGCGTTCCCTCCAGCCACCGGAGCCTGGTCAGGCTGCGCTGGACCTTTCCGCTGGTCGTCTTCGGCAGGGAGCCCGTCCGGATCAGCATGACCTTGTGCAGGGCGACATCGTGATTGTTGACCACCGCCGCCTGCACGGCCGCGACGACTTCGGCCTCGGCGATGTCACGGCGCTGCGTGCGCTCGACTTCCTGGACGACGATGATGCGCTCGATGTCATGCTCGTCGATGATCGTGAAGGCTGCGCCATGGTCGCGTCGCAGCGAGGGATGGCTGGCTGCGACCGTCGCTTCGATATCCTGCGGGTAGTGATTGACGCCGCGGATGATCATCACGTCCTTGATGCGGCCGACGACATGGAGCTCACCGGCTTCGTCGAGATGCCCGAGATCGCCGGTTCGCAGCCAGGAGCCGCCGGAGCCAGGGGCATCTGTCTCCAGCCTGGCCCGAAAGGTCTGTTCGCTCTCCTCGGGGCGTTGCCAGTAGCCGCCGGCGACGCTGGAGGCCTGTATCCAGATCTCGCCGATCGCCCCTTGCGGCAGCGGGCGCCGCGTCTGCGGATCGGCGATGGCGATCGTCAGCCCGGTCATGGGTGAGCCGCAACTGGCGCTGACATGCCGATCGGCGGCGTCCTCGGGCGGCGCGATGCGGGCGGCCTTGAGCGCCTTCGCGCTGACGTCGAGCGTGCGGGGCAGAGAGCCCCGCTTGGCGGCGGTCACGAGCAGCGTTGCCTCGGCCAGCCCATAGGCGGGGCGCATCGCTTCGGGTGCGAAGCCGTAGGGGGCGAAGGTCTCGGCGAAACGTTCCAGCGTTGCGGCCCGCACCGGTTCGGCGCCGTTGAGGGCGATCTTCCAGCTGCTGAGATCGATGCCTTCCATCTGTTCCGGTCGGAAGCGGTCGACGCAGAGATCGAAGGCGAAGTTCGGGGCGGCGCCAACCTCGGCGCGATGCTCGTGGATGGCGCGAAGCCAGTTCAGCGGGCGATGCATGAACCCTGACGGCGTCAGCAGGACGCAGGGCGCGCCAAGATAGATCGGCTGCAGCAGGTTCATGATCAGGCCGAGATCATGGTAGAGCGGAATCCAGCTCACATGCGCCGAATCCGCGTGGTTCCCCAGCCGCTCCCGCATCATCGCGAGATTGTCGATCAGGTTGCGGTGGCTCACCATCACGCCCTTGGGCGATGAGGTCGAGCCGGAGGTGTATTGCAGGAAAGCGAGGCCGTCGGCATTGGGTCGGAAGGCGTCGAGGGGCGCAGGCTCCGGCGCCAGCGCGACCGGGAGGTGGCGGATGCCATGCGCGGCCAGGCGCTCGCGCAGCAGGCCGCGCGGATCGGGATCGGAAGCCGGGCTCAGTGCCAGGCGCGGCGTGCAATCGGCGATGATCGCCGCGCTGGCGTCGTGATTTGCGTTGCGGCGCGGCTGCATCATCGGCACCGCGACCACGCCCGCCATCAGGCAGGCGAAATAGGCGACGACGAATTCGACGCTGGAGGGGAAGATCAGCAGCGCGCGATCGCCCGGTGCGGTTTCGGCCGCGAGCTGGCGCGCGAGATCCGCGGCCTGTGCGTGAAGCGCGGCGAAGGTCAGGCTCGGCCGTTCGCCGGGGCGATCGGAATAGACGGTCACGGCGGCGATATCCGGCCGAGACATGGCCTGGTGCTGCAGAACCTCGGCCAGTGACGAAAAATGGCTCATCGCAATCGATCTACGGAACAAGCATCGCCAGTGGCCGGGAGTATATTGCAACTGTCGCTTGCTCTTCCGTGCCGGGATGAGGTCGAGAAAGCGTGTTGCCTTCTATGGAGTGCACTTCCGGCGAGATCAACCTGCATCGGTGCGAAGGTGCCGGCTGCATGTTCGCGCGAGTGATGCTAGAGCATGCGCCGATCAGCTTCGTCATGGACGCATGAAAGCCGAAAGCGACTCGCTGGAACCGAGGATGGATACGCTAGCTCAAGCGGGGACGCCGCTGGAACCGATGCCGAAACCGGATGACGGCGCTTCCCGCTCGCTGCTGCCCGTCATGGAGGTGCGCGAGCCGGCAAGACGCTGGGCGGACGGCTCGGTCTCCGTCGTCCTGCTGGTCCCGGCCCAGGCCTTTCTCTACGGCCCCTTCCTGCGTTTGCCGGAGGGGCGCTATCGCCTGTCCTTCCATTGCCGGGTGCGCATGCCCCTTCAGGGCGCCCACCCGGTCATGGGACTCGAAATCGTCGCGCAGAACCGCATCCTGCGCGCCTGGCGCGACTACAGCGCGGCGGAGCTGCGCGGTGGCGAGCAGAGCCTGGCCTTCGATGTGCCGCGTGAGCTGGGTATCGAAGGCGGTGCCGATGTTCCCTTCGAGTTCCGCTTCACGCATTTCGGCAACGCCCTGCTGACCATGGTCGCGGTGACGTTGCATAGAGAACCGGCAGCGACGGGGCTCGACAACGTTGCGGCCGAGCTCGAGCCCTGGCGCCTGCTCGGCCGGCTGCGGACCTTGCCGTTGCCCGGCGCGGTTCGTCTGTCGCCGCTTTCCATCACGCCCCTGAAACTGTGGCGCAGTTCGGCGATCCTGCGGCTACCGGCCGGGCTCTATCGCGCCGAGATCGGTTGCGAACTGAAGCGAGCCCGGCGTCCGTCGGAGGCTGCTCTGGCGGTCGAGGTCGAAACCCGGGACGGCATTTTGCTCGGAAAGGGCCGCTTCCTGGCGAGCGAGCTGGAAACAGGCCGTGTTTCGTTCGAATTCACCGTGCCTCAGGATATCGGGCTCGATGCCGGCGTGCCGCGCACGATCGATATCCGCCTGCGCCATTTCCGCAATGCGAGCCTGTTGTTGCGCTCACTCGATCTGCGTCGCGTCTCGGCCGATGCCCCGGCCGTGGCGTCGCCGGCGTCGTCCGGGGGGACCGCTTCCTCCGGGAGCCGGAAGAAGCAGATCGTCATCTTCGGCAATTGCCAGGGCAATCTCCTGGCCGAGGCGCTGCGCTATCATTCCGGCTTCACGCGCCATTTCTCGGTCAAGCATCACTACATGGAATTGCCGGTGAACCTGCACGAGCAGGGCCGGCGCGACCTGCAGGAATGCGACCTCCTCCTGATCCAGGACATCCGGGAATGGGAGCAATATCCATTGCGCGCCGATGTGCCGAGCGACCTGCCGACGCTGCGCTACCCTTGCGTGCGCTTCGCCTCGCCCTGGCCTTTCGACGCCTTCAACGGGCCGGACGACAGGCTCGCCCGCAACCGCGACCTCCCCAATTTCGAGTTCACCTATTTCGACGGGCTGCTCGGGCGGCTGCGGCGCCAGATTCCCGACCCCGAACTCCGCTTCCGGACCTATGAATCGCTGGCGATCGAGCGGCTGATCGATTTCAAGCGCCTGCATCAGTTCGAGCAGACAAGGCTCGAGGAGATGGATCGGAAATTCCCCGCGGGAATCGGCGCCTATATCCTCGATAATTTCAGGACGAAGCAGACCTTCTACACGACGGCCCATCCCAATGGCCGGATCATGAAGATGCTGGTCAGGCAGGTCACGAAGGAACTGGGGCTGTCGCTGAATTTCTGGCTGCCGGGATCGCTCAATTCGCTGCGCCGGCTGCAGGTGCCGATCCATCCGAAGGTGGCGGCCGCCCTGGGGATCGGCTGGGCGGATGCCAGGCGCAAATATCTCGTGCGCGGCGAATGGCTGACCTGGGAAGATTATTTCCGGAAATACATCGCCTATTACGGCTAAGGGGCGGCGAAAACGGCATCTCCCGGCCGCTTTGGCCCTATTTGCGGCTGGCGGCTTCCTCGCGCGCAAGCTGGGCCGCATAGCTCGCGAGCAGGCAGACGAAGGTCGTGAACAGACCGGCTGCCATGAGCAGGATGGTGACGTCGCACCAGGTCATGGTCAGGCCGACGACTGTGAAGGGTGGTGCGCCGAAGAAGAAGATCGTCGTGTTCATCAGGATGATGAGCAGGCGCATCTCCGTGGGCCCCCAGCCGACCAGCGAGATGTGGAGCTCGCCGGAAACGCAGGCCTTGACCAGCGAATAGATCGACAAGGCATGATAGCCGGCGAGCGCCAGCAGGGCGACGTCCATGCGCACATAGGCGGACAGACCCATGCCCGCGCAGATCAGCAGGTTGCCGACGACATCGATGGTCTGGTCGAGGAAATAGCCGTATTTGGGCCGCTCGATCTTTCTGAAGCGTGCGAGGCTGCCGTCGAGCGAATCGCCCAGCCAGTGGAAGACGAGGCCGAGCGAGGCCAGCCACAGGAAGCTTGGCGACCAGGCCGTCAGGACATAGCCCACCAGCGTGAGTGCCGCGCCGAAGATGCCGAAGGCGGTCAGCTTGTCGGGGGTGACGCTCCGCGGCATCCGCCGGACGAGCCAGGCCAAGGCCCTACGCTCGATGGCGCCGACGAGGCTGTTGTTGATGCGTATCAATGAAGTCGACTGCTCGGTGCGGAAGAGGTTGGCTAGCTATTGCCGAGCTAGCAATGCGTTTCAAGTGTTGCGGTTGCGAGAAACGTATGCCATGCGACTGTTGGGCATTCCGGCTCGTTGTGCTGTGTAAAGATTGTGACGATCGGCAACCGATTTCAGCTGACTGTGCCAGGGTCTTGTTGTGCCGATCGCCTATGATGCAACACGGCTATTCTTGGGGCCACTGTCCCTGACGCCTCGCGGGATCGATCGGGTCGATCTCGCCTATGCACGCCATTTTTTCGAGCATTCGAACGATGACTGCTGGGCTATCCTGCCCACGGCTTGGGGCACGCGCGCGTTCCCGCGGGAGAGAGCTCTACGCGGACTGACGCGGCTCGAGGAGCTTTGGGCCGAGAACAGGCAGCCGGCGGCCGACGGCGCCTGGATGTCACTCGCGCCGACGATGCAGGCAGGTAAGTCGTCCTGGCATCTTCCGCGGAACGGCGGTCTTGCCGTCTCCACCCGAATGACCTCGCTGCTCAAGGCAACGGGCATCGGATTCGGTAAAGACGTCGTGAAAACCCTCAAACCCGGGACGGTCTACGTCAATGTCGGCCAGATCGGCCTGGCGGTCCCGTACCTGCTGCGCTGGCTGAACAAGCGCCCCGACGTGCGCCCGCTCTTCATGCTGCATGACGTCATCCCGCTGGAGATGCCGGAATATGTCTCGCCCGGTGCGGTCAAGGCTCACGCGGCGATGGTCGATCAGACGGCGCGTTATGCCGCCGGGTTGATCGTCACGACCCGCACGGCCCAGCTGGCGATCGAACTTGAACTCGAGCGCCGCGGTGCGAGGACGCTGCCGACGCTGGCGCTGCCTCTGCCTGTTCCCTCGATCTTTCGAGAGCCGCCCGACCCCGACCCGACGCTCGCCGCGATTCCGTATTTCGTCGTCTGCGGCGCGATCGAACTCAGGAAGAACCATCTCCTGCTGCTGGAGGTCTGGAAGCGGCTGCACCGCAGACTTGGCGCGGCCACGCCGCATCTCGTGATCGCCGGCGCCAAGGGCTGGCAGGGCGATCTGATTCTCGATCGTCTGCGGCGTTCCGGCGATGTGAGCACCTATATCCATGCGCTCCACGGCCTTTCCACGCCCGCACTGAAGCGGGTGATCAGCGGCGCGCGTGCCTTGCTGATGCCGTCCTTCATCGAGGGGTTCGGCTTGCCGGTCGTGGAGGCGGCGGCGCTTGGTACGCCGGTCGTCGCCTCCGACATTCCGGCGCATCGTGAAGTCGGCCATCCCGAGACGGTTTTTGTCGATCCCATCGACGGTCTCGGCTGGGAGGCGGCGATTGCCTCGTTCCTGCCGGCCGGGCCGCGTCGTTTGGCGCCTTCTACGGACTATGCCAGCCTGACCTGGACCGAGTACTTCGCCGCGCTATCGTCGTTCATTCGAAGGATCGAAGACGGTGAAGCAGCTTTAGACTGAGTTTGGATTGTTTTTTTCCGCAATGCCCCGTATCAGCGAGCAAGGATGGGAGCGAGACTAGTTTGCCGTAACATATCGGCCATGATTGCGTGAGATCACTGGGATTGTCGAAGTCTATGCCGTTTCACAAGCAATCAATTGACGCAGAGGCAGCCATTATCGGCGCTGGCTGCATTCTACCCGGTGCGAATAGCCTCGAAGCGCTGTGGGAGCTGCTGCTGGAAGGTCGCAACGTTGTTTCCGGGCGGCCTCGCGGGCGCTGGAATGTCGAGCGCTTCCTGCGGCCGGGCGATCCCGCTCCCGGATTCTCCTATAGTTTCGCCGGCGGCTATCTCGACGATGCGTTCGGATTCGACCCGACGCCGTTCAACATCTCCCCGCGCGAAGCCCAGCAGATGGATCCGCAGCAGCGCCTGCTGCTGACGGCTGCCTGGCGCGCTTTCGAGGATGCCGGCCTGCCGCCCTCGACGCTGGCCGGCGGGAATGTCGGCGTCTATGTCGGCGCCTCGCTCGCCGACTACCAGAGTGCCGGCGCCTTCGATCCGGCCGTCATCGGCAGCCACTTCATGACCGGCAACGCCCTGTCGATTCTGGCGAACCGGCTATCCTACGTGTTCGACCTGAAGGGGCCGAGCTTCACGGTCGATGCGGCCTGTTCCTCTTCCTTCATCGCGCTCGCGCAGGCCGTGGCGGCGCTTCGTGCCGGCGAAGTCGATTTTGCCATCGTCGGTGGCGTGAACATGCTGCTCTCGCCCGTGCCTTTCATCGGCTTTTCGCAGGCGCGCATGCTGTCTGCGACGGGGCTGTGCCGGCCGTTCTCCGAGGCCGCCGACGGTTATGTGCGCTCCGAGGGAGCGGTCGTGCTGGTGCTGCAGCGGGAGACCGAGGCGATCGCAGCCGGCCGCCGGGTTCGCAGCGTCGTCGTCGCCGCCGGCACGAATGCAGATGGCCGGACCAACGGCATCTCGCTGCCGTCGCAGGAAACCCAGCAGCATCTGATCGAGACGATCTATCGGAATGCCGGGTTCGATCCCGAGGCCCTGGCCTTTGTGGAAGCGCACGGGACCGGAACGAAGATCGGCGATCCCATCGAGGCGGCTGCCATCGGCGAGGCGCTCGGCCGGCATCGCGCGGCGCCACTGCCGATCGGGTCGATCAAGTCTAATCTCGGTCACCTGGAGGCGGCCTCCGGGCTCGCGAGCTTGCTGAAGGCGAGCCTGTCGCTGGAACAGCGTCTCGTTCCCCGATCGCTGTTTTCCGAAGTGCCCAACACGGCGATTCCTTTCGACGATCTCAATCTGCGGCCTCTCGTCCAGCCCCTCGCCTTGCCGTCCGATGGGCGCGATCTCTTCGCCAGTGTCTGCAATTACGGCTTCGGCGGCACCAATGGCCATGCGATCCTGCGCTCGGCGCGCGGCGAAGAGCAGGGCAGAGCGAATGGCGCGGCTTCCCGTCCGGCCGAGGTGCTGCTGGTCTCGGCAAGCACGGCCGATGCGCTGAAAGCGCGCGCGCTGCAGGTTGCAGAGGCAGTTTCGGGCGATCTGTCTGTCGCGCGCGTTGCAAGTGCGCTCGCCTATCAATGCGAGCTGCTGCCGCATCGGCTCGCCGTTCCCATCCAGGAGAAACCGCCCGCCGCAGCGGATCTGGCGGCAAGCCTGCGGGCCTTCGCGCAAGGTTCCGCTTCCCGCAAGGACAGTACTGCCGCCGTGGTCCATGGCGCCGAGCGGCCTGCGGTCTTCGTATTCAGCGGCAATGGCGCGCAATTCGTGGGAATGGGGCGCGCAGCCTATCGCGCCAATGCCACCTTCCGGCGGGAGATCGACGATATCGACCGCATCTATGCGGAGATTGCCGGCTGGTCGATCGCCGATCGCTTGCGCGACGGGGTTTCGGACGATGAGCTCGAACAGACCTCGATCGCACAGCCTCTGATTTTCGCGGTTCAGTCCGCGCTCGCCGTCGCTCTGACCGAATACGGCATTCGTCCCGTCGGCAGCCTCGGCCATAGCGTCGGGGAAATCGCGGCGGTGGAATGTTCCGGCCTGATCTCCCGGCGCGATGCGCTGCGGATCATGCACAAGCGCAGTCATCATCAGGAAACGGTGCGTGGCAAGGGGCGCATGCTGGTCCTCGCCTGCCCCGCACTGAAAGTGGAGGAATTGCTCGCCGAAGCCGGCATGCAGGATGTCGATATCGCAGCCTATAACAGCGCGACCTCGACGACCGTCTCCGGCCCTGCCGGCCAGCTTGAGGCGCTGGCGCGCCTAGCGCGCAAGAGCCGCATCGCCGGTGTCCCGGTGCATGTCGACTATCCCTTCCATTCGCGGGCGCTCGACGAGATTCAGGAGGCGCTTGTCGCCGATCTCGGCACGATAGCTGTCCAGGCCCCGCGCGTGCCATTCTATTCGACGGTGACGGGGCAGCTGCTGGTCCCCGGTGAACTCGATGCGGATTATTGGTGGCATAATATCCGCCGGCCCGTCCGCTTCGCCGATGCGGTTGCGGCCGTACTGGCTGCTCAGCCGGATGCGGCCTTTGTCGAAATCGCGCCGCGCTCGCTCCTGGTCGGGCCGATCTCGGACATCCTGCGAGCAGGAGAGGCGCAGAATCCGGTGTTGCCGACATTGGCGGCCAATGATCTTGCCGACCGCGACCCGATCCGCGGCGTCGTCGTGCGCCTGGTGGTCAACGGTGTCGCCCATGACCGGGAGGCGGTTTTCGGGTCTGCCCCGACGATGGTCGAATCTCTGCCGCCGTACCCTTTCCAGCCGGAGGAATATCGCTTCGACGAAACGGTCGAGGCGATCAGCGTCCATGGCCGCCTGATCGCGAGCCTGCCGCTGCATCCGCTGCTCGGGCCGCGCGTTTCGGACGGCTCGGCGGAGTGGCGCAATCTGCTCGATCCCGTGCTGCTGCCCTATCTCGACGATCACCGCGTCGATGGTGGCGTGGTAATGCCGGCCGCAGCGCTGATCGAGTTTGCGCTGGCCGCCGGCCGCGAACTGTTTGGAGAGGTGCCGCTCGAGATCGCGGAATTCGACATTACCAAGGCGATGACCTTCGGCGATGACGAGACCCGCGAGGTTTCGACCCGCTATTTCGAGCATACCGGCACCGTTGAGATCTGGAGTCGGCGCCGCTTCGCCACCGGCGACTGGATCCTGCACGCGCGGGGCGCGCTCGCTCCCTTGCAGAATGCGGCAACGCTGTCCTTACCGCCGCTCCCGACGGTCCATGACCCGATCCTGAGCGAGACGACCGAAATCTATGCCGCGGCCGAGCGTGCCGGGCTCGATTACGGCCCGCGCTTCCGGGCGGTGATCTCGACGCTCCGGGACGAGACCGTCGGCGAGAGCCGTCTGCGGGTTCCCGAGGGCGGAACCGGCGCTTACGACGACCGGCATGTGCTGCACCCGGTCTCGCTGGATGCCAGCTTCCACGGGCTCTTCCTGGCCCGCCCCCAGCGCGACGGCGAGCGCAAGGCGCATCTTCCGATCCGCTTCCGGCATATCCGCGTCTGGAAGCCGGGCGTGGGTGTCGCCCATTCGGTGACGAAGCTCGAGACCGAGACCGACCGCTTCAAGACGCTTTCCGTCGCGTTGATGGACGAGGATGGCGGACGCGTCGCCTCGATCGAGGCCGCGGTCCTGCGCTCCGTGCATCTCGTCAAGCCTTTCATGATCGAGCGGACCTTCCGCGAGGACCGTCTCGCAATCGCTCCGGTCACCTTGCCTGCTCCCGCTTTTGATGAAGCTGGCGGCCCGTCCGAGGAGGCGCAGCAGCTGTCGCTGCTACTGAAGGCCTTCGCCATTTCCCTGGCGCGGAGCCTCAGCCGCGATCTGCTCTCATCGGAGCGTGGCGATAGTTTCGAAAGTGTCGTCATCGAGGGCAAGGTCGCAGCCGTTGCCGAGCCGCTGTTCGGCATGGCCAGGGACATTCTCGCGAGGGCCGGCGGTCTGGACAGCACGGAGGATGGCACGCGGCTCTCCGCGACATTCGCCATGCCGTCGCCTCAGGCCCTGCTCGGCACGCTCCAGCAGCGTTTCCCGGCGGCAAACCGTGAATTGCGCCTGGCCGCACAGGCACTGGTCCAAGCCGGCCCCTTTCTGCGGCGGGGCGAGATCGACGCCCGCTCCGCCGGTTTCGCTTATGACCAGTGGGATCTGCGCGGCATCTGCGCGTCGATGCGCGACGTGGCGAAGCAGGTACTCGACGGCTGGACCGAGGCGGCCTCGCGGCCCTTGCGCGTGCTCGTCGCCGGCGGCTGGAATGGCGGGTTGACCGAGGCGCTGGCGGAGGCCGTCCAGGCCGGGCGCATCCAGGTGACCTTCGCGGTGGCGAATGTCGAGAGGGCCGACGAGCAGAGGCATGGGCCGGGAATGGGCAGTGTCTTCGACATGCTCGTGATTGACGGTATCGAGAAATCCGCCCCGAGTCGTTTCGATGCGATGATCGGCTTCGACATGCCGTTGTCTCCGTTCCACGAGACGAATGCGCTGGCGATCCGCGGTGCCCTGGGGCTGCTGGCCGGTGACGCGCCGATCCTGCTCGCCCAGCCCGGCGACGACCTTCACCTTTCATTCCTGCTCGGCGCGGCAACGCCTGCCATCTGGCAGGGGCATGGCAGTTTGCCTCATGGTGGGCTGGCTGGCATGTGCCGCCAGCTTGAGGAGGCCGGCGCCACCGCAGTGGAGCAGAGTCAGGATGGGGCGCTGGCCTTGGTCAGCGCGCGGGGCGCTTCGGTCGAAGCGCCGCATCATGCTCCGAACGCGGTCGCCGTCATAACCGGGCAGGGGGCTGCCGATCCGCGCGGCCACTACGGCCTGATGGCGGCTCCGCTCTTCATGGATGACGGGGGCGGGCAGCTTGCCGCCTGGCTCGAAGCTTTGTCGGAAGGCGCGCGCGCGACGGTCGTCGTGGCGCCTGAAGCCGCGAATTCGACATCGCTCGACCGGTTGTCCGGGCGCATCGACACGCTCATCGTCGTCCTGAAGCTGCTGGCCGCCGCCCAGCGTCCTTGCCGGATGCTGGTGTTGGCCGAGGCTGCCTCGGCCGGCGACGACATCCGTGCGGGAGAGGAGGCCGGTATCCACGCCTTCATGCGGGTGGCGATCAACGAGTTCCCCGAGATCGACCTGCGCTTCGTCGATATCGCCTCGTCTTCGCCGGCGGCGGGGCTCGCCGACATTCTCGAGGCAGAAAACGCCGAGCGGGAATTGCGGATCACCGCTTCCGGGATCGAGGTTAGCCGTGTCCGGCGCGGCATGGAGCGCGATGGGCCACTCGGCTCCGACGAGCGTGCCGTCCTGCATTTTGCCGACGGCGTCGGCCTCGACGGCTTCGAATGGCTGCGGCAAGCACGCCATGAGCCGGGCGAAGGTGAGATCGAGGTCGAGGTCGTTGCCGCCGGTCTGAACTATCGCGACCTCATGGTCGGCCTTGGTCTCCTCGACGACGACCTGCTCGGCGCTGGATTGACGCGCGCGGCGCTCGGCTTCGAATGCGCCGGGCGGGTGAGCCGGGTCGGGCCCGGCGTGACGCGCCTGCAGCCGGGCGATCCCGTGATGGGCTTCGCCGCCGGCGCCTTCGCCTCCCACATCATCTGCCCCGATTGGCATTTTTTCCCGGTCCCCGAAGGCCTCGACCTCGAGGCTGCTGCGACGATCCCCGTCGCCTTCTCCACGGCCTGGTATGCTCTGGTCGAGCGCGGCCATGTCCGCGCCGGCGAGAAGGTGCTGGTGCATGGTGCGGCCGGAGGCGTCGGACTTGCCGCGATCCAGATCGCCAAGCTGCACGGCGCTGAGGTCCTGGGCACGGCAAGCAGCGATGCGCGGCGCGCCATCGCCATGGCTGCCGGAGCCGATGCCGTCTTCGATTCGCGCCGGGAGCGCTTCGCTGACGAGATTCGCAGGCAGATCGGCAATGTCGATGTCGTGCTCAATTCGCTGGCGGGGCCGGCGATGCTGGCGAGCTTCCGCCTGCTCAAGCCCTTCGGGCGCTTCCTCGAGCTCGGCAAGCGCGACTTCCTCGACAATACGCAGCTCGCCCTGCGGCCGTTCCTGCGCAACATCGCCTATAGCGGTGTCGATCTCGACGAATTGCTGGCTGCCGACCCTGCTCTTGTGCGCGAGATGATGGCGAAGCTGTCCGAGGCTTTCGGCAAGCAGGGCTTGCGGCCGCTGACATATCGCAGCTTCGAGGCCTATGAGGTCGGGGCCGCTTTCCGGACCATGCAGGCCTCCGAACATGTCGGCAAGATCGTGATCCGCCCGCCCCGTGCCGCGCGGACCGACCTGGCCTCGCTGAACTATGCCGCCCGCCCCGGTCTCTATGTCGTGGTCGGCGGCACCACCGGCTTCGGCTTCGCGACGGCGCAATGGCTTGCGCGGAAGGGTGCTTCGCAGATCGCTCTTCTGTCCCGCCGCGGCGCCGTCGATGACGACCTCGCTCCCCAGCTTGCCGAGATGCGCGCGAGCGGCGTCGAAGTCGTCGTCGAGGCGCTCGATGTCTGCGACAAGGCCGCCGTCGCGGAAACGATCGGCCGCCTGGCCGGGAAACATGGCCCGCTCAGGGGTGTCGTCCATGCGGCGGTGCATCTCGATGACGGGCTGATCGCCAATCTGTCGCCGGAGCGCCTGCGGGCCGTGCTGCGGACCAAGGTGGACGGCATCATCAACCTGGCTGATGCTACCGAAGAACACGCGCTCGACGTCTTCGTCGCCTATTCCTCGGCGACGACGCTGATCGGCAGCCCGGGACAGGGGGCCTATGTCGCCGCCAATGGTTTCCTCGAAGGTTTCATGCGCGGCCGCCGGAGCCGGGGCAAGCCCGGCCTCGCCATTGGCTGGGGTGCGATCTCCGATGTCGGCCTGATCGCGCGCGACAAGCAGCTTGGACAGCGGCTGCGACGGGCGACGGGCGTGGTCCCGATGCGCGCCTTCGAGGCGCTGGCGCATCTCGGCCGGCTGCTCAGCCTCGGCAACGCTGCCGATCCCGTGCAGTTCTATGCCGGTCTCTCGTCCGGCTCCGGAGCGGATAAGCTCGTCCTGCTCAAGAGCGCGGCCTTCCTCGAACTGGCCCAGCCCGGAGGCGAGGCGCGGACGATGCATGCCGAGGATCTCGGCTCCAGCTTGCGCGGCAAGAGTCGCGAGGAGGCCGTCGGGATCGTCACCGGTGTGCTGCGCCGCGAGGTTGCCGAAATCCTGCGCATGGCGGAGGGCAAGGTCGATCTCTCGCGTCCGCTCGCCGATCTCGGCCTCGACTCGCTGATGGCGCTGGAGCTTCACATGGCGCTGGAGGCCGCCATTGGCGTCCAGATCGCCGTAGTCGGCACCGGCGATCGCAGCCTGCTCGACTTGGCCGGCACGATCGTCGACCAGCTCGATCAAACCGAGGGAGAGGAAGCGGCCGAGTCCGCCTCGTCGGAGAACATGCAGGCGACCATCATCCGGCTTGCCACTGCCCATTCGAAGATGGACATCTCCCCGGAACAGGCGAGTGAGATCGAGGAGATGGTTCGCCGGCCCAGCCGCGGCGCCGCAGAATGAGTGACGAGAACAAGCCCCTGTCCGATGGCGCCCTCGCCGATCTGCTGATGCAGATGAAGCAGGCGCCGCTCACCGCGACGGCTTCGGCTGCGCGGACCGCCCGGCCGCGACCGCGCGTCAGCATGGCCTTCGAGGATCATCCGCTTTACCAGCAGATGAAGTTCCAGAGGGGCTTTGCCGATTTCGCCAAACTGCAGAATCCCTATTACCGCCTGCACGATGCCCAGGCCGGCGCGACCTCGGTGATCGCTGGCAAATCTGTCGTCAATTTCGCCTCCTACGACTATCTCGGCCTGAACGGCCACCGCGAGATCGCCGATGCCGTGGGCGAGGCCGTGGCGGCGTTCGGGACCTCGGTCTCGGCCAGCCGGATCACGGCCGGCGAGCGCCGCGTCCATCGCGATCTCGAACAGGCGCTGGCCCGCAATTACGAGGCGGAGGACTGTATCGCCTTCGTCTCCGGCCATGCCGGCGCGGTCTCCTCGATCGCGACGCTGCTCGGGCCGAAGGATCTCATCCTCCATGACGCCCTGATCCATAACTGCGTCGTGGTCGGCGCCCAGTTGTCCGGCGCGACGCGGCGGTTCTTCCCGCATAACGATCTCGACGCGCTCGAAGCCATGCTGGCGGCGGACCGGCATCGTTTCGAGCGCGTGCTGATCGTCAGCGAAGGCCTGTTCTCGATGGATGGCGACGGCCCCGATCTGGCGCGCCTCGTCGCGATCAAGCAGGATTTCTCCGCCTGGCTGATGATCGACGACGCCCATGGCCTGGGCGTGCTCGGCGCCACTGGGCGCGGCATTTTCGAGCATCAGGGCGTCGCGCCGGATAGCGTCGACCTCTGGCTCGGGACGCTGTCGAAGTCACTCGTCAGTTGCGGCGGCTATGTCGCCGGCTGCGCCGCCGTGGTCGATCTGCTGAAGCATCAGGCGCCCGGCTTCGTCTACAGCGTCGGCATGCCCGCATCGAATGCGGTAGCGGCCACTGTCGCGCTCGATCTGATGGCGCGCGAGCCGGATCGCATCGCGCGGCTCCAGCAGCAATCACAGCGTTTCCGCACGCGGGCGCAGAATGCCGGGCTCGATACCGGCGAAAGCTGGGGTTTCGGCGTCGTGCCGGTCGTCATCGGCGAGACCGTGCCGACCGTCATGTTGGCGCAGAGCCTGCTCGATCAGGGCATCAACGCCTTTCCGATCGTTCCGCCGGGCGTGCCCGAGAAGGCGGCGCGCCTGCGCTTCTTCATCAATGCGAGCCATACCGACAGCCAGATCGACGATGCCGTCGACAGTCTTGTCCGGGAAATCCGCAATCTCGGCGATGCGTCGCTGAAACAGATCCTGCAAGGCTGAGCCGGACATCGATCGGCGCTCGGTCGGTCGGTCCGGATCGGAGCTTGATGAAGCGTGCCTGACCGCATCACTCTGCGGGCGACCGCTTGAAACGAGACCGTCAAAGAAGGGGCCTGAGCCGGTGCCGAAGAATATCCTCCTCGAAGCCCACGCGACCCTGCTCAAGCAGGGCACCGGCATCGCGACCTATGCCCGCAACCTCGCGAGCACGGCGACCGGCCTGGGTTACGATGTGGAACTGCTGATCGGTACCGAGCAGCGCGTCAACCGCCGGGATCCGCTTCTGTCGGAAGTCGTCCTCAACGATGCCGTTGATCCGAAGGCCATCGATCCGCTGAAGCAGGTCGCCCGCGCGATCGATTGGACGACCGGCGTCCCCGGCGGCGTCAAGGCCCAGCGCCTCCCGGCCCCGCGCATCGTTGTCGACCGAGGTTCCGGCGCCTCCACGGAGCGAAGCCATCCGACCTATGGCGCGGTGCGGCTCTGGGAGCGCGCCTCCATGCATTTCAACCGCTTCGGGCATCGCATGCCGGTGCGGTCCGAGGGGCGGCATGACCTGTTCCATGTGACGCGCCCGACGCCGGCCTTCGTCAAGGGCGCGGCGAATATCTACACGATCCACGATATCGTGCCGCTACGTCTGCCCTACGCGACTTTGGACAAGAAGAAATACTTCTACTCCATGATCAAACATCTTGCGGAAAAGGCCGATCACATCGTCACGGTCTCGGAGTTCACGCGCAAGGACGTCCAGGAATTCTTCAAGATACCGGACGATCGCATCACCAATACCTGGCAATCGGTCTCGATGAGCGAGGCGGCCCTGTCCGTTTCGGACGAGGAGGCAGCGCGCGACGTCGACAATCGCTACGGGTTGGCGTTCAAGGAGTATTTCCTGTTCCTGGGCGCCATTGAGCCCAAGAAGAACATCTCGCGATTGGTCGAGGCCTATGCCGCATCGGGGTCGACCCGGCCGCTCATCCTGGTCGGCGGCCTCGGCTGGCTCTACGAGCAGGATGTCGAGATGCTCAAGGATGAGCGCCTGCTGAGCTGGCGGTTCGACGGTTCGCATATCCGGCCGGAACGGCGCGTCCAGCGCTTGCCCTATGTCCCACTGGGCTCGCTGCTGTCCCTGATCCGCGGCGCGCGGGGCGTCCTCTTCCCCTCGCTCTATGAAGGCTTCGGGCTACCGATCCTGGAAGCCATGATGTTGGGGACCCCGGTGATCACCTCCAACACCAGCTCCCTGCCCGAGGTGGCTGGCGACGCGGCCATGCTGGTCAACCCCTACCATATCGAGGAGATCCGCGATGCGATCCGGACCCTGGATGCCGATGCGGATCTGCGCGCGGAGTTGGTCAAACGCGGGCGGAAGCGCGCCGAATTCTTCTCGCCGGCGCGGCATGCCGAGCGGGTGAAGGCGGTCTATGATCGCGTTCTCGGCTGAGGCGATGCGGCTCGGCCAGCGCCCTTCAGAAGCCGAAGCGCCGCCGCAGCATGGTGATGAACTGCGCGACCTCTCCTGAGGCGCGCAGCGTGAGCGACGCCTGTTCCGCGGCGACGCGGCGGGCCTCGTCAGTGTCGAAGGCGTAGACGGCATAAAGCGCGGCATAACGCTCGCGAAACACGGTCTGGTCGGTGGCGCTCATCTCGGAATAACGCAGCGCCTTGCCCTTGCTGAATTGGCCGATGACGCCCTTGTCGCGGAACTTGCCGAGAACGGCCACAGCATCGATGGTCGCGCCGATCTGCTCGGCGATGGCCCGGATCACGGCCGGGCTGTCGTAGCAGATGGCGTTGTAGGTGAAGACCTTGAGCGCGCCGGTATCAGCCCAGTCCTGGAAGCAGCCGAGCTGGATATCGATCGAGTTCAGCGTATCCGCCACATCGACGAATTCCGAAAACGCATTGTTGCGCCAGCGTCGCGAGCGGGTGCCGTGATCGACCATCGACAAGGCGATTTCGCGCGGGTCCCGGATGGAGGCGCTTGCGAGGACTTCGCCCGCGGCCACCATCTGCGCCACGTTTCCGCGCGGCGGGCCATGCGTCTTGAGGACGATGTCCCTGTCGCCGATCTGGGCCTGGATCTGGCTCAGCAGCTCATGATCGATGAAATTGAAATAGTTCTCGACGGAATCCGCCTTCCGGAACGGCTTGCCGAGCCGCACGACCGGCCGCCCGGCTGCCCTGAAGACCTCTTCGGTCATTTGGTAGAGGAAGGTGCTCGCTGATTTCGTGATGCCATAGCTGATATAGATCATGCGAGCGCTCGCGGAGCGCGTGTTCCGATCGCCCGGCGGTGGCGTGCTGTCGATACGCTCATGGTTTTTGGTCGGTCCCTCGGCTTCGCTTGAGGATGCGCCGTTGCTGCCATGCGAGGACCGGTCTGTACAGGCTGTGAAACCGCGCCAGCCAGGCCATCGTCCGCGAGGGCGACAGGAAGAACGCTCCCGTCTCGGCCTGGGTGATCATCCGTTCGGCGACCTCTCCTGCGCTCATCGTGCCTCCCTGTTCGGAGATCAGGCGGGTCACGGCAGGGCGCTTCGGTCTCTCGCCTTCCAGCTGCGGCGTCTCGGTATCGGGCGGTGCGACGAAACTGACGACGATGCCGTCCTCCGCAAGCTCGAGGCGCAGGATCTCCGCAAGGGCCCGCACGGCGAACTTGCCGGGCGCATAGCCGCTATAGCCGGCGATCCCGATGAAGGCCGCGCCGGAAGAGACCAGCGTGATCCGGCCGCCATGGCCGCGCATGACCGGAACGGCGGCCTGGATCAGATGGAGCGTCCCGAAATAATTCGTTTCCATCTGCACCCGATGGGCGGCGAGGTCGAGATCGCGAAACAGGCCGGGCTCGACGATCCCCGCCGAGGTGATCAGCCAGTCGATCCGTCCGTGCCGGGACGCGATTTCGGCGATGGCTGCCTGACAGGCTGCCGCATCGGCGACATCGACAGGCAGGAGATCGACGCATGCTTCGGCACCGAGCGTGGCGGCGGCATCGTGCAGCCGGTCCGGGTCGCGGGCCAGCAGGGCGACGTGGTAGCCGCGCCCGAGAAGTGTGCGCGCGCAGGCCAGGCCGATACCGCTGGAGCCGCCGGAGATGACGGCCACTTTCGGCGGGGAGGGCGCTGGCACGGGGCGTTCTCCGTCGGGGATTGCGGTGCGTCCGGTCTACGCGATCGGGCCGAGCGAGTCGTCCAGATAGTACCACTGGTCGAGATGGCGCAGGATCGCAGGCTCGATCCGGCTGTTGAGGAGGGCGACATCCGCGAGCGGATCGCTCGGACCGGCATCCATGTGGAACGGCCCCTCGAAATGCAGCCGGAAGCGCACGCCCTCCAGCCGCTCGCAATAGACCACCACGAGCTGCGCCCCGGTACGCCGGGCGAGCTTCGCCGCCAGCGCGAGATTGCCTTTGGCGTGCGGCGGCCGCCCGAACAGGGGCGCCATCATCGTGCCGCCCCGCTTCTCGTCGGGGAACAGGGCCAGCACGCCGTTGCCCTTCAGGATGGACAAGGCCCGGAGCGCCCCGTTCCGGTCGGGCGGCAGGACCTTGACGTCGAAGCCGCTGCGCGTCGCGTCGGCGATGTCGCGATGGGCTGCATTCTCCGGCACCTCCGAGATCGAGGCGACCGGAACGCCGATCATCTGCATGGCCGAAGCCAGCACCTCCCAATTGCCGAGATGCAGGCAGAGCGCGATCGTCGGCACCTTGCCGACCTGGGCCCGGGCCGCTTCGGCGCCGAGGAATTCCAGTCGCCCCGACTCCGCAAAACGGTGGACGATGGAGAATTCGGCCATGAGACGCCCGACATTGTCGACGAAGCGCCAGACGAGCCTCTCGATCTCCGTTGCAGGCATGTCCGGGAAATGGCGCCGGATATTGTCGCGGGCCTTCCGGGCGACCTTGGGATCGATGAGCCGGATCTTGAGCCAGGCCAGCCGGGCGCCGATATCGGAAACGAGCGGGATCGGCAGGCGCCGTAGGGCGCGATGCAGCACTCTCTCCAGGGCCTGCATGGCTAATCGTCCCGTCGGATCGCTTGCTGCGGGGCACGCGCAACCACGCGGGCCGGCAGACCACCCTTGGGGCGCAGGGTCAAGCGGCAGACCGGCTCGACCTTGTAGCCCTCGCGCGGCAGAACCTCGAAGCGCTGGGCGAGAATGGCCAGGCACAGCGTCGCTTCATCCAGGCCGAAATTCATGCCGGGGCAAATGCGTGGGCCGACCGCGAACGGGATATAGGCGAAGGGGTCGATCCGTGCGCCGGACAGAAAGCGCTCCGGCAGGAAATGGTTCGGCTTGTCCCAGAGATCGGGGGACCGATGCAGCAGCCAGGGCGCGATCATCACAAGGGCCGACTTCTCGACGTCGATATGGCCGATGCGGTCGGCCTCGCGTGCCTGCCGCGGCAGCAACGGAACCGGCGGATAGAGCCGCAGCGTTTCCTGGATCACGGCCCGGCACCAGCGCAACTGCGGCAGGTCGGCGAGCGTCGGCGGCCTGTCGCCGCAGGCCGCGGCGATCTCGTCATGGATGCTCTGCCTGACCCAGGGAGCGTTGGCCAGCAGGTACCAGGCCCAGCTCAGCGTCGTCGCCGTGGTTTCGTGCCCGGCCATGAAGATCGTCGCGGCCTCGTTGCGCAAAGCCGCGACGTCCAGCGGCTCCCCGCCGCTCTTCTGGTTGCGCCGGATCAGCAGGTCGACCATCGAGCCGGCATCGCCCTCGCCGGCAAGATGGGCGTTGATGACGTTCTCGACGACGCCGTGCACCATCGCGACCGCCCGGCGCCGGCGCTTGCCGCCAAAGGCCGGCCAGCCTTCGTCCGCGCCGAGGAAATAGCCGAGATTGAAGGAATCGGCATGGTGCTGATAGGCGCTGAAGCCGTCGATGACCTGTTGGGCGGCGTCGCGTGCGATGTTGTTGCCGAACACGGCGCGCGAAATGATCGTCGCGGTGAGACGCCCCATTTCCTCGGTGAGCTCGATTTCCGCCCCGGCGGGCAGGCCGGCCCATTCGGCCGCAACGGCGAGCGCGGCATCTTCCATCGTTTGGCCGAATTCGGGCAGGCGGCGCTTATGGACGATGTCGGCGACTAGCGGCCGGCGCTTTTTCCAGGTTTCGCCCTCGCTGATGAAGAGGCCGTCTCCCAGCAGCGTTTCGAGCGCGCGCCGCATCTGCGGGCTCTTCCGCTCGAAATTGTCGTGCCGGGTGACGACGACGTAGCGGATGTGTTCGGGACTGTTCACGAACACGATCTGCCGGCCCAGTATCCGGAAGCTGTCGATGCCGGAGCGATAGTGGCCCTCGGTCCAGCCCGCGATCAGATTGCGGCGAGCCCCGATGATGATCTGAAGCAGATTGGGATCATGCTGCAAGGGCTCGGGATGGGCAGGGATGAACGCGCCGCGGCCACGCTTTTCGATCGTCTGCGGGCTGCGATAAAGCAGGGATACTGCCGACATCATGGTGCAATCGACCGAAACTGACCACGACGGGAAGCCATTACGCTGCGCGATATCCGAGATTTCAGAAGACCTGTCCGAGCGGGCATCGTTACAGCGACCTCGCGGCGGGTTCAACGCCTCCGGGGATGGTGCGTTCCATCAGAGCAGGCTGGCTAAACGGGCTGTGATCGCCTCGAACCCTGCTTCCTGATCCGGCCAATCCAGGGTCAGGACTGCTTCTGGCAGGTCGGGCATGGCGCGCCTTGTCTCGGCGGGAACGAAGAGGGCGTTCTCGTGCCCGACGATGCGGGGCGACAGCATGTCGGCATCGGACAGAATCCAGGCGACGGAGCTTTGACCGGGCCGTACGGCAGGGGGCGGCGCGGCGCCGACATGCAGGCGTATATCGGCGGCGGCCGCAAGCGGCCCGTTCCAATCCGATGGCGGGATCCAGTCGGCGCGCCAGCCGGCGCGGGCGAGCGCAGCCATGAGCGGGCTGAGCGCGACGGGTGGGGCCTGATCCGCCGCCCGGGCACACGGCCCGTCTCCCGTCACCACGATGAACGGCACATCCGCTGGCTCCGACAGAAAACGCATCGCATCCCGGGCGCGGTGCTCGAAGCCATGCTTCTCCATGACCAGGCGGCGAAGCGCGGCCACGCGCGCCTGGCGACCGGGCTCATCCGCCAGCCATCGGCGAATCTGCCCGGTCAGGCCATGGGCATCCTGATAAGTCGGCAACAGGTCGCCGAAGGCCTCATATGCGCCTGCGATGCCGTTGGTGATCGGCAGGGCGCCTGCGGCGATCGCGTCGTAGACCCGGCTGTTCACCGAGCCGCTATTGACCGTGACATGGTTGGCGTCGTCGATCACCAGTTTGGCGCTCGCGTAGATCGCTGGCATTCGCTCATAGGGCGCCGGGCCTTGCGCGGCTGCAGCAAGCTCCGGCACCGCCTCCCAGCCGGCGCCGACGATGCGTACGGTGGCATCGAGTATTTCAGGCACGAGGCTGATTGCGATCTCGCGATGAACGCCCCAGTAGGAGCCGGTGAAGCAGATGTCGCAGGCGAGCGCGGCGTCGGGCTGAGCGGCCCCGAACAGGTGCAGGTTGGTCGCGATCCTGAGGAGCCGGGCCGGCAGTCCGGTATGCTCGCGAAAGCGCGCGCATTCGCGCTCGGAGGACATCCAGACCGCGTCGGCGCGCCGCCAGTTCCCGCTGTCGAGGAAGGCGTCGAAGCAGTTGCGGATCCAGAACACCACGCGGCAGGATGGCGAGAGGTTGCGGAAGCGCCGCGGGTCGCAATCGTCGCGCAGGCAGATGACGGCATCGATGCCGGCCAGGTCCGCGCCGCCATCGGGGCCCCGGGGGATCAGCCGGAACTCCGCATGCGGCAGAATTTGCGACAATGCCGACCCGAATTCACGCCCGACGATCGCATCGCCCTCGAGAGCGTCGGCCTGCGTCGTCGTGACCAGCAGCGCGATGACCGGCGGTCTTGCGGAGGCGGCTCCGGCGGAGAGCGGATATGTCCTCAGGCGGTGAACCAGCCGGCGTGCGGGCGCTTCCGGCAGCGGGATGGGCGTCGTCGGCTGCGGGCCACGCAGCCGGAGGGTAGCGTGTGCTGCCAGGACCGTCTCGGCTTCCGCAAGGGCGGCGATCAGTTCCATCGGGGTCTGTGGCGAATCCGTTTCCGGCTGGCAGGATCGTGCGAGGCCTCCCCAGGCCTGCCAGCGTCGTCGATCGATCAGGCTCGCCAGGGGCCAGTCGGCGCTGGCCACCGGCATGAAGTTGCCTGCCTCTGCGGCCTGCGCGAGCCAGGGCGAGGGCGGCGACGGTCGCAAGGCCCCGCCCGTATGCGACAGGTCGAGCGACCAGCCCCAGCGGTCCGGCGCGCCCGGAATCTCCAGGGAGCGGGGCGGCTGCAGGATGGGGACCGCGAGAACGGCCCGGGAGGCGGCAAGGGCCCGCTCCATCGGGGCGAGAGCCGCGTCGTCCCACATGGTTGCCTCGCCGAGCACGAGCACGAGGTCCTGCTCGATCTGCGCGAGCGCGGCATCGAAGCGCTCGGGGAATCTCGCATCGCCCTCTCTGATCCGATGGACCGGCAGCCCAAGCCCGGCCGTCGCGCGGCCTGTCTCGGCGCACCAGGCAGCATCGTCACCGCATAGCAGCAGCGCCGCTATCGACCGCGGCGCCGATGTCGACACCGTTGCGGCCAAGACAGCCGAAACCGCTTCCCTTGCCGGGGCGAGCAGGATGCCTGCGGACTGGGCCGGAAGGCGGCCGGTTGCGAACGCCGTTGCGCTGCCGCGCGCATGGGCGCTCAGCGAGGCATTCTCCGCCAGGCCGCGGGGCAGGGCGATGCGGAAGCCATGGGCGCCCGTGCCGCCGATCGTCTCGGCCAGGTCGGCCCGCGGCTGGTCAGCGCAGCCGCAACCGATCAGTGTCGCACCGGCGAAAATATCGACGATCACCATGCGATCAAGCTGGCCGGGACGCAGCGCCCAGCCTTCGACATGGCCGTCCTCGAAGCCGAGAATGCGCCCGGCCACCTCGTCCTCGCCCTCGATCGGCGCGGCTGCGCCCGGAGGCGCCTCGCTGGCGTCGCTCCTTGCGAGCGCATGCGTGCTCCACATCGGGTAAAGCTGCAACGCACCGGCATGGGTGGTTGTAAAGGCGATCTCGAATCCCGCTCCCTCGCGCTTCCAGCCTGTGAGAGCAATCGGGACGAGCACGCCGTTCGAGTCCGTCGCCCGCAGAACCGGTGTGATCGTCAGCTGCTGATGATCGACGAAACGGGCGATTCCGGCGCGGTCCCCGTTATGTCCCAGTGGCTTTAGCGTGAACTCGCCTTCGAAGCGCGCAGCATAAGGCAATGACAGCGAGGCCTGTGCCGGCGCGATGCCGCCTGTGAGGGCTTCGATCCGCACGTCGCGGCAATCCGTGGGGCGATCAGGCTCGGGGAAAGAAAAGACGCTGTCGATCTGGCGAGAACGCGATCCCGGCCGTGTTTCGACTTCTCCGCTCCACAACACGCAGCCGTCGAGCACGATCCGCAATCTCGGCACCGGTGCGTCGGTGGCGATGTCAGCGACGAAGCGAACGGCCCGGCGTCGCGGATGCAAACCGGGGGGAAGAGGCACGGCGACGCGGGCTGCCGGGCGTGGAGGCGCGATTGCGACAGGGGGCGACGATGGCGCCTCGATCGTGCCGCGAGGCACCCGATCGCCGAACAGCGCCTCGAGCCGCGACAGCTCTTCTGCCGAGACGGCCGAGGCATCGAGCTCGGCGAGCCGGTGGAAGGCCTGGAGCGCGGCCGGGTCGCCGATCCGTTTCAGCAGATGGGCCTGGTGAAGGATTGCGTCCGGATCGCCTGGAGCGCGCGCGATGGCGCGGGCATAGGCTGCAAGGGCGTCCCGATGCCGGCCGGCCTCCTTCAGCGCATGGGCGTGCTGGACATGGATCGCCGGATTTGCGCCATCGATCTGCAGGAATCGTGCATAGGATTCGGCAGCTTCTGCCCAGCGAGCGTCATCGCGAAGCGCGTCGGCTTCGGCTAGAAGCGCAGGGTCGGCAGAATGTGCGTGAGCGCCGGCACCCCGGGCAGAGGAGAGCCATCTGACGAAACGCAACATGGAGATTCGCATACGTAATCAATACCGGTTTTTGCTCTCGCATATAGCGCTTTGATTGGGTAAAGCTCCCCGAAGCAAATTCGGCATTGCACAATACTCGCCTGCGCCGGCGATGCGTTGTGGTTCGACGCGGAGAAGGTCGAAGATATGGATTTGATGCGCTTTGCTCGCAAGTTTAGACCTTCACCAAGGAAGCTTTTTGCGGCTGGCGAGAGATATTCCGCGGGCGGCAAAGGCGATCAGCTCATCGTCGATTTGACCGCAAAGGCGGACGGCTTTCGTGACGCGCGCGCCTGGGGCGAGGCCGCCGAGACCTACGCCCAGGTTCTGGCGATCGTGTCCGGCGAGGCGGGTCTGTGGGTGCAATACGCCCATGCGCTCAAGGAGAACGGACAGCTCGCGGAGGCCGTGACCGCCTATCGGCGCGCGGCCGAGCTTGCGCCGGAGGACGCAGACCCATGGGTTCATCTGGCGCATCTGCTCAAACGACTCGACGATCCCGGCGCGCGCGAGGCGTTCGAGGCCGTGAGGAGCTTGTCGAAGGATCCTCGCATCCTCGCCGAGACGGATGAGGAACTGCAAATTCTCGTCCTGAAGGCTGCCGCCAAGCGCGGCCAGGAGAGCGAGGAGCCACGTACCCGGCCTGACCGCCAAGCGGCAGGGCAGCCGGGCGCCCGGGGGGCTCGGGCGGGCGCAAGGAACGCCCTGCGCCGCAGCAATTCGCCGGAAGCGTCGACGGCGTCCGTAACGGCCGCATCATCGTCGGGCAGGCGCGCAGTATCGTCGGGGAAGGCCCGGCCAAAGTCATCGTCTCGAGCGGGGGGCGACAGATCGAGGGGCTCGCCTGCCATTTTTCGGCAGGGTCAGGCCATTTCGATGGTTTTCAGATCGAGCTGCCCGGCGACATCGCGACCGGTACCCCGGTCGACGTGTTTTTCGAGGATGGCACATCGCTTCCCGTGCCGAGCAGCAATGTTTCCATTGGAAGCGACGCGCCGGATCCGAACGAGGCCTTCGTCGAAGCGGGTCTCGCCGGAGGTGTCCGGGGCTGGTTCGCCGTACCGTTCGAGCGCCTGTCGCGAATTTCGCTGAGGCTCGACGGCGCGCTGGCGGGGGCCGCCCATCTCCAGCCCAGGAGCCTTGCCGGCACCGATGCGGTTGCCTTCCACTTCACACCACCTCAGCTTTTCGTCGACGGTCGAACGCGCATTGCGGTCGTGGAGGCGCATACCGATGCCGGGACCGTCGAGTTGGCGCGCTTCCGCAAGGCCTTCGCTCTCGACGCAAGCCCGGCATTGCGGTGGGAGCGACTTGAGCTCGATGCGGGTTGTTTGATCGGCGCGATCTACGGAGCGCCTCGTCCTGATCTGAGCATCGTGCTCACCGCGCGGGATTTTCCGCTGACCTCGACATTCGCGGTCTTCGAGGAGGCGGATCTCTCTGCCGGTTTCGGCCGTGCGCGGTTCAGTCTCGACCTGAGCGGCATCGGGTCGCTCGATCTCGATGGCGAACTCGCTCTGGAAGCCCCAACCAGTCTCGCACTCCAGAAACTCCCCCTGCCGTCATTGCTTGCCGCCGGGGCGCAGGTGGAACAGGTCTCGCCGGGCGCCTTCGATATCGCTCTGCCGATTCCAGTCAACGGCACGGCCATTGTCGAGGCGACGACGCAGCGAGGCGAGGCGCTGCGTCGAGCGATTCATGTGGCAGGTGCGACGGGTCTGCGGGCCGCTTTCGATAGGGCGGAGGATGGCTCCCCGGACAGTGCCGCAACATCCTCCGGTGTGCTGGCCAAGGGCGACACGATCGTCGCGCTCGGCCTGTTCGGTGTGCCGGTGCGCTTGGGCGGCGATACGGAGGCCGGCAACCGGAAGGCACGCGCAATCGCGCCGAGATCCTTGCGTGATCCGGATGTCCAGATGGCGCTTCGTGCCGGCGGTGGCGCATTTAGCGGCGATGGACGGATCAATGCCTGTGGCGCCTGGAATATCTCCGGCGGGCTGATCCGCGGCTGGGCCGCAAACCTGACGGCGATTGCCGAACCGCTCGAGATCGTCATCGCAGCGGATAATGGGCGCTCCATCCGGGTGACGGCCGATGCGCCGGCCCACGCGCGGGAAGCGGGCTTGGCCGAGCCGCTGCCTTGCGGCTTTGCCGTGCCGCTCGCTCGGCTCCTGCAACCGGGCGAGCGCGCCGCGCTCACCCTGACATTCGAGGACGGGCAGCCCTTCGGGCCGCGGCGCGAAGATGCCCTGCCGGTCGATCCGCCGGGCGTTGCCGAAGCCGCAGGGGTGATCGACCACGCGCTCGCAGCCGAGGGGATCGAGCGCGCCTTTCTGCTGGCGATCGCCCAGACCGGCCGGCATCCGCAACTGGTCGCAAGACGCCTGGTACTGGACTGCCTCCTGCGCGATGCGACGGACGATCCCACCGTTCTGTATGCATCCTTCGAGGACGTGCTGGGCGTAAGCGAGATTCGGCGCGCCCTGGCCGGTGTCGAAGGCGCGGACAGAGCGGCACGCCTCGCTTTGCTTCCGCCTGAATGGATTGCCGTCTTTTCCGAGGAGGCGCGCGCCGCGCTCGCCGAAGAGGCCGCCACCGAGGGTGATCCTGACCGCCGCGCGCGCTGGCTTTGCCTGCGACAGCTTTTGCAGGTCCCGCCAAACGATCTTGCGGGGGCACTGGACGCGACGGCTTCGGCGAAGGTGGTCACGGATGCCGATGCGCATGCCGGCGACGATACGCTGCTTCTGCGTGGCGAGGTTGGTGTGGTGCGGTTGGCGGGCGCTGTCAGCTGGCCCGTCCTGGCCTATCTGTCGGGCGCGCAGCAGATCGTCAGCTTGCAGGGGCATCGGTCCCGCTTCGACGCGCGGCGCCTGCTGATCGGAGGGCGCCTGGAGGGCGGACGACGAGCCGCTCAGCCGGCACTGGCGATGGCGGAATTCCCGGTCGTCGAAACGGAGGCGGCAGAGGCGCCGCAGACCGGGACGATCAGTGTGATCGATCTGCGCCAGGAAGCGCCGGAGACGTGGGTGGAGAGCGCCCGCGCGCGGCTGGCCGCCGTGGCAAGCGAGGCGGCGCCTGACGAGCCGGTGCTGGTGATCAGTCCAGACCTCCCTTATGGCGACTCCTATCGTGACGATGCATTGCGGGCCTATGAACGGGCCGGCCGTCGCAGTACCGCCTTCGTCGCGATGACCTGGGATCTGCGCAAGGGGGTCTTGCAACGTATCCCCGCTGGCGACCATGCCACGATCGCGCGGATCGATCTTGCCGTTTGGCGGGCGGACGACCTGGCCAAAATCGTGTCGGACGATCTTCCGCTCGTCATTCCGGAGCAGGCGCTGACCGTCGCCGAGGGCGCAGCCTTCCAGCGCAGTCAGGCCGAGTTGCTGGCCTGGATGGAAGGCGGGATCAGCCATGCAAATCTCGACCGGATCGTCCAGGCCGAGCGGCATCAACTGGCCAGGCTCAACCACATCGCCGCCGCGGAAGCTGCCGCTGCGCTTCCGGCGGCCACGCTCCCAACGGCGCTCGAGGTCGCTGAGCGCCTGATCCAGCTCGGCCTTCCGCAATTGGCGCACCAGGGGATGAAATCTGCCCTGGCGGCGCCCACGCTGCTTTCGGGGGCCGTCGAGGACGCGCAGCTCGCGGCTCTGGCGAATCTGTCTCGCCGGCTTAGCCTCGAACCGGAATTCGCGGCTGCCTTCTGCCCACAGGCACCCCATCTGGCACGCAACTGCTCGGGTGCTCTGACCGCCGTCGGCGAGGCACTCGCGGCGACGCTGGAGCCCGATGCCCTGACCAGCATGTTCGGCCTCATGTTGCAGGGTGGCCTGGCGTCCAAGAGCGCGCGGCCGGTCTTCCGGGCCTTCGATCTGATCGCCCGCTATTGCTCGCCGAGCACGATCTGGACGGCACTGGTCCAGATCGACGACAGTCGCCCGGCGCTGCTATCAGACCAGGGTTTTGCGCGGATCGTTGCAACCGCCATCGTCGCCAACGATCTCCAGCCCGATTTGAGGCTGCGCAGGAGCGGGCTTGCATTGGCCGATTTCCTGGGTTTCGCGGACCCTTCGGCCGTGCTCACAAGCAGCCTGCGCTCTGCCGATCCGGAGGCGGTCCGGCAGGCGGTGACCCGCTTCTTCGCATCTGGCCGGACTGTGAAGGAATTCGCCGCGCTGACGCGCACCTATTCTGTCGAATTGCAGACGATGGGCTTGCGCTGCGCGGATCTCATCGACCCATCGCGGTTCGACGAACGCGACCACCTGCTGGCCGCCGTGCTGCTGGGCGATCGTGAGACGATGCAGCAGTTCGTATCGCGATTGCCGGCGGAAACGCCGATCGAAGCACCGCTTTACCTGGCGGCCCAGACCCGGCTCGATGATTTCTCCGACTTCAACCGGACGATCGCGCGGCTGTGCCGCGAGCGCGGCGTCGAGCCGGTCGCTTTCGGAACGGGTGGGCTGGCAACGGTCTTCAGCGGAATAGCGACGGCCGAAAGGGCGGCGCGGCCTGCGGCAGTCCATGCCGGCAAGGTCACGGTGATCTGCTCGGTGTTCAATCCGGATCTCGATCTGATGCGGCAGGTGATGCTGTCGCTGGCGTCGCAGAGTTATTCCGACCTCGATGTGATGGTGATCGACGATGGCTCGAACGAGATCGAGCCGGAGTTGATCCAGCAGGCCGCTCTCATCGACCGGCGCTTCCGCTTTCACCGCATGGCGCGCAATGTCGGCCCCTATGAATGCCGGAACTGGGCGATCCGCCATTCGGAGGCGCCGTTCATTGCCATCAACGACTGCGACGATTTTGCCCATCCGCAGAAAATCGAAACCCAGATCGCGACGATGACGGACAACCCCCATGTCAGGCTGAGCACCACCGCTCATGTCAGGCTGGACTATCTGGGGTGCCCGCAGCTCGAGCATACGCTCGAGATATTCGGGGATGGCCCGATGACCTCGGTCTTCCACCGCTCGCTCTTCGACCAGCTCGGCCTGTTCGCGTCGGTTCGCTCGCGCGGTGACGTTGAGTTCCGCGAGCGGGTCCGCAACTGGGCCGGTATCCATGCGATCCACCACGATCCCTGTCCGCTGATGTATTGCCTGGCGACACCGCAATCTCTGTCGAACACGGCAGCGTCCACCCGCGGCCACTATCTCGCATTGCTGCGGGACACCTTCATGAAGCGGGCGGAACTGTTGGCGCTGGGCGCCGAGACGGCCGAAGCGCTGCCGCTCACGGTTCCGTTCCCGCTCAGGCCGACCAGCGCGAGCCTGTGAGCCCGCGAGCTTCGCCAGACAACCGCCACACCGTTGCCGAGACTGTCATGCCCAGCCCATCGTCGACCGCCGAACCGATCACGATCAGCCTGACGACCATTCGGGCGCGTTTGCCGACGCTTCACCTCACGCTCGAATCGCTGGCGCAGCAGAGCTACCCCAGCTTGACGATCCGCCTCTACGTGTCGCGCGACGCCTTTCTTCTCGACGAGGGCATCGACGCGCTGCCGGATGCGTGCATGCGGGTGATCGAGGAGCATGCGCCGCGGATCGAGGTCCATTTCGTGCGCAATATCGGCTCCTACCGCAAGCTCGTGCCGCTGCTCGAGGAGCGGCTCGGGCAATCCTCGCTGGTGGTCACCGCCGACGACGACACGCTCTATCCTCCGAGCTGGGTTTCGGACCTGTATTTCCATTACCGGTTGCAGAACTGCATCGTCTGCTATCGCGGCCACCAGATGGCCTATGACGACAGCGGATGGATCAACTACCGCTCCTGGATGCGCCGCCCGCCGGGCGCCTCCAGGAGCGTGCTGAACCTGCCGACCGGCAAGGACGGCGTGCTCTACAACACCATCTTCTTTCATCCGGACGTGCTCGACATGCAGCGCGGCGTCGTGCTGGCGCGCACAGTCGACGATCTCTGGTTCAAATGGCACAGCGCGATCCTCGATGTGCCGGTTTTCATGATTCATGCCGACTACCGGGTCAATTCATTGCCCGAAACGACCAAAGACCATTCGCTCTACAAGAACTTCAACGAGCAGGGCGGCAATGACCGCGCCATTGCCGCGATCGAAGCCGATTTCAGGACACGCTACGGCGACACTCTGCTTGGTGAGATTCGGCGTCGAGAGTTGTAGACATAATATCCTTGACATAGGAATTATTTCATATATACAGGACTCCACTCAGGGAGTCCGTCATGTCCGCATTCTCGACACCGCGTCTCGGCCTGCCATTCCTCGCTGCTGGCCAGGCGCAGAAGCATGTCACGCATAACGACGCGCTGATGGCGCTTGACGACATCGTCCACCTGTCAGCCACCGCCATGGCGAGCGCATTGCCCGCCGAGGCTGAGGCAGGTGATCGCGTGCTTCTGCTCGCCGCAGCCGGGGGTGGGGCAGTTGGTGACATCGCCGAGAAGGAGGAAGGCGGCGGCTGGCGCTTTGTCCCGCCTCGCCCCGGCTGGGTCGCCTTCCTGGAGCAGGACGGTGCGCTGAAGGTCTGGTCCGAGGGCGCATGGCGGCCGGTCAAATCGCAGCTGGCCGACAGCCTCGGCATCAACACGCAAGCCGCGCTCCCCGCGCGCCTGGCGGTGCGCTCGTCTGCCGCGCTGTTTCATGCCGCGGCGGAGGAAAGCGGCGATTGCCGCGTCGCGGTAAGCAGGATCGCCGTCGAGAACACGGCAAGCGTGCTCTTCCAGACCGGGTTTTCCGGCCGAGCCGAAATCGGCCTCACTGGCTCGGCTGCGTTCGAGCTCAAGCTGTCGGAGGATGGCGCGGCCTGGACGTCGAGCCTGATGGCGACGCCGCACGAGCTCGACTTGCGCACGGCGGATCGCACGCGTCTTCACTTCACGTCGGAAGGCCATCTCATCACCTCGCTGAGCGGCGACACCAGCAATATCTTCGCGGCCTTCTCGGTGCGGCCGACCTTCCAGATGAACAACACCTCGGCGGGGTCTGGCATTCTGCTCAGCCGTTGGGTCGGCAGTTCCGGCGGACCGAACGGCATCGTCTTCGCCAAGAGCCGTGGCGCCACCATCGGGGCGCACGCGGCCACCGCCGCAAACGACGCGCTTGGCGGCATGCATTTCGAGGGCAGCGATGGGACGGCGTTCCTCCGTGCCGCCTCGATCACCGCCGCTATCGACGCGACGGTGGGCAGCGGCGTGGTGCCGGGCCGGCTGAGTTTTTCCACGACGCCGGCAGGGGGGACCCTGACCGAGCGTTTGCGGCTGACGGGGGCGGGCGATCTCGGCCTTGGCGTAACGGCGCCGCATGCGCGGCTCACGGTTGCCGGGGCGGTGTCGCCGGCCGTCGACAATGCTCATAGCCTCGGCAGCGCGAGCTATCGCTGGGCTAGCGTTTATGCAGCGGGCGGCGTGATCCAGGCCTCCGACGAGCGGCTCAAGATGGATGTGTGCGATTGTCCGCTCGGCCTCGACTTCGTGCTGGCCTTGCGGCCGAAACTGTTCCGTTGGCGCGAAGGCGGCAGGCTTGTGGAGGAGCGGGCCGAGCCGGCGCTCGCGCTGGAGGCAGGGGAGGCCGGAGAGCCGGCGCAGATCCGGGCCGTCGCGACCACCCGCGAGGGCAGCCGCTATCATGCCGGGTTGATGGCGCAGGAGGTGCGGGCGGCACTGGAGGCGGCCGGCGTCGACTGCGGAATCTGGTTGCAGGACGATCCCGCCGATCCCGACAGCCGCCAGTCGCTGCGCTACGATCAGTTGATCGCCCCGATGGTGCAGGCGATCAGGGAGCTTTCGGCGCGCGTCGACCGGCTGGAAACGGCATCACGCAAGTAGGTATCCGAGCCAGGTCATTCCTTGGCGATCGGAAGCGTGCCGAGCACGCTGAGCCACCGGTTGATCTGACCGAGCAGGCGTTCTTCGGCGGGCAGGCAATAGGCCCGGCAGATGATCTCCAGGATGAAGTTGGGCCGCGAAGCCTCGATGGTTGGCAAGTCCATCAGAACGCTGATCCGCAGTGTATCGCCTTTTGTTTGACTACGTGCGTCAACCTCTTAGAATGCTGGCCGAAACGACGAGCTTGAGGGAAGCCGATAGCGGAAGGCGTCTCTATCAAGACTGCGCTAAATCAGTTTAGCGCGCTAGAGAAAATGGTATGATTTTATGATTTTTAGGCGAGCGTGGAGGAGAATATAGAGTTAATCTAGCTAGGTAGATGCTATTAAATTATCAGTTACGATTGATTCTTTCACGTCAGAGACGGCGGATGTCAGCCAGTAAGCCTAATGCCACCATCAGCAAGCAGCCCGCAACGCGAACCGTTACGCTCGCGGCCGGCGCTTACCAGTCAATCACTCTTACCGCCCCCGCTCATTGTCACGTCCCGCGCGTAATCGAGCAGCGAGGGTTGGGCGCGCACGAGCCGCACGCGATTGCGGCTTGCCTTGCAGCAATGCAAATAACAAAGGGCCCATTTTATGATGTCGGGGCAAATGTCGGCGTCTTTTCGCTGCTTGTTGCCGCGACCTTGCGTCGGCCTTGCGTCTCATTCGAGCCAACCCCTGAACTGGCGGATGCGCTCGACGATGCCGCTAAGCGCCATTACCTGCCTATCGATGTGAAGCGCGTGGCTCTTTCCTCCAAATCCGGGAATGTCCAATTCTACCTCTCGGCGCGATCAGATGCGTCGAATAGCCTGAACGCAGAGTTTCGATCGCATGCCGGCGTCATTGATGTCGAATGCGATACTCTCGATAATCTGGCGCCTCAGGAAATCGGTGTCCTCAAGATCGATACCGAAACCACCGAGCCTGACGTGATCCGAGGTGCGGCGGGTACGATCGCTAAGCTGCGTCCGCACATGGTTATCGAAGTACTGCCGTCCGGTGAGACGGCAGCGTTCATGAACGATTTTCTACAAAACAGTGGCTACGTTGCCTATCACATAACATCGAAGGCGACGTGGAAGGTTCGAAGGGCCGTCGACGTTGTAAACGCTGGCGAGGATAGAAATTGGCTCTTCGCTCCCTCCGTCCTGCCGGATGAGTTTTGGTCCAGTTTGGACGCATGGCGTTGGCGCATACTCGGGCGGTAGCCTCGGTGCTTATCGTAGCGGGCTCTCGCTGCAGTCTAGCCGGCTCAGGACTCATTGCGTGACAACCAGAAGATGACGGTAGCAGCGATGCAGATTGCTGAGAAGGATGTGTCGGCGCATCGGTCGTAACGTGTTGCGATGCGTCGCCAGTCCTTGAGCCTAGCGAAGAGGTTCTCGACCTTGTGGCGCTGGCGGTAGAGCGCCTTGTTGTAGGGATAAGGGATTTTCCGGCTGCGGCTTGAGGGAATACAGGGCGTGATGCCCTTGGTGGCGAGGGCCTGGCGGAACGCTGCGTTGTCGTAGCTGCGGTCAGCTTCAACCTGCTGCACCAATCGCTACAGAACGTCATTGAGGATGAATTCATATACAACTTTTACAGCGCGACCGATCCCTCGGGCGGCGATGTCGCATGGCACGTCGCGTGGGTTGCGAAAGTTCGCGGCCATTGTCCGCACTTCGGGCAGCCTGATCGTAAAGGTCCGATGAGTTGACGCGCCCTCAGCGGTGCTCGCTCTCAGCACGGTCTCCCGTTGATGCGGACCCTGCTGGCGTCGACCGTCGGAGAACACGTTGACTGGCTGCGACCTACATCTCCATCTATAGAGATTCTGCCCGTCACCTTGCCGCTACGGAGGTCGAGAACTGAGCTGCCACGGAGCAGCGCGTTTTGAACTTCTATATTGCCAACTTCCTGATCGAGGCCGTCGATCCCAATTGAGGCTGCGCGGGCGCCACGCCCATCGATTGCCCCAAACCGGATATCCCGCACCGGGCCAGGTGGGAAGTGCGCCTGCGGGGTCGTGTTGATCCAGACGTGGTGACGGTAAGGTCGGTCGGATACGAGCTTGTCAAAACTGGCGTTCGCCACATTCGAAAGGTGGACCGCGTCGTGACAAGAGGTCCCGTCCTTCGCGTCCTTGACGCCAACAGTCACCGTACCAGCCGAGAACCCATCAGTGCATTCCACGAGAACGCCTTGCTCGTTCGTGCTCGGCGCATTGGCAAAATGGGCATCGTAGATTTCCGCATTGCGCAGGACGATGTTCTTAGCGCGCGATCCCTCTCGACCCGGCTTGCATTTGAAGCCGGATCTCCGTGAACGTCGAGAAACAAATGTCTCGACCGTGATGTTTGAGGGCTCAAGTTCGAAGGTGTTCTTGACCGGCCCTCCAATGCGCATGCCATGGGATGGGGTATCGATTGCTTCTATTCGCCTGAACAGGAGGTCATGGCCGCCGTTGCAGAGCACCGCATTGCCGCCGACTTCAGCGGGCTGGGCTCCATCCGCGAAGCCGTCCTGTTTGACGTCCTCGATGGTCCCACCTTTGACGTTGCGGAGATAAAGTCCCAGCACCGACCTGTGGAAGCGACATGTCCCTATCGATACGTCCTGCAACGGGTTCGGCTGGCCGGCGGCTACTGAGAATTGGGTAAATAGAACGACGGCGTCAATATTGTTGGAGTCGATCCTGGCTAACCGAAAATGACCGGCTTGATCGTCGGCGAGAGTGGACTTGTTTTGGTTGCCGACAAACAGAATAGCTGCGTCCAGATCGGAGGTCTTATTCTTCACGCGCCGCGCGGCTCGAATGGAAATCGCCTCAACTTTTGCCCGGTCGTAAAATCGCACAAGTCGGTTGAAAGCTGCTCCTTCGGCAAGCTCGATATCAATCCGGTCAACGGCGGCATCGGTGCCGAAGGTCATCAAATAGCGACCTCTCGGGATGGGCTTGGTTCGCAGTAAGCGGGCGCCATCGAGTTCAAGCCGGCATGAATCCGGAAACTCGATCACCGAGTCTCCGTCCAATCGGTAAACATCACCCCTGTTACCTCGGATTGAGAGGTTGGGCTGGCGATGCATCTGGCGGGTTAGCGCTAGCCACCCCTCAGTTTCGTCCTTGATCCCGTCGCCACGAATGCCGAAGTCCCTGACATTGAGCGCGGCATATGCGCGAACGCTCGGGGCAGCAATCGCGGCTGCAGCGCCGGTCAGAAATGCGCGTCGGGTTGCTACCATCTGACTTCATAGATTGCAGCGGCAACTGCTATCCGGTCGAGGAACTGGCCGATCACAAAGCGCTCGTTCGGGTGCTTGTCGCTGTGGTCGATTGGGCGCCCTAAGGCGCTAAGCCATAGTTCGGCCTGCATATCAGGAATGATGCTCGGCTGTATATCACGCCACACAGAGCTTTGAAGGACGAGATTCGCGATGTCCTTCTTCCGCTTGCTGTGGCTAACGCCATCGGCATCAAGGACGATCGCGCTCTTGGGCATCGTCAGATTGGTGAATTTGTTTGCCTCGCGAGGCTGCCGAGCCGCGAAACCGTCCTGATAGTTGTGATCGCTATCGACGAATGCCACGCGATGCGGATCCCTGTCGAACCGCCAGATTTCGCCGAACAATGGCAGGGCGGCGATCTGTGGTGCTAGCTTCTTGATGGCGCCGAAAACGACCCTCTCCGATATCCGGTCGAAGGCAAAGAGGGCGCCTGCAAACTGCGCAACGCGTTCGTCGAGTAGCGGGTAGCACATGAGGGTTTGAGCCGTCAGATCGAGAGCGCTCGGTGCGCTGAAAAGGCTGAGACGGAAGTCCCGGTTGGGATAGAACAGCGCGTCCAGTGGCTCCCTCGACAGGAGGGGGAGGCGCTCTCGCATATAGGCTGCGAACGCGCGCTCTGTGGTTTCGGCTGCATGGGATGTCACGTAAGGTGAGACGATCCAGCCGCGGTTGAATGACGCAAGGAATTCCGGATCACGCTTCATCGTGCGAGCCGATCCGCCTCGCAGGAGGTGACCGTGCCCGTGGAAGGAGGGTCGCGTAGACGAGAACGAAAGGTCGTATAGGTAGTGGTATTGGTGAGCGAAGGCGGTGCCTAGGCCTTCCGATGTCCGCAATGCCGATGCGAGCGCATTGATCGGGTCGGTGATGATCCGCTGCGGTCGAAACTCAAATGAGAAGCCAGCGGTGCGGGTGACCTCTTGGGCGATCTCGCCCTCGCCGGTCGTATCGTTGCCGAATGTGAAGGCTTCAGCGTCGGAGACGCCAAGGCCAAGGAGAGCTGCGGCTATCGTGCGGCTGTCTTTGCCGCCCGACATGAAAATCCCTGCCTTAGTGCGGGCGGCTGGCCAGACCGCCCCCTTCAGCAGGTCGGCAAGAGCTTCGGCTTTCTGGTCAAGAGGGCAATCCTGCGGAATTGCCTCGATCGCCGGCGTCGGGTGGTCCGTAATGGAATATTGGCCGTCTTTTAGCGCCACGGCCATTCCAGAAGGCACCGCTCGCGTTCCATCGTAAGGCGTCAGACCGTCGAAGGCGAACCCTGCGGTGAGATACTTTGGCAGATAGTCCAATGATGGGCGGTAGCCACGCGATAGCACCGAGGCTGCATACGTCAGCCGCGGGCGGTTGCCAGCAACGCAGAAGCCGTCTCGGTTCTTGGCAACGAACGTCGTGATGGCCGAGGGGATCGTGCTCCACGCCATTGCGGATGAGCCCGCCGACGTTACCCAAGCCCATGATGCTACGCCACCCGGGCTTCTGTCGAATGACAGCTTGGTGCCGGAAACCCGCGCAAGTTGCGAGAGGGAGCCGCTAGGACCAAGGACGCCTTCGGCGGCGTAATTGCTGCAAAGGAATGTGCCGAGATTCGTGATGACGTGGCCTGGATTGATTGCTGGTGCAAGCCCGTCCGCATAAGGTGCAGACCAATAGCAAAGCAGAACCGCATCGGACGGTTGAACGATAGTTGGCTTCGAACTGAAGCCGGGCGGAAGGATTGTCGAAGCTGAAGCAATGAAAGACTGGATATCGGACAGATAAGCTAGGTTCTTGATCGAAAACAGCAGGTAAGCGTACATTCGGCTTCTCTCGCCTCCCGGGGCAAAGAATGATTTCGGAAGCTTTGAGGCATCCTGCGCGTACTAGCAAGGGGGTTGCGATTTGGGCGGGTTAAGCTCTTAGTAATAGGCTGAGTACTCTTGCCCTAATTCCGCCGGGAAACGGGAGCGTCTGTTGCGATCTGCCGCTCTGGAGGCCGCCATGGACGACCTGTCCTACATCATTTACGGCCTCGTCGCGAAAGCGCGGCGGGTTGCGCGTGGCGCAGGATACTGCGCTGCGGGTATCGTCGTGGCGCTTCTTGCTTGGCGATGGACCCATTGACGGTTTGTGCGGGGCCTTGAGGGGCGATGCTTAGATCATGCGTCGCCTTCTCTGCCCGCCCTGACCGGCGGATTTTCACGCCGCCTTCTGGACATCTGGCACGCGAGTTCTTCGCATGCACTGGGCCGCATCGTGCCAGTTCGGCTTCGGCACTGCCGGATCGACGATGCAGGCCGGACGCACGCAGACCTCGCGGCGTTCGGCGAGCGGACAGAAAGGGGCGGGCTGGGCTCCGGCCGGCAATGAGGCGAGTGCGGCGACAAGAAGCCCCGCAATCGCTCCGGCGTGGCTGATAGCTGCGAGGATCCGCGTCCGACACATGAACGCCGCCGCCCGGATCGGAGTGCTCCAGCGCCGGAGGGGGAGGTGCATTCTGCTAATTCTGGCCGACATGGTCTTCGACCAGGCGGAAGGTCAGGAAGCCGAGGCCTGTCGTCACCAGCGCCCATGCCCAGGCATAGGCGGGCGTTGCGTAGGTCGGGATCTCGGGGCCGAAATATCCGCCTCGGATCAATTCATAACTGTGAACGAGAGGCACGTACCAGATGATGTCCTTGGCGGCATCCGGGAGCCAGCCCACCATGAAAAAGGCTCCGCCGAACGGCAGAAGAAAATACTGGAACGGCCCGACGAGCTTCTCGACGATCTCGGAGAGTTCGCTGAGCGCCGCGATCAGGAGGCCGGCGCCGAAACCGAGCGCGCCCATGAGGAACCAGCCATGGAGCATGTCGGCCCAGTCATAGGCTTCGGGCAAGGAGCCGATCGCCTGCAGGAACAAGTAGACGATCAGGGCACTGGCCGAAATCGAAATGAAATCGAGTATAAATCGCGTGAAGATGGCATCCAGGAGATGGATATCTCGGAAAATGACGAGATGCTTGCTCCCTCTCAGAAGGTGCTGCATCGACGACAAATGCCGCCACAGGAGCAAGGGCAGATATCCGGTGTAGGCGAGGGCGACGACGTTGGCGCCGTGCGTGAGGCTGCCCTTCGTAATGGACCAGACGATCATGACGCCGCTGCAGAACAGCATCGGTTCGGCGATGACCCAGAGGAAGCCGATATTCCCTCGACCGTATCGCCCGACCAGATAGCGCACGATCAAGGCCTGGTAGACCCGTTGTTTGACCGCTAGCGTATCGCGCATGGTGGGTTGGCTGGACAAATCGGGGCTCGCCTTCGGCTGTTCGATCGCTGTCGTGCCTTGGGGTATCACGCTTCCTTTGGATCAGCCAAGCTGATCCGGGGCGTTGTCAGGGCTACCGGCCATTCTCCCGGCATGCCGGGCGCTTTGCGATGAAGCCGGCTGTTCTTCCGCCTCTGTAGGGTGGAGTTGTGCTGAGGGGCGGCTCGCCGCGGCTTTGTCCGCCGGCGCGAGCTGTTCATCGAGGTAATGCAGGACAGCAGCATCCGTCGCGGGGCGATAGGCGCGGAACGGTGCGAAGGCCTCGGACCAGTTGGGATTGACGGTCGGGTCGAGCTTGAGCTGGGCGGGCCAGCGTGCATTGAAGCGCCTGTCCTCCGCAGCGGCACGGGCCGCCTGCGAGATATCGGCGGCATACCTGCCGCGCGTCTTGGATTCGTGATGGATCAAGGTGATGTGCGGTGTGTAGAGGGTGTCGTGGCCCAGCTCGCGCAGTCGCAGGCAGAAATCGATGTCGTTGAACGCGAGGGGAAAATCCGGGTCGAAACCGCCAAGCGCCTCGTATTCGGCCCGGCCGGTCGCCAGGAAGGCGCCGGTCACGGCCTGGGCCTTGCGCCGGCGCTGCCAGCGGCCCGCAGGGCCGGCTGCGCTCTCTGGTTCGCCGCGGCCCTCATGCTCAGGGCGACCTGCCCATGAGCAGAGAATCCCGGCATGCTGGATGGTCCGGTCCGGGTACAGGAGCTTCGCTCCCGCTGCGCCGACGCCATCGAGGGCCAGAACCGCGCGGAGCTCATCGTCCCAATGCTGCGTCAGCATCTCCATGTCATCATTGGCGAAGAGCAGGATCTGCGCCTCCCCGAGTTCGGCCACGGCGCGGTTGTTCAGCCGCGACCAGTTGAAGGCCTCGTGATCCCGCAGGATTTTGACACCGTCGCCCGCCAGTCGCGCGAGTGCGGCTAATCCCTCTCCGAGAACGCCGTTGTCGACGACGACGATCGACAGCGCTTCGGGGTGGCGAGCTGTTGCCCGCAGAGAGCGGGCGAAGCGCTCCGCATCCTCGGCATGGTCGCGGGTCGGGATCACGCAGCCGATGTTGACAGGTGGGCCGCTCTGGATCGCCACAGGTGTGGGGGGCGAGGCCGGCACGCCGCCAAGGTCGCAAGCCAGAAAAAGCGGGATGTGCAGCGGTGCCGTGCGATTCGCTGCCGCTGCTCCCAGGGCCGCGACGCTCGGCAACAGGCCGGCTTGCGCGGTGGCAATCTTCTCCAGCGTCTCGCGCCTCAGAGCGAAGGCGCTGCCCGGTTCGGCGGTGCCCCCATACGAATCGTGGCGCGAACGCAGGATCGGTTCGTGACGTTCGATTTGCCCATGCGCGGAAAGGCGCCCGCTTTCGCCGTCGGCATACGCGGTCTCGGCACGCTCGAGCGCGAGGGTGAACCAGCCTGGCGCGGCCGCATCGGGGACGGCCTCACCGTCCAGGATCAGGAGGCCGTGGCAGTCATGCTCGACGAGGAGTGAGGCCAGCGCCGGAAGCGTCAGCTCGGCCCTGCAGAGCAGGTGCTTGCCTGCCTCGGGCGCTGCCCGGCGCATGATGTCGTCGCTTCGGCGCGCGTCGGTTCCGGTTGCAATCAGCATAACGTGCCGGCTCGCCAGTGCGATCAGCGCATCGAGCCGGGTATGGAAGGAGTGGTCCGTCCCGGCGTCGGCATCGAACAGGATGGCCAGGCGGAAGGGCTTTCGAGGGGGCGGTGCGGCCGGCGATGGGTAGTGACGCCGAAAAAGATCATGGAGCTCGGATGGGAACGCGGAGCCGGCCGAGACGGACGGCAGTAATCTCTCGATCCGGGAGAAGTTGTCCCTCAGCCCGGCAAGAGCGTCCGCAAGGGAAAAGAGGGCGGAGGGCTCCCCGCGTTCGAGCGCGGCGAGTGTCCGGTGGATATGGTCTTGCGGCTCGCCCAGCCAGGCGAGTTCATCGTGAGCTGCTCGGTTGACCGGGTCTCGCCGCAGTGCCTCGCGAAAGCTCTCGCGAGCTTCCTCTATCCTGCCTGCCATTTTCAGGGCACGACCGAGCTGAAGCGGAATATCGGCATCCTCCGGCCGCTCCAGCTGCGCCCGGCGGTAATCGAGTTCGGCAGCTGCGAGTTCGCCCGAATCCTTCAGCATGTTCGCACGCTGAACGCGCCAATGCGCCGCGTGGGGGGCGAGTGCGAGCGCTTCCTGATAAAGCGCGGCGGCAGCGGCCGTATTGCCGGCATCCCGCTCGGCATCAGCGCGGTGTGCCAGATTTTTGGCCGTAGCCGAAGGAGTGATGCTGACGATCCGCCGACGGGCCTCCTGCAGGGCGGATATCAGCATTGTCTGACCCGGTTCAGCCCGCAACGCGTTCTGAAGCAGGGTAGCCGCCGCTTCCACCCGCCCGTCATCGATCAGAAGGCGCGCGGCTGAAAGGGCCTGCTCCGGCGTTGGCCGTAAGCCTCCCTCGATGACGAGCGCTGCCAGCGCCTGCCGGTCGCGTTTCCGCAGGGCCTGGGCGAACCGACGATTTTGCAGCGATGTATGAAGTCGCAGGAGAATATTCATCGCTTCTCTGTCGTCTCCCGCCCGCTCCTGCCGCCGCTCGTCAATTCAATCGCGGGCCGACCGATCGAAACCGGCGCGGCATGTGCAACGATCGCAGGCAATGCGTTCGTGCTCACATGTTCTGACTCGGCGGGCAAGAGCCTACCGTTCGCCTGGCCCGATAGGCTATCCCCCCAGCGGTTGAGGGTGCAGGAAACGGCAAATCGACCCGCAACCCTCGCCAATGTGTCAGATTCCGCGGATCAAGCCGCCGTCGATGCGGATTTTCGCACCCGTCACATAGCTCGCTCGTTCGCTGGCGAGGAAGGTGACGACATCGGCGAATTCCTGCGGCTTGCCGTAGCGGCCCGCGGGAATCGTCGCGATAGAGGCTTTGGCCACGGCCTCGCGCGTGCCGCCGCTGCGAGCTGCCGCAGCATCGTCGAGCTGGTCGACGCGTTCGGTGTGGATGCGGCCGGGCAGCACGACATTGACCGTGACCCCGCTGCCCGCGACCTCCGAGGCCAGCGTCTTCGACCAGCCGATCACGGCGGCGCGGATGCCGTTGGAGAGAGCAAGCCGCGGAATCGGCTGCTCGACGCCGGAGGAGGCGATGGTGACGATGCGGCCGAAGCCGCGCTCCGTCATCCCCGGCAGCAGGCGCTGCGCCAGATGGAACAGGTTGGCGGCCATGCCCTCGAAATACTTCAGCCAGTCGTCGCGCTTGGCATCGCGCGCCTCGCCCGGTGGCGGGCCGCCGGAATTGCCGATCAGGATATCGACGCCGCCTTCCGCGATCAGCTTGTCGGCGAGAGCATCGATCGAAGCGAGATCGGTGAGGTCGAGCTTGGCGGAGCTGGCACGGCCGCGCTGCTCGGCCGGCAGGCCGGCGATCCAGGTCTCCGTCACATCGGTGCTGCGCGCCGCGGCGATCACCGTCGCGCCCTCGGCGGCGAGCGTCTGTGCGATCACCGCGCCGAGCCCACGGCTCGCGCCCAGGACGAGGGCGCGCTTTCCGGAAAGTCCGAGGTCCATCAGCCGATCTCCTTGAGGCGGCGCTCCTGCCGCGCGATGAGCCGTTCGATATCGGCGACATCCGCCTTGGACAATGCTCCGCCTGGCTTGCGCAACGTGGCGGACGCGATCGCGCCGCGCTTCGCCAGCGTATACTTGCGGATGGCGAGGCCGAGGCCGGGCTGCTGCTCGTAGCGCGCCAGCGGCAGATAGGCATCGAACAGGTCATGCGCCCGCTCGACCTTTCCGGCGGCATGCGCCTTCCAGACATCGACCATCATCTCGGGATAGGCGAAGCCGGTCATGGCGCCGTCGGCGCCGCGCGACAATTCCTCCGGCAGGAACATGCCGCCATTGCCGACGAGGATCGAGATGCGGCGGCCGCCCTTGTCGCTGGCCGCACGCAGCGCCGAGATCTTGGCGAGGCCCGGCCAGTCCTCGTGCTTGAGCATGACGCAGGTCGGATGATTGGCGACGATCTTCAGGATCACGGCGGACGTGATCTGGACCTGTGTGACGAGCGGAAAATCCTGCAGCACGAAGGGCGTCTTCGCGCCCAGCGTCTCCGCCACCATCGCGTAATAGGAGATGATCTGGTCGTCGGTGCGCAGGTTCGAGGGTGGCGCGACCATGACGCCGGCTGCACCATCGCCCATCACGCTCTCGCTGAGCTCGGCCATCGCGGCGAAGCCTGCTGCCGAGACGCCGGCGACGACCGGCATGTGGCCATTCACGCGCTTCAGCACGCGGCGCACGAAGATGCGCGATTCCTCCGCTGTCAGCTTCGGGGCCTCGCCCATCATGCCGAGCACGGTGAGGCCGGTCGCGCCCTTCTCCAGGTAGAAATCGACCATGCGATCGGTGCTGTCGAGATCGAGTGCGCCGGTTTCGGTGAAGGGCGTGACCGCAATGACGTAGACGCCATCAGCGGTTTCATCGAGCAGAGCCATGGTGGTCCTCAGTTGCTGGTGAAAGGGCAATCATCTGCCCGGATGAAGAGGTTCTTTCCCGTCGGGCGAGCACGGCGCCCGACAGGCCTGATCGCCTTCCGGCCTTGCTGTGCGGGGCGCCGTTGGCGCGCTGATTGATGGTGCGGCCGAAGGCGTGGTTGCAAAGGCATCTATTGCAAATGCTATTCAGTCTTATCCGCGATAAGCGGTTTCAGCTCCCGGCCAGAGGGCGCCCGCCCCAGCCCAGCCGGGCGCGCCCGATCGCCATGGTCACGGCAGCCTGCGTCGGCTCGACGACGGGTACGCCGAGCTCGCGCTCCAGCGGCTCGCGAAAGCGCGCCATGCCGGCGCAGCCCATCACCAGCACATCGGCATGGTGCGTGTCGCGCAAGCTCCGCCCGACGCCGATCATCCGCTCCAGCGTAATCCGTTCGTCGGCCATCTCCTGGATGGTGAGGTTCACCGGCAGGTCGCCGGCGAACCGGTCCATCATGCCCATGGCGCCGAGATAGCGCAGATGGCGCGGGATCGAATTCTGCAGCATGGCGACGATGCCGAAGCGCTGGCCGAGCGTCAGCGCCGTCAGCACGCCGCATTCGGCGATGCCGAGCACAGGCTTCGTGCTCTGCTCGCGCAGTGAATGCATGCCGGGATCGGAGAAGCAGGCGACGACGAAGGCGGCGGCCTCGTTCTCAAGGCCAGCGGCGCGCTTGAGCAGGGCCGGGATCAGTCCGTCGACATCACGCTGCGACTGGATGCCGGGCGGGCCATCGGCCAGCGTCAGGCATTCGATCGCCGGCCCGCCGGCCATGCGCAGCGGCGCCACGGCCTCATCGATGCCCCGCGTGACGCGCTCGGTCGAGTTCGGGTTGATGACGTAGATCGTGCCGCTCACGAGGCCTCTCCTTCGGGAATGGTGGGGCGGACCCGCTCGCGCCAGCCGTCCACCGTCTGGCGCGGCTCCTGGAAGCGGTCGCCCAGGCCGAGATACCAGTCGGCGCCATGCAGGCGGCCGACCAGATCGAGCTTGTCGATATCGACATGCAGGCGCTCGTCGACGATGCCGTCGCGGATATGAAGATGGACGATCTCACCGACGACGAGATTGCGATGCCGCGTGCCGAGCGAGAGCGAGACCGTCTCGCGGCATTCGAGCTGGACCGGCGAGGCTGTGAGCCGTGGCGCCGCGACCTTGGCGCCCGCCGCGATATCGAGCCCGGCCGCTGCGATCTCGTCGACCTCCGAGGGGAAGTCGATGGCGCAGACCTGCATCGCCGCGACCATCGCCCGGTCGACGAGATTGACGACGAAGCCGCCGGTCTCGCGGATATTGCGCATCGTGTCCTTCAACGGCGCCGCGCCGCTGCGCCCCTCGATGCCGAGCACGACCAGTGGCGGCGCATGGCTGAACACGTTGAAGAAGCTGAAGGGCGCAGCATTGGCGCGTCCCTCCGCGTCGACCGTGGTGACGAGCGCGATCGGACGGGGCAGCACCGTGTTGACGAGGAGCTTGTAGAGATCGCGCTCCCCAAGGTCGCTTGCAGCCCAGTCCATCGGCTCAGCTCAGACTCGTATCAAGCAGGCGCACCGTCTCGGCCAGCACGCGGGCGCCGTCGCCGGCCTGGTCGGGCGTGATCGATTCCTCCGGCGCATGGCTGCGCCCTTCGAGGCAGGGCACGAAGAGCATGCCGACCGGACCGATATGGGCGATGTGGACGCCGTCATGACCGGCCCCGCTCGGGAGGTCGCGCGTCGCGAGGCCCAGCGAGGTCGAGGCACTGGCGATGGCCGAGCGAACCTCCGGCGCGCAGGCCGTCGGCGCGACATGGCTGATCGGCTCCACCGCGATGGTGAGACGCAGTTCTTCGAGGGCCGGGCGCAGGTCGCGCACCAAGGCCTCGCCGAAGGCCTTCACCGCCGCCTCGTTGCCGGAGCGGACTTCCAGCGTCATCACCGCCTCGCCCGGCACGGCGTTCGCGGCATTGGGGCTGACCTCGATGCGCCCGAAGGTGGCGACCAGCGGCTGGTTGTCCCGCGCGGTCGAAAGCGCGCGCTTGTAGGCGGCTTCGATGAGCTTCGCGGCGCCGACCAGCGCGTCGGCCCTGAGCGGCATCGGCGTCGCGCCGGCATGGTCGGCCCGGCCGGTGACGATGATGCGCTCGCGGCGGATGCCGACGATATCGGTGACGATGCCGATCGGGATGCGCTCGTTTTCCAGCACGCGGCCCTGTTCGATATGAACCTCGACATAAGCCGCGATGCCGTCGGCCGGCCGCTTGACCGAGGCAAGCTCCGCCGGCCGGCCGCCGACGAAAGCGATGCCCTCGCGAAGCGTCATGCCGTTGGGGCGGGTCATTGCCAGATGCTCCTCGCTCAGCGTTCCCGCGAGTGCGCGGCTGCCGATGCAGGAGAGGCCGAATTCGCTCGGCTCCTCCGCCAGGAAATCGACGACCTCCAGCGTATGGCGCAGGCGGTCCCCGCGCTCGCTGAAGCTCTGTGCGACTTCCAGCGCGGCGAGCACGCCGAGAATGCCGTCATAGCGCCCGCCCGAGGGCACCGTGTCGGAATGCGAGCCGATCAGGATCGGCTTCAAGCTCGGATCGGCGCCCGCGAGCCGGCCGATCAGGTTGCCGGCGGCATCGAGCTCCGTCTCCAGCCCGGCCTCGCGGAATTCCGCCGCCAGCCATTCGCGCCCTTCCAGGAAGCGCGGGGTGAAGGAGCGGCGCGTCCAGGGACGCTCCGGGTCGGTGATCCCGGAGAGAGCCTCGATGCGGCGCCAGAGCCGGTCCTGATCGATCGACATGACGGTCACGCCGCCGGGCGCAGGAAGCGGCCGTCGCCGGCCTTGTTGCGGATCTCCTTGCCGTCCCAGGCGAGCTGGCCGCGGACATAGGTTGCGGCGACGCGGACGCGGAATTCGCGGCCCTCCATCGAGCTCCATTTCACGGCTGCGAGGCTCTTGCTGGGGTCGTGGATGAAGCGGCCGGGCTCCAGCACGGTGATGTCGGCATCGGCGCCGGCTTCGAGCCGGCCCTTGTCGGCGAGCAGGAAGGCCTTGGCCGGCCCCTCGCAGAGCTGCTTCACCACGATGGTCGGCGACAGGCCGTGCTCCTCGCAGCCGGTCCAGAGCGCCGGCAGCAGGGTTTCGATGCCGGGCCCGCCAGAGGTGTTCTTGAAGATCATCGGATCGCCCTTCTTCTCCAGTCCCCAGGAGACGTGGTCCGACGAGATGAAGTCGCAATGGCCGGCGGCGAGATGGCTCCAGAGCAGGTCGCTCTCGGCCTTCGGGCGGATCGGCGGGTAATGCTTGATCTTGGCGCCGAAGCGCGGGCCATGCTCCTCGGCATTGAGCATGAAATACTGCACGCAGCTCTCGACCGTCGCCTTGTATCCGGCCTGCTTGTACATGTTGCAGATCTCGAAGCCGCGCGAGGTCGAGACGTGGACGGCGTGCGCACGCGCCCCGGTCTCGGCGCCGATCTCGTAGATCCGGGCGGTGGCGAGGTTCTCGACGAGCGGGGGATGGGCGCGCAGGAAGGCGTCCGGGCCGGTATCGCCGGCCTCGATCAGCTTCGCGATATTGCGCCGGGTCATCTCCTGGTCCTGGTTATGGACGCCGCAGAGCAGCCCGGTCGGCTCGATCAGCTTGAAGGCCTCGTAGAGCGTGTCGTCGCCGATGCGCGGAAAGCGCGTCGGATTGGCCTCGAAGGTCGAGAACTTGAAGGCGCAGGCGCCGGCCTCGACGAGGCCCGGAATGGCATGCAGGCCGTTCTCGATGGTGATCGTGGCATAGAGCGCGACATCGACATGGGCGTCGCGCTCGACCACCGCGACCTTCTCGTTGAAGAGCTTGGCGCTGGTGACGGGCTCCGGCTCGTCATAGGGCATGTCGACCATCACGGTGACGCCGCCGGCCGCCGCCGCCCGCGAGCACATGCCGATGCCCTCGTGATTGGCCTGGCTGCCGGAATGGACCTGTCCGTCGATGACGCCGGGAATGATCCACTGGCCGCGGAAATCCTGCGTCTCGCGGGCCGAAGGTGGCGTGCCGGAGCCGACCTTGCCGACCTTGCCGCCGCTGACGGCGACATAGCCGTCCTCGATGATCCGGTCGGACAGCACGATATTGCCGCGGAGGACGAGATCGAAATCGCTCATGGTCGGGTTATCCGGTTATCATGCAGGGGCGGGTGGAAATGTGCTCAGCCTTCGCGGCCGAGCGCGTAGTCGGTGAAGTTCATGCCGAGCGCCTTCTCGACGATCGGATAGACGCTGGGGTCGGTCACGCTGGAGCTCAGCGGGATCTTGTCCTTGGGCACGCGCAGCACCGAGAGTTCCATGCCCTCGCGGACATGGCCGGAGCTGACCGGTTGGCCGTCGGCGTCGAGCGTGGTGATCACGTCCGGGAAGCAGGCATGCCGGGCGCCGTCGGGATCGGTCACGGCCATGTATTCGTTCATGACATGGATGACGCGGGCGGCGGCACCGGTCCCGACCTGGATCGTGCCGATATCGAAGGCCTCGTTGGTGTAGCGTACGTCCTTCTTCGCGACCGTGCCGCGCGCGATGATCGAGCCGCCGGTCTCGTCGCAGATCGCGTCGATCACCGCGCTGCCGCCCTTCGGCTTGGCGGCGAGGATGCGCTCGCCCAGCGCCAGCGCCATCGAGATGCCGCCGAGCGCGGCGTTCTTGCGGACATAGGCCGCCGGGACCGGGTTGCGGCAGGAGGCGATGAAGCCGCCGGACATGTCCGACGCCGTGCGCAGGATCGGCGAGATCTTGGCCGTCGCGCCGCGCGTCACGAGTTCGATGTACTGGTTCTTGGAACGGTTGCCGCCGACCGCGACCTGGATTGTCGCTTCCGGGCTGTTGGCGAGGCCGATCGAGCCCATGTCGCCGGTGGGATGGGCGCGGATATCGCCGACGGCATCGACCACCTTGACGCCGAGGATCGCGCTCGGGAGCCAGGCGTTCAGCGTGCTCGACATGCCGTTCTGGCCGATGATCAGGCCGTAGATCGGCTTGCCCAGCGCCTCCTGCAGCAATTGCACGGCCTTGACGTAGTCGATGCCCCACATCTCCCACTCGGTCGTGCCGCCGGGCGCGCCGATGGCGGCGGCGGTCGCGATGATCGCGTCGTCGGGAATCTCGTCTAGGGTGACGAGCTCGGGCCTGCCGGTATTGACCGCGGCTGTGCCGAGCATGCGGCCGTGATCGGCCCAGCCGCCGCCGCCCGCTGCGAAGACGGACCCGCCGGCCACGGCGGCCTCGACATCCTTCATGGTTAGGAAGCGTCTCATCGGCCGGCCTCGTCCTTCTCCCGAGCCGGTCGTTGCCGGCACGCGGTCGAGCTTAGAGCGCTAGGCGCGAAATGAATCATGCTTATTATGCGGCCGACCATAAACGGATGTTATCGCCATGCGCCTCAATCTCCGGCAGATCGAAGTCTTCCGGGCCATCATGATCACCGGCTCGATCAGCGGCGCCGCCCGCCTGCTCTCGGTCTCGCAGCCGGCGATCAGCCGCCTGCTGGCCTATACCGAGGACCGATTGGCGCTGCGCCTGTTCGAGCGCGTGCGCGGCCGCGTCCAGCCGACACCGGAGGCGCGCCGCCTGTTCCAGGAGGTCGACCAGGTCCATCAGGGCGTGGTCAGGGTCAACGAGCTCGCCGATGAATTGCGCGAGCGCGGTACCGGGTCGGTGCGGATCGTCGCGAGCCCGAGCGTCGGTCAGGCGCTGGTGCCGGACGCCATCGCGCGGCTGCGCGAGCGCTTCCCGGATCTGCGCGTCGAGTTCGAGGTGCTGACCCTGCTGGAGGTCGTCGCCAAGGTCGTGGCCGGCCGCGCCGATCTCGGCGTCTCGATCATTCCGGTCGACGAGCCGACGCTCAATACGGAGATCCTGACGGAAGGGCGGCTGATGGTGATCATGCCGCGCGACCATGCGCTGGCGCGATTGCGCGTGGTCCGCCCGGCCGATCTCGCGCCTTATCCGCTGATCGGGTTCGGGCCGCAGACGCCCTATGGCGATGTCGTCGGGCGTGCCCTCACATTGAAATCCGCGCCGCTCAGGATCAGCACCGTCGTCCGCTTCACGCCGGTCGCCTGCGCGATGGTGCGTGCGGGGGCGGGCGTCGGGGTGGTCGACGAGTTCGTGCTGCGTGGGCGGACCTGGCCGGAACTGGTGTCGCGCCCGCTCGCACCCAAGACGCGCGTCCGCGCCCATCTGCTGACGCCGCGCTTCGAGCCGCTGTCACGCACGGCGAGTGCTTTCGTCGATATCCTGCGCGGCCTGGTGCCGTCGCCTCCCGCTGCCTCCGGCGAGGACGGTGAGGCCGGAACTTAACATCAGGTTATGGCCACCCGACAATAAATGATTGGCTGGGCATGATTTCGCCCTGTTAGGCTCCCCTTGGACATGGCCGGATTGTTGCAGGGACAGGGGGCAGCAATCGCGGCGTAGCCACAACGCATAACGGGAGCGGGAAAGATGAAGCTGAATTCGATCAAGCTGACGCGTGCCTTTGCAGCGGGCGCCGTGCTCGGCGCCATGCTCGCCATGCCGGCCCTGGCGCAGGATGCCGACCATCCGCAGGGCGAGAAGCTGAAGGTGGCCTGCGATCTCGGCTTCGCGCCGTTCTGCTTCAAGACGCCGGCCGGCGAGGCGACGGGCTTCACCTACGACATGTCGGCTGCGCTGGCGAAGCAGCTCGGGCGCCCCGGCGTCGAGGTCACGGATTCCAATTTCTCGGCGATTTTCGCGGGCCTGTTCTCCAAGCGCTACGAGATGATCCCGGCGCCGACCAACATCACGAAAGACCGCGCCGCGCAGATGCTGTTCAGCGAGCCCTATATGCCGACGGGCCTCGGCTTCCTCGTCAAGAAGGGCGCCAAGATCGCCAGTCTGGAGGAGCTGAAGGGCAAGGCGCTGACCGTCAATAACGGCTCGATCTCCGACAAGTGGCTGACCGACAACGAGGCCAAGTACGGCTACACCATCCAGCGCTACAACAAGAACGCCGACGCCGTGCAGGCGGTGATGATCGGGCGCGCCTTCGCCAATGTCGCCGACGTCCCGGTCTCGCGCTATGTCTCGACGCAGACGCCGATGGCCGAGGTCGCCTTCGTGCTCAATAGCGGCAACAATTTCGGCATCGCTTTCCGCAAGGAGGACGCGGCATTCCGCGCCAAGGTCGAGGCCGCGCTGGAATGCATCAAGAGCGACGGCACGCTGGCCGCGATCCATGAGAAGTGGTTCGGCGTGAAGCCGGCGGCCGATTCCTCCAGCGCCAAGGTCTATCCGGGCATCGGCGCGCCGGATTTCGAGGGTTACGACGCGACCCCGCACAAGGCCGCCTGCAAGTGACCTCAGCGCCCGCCATGACGGCCACGCCTTCCGAAACGATCGTTTCGATCGAGGGCTTGCGCAAGAGCTTCGGCAATGTCGAGGTTCTGCGCGGTGTCGACCTCAAGGTCGGCAAGGGCGAGGCCGTCGTGATCGTCGGCTCCTCCGGTTCGGGCAAGAGCACCTGCCTGCGCTGCATCAACCGGCTTGAGGAGCCGACGGCGGGCACGATCCGCCTCGGCGGGCAGGAGGTCACCGGCCCCAAGGTCGATCTCGACCGCCTGCGCCGCGGCATCGGCATGGTCTTCCAGGGTATCCATCTCTACCCGCACAAGACGGCGCTGGGGAACGTCTCGCTCGCGCTGCGCAAGGTCGTCGGCTTGAGCAAGCAGGAGGCCGAGGCGAAGGCCCGCCACCATCTCGAAGTCGTCGGCCTCGCCCACAAGGCCGATGCCTATCCGGCCGAATTGTCCGGCGGCCAGCAGCAGCGCGTTGGCATCGCCCGCGCCATGGCGCTGGAGCCACAGGTCATGCTCTTCGACGAGCCGACCTCGGCGCTCGACCCCGAGCTCGTCGGCGAAGTCCTCAACGTCATGGTCCGGACCAAGGACATGGGCATGACCATGATCGTCGTGACCCACGAGATGAAGTTCGCGCGCGACGTCGCCGACCGCGTCGTCTTCATGGACCATGGCGCGATCCTGGCCGAGGGCACGCCGCAGGAGATCCTGATCAATCCGCAGCACCAGCGCATCCGCGACTTCGTGATGCGCTCGCACGGCTGACGGCGCATGGACCAGATCGTCCGCTATTTCTTCGATTTCTCGCTGATGTCGGCCTATTGGCCGGACATCCTGCGCGGCTTCCTGATCACCGTCCAGATGTCGATCCTGACGGTTCTGATCGGCATCCCGCTCGGCCTCGCATTGGCGATCCTCAGGCTTTACGGCATCCGGCCGCTGAACTGGCTGATCATCTTCTACATCGATTTCTTCCGCTCGATCCCACAGCTCGTCCTGATCGTGCTGGCCTATTTCGCGCTGCCCTATTTCGGGCTGGTGCTGGAGCCCATCACCGCGACGGTGCTGGCGCTGGCGATCGTGCTCTCCGCCTTCGCCGAGGAGATCTTCTGGGCCGGCATCAACGCCGTGCATAAGGGACAATGGGAAGCTGGGCGCTCGACCGGCCTCAGCTTCAGCAAGACGCTTGCCTATATCATCCTGCCGCAGGTGGTGCGCATCTCGATCCCGCCTTTGACCAACCGCGCCATCGGCATCAGCAAGGGCACGACGCTGGGCTCGGTCGTGGCCGTGCCGGAACTGCTCAACGTGACCTCCAGCATCCAGTCCAACGTCGCCAACCCGACCGCGCTGACCGTCGGCGCCTTGCTCTTCCTCGTGCTGTTCCTGCCCTTCGTGCGCTTCACGCGCTGGCTCGAACGCGCCTATGCGCATCCGAGGTCATGATGGACGATCTCGTCACGACCTTCCTCAATATCGACGTCCTCAAGCAGGTCTGGCCGCTGCTGCTGCAGGGCTTCTGGATGACGCTGGCATTGGCCGCCGTCGCCGTGCCGCTTTCGGTCGTCAGCGGTATTGCCATCGCCATGGCGCAGGACGTGCCGAACCGGCTGCTGCGCTTCCTGCTGATCGCCTATGTCGACGTGATGCGCGCCATCCCGCCGCTGGTGCTGTTGATCTTCATCTTCTTCGGCCTGCCCTTCCTCGGCCTGAAGCTCAACGAGTTCACGGCCGCCGTGCTGGCGCTGACGCTGAACGGCTCGAGCTATTTCGCCGAGATCTTCCGCGCCGGCATCGAATCCGTGCCGAAGGGCCAGCGCGAAGCGGCCCGCTCCACGGGTTTGAGCTGGTACAAGAGCATGATCCATGTCGTGGTGCCGCAGGGCACGCGCAACGTGCTGCCGGACCTGATCAGCAACACGGTCGAGCTGGTGAAGCAGACCTCGATCGCATCCGCCGTCGCACTTCAGGAACTGCTGCGGTCGGCCCAGCTTGCCCAGGGCCTGCTCTACAACCCGACGCCGCTGATCGCGGTGGCGATCGTCTATTTCCTGATGTTCTGGCCCTTCGTGCGGCTGGTCTCGCGCCTGCAGAACCGCACGGCCGTCTCCGCCGCATGAGGGCGCGGTGGCCCGTCGCGTCAGCTCGCGACGGGGAAAAGCCGCGTGATGCGGTTGGGGTTGGTCTCCGCGAGGAAGATATCGCCGGCCGTTCCAAGCCACAGGCCGTGGGCGCCGTTGAGCACCGGCCGGCAGCGGCCGAGCAGGGTGCCATCCGCCGAAAGCAGGCTCAGCGTCGGGATGGAATCGCAGACCAGAATGCGGTCCTCGGCGTCGGCGACGACGTCCTGAGGGCGCAGGAAAGCATCCCACACGGCCAGCAATTCGCCCTCGGCCGTGAAGCTCTGCACGCGGCTGTTCTCGCGATCGGCGACGATAACGCGCCCGTCGCGGAGTACGTAGAGGCCGTGCGGCGTCAGGAAGGCGCCGGGAGCGGTTCCGACCGAGCCCCAGCTCGCGATCAGGCTGCCGCCGGCGTCGAAGCGGTGGATGCGGCCATTGCCGTAGCCATCGGCGACATAGAAGCCGCCATCCGGCGCAAAGGCGATATCGCTGGGATGATTGAAGGGCTGCCCCGGCCGATGGCTTTCGCCGATCTGCTGCCGGACTCGACCCTCGTCATCGCAGAAGAAGATGCGATGCGCGTCGCGATCGACGATGGCGAGGCCGCCATCGGGCGTCGTCGCGATCTTGTGGGCATCGACGCAGAGCGCCTCGCCCCAGCTCCGCACAAAGCTGCCGTCGGCGGCGAGCGTGATCACGCAGGGCCCCTCGGGATCGACGGCGCTGTCGCGGCGCAGCAGGACATGCACCAGCCCGTCCTTGCCGACTGTGAGATCGGTGATCCGCCCCGGCGTCGCCGGCAGGGCGCCCCAGGGGCGCTCGATGCCATAGAGCCTGTCGCCGAGCGCGACGCGCAGTTCCGTTTTCATCCTGACCTCGTCGCTGTTTCGCGCGCTGCGGGCTGCCGTTTCACGGCCCCCGTCGCATGGAGAGAAAGACCATGAGCGATTTCGATCTCGTCATCCGCGGCGGCACGGCCGTCACCGCCTCCGACATCGGAGCTTTCGATATCGGTATTGCCGGCGGTGTCATCGCCGCGATCGGCGCGGGGCTGCCGCGCGGCAAGGAGGAGGTCGATGCAAAGGGCCTGCTCGTCCTGCCCGGCGGGGTCGACAGCCATGTCCATCTCGACCAGCCCTTCTCCTCGGGCGCGGACATCGCCGATGGCTTCGACAGCGGCACGGCCTCTGCGGCGGCGGGCGGCACGACCACGGTCGTCTGCCATGCACCTCAGGTTCGCGGCGGCTCGCTCGCCGGCGCGGTTGCCGCCTATGCCGAGAAGGCGAAGCAGGCCCGGATCGACCATGCCTTCCATCTTCTGGTCAACGATCCCACTCCGGAGGTGCTGGACACCGAGCTGCCGGCGCTGGTCGAGGCCGGGCATCGATCGGTCAAGATCTTCATGACCTATGACAGCAACCGTCTCGGCGATGCGCAGATTCTGCAGACGCTGGCCGCGGCGCGGCGCGCCGGCGCGCTCGTCTGCGTCCATGCCGAGCATCATGAATTGATCACCTGGCTGACGCAGGCGTTGCTGGCGGCGGGCCAGACGGCGCCGCGCCATCTCGCCTGGGCGAAGCCCATGGTGGTCGAACGCGAGGCGACGCATCGCATTCTCGCCCTGGCCGAGGCGCTGGATACGCCTATCCAGGTCTTCCACGTCTCGGGCCGGCAGTCCGGCGAGGAGGTCGAGCGCGCCCAGAAGCGCGGGCAGAAGGCCTGGGCTGAGACCTGCACGCAATATCTCGTGCTCGACGAAGCCGACATGGACCGGCCGGGCTTCGAGGGCGCCAAGTTCATGATCTCGCCGGCGCTGCGCTCGACCGCCGACCAGGAGGCGCTCTGGCAGTTCCTGCGCGACGGCGTCATCGACATCGTCTCGTCCGATCATTCGCCGCTGCGCTATGACGATCCGCGCGGCAAGAAGCAGCACGGCGAGAACGCGCCTTTCAACAAGATTCCGAACGGCGTGCCCGGTCTCGCCGCACGCCTGCCCATTCTCTACTCGGAGGGCGTCGCCAAGGGGCGCATCGACCTGCGCCGCTTCGTCGATCTCGTCGCAACCAACCCGGCGCGGCGTTTCGGGTTGGCGCCACGCAAGGGCGCGCTCGCGGTCGGGGCCGATGCAGATATCGTGCTGTTCGATCCGAACCGGCTGATAACCCTGACCAATGCCATGCAGCATCATGGCAGCGACTACACGCCCTATGAAGGCATGGTGGTGCAGGGTTATCCGGCGGCGACCTACCAGCGCGGCCGCCTCGTCTTCGACGGCGAGCGCGTGCTGGCGCAGCCGGGGCAGGGGCAGTTGCTGGCGCGCGCGCCTTACGCCGAGATCACGCCGACCGGCCGCTTCCCGACCCCGTTCGATCCGTTCGGCTGAAGCGGCCAATGAGGGCGCTCAGGCGCCCTCGGGCTTTCCGAGCGGCGCGCCGACGCCGGTGCGTTCGGTGATCAGGCCGTAGTGCTCGACACGGCGATGGCGGATGAAATCGAAGATCGTCGCCTTGCCGAAGCGGGTGTCGTCGAGATCGCAGGGATGGACGAGCACGCCGTCCTCCTCATGGTCGATCTCCCCGACGATCTTGCCGTCCGGCGCCGCGATCAGCGTTCCCCCGAAAAGATGGTGTCCGTCTTCGGTTCCGGCCTTGCCGACGGCCACGACCCAGGTCGAGTTCTGGTAGGCGCCGGCCTGCACCGACAGGCGGTGGTGGAACAGCCGGTCGGCTGCCGTCTCGTTGGGCGATTGCGAATTGGCGGACGGGGTGTTGTAGCCGAGCACGACCATCTCGACGCCCTGCAGCCCCATGACGCGATAGGTCTCGGGCCAGCGCCGGTCGTTGCAGATCGCCATGCCGAACAGCCCGCCTTCGAATTCCCAGACCGGGAAGCCGAGATCGCCCGGCTCGAAATAGCGCTTCTCGAGATGCTGATGCGTCCGCTCGGCGTCGAACTCGACATGGCCGGGCAGGTGGATCTTGCGGTATTTGGCGACGATACGGCCGCCGCGGTCGACCAGGATCGAGCTGTTGAAATGCCGGCCTTCGGGCGTGAGCTCCGCATAGCCGAAGCTCATGGCGAGGCCGAGCTCCTTGGCCTTGTCGAACAATGCCTGGGTATCCGGGCCGGGCATGCTGCGCTCGAACCATTGATCCGCCTCGGCGCGATCCTCATGGTACCAGCGCGGGAAGAAGGTGGTCAGGGCGAGCTCGGGAAACACAACGAAGGTCGCGCCTTGCGCCTTGGCCTTCTCCAGCAGCGCGATCATCCGGTCGATGACCTGCTTGCGGCTGTCGGCTCGCTGGATCGGACCCAACTGTGCGGCGGCAACGGTGATGAGGCGGGACATCGACGGATTCCTGGATTGGCGTATGACCTCGGGACCGGACGCGACGGGCCGAACCCCAGGATAAGGTCTAGAGGCCCCGCCTCCATTGTTCTCATGCTTTATTCGGGATCAGGTATAACCTGATGTTATCCGGATCTGCGGAGCGATCAGACCTGCGCCGAACGGCGCAGATACCAGAGAGCGAAGGCCCCGAACACGGCAAGCTGGCCGGCGACCAGCAGGAAGGGCCAGTTGAAGCTGCCGGTCCGGTTTGCGATCACGGCAAAGACCAGCGGCCCGCAGATCGAGCCGACGAAGCCGAACAGGCTCGCCCCGGAGGTAACGTCGCCGATCAGCGCGGGCGGCGAGACGCGCGCCAGCTCGGCCATGTGGACGCCGTTCCAGCCCATCGAGGTCGCGCCGACCAGGGCCATGCAGGGATAGATCAGCCAGGGGCTCGTGCTTGCCGTGCCGATCAGCAGGGCGATAGTCGAGCCGGCGGCGAGCGCCAGCAGGCAGAGCAGTCGCAGGCCGCCGCCCATCCGGTCCGCCAGCCAGCCGAAGAAGATGCGCGCGACCGTGCTCGCCACCAGCAGGGCCGCGACGAGGTGCCCGGCCTGGGCCAGAGTCTTGCCGTGCTGGGTCACCATATAGGTCGCCGTGAAGGCGGTGATGCAGGCCTGCGTGATCGAGAAGGAGACGCCGAGCGCGGTCAGCATCGGCAGCGAGGAATGCGAGCTCAGCACCCGCGCCGATCGCGCGAGCGACGACGGCGACAGGAACATCCGGGCCCAGGCGCGGTTCTGCGTGCCTTTCTCCGCGTCGAGACTCCCGCGGAAGGGCTGGACCGCCAGCGCGCTGACCAGGACGATGGCGACCACGGCCCAGATCGCCCCGGTGAAGCCGAAACCCAGGACCATGGGTGCGACGGCGACGCCCGCGATGGCGCCGCCGAGGGGGACGCCGGCCTGCTTGATCGAGAAGACGAGGGTCCGGTGGTCGACTGGCGCCGTGCGCATCAGGATCTGGCTGCCGGCCGGAGTGTTGGGCGCGAGCCCGAGTCCGACCAGGAGCGCGCCGGCAAGCCCGATCAGCCCGAAGGGCTGCGACAGCAGCAGAAGGCCGGCCGCGACGAAGGCCAGCCCGATCTGCAGCGCCCGAACCGGGCCGTGATGGTCGAGCATCGGATTGCCGCAGGCGAGGAACCAGCAGATGCCCGTCGAGACCACGGCCGAAACATAGCCGATGCTTTCGGGCGCAAGGCCCCAGCGCAGGGTCAGGAGCGGGCCGAGAAGCGGGATGGCGGCCCCGGCGAACGAACTCACGACCTGGACGAGCAGAGTGGCGCTGAGTGCGCTTCCCCACAAAGGCAGCTTCAAGACGGTTCCCCCGATCCCGTCGCCGCGCGCTCGTCCCGCTTCAGGATTCGGACGGGTGAAAACGGCGGCGTCGGATCGTTCTTCCGGCAAGGGCCGCGAGCGGTCGAGATGGATTGATGGGCTGACGGGGCTGCGCCAGGAGCATGCACGCTCCCGCGCAGCCCCGCCGCGGTCCTTATCGGGTCGTGTGCTGGTTCGGTGGCATGCGTCCGGCCGGTATGTCTACCGGGTGACCCACACGCCCCAGGCCCGCGTCTTGCCGGAACTGGTGAGTTCGACGCCGGCGATGCGGTCGGTCGAGGCCTCGACGAGCGGGGTGTTGTAGAGGCTGATGATCGGCACCTGCTCGATCATGCGCTGGTGCATCTCGTCGAACATGGCCTGTCGTTTGGCCGGGTCGAGCTCGGTCGCCGAGGCCAGCAGCAGTTCGACCGCGCGCTTGTCCTCCCATTGGACATCGGCATCCTCGTCCTTCGAGCCGACGAAAGTCTTGTAGTTGAACGAGGGGTCGAAGCGCGCGGTGAAACGGAAGGACTGAAGCTGGAAATTGCCCTTGCTGTAGCGGTCGAGCTGCGTCGCCCATTCCAGCATGTCGAGCTCGACGTTGAAGCCGGCCTGCTTGAGCATCGCCTGCAGGATGATGGCGGTGTCGTAGAGATGGACCAGCTTCTGCGAGGTCTGCAGCTTGATCGGGCGCCCGTCATAGCCGGCTTCCTTCAATAGCTTGCGGGCGAGATCGGGGTCGTATCTGTAGCCTTGGTCATGCACGGCCGTGTGGCTTCCGCTGGTCGTCGGGATGGCCGAGGGATTGGGCTTGCCGAGCCCGTCCGTGCGGTTTTCGACCAGTGTCTTCAGGTCGATCGCATGGGCCAGCGCCTTGCGGATACGGGGATCGGCGAGGAGCGGGTCGCGGGTCTGGATCAGCAGGACGTTCCAGCTCAATCCCTGCGCCGTCGCGACCTTGACGCCCTTGGCTGCACGCAATTCGACGATATCGGCGACATCGGTGATGATCCAGTCGATCTGCCCGGCCTGCAAACCGGCGCGCCGCGTCGCATCGTCGGGCACCACCATCCAGCGCACCTGGTCGACATAGGCCTTGCGCGCCCCGGCATAGCCGCTTGTTGGCTCGCTGCGGGATTTGTAGTCGGCAAATTTCTTGAGCAGGATGAAGCTGTTCTTGCGCCATTCCGTGAAGGCAAAGGGGCCGGTGCCGATCGGCTTCACCCATTCGCCGGCGGCATTGACGGAGTCGCGATGCAGGATGCCGGTCATGCACTGGATATTGGCGACATAGTGCAGGAACAGCGCCGAGGGGGCCGCCAGCCGGAACACTACGGTCTTCGGATCGGGTGTCTCGATCGCTTCGATCTTCATGTCCTGCGTGCCGTCATACCAGCCGCGGCATTGCCAGCGCGTCGCCGGGTCGAGCATCCGATCCCAGCTCCACTTGACGTCGGCGGAGGTCATCGGCGCGCCGTTATGGAAGGTGATGCCGTCGCGCAGCTTGAAGGTGTAGCTGCGTCCGTCTGACGACATCGCGTAGCTCTCCGCCAGCATTGGCGCGATACTGAGATCCTCGCGATAGGCGACCAGCGCCTCGACGACATGATGCAGGACCGTGTCGGCATCGCCGCTGCGGCGCACGCCGGGCTCGCTGCTGGTGATGTCGCCGGAGATCGCGATCCGCAATTCGCCACCGGGTTTCGGTTCCTGCGCGGCGGCGGGCGTGAGGCAAGCGAATGCGGCGACGGCCGCGAGCCATCCAAGCTTCATGGTCTGCTTCTCCCAAGAGGCGGGCCCGGCTTTCCGGTGTCACCGCAGAAATCGTCGGTCTCGCCGCCGCTATTCCCGCCTGCGGCGCAGCATGTCGGCGAAGAAAGCCTTCACCGGCGGATGAACGAGGTATCCGATATGCTCGACGCCGGGCACGACATCGAAGCGCACGGCAATGCCGCGCTTCAGGAAGGCGGCTTCGAGTGAGCGCAGGCGCTCGACGCGCGTCGCCCCGGTCTCGTTGATCCCCTCCATCCAGTTCGAGGATTTCGGCGAAACCGTCACGTCCCAGGTCTCGATATCGTCGCCGCCGACGACCATCTGCACGGCGACCTCGCGCATTGCCGCGAGGTCGGGTTCGCGGCCGAAGGTCGCCTTCATGTCGCCGGTGCCGCGCCACCATGGCTTGTCCGGGTCCGGCAGCGTCACCACGCCCGGCGCGCCGATCGACACGGCGGAAAGCCGCTCGGGATAGAGATAGAAGAAGCGGTGCACGAACTGGCCGCCGCCCGAGAAGCCGTGCATCAGGAGCTTGTCGGTCTCCAGCCGGTAGAGACCTGCGATCTCGTCGATCATCGAGAGCAGGATCTGGTCGTAGCGGATGCCGCGATAGAGGATGCGCTTGTAGTTATGGGTGTCGCCGGGTTCCTCGATCCCGCAGGGGAAGAGCGGCGCCAGCAGCACGCACTGATTGGCCTCGGCGAAATCGATGAACTGGTCGCGCAGATTCGTCGCATCACGCAGGCTGCCATGGACGAGAACGGCAAGCGGATAGCGCCGCGTGCCGGTCTCCTCATAGCTTTCGGGCAGGTAGCAGCAATAGGAGAAGCGCTGGTCGGCCTGGCAGGCGGAGAGCGCCGTGCGGCCCATCAGGTAGTAGGAGATGGTCTGGCCGTGTCCCTTGCGCATTCCGCCCTCTCTTCAATGAGCCACTGGCTGGTCTGATGGCTCAGGCGATCGTATCGAGCGCCTTGCGGATGCTGGCGAAGATCCGGTCGATCTCGTCGGGCTCGATGGTAAGCGGCGGCGACAGCACGATCAGATCGGCTCCGGCCCGGACGAGCACGCCGTCCTGGTAGCAGGCCTCGGCGCATTCGGCGCTGCGCTGGCCGGGGCCACCGGGTCGCGGCGTGAATTCGATCGCGGCGACGAGGCCGATATTGCGGATGTCGATGACATGCGGCGCGCCCTTCAGCGCATGCGCCGCCTGCTCCCAATGATCGGCGATCTTGCGGGTGCGCTCGAAGAGCCCTTCCTCCTCGTAGACCTGCAAGGTCGCGAGCCCGGCGGCGCAGGCCAGTGGATGGCCGGAATAGGTGAAGCCATGGAACAGCTCGATCGCGGATTCCGGCCCGGTCATGAAGGCGTCGTAGACATGCTTGCCGACGACGGTCGCGCCCATCGGCACGGCACCGTTGGTGAGGCCCTTGGCACAGGTGATCATGTCGGGCGTGACGCCGAAGGCCTCCGCCGCGCAGGAGGCGCCGAGCCGCCCGAAGCCCGAAATCACCTCGTCGAAGATCAGCAGGATGCCGTGTTTGTCGCAGATTTCGCGCAGGCGCTTGAGATAGCCCTTCGGCGGCGGCAGGACGCCGGTCGATCCGGCGACGGGCTCGACGATCACGGCGGCGATGGTCGAGGCGTCATGGATCTGGACGAGCCGCTCGAGATCGTCGGCAAGCTCGACGCCATGCTCGGGCTCGCCGCGTGAAAAGGCGTTGCGGGCGAGGTTGAGCGTATGCGGCAGATGGGCGGCGCCGGGCAGCAGCGGCCCGAAATCGCGGCGGTGGCGGCTGATGCCGGCGACCGAGAGGCCGCCGAAGCCCATGCCGTGATAGCCGCGCGCCCGCCCGATCAGGCGGTAGCGGCCGCCTTCGCCGCGCTGGCGATGATAGGCCAGCGCGACCTTCAGCGCGGTATCGACGGCTTCCGAGCCTGAATTGGAGAACAGGACATGGTCGAGCCCGTCAGGCAGCATGCCGACCATGCGGTTTGCCAGCGTGAAGGCGTCCGGATGTCCCATCTGGAAGCAGGAGACGTAGTCGAGCCCGTCGGCCTGGGCCTTGATCGCCTCGCGGATGCGCGGATGGCCGTGGCCGGCATTGACGCACCACAGCCCGGCCATGCCGTCCAGGATCCGGCGCCCGTCCGACGAGAGGTAGTAGTTGCCCTCCGCCCCGACGAAGAGCCGCGGCGCGCTCTTGAAGCGGCGGTTCGCGGTGAAGGGCATCCAATGCGCATCGAGATCATTGGGGCGGGCGGCGGTGGCGGGCACGATCAGTCTCGCTGCTTGATGAGGGTAAAATGAATTATTTGCAGAAAAAATACAATGTCAAGCGAGCGTGCGAGTCGATGAGAAAAGTGCTGTCGCTGCTGTGATCAGCCTGCGGGCGGCGGCGCGCCGTTTACCGGTCGGGTCAGGTGCTGGCGCATCAGGATCACCGCCCAGTTGAGGTCGCCCTGCTCGAGCGCGTCGAGGATGGCGAGATGCTCGCGGCAGGACTTGAGCAGTGCCGCGGCGTCGAGCTCGCCGTAATCGGCATATTCGGTCAGCCGCCGCAGCGCGTTCTGCGCCTCCATGGCCTGCAGCAGGAAGCGGTTGCCGGAGCAGGCCGCCAGCATGGCGTGGAAGCCGGCGTTGATCTCGAAGAAGCGCTCGACCGAGGGCGAGCGATGCAGGTCGGCGATGAAGGCTTCATGCGCCACCCGGCTGCGTGCGAACTGGTGCCTGTCGACACGGAAGCCGGGCTCCTGAAGCCCCATGCATTCGATGATCAGGCGGAAGCGATAACTCTCCTCGCGGGCCTCGGTCGAAGCGAGCGACGGCACGAAACTCCAGCCATGGCCCCTGCGCCGCTTGATCAGCCCGTCTTCGGCGAGTTGCAGCAGGACCTTGCGCAAACCGCTGCGGCCGATGCCGTAGCTCTCCTGCAGATCGGTCTCGATCAATTGCTCCGGGAGCCGCCCGGCCTCGCGGTCGCGCAGGATGGCGCGGAGCACATCGTCTTCCTGCGCCGCAGGCAGCGATCGTTCCGCTGTTTCGAGCTCGGCGCCATCGCGCGACAGGAAAAAGCCTAGATTGGTGCGGTTCTCGACCAGGCCCTGGGCGGCCAGCACGCCAAGCGCTGCCCGGACCGGCGTTCGCGACACCTCGAAGGTGCGGGCGATCTCCATCTCGCGCAGATGGAAGCCGGCGGGCCAGCGCCGCTCGGCGGCCAGCGCCGCAATGCGCCTTGCCAGCGAGAGATGCAGCCCGCTCGGCTTGGCCGCAGCCTTTCCGGGGCGGGGCGCGTCGCTCATGTCAGCCATCGCTTCTTTACTGTGCTGGTTCTAATCGCCGAAAAAAGACACCTTTCTGACCATCTCGCAAGGAGAGAACAATTGCGCTGGTGCTTCAAGCGGAAGGCGGCTCGATCAGCACGAGCCTCTTGCCGGCCTGGACCGTGTCCCCCGGCTGGCAGGCGATATCGGCGACCACGCCGTCGACGCTGGCCGAGAGCGAGGTGAAGAGCTTCATCGATTCGAGCACGGCGACGATCTGCCCGGCCTCGACCTTGTCGCCCGGCGCGACGCGGATCTCGGCCACAACCCCCGGCATCGGGGCGAGCACCGCTCCGGAACCGGCTCCGCCGCCGCCAGCCGCTGCTGCGGGCCGCGCCTCGCTGCCGATCCGGATATCGAAGGTCTCGCCGTCGAGCGTCAACCGGATGCGCCCGCCGGCCGTCGCATGGCTGCCGCGCAGGATGCGATCCTCGAAGGCGAGTTCGAAGCTTTCGGGACCTGTGCGCAAGGCCAGTTCGATCTCGCCGTTGGCGTCGCTGACGCGGCGCCGGCCATCCGGCAGCAAGCGAACCTCCAGCTTCGTCGCTTCGTCTTCCTCCTCGGCGATCAGCCGGCTCGTCGCCACGCCGCCGGCCGGCGCCAGCAGGCGGAAGCCGGGAAGGCTATTCCAGGCATCGACGTTTGGAAGCGCTGCCTTCTGTTTCTCCAGCCAGAGTAGGGCCGCGACGGCTCGTGCCAGCCGTTGACGCGGTCGCTTCGCCGTCCAGCCATCGGGAAAAGCCTCCTCGATGAAGCGCGTCGTCGCCTTGCCGTCGGCGAAGATCGGATGCTCGACCGCATCGATCAGGAAGGGCAGGGTGGTTGCGGGGCCGAGAATGGCGAAATCGCGCAGGCCCGCCGCCAGCCTTGCACAGGCTGTGGCGCGGTCAGGTCCCGCTGCGATCGCCTTGGCCAGCAGCGAATCGTAGAACAGCGTCACCTCGGACCCTGCCGTCACACCGCTGTCGATGCGGATCGAGGCCGGCTCGGCATAGCCCTCGATCCGCCCGGTATCGGGGCGGAAACCCTGGTCGGCGCGCTCGGCGGTGATGCGGGCCTCGATCGCATGGCCGCTCTCGCGGATATCCGGCTGCAGGGCCGGCAGCCTCTCGCCCGCGGCGATCCGGATCTGCCACTCGACGAGATCGTAACCGGTGATCGCCTCGGTGACGGGGTGCTCGACCTGCAGGCGCGTATTCATTTCGAGGAACCACGGCTCGTCGAAGCTGTCCTCCAGGATGAACTCGACGGTGCCGAGATTGTCGTAGCCGATGGCCTTTGCCAGCGCGACGCCGCGCTCCAGCAGCTTGCTTCGGATCGCCGGATCGAGATTGGGGGCGGGCGCTTCTTCCAGCACCTTCTGGTTGTTGCGCTGGACCGAGCAGTCGCGCTCGAAGAGATGCACGACATTGCCATGCTTGTCGCCGGCCACCTGCACTTCGAGATGGCGCGGGCGCATCACCAGCTTCTCGATCAAGAGCGCCGGATCGCCGAAGGCGGCCTGCGCCTCGGCGCGCGCCATGTCGAGTGCCGGCAGCAGTTCCGCGGCCGTGAAGACGCGGCGCATGCCCTTGCCGCCGCCGCCGGCCGAGGCCTTGATCATGACGGGATAGCCGATCCGCGCCGCAGCCTCCGCCAGCGCTGCGTTCGACTGGTCGTCGCCGGCATAGCCGGGCACGCTCGGAACGCCGGCCTTCTCGGCGATCAGCTTCGAGCCGATCTTCGGCCCCATCGCAGTGATGCATTCGGCCGAGGGGCCGACGAAGATGCGTCCCGCCTGTCGACAGAGCAGCGGCAGGTCCGGTTTCTCCGAGAGGAAGCCATAGCCCGGATGGATGGCCTCGGCGCCGCTGCGCGCGGCCGCCTCCATGATCGCTTCCGCCCGCAGATAGCTGTCTCGCGCGGCAGCGGGGCCGATGCGCACGGCTTCATCAGCATAGGCGACATGCAGCGCGTCGCGATCGGCATCGGAGAAGACCGCGACGGTGCGGATGCCCATGCGCCGGCAGGTCCGCATGATCCGCACGGCGATTTCGCCGCGATTGGCGATGAGGAGGGAACCGATCATCGGGATTACATCCGGTAGACGGGGCGATGCCCGGGCAGGTCGATCTCGCGCGCGGCGAGCGAGAGGCACAATCCGATCACGTCGCGGGTCTGGGCCGGCTCGATGATGCCGTCATCCCAGAGCCGAGCCGTTGCGTAATAGGGCGTGCTCTGCTCCTCGAACTGGCGGCGCGTCTCGCGGTCGAGTTTCTCGATCTCGGCTTCATCGGCATTGCCGCGCGTCAGGCTGGAGCGCCGGAGCTCGGTCACCACTGTCGCGGCGACATCCGGCGACATCGTCGCGATCCGCGCATTCGGCCAGGCGAAGAGGAAGCGCGGCTGGAAGCCCCGGCCGCACATGCCGTAATTGCCGGCGCCATAGGAGCCGCCGATGATCACGGTGTAGCGCGGCACCCGCGCATTCGAGACGGCATAGACCAGCTTGGCAGAATGCTTGGCGATGCCGCCGCGCTCGGCATCCGTGCCGACCATGAAGCCGGTGATGTTCTGCAGGAACAGCAGCGGGATGCGGCGCTGGTCGCAGAGTTCGATGAAATGGGCGCCCTTGAGCGCACTGTCGGAGAACAGCACGCCGTTATTGGCGACGATGCCGACAGGCTGGCCGTGAATATGGGCGAAACCGGTGACCAGCGTCGCGCCATAGTCCGGCTTGAAGGCATCGAAGACGCTGCCGTCGACCATGCGGGCGATAATTTCGCGCACGTCGCAGGGCTGCTTCAGGTCGGTGCCGACGATGGCCTCGATCTCGGCGGGGTCGTAGAGCGGCGGCGTGACAGGGCGCGCGAGCGTGCGCGGCGCGGGCCAGTTGAGCGCGCCGACGATGTCGCGGAGCTTGGCGATCGCCTCGAACTCGTCCTCGGCGAGATAGTCGCTGACGCCCGAGACCTGCGTATGCATCTCGGCGCCGCCCAAGGTCTCGCCATCGACGATCTCGTTGATTGCGGCCTTCACGATCGGTGGCCCGCCGAGATGGATGCGACCGGTGCCGCGCACCATCACGACCTCGTCGGACAGCGCCGGGATATAGGCGCCGCCCGCCGTGCAGCCGCCGAACACCGCCGAGATCTGCGGCAGCCCGGCTGCCGACATCCGGCATTGCTGCAAGAAGGCGCCGCCGAAATGGTCGCGATCGGGGAAGACGCGGTCCTGCTCCGGCAGGAAGGCGCCACCGCAATCGACGAGATAGAGGCAGGGCAAACGGTTCTCGAAGGCGATCTCTTGTGCCCGCAAATGCTTCTTGACCGTCTCGTGGAAGAAGGAGCCGCCCTTCACCGTTGCGTCATTGGCGATGATCATGCAGGGCGTGCCGGCGACCACGCCGATGCCGGTGACGATGCCGGCGGCAGGTACTTCGTTGCCATAGAGCTCCCAGGCGGCGAGCGGGGAGAGTTCGAGGAAGGGCGAGAGCGGGTCGACGAGCAGGTCGATGCGTTCGCGCACCGGGATCTTGCCGCGCTCGCGATGGCGCGCCTGCAGCTTCTCGCCACCACCCCCGAGGACACGCGCGTGGCGTTCGCGCAAGGTCTGGATCAGCGCCCCGTAGGCTGCTCGCTTCTCCTGCTGCCCGGCTGCCGTGCCGGCCCTGGTTTCGATGACCGGCATGTGTCTGAGCCTCCGCGGACGCTCCTGTCGGCCAGCTCGCCAGCAGGGTGCATTCATTACCTACCTGCCGGTAGGCAGTTGAGCAAGAGGAAACGATGGTGCTGCCATCCCGGTGGGTGATGGGATGTGCGCTTCCGGCTTTCAGGGAACGTTCGGTCGTGGCCGGAATTCGTATGCTGACATGCTTGGGGTGAATATCTTGATATCAATCCAATCGGGGAGCTGTCGCGCTCCTCGGCTCCGCCGGAGGAGCGCCGAGGCCCCAACAGAAGGGAGACGACCATGAAGATCGTGACCAGCTTGAGCTTCCGAGGAGAGTGCCGGGCGGCATTCGAGTTCTACGCCCAGGTCCTCGGCGGAAAGATCACCGCCGCCATACCCTATGGCGACGCGCCGCCGGGGATGCCGATCACCGACGAGAAGTACAAGACCTGGCTGATGCATTGCTGGCTGGAGGTCGGTGACCAGGCTCTGATGGGCGCCGATATGGATACCGCCTGGGCCCCCAATGTCGACAAGCCCAAGAACGGCTTCGACGTCACCCTGCATACCGGCGACAAGGCAGAGGGGCAGCGCTGGTTCGACCAGCTCGGCGCGGGCGGGCGGGCCGTCATGCCGTTCAGCGAAACCTTCTGGTCGCCGGGCTTCGGCTCGCTCGTCGATAAATTCGGCATCCCCTGGATGATCAACACCATCCCCGCTGCCGACTGGAAGCCGGCGCAGGGCTGAGCCGCAGCTTCAGAAATCCGACGCGATCCTGGGAGGTGCTTCGCAGCGCCTCTCAGACGCGCCTGTAGATGTCCTCGATACGAACGATGTCGTCTTCGCCGAGATAGGAGCCGACCTGAACCTCGATCAGCTCGAGCGGTATCTTGCCGGGATTGGCCATGCGATGCAGGCAGCCGATCGGCAGATAGATCGATTCCGTCTCATGCACGACGATGGTCTCGTCGTTGCGCGTCACTTCGGCGGTGCCGCGCACCACCACCCAATGCTCGGCGCGGTGATAGTGCTTCTGCAGTGAAAGAACGCCGCCCGGCTTCACGGTGATGCGTTTCACCTGATAGCGCGCGCCCGTGTCGACCGAGAGGTATTTCCCCCAGGGGCGCTGGATTTCGCGATGGGCACCGGCTTCCGACTCGCCGTGGGCGGTGATCAGCGCCACCATCTCCTTGACCTGGTCGGCCTTCGCCTTGGGCGCGACGAGAACGGCGTCGCGTGTCGAAATGACCGCGATGTCGTCGAGGCCGATCACCGCGACCACCGCATCTTCGGACCGGATGAGGTTGTTCGCGCCGTTCAGCACATAGCCGCGCCCGTCGATGACGTTGCCGTCCGGGTCCTTCTCGGAAAGCTCCCACACCGCCGACCAGCCGCCGACATCCGACCAGCCGAAATTGCCGGCGACGACGGCCGCTTTCCGGGTGCGTTCCATCACCGCATAGTCGATCGAGATGGTCTTGGCCTGGCCGAAGGCTGTGGAATCCAGCAGCAGGAAATCGAGATCGGGCTCGGCCCGGGCAATGGCCTCGGCAACCGGGGCCATGACATCCGGCTCGAACGTCTCGAGTTCGGCCCGCATGGTGGCCGCGTCGAAAATGAAATTGCCGGAGTTCCAGAGATATCCGTCCAGCAGATATTGTGCTGCGCGCCTGGCATCGGGCTTCTCGACGAAGGCGGCGATGCGGCGGGCTCCGTCCTGGAGCTCGTCCCCGGGCTGGATATAGCCGTAGCCGGTGGCTGGAGAGGTCGGAGGGATGCCGATCGTGACGATCTGCCCCTGTGCGGCGACGAGCCCCGCGATGCGGCAGGTTTCGACGAAAAGATCGCCATCCTGGACGACATGATCGGCCGCGAAAACGCCGACGATGGCGTTGGGGTCGCGGGCAAGCGCAAGCTCGGTCGCCGCTGCGACGGCTGCCGCGGAATCACGCCGCATCGGTTCGAGCACGATCTGCCCCGTCGCCCCGCAGGCCTGAATCTGCTCCTGAACCGTGAAGCGATACGCGACATTGGTGATGACGATCGCAGGCGCGAAGACCTTGTCGTTCGAAACCAGCCTCATGACCCGCTGGAAGGTAGAATCCTGGCCGAAAAGCGAAATGAACTGCTTCGGCATCGTGTCGCGCGAAACCGGCCACAGCCGGGTCCCGGAGCCGCCACACATCACGACAGGTATAATCTTCGAAGACATGGGCGATAGACCTGCACGACTCTCTATTGCGGGCGTTCGATCGAGCATATCGAGCGATCACTCCATGAGTCAGGAGAACTCTTGGAGTGTGGCCTCACAATACCGCAGGTAGCCTTTCCACGACGTTACGCGATACGGACCGCCCTCATGCAGCGCTCCGATCGCGGCATGGTGCCCATGCTGCGATCGCGACCTGAGCGCCTGCCTGGCCCGCTCACGCCAGCAGGAACGACTGCTCCAGCACATTGCGGGAATCGAGGCCGAGCTGGACGTTGAACTGCCCGTTCTCGACGACCTCCTTCAGGTCGCCGTTGACGAATTTGAGCTGGTCGGGGCCGATCTCGAAACGCACGACTCTGGCTTCGCCGGGCTTGAGCGAGACCTTCTGGAAGCCCTTCAGCTCCTTCACCGGCCGGGCGATCGAGGCATAGGGATCGGCGATGTAGAGCTGGACGGCATTGGCGCCTTCGAAGCTGCCGGTATTGGTCAGCGTCGCCTCGGCGGTCAGCCTCTCGCCGCGCTTGATGCGGCTGGCCGAGAGCTTGAGGTCGGTCAGCGTGAACGTGCTGAAGCTCAATCCGAAGCCGAACGGATAGAGCGCGCCCTGCTCCTCCTCGAAATACTGCGATGTGTAGTTGCCGGGCTTGCCCTCCGTATAGGGGCGCCCGATCCGCAGGGCGTTGTAATAGGTCGGGATCTGTCCGGCCGAGCGCGGGAAGCTGATCGGCAGCTTGGCCGAAGGGTTGTGGTCGCCGAACAGGATGTCGGCGATGGCGTTGCCGCCCTCGGTGCCGGTGTACCAGGTCTCCAGCAGCGCGTCGGCATTGTCCTTTTCCCAGCCGATCGCGAGCGGCCGGCCGTTCATCAGCAGGACGACGAGCGGCTTGCCGGTCGCCTTCAGCGCCTGCAGCAGCTTGCGCTGCGAGCCCGGCATCTCGATCGTGACGCGGCTCGATGATTCATGCGACATGCCGCGGACCTCGCCGACGACCGCGATCACCACATCGGCCTGGTTGGCCACAGTGACGGCCTCCTCGATCATCACGTCGATCGGGCGCGGGTCCTGGATGACCTCGGGTTTGTCCCAGTTCAGGAAGTTCAGGTATTCGACGATCTTCGGGTCGTCGAGCACGTTGGAGCCGCGCGCGGTCAGGAGCTGCGCCTTGCCCTCGATCGCCTTCTCGATGCCGGCCTTGACCGTGACGGCCTGCTCGGCGACGCCCTGCGCCGACCAGCTGCCGAGGATGTCGAGCCCGGAATCGGCCAGCGGCCCGACGAGCGCGATCGTGCCCTGCTTCTTCAGCGGCAGGGTCTGGTTGCGGTTCTCCAACAGCACGATGGTCTCGCGGGCGATTTCGCGGGCGGGCTCGCGATGCAGGCGGTCGTTCGAGCGCACATCGACGGGATCGTCCTCCGCCTTGCCCATGCGCAGGAACGGGTTGGCGAACAGGCCCATGTCGTATTTGGCGCCGAGCACCTCGCGCACGCAGGCGTCGAGCTCGGCCATCTTGATCTCGCCCGAGGCGATCAGGCCGGGGACCTCGGCGAGATAGACCTGATCGGCCATGCTGAGGTCGATGCCGGCCTTGATCGCGAGCTTGGCGGCCTCGCGATTGTCGCGGGCGACGCCGTGACGCGTCAGCTCCGTGATCGCGCCATGATCGCTGACGGTGACGCCCTTGAAGCCCCATTGCTTGCGCAGCAGGTCCTGCATCAGCCAGGTATTGGACGTGGCCGGCACGCCGTTGACCGAGTTGAGCGCGACCATGACGCCGCCGGAACCCGCGTCGATCGCCGCCTTGTAGGGTGGCAGATAGACTTGGTGCATGCGCAGCGGGCTCATGTCGACCGTGTTGTAGTCGCGCCCGCCCTCGACCGCGCCGTAGAGCGCGAAATGCTTCACGGCGGCCATGATCGTGTCCGGCTGGTCGGGCGAGGTGCCCTGAAAGCCGCGCACGCTGGCCCGGGCGCATTCGCTGACCAGATAGGGATCCTCGCCGAAGCCCTCCGAGGTGCGGCCCCAGCGCGGATCGCGGCTGATGTCGACCATCGGCGCGAAGGTCATGTCGACGCCGTCATTGCAGGCCTCGACCGCCGAGACGCGGGCCATGCGCTCGATCACGGCCATGTCGAAGCTTGCCGCGAGGCCGAGCGGGATCGGGAAGGTGGTGCGATGGCCGTGCACCACGTCATAGGCGAAGAAGAGCGGGATCTTCAGGCGGCTGCGGTTGACGGCGGCCTCCTGGAGCGGCCGATTGTCGCGCCGGACCACGGTGTTGAACGAACCGGCGATCCGCCCGGCCGCGACCTCGTCCATCAGCTTGGCATGTGGCATTTCCGGGCCGATGCTGATCAGCCGCAATTGGCCGACCTTCTCGTCGACCGTCATCCGGGCGATCAGCTTGTCGACGAAGGCCTTCTTCGTGGCGGCCGGATCGGCGGCGCGGGCCATTTTGGGCCTGGCAGCGGCGGGAAACGCGGCCATTCCGGCCGCGAAGGCGGCCGTCGCCATGGCGCCGAGCGCCTGCCGGCGGGACAGGCCGTTCCCTGTCTCGTCCTGGCAGGACACCGTCTCCAGCTCGCGGGAAGCCGGCGCACCGTTCGAATGATCCATGCTGAGTTCGTTCACTTGAGAAGAGAGGGCGGCTGGATGGAGGGCGGCGAAGAATAGCGCGGGAGCGGTTCGGAGAGAACGGCGCTCATTCCTTGACCCTTGTGGCGATGATGGGCATTTGTGCTCGGGTGCGCCTCTGCCAAGATAGGGCGGGCGCGCTCCGTCCCGTCGATGTCACCTTTAAGGAGCTCGCTTGAACTTGTCGACCCGTTCCGCTGGCGGGGCCCGCATCGCGGCCCGGTTTTCGTCCTCGGCTCGAAGCCTGCTGATGCCGGTATTGGCCTGGTGTGGAACAGGCAGGGGCAGGCCCGGCGTCGCGCGGCTTGGCATGGCGCGACTTGGCATGGCGCTCGGCTGGCTGGCCGTGGCGGCCTTCGCCGGGTCGGCGGCTTTCGCGCAGCAGCGTCCGAAATTCGGGCTGGACGACGTGGTCGCCAAGGCCAAGGCGCTGGCGGATGCGCCTTATGTCGCGCCGGTCAGCAACCTGCCCGACGTCTTCAGCAAGATGCAGTTCGCCGATTACCAGAAGATGCAGCCCAAGCCCGAGCGCTTCGCCTGGATGGAATACAAGACGCCGTTCAAGCTGGCCTTCTACCATCAGGGCATGCAGTTCAACACGCCGGTGAAGATCAGCGAGATCGTCGACGGCGCCGCGCATGAAATCCCCTACGATGCCGGGCGCTTCGATTTTGCCGATCTGCATTTCGACCGTGAGGCGACGAGCAAGCTCGGCTGGGCGGGTTTCCGCGTGGTCTATCCGATCAACCAGCCCGGCAAGCTCGACGAGATCATGAGCGTGCTCGGCGCCAGCTATTTCCGCGTGATCGGCAAGAAGCAGATCTACGGCCTGTCGGGCCGTGGCCTTGCGATCGATACCGGCTTGCCGATCGCCGAGGAGTTCCCCGCCTTCCGCGAATTCTGGCTGCGTCGCCCGAAGCCGAAGGACCGGCACCTGACCTTCTACGCCCTGATGGATTCGGTGCGGGCTTCCGGCGCCTATGAGTTCACGCTGGTGCCGGGCTCGGACGCCGTGCTCAGCGTCAAGGCGCGCATTTTCCTGCGGCAGGGCGCTTCGCCCACGACGCTCGGCATCGCGCCTTTGACCAGCATGTTCCTCTACGGCCCGCAGCAGCCGTCGCAGACCCCGAATTTCCGCCCTGCGATCCATGATTCCAACGGGCTGGCCGTCCGCGGCGGCAATGGCGAGTGGATCTGGCGCCCACTGGTCAACCCGTCGATGGTGGCGATCAGCGACATCGCGGCCGAGAATCCGAAGGGCTTCGGCCTGCTCCAGCGCGGGCGCGAATTCTCCCGCTATGAGGACCTGAAGGACCGCTACGATCTGCGTCCCAGCGCCTGGATCGAGCCGACCAATGACTGGGGCAAGGGCAATGTCCGCCTCGTCGAGATCCCCACCGCCGACGAGACCAACGACAATATCGTCACGCTCTGGGTGCCCGAGAACAGGCCCCCGTTCGGCGAGCCGATGCGCTTCGATTATCGCATGCACTGGACGATGGACGAGCCGGCGCTGATGAAGGGCGACGTCTCCCATGTCGCGCAGACGATGCGCGCGACCGGCGAAATCTATCAATCCAACCTGATCCGTGCCGGCGACGGCACGCTCGCCTTCCTGATCGATTTCCAGGGTCCGTCGCTGCGCAAGCTGCCGAAAGGCGTTCGGCCGACCGCTGCGGTCAACGCCAGCGACAATGTCGAGATCGTCGGCACCGAATTGCAGCCCAATCCGGCGATCCAGGGCTGGCGTCTCAGCTACCGGGTCAAGCTGAAGAACCCGGCCGCTTCGTCCGATCTCGATGCGGTCCTGAAGCTGGGCGACCGCACGCTGACCGAGACCTGGAAGTTCAGGCTGCCGCCGTCGCAGGCCGCGACGAACAAGGAAACCTATCTGAACCGCTTCAAGGCGATGGAATAGCCGGCGGGAGCATCGCTTCTCGACGATAGCGAGCGCCCGAACCGGATCATCGGGCGTTCGACCAGGCGATAGACGAGCCAGGACAGCGCCAGCGTCAGGCCGATGCAGAGCAGCATCGTGGCGAGGTCGCGAGCCAGCGAGAACGACGAAACCGCGAGCACCGCGATGAGCTGCGTGAAGTTGAGAGTCAGCGCCGCGGCCCGCGCCTGGTCGCCGGCGCCCCTGGCTTTGCCTGCCTTGTTCCGCGCGTTCGGCGCGTGCCGCTGCGACACTCCGCTATTCCATGACCATGGCGTGATCGTCGGCCGGCGCAGCCTCCCGGCGCGGTGTGCGCAGCAAAACGAGGAAGGGCAGGGCCGCGAGGCAGAGGATCATCAGGAGCTTGAAATCGTCGATATAGGCGATGATCGTCGCCTGGCGGGTGATGACCTCGTCCAGCGCGGCGCGTCCGGCGAGCGTCGCCGGATCCCAGGCATGCTTGATCGCGGGAATCTCGAAGAGGCGGTTATAGGGCGTCACGTAATTGGCGATCTCGGCATGGTTGACCTGCACGTTGCGGGTCAGGAGATAGCTGACCAGCGAGATGCCGACGCTGGAGCCGATATTGCGCGAGAGGTTGTAGAGGCCGGTGCCGTCGCCGCGATATTCCGCCGGCAGCGTCGCGAAGGTGATCGTCGTCAGCGGCACGAAGAGCAGGCCGAGGCCGCCGCCCTGGACGAAGCCGGTGAACATGATCCGTTGCTGCGAGACATCCGGTGTCCAGCCGGCCATGTCGTACATCGCCCAGGCGCTGACCAGGAAACCGGCGCCGAGCAGGATACGCGTGTCGACCTTGCCGATCAGCCGGCCGACCAGGAACATGCAGGCCATCGTGCCCAGGCCACGCGGGCCCATGACGATGCCGGCGGTCACGACGGGATAGCCCAGCAGCGTCTGCAGGAAGGGTGTGAGCAGCGCGAGCGAGGCCAGGTAGCAGATGCCGACGATGAAGATGAAGATCAGGCCGACATTGAAGTTCCGGTCGAGGAAGAGCCGCGGCTTGATGAAGGAATTCTCCGCCGTGAAGGTGTGCACGACGAGGATGTAGAGCGCTCCGACGCAGATCGCCGCCTCGACGATGATCTCCGGCGAGTCGAACCAGTCGAGCTGGGCGCCGCGGTCGAGGAAGAGCTGGAGTGCTCCGATCGCGATGCTGAGCGCCCCGAACCCGGTCCAGTCGAGCTTGGCCAGCGCGCTCGACCGGGTCTCCGTGACGAAGGCGGAGACCCCGGCCAGCGCCAGGATGCCGAGCGGCAGGTTGATGTAGAACACCCAGCGCCAGGAGATGTTCTCGGTCAGCCAGCCGCCGAGCACGGGCCCGAGCACCGGCCCGACCATGACCGAGATGCCGAACAGCGCCATGGCGGAGCCGCGCTCTTCCGGCGTGTAGATGTCGAGCAGGATGCTCTGCGAGAGCGGCACGAGCGACGCTCCGAAAAACCCCTGCATCAGCCGGAAGCCGACGATCTGGGTCAGCGATTGCGCGGCCCCGCACAGGATCGAGGCCACGACGAAGCCGATGATCGCGACGGACAGCACCCGCTTGCGGCCGAAGCGGGCAGCGAGGAAGCCGGAGGGCGGCGTCATGATCGCCGCGGCGACGATATAGGAGGTCAGGACCCAGTTGATCTGGTCCGCGCTCGCCGAGACGCTGCCCTGGATATAGGGCAGCGCGACATTGGCGATGGTGGTGTCGAGCGCCTGCATGATGACCGCGAGGATCACGCAGGCGGTGATGGCACCGCGATTGGCGACGGGTGCTCCGGCCGGAGTGGCGGCACTGGCCATGGCAGGCGGCCTCTTTGTTACTGGCTGACCTTGCCGACGGCCTCGCCGACGAAGCCTGGCAGGCCGCGGGCATGGCCGGTGTCGATGTCGAGCGTCACGCTCATGCCGGCACGAAGCCGGGGCTGGTCGGGCGGCGTCTCGATCTTCACGCGCATGGCGATGCGCTGCACGACCTTCACCCAGTTGCCGCTGGTGTTCTGCGCCGGCAGCAGCGAGAAGCTCGCGGCCGAGGCCGGGCTGATGCTGTCGACCGTGCCTTTCCACACCGCGCCCGGATAGGTGTCGACATAGACCTCCGCCTCCTGGCCGGGCTTCACCCAGGTGAGCTCGGTCTCCTTCGGATTGGCCTGGATCCAGACATGGTCGGTCGAGACCAGGCTGAAAGCGTTGGTCGCCGCCTCCAGATACTGGCCCTTCTGCAGGGAGGGCACATTGGTGACGATGCCGTCCATCGGCGCGCGCACCGTCGTGTGGTCGAGCTGGCGCTGGGCCTCGGCGCGGGCCGCGACGGCATCCTTGTAGCGCGGGTGATCCTCGGCCGGTGCATCGGGCTTGCCGTTGAGATTGGCGGCGATGCCGGCGAGCTGGCTTTCGAGCTGCGCCAGCTTCAGCCGGGCGCTGTCGAGGTCATGCCTGGCCTGGTCGAAGGTCGCCTGCGAGGCGACCGACTTGGTGGCGAGGTCCTGCTGGCGCTTGAACCCGGTCTCGTAGAAGGCGATGTCGCTATGGGCCTGCTCGATCTGGCTCTGCATGCCCTTGTAGCTGGCCTTCAGCGCCGCGAGGTCGTTGCCGACCACGCCGATCTGGGCGTCGGCCCGCTCGAGCGCGAAGCGGAACTGCCTGTCGTCGAGGCGGAACAGCACGTCGCCGGCCTTCACCTGCTGGTTGTCGCGCACGTCGATCTCGCCGACGATGCCAGCGACATCGGTCGAGATGCCCAGGATATCCGCCTGCACATAGGCGTTGTCGGTCGACATCACCTGCCCGCCGGTGACGTAGTAGTAGCCGCCGACGACGAATGCGATTGGCAGCAGCACGAAGAGCTGCCGGCGCGTGCGGTTGCGTCGGTGCCGCGGCGTCGGGCCGGGCGCGACCTGCGCAGGCATCTCCGGCTTCGTCTCCGGCACGTCCTTCGCGATCGTTTCGGCGCGGGGCAGGGTCTTCGGCTCGAATTGCCGGATTTCCGCCCCGCCGCCTGAGGAGCCTTGCTCGGCCTCCTCGCTGGCGGCCGCTTCGGTGTTTCTGGCTGCGTCATCCATGGTGGGCCTGCCTTTCGGCCACCGGCATCTGGCAGGCGGCCGTGAGATTCGCTTTCATCTGCCCCAGCGTCGCGAGAAGCTGCTCGCGATCGGCGGCTGAAATCGCGCCGAAGGCCTCGGACCGTGTGACGTCGCCGAGCGCGCGGAGTTCCGTCAGCTTCGGTCTGGCCTTCTCGGTGAGGTAGAGCTGCCAGATGCGGCGATCGGTGGCGTGCGGGCAGCGTTCCGCCAGGCCGCAGCTTTCGAGCTTGTCGAGGATGCGCCCGACGGTGATCGGCTCGACATCCATCAGCTCGGCCAGGGCGCCCTGCTGGATGCCGGCATTCTGGTCGAGATAGGCCAGCACCTGCCACTGGGAACGGGTCAGCCCGGAATCGCGCGCATGCTGCTCGAAGCGCTTGCGCAGGAGGCGCGCGACGTCGTGGAGCAGGAAGCCCACGGTCGGTGGCGGGGTCTTAGGCATGCTGATCATAAGCATCTATATAAAATTCGGGTGACGAGGGGTCAACGCGAGCTTTGGCAGGTCCGATGCGCACCCGACGCCTTGACGAGGCGCCGGCAAACCTGCCGCTGGTAGCCAGGAAGCTTTCGACGCGGCAGGGCTGTTGGACTAGGTTGGCGTGCGGCAGCCCGGCCCTAAGGCTCGTCGAAGCAGGACAGTGCCATGTTTCTTTTCGACGGTCCCGAGAAGGCCGATGTCACCCTCCTGCTGGCGCATGGAGCCGGAGCGCCGATGGACTCGGCCTCGATGACGGCGGCTGCAAAAGCGCTGGCCGGGGCCGGTTTTCGCGTGGCCCGCTTCGAGTTCAACTACATGGCGGCGCGGCGGGCCGGAGCGGCGCGGACCCCACCGCCGCGCGCCGAGAAGCTCAATCCGCAATACATCGCCGCCGTCGATGCGCTCGGCGCGACGGGGCCGCTGATCATCGGCGGCAAGTCGATGGGAGGCCGCGTCGCGAGCATGGTGGCCGACGAGCTGTTCGCCCAGGGCCGGATCCGTGGCCTTCTGTGCCTCGGCTATTCCTTCCATCCGCCCGGCAAGCCCGGGCAATTGCGAACCGCGCACCTCGCCGAGCTGAAGACCCCGACGCTGATCGTGCAGGGAACGCGGGACGAGTTCGGCACGCGCGAGGAGGTCCCGACCTACGGGCTTTCGCCTGAGATCGACATCCTGTGGCTGGAGGATGGCGACCATGATCTGAAGCCCCGCAAGCGGGTGTCCGGCTTTTCAGCCGCCGACCACCTCGCGACCATGGCCGAAACGGTTTCCATCTGGGCCAGGCGTTGGAACATCGCGCGATGATGCCGGGTCAGCCCGCGCGTTCGAAGATGATCCTGCGCTGCAGCGGATCGGCTGATGTCAGCTTGATCCTGATCCTGTCGCCGGGCTTCTCGCCCGGCCCGCGAACCCGTGCGACGATGGGCAACTCGCAGAGCTGGATGCGCAGGCCGTGCTCGTCCGCGTCGGTCACCACCGCATCGAAGGTGGTGCCCTCGCTGCCTTGAAGCATCAGGGCCTCGGCCAGGTCGATCACATTCCGGTCGATCTGCCCGTCGCGCGCATCGGCCCGCGCCATTACCGCCGGCAACTCCTCGAATGCGGCCGATACCTCCGGCGGCACCGGCTGGCCGTTGGCGACCGCGAGCGCGGCGCGCACGACATAGCGGTCCGCGAGGCGTCGCAGCGGCGCCGTCGCATGCGCATAGGTCGCCGCCATCGGGGCATGCCAGGGCACGATGCCGTCGCGATAGGGCACATAGCTCGCCCCGCCGCTGGCCCTGCGCACCGCCAGCATGAAGGCCGCGTGGCTGCTGTCGGCGGGATCGAGCGCCTTCTCGAACTGGACGAGCGTTTCCATCTCCGGCCAGGACAGCCCCAGTGCCCGTGCGCTTTGGCGCAGGCGCTGCACGGCCTGCTCATCCGGTTCAGGCATGACCCGGAACAGGCCGGTCCGGGCCGCCAGGAGCGCGTCTGCGATCGCCATGTTGCTGGCCAGCGACAGGGTTGCGTTCTGCTCCTCGGAGCGCAGGCGCGGGCGGAAAAGCAATTGGTAGCGGCCGTCTCCGAGAGCATCGACCTCCTGCTCGGGCGGGTCCACGCGCGCTGCGCCGCGCCGGCTCTCAGCAGCCTCGATGCGGCGGGCCAGCTCATCGAAATCGGCAGGCAGGTCCGAAGCCTTGACCGCATCATAGGCGAGCTTGGCGCTGCTGCGGATGATGGCGCGCTCGGCACCGTCCAGGCGGGCATTGCCATCCCCGTCGATCCGGGTCGTGAAGATCACGGCTGGCCTGATGACGGCGGGCAACAGGCTCGCGGCACCTTCGGCGAGAACAGGCGGGTACAGCCCGGCCCGGCCGTCCGGCAGGTAGATCGTGGTGCCGCGCTGCCAGGCTTCCCGGTCGATCGCATCGCCATCCCCGACGAACCAGGCGACATCGGCGATGGCGTAATGCAGCAGCAGGTCGTTGCCGCTGCGCTCGATCGTGAAGGCCTGGTCGAGATCCGTCGAGGTCGCCGGGTCGAGCGTGACGAAAGGCTGGTCCGTGCGATCGGCATGCGCGGTTGGCTGGCGCCGGGCCGCGCTGTCGGCTGCCGCGAGGACCGCGGGCGGAAACTGCTCGGGAACGTTGAATTGCCGGCGGATCGCGGCCAGCCCGCCGATCAGCGCATGGGTGGAGTCGATCAGGGTCTTCATCGTCTACCGGGTTACCGGAACAATCGTCAGGCCTCCAGCCCCGCCTTGCGGCTTTCCAGCGCCGAGATGATCTGGAAGCCGATCGACCGGAACGGCTCGGGCGCGATCCAGCTTGCCGCGCCCATGACCGCCTCGACCTCGCCGGGCGTGCCGACGCCACGGATCAGATCGGCGAGCTTGCGGCCGAGCATCGTGCCCTTGGCGATGCCGCTGCCATTGCAGCCGCCCGAGGCATAGAGCCCGTCCTCGATCTTCCCCCACCAGGGCGCGCCGTTCATGGTGAAGGCCGTCGTCCCGCCCCAGACGAACTCGAAATCGACATGCCGCAGCCCGGGCCAGCGGCGGTGGAAGCGATCGCGCAGTTCCCGCACCGCCGTGGCCTGCGCGATTTCCTGATCATGGGCATAGAGCGAGCGAACCATGAGCCGGTCGCGGCCGATGCGACGCAAGGTGGTGCCGAGCCGGTGCGAGGGCAGCACGCCCCAGGCCGGGGACTGGCCGAGATGTCCGATATCGTTCTCTTTCACCGCTTCGGTGACGGCGGCATAGGTGAAGATCGTCGCCATCCGGGACTTCAGGAAGCCGAGCCTCGGGATGAAGCCGTTATTGGCCAGGACCACCGTCCGGCAGCGGACGGAGCCGCCTTCGGTGACGAGGCGCCAATCGGAGCCTTCCCGGCGCATCTCGCGAACCGGGCTGTTTTCATGGAGCGTGACACCCCCCGGCAGCGCGTCGGCGAGGCCGCGGATCAGCGCCGCCGGCTGCAGCAGCCAGGTGTCGTGCAGGTAGATGCCGTAGCGATAGTAATCCGCGCCGATCCGCTCGCGGATATCAGCCCGGTTCAGGATCGTGTGCGGCAGGTCATTGGCCCGGGCGACGTCCGCGACCTTGCGCAGCGAAGCCTCTCCCGCTTCCGTCGCGGCGGTGCGGATCGAACCGACCTTCTGCATGTCGCAGGAGATGTTGTTGTCGCGGAGAATGCCGGTCAGCCAGTCGAAGGCTTCGGTGAAGAGGCGGGTCTGGTTGCGGGCCTTCTCGGCCATCTCCATCGACGCCGTGCGAGGCAGGACATCGGGGGCGGTGAAGCCTGAATTGCGGGCCGAGGACCCTTCGCCGACCGTCGTCGCCTCCAGCAGGACGATCCGGGCCTGCGGGTCGAGCTCATGCAGGCGCCGGGCCGCCGCGACGCCGGTATAGCCGGCGCCGACGACGGCATAATCGACGGTGATGTCCCCGCTCAGCGGGGCTTGCGGCGTACGCGCGGGAAGCATCGCGTTCCAGCCGCAATGGTTGGTGTAGTTCGGATAGGTCAGCTTGGACATGGCTCGGCCGCAGATGGAGGGGGCCGCGCCCGAATGGGCGCGGCCGATCGGTTCAGTCGACGAAATGGGTCTGTTCGGTCACGAGCGGGCCGAGCGACATCGAGCCCTTGAGGTCGAAACCCCAGTTGAGCTTGTCCCGGCGAGCCCAGACCTGCCCGGTCTCGGTGATCGGGATGACGCAGACATTGCCGATGATCAGCTTCTGCGCCTCCTGCCAGAGCGCGATCTGCTTCTTGGGATCGGTCTCGCCGCGCGCCGCCTCGATCTGCTTGTCGGCGACGTCGCAATGGCTGAAGTTCACGACCTGCCCGGGTTGGCCGATGGCGCTCTTCGAATGGTAGAACTGCGTCAGGTAGTTGTCCGCGATCGGGAAGCGCGCGGCGCCGTACATGACGAGCGGGCTCAGGTCCTTGCGGATCATCTGGTGCCAGGTGGCGTGCTCGACCGGCTGAAGATTGAGCGTGATGCCAGCTTCGGCGACCTGCCCCTGAATGATCTGGGCCGTCGATTCCAGGCTCGGCAACTGGCTGGCGAGCATGGTCACGGTCAGGCCGTTGGGGAATCCGGCCTCTTTCAGCAGCGCCTTGGCCTTGGCCGGATCATGCGGCAGGACACCGGCATCCTCGGTGAAGCCGAGATTGTTCGAGGGGATCGCGGATTTGCCGGCGCGGGTGAAGCGGGGGCCGCGATACTGGGCGATCTTGGGCGCATCGATCGCATGGGCGAGAGCCTGGCGAACCTTGATGTTGTCGAAGGGCGGCTTCGTCACGTTGACGCTGAGCGTCGTCAGCTCGGCCGGGTCGAAGCTGTCGACGACCACGCCGGGATTGGCGAGCGTGCGCTGCAGCCAGCGCTGGTCGGCGAGGCCGGTCGCCGCATCGACCTCGCCGGCGACGAAGGCGAGGTCGCGCGCGGCGTTGTTGTTGAGGAAGCGATAGGTGATCTTGGTGAGCTTGGGCTTGCCGCGGAAATAGGTGTCGTTCGCCTTGAAGGTCACGGCCTGGCCGGGGGTGATCGCATCGAGCGCGAACGGCCCGAAGCCGACGGGATTGCGCCGGAAGTTCTCGCCGCGCTCCTCGAAGGCCTTCTTCGAGATGATGAAGCCGCCGGCATAGTTGGTGAGCAGGCCGAGCAGGCTCGGCACGCGGTTCGACAGCGTGATGCGGACCGTCTGCGGATCGACCGCCTCGACCTTCTGGAAGGCGGCATAGTCGCTGGCGAAGGCCGAGCGCTTGGGATCGCGCGCCTTGTCGAGGCTGAACACGACGTCGTCGGCGGTGACATCGCCATAGCCATGCTGCCATTTCACGCCGGGGCGCAATTTGAAGGTCCAGACCAGACGGTCGTCGCTCGCCTGCCAGCTCTCGGCGAGATCGGCTTCGATCGTGGCAGGGTCGGTCGAGCCCGGGGCGAAGCGGACGAGCCCGCCGAAGATCCAGGCCGAGAGGATGCGGTCCGAGGTGCTGCTGGCGTAATGCGGATCGAGCGTACCGACATCGACGGCGGCAGCACCCAGAGTGAGCTCGGTCTTCGCGGCGAAGGCTGGCATCGATGCCAGCAGGCCGAAGCCGAGGACGCCGGCGAGAAGTCCGGCTTTGGTCAATGTGGTGTTTTTCATTGTTAGCCTTCCCCTGTTGAAACCAGTCGCAGCCGCGCCGGCTGTGTGCCGAGCGCGGCGAAAAGTGGCCGGAAGCCGGCATGCGTGAGACCGTCGAGCCCGGCCAGGATCGCGTCCTGCCAGTCGGGCGCGACGCTCGCCGCGCCGATGCGCCGGAATTTCTCGGTGACCTGCGCGCGGTTCATCGGATTGGCGACGTCGCCGAGCGGGTAGGGCACGCTCAGGCTGCGCGGACCCTCGCCCTGGTCGATGATCACACGGCAGGGCGTGCTCTTCGGGAACGCGGCGGCGAAATCATCATGCGCCGAAAGCTCGATCCGGGCGGCGAGTTCGAGCACCTGCGGATCGCCGAGATGCGCGGGATCGACCGGCTGCAAGGCGGCGGCGCCGTGGATCGCCGCCAGCGCGCAACTGAAGTAATAGCTGTACTGCCCGCCTTCGAGCGTCTGCGGTGCCCGCTCGTTGGCGAGGCCAAGCCCGCGCGGGAAGGTCTCGATGCGCAGCGACAGGATCGGCTTGCCCGGCTCGCGCAAGGCGAGGATGGCATCGACGGCGGCATGCATGTAGCGGCAGCAGGCATAGGGCTTGAGATAGCAGTCCTGCAGCCACCAGCGTTCGCCGAGCCCACCGGTCAGCACGCTGCGGGTAAAACGGTCGTCGCGGTCGAGCAGATCGCGCGGGCCGGTGGCGCCGGCCCGCGCCCGGTAGGCGCCGGTCAACCCGGCGACGACGGCAGGCGGGATGACCTCCTTCACCGTGCTGCCCTGGTATTTCGAGGTGCCCATCGGATAGCTGATCGGACCTTCGGCCCCGGCGATCGCCATGGCATGGGCGAGCGCCGGGGCGTCGAGGCCGAGCAGCCGCCCTGCCGTGGCGGCGACGCCGTAATTCACCCAGCGGCCGCTGCTATAGGTCTCGATCGTCGGCGTCGGCCGCGACGTTCCGACCCGGAGCGCGACGTCGTAGCCGAGCGCGATCGCGTCGAAGATGCGCGCGTCGGAGGCGTCGAGCGCCTGGCCGACGGCGAAGGCGGCCGGGATGACGCCGGCCCCGGCATGGCCGGCGGCGCCGCGATGGCCGTCGTCGATATCGAGTGCGCTCGCCGCTGCCGCATTGGCCATGGCGGCGCCGGCGACACTGAGCTTGCTGCCGGTCAGCCAGATGCCGGCCGGGCCGGAGCCGTAGAGCTGTTCGGCGGCGGCTCGGGCGGCCGTGGCGAGCCGTGAATCGAGCCCGGCGGCGGTGGCCCCGATCAGGTCCGCGACCAGGAGCGAGGCACTTTCCCGTGCTGCCTCCGGCAGGGCGCCCTCAGGGTGGTCGGCGACGAAGGCGGCGAGTTCCTCGATGGCGTGCATGGTTCGCGTTCCGGCTCCTGGATGACTAGCTCGCCCGGCGGATGAAATGGCCCTCAGCCATCATCTCCCAGCTCTGCGGTGGCGGGCGGTAGCCGACGGGCTTCATCGGGCTGCGCGGCGGCGTGGCGTCGACGCGCTGGGGCGGCCGGCCGCCGCGTTGATCGGGATGGGTGATCGGGATCGCGGAGAGGAGGCGCTGCGTATAGCCGTGGCCGGGCCGGCCGATCACGTCGTCGCGCGCGCCGATCTCGACGATCTCGCCGAAATACATCACCGCGACGCGGTCGCAGATGCGCTCGACCGCCGCCATGTCGTGGCTGATGAAGAGATAGGAGACCTCGAATTCCTTCTGCAGATCGATCATCAGGTCGATGATCTGCGCCTTGATCGCGACGTCGAGCGCCGAGACGGCCTCGTCGGCGATGATCAGCTTGGGCGACATCGCCAGCGCCCGGGCGATGCAGATGCGCTGGCGCTGCCCGCCCGAGAACTCGTGCGGCAGGCTGGTGGCGCGCGACGGATCGAGCCCGACGCGCTCCAGCAGCCATTCCATCTTGGCGCGTGCCTCCTTGCCGGAGGCGATGCCGTGGACCTGCATGGGCTCGATGATCGCCGAGCCGATGCTCTGGCGGGTGTCGAGCGAGCCGAACGGGTCCTGGAAGATCATCTGCACGTCGCGGCGCAAGCCCGCGAGGCTGCGTGGGTCGGCATAGTCGATCCGGCGGCCGGCGACGGTGATCTCGCCGGAATGACGCGGCGCGAGATCGATGATCGCCTTGCCGATGGTCGATTTGCCCGAGCCGGATTCGCCGACGAGGCCGAGCGTCTCCCCCTTGCCGATGGCGAAGGAGACCTGCTCGACCGCATGGACCTCGCCTTTCAGCCGCCCGAACAGGCCACCGCGCGAGGGGAAGCGGACCGAGAGGTCGCGCACCTCCAGCACCGGCGCATCGCCGCGGAAGGAGAGGGGAACGCCCTCGACGCCGCGCGCGGCGACTGTGCCGTCCGTGAGCTTGCCGACAAGGCTCGGCGCCGCTGCGATCAGGCTGCGGGTATAGGCATCGCGCGGATTGGAGAAGACCTCGTGGACCGTGCCCTGCTCGATCGCGCGGCCGCGGCGCATGACGAGGACATGGTCGGCGATCTCCGCCACCACGCCCATGTCATGGGTGATGAACAGGATCGCCGTGCCGGTCTCGCGCTGCAGTTCCTTGAGCAGCGCCAGCGTCTGTGCCTGCACGGTGACGTCGAGCGCGGTCGTCGGTTCGTCGGCGATGATCAGCGCCGGGTTGCAGGCCAGCGCCATCGCGATCATCACCCGCTGGCGCATGCCACCGGAGAAGGTATGCGGGTAGTTGTCGATGCGCTCCTCGGGGTCGGGGATGCGCACCTTGCGCAGCATCTCGAGCACGGCCTCGCGCAGTTCCGTGCCCTTGAGGCCGCGATGGATGCGGATGGCCTCTCCGATCTGGTCGCCAATGCGCTGGACCGGGTTCAGCGAGGTCATCGGCTCCTGGAAGATCATGCTGATCTGGCCGCCGCGGACGCTACGCATCTCGGATTCGTCGAGCGTCAGCAAATCGCGGTCGCCGAGCTTGACCGAGCCGCTCGCCCGCCCGATCCGCTCGGGCAGCAGGCCCATGATCGCGAGCGAAGTCACGCTCTTGCCCGAGCCGGATTCGCCGACCACAGCGAGCGTCTCGCCGGCGGCGATCCCGAAGCTGAGATCGTGCACGACGGTGGTGGAGCCGAAGGCGATGGTCAGGCCGCTGACCGACAGGACTGGCTTGTCGCTCGTATTCTTGCCGACCATCACGAGGCGTCCTTCAGGCGGGGATCGATCGCGTCGCGCAGGCCGTCGCCGATCAGGTTGAAGGCGAGCACCAGGATCAGGATCGCGAGGCTTGGGAAGAGCGCGAGGTGGAACGAGCTCAGGATGTTTTCGAAGCCCTCCCGGACCATGCCGCCCCAGGTCGGCGTCGGCGGGGCGAGGCCAAGCCCGATGAACGCGAGCGAGGCTTCGGTGCGCACCGCGGTCGCCATCCAGAGCGAGGTCATCACCATCACCTCCGGCAGGATCGCCGGCAGGATATGGCGAAACAGGATGCGTCCGCCCGAGAAGCCCATGGCGCGGCAGGCCTGGACGTATTCGCGGTCACGCTGGGCGATCACGGCGGCGCGCGCGATCCGGGCGAAGGCGGGCGTCGCGGTGAAGGCGATGGCGATGACGATATTCGTCATCGTCGCGCCCATCAGGGCGACGAGCGCCAGGCCCAGGATCAGCGAGGGGAAGGCGAGGATGACGTCCATCACCTGCATGAGCAGGATGTCGGTGCGCCCGCCGCGATAGCCCGCGGTCATCCCGATCAGCGATCCGATCACCAGGGCGGTCAGGATCGCGAAGAGCCCGATGGCGAGGGAATAGCGCGCGCCGAAGAGCAGCCTCGACCAGATGTCGCGGCCGAACTGGTCGGCGCCGAGCAGGTAGCCGCCGCCGGGCGGGGCGAGCTGGTCCATGATGCTCTGCTTGGCCGGCGGATGCGTCGCGAGATAGGGCGCGAAGATCGCGGCGAGCACGAGCAGGACGACGATCGTAATGCCGGCCCAGGTCGAAAAGTTGAGCCGGCCCAGCACGCCGCGGAAGGCGCTCTGGCGGGCGGCGGGGCGAGCGGTGTCCGCTGCAGTCTCGCTCATTTGTACTGCACCCTCGGATCGAGAAAGCCGTAGGTCAGATCGGTCAGCAGGTTCACGACGACGACCATCAGCGTGTAGACGACGATCATCCCCTGCAGCAGCGTGTAGTCGCGCTGGCTCAACGCTGTGAGGATCAGCTTGCCGAGGCCGGGGCGCGAGAACACGATCTCGGTCAGCACCGAATTGCCGATCAGGATGCCCAGATAGAGGCCGATGACGGTGGTGATCGGGATCAGGCAATTGCCGAGTGCGTGCGACCAGATCACCGCCGAGGCGGAGGCGCCCTTGGCCCGCGCCGTGCGGACGAAATCCTGGCTGAGCACCTCCAGCATCGCCGAGCGGGTCACGCGGGTGATGTAGGCCATCATGATCAGCGCGAGCGCCAGTGTCGGCAGCGCCATTTGCCGCAGCCGCTCGGTCAGCGTGTCGGCGCCGCCGGCGCTGATCACAGGGAACCAGCGGAACTGGATGGCGAAGACCATCAGCAGGATGATCGCCGCGACGAAGGCCGGCAGGGAGAGCCCCAGCAACGAGAGCAGGCGCAGCACATAGTCGGGAAGCCGGTTGCGCCGAACCGCGGCCCAGACGCCGGCAGGGATGCCGAGCGCGGCGCCCAGGATCAGGGCCGCGATGGTCAATTCCAGCGTATAGGGCAGGACGGCGAGAATCTCCTCCGTCACCGGCCGGCCGGAGATCATCGAGGTGCCGAGGTCGCCCTGGATCGCCTGCAGGAGGAAGCGCCCGTACTGGACGAGGAGCGGCTGGTCGAGGCCTAGCCGCTGGCGCAGCGCGATGACGCTGGCGGGGCTCGCCTGGTCGCCGAGGATCACCAGGACGGGATCACCCGGCAGGATCCGCACGATCAGGAAGACCAGCGTCAGGACGCTGAACAACGTGACGACGGCGAAGCCCAGACGCCTCGCCAGGAATGACACCATCCGGTTCGCCCCCGCATTGTCCGACCAGCGATGGAGCTGGCGGCTGCCTTTGGCGGCCGGTTCGCGAGCGCTCCTAGACGTCTCGACGCTCCGGCAGCGTCCCTAGCGGAACGGACAAACCGGCCCTTGTCAACAAATTCCTGTATTCGGTATGATAAGGTTATATTTGTTCTGATAATCGGAATTATTGCCGTGACGAAGCCTCTGAGTTCCTCGTCGAATGCCGAGCGGGCGCTGGACATCGTCCTGGCGCTCGGCGAGGTCGGGCCTGAAGGTCTGAGCCTGGCGGAGATCGCCGAGCGCATGGGCTGCGCCAAGTCGGCGGCGCATCGCAGCCTCGTCGCCCTCTTGCAGAAGGGCTTCGCCGAGCCGACGGGCCGATACGGCCATTACCGCCTCGGCTCGGCCGTGCCGATGCTGGCGCGGCGACAGGAGCGGCTCGAGCCGCAGGTGCAGAAGATCCGTCCCGGCATGACCGAATTCGCGCGCCGGACGGGCTTCACCGTCTACCTGATCGTGCAGTCCGGGGTCGATGCGGTCTGCGCCGAAATGATCAGCCGTTCGACGCGGCGCCAGTTCTCGATGGGTGTGGGCTACCGTGTGCCGATGGGCGTCGGCGCAGGCAGCCTCGCCTTGATGTCGCTGCTGCCGGACGCCGCGATCCAGCAGATCATCGAGGCGAATGCCGAGCGCTACCTGAAGCACCCGTCGGGGCGCCATGTCGATGGCGATGTCATCCTGGGGCAGGTTGCCGACGCACAGCGCCGTGGTTACGCGCTCAACATGGGCTATTATTTTCCGGGGCAGGGCGGCATCGGCTTGCCGCGGGCCAGCCAGGCCCCCCATGACGTCAACATGGCCGTTTCCTTCAACGCGCCGCTCGAAATGATGACGGACGACTGGGTCGAGAGCCAGATCGGCGCGCTCAGCGAATGCCTGCCTTGAGTGGTGATGTTGGCCGCCGGAACGGGTGGCAGATCAGCGTTTGGCCCGTGCCTCGCCGTCGATGCTGCCGAGGTTGAGCGTCACGCGCCTGATCGAAATATCCTCGGGATCGAGCCTGACCTCGAAACCCAGATCGCGGCAGAGCGCGAGCATCGGTCCGTTCTCGGCCAGCACCTGGCTATGGACGCGCTCCAGCTGCTCGGCCCTGGCCCAGTCGATGATCAGCTCCATCAACGCGCGGCCGAGCCCGATGCCCTTCAGGTCGGAGCGCAGCAGGATCGCATATTCGGCCTCGACATGGCCGGGATCGGCGTGAAGGCGAACGGCGCCGGCCGCGTCCCCGCTGCCTTCCTCGACGGCGATGAAGGCCATCTCGCGCGCATAGTCGAGCTGGGTCAGGCGGGCGAGGAAGGCGTGGCTGAATGATTTCAGCGGCGCGAAGAAGCGCAATCGCAGGTCCTCCGGCGTGACCCGGGCCAGCATCGCGCCGATCGGAAGCTCGTCCTCCGGCTTCATCGGGCGGATGAAGAAGCGCCGCTCGCCGAGCGCAAGCTGCAAGGTCCAGCTTGCCGGATAGGGCCGGATCGCCGGGTGGCGGCGACGCGCCGGGTCCGGCTCCAGCACGACGCGCGCGTCGACCGTGATGACGCCTTTGGCATCGGCGAGGATCGGGTTGAGGTCCATCGCGCGGATTTGCGGAAGGGTGGAGGCGATGTTTCCCAGCGCCACCAGGACAGCGGCGATGGCGCGCCGGTCGGCGGCGGGAACATCGCGATAGGCGGCCAGGATGCGGGAAACCCGCGTCCGGGCGATCAGGTTCTCGGCGGAGGCGAGATCCAGCGGCGGCAATGCGACATGCGTATCGGCGATGAGCTCGGCTGCCGTGCCGCCGCGCCCGAAGACGATGACCGGGCCGAAGCAGGGGTCGACGGCAAAGCCGGCGATCAACTCGCGTGCCTTGGCGCGATGGGCCATCGGCTGCACCATGAAGCCGGCCAACCGCGCTTCCGGCCGCAACTCCCGCAAGCGCATGATCATGCGGCCGGCCGCCTCCCGCACGGCCTGTTCATTGGCAAGGTCGAGCTCGACGCCGCCGACATCCGATTTATGCGCGATATCCGGCGAGACGATCTTGAGGGCGACCGTGCGTCCGGCCGCGAACTGCACCTTGGCAGCCTCAGCGGCTCCTGCGGCATCCGCCGAGATGACGAGACCGAGCGTCGGAATCCGGAACAGGGCGAGCAACTGCGCGACCTCATCCGGCTCGAGCCAGCTGCGGCCTTGCCCGATCGCCTGGTCGACGAGCGCGGCGGCAGCGGCAATGTCGGGCTGATCGCCTTCATCGAGCGCGAGCGGGGTCGCCATCAGTTCCTTGAGCAGGCGGGCATGGCGGGTCAGATGCTGGAAACCCAGGATCGCGTCCTGCTCCGTCGCGAAGGAGGGAATGCCGGCAGCTGCGAATATCCCCGCCATCTCCTCGCCGCCCCCGACCCATACGGCCAGAACCGGTTTCTGCACCGGCGACGTCGAGCGGGCCTCGGCCACGGCGCGGGCGCAATCGGCCGGTTCGTCCGGTGCGAGCGGGGCGTTGAGCGCCAGCACGGCATCGATATCGCTCTCGGCCAGCAGGCGTGTCACCGCTTCACGGTAGTCCTGTGCCGTCCGGACGATCTCCGGCTCCCGGTTCAGGCGATCGACGCCGCCGGCCTGCCGCAATCGCGCTGCGGCGAGCGCCGCCAGCCCGTCGCCATTGCTGACGATCGCCAGCCGGCCGGCATCGGCGGCGCGGGCGCGTCCCAGCGTCTCGGCCGCCGCGAAGAGCTCATCGAGATCGCTGACCCGCAGCAGGCCGGCCCGGTGGAAGGCGGCCTCATGAGCGGCGTCGCTGGTCACGATCAGGGCCGAATGCGTCAGGGCCGGCCATGCCGGCTCCCGGCGCGGCGGCTTCAGCACCAGCACCGGCTTGAGCCGCGCCGCAGCGCGGGCGGACGACAGAAAGCGCACGGCATCGGTGACGTCGTCGATCGCCAGCAGGATGGTGCGCGTCGACGGGTCGGCGCCGAAGTGATCGAGGCAATCGGCGATATCGACATCGGCGCCTTCGCCCAGGACGACGGCACCGGAAAGCCCGACACCGCGCCTGGCGGCCCAGGCCATGATACCGGCCGCCACGGAATTGGACTGCGCGACGAGGGCAAGCGAACCCGCAGCCAGATGCACCGGGACAGCGGTCGCGTTGAAGCCGAGACGCGGCGCGGCGAGACCGAGCGACGACGGCCCGAGCAGGCGCAAGCCCGCGGCCCGTGCCGCGCTTCGGAGGCGATCGCAATCGGCGGCTGCACCATCGGGCACGAGAAGCCCGGCACAACCGCGGCCCGCTGCGGCAGCCAGCACCTGCTCCGCAATCGCGACGGGAGCGATGAGGAGATCGCAGGGCGGCAGCGCCGGCAGAGCGCTCGGATCGGAAAGCACGGTGAGTTCGCCGCGATACGGCTCCGCGCGGATCTGCGCCACCAGCACATCCGTTTCGGGAGAGCCGGCGATCGCCGTGACCGTCCGGGGTTCAAGCGCGCGTCTGAGCAGGGCGAGCGTCATCGGTCGGCGGTTTCCGTTCGCGGGAAGACCAGCAGACGCGATTCCCGGCCGTCAAGCCAGACGTCTTCTGCGAACGCGTTCCACGAGCCTTTCAGGCGATGACGAACGGACTGCCGCCGGGGCCACAATCCTTGTTCGCAATCACCCCCTCAGAGCCGTGCCAGACGGCGATCGATCGCATCCTGGAGATGATACCACCCGCTGACGATCGGCAGGAACCACGGCCGGCCATCATAGAGCGGCACCGGAATCTCCGGGAAGGCCGGGTCGTCGAAGGCGCTCTTGCGGTTCTGCTTCCCGAGTAGCTTGAGGGCTGACTGGTGGCCGAGATAGGTCATCAGCGCGACACCGTTGCCATTGCAGCCAACGGCGAAATCGATACCGCCGAGCTTGCCCATATGCGCGATCTTGTCGGCGCTCATGCCGACCTTGCCGCTCCAGCAATGGGTGACCTTGTAGCCCGCAAGTTGCGGCCAGACCTTCAGCATCATGGCGTGGAGGCGCGGCGCGGCCTCGCGTTCCGGCAGGGTGAACAGGCCCGGCCGGCTGCCGAACAGGATGCGCGTGCCGTCCGGCGACGGGCGCGTATAGATCAGTTCGCGCTTGGAATCGGTGATCATGCGCCGGCCGGGATTGATCTCGGCCATCAGCTCCGGCGGCAGCGGTTCGGTCGCGATCTGGTAGCTGCGCACGCCGACGATGCGCTTGTGCAGGAAGCCGCTCGCCTTGTCGGTGTAGCCGTTGGTGCCGAAGAAGACGTGGCGGGCGCGAACGATCCCGCGGCCGGTCCGTACCGCGTGAAAACCATCGGCGACGGGGTCGACTCCGAGGACTGGCGCATGCGAGCGCAGCCTGGCGCCATTGGCCTGCGCGAGGCGACGCAGGGCGCGATGGTACTTCGCCGGGTGGAGGCCGCCATAGTCGTCGATGACGATGCCGCCATGGTAGAAATCCGTCTTCGTCACCTCGTGCTGCCGTGACTTCGGAATCTCGTGGACGGTGACGCCGGTATGCCTTGCCAGCAATTCGCCATGGCGGCGCAGCCGGTCGTAGTGACGGGGGACATGGGCGCCGAAATAGCGGCCGAAGACGCCGAGATCGGCATCGAGTTCCTTCTCGTGGATCAGGGACTTGAGATGCTCGTAGGAGGACAGCGAATCCTCCAGGAGCCGCTCCATGCGGGCGGCGTCGACGCCCTTGATCGCGCCGCCGATCACCAGCTTCTGACCGCTCGAGACCATGCCGCCCGAGCGCGTCGAGGCACCGGCGCCGAGCTCCTCCGCATCGACGACGGTGACGTCGACGCCGTTGCGCGCAAGCTCGGCCGCCGCCGAGAGCCCGCAATAGCCGGAGCCGACGACCAGGACATCGGTCTCCTCCGGCAACGGGTCGCGCGCGGTTTCGGGCGGGGCTGCGTCCCACCAATAGGGATCGGTGGTGAAGTTCGGCGCCAGCACGCCGGCAGGCTCAGGCATGGGCGGCCTCTCCGAAGGATCTGATGCTGGACAGGAAGGCGCGGGTGCGTTCGTGGCGGGGTGCGTCGAAGAAGGCGCCCGGCGGCGCCTCCTCGACGATCCGTCCCTCGGCCATGAACACGACGCGATCGGCGACCTCGCGGGCAAAGCCCATCTCGTGGGTGACCACGACCATGGTCGTGCCCTCGCGGGCGAGGTCCTTCATCACGTCGAGGACGCTGCCGATCGTCTCGGGATCGAGTGCGGATGTCGGCTCGTCGAAGAGGATCGCCTTCGGCCGCATGGCAAGCGCGCGGACGATGGCGACGCGCTGCTGCTGCCCGCCCGACAGGGCGGACGGATAGTCCTGCGCCTTGTGGGCGAGGCCGACGCGCGTCAGCAGCGCGCGTGCTTCCTCCTCGGCCTTGGCGCGCGGAACGCCGCGGCGGCGCTCCGGCGTGATCGTCATGTTGCGCAGGACAGTCAGGTGCGGGAACAGGGCGTAGTCCTGGAAGACCATGCCGACCTCGGTCCGCATCTGCTGCCAGGCGCGCTCATGGTGGATGTCGACCGGGCTTCCGGCGATGCGGAGCGTGCCTTCGTCCGGCCTGACGAGGCCGTTGATGCAGCGGATCAGCGTGCTCTTGCCGGAGCCGCTCGGCCCGATCAGCACCACGACGCTCCCGGCCTCGACATCGAGGTCGATGCCGTGCAGCGCCTGATGCGCGCCGAAGCGCTTGGCGATGCCGCGCAGGCTGATCAGCGGGGAGGCGCTCATGCGGCGAGTTCCCGCATCGCGCGTTTCAGCGCTTCCCGCGCATCCTTCAGGTCACTGCGCTTGCGTGCGAGAATGCCGCGGCGATTTTCGAGCCGCGCCTGCGCTGCCTCCACCGCCTCCGCGACCCTGTCCGGTGCCGGTCCGCCGGGGACGAGGCGCGCGGCGACGCTTGCCGCCGGGTCGAGGCTTTCGCGGACATGGTCCGCCGGCAGGCCGAGCGGCCGGCCGAGCTGCTCCTGGGCTGCCGCGTCCACCATCCCGGAGGTGATGCCGTCAGCCGCCAGGCCGGCATCCATCGCCGCGCGGACGACCCCGCCCACGACATGATGCGCCTCGCGGAACGAGAGATCGGCTTCCCGGACCATCAGGTCGGCGAGATCGGTCGCGGAGGCGAAATCCTCGGTGACGCGTCGCTTCATCAGCGCGGCGTTCGGCCGGGCCGTCGCGATGATGAGGTCGAACAGCGAGAGGCAGCGCAGCGTCTCCTCGCCCGCTTCCCAGACACCGCGCATGCCCTCGCGATTGCCGTCGATGGTGTTGGTGAAATGCGTCGCTTTCACCGCCGTCGCGGACGCGACATAGAGGCCCAGCAGATGGCCGGCCTTGCCCTTGAGGTGTTCGAGCACCACCGGGTTCTTTTTCTGCGGCATGATGCTCGAGGTCCCGGTGACGCGGTCGGGGAACTCGATCGTCTGGAATTCATGCGAGACCATCACATGATAGTCCTGCGCCACGCGGCTCCAGCCCAATGCGATCTGGGTGAGCGCCGACAGGATCTCCAATCCGAAATCCCGGGTCGCGACGGCATCCAGGGCATTTTCCACCAGCCCCTCGAAACCGAGTGAACGCGCCACCGCCTCGCGGTCGATCGCGAAGGTCGTCCCGGCAAGCGCGCCTGCTCCGAGCGGACTGATATTGGTGCGCGCCCAGGCATCCGCGAGCCGGCCATGGTCGCGCTCGAGCGATTGCGCGACGCCGGCGAGATAGAAGCCGTAGGTGATGGGCTGCGCCGGCTGGAGATGGGTGTAGCCGGGCATCACCACGTCCCGGAAGCGGAAGGCGCCGTCGAGCGCATGCTCCTCGACCGAGAGAAGCGCCTGGCTCGCATCGAGCAGCAGGTCGCGGGCCCGCAGCCGGTCGATCGCGGCCGTCAGGTCATTGCGGCTGCGGGCGATATGCATCCGCCCGCCGGCCTCGGTGCCGATCAGCTTGATCAGATGGGCTTCGAAATTGAAGTACGCATCCTCGCGCTGCGGGTCGAGCTCGACGACCTCGGGCCCTTCCTCCTCCATGCGCAGGAGCCCGCCGGCGAGCGCTTTGGCGGCCTGCGGGGAGATCAGCCCGCAACGGGCAAGCATCAGCACATGCGCCTGGTTGAGGTCGCTCATATGGTCGAAGACCGTGCGGAAATCCCGTGCAAGTCGCGGCGCATAGATGTGCTCGCAGACTTCTTCGGCGACCTTTTCGGTCAGGCGGCGGCTGACTTTCGATTCCATGGCGGCTTTCCCGGTATGCAGGTGAGTTTGCGAAGGATCAGGGCAATTGCGTTGCCGGCTCGGCCGGGGAGATCGCCTCCGGCCGGGCTTGCGGGCGGTCGCTCTTCAGCCGGCGCTCCAGCCAGCGGCCGAACCAGCTCAGCGTCGAGCAGATGACGAAGTAGGTGAGGAGCACCGCGGCATAGACCGTGAAGGCCGGATTCCAGCCCTCCATCATCGTGGTGCGCTCGACGATGATCTGGCCGACCTTGAAGAACTCGTTGACCCCAACGAGCGCACCGAGCGACGTCGCCTGCACGAGCAGTGTGAGCAGCCCGACGAAGGGCGGAAGGATCGCGCGCAGCGCCTGTGGACCGGTGATGAAGAGATAGATTTCCCAGGTCTTCAGCCCGAGCGCGGCAGCGCTCTGCCATTGATGCCGCGGGACCGCATTGAAGCCGCCGCGGACGATCTCGATGCCATTGGCGCTGCCCCAGACCGAAAGCCCCACCGTGACCGCAGCGAAGGGCGAGAGCTCCAGCCCGAACAGCGGTGCCACGAAGAACACGAAGAAGATGTTCACGACCAGCGGGATGTCGCGGAAAAGCTCGACATAGACCTTCACCAGCACGCGCAGCCAGCCGAAGCGCAGCGTCGCCAGCGTGCCGAGCAGGAAGGAGATGATCGTCGCGAAGAACAGCGTCGCCAGCGCCAGGCCCAGCGTCATGGCAAGGCCTTGCAGGATGAAGGGGAGGTTGCGGATCAGCAGGTCCATCTCGCCCCCCTCAAAGCCTGAACGGGGCGTTGAGCCGGTATTCCAGCCGGCTCGCGAAGAAGGAGAGGGTGAGGACCAGCAGGAGGTAGATCACGCAGATCGCGGCGAACATCTCGATGGTGCGGAAGTCCATCGAGATCCGGTCGATCGCGACATAGGTCAGCTCGGCAAGGCCGATCGCCTGCAGATAGGAGGAGTTCTTCAGCAGCGAGATCGAGGTGTTCAGCATCGACGGCAGGCCGACGCGGATCGCCATCGGCGCGGCGACGAGCCGGAAGAAGCGCCAGGGCGACAAGCCCAGCGAGAAGGCGGCCTCGCGCAGCCCCTTGCCCACGGTTTCAAGCCCGCCACGGACATTCTCGATCTGGTAGGCTCCGGCCCAGACCGTGAGGCAGAGCACGCCCGACCAGAACAGCGAGAGCCTGAGGCCCAGTCCCGGCAGGCCGTAGAAGATGAAGAAGAGCTGGGCGAGCAGCGGCGTGTTGCGGATGAACTCGACATAGCCGACGACGAGCTTGCCGAGCACCGGAACCTGCAGCACGCGCGCCGCCGCGCCGAGCACGCCGACAAGGATGGAGAGCACGATCGAGAGCGCGCTGACCTGTACCGTCAGCCACAGGCCGCGCATCAGCGCGGGCCACTGCGCGTTGAGATAGGCGACGTCGAATTCCATGGCACGCGCTCCTCCGCTGCCAGGTATCGGGTTGCCGGGAGCTCAGACCGCTCCCGGCGCTTGCCTTTCGCTCAGCGCGCGGTCGGCTTCGGCTTGGTGAAGGCGTCGACGTAGAAGGGCCTGATCTCGGCCGGAATCCACTTCTCGACCCATTTCGCGTAGAGGCCCTCGGCCTTCATGCGATCGAGGGCTGCATCGACATAGGCGAGCCATTCGGGTTCGTTCTTGCGCACGCCGACGGCAGCGTCCGAGACCGCGAAGGACTCGCCGACGAGGCGCAGGCTCGGGTCCTTGGCGGCGATGACGACGAGCGTCGCGGCATCGTGAGTATAGGCGTCGCCGCGGCCCTGCTTGAGCGCCTGCAGCGCATCGGACGCCGTGTTCAGCCGCATGCTCTCGAGCTTGGGCATGTTGTCCTCGAACCATTTCGCCTGGGTCGAGCCCTTGAGCATGATCACGGTCTTGCCGGCGACATCGTCGAGCTTCTTGATCGGGCTGTCCTTGGCGACGAGCATGTCCGAGCCGCCCCAGCGATAAGGCTTGGAGAAATCGACCACGCGGGCGCGCTCGGGCGTGACGCCGAGCGTCGCGATCAGGATGTCGACCTTCTTGCCGGCCAGCTGCGGGATGCGGTTCTCGGCCGTCACGCAGGTCAGCTCGATCTTGTCCGGCGAGCCGAAGGCCCAGGCGGCGATCTGGATCGCCATGTCGGTCTCGACGCCGGCAAACTTGCCGGTTTCGTCCTTGTAGCCATAGGGCGGCTGGTCGCAGCGCACGCCGGCCTTCAGGATGCCTGCGGATTTGATCGCTTCCGGCAGCGGGGGCAGGCCCTGGGCCTGAGCGCCGACCGAGAGCGTGAAGACGGCGGCTGCGGCAGCCGAGAGCGCCGACAGGTGCGAGACATAGGTGGTCATCCGTTTTCCCTCTTCTGTTGGACCGATGGCTCGGTTCTCTGTGGTAAGGCGCCGGTCGTTGCCGGCTGCGCGAGCGCCTCTTCGGAGGCAGCTTCGTTCCAGGGCCTTGCGGCCAGGTCGGTGTCGCCGGGATCACGGGAGCCTGCTCCCGTGAGCACGATCACGGCGTGGCGGCCGGCGAGCCCACCATCCGCGGCGATGGCGGCGAGCGCAGCCAAGGCGGAGGCCGCGGACAGCTCGGCATGGAGGCCGCAGGCTGCGAGACGACGCTGTGCCGCCCGCGCCGCGCCATCATCGACAGAAACGGCACGGCCGGCGCTGGCGCGCAGGGCCGCGACGGCCTGCCATGTCACCGTGCTGCCGGCGATCGAAGCCTGGGCGGTATCGCTCGCGAACTGCTCGCGATAATCGGCGCCGGCGAGCACCCGCTCGAGGCGCGCGAAGGGCTCGGCTGCGACCAGCATCGGCAAGCCTGCGCCGATCTCCTCGAAGCCGAGGCGGATGCCGGACAGGAGGTCCCCGCGCGAACAGGGCACGACGACGAGATCGGGCATCGTCTCCGACGCGAGCTCGGCCGCGATCGTCTTGTAGCCTTCGATGCCGAACGGGTTGGTGCCGATGGCCGGCACCTTGTAGTTCGTCGCCGCGAAGGCTCCTTGCCCGACGCGTTTCGCGAGATGCTGCCAGCGCGCCATGCTGCCGGCAAAGCTGGCGATGCTCGCGCCATGTGCGGTGATGGCACTGCGGTAAACCGGCGGCAGGGCATCGGTCGTTGCGATCTCCGCGGCGAGCCCTGCGCGCGCCGCATAGGCTGCCACCGAGAGGCCGCCATTGCCGCTCGATGCCGCCACGACGCGCGGGGCGCCGCGATCGAGAGCCCGCGCGATCAATTGCGCGCTCATCCGGTCCTTGTGAGATCCGGTCGGATTGCACCATTCGATCTTGGCGGACAGCCTGCCGAGCTTCAGCGCGCGCGCCAGCTCAGGCAGCTCGACCAGCGGCGTCGCGCCTTCGCCCAGGCATGGCGCGTCAGGGTAGGGGAGCGAGACGCCGCGCTCGCCGGGCGCGTAGGTCAGGCGCAGATTGGATGCATGCCCCTCGGTCGCGCAGCGCGGACACCCGGACTCGTAATCCGCAACCGGCCAGGGCTCTGCGCAGCGCAGGCAGACCATGCCGGTGAGGCGGGACGTCACAGCGGTGTTTGGGCGCGTTGACATGGCCAAAAGTATTGCCGCGGCCATCTATCTGGTCAAATCTCAGTTTTTGGCTCTTCTATTCACTCCTGATATGAGCAGACCTATGAATTTGAGGCAGGTGGACGCGTTCCGAACCATTATCCTGCGCGGCTCGATGACGGCGGCCGCGCAGGAATTGCGGACCTCGCAACCCAGTATCAGCCGGCTGATCGCCGAGCTGGAGGCCGAGATCGGACTTAAGCTGTTCGAGCGAAAAGCGGGGCGGATTCGACCGAGCCAGGAGGGCCTTGCCTTCTATCGCGAGGTCGAACGCAGCTATATCGGACTGGAGACCCTCTCCTACGCCGCGCGCGACATCCGCAACTTCGGGACCGGGCGCCTGCGCATCGCTGCGATGCCGGTGATGGCGCTGGGCTTCGTCCCCCGCTGCATCCGGCGCTTCAAGGAGCGCTTTCCGCAGGTCAGCGTCTCCTTGCAGATGGGCCATGACGGCACGGTGACGCGCTGGATGTCGTCGTCCTATTGCGACATCGGCTTCATCGCGAACGTGATCGACATTCCCCTGGTCGAGCATCGTCCACTCTACATGATCCCCGGCGTCTGCGCGCTCCCGCCGGGGCACCGGCTTGCAAAGCGCGATCGCATCACGGCCAAGGATCTCGAAGGCGAGGCCTTCATCTCGCTCTCGCTGGAGGACGGTGCGCGGGCACGTGTCGATCGCATCTTCCAGGATGCGGGCGTGCGCCGCCATCTCGCGATCGAGACGCCCTTCAGCGCCGCCATCTGCGCGCTTGTCGAGCAAGGGCTCGGCATCGGCATCGTCAATCCGATTGCCGCCGACGATTACCGGCGCAGCGGCATCGCCTTCCGCCCGTTCAAGCCGGAGGTCATGTTCCACGGCCACGCGATGTTCCCGAGCCACTACCGCGCCGATCCTCTCGTCGATGGCTTTCTTGCCGTCGTGCGCGAAGAGCTCGCCGGATACGAGACGACGTCCGCGCATCGTGGCGAACCGCCCCCGAACGGGCCGATGTGAGGAGACCGCACTTGCCTGTCGCGCGTCAGGCGCGATGGCCGGGCAAGACGCCTAGAGCATCGGCCCGAAAAGTGGAACGCGGTTTTCGGAAAATGCCGATGCAAATCAAAAGCCTAGGACACCGGACTGAATACCGTATTCAGTCCGGTGTCCTAGACCCCCAGATACCGCTGCAGGAGTTCGGGTTGGGCCCGAATCTCGCCGGTCGGGCCTTCATGGGCGATATGGCCGTTATTGATGATGTAGGCGCGCGTCGCCAGGGTCAGCGCGGCGGCGATGTTCTGCTCGACCAGAATGATCGTCTGGCCGGCCATCGCAAGCTCGCGGCAGGTCCTGACGAGGTCCTGCACGATCACCGGTGCCAGCCCTTCGAACGGCTCGTCGAGCAGGATGATCTTGGGGTCGCGCACCAGCGCCCGCCCGATCGCAAGCATCTGCTGCTCGCCGCCGGAAAGATAGGTGCCCCGGCTCGTGCGCCTCTCCTTCAGGCGCGGAAATATCTCGTAGACGCGATCGAGCGGCCAGCGGCCCTTCGCCGTCAGACCGGCCAGCACCAGGTTCTCCTCGACATTCAGACTGCCGAAGATGCGACGGTCCTCGTGCACGAGCTGCATGCCGGCGCGGGCGATCGTGTGGCTCTTGCGGCCGGCGATCTGCTCCCCGTCGAACAGGATCGAGCCGCTGGTCGGCTTCACCACGCCCATCAGGCTTTTCAGCATCGTACTCTTGCCGGCGCCGTTGCGGCCGAGCAGCGCGACGAGCTCGTTGCGATCGACGCGCAGCGCGACATCGAACAGGATGTGGCTGTCGCCGTAATGGGCATTCAGGCCGGTGACGTCGAGCATGCTCATTGGGCCGCCAACACGTCGTGCACGCCGCCCAGATAGGCTTCCTGCACCTTGGTGTTTCCCTTGATTTCGTCGGGTGTGCCTTCGACCAGCACGCGCCCCTCCTGGAGCACGGTGACGCGCTCGGCGAGCTCGAACAGCGCGTCCATGTCGTGGTCGATCACGATCATCGTACGCCCCCGGCTGATCGACTTGAGCAGCTTGACCGTCTCGATGCGCTCGGCCGGGCTCATGCCGGCAAGCGGCTCGTCGAGCAGCAGCAGCGACGGCGAGGTGGCGAGCGCCAGCCCGATCTCGAGCCGCCGCTTCTCGCCATAGGCCAGTTCGGACACCTGGGCATCGCCCCGGCTGGCGAGATTGACCAGCGCCATCGCATGGTCGACCTGCTCGGTCAGCTCGGGGCTGTTCCTGGGATTGCTGAACAGGTCGAGCTTGAATTTGCCGCGGGTTTCGGCGAGCGCGGCGATCATCAGGTTCTCGCGGACGGTGAGCCGGTTGAAGAGCTGGTTGATCTGGTAGCTTTTGGTGAGGCCGAGCTGGCAGACATCGGCCACGCCCATTCCGGTGATGTCCTTGCCCTCGAACAGGATCTGGCCGGAGCTCGGAGGCACCTCGCAGGTCAGCATCTTGAAGAAGGTCGACTTGCCGGCGCCGTTCGGGCCGATGATGCCGCGCAGCTCGCCGTGGTTGACGGTGAAGTCGATGTCGCTGTTGGCGACCACGCCGCCATAGCGCTTGGTCAGGCCGGTGGCCTGGAGGATGGGGCCGGAGGAGCGGTCGGTGTTGCGGCGGCGGGCCGGCATCATCGCGACAGTCGGAGCGGTGGCGGGCACGCTCGCGGGAGGGACGACGCCTGCCCCGGGAGCCGCCTCCGCCCGCCGGCCGGCGACGAGACGGTAGAGATCGATCACGGCCCCGACGATGCCGTGGCGCAGGAAGCAGACCAGCAGCACGAACACGATGCCGAGGACGAGCTTCCAGGTGGCGCCCAGATGCAGCGTGTTCTGGAAGAAGTCGCTGAGATAGAGCCAGACCGCCACCCCGACCAGCGGGCCGAACAAGGTGCCGGCGCCGCCGATCGCCGTCTGCATCACGAGCTGGCCGGAGGTCTCGAACATGAAGGCATCCGGCGGCATGAACCCTTGCATCAGGCCAAGCATGCCGCCGGCAAAGCCGGCATAGGCCGCCGCCACGACGAAGGCGGTCAGCTTGTAGCTGTGGATGTCGTGGCCGAGCGCGGCGGCGCGCTGCGGATTGTCGCGGATCGCGGAGAGGATCGCGCCGACCGGCGAGCGCACGATGCGCAGCGCGATGACGAGGCCGACGAAATACCAGAATGCCAGGAACCCGTAGACCTGGAAATCGGTGTTGAATTCCAGCGTCGTGAAGCCGAGGAAGATGCTGGGCCTCGGCACGCCCGGCAGGCCGTTCTCGCCGCCCGTGAAGGCGGAAAGCGGATTGAACTCGACGAAGAAGAACACCTCTGCGATCGCGACCGTGATCATCGCGAAATAGATGCCCGTGCGGCGCAACGCGATCAGGCCGATCAGATAGCCGACGATCGCGGCCACGACCGTGCCGAGGAAGACGGCGGCCATCACATAGCCGAAGCCGGCTTCCGTCAGCAGATAGGCTGCGAACATGCCGCCGGTGCCGAAGAAGGCCGACTGGCCGAACGAGAGGAGGCCGGTATAGCCGAACAGGATATCGAAGCCGAGGCCGAACAGGCCCCAGACCAGGATGCGGTTGATGGTGTTCGGCGTGAAGCCGAGATGGGGCAGCACGAACGGCGCCAGGATCAGCGCGATCGCAGTAATGGTCTCGACGAGGAAGGGGCGTTGGCTGCGCATCGGCGTCACTCGCGGCCGGCTGCGCCGAGCAGCCCGTAGGGCCTCAGCACCAGGACGAGCGTCATCGCCACGAACAGCATGATATAGGCGTAGCCGGGGTTGAACATGGAGGTGATGGAGATGATCTGGCCGGCGATCAGGCCGCCGAGGATCGCGCCGGGGAAGGAGCCGACGCCGCCGATCACCACCACGACGAATGTCTGCACCAGGATCGCCTCGCCGACATCCGGCGCGATCGAGACCACCGGCGCATTGACGATGCCGGCGAAGCCCGCCGCCATGGCGCCGATGCCGAACACCAGCATGAAGATCTTGTAGACGTCGATGCCGAGCGAATCGACCATCACCGAATCCTCGATGCCGGCGCGCACGATCATGCCGATCCGGGTGCGGTAGAGTACGAAATAGAGCGCCAGCAGCGCGACGGCGACGATGCCGAGCAGGGCGAGCCGGTAGGTCGGATACATCATGAAGCCGAGCGGCGTGATGCCGACCAGCGGGCCCGGCGGCGGCACCATCTTCGACAGGCTGCCGAAGAAGAACCGGACCGCCTCGACGAACACGATGCTGAGGCCGAAGGTGACGAGGAGCTGGTCCTCATGCGGGCGGGTGTAGAAATGCCGGATGATGAGCCGCTCGACCACGATGCCGACCAGCATCACGAAGAGCGAGCCTGCCGCCACCGCGACCAGGAACGAGCCGCTATAGGTGTAGGCGACCCAGCCGGCATAGCCGCCGAGCATGAACATCGCGCCATGCGCGAGATTCAGCACGCCGAGCGTGCCGTAGATGATCGTCAGGCCGGACGAGATCAGCGCGAGCAGCGCGCCGAGCACGAGCCCGTTGAAGCATTGCGAGATGAAGTTCGCCCAGTTGACCACGATGCTATCCGTTTGCCTGAACGCGGGTAGAGTCCGGCCTCGCGCCGGCTTCTGCGCTTGTCTTGTCGTCGGACGGGGGCTGGGGCAGGGAGCCGCGGGAGACCGACGTTCGGTCCCCCGCACCCCCTCCCGCAATCCGGAGAACCCGCCTTCTCAGCCAGCGCGGCGGCGGGTTCGATCGGTCAGGTGTAGTCGCCGAGCTTGCAGCCGAACGCATCCGGCTTCTGCATCAGCGGTTCGCCCGGAAGGACCTCGAGAACCTCCCAGAAATCTTCCTTGTTCTTCATGTCCTTGACGGCCTTGCCGCGGACGATGACGACGGGGCGGATGCACTGGTGGTCTTCCGGCCGATAGCGCACGTCGCCGAGCAGCGAGGGAATCGTCTCGCCCTTCTCGTATTGCTTGATGACATCCGGCGGATAGAAGCTGCCGGCCTCCGTCACCATACGCGCCCAATGCGCGAAGCTGACATAGGCGTTCTCAGCGCCCCATTCCGGGCGATAGCCGAACTTCTTCACGAAGGCTTCGTTGAACATCTTGGCCAGTGGATACTTGTCCTCGAGCGTCCACCAGTAATCGGTCGCGGCGAAGACGCCTTCCATCAGCTCCGGCCCCGCTTCCTTGGCGAGGAACGGGATCTGGTAGGGGATCACCATCTTCATCGCCGGCGTCAGGCCGAACTGCTTGGCCTGCTGCACCGAGAGCACGGCGTCGCGGCCCCAGTTGACGTTGATGATGAACTCGGCGCCGGAATTGGCGATATTGGTCAGGTACTGGCTGAAATCCTGGGTGCCGAGCGGGGAGATCTGGTTGGTCACCTGGGTCCAGCCGCCCTTCTCGGTCAGGTAGTCGTTGACCGACTTGGTGACGGTGTGGCCGTAGGTGTAGTCCGGCGTCATGAACGCCGCCTTGCGGTTCTTGCCGTAGGCCTTCACGAGCTGCGGGCCGATCGCGTTCGCGGCGGTCTCGCCGTAGAAATTCTGACGGAAGCCGTAGCGCACGCAATCCTTGCCGGTGGTGTCGTTCGAGCCTGAAATGGCCGCGACGTAGAGCACCTTCTCGCGCTGCGCGAACTTGTTGAGCGCCACCGCGACGGCCGACGAGGTCGAGCCGGTCATCAGGATGATCTTGTTCTGGTTGATGAAGGTCTGCTGTTCCTGCACCGCCTGGTTCGGCTTGGCGGCGGAGTCGGCCGCAAGCAGGTTCACTTTCTTGCCGTTGACGCCGTTGTTGATCTTCGGCGCGAGCTTCTTCATCAGCTCATGGTTGGTGTTGATGTGTTCGACGGCGAGCTGCCAGCCCTTGAGCTCGTCTTCGCCCTGCACCGCATAGGCGCCGGTGCGCGGCACGGCTGCGCCGATATTGACGGTGTCGCCCTTGGACCCTTCGGGCCAGGTGCCGATCGCCGTCTGGCCGGCCGCGTGGACCGGGAACAGGCCCGCCGGCAGGATCACGCCGCCCGCAACGCTAAGGCCGCCCTGGATCAGCGTGCGCCGGGACAGGTTCGTAAGCTTGCGATTGTCGGATGTCATGTGCGTCCTTCCCCTCTGGTGTCCGATCCTCCCCTTCGTCATGCGGGGGTTTGGACGTGCTGTCGGCACCGAATATCTGAAGACACGTCGCGGCCATTCCCCGCTGCATTGGCTATATGGTCAATGCCACTTTCGTTCGATAATATTGATTATTGATTTCGATTAATAATCGGCCGCAGAATACTCCATGAGAGCCAATCGATAAGGGGTGTAAACCGCATCATGCCGCTCACCGGACATCCCTTCGTCACAAAGATTTCTCGCCTCATGGATATGAACGCCGGGAATCTCGATAGCCTCGAGGCGATCATGGAGCGCGAGGGGACGGCGGCGAAGCGGCACGATCTCATCGTCCACGGGGCGGAGCATCGCGACCTGTGTTTCGTCCGGAGCGGCTACGCGATCCGCTACAGGCTGCTGCGGAACGGCAAGCGGCAGATTCTGAACGTGATTCTGCCGGGCGACGTGATCGGCTTTCCCGTCAGCTTCTTCGACCGCGCGACCTATGCGGTCGTGGCGGTGAGCAATCTCAGCTACAGCGTCTGCCCGCTCAGTTCCTATGTGCGTCTTTGCTACGAGCGGCCGCAATTCGGCCTCGTCCTGACCTGGCTCGCAGCCCGGAAGCGGCGATTTGTGCGGAGCACATCGTCAATCTCGGCCGGCGCACGCCGATCGAGCGGCTCGCGCATTTCCTGCTCGAGATTCACGACCGCCTGCTGGAGGTCGGATGCGCCGAACAGACGCGGTTCGATCTTCCCTTTTCGCAAGGCATCCTGGCCGATGTGCTGGGGCTCAGCGTTCCGCACCTCAATCGCGTGATGCAGGAACTGCGTGCCGAGCGGCTGATCGTCAGCACCTCGCGTCTCATGGAGCTGCCGGACATCGCAGGATTGCGCCGCCTGGCACAATATCAGCCGGTAGACCTTGCTCTCATTCCAGCCGGGCCAACGGCCCAGCGCGGCTTATGAGGCAGCCGGCAGGCTCTTGGAGGCAGGCCTCCCGAAACTGCCATCGATGAAGGCCAGCTCGACCTCGCTATGTTGTGACAAGTACTTTGCAGCGTGTGTCAATGGCGCATCCCTGTGGGCGTGCCTCAGTTCCGGGTGTTAATTTGAGTAATTAAAAATTACGGCGCGCGTATCTGGACTGTCACTGAGTTTATCATCAGATATTCGGTTGGATTATTGACAAGACTGCACCGCAGATATCATCAGGTCGGAGCGTTTTAGTTTCGATTACGGCTTGTGGTGCTGGAATGAATGTCACGAAATTCTCCATCGTTATGATGGTGCGAAGAGGAAAGCTTACGGCGCTGCCGGCGGTGAGCGCGACGGCGATTGTCGCCACGAGCCTCTCCCTGTCCTGCACGCCAGTCGTCGCTCAGCAGCAGAGCCAGGTCCAACTCGACGAGATCATCGTCGAAGGGACGCGTTCCTCGCAGGTTCCGGCGCCGTTCGCAGGCGGACAGGTTGCGACCGGGGCTCGCATCGGCGCTCTCGGCAACACCGACATTGCAAAGACGCCGTTCAGCGTCACCAGCTACACCGAACAGTTCATCCGCGACCGCCAGGCCAGGACGGCCTCCGAGGCCCTCGCGCTCGATCCATCGGTCCGGGCAACCCAGGGCACGGGCGCGCCGTTCGATTCGCTCTATATCCGCGGGTTCCCGATCAACGAGGGCACCAGCGGCGAGATCGCGTTCGACGGCGTCTACGGCGTCGCGCCGAGCTTCCGCGTTTTCTCCGATTACGCCGAGCGCATCGAGGTGCTGAAGGGGCCTTCGGCAGCGATCAGCGGCGTTTCACCCAATGGCGGGATCGGCGGCGTCGTCAATATCGTTCCGAAGCGTGCTGAAGGCGACCTAACGCGCTTTACGCTGAACTATGGTTCGAACGCACGAGGCGGCGGGCAGCTCGATATGTCCCGACGCTTCGGTGCCAATCGGGAATGGGGTGTGCGGGCCATCACGAGCCTGAATGACGGCAGGACAGCTGTCGACCATCAGAAGGAGCAGTCGGGCGTCGGAGCTCTGGCCATCGACTATCAGGGCGAGCGGTTCCGCGCATGGGCCTATGTCCTCGCTCAATCCGACCGCTTCAACGCGCCTGCCCGGCCATTCTTCATGCGCGCGGGAGTGCCGGTTCCCAAAGCTGCGGATGGTCGCCGCAACGTCACTCAGCCCTGGGAATATTCAGACGTCGATGATCGTGGCGGCTTGCTCAAGCTGGAATACGACGTCACTGACGCCATCACCGTGTTCGGCAACGCCGGTGCCTCGCACAGCAATGTCGAGCGCTTCTTCGCTTCCGCGCCGATGATCACCAGCGTGCTGGGGACGACCAGCACCTCACCGCAATTCTACGGCATGGGTATCGATCGCCACACCTTCGAGGGTGGCATCAGGGCGAAGTTCGAGACAGGCTTCATTCGCCATAACCTGACCGTGCAGGCATCCCGTTATCATGAGGAGACCAAGCGCGAGTTCGGCGCTGTCGGCGGGACTTACATCTCGAACATCTACAATCCCGTGCGCGTGCCGGAAATTGCGGCTCTGCGCGTGGGGCGACAGGCGCCGCTTTCCGACAGCACGCTGACCAGCCTCTCGGCGGCCGATACCCTTTCGGCTTTCGACGAGCGCATCCTTCTGACGCTGGGCGTCCGGCGTCAGAACATTCAGGCACGAAACTATGTGTCCAATGTCGGGACGCTGGCCTCGTCCTACGACAAGAGCGCCACGACGCCGTTCGTCGGACTGGTCATCCGTCCCTGGGAGCACGTCTCTTTCTATGGAAACTATATCGAAGGGCTGAGCCGCGGCGACGTTGCGCCGGTTACGGCCACCAATGCCGGCGAGATACTCGCTCCCTACGTGGCCCGCCAGATCGAGGCCGGCGTCAAGCTGGACTACAATGGCTTCGGAGCCTCGCTCGCGGCGTTCCAGATCACGCGGCCCGTTGGCGAACTCAGCCCTGCCGGCAGGTTCGCCGAAACGGGAGAGCAGAGGGTCCGGGGCCTCGAACTCCAGGCCTTCGGTCAGATCTCGTCGCAATGGCGTGTGCTCGGTGGCGTGACCCTTCTCAATGGGGAGCTGACCCGGACGGCGGCCATCGCCAATATCGGCAATACGCCCATCGGCGTGCCGCGCATTCAGCTCAATCTCGGCGCGGAATGGGATGTGCCCTGGATTGTTGGCCTGACCGTCAATGCGGCGATCATCCACACCGGCAAGCAGTACGTCGATGCCGCCAACACGCAGGCCTTGCCGGACTGGACGCGCCTCGACCTCGGGCTGCGCTACGCGACCGAACTCAACGGCCGCAAGACGACGTTCCGGGCGAATGTCGTGAATGTGACCGACACGAAATACTGGGCGGGGGCCGCTTCCTTCGGGACGTTCACGCAAGGGGCACCGCGGACATATCTCCTGTCCATGTCCATGGACCTGTGATGGCGCGCTTGCCCCTCTCTCGCCGCGGTCTTCTCGGTGCCGTCGGTCTGGGCCTGCCGCTCATCGCGGCCAGCCGGCCGTCAGCCGCGCCGATCAAGGTCACCGACATTCTTGGACGGGAGGTCGCGGTGCAGCTTCCGGTTCGGCGGGTGCTGCTCGGCGAAGGGCGGCAGATCCACGCCATTGCGGCGCTGGACCGCGGCAACCCCTTTGAGCGGATCGTCGGCTGGGGGGAGGACCTGGAAAAATCCGACCCCGACAGCTACCGCGCCTATGCTGAACGCTTTCCGGAGGTTGCCGGCATCCCGAAATTCGGCAGCGTGGGAGCTGGCAATTTCGACATCGAGAAGGCGATTTCGCTTCAGCCCGACGTGCTTCTCCTCAACTACGAAGCTGAGCGGGCCAGTGCCGAGATGCAGCTCGTCGACAAGCTCGCCTCCGTGGGGATCGCGGTGCTCTATGTCGATTTCCGCCATGCGCCGCTCCGAAACACGGAGCTATCCTTGCGTCTGCTCGGGCGCTTGTTTGGAAGCGAGGCGATTGCGGACGCGTTGATCGCCTTCCGCAGCGACCAGATCGCCCGCGTGACGGCTCCGATAGCGAGAAACCCGGACCTCAAGCGGCCGCTCGTCATGCTGGATCGCATCCCCGGCTATTCGGACGCCTGCTGCATGAGCTTCGGGAAGGAGAATTTCGGCCTCATGGTCGAAATGGCTGGCGGCCATAACCTCGGCTCCGAACTTCTTCCGGGAACGTTCGGCACGATCAATCCTGAAACGATCATCGCCCGGGACCCGGACGTCGTCATCGTAACGGGCGGAAACTGGGACGCGCTGGCTCCCGGCGGCGGCTGGGTCGGCCTCGGTCCGGGGGCTGACCTATCGGCAGCTCGCAGCAAGCTCAAGGCGCTGGCGAAGCGTCCGGCATTCGCGCATGGCAAAGCCGTCGCCGAACAACGCGTCTTTGCGATCTGGCACCAGTTCTACAACAGCCCCTACCAGTTCGTGGCCCTGCAGCGCATCGCAAGCTGGCTTCACCCGGAGCTTTTCGGCGATATCGATGCAGAGGCAACGCTGCGGGAGCTGCACGAGCGCTTTCTGCCAATCCAGTATCAGCCTGGCTACTGGATTGGGCTGGCTGGCGGCCTGTGATTGCGCCGCGGAAATTGTCCTCATCGCTGCCCAGCCATAGCTTTTCATCGATGCATGAGGCCCCCGAGCGCGGCGCCAACCGAGGCGTAGATGAATGCCATGAAAGTTATCGGACGGCTTCTGGTCTCGGTTCGCGGCACAGCGGAGCGTCGGCTGCGAATATCAGTTGCCTGAATGGCGGATCATTTGGAAAGTGCAGCGGGAAAGGCGCTTGTTAGCGGCCTTTCAGCAACCTGAATCCTGGTGCTCAGCCGCATGCGGATATTGCTGGTCGAGGATAATCGCGAGCTCGCAGACTGGCTGGCACGGTTGCTGCGGAAAGGCCGCTATGTCGTGGATTGCCTCCATGACGGCGTCGACGCCGATGCTGCGCTGGCCACACAAAACTACGATCTCATCATCCTCGACATCAGCCTGCCCAACTTGACCGGCCTCGAGCTTCTGCGCCGCTTTCGGCAGCGCCGGGGCCTGACGCCGGTCATCATCCTGACCGCCAGCGACGCGGTGTCGAGCCGTGTCGCAGGGCTGGACGCGGGCGCCGACGATTATCTGGTCAAGCCGTTCGAGCCCGATGAGCTGGAAGCCCGGATTCGTGCCCAGTTGCGGCGCCGGCAGGATAGCCGCACGGCGCGCGTCGAATTTGGTCCACTCGCACTCGCGACGGATGCGCGCCAGTTCACGCTCGGCGGCGTTCCGCTCGCCCTGACGGCGCGGGAGTACAGCGTGCTCGAAGCGCTTCTGCTCGCCGGCGGGCGCGTCGTCTCGAAGGCGGCCTTGACGGGAACCGTGTTTGGCTTCGACGACGATGCCACCGACAATGCGCTGGAAATCTACGTCCACCGCGTCCGGAAGAAGCTCGGCGGAAGTTCCGTCTCGATCGGCACGCTGCGTGGCCTCGGCTATGCCTTGAGGCTTGCGGCGTGAGCCGCAGCCTGCGCGCCGAACTGCTGGCATGGCTGCTGCTGCCGCTCGCCGCAGTCGTCGCCTTCAACGGTTGGAGCCTGCACCGGGACGCCATGCAGACTGCCGATCTGATCACCGACCGGACGCTTCTCGCCTCGGCCCGCGTCATTGCCGAGCAGGTCAAGGAAGCCGACGGGCGGATCGAGGCGCTGATCCCACCTTCGGCCCTCGAGATGTTCACCTCGCCCGACCGCGACAAGGTGATCTACCGGGTGCTTTCGCCGGCAGGCGAACTCATCGCCGGTTTTCCCGACGTGGTCGCGCCGCCTGCCCCGCCACGCGGGCTGGAGCCTTCCTACTACGACGGAGTGTTTCGCACCCAGGCCATGCGCGCTGTCGCCCTCGCCCAGCCGGTGATCTCGAAAGTCGATGGCGGCAACGCGCTTGTGATCGTCGCCACGACGCTGCATGGGCGCGACCGGCTGGTCGGCGAGATCTGGCAGGCCTCGCTGAGGGATCAACTCATTCTCGTTGGCATTGCTGCCTTGCTTGCGCTTCTGGGGCTGCGCCGTGGCCTCGCACCGCTGCTGCGGCTGCGCGATGAGCTGCGGGAACGCGATCCGGAATCCCTGAATGCGCTCGACCGGAACGGCGTGCAAAGCGAACTCAGGCCTGTCATCGATGCGCTCAACCACGCGCTGGAGCGCGTCCACACCTATATCGCGCTGCAGCGACGCTTCGTTGCCGATGCCTCGCATCAACTCCGGACGCCGCTTGCCGTGCTGAAGACGCAGATCGGGATGGCCCGCCGCGACGACGACCCGCGCTTGCAGCGGGAGGTGCTTGCGGCGATCGATGGCGGAGTCGATGGCATGGCTCGACTGGTGAACCAGCTTCTGACTTTGACGCGGGCCGAACCCGGCGGCGGGGCGCTGCGCAAGGACGATCTGGACTTCAACGAGGTCACGCGCGCTGCATTGGAAAGCCTCGCCGGCATCGCCTTCGACCGTGCCATCGACCTGTCCTTCGAGGCTGCCCCCGCCGCCCTGCCGATCCACGGACATGTCACACTCCTGCGCGAGCTCGTCCTCAATCTGGTCGAGAACGCGCTGCGCCATATTCCGCAGGGCGGCACCGTCGCGGTGAAACTGGAGCAGGGAGAGGCCGGCATTCTGCTGGTCGTCGAGGATAACGGCCCCGGCATTCCCGAGGCGGATCGCGAGCGGGTGTTCCAGCGCTTCCATCGCCTCGCGCCCGCGACGGTCGAGGGCACCGGGCTCGGGCTCGCGATCGTCAAGGAGATCGTTGCCGCCCATGACGGGACCATCGCGCTCATGGAAACGCAGCCCTCGCCGGGGCTGCGCGTCGAGGTCAGACTGCCGGCAGCTCCCGGAGATGTGCCGGCAGCGTAAAGCTCAATGCTGATCTTGCAGCGGCGCCGGGCGCCAGGTCGCGAGCCGGCCTTCGACCCAGGTCATCAGGTATTCGGCGGCGAGCGCCACGATCATGATCACCACGATCGCCGCGTACATCCCGGCCGAGTCGAAGGTGCCCTTCGCGATGTTGATGAGCAGCCCGATGCCGTGGCGGGAGCCGACGAACTCACCGACGATGGCACCGATGATGGCGAAGCCGAAGCTCACATGCAGCGAGGCGAAGATCCAGCTCATCGCGGATGGAATGACCACCGAGCGCGTGAGCTGCCAGCCGCGCGCGCCGAGGATCTGCGCATTGGCCATCAGGTTCCGGTCGGCTTCGCGTACGCCCTGGAAGGCGTTGGCGAAGACGACGAAGAACACCATGATAAAGGCGAGCGCCACCTTGGAGCCGATCCCGAGGCCGAAGATCATGATGAAGATCGGGGCCAGCACGACGCGCGGGATCGAGTTGAATACCTTGATGTAGATCGAGAAAATGTCCGCCAGCATCCGGTTGCGGCCGAGCGCGATGCCGACGACGATGCCCGCAACGGAGCCGATCGCGAAGCCGAGCATGGCTTCCTCCATCGTGACATAGAGATGGAGCCAGAGCGGGCCTTCCGAGGTTCCCTCGATCGTCCATTCGACGAGCCGACTCCAGATCGCGCTCGGACTGGAGAAGAAGAACTCGTCGATAGCGCCGAGGCGGGCGCCGAGCTCCCAGCCGCCGAGCATCACGAGCAGAATGGCCCAGCGCCAGAACAGTACCTTGTAGTGATGGTTGCGGGCGGCGCTGGCCGCGGCGGCCTCGATCTCTGCGTCGGAGGTGCCGGGGCGGAATACGGGGGAGGCGAGGGTGGCGTCGGTCATGGCGGCTCTCCTCAGGCTGCGCGGGCTTCGTCACGGGCACTGCCGCGCTCGACCTCGACGCGCAGGTCGCCCCAGATGCGGCGGGAGAGCGCGATGAAGTCGTCCTGGTAGCGGATCTCGCTGACGACGCGCGGGCGCGGCAGCTCGACCGGATAGACCGCCCTCACCGTGCCGGGCCCCGAGGTCAGCACATAGACCTTGTCGGCGAGCGCGATCGCCTCCTCGAGATCATGGGTGACGAAGATCACCGAGGCCTTCGCTTCCGACCAGAGATTGAGCAGCACCTCGTGCATGACGACGCGGGTCTGCACGTCGAGCGCCGAGAAGGGCTCGTCCATCAGCAGCACCTGCGGCTCGTTGATGAAGGTCTGCGCCAGCGAGACGCGCTTCCTCATGCCGCCCGAAAGCTGGTGCGGATATTTGCTCTCGTGGCCGCTCAGATGCACGCGCGCCAGCCATTCGCGCGCCTTGGCATAGGCCTCGTCGCGCGGTTTGCCGCGGAATAGCGGGCCGGCGACGACGTTGTCGATCACGCTGCGCCAGGGGAACAACGCGTCGGTCTGGAAGGCGAAGCCGATGCGCGGGTCGATGTCGGTGACCGGCTGGCCGAAGAGGCGGACCTCTCCGCTCGACGGACGGGCCAGGCCAGTAACGAGGTTGAGCGTGGTAGATTTGCCGCAGCCGGTTGGGCCGACGACGGCGACGAACTCGCCGCGCGCCACGCTCATGTTGAAGTCCCGGATCGCGGTCATCGACTTGCCGTCCGGGGTGATGAAGCGGCGCGAGACGTTGATCAGCTCGACGACCGGGCTGCCGGCCGCATCGGTTGCAGGCATGGGACCTCCTTCGCCGCAATGGCGGCGTCACGGATGGGCACTCGATGAAAGGCAAAGAGGGGGGCGACCGGACCGTGCCGGCCGCCCTTGGGTGCGTGCGACTTATTTCGCAGCCTTCACGAACTCGGTCGTGTAGGTCTTTGACAGGTCGATCTGCTTGCCCTTGATGTTCTTTGAGAAGCCGGAGAGCACGGCGAGAACCGTCTCGGGGCCGCCCTGCGGCATCACGCCATCGGAGGTGAACATCGCCTTGCCATCGGCCAAGGCCTTCACATAGCCGTCCTTGTCGCCGACATAGTAATCCTTCGGCATTTTGCTGGCGATCTCTTCGGCGCTATGGGTGCTGATGTATTTCAGCGTCTTGACGAAGGCATTCGCCAGCTTCTGCACGGTTGGCCTGTTCTTCTCGACCCAGGCCGTCGGCATATAGAGCGAAGCCGCCGGATAGGTGCCGCCGAGCGCTGCCTTGGTCTGCTCGATCGTACGCATGTCGACGAGGACGCGCGCCTCCCCGGTCTTCAGCAGGCGCGAGATGGTTGGTTCGGTGGTCATGCCGGCCTGGATCTTGTCCTGCTGCATGGCGGCGATGAAGGTGGCGCCGGCGCCGACGGGCACCGAGGTGAAGTCGCTGAGCTGCACACCCGACTTCACCATCAGGTACTGGGTCAGGAAGTTGGTGGACGAGCCGAGGCCGGTCACGCCGAGATTCTTGCCCTTGAGATCGGCCATCGACTTCACGTCGGGATATTTGTTCGAGACGAGCTCGACCTCACCCGGGGCCTGACTGAACTGGACGACGGACTCGACGAACTTGCCCTTCGCCTGCAGGTCGACGCAGTGATCGTAGAAACCGACGACGCCGTGAACCACGCCGGCGAGCATCTCGTTCTCGGCATCGACGCCGGCCGCCTCGTTGAGCAGCTCGACATCGAGCCCCTCGTCCTTGAAGTAGCCGAGGCTCTCGGCGAGCTTGGCGGGCAGATAGATCTGCTTCTCGTAGCCACCGACCATGATGGTCACTTTGTCGGCTGCGAGCGCCGCGGTCGAGCCGGCAAGCACCGACGCGAAGGCAAGCGAATAGATGGCGGCACGGATGCGCATGGGCGGGTTCCTTGGTTTCACGTCCTCTCGCCCGGACACCGCTCTTCGAGGGCGGCTTTACGGCGATAGCCACGTCCGTAGCTCGCCAAGCTTTCACCAACCTTTCGAAGTGGCGATCGCTGAATCGCCTCCTGGCGAGGCCGATCTGCTCACGGGCCTCGCCGGTGCTTTCCCCGTCAATGCCAGCTCGTCGTGGACGACCATCGTCGTCGAGAGGGGAGGCCGTAACCCCATCGTCGGCCTCGTTGCCGCGTCGCTGGTTCCGGGGCTTGTCCTTTTCGGTGCCGACATCCCCGCCGATGTTCGGAAGGCAGCCTTTGTCGGCGTCCTTCTCTTCGTGGTTGGGGAGCGAAAGTGCCGTCAGCGCGACGGAGGTCTCCAGATTGCCCCGGCTGCAATGGGGCGGGAAACCGCGATATCATCACCAAGATGCCCCGGCCTCAGGGAGAGGCGCGGGTGCACCCAGGTGCAGCGGATTGTTGCTCGCGCCGGCGTAGGTGCGCCTTCTGACGATCCATATAGTCACGCGTTAATGGCACGGCGTCCTGCCGCCGCGCGATCTGCAGCTGGAAAACCGCGACATCCTGATGCTCGAAGGCAGCCTGGCTCATTGCCAGGTAGAATTCCCACATGCGGCAGAAACGCTCGTCATATAGAGCCGCAGCCTCCGCCCTGCGCCTCATGAACCGCTCGCGCCAGGCCTGCAGTGTCTTGGCATAGTGGAGCCGCAGCACTTCGATATCGGTGACGATCAGTCCGGCGTTTTCCACCGCCGGCACGATTTCCGACAGGGCGGGCAGATAGCCGCCGGGGAAAATGTAGCGATTGAGCCAGGGATTGGGATGGTTCGGCCCGTCCGAACAGCCGATGGTGTGAAGCAGCATCACGCCGTCGTCCCGCAGCAGCCGGTGGCAGCTTTCGAAAAACGTCGCGAAGAAGCGCGGGCCGATATGCTCGAACATGCCGACCGAAACGATGCGATCGAACATGCCGTCGACATCGCGATAATCTTGTAAGGCGAAGCGTGCCCGCTCGCCGGCGCCAGCCTCCTGCGCCCTTCGATTGGCGACTTCGAGCTGCTCGCGTGAAAGCGTTACCCCGAGAGCTTCGCGCGCTTGCGCGACCTCGGTGAGATAGAGACAAAGCCCGCCCCAGCCGCAGCCGATATCGAGGACGCGATGCTGCGGTTCAATCAGGAGCTTGGCGGCGATGTGCCGCTTCTTGGCGAGCTGTGCTGCGTCCAGATCCTGTTCCGGCGTCTCGAAATAGGCGCAGGAATATTGCCAGTCGTCATCGAGGAACAGGGCATAGAGCCTGTCGTCGAGATCATAGTGATGGGCGACGTTCTTGCGCGAGCGGCTGCGGGTGTTGCGTGCCGCCAGATGCCGCAGCAGGAAGCGCCCCCGATCGAGCGCGCCTTCCCACCAGCCCGGCGGCTGTTCGCGTGCACCGGCCAGGATCAGCGTGAGGAAGTCGTGGATCGAGCCTTGCTCCACGCGAAGGCGCCCATCCATGTACAACTCGCCGAGTTTCATTTCCGGGTCCGCCAGGAAAGCCACGATCGCGCTGCGATCCATGAAGCGGATCGCAATCGGATCGCCGCTGCCATCCCCGCAGATGAAGCTCCTGCGGTCCGGTCCGGTCACCTCCAGGGCGCCGCGCGTGACAAGCTGGGAGAGCATGGAGCGAAGCATGCGATACATGATGGGGTCCTGACCGCTCATGGAACGGGTTGCCAGTCGAGTTCGACCGCATTGCGGCCAAGGCCGGCATTGTATCGAACCGCTGATTTGATGAAGGCTTCGACACCAGGGCGGTCGGGCCCTCGTGGACATCCGGTCGTTTCGGACCGTACGGCCTGCCGGCCGAGCCAGGTGACCCATTGCCGTTCGATACTTTCGAGCGAGCCGGTGGTTAAAAACGGCTGCGAGATGTAGAAGCGGCGGCCCTGCTCGTGGCCGGCATAGCAGAAGCGCCACTCAGCAGCCGGTCCCGCGGATGCCGGACAAGCCGTTGCGCAGAGCAAAATAAATGTGGAGATGGCGAGCCCGCATCGGCCGCTCCCGCTCAGGTGTTTCGCCTTGGAGGCCATGTCGATCAGGAAATCCCCGGGCATGGACACTAGGAGAGCCAACCGGTCGCAACGGCCAAAAGCAGGAGGACGCCCATGCCGGCGCGATAGGTCACGAAGACCCAGCTCGACATTCGTTCCAGATAGCGCATCAGTGCCGAGATGGCAGCGAAGGCAGCAAGCGAGCCGGCGATCAGGCCGACAATCAGAAGCACCATCGCATGTGCATCGATCCCGGCTTTCGCGAGCTCCCACGCTTCCTTCAGCCCAGCCAGCGCAATGGCCGGCAGGCCAAGCAGGAATGATAGTCGTGCCGCTTCAGCGCGCTTGAAGCCCAGCCCCATCGCTGCCGTCAGCGTGGAGCCGGACCGCGACACGCCTGGGATCAGGGCACCGACCTGAGCCAGGCCGATCAGCAGGAAATCCCGGAAGCCCGCTTGCTCGGCGCTCCGCCGGTGGTTTGCGCACCATTCCGTGGCTGCGAGCAGCAGCGCCATGACCAGGGAAGCCGCGCCGATCACGCCGAGCGAGCGCAACGGCGATCCGCAACGGTTGAGCACAGGTGTCAGCACAACGCCGGCGACGATGATCGGAACGGTCGCGAGCAAGATGCCGAGCGCTAGCCGGCCCGGGCCGGCAGCGAATCGGCGGGTCCTGAGTCCGTCGAGAATTCCGCCGGCCATGTTACCGATATCGCGTCTGAAATAGCTGACCACAGCTGTCAGTGCGGCAAGCTGCATCAACGCCGAGAAGGCCGAGCCCGGATCAGGCCAGCCCAACAAGGCCGGAACCACCCGCATATGGGCCGTCGAGGAGATCGGCAGCAGCTCAGTTACGCCCTGGACCAGCCCGAGAACGGCGATCTGCCCGAAGCTGAGTGTGGCGAACCCGGTATCGAGTCCGGCGGAGCAGGCTGCGGCCATGATGATGGATCTCGCGAGAAGACTGCAGCGCCCCAAGCACAAAGCGTTCCAGCACGAGAGGCTCCCGTCCAAAGGCTCTACAACAGCGCCCAACGGCCAGGCGGCGCCCTCAGCCGTGCGCAATCGCGGAGCCGGCGGCCAAAACGACCGGTCATGGGGCGTTGGTGTCGCTTCAAATTTTGCAGCTTCCGCCAAGTTGTGAGGCAAGCCTTCCTAGTCCCGCGTAAGGCCGGGCCTCAAATACTCAGCTTCCTGACGCCGGGCCGATCTGCGCGGGAGATTGTGCCTGGAACGGCCTGAGGGGGGAGAGGATCAGCGTTGCCTCCAGATCCAGGCCTCAGGCCGCGGCGTACACCGGCGCTTGGATTTCGAGTTCGTCGTGGATCAGCCCGTCGCGCACGGGGCGCACCGAACCGGCAAGCCCGAAGCCGACGCGTCCGAACATGTCGGCGAGCCATTCCACACTTGGATCGAGGCGGTCGTGGCCATCGGGATACCGGAGGTCGCGGCATCGGTCACCATGTCCGGTTGGCGGCGCTGTACGGCATCACCGTTCCGTTCGGGCGGCGAGGCGGGCGCAAAGTGTCGAGGCTGCCTGCGACAAGACCTCCATTTTTTGATGAAAGCTCCAGCGTGTGTGGGATTTCTGTAGCGGGAGAATTTAAATTAATAAGTAAAATCAATGGATTATACGATGGCACGCCACTTGCGGTCAGGGATCAACGATTCAGGGTCTGGACAGGCTGCCCATGCATTGGCAAGCAATCGTCGATTTCGACGGAACGATTTCGCGACAGGATACCACGGACCAGATCCTTCAGCGCTTCGCCGAGCCAGGATGGCAGGCGATCGAGGAGGATTGGGTCGCTGGCCTCATCGGTTCGCGCGAATGCATGAGGCGGCAGGTCGGATTGCTGCGGGTCTCCCCAGCCGAACTGGACGCGTTCATCGCCGGTATTGAGATCGATCCGGGTTTCTTAGCCTTCGTGCGGGTCTGCCTGACCGAGGATATTCCGGTCACGGTCGTCTCGGACGGTCTCGACCGCACGATCCGAAAAGTTCTGGCGCGAGCGGGGCTGGGCTCGCTCAGCGTGATCGCCAACCATCTCGAACCGGTTGGCGGTGACCGCTGGCAGCTGTCATCCCCTTACACGGCCTCCAGCGGAGACTGCAGCAGCGGCACCTGCAAATGCGCCGTGGCCGACAGCCTGCGCCGCCCGCTGACGCTGCTGGTCGGCGACGGCAAATCCGACCATTGCGTCGCCGGCCAGGCCGACGTCGTCTTCGCCAAGGCGGGCCTGATCGCGCATTGCCGCGACAACGGCCTGCCTCACCACCCCTTCACCGATTTCTCGCAAGCCACGGACCTGCTGGAAGCGCTGCTGTGCACCCCAGCAACGCGCGGAGCCGTGCGCGAACTGACAAAGGATACGATTCATGGATGACGGCTACACCCTGACGGCTCACGCCTTGCCCACCCCGAAGCTCGAGACGTTCGCTCCCAAGTTCGACCACAGGCAGGAGCAGGAGCGCCTGCTCGCGCTGGAGGCGCAGTATTGCTCCCATGGCGATACGGTCCACTATACGCAGTTCCCCAAGATATTCTCGGGGTGCGAAGGCTCGTTCATGTTCGACGACGAGGGTAATCGCTTCCTCGATCTGCAGATGTGGTATTCGGCGGTGAATTTCGGCTACGCCAATCCGCGCCTGAACAATGCGCTGAAGCGCCAGATCGACACGCTGCCGCAAGTTGCCAGCCAGTATCTGCATCGCGAAAAGATCGAGCTAGCCGCGCTGATCGCCAGGGATGCCGAGGCGAAGTTCAACGAGAAGGGCCGTGTCCACTTCAATGTCGGCGGCGCCCAGGCGGTCGAAGATTCGCTGAAACTCGTGCGCAATGCCAGCAACGGCAAAAGTCTGATGTTCGCCTTCGAGGGCGGCTATCACGGCCGCACGCTGGGCGCCTCGGCGATCACCTCGTCCTATCGCTATCGCCGCCGCTTCGGGCATTTCGGCGAGCGCGCGCAGTTCGTGCCATTCCCCTACCATTTTCGTGGCCCCAAGGGGATGAGCAAGGAAGAGTACGGCCTCCATTGCGTCCAGCAGTTCGAACGCCTGTTCGAGAGCGAATACAACGGCGTCTGGGACCCCAAGGCGGGCCAGGCCGAGTATGCGGCCTTCTATGTCGAGCCGCTGCAGGGCACAGGCGGCTATGTCATCCCACCGAAGAACTTCTTCATCGAACTCAAGAAGGTGCTCGACAAATACGGCATCCTGCTTGTCGTCGACGAGATTCAGATGGGTTTCTACCGGACCGGAAAACTCTGGTCGATCGAGCATTTCGGTGTCACGCCCGACGTGATCGTCTTCGGCAAGGCCGTCACCAACGGTCTCAATCCGCTCTCGGGGATCTGGGCCAAGGAAAAGCTGATCAACCCGACAATCTTCCCGCCGGGCTCGACGCATTCGACCTTCAATGCCAATCCGCTGGGCACGGCCGTCGCGCTCGAAGCCATGAAGATGATGGCGGAGGACGACTACGAAACCATGGTCATGAGGAAGGGCGCCTATTTCCTCCAGGGCCTGGAAGAGCTGAAGCGCAACCACAAGATCGTCGGCGATGTCGACGGGCTCGGCATGGCCTTGCGCATCGAGATCTGCGAGCCGCATGACAGCTTCACGCCGTCGAAGCGCCTCGTCGACCTGATGTGCGATGAGGGCATGAAGGCGGATCTTGTGGTTGAGGGTAAGCGCTATGGCCTCGTCCTCGACATCGGGGGCTACCACAAGAATGTCATCACGCTCGCTCCGGCATTGACCATGAGCCACGCCGAGATCGACCTCGCGATCAAGCTGCTTGATCAGCTGTTCACCCGCGTCGCAAAAGTCTGAATCAATAAGGGGTGGATCTTATGCGGCTTCGCGTGATCGACCTTGATGGAAGCGTGGCGGCTCAAGAGCCGCTGCGCCGGCGCATCGATGCGGGAGCCTCCCCCTGCATCGGTGTCGCCGACCTTTCTGCTTCGCTGCGCCTTGTCGCGACGCGTGCGGCGATGGAACGCTTGGTCGGCCGCCTGCCGGTCGACGATGACGAGCCCACCGTCACCTTCTACGGGTCTGGCGATTTCCACCATGTTACCGCAGGGCTGCTCGCCAGCAAGCGGCAAGATCTCACCGTCATCCATTTCGACAACCATCCCGACTGGGTCAGGTTTCCGCCGACCTACAATTGCGGCGCCTGGGTCAACCGGGCGCTGGAATTGCCGCAGGTGAAGCGGGTCGTAACGATCGGGCCGTGCAGCAGCGACCTTGTCCGTCCCGAACTGCAATTCGCCAATCTCGCGGCGGTCTCGGAAGGGCGGATCGTCCTGTATCCCTGGCGCCATGCGCCTTCGCGGATCTGGGGGCGGTATCGCGACGGTGCCTCCCATCGCCAGGATGGCGGCTATCTGCATTGGCGCAATCTCGCGGACGAAAACTGGAGCGCCTTTCTCGACGAATTAGTCGCGGGCCTGCCGACGAAGGCGCTCTGGCTCACGATCGACAAGGACGTGCTGGGTCCCGACGAGGCGGTGACTAACTGGGATCAGGGCGGGCTGCCTCTGGCCAGATTGATCGAGGCGGTCACGCATCTCGCGCAGTCCTGCGAGATCGTCGGCGTCGATATCTGCGGCGACTATTCACCACCGCAATTCCGCGATCCGTTCCGCGCAACGCTGGCCTATTTCGACCACCCAGCGCAGGAAATACCGTCCCGCGAACAGCTCGACATCAATGCCCGGGTCAACGCCTCGCTGCTCTCCTGCTTCGAGCAGGTGCTGCAATGACGACGGCGCTCATCCTGTGGTTCGCCCTGTCAGTGGCCTGCGACGTCGGCGGCCAGCTCTGCCTCAAGATCGGGGCTGACGAACTGCCGGAGGCGAAGGGGTTCGCCCTCGTCAGGGTGTTGTTGAGCCAGCCCTGGGTCGTGGCCGGCGTGGCGATCTACATCGTCGAGATCTTCGTCTGGCTCAGAATCCTGGCGGAGGCGCCGCTGTCGATCGCCTTTCCGATCGCGAGCCTGAATTTCCTTGGCGTCACTGCGGCCAGCGGGATCTTCCTGAAGGAGCCCATCGGCAGGCGCCAATGGATCGGCGCTACGTTGATCACGCTCGGCGTCCTTGTCGTCGCGCGAACGGCCTGAAGGAGATATCGTGTCCTCTGTTGTCGATCACAGCCTCTGTTTTCCCGGAAGCCGCACCGGTTTCCTGCTGATCCACGGGCTCGGCGGCACGCCGACCGAATTGCGCCTGGTGGCCCGCGCGCTGCACGCCGCCGGCCATACCGTTCACTGTCCGAAGCTTGCGGGGCATTGCGGGAGCGAGGACGATCTGCTCGCCACCGGCTGGCGTGATTGGGCGGCCAGCGCCGAGGCCGCACTCGATCGCCTCCGGATGGACTGCGACATTGTCATCGTGGGCGGGCTCTCGATGGGCGCCGTGATGGCGATGCACATCGCCGTCGAACGAAAGGCCGACGTCCAGGGCATGGCACTATATGCGCCGACGCTCTGGTACGATGGTTGGTCGATCCCGTGGTACAGCTTCCTGCTGAAGCTCCTGATCGACACTCCCATCGGTCGGCGCTTCCGCTTCGTCGAGCGCGAGCCCTATGGCGTCAAGGACCCTCGCATCCGTGCAATCATCGTGCACGCGATGGCGCGCGGCGACAGCGCCGAGGCGGGCCTCCTCGGCACGCCGTCGCAGTCGCTGCGCGAGATGTGGGCCCTGATCGCGCGGGTCAAGCGCACGATCGGGACGATCATGCAGCCGGCTTTGATCGCGCATGCCCGCGATGACGATATCGCCGGTCTGGCGAACGCAGTCTACATCCAGCGCAATCTCGGCGGCCTTGTCGACACCGTCGTGATGGATGATTGCTATCATCTCGTCACGATAGACCGGCAGCGCGATGTCGTGATCGACCGCTCGCTGGCCTTGGCGCGCCGGCTGGAACTGGCAGCAGCGCGTGCGGAGAATGGCGCGGCCCCAGCCATGGCCGCCGAATGAGCGGGATGCACAGCCATATCGTGGCGGGCGTCGACGCGATTGATGCCGGGCTCTGGAACACCTGCTTTCCCGGGGAGGCAGAAAACCACGCCTATTACGTCGCCTGCGAAAGCGCGGCGCGGCAGGGTGGCAGCGGCGTTCGGACAGCCGCGGCCTATGTCGAAGAAGATGGAGTCCTGGTCGCCGTCGCACCCTTCTTCATGCTGGATTACCGGCTCGACACGCCCTTGCAGGGCCGTCTGCGTCCCATCGGGGACTTTCTGTTTCGGCGATTGCCTGGGCTTGTCTCGTTGAAAGTGCTGTGCGTCGGTTCGCCTTATGCCGAGCGCTGCCATGTCGGCTTCGTACCAAATCTGAGCGATGCCAGGCGGGCTGCCGCAGGCCGGGCCTTGTGTGAGCTGCTTGAACGCGAGGCGGCGCGCCAGTTCGCGAGCCTCGTCGCTTGGAAGGACCTTGCTCCGGGTGAGGAGGCGATGCTTGGTGCGATGCTGGTCAATAACGGCTTTGCCCGGCTTGGGAGCCTGCCTGTCGCCGTTCTGGACCTGCCTCCTGCCGGGGAGGGTATCTATCTCGCCACGCTCTCTGCCACCACGCGCAAGGATATCAGGCGCAAACTCGCCAAGGCGGGCACGGTCAGGATCGAGATGCGTCGGTCGATCGTCGGAATCGAGGCCGACATCGCCGCGCTCTATGAATCGACGCGGCTGCACAGCGGCCTCGATTACGGCGATCTGGAGCAGCTGCCGCCGGGCTATTTCGCCGAGGTATCCCAGGCGCTCGGCAATCGGGCGGTGTTCGCGCTCTACTGGGTTGGCGACACGCTTGCAGCCTTCAACCTGCTGCTGGTCGAGCAGAACCGTGTCATCGATAAGTTTCTCGGCATGCTCTATCCGCTGGCGCGCGATCACAATCTCTATGTCGTGAGCTGGATGGCGAATGTCCGGTTCTGCCTGGCCAATGGTGTGGGCACATTGCAGAGCGGCCAGACTGCCTATGCCTCGAAGCTGCGTTTCGGCAGCCGGCTGGTGCCGTCTACGATCTTCTTCAAGCACCGCCGGCCGGCCTTCAACTGGGTGCTGCACTGGTTCGGCCCGCTCTTCGCCTTCGATCGGCTGGATCCCGACCTCAAGGACCATCGCCTGTCACCTCCACGGAGCGCAGCATGACTTTGGCGCAAACGATATCGAAACCCTTCCCTTGGCGGGCGCTGGCGGTCTGGGCCGCCTTCATCGCGCTCGATACCGGGACTCAGCTTGCCTTCAAATGGGGGGCAGATCACCTTGCCGATCTCGATTTCGGGCTGGCGATGCTGGCCCGGGCCCTGACCCTCCCCGGCGTGTGGCTGGCGGCGGCGGGATATGCCGGGACCTTCGTCGTCTGGATGATGATCCTGCGGATGATGCCGCTCAGCCGGGCCTTTCCAATGACCGGGTTGGCCTATGTCACCGTACCCCTGCTGGCCTGGCTGGTCTTCGGAGACCGTATCGATCTGACGCGCGGTCTGGGGATCGCGTTGATCGTCGCAGGCGTCGCCTTGCTTGGTTCGCAGGAAGAGGCGGCCGGATGATGAGAACGATGCTTCCGGCTGCGATGTTTCTGGTGGGGCTCTCTTTTGCCAATGGAGCGCTGGCGGATCCGATGTCCGATATCGTCGGCCGCTGGCGCGACTCCGATGGCGAATCGCAGATCGACATCGCACGCTGCGGCCAAGCTTTGTGCGGCACAATTGTCTGGCTGAAGCAGCACCGTATCGACAGCTTAAATCCCGATCCCGGCTTGCGAACCCGTTCGCTGATGGGCCTGCGCGTCCTCACGAATTTCAGGCTTGATCATGGCGCTGCCACTTGGCGCGGAGACGGCTACAATCCTGAAGACGGACGCAGTTACAAGACCATACTCGAGCTGAAATCCAGGACAACGCTTTCGATAAAGGGCTGTGTCTTGAGCGGGCTGATCTGTGACGATGATATTTGGACAAGACTTGACTAAGACGTTGCCTGCCGATCGGTCGCGGCGACGGGCCAGCGTGGAATTGGCGCGCAGGGGGACATTTTGCAGCCGCGCCTGACAACGCTGCGCATGCGGCTCGTGATCGGCTTCCTGCTGGTCAGCGTGCCGGCCATGCTGGCTTCCGCCTACGTCGCGGCGCGCCTGATATCGAACGCGTTCGAGAGGAATGTTGAGCAATGGCTCGGCGAGACCTCGCGCTTTTTCAAGCTCGAGGTCCGCGAGGCCACCGCCGAAGCGCAGCGCGTCGCCACGGTGATCGGGCAGCGGGTTGAAAGCGCCACCGAGGAGGATCTGAAACACCCCGTCATATTCGAGAAGGATTTGGCGGTGCTGACTTCGGTCGGCTACGACCTCATTGCGATTTATTCAGACGATCAGAAGCGGCTCTACGAATCGCAGCCTTTCAGCGCGGACGGCCCGCTTCCGACTGAGCCGCGGCATGGAATCTTTCAGATCGAGACAGACGGGAAGCATTACATCATGGCCGGCGCCGTCCATACGGTCACCCGGCTCGGCCGCAGGACGCATGTGCTCGTAGGCACCTGGCTCGACGAAGCCTATCTGGGCAGCATCAAGGTGGTGACGTCTCTCGACGTGAAGCTGTTCGGCGATGCCGGCAGCGGCTTCGTGCCCGTCTTGATGACGCATCCCGGGCCGACCCCGCCGGCTCCGGTGCCGCAGGACATCCTCCGCCGCCTTGCCGCCGGCGAGAACATGATTTTTGACCAGAACGCGGAGGGCGGTGGCTATCGCGCGGTCTATACCGGCTTTCGCGGGATCAATGGCAAGATCGTCGCCGTGGCCTTTATCGGCCTTGCCAGTCGTGACGGCTTCTTTGAGCAGATCGGGCGCTGGCGCCTGTTCGTTGGCATCTTCCTGTTCGGCAGTGGCCTTTCGATCCTCGTCGGTGCCGCCATGTCGGGTATTCTGGTGCGGCCGCTTCAGGCCTTGACGCGCGGCGTGCGGGCGATCACGGCCGGTGACTACCGGCAGCGTGTGGCGGCCCAGGGCGGCCGCGAGATCGCCGAGCTCGCGGCCGGCTTCAATGTCATGGCCGAGCAACTCGGCAAGGTTCAAGCGCTCGAGGAGGAGCTGCGCCGACGCGATCGCCTGTCGACGCTGGGCCAGGCCGCCATGGTCATCGCGCATGAGGTGCGTAACCCTCTCGGCATCATCAAGACCTCCACGGAGGTGGTGCTGAGCCGTGCCAAACTCGGCCCCTCGGAAGCGCGGATGCTCGGCTATGTCATCGACGAGGTTCGCCGCATCGAAACGCTGGTGCGCGATTTTCTCGATTTTGCGCAACCCAAGGAGCCGCGTAAGAAGGTGTTTCCGCTGCGTGCAGTGGTTGATCGGGTCATCGCCTTCGCCGCCCCCGAATTCGCGAAGCATGCTATCAGCGTGAACATTGCCGACGAGGCGCCCGATACCCTGGTCTCGGGCGATCCGGATCAACTGCATCAGGCCTGCCTGAACCTCGTGCTGAATGCGATCGATGCCATGCCCGATGGGGGCGTTGTCGCGTTCAGGCTCATGGCGCAGGAGGGTGAAGTCTCACTCACGATCTCGGATAACGGCGTCGGCATCGCGCCCGCGATTATCGCCGAGATTTTCAATCCCTTCTTCACCACTAAGGCAAAAGGTACCGGGCTCGGTCTGGCCAAGGTCCAGTCGGTGGCGGCAGTCCATCATGGCACGGTGCAGTGTTCCAGCAAGGAAGGCGAGGGGACGGCTTTCACATTGACGCTTCCGCGCCTGGATGCCCGAGGCAACTCATGGCGAGGCACGACATGACGCCGACGATTCTGGTTGTCGACGACGAGGTTCGGCTTGCGGACGTGCTGACAGCGGCGCTGCAGGATCTGGGCTATCGCGCCATAGCGGCCCATAGCGCAGCGGGCGCTCTTGCCCTGATCGAACAGGAGCAGGTCGACCTCGTCCTCACCGATCTGCGCCTCCCGGGCATGGACGGCCGCGCCCTGATGGGAGAAATCCGCCGGCGTTGGCCGGAAATTCCGGTGGTGATGATCACGGCCTTTGCCGCAGTGCGCGACGCCGTGGAACTCGTCAAGGAAGGGGCTTTCGACTATATCGCAAAGCCTTTCGAGATTGACCACGTCGCTGCGACCATCGGCAGAGCTCTGCGGCTGAGCGAGGTTGTTCGCGACAACGAGCGGCTGCGCAGCGAGCTGGAAGGCCGCTACAGCTTTGACAACATCATCGGCTCCAGCGCCCCCTTTCGCAAGGTGATCGAACAGATCACCGAGGTTTGCGAGACCCGCGCCACTGTGATGCTTGATGGCGAGAGTGGCACCGGCAAGGAGGTCGTGGCCCGCGCGATTCACTTCAACAGTCCAAGGCGTAAAAGGCCCTTCGTGGCCGTCAACTGCGCGGCAATCCCTGAGACGTTGCTGGAGAGCGAACTCTTCGGCCATGTCAAAGGTGCGTTCACGGGCGCGCTTGCTAACCGGATGGGACGCTTCGCTGCTGCCGATGGCGGCACGCTGTTCCTCGACGAGATCGGCGATATGCCGCTGGCGATCCAGGTGAAACTGCTACGTGTCATCCAGGAGCGCAGCTTCGAGCCCGTCGGCGGCAACCAGAACGTATCCGTCGATGTGCGCCTGATCGCTGCTACGCATAAGGATCTGCGCCAGGCCGTGGCAGGAGGTCAGTTCCGCGAGGATCTCTACTATCGGCTCAACGTCTTTCCGATCCACCTCCCGGCGTTGCGCGAGCGCCGGGAGGACATAACGATACTGGCCACTCACTTTCTCGGCATTCTCGCCGAGAGCGTAGGAAAGCGCGTCCTTGGCTTCACCCCAGGAGCCTTGGCGGCGATGGCCGACTATGCCTGGCCCGGAAATATCCGGGAGCTGCAGAACTGCGTGGAACGGGCAGTCATCGTGGCGAAATCCCCGACCATCGACAGCCCCGACCTGCCGCGCGATCTGTTCGACACCCAGTCGCGTTTGCGAGATCGCGACGCGCTTCCCAGCGACCTTGACGCCGAACTCGAGACAATCGAGCGGCGCTTCATCATAGAGGCTCTGCGTCAGACCGGTGGCAAGCAGGTCCACGCTGCCCAACTGCTCGGCATCGCCGAACGCAGCCTCTGGCATCGGCTCAAGAAACTGGGCATCAAGGTCAGCAGGCGCGCATCCGAATAGATGTTACAATGTGGCTGTCCATTGGCCTGAGGCTGCGGTTCTTTATGAGAAATGCTGAGGGATATCGAGTGTTGCGCGTTACACCGACTAAGTTGCTGCTCGCTGGCCTCTGTGCTGCCGCACCAGCTCGCGCTGCCGATCCTGCGGTGCCGTATCTGGCGTCGGAGCCCGCTTCGGGCTGGATCGTAACCTTGGGTGGTTCCGCCGAGTTCGGGCCGAATTACGACGGTGCGCGGAAAGCCGGATTCTCGGGCATGCCTTCGTTGAGCTGGCGCCGTGCGGGCGAGGATGCAGGCTTCAGCGCGCCCGATGATGGGCTCGATTACGCGCTCTACGAAACCAAGCGGTTTAGTTTCGGGCCTGTGGCCAGTTTCCGTGCCGGCCGCTACAGCGGTAGCGACCGCAGGCTGTTTGGGCTGCGTGATGTGCCGTGGACAATCGAGGCGGGCGCCTTCGCCGAATTCTGGCCGATTGAGGAGCGGTTGCGGACGCGGGTGGAGATCCGCCAGGGCTTCCACGGTCATCACGGCGTTGTCGCCGACCTGTCGGCGGATTGGGTCGAAAGGTTCGGAGCTTTTACCCTGTCTGGCGGCCCGCGCCTGTCGCTCGGCAGCACGGCCTTCATGCGCCGCAATTTTGGCGTGACGCCCGGCGAGGCGCTGCTGAATGGCTGGGTGAGCCCGTTCAAAGCCAAGGGCGGCGCGCGCTCCGCGGGTGTCGGAGCAGCTCTGGATTACCAATGGTCGCCTGTCTGGACGACCGGCGTCTATGCCAAATACGAGCGTCTTCTCGATAGCGCCGGCGACTCTTCGATAGTACGCGTGCTCGGCCAGCGGGATCAGGCGACCTTCGGCATTCGTGCTAGCTACTCGTTCAAGGTTGGCGGCTAATTTTCTGATTCCGAGGGATGCCGCCCCCTACGGGCGGTGATGGTCGCCGCACGACCGGGCCGAGAGCGCTGCTTTGACGGCTGCGCCGCATCATCGCCTGGCCCCGTTGTGAAGGTGCAGAAAGTTACCTGCGCACGAATGCCGAACAACGAAGATGCGCCTCCCATCAGCGCAGGCCGATGCAGAAGCTATCCGATCTGATCTCCGCCACCGCTCCAGCGAAGATGGTGCTTCATGAGCTCCGCGGCATCGGAATGCTGTCCAGCCTCTAGCAGATCGAGCAGCTGTAGGTGCTCCCGAGCATGTTTTTCCACCTGCAGATCAGTTATGAAGCTGTATGCGAAAAGGCGACGGAGTCGGTTGAGGCGCTTTAATGTCTCCAGCAGCACCGCGTTCCCGGAGCACTCGGCAATGGCCTCATGCACCTCGCAGCCGAAGCGAAAAAGCTCGGGAGGGGTGAAACGGCCTGGGTCTTCCAGCAGGCGCTGCTGGTGCTCTCGCACGGATGCCATCAGATCAGTACGCCATTGGAACGCGGGCTCGAGGATACCTCCTGGCTCGATCATCATGCGCAACCTGCCAGTTTCGGCGTAGGATCGCGCGCTGTTGAGCGTCTGGGTGAAGCGCCATCCGTAGCCACGCGAACGCTCGATCCAACCTTCGGATGCGATCCGATCCAGCAAACGTAAAACCGCCGCACGCTTCATCTCGTAGCGTCGCATGAGTTCGGCTTCGCTGACGACGTCCGGAAGCGCGCCGTTCAAGCGATCCCGCGCAATTCTCAAATAGTGGGCTTCACTCTCGTCGTCCGCGCTCCCCAGCGCTTCGAGCGCAGTCGCGGTGTCGAGCTCGTCAACCAAGACGAAGCCCTTGTTCGGAACAGCTTCAGCAATCCCCTTGGCGACCAGGATCTGCATCGCGCTCTGAACCGGTCCGCGAGAGACACCGAGGCGATTGGCGAACCGGTGAGGGAAAAGCCGCTCGCCACGGCGGAGGTTGTCGCTTCGCGCGATCTGAATGATTTGTCCGACCAGTTCCAGCGTCTTCGGCGAAACGTTCAAATCTGCGCCCATATCGTGCTCGCCCAAGCCAATATCGCCTCTGATATCACATCGTGACGTCTCATTGACAAATGATCATCATTTTGTCATTTTTTGCTACAAATTACAAAAATAGCAGATAAGCATTTTTGTAAGGCGATGCCGAAATCTGGAAAAGCATCTCGCGGGTGGAAGCCGGAACACCGATGATCGGGACAGCCAGACAATGACCAATCTGGATCTTGGGCGTCGCGTTCTATTCTTGTCGTGCGATCCCGGCCGCGTCAGACAGCAGCTCGGCGGGAAGGATCTCACTATCGAGGATTGCCGCCCGTTGCGTTCGGAAATCTCGACCGACGAGATTACGCCGATTCCGTCGTTAGCGTTCTTCGACGAACGTTTGGCATCGCATGCGCATATCGGTTTCAAGGCTGGTGACGAGAATCCGATCGCGTTGGGAGCGCTGAAAAATGGCGGGTTCTCCACGATTGTCGCCGGCGGCCGATACGGCAAAGGATCGTCCCGCGAGCATTCGCCGGTTGCCGAGCGTATGGCCGGCATCCGGCTCGTGATTGCCGAAAGCTTCGAGCGGATCTACCGTCAGAACGCCGACAATGTCGGATTGTTTACGTCGACTGATTTTTCGTTGATCGGGCGCATTCAAGCCGGCGAGGCGATCTCAGTTGACGAATTGCTGACTGGGCGGGACCCGCTTGCCCAGTCCATTCTCCGTGCCGGAGGCCTGCTCGGCTACGGGCGTCAAAAGCTTGCGCCCATCGAGGCGGTGGAGGTCCCGTCTGACCCTGCTCCACGCACGCTCTTCGAGAAGATCGTGCGTCGTCATGCGATTAGCACGATGGATACGCCGGCAGTCCGGGAAATTGGCGATAGCGGCTTCGTGCGCGCCGATGTCCGATTTATCCATGACATCTACACCGCCATGGCCCGGCACATGCTCCACCGCGAGTTCGGGCAGGCTCTCAGGCTGAGCGACCCGTCATCGATCCTGGTTTTCGAAGATCACTACTCGTACACCCACCTGAGCCCGGCTCATCGTCACCTCATGCCGCAGATCCGGGAGTTGTCGTCTGCGCATCGTGCATTCGTCGAGGAGCACGGCCTTCGCCATCATGGCTATCTGAACGACGGACCGGGCTCGGAGGGCATCTCGCATGCCCTGATGGCTGAGCGCTACGCTCTGCCGGGAGAGCTGATCGTCGGTACGGATTCCCACACGCCGCATTCGGGCGCTCTCGGATGCGTCGCCTTCGGGGTAGGGACGACGGATATTGCCAACAGCTTCGTTACCGGCGCCGTCCGGATGGCAATGCCCGAGAGCATCCTGATCTGGCTGGAAGGTGACAGGCCACGTGGTGTGACTGCCAAGGATGTTGTCCTGCACCTATTGGCGTTGCCGGCGATCCGGTCAGGCGCAGGTGTGGGACGGGCCTTCGAGTTTGCAGGCCCAGCGGTTGCCGGAATGTCGGTCGATGAGCGCGCAACACTGACGAACATGGTCGCTGAACTGGGCGGGTTCGCAGGGCTGGTCGCGCCGGACGACGAGACGGTGCGCTTCATCCGGGAACGCAGAGGCGTCGATTTCGTCGTCGAGGATTGGATGCGAAGCGATCCGGGCGCCAAGTATGCGGAGCGCATTGTCCTGGATGTTTCCGCCATGGCACCGATGGTGGCGAAGCCAGGAGATCCCGGCAACGGCGTTGACCTGTCGAAACTGACGGCACCGGTGACTATCGATATCGCATATGGCGGTTCGTGCACCGCTGGAAAGCGCGAGGACTTCGACAATTACCACGAGGTTCTCGCCTGGGCGGCCGCCAGGGGAATGAAGGTGGCACCAGGCGTCACCCTGATCCTGCAGTTCGGAACGATCGACGTCCGGGACTACTGCGAGGCGAAAGGATATCTCGACGCCTTCCGCGCAGTAGGCGCTGAGCTCATGCAGCCTGCCTGCGGAGCATGCGCGAACTGCGGCCCTGGGTCTTCAACGGCGCGCGATCAAGTGACGATCTCCGCGATCAACCGCAACTTCTCTGGCCGGTCAGGTCCGGGGCAGGTTTGGCTCGCCAGCCCTTTTACCGTCGCTGCTAGTGCAATCGCCGGCCAGATCGCCAGCTTCGACGACATCCGGTCCGGTCCTGGACGGCCTGAATCTCATTGACATTCGAAATGCAGATTTTGTAATTTGAATTCATAAATTACAAAAAACTGGACTAGGGTGGTTATGAAAGTTGCTCTCACTGGCGGAGCGTATCGAGGCACGGCGAACGGCCGTGGTTTGGCTGCTGCGTCCTGCCCTTTCAAAGGCCGCGTGACATGAGCCAACTGCCTTTGGAGGGGGTCCGCGTCGTTGAGTTCTCGCAGATGGTCATGGGGCCATCCTGCGGAATGATCCTCGCCGATCTCGGCGCCGACGTGATCAAGGTGGAGCCGCCCAAGGGCGACAGGACACGCTTCTTCAAGGGCGTAGCCTCAGGCTTCTTCAACACCTACAGCCGCAACAAGCGCAGCGTCGTGATCGACACTGCCACTCCCGAGGGCCGGCAGACAGCCAAGCAGCTGGTTCTGGGTGCTGACGTCCTCATCGAGAACTTCCGCCCCGGCCTCCTCGGGCGCTTCGGGCTGGACTATGGGACTTTGGCGCCGGAAGCCCCGCGGCTCATCTACTGCTCGCTCAAGGGCTATCTGCCCGGGCCTTACGAGAACCGCTTGGCGCTGGACGAGGTCGTTCAGATGATGGGCGGGCTTGCCTATATGACCGGTCTTCCCGGCCGGCCGATGCGCGCGGGCGCGTCGGTCAATGACATCATGGGCGGAATGTTCGGGGTCATCGCGATCCAGGCAGCTCTGGCGCAGCGCGCGAAGACGGGCATGGGGACTTACATCCAGAGCGCTCTGTTCGAGAACAACGTCTTCCTCATGGCCCAAGCCATGATGTTCGAAAGCGTCACAGGGGAGCGCTCTCAACCATGGTCGGTGAAGGAGGCCCCCTGGCCGGTCTATGATCTTTTCGACACCAAGGGCGGCGAGAAGATCTTTGTTTCGATCGTCGGCGAGGAGCACTGGGTCGGTTTCTGCGAGGCCTTCGATCGAAAAGGTTGGTTGAGCGACCCGCGCCTTGCGACCAGTCAGGGGCGCGTCGATAACCGCAGTTGGATCATTCCCGAGATCAGGGACATCGTTGCTCGATACGACAGCGAAGAGATCAGCCAGATTCTGGAAAAGCTCGGGCTGCCGTTCGCACCGGTAAACACACCCGGCGATCTGTTCGACGACCCTCATCTCAATGCGTCGGGCGGGTTGATGGACCTGACCACTGATGGAGGTCATCAGGTCAAGACGCCCGCATTGCCTTTTTCGTTCGACGGAACGCGCCTTCAAAAGCGACGCGATCCGCCGAAGATTGGTGAGCACACCGAAGAAGTGCTGGCCGAGCTGAAAGCCCGGCGCTCTCAATCCCGCGCAACTGCCAACGGCGAGACGATGTGATGCCGGTGGAAGCAGCCTATCCGACCGATCGGGTCGTTCTTCGCGAAGTCGGCCTGCGCGACGGACTCCAGCTCGTCAAAGCATGGCCATCTACGGACCAGAAGCTGGATTGGCTTGCTCAGGAATGCGCGGCCGGCGTCACGCATTTCGAGGTCGGATCTTTCCTGCCCGCCAGCCGCTTTCCCCAGTTCGCTGACTTGCCTGGGCTGCTGGAGTTCTTCCGGACCCGGCCAAAACTCCACGCTTCCGCGCTCGTACTGAATGAGCGTGGCATCGACGATGCGTTTACGACGGACGTCGCCGAAATTGCCTGTGTCGTCTCGGCGACGGAGGAACACAGCCAGGCGAATATCCGCCGCTCGCGTTCCGAAGCCATCGATCTCGTACGAGGCGCCGTCGCCAAGCGTAACGCGACCGGGCACCGGGCTCTCGTCTCGGTCGGCATCGCGATGGCGTGCGGATGCTCGATCGCCGGGGACGTCAAATCCGAGGAAGTCCTCAACCTGGTCGAGCGATGCCTCGAGGCAGGCGCGGATCTGGTGGGGATCGCGGATACGGTCGGCTTTGCCGGCCCGGATCAGGTGTTTGAGCTTTCGAAAGCGGTCCACCTGCTTGTTGGCTCGGGTCGCTTCTCCGTTCACCTGCACGATACGCGTGGGATGGCAATCGCAAACGCATCTGCCGCGCTCGATGCAGGATGCCGGATTCTGGACGGTTCGCTTGGCGGCCTGGGTGGCTGCCCGTTTGCGCCCGGTGCGACGGGCAACGCGGTCTTCGAGGACCTCGTCTTTCTCTGCGAAACGAAGGGCTATCGAACAGGCATCGACCTCCATGCTCTGACCGACGTTCGCCGCATCCAGCAAGCTGCCATGCCGGCGGAGCAGCTCTATGGCGCCATCGCACGCGCCGGCGTTCCAAAAAACATTCAATGGGCCAAGGGCGAGAACCGCCAACAACAAGCCCAAGTCCAGGGAGGACGCGATGAAGAGACGTACATTCCTGCAAGGTAGCCTGGCTGCGTCTGCCGCTGCGAGCTTGCCCCGGTTCGCTATTGCTCAGCCGGCTTCGGTGTTGAAGTTCATTCCCGGCGCCAGTCTTGCGATCCTCGATCCGATCGCAAACACGTCGGCTCCTACGCGTCTCCATGGTTTCATGGTCTATGACACGCTGTACGGGCTCGACAGCAATTTCGCGCCGCAGCCGCAAATGGCGGAAGGTCACGAGGTTTCGGCCGACGGCCTGGACTGGACGATCAAGCTGCGCGACGGGCTGTTCTTCCATGACGGCGAGCCGGTGCGCGCCAAGGACGTCGTCGCCAGCCTGAATCGATGGAGCAAGCGCGACACATTCGGCAAGACCCTGTTCAGCCGAACCAACGAGTTGCTTGCCGTCGATGACAAGACGGTGCGGTTCCGCCTGAAGCGTCCGTTCGCGCTCCTGCCGGCAGCGCTGGGTAAAGTCGGCTCCAACATCGCTGTGATCATGCCGGAGCGCCATGCTTCGACGGACCCGTCCAAGGCGGTGACCGAGGTCGTCGGCAGCGGGCCTTTCTCCTTCGTCGCGAAGGATTACAGCCCCGGCGCTCTCATCGCCTACGAGAAGTTCAAGAAGTACACACCCCGCTCGGGCGGCGAGGTCGGCTTCAGCTCCGGCCCCAAGAACGTGCATTTTGACCGCGTCGAGTGGCATGTCATCCCGGACGGATCCACCGCGCTCGCGGCGATCCAAAGCGGCGAAATGGACTGGTGGGAATCCCCGCTGCCGGACTTCCTGCCGATCGTGCAGGGCAATCCGAACATGAAGATCGTGCCGGCCGGCGGCCAGGTCATGTTCCTCAGGCTCAACCACCTCTATCCGCCTTTCAACAACCCTGAAATTCGGCGAATCCTGCTCAGCTGCATCGATCGGAAGTCGATCATGCAAGCGGTCGGCGGGGGTGGCGAGTGGCGCGACGATATCGGGCTTTATCTGGGCTCCATGAAGACCGACGCTGGTATCAAGGAGGCTTTCCGCGGCAGGACCGATTTCGACAAGATCAAGAGCGAATTAGCCGCCGCGGGCTACAAGGGCGAGCGGATGGTGATGCTCGTCGGCTCGGACACCCCGCGCAATCTGGCCGCCAGCCAGGTCGCGGAAAGCACCTTCAAAAAGATGGGGCTGAACGTCGACTTCCAGTCCCTGGATTGGGGAACCGTTTCGCAGCGCCGGGCAAGCATGGAGCCGCCGGATAAGGGCGGCTGGGCATGCTTCTTCGTCGGGGCGGACTCCGAGTACTTCCTCGATCCGGCGACGAATTTCCTGGCGCGTGCAAATGGCCGCGAGGGCTGGTTTGGCTGGCCCGACAGCCCCCGCATCGAACAGTTGACCGAAGAGTGGTTCAACTCGACCGACGTCGCCGCTCAGAAAGAAATCGCGGCCCAAATCCAGCTTCAGGCCTGGAAAGACGTGCCATACGTCCCGATCGGTGAGGTCCAGGCGCCTGGCCTGGCACGCTCTAACCTCCAGGGGTTCGCGCCGGGCTTCGCAAAATTCTGGGGCGTGAAACGGGCTTAGCCCGTCACAGCACAGTGATAACAGGCTCCTCGCGAGATGATGCTCTATATTGGAAAGCGATGCCTTTCCACGATCCCGGTGATGCTGATCGTGGCAGTGCTGATCTTCGGCCTGCTCTACATCACACCGGGTGACCCTGCGCTCATGATCGCCGGCGATCAGGCTACGCCGGCGGTCGTGGAGCGCATACGCCAGCAGCTTGGTCTGGATTTGCCGATCTACGTCCGGTTCGGACATTGGCTCTGGGACGTCCTGCAGGGAGATTTCGGCAAGTCCGTGCTCAGCGGCGCGCCGGTGAGCAATCTGATCGCCCAGCGCATTCAGCCGACCGTTTCGCTGATGCTTGCGACCCTCGTCATATCGGTGAGCGTCGCCGTGCCGCTGGGCGTTCTCTCCGCCTGGAAACGGGGATCCTTTATCGATCGAGCCGTCATGATCCTTTGCGTCGGGGGCTTCTCGCTACCGGTTTTCGTCACCGGATACCTTCTCGCCTACACATTCGGTCTGCAGCTATCATGGTTTCCCGTTCAGGGTTACACGCGCATCGAGAACGGCGTCCTGCCCTGGCTCCGCGGGATCATCCTTCCGTCTCTCGCTCTAAGCCTGGTCTATATCTCGCTCATCGCCCGGATCACGCGCGCGACGATGCTTGAGACGATGTCGCGGGACTACATCCGCACGGCCAGGGCAAAGGGTGTCGCTGACCGGTCATTGCTATTCGGACATGCGCTCAAGAATGCCGCTGTTCCGATCGTGACGGTGGTGGGCACAGGCGTGGCCCTGCTGATCGGCGGTTCGGTCGTGGCCGAAAGCGTCTTCGCCCTCCCAGGGCTCGGTCGCCTGACGATCGATGCAATCATGGGGCGGGACTATCCCGTCATCCAGGCCGTCGTCCTGATCTTCTCGGCGAGCTACGTCCTCGTGAATCTCATCGTCGACCTGCTCTACACGGTGTTCGATCCGAGGATCAGCTATTGACCATGACCCTTCCCCTGGCGGCTCGGCGCACCATGGGCAGTCGGCTGCTGCGCTATATGAGCCGCAACACGCTGATCGCATTTCCGAGCGCGCTGCTCATCGTCTTGGCCTTGATCGCAATCTTCGCGCCGTTCCTGGGAACCGTCGATCCCGCGCAGCTCAATCCCGCCAATCGACTGAAACCTCCATCGGCGGAGTTCTGGTTTGGCACCGATATGCTCGGCCGCGATATCTATTCGCGGGTGATCTACGGCAGCCGCGTCTCTCTGATCGTGGGCCTGTCAGTCGCCTTCTTCGCGTCCGTGTGCGGCGTGATCATCGGGACGATGTCGGGGTTCGTTCGTAGGTTCGATGCGATCATCATGCGCATCATGGATGGAATGATGTCCATTCCCTCGATCTTGCTCGCGATCGCGATCGTCGCGCTGATCCGAGGCTCTCTTCTGACTGTGATCGTCGCCATAACGATCGCCGAGATTCCACGGACATCGCGCCTTGTGCGCAGCGTCGTTCTTTCGATCCGCGAAGAGCCTTACATCGATGCGGCTATCGTAGCGGGAGCCAGCACGACCCGGATTGCGATCAGGCATATCTTTCCGAACACCATCGCGCCGCTATCCGTCCAGGCGACCTATGTCTGCGCGGCGGCCATGATCGCGGAGTCGATCCTCTCCTTCATCGGGGCTGGCCTGCCTCCCATCATTCCGAGCTGGGGCAACATCATCGCCGATGCCCGGACATTCTGGCAGATCCGGCCCACGATGCTGCTTTTCCCCGCGCTCTTCCTGTCGCTCTGCGTGCTTAGCGTGAATCTGCTCGGCGACGGCCTCAGGGAAGCGCTCGACCCGAGAATGGCGAAAGACCTGTAGGTCAGAACCAAAAGCCGAAACTTCCAGCTGAGGAAACGCTCCATGTCCCGTATCGCCCAGCGCGAGCTCACGCCGGTCCTGCCGCAGGACCAGGTTGCGTTGCCGAAGCCCGAAGATCAGCTGAGATGGACAACCGCCGAGAAGTTCATCGCGCACCGGAACATGCATCACCTGTTTCCGTGCGATGTCGTTCCGGCGGGAGATCATGTTCGTTCACTTGAAACGGTGGGGAGCATCGATGCCACCTATACCTACGAAGGCAAGCGGCTGACGCTCGACGACTACTTCGATGACAATCAGACGACCGGATTGATCATGCTGAAGCGCGGGAAGATCGTCCTAGAGAAGTATGCCCACGGCAACGACGCCTCGACGCGCTGGGCATCGCGCTCGATGGCCAAGTCCTTCACGTCGACGCTGGTCGGGGCTGCCATCCAAGACGGCGCAATCGATTCCGTGGACGATCTTGTTTCCAAATATGTGCCGGAGCTGAAAGGCAGCCTCTACGATGGCGTCAGCCTGCGCCATGCCCTCCAGATGGTCTCCGGCGTACCCTTTATCGAAGACTACAAAGACCCCAATGCGGACGTCTACACCCTTCAGGCGTGTACCGTCGGGCGCGAAGTCGGCTCCTTCCTACGCCTGCTCGACAAGGTGGCTAATCGCGTACCCAAGCAGACGACACCTCCCGGCAGCGTCTTCTATTATTCGTCTCTGGACTCCATCCTGTGCGGCATCATCGTCGAACGGGCGACAGGAAAACGCCCGGCCGCCTACCTCTCGGAGAAGATCTGGAAGCCGTTCAGCATGGAAGCTGATGGCTTCTGGAATACGGAAGCCGATGGCGGCACGACATTCACGGCTTCAGGCATCGGGGCCACGTTGCGTGACTATGCACGATTTGGGCAATTCATCCTGGAAGGCGGCTCGATTGGAACGACCCAAATCCTGCCATCCTGGTGGCTGTCGGAAGCGACCAAACCCTCCGGGGCTTCGCTGAGGGAACGCGCGCCATATGGTTTCCAATGGTGGCTGCACGCTGCCCAAGGCGTGAACTCGGTTCGCGCGGGGGCCGTCGATCCAGAGACGCCCTTCGCTGACCCGTTGCCGCTGCGCGGAGCGGACTCGATGTTCTACGCACTCGGCAACGCGGGACAGTCGATTTCGATCAGTCCGATCGAAGGGATCGTCATCGTGAAATGGGCGGCCTGGAACGATAGCCAGGGGCCGAACGGCCGTGGTCGCCATGCCGACGCCACCCTGTTTGCAGCGCTGATGGATGCGGTTGCTTAGGCGCCACAAGCTGACCTTAGCGGTCTGCCCGAAAGCGGACGCCTGCAATAGTCCACTTTGAGCACTTATCCGCCAATTCCTCCCATGAGCATGTATTTGATTTCGACGAATTCCTCGATGCCGTGGAGGGAGCCCTCTCGGCCGAGGCCGGATTCCTTGACGCCGCCGAAGGGCGCGACCTCGGTGCCGAGCATCGCGGCGTTGATCCCGACCATGCCGTATTCGAGCTCTTCGGCGACTCGGAAGGCGCGGCCGAGGTCCCTCGTGTAGAAATAGGCAGCCAGGCCGAAGGGGGTGTCGTTGGCCATTGCGACGACCTCGTCCTCGGTCGAGAAGCGATAGACCGGGGCGACCGGGCCGAAGGTCTCCTCGTTGGTCACCAGCATCCTGGTGGTGACGCCCGAAAGCACCGTGGGCTCGAAGAAGCTGCGGCCCAGCGCATGGCGGCGCCCGCCGACGACCACCCTGGCGCCGTTGGCGACGGCGTCCGCGACATGGCGCTCGACCTTCTCGATCGCCTTCGCGTTGATCAGCGGCCCCTGCACGACGCCGACCTCGGTGCCGTTGCCGACCTTGAGCCTGGCGACCTCGCCGGCGAACTTCGCCACGAACTCGTCATGCACGCCCGCCTGCACGAAGAGGCGGTTGGTGCAGACGCAGGTCTGGCCCATGTTGCGGAACTTGGCCGCGATGGCGCCCTGCACGGCGGCGTCGATATCGGCATCGTCGAAGACGATGAAGGGCGCGTTGCCGCCGAGTTCGAGGCCGACCTTCTTCACGGTGGAAGCAGCCTGCTGCATCAGGAGCTTGCCGACCGGGGTCGAGCCGGTGAAGCCGATGAAGCGCACTGCCGGATGGCTGGTCATGACGCCGCCGATGGCCTGGGCATCACCGGTGACGATGTTGATGACCCCCTTGGGGAAGCCGGCGCGGGTGGCCAGCTCCATCAGCGCTAGCGCCGTCAGCGGCGTATCCGGCGCGGGCTTGACCACGAAGGTACAGCCGGCGGCAAGCCCCGGCGCGCATTTGCGGGTGATCATCGCCGCCGGGAAGTTCCAGGGCGTGATCGCGGCGCAGACGCCCACCGGCTGCTTCTGCACGATGATGCGCGAGCCCGGGAAGGGCGAGGGAATCGTCTCGCCGTAGATGCGCTTGGCTTCCTCGGCATAGAACTCGACGAAGGAGGCGGCGTAGGAGACCTCGCCGCGCGCCTCGGCCAGCGGCTTGCCCTGCTCGGCCGTCATGATCTGCGCCAGGTCCTCCTGGTTCGCCATGATCAGCTCGAACCATTTGCGCAGGATCGTCGAACGCTCCTTGGCGGTCTTCTTCGCCCAGGGCTTGAAGGCGCGTTGTGCGGCCTCGACGGCGGCGGTCGTCTCGTCGGCGCCGAAGCGTGGCACCTTGGCCAGGATCTCCCCGGTCGCGGGATTGTCGACGGCATCGACGCCCGCGCCGAGCCAGGCGCCGTCGACATGGCATTGCGCCTTCAGAAGTGACGGGTCGTTGAGCTGAAGCATGGTGTTCGCCGACATTGAGGGAGGTCAGATCTTCGTCTGCGCCGAGCGCGAGCGGAGCCACTCGACCCCGCCCATCAGCACCAGCGAAAGCGCCACCATCACGGTGGATGCCGCCGCGATGACGGGCGTCAGGTTGTAGTCGATGTCCTCGAAGAGCTTTCGCGTGATCGTCTTGCCTTCGATGCCGGAGATGAAGAAGGCGACGGTCGCCTCATCGAAGGACGCGAGGAAGGCGAAGACGGCCCCTGCGGCCACGCCGGGCGCGATATTGGGCAGCACGACATGCCAGAAGGCCTGGGCGCGGCTGGCGCCGCAATTGAGGGCCGCGAGCTCCAGGGCTGGATCGAGCCGCTGCATCGCCGCCGTAACGGTCAGCATCACATAGGGCACCGACAGCATGGTATGAGCGACCGCGAAGCCAAGAAAATTGCCGGTCAGGCCGATGGGAGCGAAGACGAGATAGAGCGCCACGGCGAGCACGATGTGCGGTACGATCAAGGGAGCCAGCGTCAGTGCCTGAAGGGCGCGGGCGCCCGGCAGGTTGCCGCGGATCAGGGCGAAGGAAGCCAGGGTACCGATGACCGTCGCAGCGATGGTCGTCGCGAAGGCGATCCTCAAGCTGAACCAGGTCGCGCTCATCCAGTCGGCATCGGCGAAGTAGGCCTGATACCATTTCAGCGTCAGCCCGCGCGGCGGAAACTGGATGTAGGATGCCTCGCCCAGCGACATCGGGATGACGAGCAGGGTCGGCAGCAGCAGGAAGATCAGGACGAGTCCGACGAAGCCGTTGAGGCACCAGCGCCCGAACGCGGGCGAGAAAACCGGGCGTAAAGACACTGCCGGCTCCGCCGGCTGCGAGATTGGCATCGTCATCAGATCGCCTTCCCGAAATTGAGGAACCGCCTGAACAGGGCGACGAGACCGAGCGTCACGCCGAGCAAGACGCCGGCGAGCGCCCCGGCGAAGGGCCAGTTCAGCAATTCGGTGACCTGCTGGCCGATGAGTGTTGCGATCGTCAGGTTCTGCGGGCCTCCGACCAGCGCTGGCGTGACGTAGAAGCCCAGCGACAGGATGAAGACCATGATGCAGCCGGCATAAATGCCGGGCAGGCTCAGCGGCAGCGTGACGGCGATGAAGCTGCGCCACGGCCCGGCGCCGAGATTGCGCGCTGCGCGATCGAGCTCCGGCGGGATCGAGCGCAAGGCCGAGAAGATCGGCAGGATCATATAGGGCATCAGCACGTGGGTCATCGCGATGACTACCGCGCCGTCCGTGTAGATCAGCCTGAGCGGCTGGTCGATCAGGCCCCAGCTCATCAGCGCGTTGTTGACCACCCCGGTTCGCTGCAACAGCACGATCCAGGCGTAGGAGCGCACCAGGACGCTCGTCCAGAGCGGGATCAGGACGCACGCCGCGACCAGCATCGCCGCGCGCCCGTCGAGCCGGGACATCACGAGGGCGACCGGATAGCCGAGCAGGATGGCGAGAATCGTCACGATCGCCGCGGTCTGGACGGTGCGCAGCAGGATGCGCAGGAACAGCGGCTCCTGTGCGATCCGCAGATAGTGCTCCGCCGTCGGTCCGGGGGTGAAGGCGCTGCCGATCAGGAGTTTTGCGACCGGAAGCAGAAAAGCGAGGCCCAGCAAGAGCACGAGCGGCAGCGCCAGTGCAAGCGAGACCGGGCGGGACAACTGCCCGGCGAAGGAGCGATCGGAAGGAGCGGTAGCAGCGGCCGCCATGGATCAACCCTCGCCTGCGAAGACGCGAACCGAAGAGGGTGACAGTCTGACGAAAGTCCGGCCGCGAAGGCCGGCATCGTCTGTGCCCCTGGCCGACGAGCTTTGGATCTGAAGCTGCGTGCCGTCCTGCATCCGGACGATCAGCGTGCGATGCGAGCCGAGGAAGATGGATGTCTCGATTTCTCCCGGGATCGCGCCATCCGGGCTCTGGCTCGTGCTGAGGGTCTCGGGCCTCGCCGCGACGCGCACCGGGCTGCCGGTGGTCAGGTCGCCGCGCCCGCCAAACTGCGAGCGGGGCACGGCGATGGACTGTCCGGAAACCTCGATGATCGCCTCGCGATCGCCGATGCCGGTGACGACGCCCTTCAGGAAATTCATCTTGCCGATGAAGTCCGCCACGAAGCCGGTCTCGGGCTCGTGGTAGAGCGAGACGGGGCTGCCGAGCTGCTGGATCCGCCCCTGATCCATGACCGCGATGCGGTCGGACATCGTCAGCGCCTCTTCCTGGTCATGCGTCACGTAGATGATCGTGACGCCGAGGCTCTCATGCAGCTTCTTGATCTCGATCTGCAGCTCCTCGCGCAGCTTCTTGTCGAGAGCGCCGAGCGGCTCGTCCATCAGCAGGACAGGCGGCTGGAAGACGAGAGCCCGCGCGACGGCGACACGCTGCTGCTGGCCGCCGGAGAGCTGGGCGGGCATGCGGGCGCCGTAGTCCTGAAGGCGGACGCGCGCGAGGGCCTGCTCGACCAGCGGCGCCATCTCGTCCTTGCCGAGCCCGCGCATCTTCAGCGGGAATGCGACGTTCTGGGCGACGCTCATATGGGGAAACAGCGCATAGCGCTGGAAGACCATGCCGATGCCGCGCTTGTTCGGCGGCACATGGGTCAGATCCCGTCCCCCGAGCGCGATCGAACCCGAGCTCGGCGTCTCGAAGCCCGCGAGCATCATCAGAAGCGTCGTCTTGCCGGAGCCGGAGGGGCCTAGCAGGGACAGGAACTCGCCCGCTTCGACCTGAAGATCGATATGATCGACGCCGATCACGGAGCCGAATCGCTTGGTGATGCCCGTAAAGGTGATCGCCTCACCCTTGATCGAGGGCTCTTGCCCGGGTGGCGAGAATGCGTGCTTCTCCGACATCCTGTTCATGATCCCCATCATTTTCTGTAAGTGCGCTGGCGGTCGAAGGCCTGCCGGCTGCTATCGCTATTTTGACGTTTGATGTATCATTTATCGGTTGTCAACTCCTGGGTCTGGTAGGATGGCGGCTGTCTCGCTATTTGGCGCATCAGACAACAACACGAGGATCACATGTCGGAGCATCCGCTGGCAGGCGTCGTTTCACCGATCGTCAGGCAATCCAGTCTCGGTGAGCTCACCTACGAGCGGCTCAAGCAGATCATCGTGGCCGGCTCGTTTCCGCCCAACGAGAAACTGACGGTCAGGTCCGTCGCTGCCGCGCTGGGCGTCAGCACGACACCGGCCCGCGACGCGATCAACCGTCTCTTGTCGGAGGGGGCTCTCGTCAACGAAGGTCCCAAGACGGTGGTCCTGCCTTCACTCACCCTTGAGGCGCTCGACGAGATTGCGGCGACGCGGATTGCCTTGGAAGGGTTGGCGGCGGAACGCTCGGTAGGCCACGTCGAAGCGCCCCATATCTCGGAACTGGAGCGCCTGCAGGGCGAGATCAACGCAGGCCTCGACTCGGCCGATTATCGAGAAGTGCTGCGTGCCAACCGCGAGTTCCATTTTCTGATCTACCGGCTGGCAGGCTGGCCGCGGCTGGTCGGCATGATCGAATCGCTCTGGCTGCGGGTTGGGCCGTCTCTCAACGGCCTTTATCCCCATTTCGCCACCAATCGACAGGGCGTTTCGAACCACATGTCCGCGCTCGACGGCTTACGTGCCAGAGACGGATCGAAGGTGCGCGCCGCCATGGAGCAGGACATTCGCGACGGCTATGCGCGCCTGAAAGCCAAGATCGATTCTCAAGCCTGAGAACGAAGCGCCGGCATCGGCAAATATTTTTGTTGCACCAAACATCAATATCGGGCTAGCTCTCTCCAACCGCCGGCATGGCGGCCCATGGATGCATGAGAGCAATGACCGCAGTGACACCCCAGGGACATAATTCGGTAGGTAGCGCTTCGACGTTGGCGTTCGAGCGTGCAGGAAAGGTTTTCGTCGACGGAACGACGCGGGTCACGATCGAGCGGGACCCGGTTCCGCGCTACATGGAGAGCGGCGAAGGCGCTTATCTGCGCGATCTCGACGGGCGCCGCTTTCTCGATCTCAACGGCAACTTCACCACCCTGATCCATGGCCACCGGTTCGGCCCGGTGATCGAGGCCGTCACCCGCCAGTTGCAGGCGGGGACCTGTTTTGCGAATCCGACCCTGGCCGAGATCGAGCTCGCCGAACTGATCTGCGGGCGCGTGCCCGGTGCCGAGACGATCCGCTTCGTGAATACCGGTTCCGAGGCCGTGATGTTTGCGATCAAGGCAGCCCGGGCCGCGACGGGCCGTCCGGCGATCGCCAAGATCGAGGGCGCCTATCACGGCGCCTATGACTGGGTCGAGGTCAGCCAGTCCAGCACGCCAGCCAACTGGGGCGCCGAGGATGCGCCAAGCGCCGTGCCCTATTATCGCGGCATGCCGGATTCGGTTCTGGAAGAGGTCGTCACGCTCCGCTTCAACCGTCCCGAACTCGCCGAAAAGCTGCTCGCGGCCAATGCCGGCAGGCTTGCCGCGATCGTCCTCGACCCGATGCCGAGCCGTGCCGGCCTGATCGCGCCGAAGCCGGAATTCGTCGCGGCCATCCAGCGGGCCGCGGCCAAGCACGGCATTCTGATCATCGCCGACGAGGTGCTGAGCTTCCGGCAGGGCTATCAGGGTGCGGCGGCACGCTACGGGCTCAAGCCGGATCTGATCACCCTGGGCAAGATCATCGGCGGCGGGTTGCCGATCGGCGCGATCGCCGGACGGCGCGAGGTCATGAACGTCTTCGACGCCTCCGGCGGCAAGCCGCTGCTGCCTCAGGGCGGCACCTTCTCGGCCAACCCGCTCTCGATGGTCGCCGGCCTCGCCTCGATGACGGCACTCGACCAGGCGGCCTTCGCCCGTCTCGAACATCTCGGCGACAGGCTCCGGAAGGAGCTGACCGCAGCCATCGTGCGCCATCACGCTCCGTTCTGCGTCTCGGGCGCGGCGTCGCTGTTCCGCATCCATCCGAAAGCGGCATTGCCGAACGACTTCCGCGAGGCGACCCCGAACGCTGCCCAGGCCCATGCGGTCAGGGAACTCAGCCGCTTCTTCGCCGAAGCCGGCATCATCCTGCCGGTGGGCGCTGCGGCCTGCCTCTCGACACCGATGACCACCGATGACGTCGACCAGGTCGTCTTGGTGTTCGATGCCTTCCTCGCCGCCCGCGGCGACCTGATCGAAAGCCTTGCAGCATGACCAAGCCGACCGAAACCGTCGCCCAGGCGATCGCCCGCGCGCTCAAGCGCCACGGCGTCGAGGTCATCTTCGGCCAGAGCCTCCCTTCTGCCGTCATCCTCGCGGCGGAAGCCATCGGCATCCGCCAGATCGCCTATCGCCAGGAGAACATGGGCGGGGCGATGGCCGACGGCTACGCCCGGATTTCGGGGCGCGTGCCGGTGGTGGCCGCGCAGAACGGACCGGCGGCGACGCTGCTCGTGGCCCCCCTGGCCGAAGCGCTCAAGGCCAGCATCCCGATCGTCGCCATCGTCCAGGAGGTCGAGCGGCATCAGGTCGACAAGAACGCCTTCCAGGAGTTGGACCACATCGCGCTGTTCTCGTCCTGCGCGAAATGGACGCGCAGGCTCGGCGGGGCCGATCGCGTCGATGACTATGTCGACGCCGCCTTCATCGCGGCCGCGAGCGGGCGTCCGGGCCCTGCGGTCCTGCTGTTGCCGGCCGATCTCCTGCGTGAGCCGGTCGCTGCGTCAGCCGTGGCTCGCTCGGCGAATTACGGCACGTTCCCGGCCGATCGGGTCCGCCCCGGCCAGGCGGCCATCGAGCAGGCCGCCAGGCTGATCGCCGAGGCGCGGAACCCGGTCGTTATGGCGGGCGGCGGCGCGCTTTCGCAGGGCGCGCCGGCCGCGCTGGCCGCGTTGCAGGATCTGGCCGGGCTGCCGGTCTTCACCACCAATATGGGCAAGGGCGCCGTCGACGAGCATCACCCCCTGTCCTGCGGCGTGCTCGGAGCGCTGACCGGGCCGACATCGCTGGGCCGTCAAAGCCGCGAGCTGCTGCAAGAGGCCGATCTCATTCTTCAGGTGGGTACGCGCAACAACCAGAACGGCACCGACAGCTGGCGGCTGGTGCCGAACTCCGCGCGCCTGATCCAGATCGATCTCGACCCTCAGGAGATCGGCCGCAACTACGAGGCCTTTCGCCTCGTCGGCGACGCAGCCGAGACGCTGGGGGCGCTTACGGAGGCCCTTCGCAAGGTCGATCTGAGCCGCCGCACGCAGGCTCGCCCCGCGCTGGAGCAACGGATCATGGGGTTGTGGGAGAGCTTCGACCAGCGCCGCGCACCGTCGACGGGACACAATACCAGCCCGATCCGGCCCGAGCGCGTCATGGCCGAACTGCAGACCCTGCTGACGCCCGACATGATCGTCGCCGCCGATGCGAGCTATTCCTCGATGTGGATCGTCGGGCAGTTGCGTGGCCTTGCACCGGGCATGCGCTTTCTGACGCCGCGCGGTCTTGCCGGGCTGGGCTGGGGCTTGCCTCTGGCGATGGGAGCCAAGGTCGCACGCCCTGGGTCGAAGGTCGTCGCGCTCGTCGGTGATGGCGGCTTCGCTCATTCCTGGGCCGAGCTCGAAACGATGGTCAGGATGGGCATCGCGCTGACCGTGATCGTCCTGAACAACGGCGTCCTTGGTTATCAGAAGGATGCCGAGACGGTGAAGTTCGGTCGCTATACAACCGCTTGCCATTTCGCGCCGGTCGATCACGCTGCGATCGCGCGCGCCTGCGGCTGCGAGGGCGTTCATGTTCGGGAGGCGGCTGAGATCCTGCCCGCGCTGCGTGCGGCACTGCAGAGCGACCGGCCGATCCTGATCGAGGTCGCCACCGATCCGGACGCGCATCCGGCGATCTCGCTCTATGACGGCACGCTCGACAAGGCGCCGCAAGAGGCGGAGCTCGTCTGATGAAGCCGGTTCGTCCCGTCGCGGTCGTTTCGGGAGGCAGTTCGGGGATCGGCCTCGCCACGGCCGAGGCATTTCTCGAAGGAGGCTGGGCGGTCGCCCTGTTCAGCCAGCAGCGGGCGAATGTGGAGAAGGCAGCAGAAAGCCTCGGCCAGCGCTTCGATCGGAGCGCCATCCACGCGGATACGCTCGATCTTCGTGACCCCGCGGCCATCGCGGCCTTTTTCCGGGATGTCGAGGCGCATCTCGGCCATGTCCAGGCTCTCGTCTGCAATGCCGGCTTCTCGCCGAAACGCCAGGAGGGCCGTGCACCGCTCGCCGAAATCCCGTTGGCGGAGTGGAACGACGTGCTCTCGGTCAACCTGACCGGCGCGCTGCTCTGCTGTCAGGCGGTACTGCCCGGCATGGCGGAGCGGCGGCATGGCCGGATCGTGCTCATCGGCTCGCTCGCCGGGCGCACGCAGCCGCGGATCGCAGGCGCGAGCTATGCCGCTTCCAAGGCAGCGCTGGCCGGCCTCTCGCGTTCGATCGTCTCCGAATACGCGCGGCACGGCATCACTGCGAACACGATCGCGCCGGGCCGCATCGTAACGGAGATGACCGGAGATCCCTCGGCTCCCGCCAACCAGGCCGCGTTGTCGCGCATTCCGTCCGCCCGGCTCGGCCGGCCGGAGGACATCGCCCGCGCCGTCCTCTTCCTCTGCGCGCCGGAAGCCGGGTTCGTGAACGGTGCGATCCTCGACATCAACGGCGGCGAATTCACCCCGTCCTGAAAGCTCCTCCGCATGACCCCGCAGCCCTGCGACATCCTGATCGAGAGCGCCACGGTTCTCACCGTCGATACGGACGACACGGTGATTGCCGACGGCGCCGTAGCGATCACCGGGGCCGACATCGTCGCAGTGGGCGATACGGCGAGGTTGCGTGAGACCTACGCGCCGCGCGAGCGCATCGACGCCAAGGGCGGCGTCGTCCATCCCGGCTTCATCGATGCCCATATCCACATCTCGCAATACACCTCCCGCAGCGTGCTCCAGCGCATGGAGGCGGCCTCCGTCACGATGGGGAACTGGAAATCCGCGCTGCGCCCGGAAGATGAATACGCCAGCGCCGCGCTCGCCACGCTCGACTATTTCCGGGCCGGCTATACCGGCTTCGTCGATCCCGGCACCATCTTCATGCCCGATGCCGTCGCGCAGGTTGCAGACGATTTCGGTATCCGCATCTGGCTCACCGACCCTTACGTCTCGGACCGCGCCCGTGCGTTGGCCGAGAACCAGCCCGAACTCGTCAGCCCGAGCTTCCTGAAGCTCTGGCCGCGCGATCTCGAGGAAGCGCTGGAGCGGCTCGGCCGCGAACTGCGCCGCAACGCGGAGCCCGGCGGTCTCGTCCACGCCTTCGTCGGCATCTATGGCGCCGACACAGCATCGCCAGAGCTGTTTCGCGCCGCGCTCGATCTCGCGCGGCGGAACGGCGTCCAGTTCCAGGAACATCGCGGCTACAGCCCGAACGCCTATCGCGCCGGCGAAGCGGCCGGCGAGACGATCGCCGCGTTGCAGGAAGCGGGCGCGCTCGGTCCCGGCACGACCTTCGTCCACATGAACCTGGTCCATCACGGCGACGTCGAGCGTCTCGCCGGCAGCGGCACGGGGATCGTCTGGTGCCCTTATTCGCAGATGCGGATGATAGGCAGCGAAAAAGGCCGGCCGCGTATGCTCGATCTCGCCCGCGGCGGCGCGGCGGTCGGGCTCGCGACCGACATTCCCCGCAGCGTGCGTTTCGACGCGCTGGGCACGCTCGCTCATGCCAATGCCGCCGTCTGCGGCACGCCGGCGACGCCGGCCGAGATCATGCGGATGCGCACCGCTGGGGCCGCTGCGAGCGTGGGCGCCGGAGGCTGGACCGGCAGCATCGCGCCGGGCAAGCGCGCCGACATCGTCTTGCGCGCGCCGGACGCATCCGAGGCGCTGGATCTCGATCCGGTCTGGGAGACCGCAATCCTCGGCAGCGCGACGCCGCCGCGTGCGGTCTTCGTCAATGGACGCTGCGTCGCCCGGGATGGACTACCCGAAAGGCAGGAGCCCGGCGCGGTGATCGAGCGGGCACATGCCTCGGCAAGCGGCCTCATGCGCCGCTGCGGCCTCAGCAACTGACGTCAACGAGACAGAGAGAGAGAGAGAAGGGGACCACGCATGAATCGTCGCGAATTCGTCAAGGCCGGTGCCGCCGCGCCGCTGCTCGGCCTGCCGCTCCTCGATCCCGCACAGGCGCAGGCCGCCATCGACGCGTTGGTCGAGCGCGCCAACAAGGCCGGCGAAAAGGACGTCGTCGTCGCCGGCGGGACGGGGGCCTATGGCGAGCTGGTCAAGAAGACCTTCTACGATCCGTTCACGGAGATGACCGGCATCAGGGTCGTTGCCACCGGTGGCTCCTATGGCGAGAAACTCGCCAAGCTCAAGGCGATGACGCAGGTCAGGCGAGTCGAATGGGACGTGCTCACGCTGTCGGTCGACTCGCTGACCCCCGAGAATCGCCGCTTCTTCCGCGATCTCGGCCCCGCCTGCGAGGCGACGCCGAACGTGGCGCGAGAAGGTGTCGACGGGGCTTGCCTGCAATATGGCGCCCTGTTCGACGTCGGCGGTGCTCTGCTGACCTATAGTCTCGACGCCTTTCCCGCCTCCGGTCGACAGCCCGCGAGCTGGGTGGATTTCTGGGACGTGAAGGCCTTTCCGGGGCCGCGTTCGCTGCCCAATGCCGGCACACCCTGGTGGAACCTGATCGCCGCGCTGCTCGCGGACGGGGTCGCCGTCGACAAGCTCTTCCCGCTCGATCTCGATCGCGCCTTCCGCAAGCTCGATGCGATCAAGCCGCACATCGCCGTTTGGTGGCGCAGCGGCGACCAGAGCCAGCAGATCTTCCGGTCGAAGGAGGTCGTCATGGCGATGATCTTCGCGGGGCGGGCAATGCGGCTTCGCTCGGAGGGGCTGCCGGTCGGTGTCTCATGGAACGGTGCGCCGCTCGATGCCTCGTTCTGGGGCGTACTCGAAGGTGCCCAGCGCCCGAACGCGGGGCTCGCCTTGCTCAACTTCGTCTACAGCCGCCCCGGCGCCCATGCCGCCTTCGTCAAGGAGGGCCTGGCAGCCACCGGCCTCAAGGGTGCATTGCCGCTGCTAGAGCCCGCGATCGCGCGCGATCTGGCGACCGCGCCCGAAAACTGGCCGCGCATCGTCAAGATCGATCGCGACTGGCTCGACGCCAATCAGGACGCCGTTCTGCGCCGCTGGGCCGACTGGCTCGCGCGCTGAACCGTTCCAACGAAAGCCTACGGAAGAGACAGGAAGCACCGTGACAAAGCTCGACCGATTGATCGCCGCGGCACTGCTCGCGCTCGCCTTGCCCGCCACCGTCCATGCCCAATCCGGCAAGGAACTCGTGATCGCCACCACCGGTGGTGCGCAGGAGCAGGAACTGCGCAAGCACTTCTATGAGCCCTTTGAGAAGGCGACCGGGATCAGGATCCGGCCGGTCTCGGGTGCCGAAGCCCAGACGGTCGCACGCGTCAAGGCGATGGTGACGGCGGGAAGCGTCTCCTGGGATATCTTCCAAGCGGGCGACATCCAGTCCTCTTCGGACGAGTATCGCGCCCTGACCGAAGACCTCGGCAGCTTCTGTGAGCCGCTGAAGGGCAATGACGACCTGTTGCCCGGCGCCTGCAAGCCCACCGGCCTGCTCGCTGCCTATGGCACGACACTGCTGGTCTACAACGACGCCAAGTTTCCGGGCCGCAAGCCACGCAGCTGGGCGGATTTCTGGAACGTCAAGGATTTCCCGGGGCCGCGGTCGCTGCCGAATTTCAACGACCCGTGGCGCGTCCTCGCCGCCGCCCTTCTGGCAGATGGCGTACCGGTCGACAAACTGTTCCCGCTCGACCTCGACCGGGCCTTCCGGAAGATGGACGAGATCCGGCCGCATGTTGCGCTCTGGTGGAAGACCGGCGACCAGAGCGTCCAGGGCTTTCGCAACGGCGAATACGTCATGGGCATGATCTGGCAAACCCGGGCGTCCGCCCTTCGCGCCGAGAAGCAGCCCTTGGATTGGAGCCAGAACCAGGCCGTGCTGGTCGGCGATCGCTGGGCCCTGATCAAGGGCGCGCCAAACCGCGAGAATGCCCTGCGTTTCCTGAAATTCTACGTCGAGAACATCGAGGGCCAGGCGCGCCGCTGCGAAGCCCAGACCTGCACGCCGACCAGCCGCAAGGCCGCCGCGATGATGAGTGCCGAGGCCCAGAAGGCCCTGCCGCTGGCGCCCGACGTGTTCGGCGGCCTCGTCGTGCCCGACGCGGATTGGATCAACGCCAACAAGACCGCGATGCTCAACCGCTGGAACGCCTGGCTTCAGCAATAAACGGGCGGCTCCACGATGCGCATCTTCGTCTCCAGCCTCTTCCACGAGGGCAACAGCTTCAGCCGGCTGCGGACCGGGCTCGCCAGCTTCGCGATCGTTCGCGGCAAGGCCCTGCTCGAAAAGGTCGCGCAGGGTAGTTCGGGACTCGCTGGTGGCTGCAGGCGGCTTACGGCGAGCGGAGCAGAGATCCTGACCGGAGTTTCGGCGGTCGCGCCGCCCGGCGGGCCTGTCGAGGACGTCGTCTTCCAAGATCTCCTTTCCGAGATCGTCGGTGAGGTCGAGGCGCAGCGGCCGGACGGCGTCTTCCTCGACCTGCACGGCGCCATGATCACGGAAAGTCTCGACGATCCAGAAGGCGTGCTGCTCGCCGCCGTCCGCCAGGCGCTTGGGCCGCGAGCCGTCATCGCCGTCAGCCTGGACCTCCACGCCCATGTTACGCCGGCGATGCTGGAGAATGCGGACATCGTCGTCGCCTGCAAGGAGAACCCGCATACCGACTACGATCTCGCCGGCGAGCGCGCGGCCGCTCTCCTCGTCGAGACCTTGCAGGGCAAACTCGCGCCGGTGACGGCTTCGGTCTGGCTGCCCTTCATTTTCGGTGCGCAGATGGAGACAGCGAGAGGCCCACTCGCCGCGCTACATGCCAGGCGATGCCAGATGATGGCTGCCAATCCGCAGCTGCTCGACATTTCCATCTACAACTGCACCACGCTGGTCGATGTGCCAGACGGGCAGCAATGCATCACGGCCATCGCCGATGGCGACGCGCAGCTGGCCCAGGCGGCTGTGGAGGAACTCGCGGCGCTGTTCTGGACCCAGCGCGACGCCTTCGTCTCCGATTTCATGCCCCTGCATGACGCCTTGTCGGCGGTCACGGCAGGACGCATCGCGCGCCCCGCCATCCTCGGCGATCAGGGCGACCGTGTTCTCGCGGGCACCCCGGGAGACGGCACGGCGATCCTGCATGAACTCGCCATGCGCTGGCCGAACCTCGAGGCCGTCGTCCCGATCACTGACCCCGCCATAGTCCGCATCGCGCAGATGGCGGGAATCGGAGCAGAGATCGAACAGCCGCTCGGCGGTACCCTCTCGTCCGGTATCTGCCCGTTCCGGTCTCGCTGGGTGGTTGCCGGTCTCGGAGACGGCCGCTTCGTTCAGGACGGTCCGTATCTCAGGAACGAGCCGGCGACGCTCGGCGATACGGCGATCCTGCGTTCCGGCAACCTGACGGTGCTCGCCATGAGCCTGCCCGGCTTCACCCAGGACCCAGCGGCTTTCCGCAGCCAGGGCATCGATCTCGCCGACAAGGACATCGTGGTGGTCAAGTCCGGTTACCACTTCAAGATTTCGTTCGAGACGATCGGTCCCTGCCTCGTAGTCGATACGCCCGGCATCTCGAACTACCGGCCGGGGCTTTTGCCCTTCGCGAAGCGGCGGCCGATCCATCCCGAGGACATCATCTCCCGGCCGGCCCTGACCGCCCGAATCTTTGCGAGCGTTGCCGATGAGCGGCGATCGCTTGCGCGTCACTCGACCAACCACAGCCAAAAAGGGGACTGACACCATGCGAGCGAGACAACATCCGCGGCCTCTCACCAGAAGGTCGCGCGTGCGGACTCTTTCGATCCTGGCCGGGCAGATCGCACTGTCGGCCGCGCTGGGCACGTCCGTGCTGGCGCAACCAAAGGAGGTCGTGGTCGCGACGACCGGCGGCACCTATGACCGCGCCCTGAAAGAGGTCTGGTTCGAGCCTTTCACGAAGGCGACGGGCATCGGCGTCGCGACGGTCGTGGCGACGGATTCCGAGCAGCGTACGCGGGCCCAGGCCATGGCCAACGCCGGCAAGGTGACCTGGGACATCATCAACAATGTCGACATCATCGCCGAGTCGACCCAGAATCGCAGCTTCTCGCGCGACTTGACCTCGTTCTGCAAAAGCTTCGAAGCGCGAAAGGATCTCGCGGAGAAGACCTGCGGCCCCGCCGGCGTGAAGATCTCCTTCAACGCGACGCTGATGGCTTTCAACACCGAGCGCTTCAAGGACGGGCCTCCCGGAAACTGGGCCGATTTCTGGAACGTCTCGCGCTTTCCCGGCCCCCGGGCGCTACCGAGCTTCAATGACCCCTGGCGTGTCTTCGCCGCGGCGCTGCTGGCCGACGGCGTCCCGGCCGACAAGCTGTTCCCGCTCGATGTGGACCGAGCTCTGAAGAAGCTCGATCAGATCAAGCCGCAGGTCCAGCTCTGGTGGCGGACGGGGGACCAGAGCCAGCAGGGCTTCCGCAACGCCGAATATGTGATGGGAATGATCTGGGGCACACGGGCGGCCGCGCTCAAGGCCGAGAAGCAACCGGTCGCGGTGTCCTATGATGGAGCTTTTCTGCTGGCCGACACGATGCAGATCCTACGCGACGGACCCAACTCGACCGGGGCCGAGGCGCTGCTGAAGTTCTATCTCGACAATCCCGACGTCCAGGCGAAACTGGCCGAGCGTCTGAACGTGACACCGCCCAGCCTCGACGCCGTGGCGAAGATGAGCGATGCCGCGCGGGCCAACATTCCGAACTCGCCGGAGGCCTTCAAGGCGATCGTCAAGCATGATGCTGCCTGGATCGCCGCCAATCAGGCGCGCTTGCTCGAAGCTTGGAACAGCTGGATCCAGAAATAGCGCTATCGGGATGCCGGCTCGGGGATCCCGAGCCGGCGCGAGCGGGTCGCCCGCATCAGCCCCATTACGGCTTCATTGCCGCGATTCGACATTCGGTGCGCCGGCCGTGGAGAGGCCCGAGGAGATGTTGATGATCGCTCCGCCAGAGCCACGGCTCGCGGTCGACATGCGCGGGATCGCCTCGCGAATGCAGGCCATGGCGCCGAAGAGATTCACGTCGAAGACCTGCCGGATCGTCGGGTCCGGAACGTCGACGAAACGCTCACGCATGCCGACTAGACCGGCACAGTTTACGAGCCCCTTCAGGCAGCCCAGCTCGGCCGCGCTGGCATTCACCCTGCCAGCATGAAATCTGCCAGGCTGTAACAGTGACTGGCCTGGTAGGCGTTCCGCCCCCGGTTCATGTGCATCAAATTGAAAGTCCGAATGGCGCATAGGATCCGCGGCATTTCAAGGAAACGACGGATCGAGGCGCAGCCCAGGACATTGACGCCGAACATGTCCGGGCCATGTGGGAAGAAATAGCTGATATCCTCCGGCGCCGTGACGCAGCTCTCGAGAAAGGCCTCGTCCAGATGGCTGCGTGCGAGCGAATGGTCCGTGGTGAAATCCGAGAGGCGCATCAGGCAGCGCGCACGGACACCTTCTTCGGCCGCATAGAGTGTGAAAAGTTCCATCCAGCTCGCGTTGACGCGGACAAGCGGCTTGTCGGACGTCGAAGGCAGGCAGGAAACCGACCAGTAGTGACGTTCGCTCCTGCGCGGGATGGGGATGCAGTTCCGGCCATAGAGGCCGAGAAGCGCCAGGACGTCCTGTGCCTGCGGGCGGCGAAGCAGCTTTTCAAACCGGGGGATGTACTTGAACCGCAGCTCCAGGGACTCGGAGCGCTCGTCGGCGTCGGGCAAGCCAGCCGTGCCCTCGATCCAGGCGCGCTGCTGTTCAGGATCCAGAAACCGGCGCAGGCCGGTCGTGCTGCGTCGAGGAACCGTGCTTGCGCCACGTGCCATGTGAGATCCATCTGAGCCCGGCGTTCCGAAGGGCTCATCATGGATCGGTTTCTGGTCAGGACATGTCCGCAGCCGAGCATCGCACGAGCCTGCAGGAGGCCGCCTGCCGACCCGGTGGAGATCGGGATGCTTGCCGCGGACTGCAAGCTCGTTCCCCGAGGTGTCGCTGTTCGAAGAGATGCCGCCGGCTTCATCGGGGGATGCATTGACGCATTTCAATTTGATGTTACAGTGAGTAACTCTAAATTGGAATTCAACAGTGTCGCCCCGTGCTTATCGTCAGGTCGCACGCGCCCATGCCGTGCAAGACACCGAGCAACAAATCGTGGACGCTCTCAGGCACCTCCTGAGCGAGCGCTGGTTTGAGGACATCACGCTCGACGATATCGCCAGGGCGGCCAATACGACCCGACAGACCGTGATCAGGCGATTCGGCGACAAGGCTGGCGTGCTGAGCGCGATGGCCGATGGGCTCGATGCGGAGATCAGGACCAGGCGCTGGCACAACCCCGGAAAGACCGTCGCTGCGATCATCACGGTCCTGGTGCAGGACTATGAACAGGCGGGCGACATCGTTGTCCGCACGCTCAGCCAGGAGGCGCGCATTCCCGAGTTCGGCGCGATCCTCGCGCGCGGCCGCAATAGTCACCGCGCGTGGATCGAGGAGATGTTCGCGGCTTGGCTCGACAAGCTGCCTCCCTCGGCGAAAGCCGACCGTCTCGCACAGCTGCTGGCGCTGACGGATGTGTGGGTGTGGCATCTGCTGCGCCGCAACCAAAACCATACGGCCGGCGAGACCGGCCGGCTGATGATCGAGGCAGTGGAACGGCTGCTCCACGAGGGCGCGGTTCGTTAGATTTCCGGTTCAGGTGCAGGAACTCCGACATGACACAGCTGTCGAGCCCACAGACGCCTCTGCGCATTCTGGTGACGGGATGGGAAGGCGGCGGCAACGTGCCGCCCTTCATCGCCGCCTTGCGAGGCCTCGCGGCCCGCGGCGATGACGTTCGCCTGATCGCCGATGATTCCATGAGAGCCGAGGCGATTGCGGCCGGAGCACGCTTCCAGCCCTGGACCCGTGCTCCCAACCGGCCGGATCGAAGCGCCGCCAGCTGTTTCGTGCGCGATCGGGATATCGCGGACCCGATCGCTGCGTTTCGGCAATGGTGCGGTCGGATCTTCGTGGGTCCGGCACGGGACTATGCGCTCGATATTCTGGATGCGCTGGCCGCGGAGCCCGCGGACCTGATGATCGGCTCGGATCTGCTCTTCGGCGGCATGTTAGCCGCGGAAGTCTCCCGGACCCCTCTTGTGCTGCTCGCAGCCAACATCTCCCTGTCGCCATTGCCCGGCCACCCGCCGTTCGGGCCGGGTTTCCAGCCCGCTGGAAACCCGGCCGAACAGGCGCGCGATGCGGAAGCCGCAGCCGTCGGCGAGGCGCTCTGGAACCAGGCGCTGCCAGCCCCCAATGCCGCCCGCGCCCATTTTGGCCTCGCCCCGCTCGCGCGCGTCCTCGATCAGGCCGCCCGCGCCGGGCGCTGCCTGCTCGCGACCAGCCCCAGCTTCGACTTTCCCGTCGCTCGGATGCCGGAGTATGTCCGCTATGTCGGCCCCCTCCTGGAGGAGCCGAGCTGGGCGGTCACTTCCGGACACCACGCAATCGGCATCGACACGCGCCCGAGAGCGCTGGTTTCCTTCAGCACCACGCATCAGGGGCAGGACAAAGTCTTGCGTCGTATCGTTGCTGCGCTCGGCCAACTCCCGGTTAGCGCCGTGGTGACGCTCGGCAAGGCATTGGAGCAGCTCGCAATCGAAGCACCGGACAATGTCCGCATCCTCGACAGCGCGTCGCATGAGGCGATCCTGCCATCGACGCAGGTCGTCGTGACCCATGGCGGACACGGCACGGTCCTGCGTGCGCTGCGTCATGGCGTTCCCCTGGTCGTTATGCCGATGGGACGCGACCAGAACGATAATGCCGCCCGCGTGGAATATCATCGGGTCGGCATTCGCTTGGCCCCGACAGCGAGCCCGTCCGAAATCGCACGCGCGGTTCAGGATGTCCTCGCCGATGCCAGCTTCGCGGAGCAGGCCAGGCGAATGGCCGGCCTGCTCGCGGCGGAAGGCTCCAGCGTTGATCGCCTAATCGCAGAGATCGAAGCCTTCGCCGCCGGGCATCGAGCCGATAAGCCGGGCCAGGCGGCCTGATCGCCTGCGACTTCCGGACGGTTCCATCGCCGGAAGCATGCAGACTTGCCGCCTTCCAAGGAGAAGCGAGATGTATCGCCTTGCCTTTGCCACTGTCATCGCCCTGACAAGTCTCCCAGCCATTGGCCACGCCGATGTGAAGCGGGGCGAGTACCTGGCCACGATCATGGACTGCGGCGGCTGCCATACACCCGGCCAAATGCTCGGCAAACCCGACCATTCCCGCTTCATCGCCGGAGGCGACGTCGGCTTCCATATCCCCAATGTCGGTATCTTCTACCCGCCGAACCTGACGCCAGATCCGGAGACGGGACTGGGCAAATGGTCGAAGGCAGACATCATCAAGGCGGTAACCAAAGGCGAGCGACCGGACGGCCGGGTTCTGGCACCGGTCATGCCTTGGCATTCCTACGGCAGGCTCAACCCGCAGGACGCCGACTCGCTGGCAAGCTATCTGAAGTCGCTGAAGCCGATCTCCAACAAGGTGCCGGCGATCACCCCTCCACAGGACAAGCCGGCCAGCCCTTACTTGACGGTCATCTCTCCATGAAGGCCGTCCGCCGAACTTGAGCTCGAAGTGCTTGTTGCTGACTGGCGCATCGCATTGCGCCAGTTCCGGACGTTGATGCTAAGCCCATAACCGGACGCTGGAACCCGCCGCCAGGGGCTGGTCGACCGTCTGTCCGGCCCCTGATCGTCTGTCGAATTGGCCCGCAGGATCCCCGGCGCATTCATCACGCGTGGGTGAGCTGACCTGTCTCGCGTAATGAGAGTTCATGCGTGATCGCAACGTCGAGAGCTGCCAGCAACCCCTGTAGATTTGCGATGTCCTGCGCCCGGGCGAGATACACCACGGGATAGGTGATGACGTCCTGCGCCATGAAGCGGCGCTTGTCGATCAGCATCTTCTTCAAATGCAGGAGGTTCTCGAGATGGTCGCCAGCGGGGACATGCTCGCCGAAATCATCCGCCGGGCGCGCATAGCCGGCGGTGTCCTGCAAGGTGTCGTACTTGTCGAGCGACGGGGGAGCCGTGAACATGGTCGTGTCCTTTCATGGGAAGGGCGGCCGCGCGATCACGCGGCGGCGCCGAATTCGGCCGGGATATTCGCTTCGAGCAGACGTCTCAGACCCGGATCGCTGAAAAAGATCTCGTTGTTCGGATCGAGCCGACCTGCCGTGATTCCCTCGGCGTATTTCTGGGTGAAATCGACGAGCGGCCGAAGCCTGCGCTCCCATTCGCGCAACTCGTGCTGTTGCGAGGCCCCCGCAGAAACCGTGGCCGCAAGCGAATAGGCTGTCATCATCGCCGTATTCGCCCCCTGTCCCAGAGCGGGGGTCATGCCGTGCGCCGCATCGCCGATCAGCGCGCAACGCCCGGCATGCCATGCCGGCGGGAAGATCGAATGGTAGACGTCGTAATGTCCGCTCTTGCCGATCCTCTCGAAATAACGGCGCAGCATCGGGAAGGTGGCCGACCAGAGCTCGACATCGACGGGCTGGCGCCCGGCATCAGAATCGGACAGGAGGTTGACCAGGATCATGTACATCAGCGTCGGCGAGCACGGCAGCAAGCCGACACGGCGTCCGCTGGGATCGTTGAACTCCCGCCCGACGCGGGTATTGCCATCGAGGAAATCGCCCGGCTCGATCGGAATCAGCAACCGCAGCGCCCCCTTGCGGTGTTCACCGAGCGGCAATTCGCCCATCACCCCCCGCCGCACGGCTGACCTGATGCCGTCGGCACCCACCACGAGATCGGCCTCGAGTCGGCGGCCGTCCTCAAGAAGGATCGCCCCGGCGTCCTCGGCTCCGACCACGCGCGAGCCGGACGCAAGCGTCACGCCGGACATTCGAGCCGCCTCGACCAGAAGATCCACGAGCGCCTGGCGATGGAACATCACGATCCGCCCGCCCGTTGCGTTGAACGGTTCATACTCGGTCGCCTTCTCGCCGGAACTGCGATAGATGCTCCAGCGTTCGAGCCTATGACCGGACGTCTCGATTTGGCCGCCGAGGCCGAGCGCCTCGAGAATGCGCAGGCCGTTCTCGAAGATCGGGAAGCCGTTGCCGTTGGCCCTGAGCGCCGGGCTCCTTTCGTAGACGGTGACCCGCCAGCCCCGCCTTGCGAAGACGATGCTGGCGACGAGGCCGGCGATGCCGCCGCCGGCGATATGGACTGTCGACATGTCAGGCGTTTCCTGCGGGACGCGTGGTCCAGAGTTCAATGAGCGGCCCGCCGGCCCCGTAGACCGGGTCGAAGGCCGGGATCGGGACGCGCTGCGAGCGCTCGACCATGCGGGCGTACTCGTCGGCATCGCCGAGACGAAAATCATGGATGGCGTAACCGGATGGGAAGGCGCCGGTCAGCCTGAGATCTTCTGTAATCGTCTCGCCGAAATGCCCGACGCCGGCCGGGATCACGACAATGTCCCCGGCCTCCATCGTCACCCTGATGCCGTCATGGCCGCCGAAGCGCCCGACGAGTGCGCCGCGCGTGACCGCAATCAACTCATGCGTGTCGCTGTGGAAATGGTGCTTGGGGTACATGCCGAACGAGCTGTGCCAATCCGGTGGCCAGCCATTGCGCCGCAAAAGCGCTTCCATCTCGGGAGGCGTGCCACCGATCACGCCGCGATAGAGCAGCAGCGGCAGATGCGAATTCGGAACGCGACCGTTCCCACGCAGAAAATGCGTTTCGATCGTCACCGTAGTTCCTTTCCCGCGAGAGCGGTGTTGCTGAAGAGAACGGCCTCAATCGAGCAGGAAGCCGTCGAGAAAGATGTCGATGCCGTTGGCGTAGACCTGCTCGCTCGTGCGCTCGTAGAGAGAGATCCGCCCGGTTGCGGCCAGATAGGCGCAGCCCATCCATTGCCCCCACAGGGAGAGCGTCGCCGCGCGGGCGTCGACCGGCCGGGCCTCCTGTCGTTCGATACCGAGAACGATCGCGCGTTCGATCGTGGCGATGCCTTCGTCGAGCTTGATGCGAACCTGTTCCGCCGCTTCCGGAGGCAGAGATTCCTTGCGGCCTGGAAGATAGAAGAACGACAGGGTTCGGAAATACTCCTGATGATCTCGGAAGAAATTCATGTATTCCGTTGTCATCCGGAAAAGATTGTTCTTCACCGAGTCCGTTTCGATCAGAGCGCGCTTTAAGCCACCGATCATGCCATCGAGATCGCGCAGCAGAAGAGCCGTGTAGATATCCTGCTTGCTGTTGAAATACTGGTAGATCGTCGCGCGCGACAACCCCGATGCGCTAGCAATATCCTCGACGTTCACGGCACTGAAATCCGCATCCACGAAGACGGTCTTCGCCGCATCGAGAATCTGGTTGCTGCGGTGCGCTGCCTTGAGCCCACGTTTCCGGTCAGACTGAGTCACTGTGCTGTCACCTTTCTCAAACGCCGAGATAGGCGCGTCGCAAAGCGTCGTCATCAAGCAGCGTGCAGCCCGCCCCCTGCATGACGCAGGCGCCGCTTTCGAGGACATAAGCGTAATCCGCGTTGCGCAGCACGTGCACCACCTGTTGCTCGACGATGAGCACCGGAACGCCGGTGTCGCGGATCGAGCGGACGAGGCTGAAGACCTCCTCGACCAGCATGGGGGCGAGGCCGAGTGTCGGCTCGTCGAGCACGAGCAGGCGCGGGCACGACATCAGGCCTCGCCCGATCGCGCACATCTGCTGCTCGCCGCCCGACAGCGTGACCGCCTGCTGCCCGCGGCGTTCCTTCAGCTTCGGCAGGAGCGAGAAGACGAAATCGAGCTGCTGCTGACGCTTCGGCCGGGCCGGGCGCGGATAGGCGCCGAGCTCCAGGTTTTCCTGCACCGTCATGAACGGAAACAGGCGGCGCCCCTCGGGAACGTGGATCAACCCGCGCTCGACGATCTCGTGGGCGGACAGCCGCTCGATCGCTTCGCCATCGAAGCTGACCGAGCCCGTGCGGTTTGCGATCAGCCCGGATATCGCCGACAGCGTCGTGGTCTTGCCGGCGCCGTTGCTGCCGACGATCCCGACGACCTGGCCCGGACCGACCTCGAACGAGAACTCTTCCAGCGCCGGCACGTCGCCGAAGCGCACCGACAGATTTCGAATCGCCAGCATCACAGACCCCCATCCGCTTTGAAGTTCGGGCCCAGATAGGCGGAGAGCACCTTCGGATCGCGGGAGATCTCTTTCGGCGAGCCCTGCGCGATCGGCTCGCCATTCTGCAGGACGAGGATCTCGTCCGAGAGGCGCATGACCGCGCTCATGTGATGCTCGATGACGACCACCGCGAGGCCGCGATCGCGCAGGTCGTGGATGAAGGCGATCATGCGCTGCACCTCGATCGGGATCAGCCCGCCCATGACCTCGTCGAGCAGCAGGACCGAGGGGCGCGTCGCCAGCACCTTCGCCATCTCGAGCCGTTTGCGGTCTCCAATGGACAGGCTGCCGGCGCGCAGCTCGGCCAGGCGCGACATGCCGAGATCATCGAGGACAGCAGCGGCCGCCTCGCGTGCCTCGGCGATCGACGCCGTTCGCAGCATCGCGCCCATGACCACATTCTCGAGCACGGTGAGGCCGCGGAAGGGCTGAACGACCTGGAAGGTCCGCACCAGCCCGGCTCGGCAGCGATCCTCGGGCGACAGTCCCGCCAGGGGCCGGTCGTCAAGCTGCACGGACCCGGAATCCGCAGGGATGAAGCCGGTCAGGAGGTTGAAGACGGTGGTCTTGCCGGCCCCGTTCGGCCCAATGATCGAGAGGATGCGGCCCGATTGCGCGGTGAAGGACACGTTCTGCACGGCGCGAAGCCCACCGAAGCTCTTGCTGAGCCCGCTGCACGTCAGGGTCGCCATCCGAACCTCCTGGTCAAGGCGTCGCGCAGTCCCGGCCCCAGCCCTCCGGGCATGGCGAGCAGGACGATGATCACGATCCCGGAATAGGCGAGCTGCGTGAGACCCGAGATCTGGTTGCCGAGATAGATCTGCATCGCCAACGAGACACAGGTCACCACTGCCGCCCCGATGATCGGCCCATAGGCCGTGCCGAGCCCGCCAACGATCGCCATGAGCGCGAAGTTGAGGGAGAGGCTGAGGCCCATCACGCTGTCGGGATCGATGTAGAGAAAATACTGCGCATGCAGCGTCCCGCACAGGCTGGTCATCCCGGCCGAGAGAGCGAAGATGCCGATGCGGATCGGCAGCGTCCTGATGCCGAGCGCGCGGGCAGCATCGTGGTTTTCGCGGAAGGCGACCAGCGAATAGCCGAGCTTGCTGCCCGCGATCAGCAGCGTCACGGCGTAATAGGCGGCCATCAGACCGAGCGCGACGTAGACATAGACCGCCTTGTTCGCGAAGGTCAGGTTGAGCGCGTTCGGCTGCAGCGGGATCGCCAGCCCCGAGGATCCTCCCGTGAGGTCGCGGAAGTTGATGGCGCTGATGTGGATCACGGCGCCGAAGGCCAGCGTCGACATGACGAAGAACGCGCCCTTCAGCCGCAGCGTGATCATGCCGAGCACGATCGCCGCGGCGGCGCTGATCGCAGCGCCCGCCAGCATTCCCAGCAGCGGGCTGATGCCAGCCTTGAGGAACAGCAGCGTCGAGGTGTAGGCGCCGATGCCGTAGAAGGCGGCGTGCCCGAGCGAGAGCTGCCCCGCATAGCCGCCGGACAGGTTCCAGGCGAGCGCGGCGGCCGCTGACAGCAGCGACATCATCACCATGTTCAGCACGAATGGGTCGCTGACGAGGATCGGCAGGCCAGCGAGCACGGCGAAGGCGGCTATCGACCAAGCATGGCGCGGCGGCCGAATGGGTGCCACCCCGGCGGGGTTGGAAACGGACCGCTCGCTCATGTGACGTCCATCACTTCGGCGCCCTTGCGGCCGAAGAAGCCGACCGGCCGGAAGGCGAGGATCGCCATGAATACGATGAAGTAGACGAATTGCTTCATCTCTCCCCCGAGGAAAAAGCTGGAAAAGGACTCGATCACGCCGATCAGCAATCCGGCCAAGGTGGCCCCGGCGATGCTGCCCATGCCACCGAGCACGACGGCGACAAACGCGACGAGGATGAGGTCGGCGCCCGTATAGGGGTTCACCGGGTAGAGCGGCGCCAGGAGCACGCCTGCAGCGCCCACCAAGGCGCAGCCGATCGCGAAGGTCAGCGCGTAGATGCGGTCGACATTGATGCCGACCAGCCGCGCCGAGCGACGATCCTGCGCCGTCGCGCGGATGGCCGCCCCCATGTAGCTGTATTTGAGGAACAGGGCGAGGGCGACGGTCAGCGCGATCGAGGCCGCGAAGGCCACCATGCGCAGCCACGAGATGTAGAACGGCCCGATCTCGAAAGCCGCCGTCGCATAATCCGTCCGGACGGTGCGGAAGTCGGAGGTGAACAGAACCAGGAAGAGGTTCTGCAGGAAAAGCGACAGCGCGAAGGTGACGAAGACCTGCACGACATGCGGTGCTTCCAGCGTCCGCCTGACCAGCAGGCGCTCGGTGAGCAGGCCGAGCACGAACAGGATCGGCACCACGATGAGGCTGGCGACAAACGGATCCAGCCCCAACAGGTGGTACATGAAGAAGGTCAGGAACATCGCCAGCGTCAGGTACTCGCCATGTGCGAAGTTGACGACCCGCAGCACCCCGAAGACCAGCGTCAAGCCGACGCTGATCAGGGCGTAGATGCCGCCGACGAACAGCCCCGACAATGCGAGCTGCACATAGATTTCCACGATCGGTCCCTCGTGCTGGCGATGTTGTGGCGCGGGGCCCGATGGATCAGCGGGCGCCCCAGGCGGGCAGCGGCACCAGGATCGGATCCGCCAGCTTGTTGGCCGCCGGGAAGACCGAGACCATCCGGCGCGCCTGCCATTGGACGACGCTGCCGAAGGCGCGGGTGTTCTGGCCCTTCGCGTCGAACTTCATGCCCCAGCCGTTGATATAGGCACCGTTGGGAACGTCGGCTGCCAAGGCCGCCTCGCGCAGAGCGGCCGCATCGCCACCCTTGGCCTTGCCGATGATGTCGCGGATCAGCGACATGCCGACGACGAAGCCGAGCGATTCCTGCACGGCGGGGACGACCTTGTACTTGTCCTGGTAGCGCTTGAGAAATTCGTCGCGATCGGCCTTCGTCGCGGGCGAGAGCGCATCGGGGTTGGCGTCGTTCGGATAGGACGACGAGAAGATGCCGTTGACGTCGTCGCCGATCGCCTCGGCGAAGGACAGGGTCGAATGCCCCGCGCTGGTCCCGATGAAGGCTGGCGGCCGGTAGCGCATCTCTTTCATCTGGCGCTGCAGCAGGACGGCATCGTTGATGAACTGCGTCGCAACGATCGCGTCCGGCTTAAGCGAGCGCAGCTTCAGAACCAGCGGCGACAAATCCGTGGTCTTGGCGGAATACAGCTCGTGCAGCGCAACAGTGATGCCGCGTGTCTTCGCCTCTGCGATCGCGGCCGACGACACGTCGACGCCGAAGGCGGAATCCTCGGCAATCACGGCAATCCGGATATTTTTCGGGTCCTTGTTGAGCAGACCGCTCAAGGCCTCGGCGATATAGAGCGGAGCGGGCCTGCCGAGGCCGCCGGCATCCAGCCCGACGCGGAATACATTCTTGAAACCGCGCTCCGTGAAGCCGTTGGCAACCGCCATCCCTTCCCAGTAGAAGGCGCCGTTACGCTCGGCCTCCTGACTGGCGACCATGCCGACCGCGCTGGTCGAGCTGCCGGTGAAAATGCGAACGCCTTCGCGCGCGGCGAGTCTGTTAGTCTCACTGATCGCGGCTTGCGGCGTATGGCCGTCGCCCTTGAACAACGCGATCTTGCGGCCATTGAGCCCACCACGGTCGTTGATCAGATCGACTGCGATCTCGACACCCTGGAAGTTCTGGTTGCCGAAGACAGAGCCCGCGCCCGTCAGCGGAAAGATCCCACCGATCTTGATCGGACCCTCGTCTGCAACCGCGCGGCTCGAAAAAACCGAACTCGCTCCGACCACCCCACCTGCCAGCAACGGCATCACCTGACGACGTGTGATTCTCTTCATGCTGCTTATCCCCTTCGCGCAAAGCGGTCTGATGCCGCCTGAGAAATCCCGCCGACCGCACGTCGCGATCGCCATCGAAGAGAGGTGTCCCACACCGGGTGCGACTACCTATCGTCAACATAATTGCAATCTAAGTTTGAAAAATAGACGCGTCAAACAATTTTGTCTAAAAAACAAACTCGTTTCATGGAGTCGTCAGAATGAAGCTGTTTTTCTCGCCGCAGTCGCCCTATGTGCGGAAGGTCATGATCGTGGCGCACGAACTCGGATGTCTGTCCGAGATCGAGACCGTGCGCATTGCGGCGCATCCGGTGCAGCGCAATGTCGCTCTGGTCGCCCTGAACCCGCTCGGCCAGATCCCCGCTCTGGAACTGGCCGATGGACGTGTGATCTACGACAGCCGCGTGATCTGTGATTATTTGAACGAGACCTGCGGTGGCACGATCCTGCCGACCAAGGGGCCGGCGCGCTGGCGGGCGCTAACCGAGCAGGCGCTCGGCGACGGCATGCTCGCGGGCGCCCTGCTCGCGCGTTACGAGACTGCCGCGCGACCGCCGGAGCGGCAATGGCTGGAATGGCTTGAGGGCCAGCTCGACAAGGCCAGCACCGGGCTGGCGGCGATCGAGAACGATGCGGCGAGCTTGGCGGGTAGGGTGGATATCGGTACGATTACCATCGCCTGCGCGCTCGGCTATCTTGATCTGCGCTTTCCGGATTTCGTGTGGAGGACGCGGTTTCCGCGCGTCGCGGAATGGGAAGCCGGGTTCGCCGCCCGAGACTCGCTCAGAACGACAGCCCCCTCCCTTGATGTGCCGTGACAATTTGGGAGGAGTAGCTAACGAGATGCGCCACAACCAGACATTGGCTGATTGCCGACAAGCGGACCTTGAACATCGGTCCTGAAACGGACATCGAAGGCCCGCTCAAAAAACTGCAAACGGATGTCAATCTCGGTTCGAACCAGGCCACGAAGCTTGTTCGCCTGCCAGTTTACCGTCCAATGGCTGCAACTGCGCAGGCGTCATCCACGTCTGCAGCGTCGCCGGAGACACCGAGCGCGCCTAGGATCTGTTTATCCTCGCGCACCAATACCCCGCCGGCAGCAGGGAGCAACCTGCCGGACAAGAGTGTCGCGGCTGCGGAGAAGAAGGCTGTATTCGCCTCCGCTCGTTCGACGAGGTCGCGCGTATCCAATCCGAGCGCGATGCAGCTCCAGGCCTTCGCCAGGGCGAATTCGTGCCGGGCGATCGTGGCCCCGTCCTCTCGGGCTGATGCGACGATATGGCCCCCGGCATCGACGACCACCGCCGCCAGCGGCCGTGCGCCCAGTGCGCGGCCGGCTGCCAGAGCCGCGGCGATCAGGCTCTGCGCCCGTTCCAGAGTCATGGTGCCTCCCGTACTCAATATGTGCAGCGCCCACCCGAGAGATCGAAGACCGAGGCGGTGGTGAAGCTGTTCTCGCGGCTGACCAGCCAGGCGACCATGGCGGCGGCCTCGTCCACCTCGAGAAAGCGGGCACGGGGAATGCGCGACAGCATGTATTGGATGAAATCCGGCTTAAGCGTGTCGAGGATGCGCGTCTTGGCTGTGGCTGGCGAGATCGCGTTCACGGCGATGTCGTAACCGGCGAGCTCCTTGCCCAGCGATTTCGTCAGGCCGATCACGCCCGCCTTTGCGGCCGAATACGCGGCGAGATTCGGGTTGCCTTCCTTGCCTGCGACCGACGAGATATTGACGATCCGCCCATAATTCCGCGCCTTCATGCCGGGCACGACGACCTTGTTCACATAGAAGGTACCGTTCAGGTTGACCTCGACGACGCGGCGCCACTCGTCGGGGTCATAGGCGTCGAGCGGGGCGTTGCCGCCGGCGATGCCGGCTGAGTTGACGAGGATCGAGACCGGGCCGGTTTCGGCTTCGACTTCGCGATGGGCATGCGTCAGGCGGTCGAGATCGGTGATGTCGACCTGCTTGGCGGAAGCTCCGGAGCCCAGCAGCGCCAGCGCCTTCTTCAATTCGTCCGAGTCGCGATCCCAGAGGCTGACGCGCGCGCCCGAGGCAATGAGCCGCTTGGCGATTGCGAGGCCCAGCCCCTGGGCGCCGCCGGTGACGACCGCGACCTGGTCGTCGAGGGAAATTCTGTTCATGGCCTCAGCCTGCAAGGTTCTGATGGTAGTGCAGCGAAGCGCCGCCATCGGTTTCGAAAAAGCGCGCCTTGTCCGGATCGGCCGGGGACAGGCCGATGGCTGCCCCGGCCGGAAGGTCGACCGAAGGGGGCAGGAAGGCCGCGATCAGGCGCTCGCCCACTTCGACGCGGACAAGGCTGCGCGACCCCAGATACTCGACGGTGCGGACGGTGCCGCGGATAGCCGCGGCCTCGGAGGCGTCGTGCTTCAGATCCTCGGGCCTGATCCCCACCGAAATCCGGCGCCCGGCCTTCTGCGCCAGGGCAGGAAGCATGATGTCGAAGCCCGGTCCGCGCAGCCGTCCGTCGGTCGCCTCGCCGTCGAGGATGTTCATGCCGGGCTCACCGAGGAAGCGGGCGACGAAGAGATTGGCCGGATTGTTGTAGAGTTCGCGCGGGCTTCCGGCCTGCTCGACCCGTCCGTTCGACATGACCACGACCAGATCCGACAGGGTCATCGCCTCGCTCTGGTCATGAGTGACGTAGAGCATGGTGGCGCCTAGCCGCTGGTGGATGTCCTTCAGCTCGGAACGCATCTGCACGCGCAGTTGCTGGTCGAGGTTCGAGAGGGGCTCGTCCAGCAGATAGACGGTCGGCGTCCGCACCATGGCCCGGCCGAGCGCGACGCGCTGGCGCTGGCCGCCCGAGATCTGGCGCGGGAAGCGGTCGAGCATCGCCTCGAGGCCGAGCATCTTCACGGCGGCGCGGACCTTGCGGTCGACCTCCGCCTCGGGCGTGCGGCGCCGGCGCGCCCTCAAGGGGAAGGCGATGTTCTCGTAGAGCGTCATATGCGGGTAGAGCGCGTAGGACTGGAACACCATGGCGATGTCGCGATCCGCCGGCTTCATGGTGGTGACGTCCCGGTCGCCGATCATGATCTGCCCTTCGGTCGGCGTCTCCAGCCCGGCGATCATGTTGAGCGTCGTGCTCTTGCCGCAGCCGGAGGGGCCGAGCAGGGTGACGAACTGCCCGGGCTCGACGGCGATGTTGACGCCCGACACCGCCCAGCCGGAGCCATAACTCTTCCCGACATTACGGAAGCGGACGGATTGGGCCGTGTTCGGCCGTGCTTCGGTCATATCATTCAGCCTTTGACGGACCCATCGGCGAAGCCGCCGATCAGGAATTTTCTGAACAGGAGAAAGACCACCACGGGCGGGATCGTCGCGATGATCACGCCCGCCATCAGCGAGCCCCAATCGCGACCGTGGAAGCCCTGGAAGAAGATCAGCGCGACCTGGAGCGTGCGCAGTTCGGGCGAGTCCACCATGGTCGAGCCGGTGACGTAGTCGTTCCAGCAATGCAGGAAGCCGAAGGTCGCAGCCGCCAGCAGCGCGGGCTTTGCGCCGGGGAGCACGATCTTCCAGACGGCCTCGGCCCGCGAATAGCCATCCATCTCGGCCGCCTGCTCGAGCTCGCGCGGTACGGTGGCGAAATGCGAGCGGGTGACCCAGACCGCGAAGGGCAGGATGTGCCCGGCATAGAGGATCGGCAGGATCGCCCAGGTGTTGTGCAAGCCGATGCTGGTTGCCAGCATCTGCGTCGGCAGGAGAACGGCGAAGCCGGGCACCGCCATGGTGCCGAGGAAGACGAGCAGCACCGCGGGCTTGGCCGCAACGGGATAGCGCATCAGCGCATAGCCCGCGGTCGCGCCGAAGATCAGCGAGGCCAGAACGGCCACGACCGCATAGGCAGAGCTGTTCAGGAACGCCCAGTGGACGCCCTCTGCCACCAGCTTGGCGTAGTGCTCGATGGTCGGACTTTGCGGCAGGAGCTCGGGCGGAACCGCGAAGATGCGGTTGGTCGCCTTGAACGAGGTCGATGCGGCCCAGAGGATCGGGCCGAGGGCGACGAGGCCGGCCAGCAGGCAGACGAGGAGAAGCGAGGCGCGGGAGAGTATCTTCATGCGGCTGCTCCCGGCTGCTTGCCCAGAATGCGGATATAGACGGCGATCAGCCCCATATTGATCAGGAACATCACCGCCGCGATCGCATTGCCGCGTCCCTGATCCAGCTCGACGAAGCCGGTGTGGTAGAGCGCATAGGCCAATGTGCTGGTCTGCCGGATCGGGCCGCCGCCGGTCAGGCCAATGATGAGCTGCACCTCGTTGAAATAGCTGATGGTCAGCATCGAGATCACGATCAGCAGCGAGGGTGCGAGCAGCGGCAGCGTGATCTTGCGGAAGCTCTCCCAGGCGCCGAGTCCGTCGACCGCCGCCGCCTTGTAGAGATCGCGCGGGATCTGCCCGAGGCCGCCGATCAGGATGATCGTGGCGAAGGCGAAGTTGCGCCACACCGCCACGATGATCAGCGTCGGCATGGCCAGCAACGGGTCGGTCAGCAGGTCTTGCGGCGGCAGGCCGAACGCATTGAAGGCCGCGCCCACCAGCCCGCCCGGCGAAGGCACGAGAATCCATTTCCACAGGAGCGCCACGACGATGGGACTCATCGCCCAGGGCACGAGCAGGACCGTCAGCAGGATGCTGCCCCAGCGGCCCAGCCGCCGGATGCCCATCGCCGCCAGCAGCGCCAGCGGAACGGCGACGGCAAGCGCGGCGAAGGTGAAGAGCAGCGACCGGCCGATCGCCTGCCAGGCGAAGGGGTCGCGGAACAGCTCGAGATAGTTGGCGAGCCCGACGAAGCCCTCGTTCCCGAAGAAGAAGACTTTGTGCAGGCTCAGATAGAACCCGTAGAGCGCCGGCAGGATGTTGATGGCGATGACCAACAGCAGAGCCGGCGCCACCAGCGACGAGCCGACCAGCCGGGCCTGGCGCGCGACGGCGTCGAGGCTCCGCGGCTTCGCAAGAGGCATGGCGTGCATGGCGCGCTACCAGCCCAGCGTGGATTTGGCCCGTCCGAGAATGGCGTCCACGCTTTCCTTGGTTCCGATCAGCTCCTGCAGGGCCGTGTTCATCACCGGGAAGATCTTGGTGATGTTGGGCATGCGCTGCGGGAAGGTCATCACGCCCGGCGCCGAGAGCAGCGCGGTGAAGGCGTGGATGTCCGACGCGGCCGGCGTCGCGAAATAGGGGTTCTGCAGCACGGAGCGTCGGTCGGGCACGAGACCGGCGGTCTTGGCCCATTCCAGCGACGCCTCTTCGGTGAACAGGCTTTCGACGAAGGCGGTGGCTGCGGCCGGATTGGCCGATTTGGCGGAGATGCCCACCGTCCAATACGGGCCGAGCAGGACTGCGGGCGGGTTCGTGCCGAAGGCGGGCCAGGCCGAGACCGCCAGATCCTTGCCGCTGTAGCCGGCGGCAATCTGCTTGTACTGCTGGAAGCGCGGCGCGAAGGCCTGCACCATCGCGAAGCGGCCGGAGGCGAACTGATCCTGGATATCGTCGCCCATCGCATTCAGCAGCGTCGGCGACAGCGCCCCGTTTGCCACGAGCTGTCTGACAACATTCGCGGCCTCCTTGGCCTCGGGACCGGTGACATTGAACTGGCCGGTGGCGGCATCGAAGATCGACGGGCCGAACCCGGACATGATGTTGATGAAGGCCGAGACGCTGTTGTCGTTGGTCGGCAGGCCGAAGCCCAGCCGGTCGCCCTTGGTCAGCTTGCCTGCGACGGGGATGAACTTGTCCCAGGTGAGAGGCGGGGCGTCGAGGCCGAGCTCGGCCAGCGCATCCTTGCGATAGAAGATCGCCTGAGCCGGGCTCGGCCAGAGCGGCAGGGAGGTGCGCTTCGTGCTGAAGACCGATTTCTCGACGAAGACCGGATAGAGATCGGGAAGCGCCTTGGCCTTGAACTCCGCCGACAGAAGATCGTCGAGATTGGCGAGCGCACCGCGCTGCTGCACCAGGTCGAGGAAGGTGTCGCGCATCCAGATCACGTCGGGTGCGCGATTCTGGGCGGAGGCGGCGACGAACTTCACCTCGAGTTCCTGGAAGGGCTGGGCCTCGATCCTGACATCGACGCCGGGATGCGCCGCCTTGAAGCGCTTGATGATCTCGCGCAGCACGACTTCGCGCGGCGATTGTCCGTCTGCCCCGAGGAAGGTCCAGACCCGGACCGTGCCCGAAAGGCCCTGTGCGCCAGCCTGTTTCGGCAGGCTGGCCAGTGCCAGCCCGGCAGCGCCGGCGCGCAGCACGGACCTTCTGTCAAAGAGCATTGATTTCATGAGATGAGCTCCTCCCCGATTGTTTCTTTGGCTTACGTCTGCAGGTCGCTGAGCACGCGCATGCGACCGGCCAGAAGGTGACGGCGCATCTCGGCGCGGGCGCGATCTCCGTCACGCGCTGCGACTGCGGCGACGATGGCGCCATGCTCGAGCGCGATCAGCTCGCGGCGCTCCGCCATGGTCAGCACGGAGCGCTGCGCCGAAAGATTGCCCCAGCTGAAGATGTGCGAGGTCAACCGCCCCAGCGCGTCCGACAGCTTCGAATTATGGGCGCAGACCGCCAGTGCGGCGTGGAAGGCGACGTCCTCGCGCTCGCCTCGGCCGGTCAGCAGGCTGGCAAGCAGCGCCTCCTGCGCCGCCTGAAGTCGCGCGAGGTCGTCCTCGGTTCGCCGATCTGCGGCCAGAGCCGCGACCTCGCTTTCCAGAGCAAGACGAACCTCGTGCCATTGAGCCAGTTCGCGCAGCGAGGAGATCGCCGAAAGCCTGACCATTTCGGGTGCGCCGGTGCGTATCGCAAAGGTGCCCGAGCCCTTGCGCGAACGGACGATGCCCTCGGCGCGCAGCCGGGCCAGCGCCTCGCGGATGCTGGCGCGCGACAGCCCGAACATCTCGGCGAAATCCGCCTCGGGCGGCAGCCGCGCGCCATCGGCGACATTGTCGATATAGCCGGCGATCTGCCGATAGGCGATCGCGGAGCGGCTTTCGTCCGAGTCCATCCTGGCGAGCCTGTCCCGTTGACGGCGCTAAATCAGTCTGCTTACAATTATGTTGTCAGACAGCTTTGCCGGTTGCAAGCCGAAATTGTCAGGGATCGCCATGAACAGATTGATCGGCTCGCGGCCGGAAGCGCGGATCGCACGGATCGAGGTGCATGAGTTCGGCTACACGGTCGACGGTCTCGGGGTGGATGCCAGCGGCAACCGCAGCGTGATGAAGGGCGCGCAGTCCCGGTTGAGCGCCTTTGCCCTGCGGATCGAGACCGAAGGCGGACATCGCGGCGAGTATTGCAGCGTCCATAGCGGCAAGAACGGCGTCATGATCGGGCAGGTGAAGGCTGCGGCCGGCCTGATCCTGGGCGAGGACGCCGAGGAGCGCGAGGCGATCTACAACAAGCTGAAGCGCGCACATCGCCACTACATGGCGATCGGCCATTCCGCGCTGGACATCGCGCTGTGGGATCTGGCCGGCAAGGCCGTCGATCGTCCGGTCTGGCGGCTCCTCGGCGGCTACCGGCAGCGGCTTCCGACCTATGCCAGCACGCTGAATGGTGGTCGCGACGGGATTCTCGACAGCATCGAGGCTTATGCCGATTTCGCCGAGGAGTGCCTCGCGCTCGGCTATCGCGGCTACAAGATCCATGGCTGGGGTGAAGGCGACCCGAAGGAGGAGGCCGCGAACCTGCTGCTCTGCGCCCGGCGCGTCGGCGACCGGATGGAGCTGATGTACGACGCCGCAAGCGAGCTGCGCACGCTGGCCGACGCGATCTATGTCGGCAAGGCCTGCGATGAGGGTGGCTATCTCTGGTACGAAGACCCCTTCATGGATGCCGGCTGGTCCCCGCATGCCGCCCGGCAGCTCAAGGAGAACATCCGCACCCCGTTGATGCTGACCGAGCATGTGCGCGGCCTCGAGAGTAAGGCCGCCTGGCTCCGCGACCGGGCGACGGACTACATGCGCGTCGACCCCGATTACGACATGGGCATCACCGGCACGATGAAGGTCGCGCACTTGGCCGAGGCCTTCGGCCTCGACTGCGAAATCCACGCTGCCGGCCCGGCCCAGCGGCACTGCATGTCGGCGATGCGCAATTCGAGCTGGTACGAACTCTCCCTCGTCGCACCCGGCGTCGCCAATCCCGTGCCGCCGGTCTTCGGTTCCGGTTACAGCGATGCGCTGGAGGATATCGGCGAGGACGGCTGCGTGCCGGTTCCCGACGAGGCCGGCCTCGGTGTCGATTACGATTGGGATTACATCATCGCCAACCGCACCGCCTATCAGGAATTCACCCTGAAGAAGGACGGTGGAACCGCCAAATGACCGCTTCCTATGACGACATCATCGTCGGCGGCGGGCCGGCGGGCTGCGTGCTGGCCAACCGGCTGTCGACCTCGGGGCAGAACCGTGTCCTCCTGATTGAGGCCGGCCCCGATTTCGAGCCGGGACAGGAGCCGGAGGAGATCCGCGACGTCTATCCCTATCGCGCCGCCTTCAACCCTGCCTATCAGTGGCGCGACCTGCGTGCCCGGTTGATGCCGGTCTCACACAACGATCCCTCCCGCTCCTCGGTCAAACCCTATATCCAGCCGCGCGTGATCGGCGGCGGGTCGAGCATGAATGGCGAGATCGGCAATCGCGGGTTGCCGGCCGACTACGAAGAATGGGCGGCGCTCGGTGCGGAAGGCTGGGACTGGGATGGGGTTCTGCCGTATTTCCGCAAGCTCGAGACCGACATGGACTATGACGGGCCGTTGCACGGTTCGTCAGGTCCGATCGCGATCAGCCGCGTGATGCCGGAGGAATGGCCCGGCTTTACCCGCGCGACGATGCAGGCGCTGACGGCGGCGGGCTATCGCAATATCGGCGACCAGAATGCGGTCTTCGAAGATGGCTGGTTCCCGATGTCGCTGACGACCGATCGGCGCTCGCGTCGCTCGGCCGCCATGGGCTATCTCGACGCGACGACCCGACGGCGGTCGAACCTCACCATTCGGTCGGATACAAAGGTCGACCGCCTGCTGATGGAAGGCCGGCGCGCCGTCGGCGTCCAGATCGGAGAGGAGCGTGTCGCCGCGCGCCGTGTGATCCTGTCCGCCGGCGCGCTGGAAAGTCCGGCGCTGCTGCTGCGTGCCGGCATCGGGGATGCAGCGCACCTGAACGAGGCCGGCGTCGCGGTTCTCCACCATTTGCCCGGCGTCGGCCGAAACCTGAACGAACACCCCTCCATGGCGATGTCGTCATGGATCCGGCGCGGGCATCGTCTCGGCAAGACGCCACGGCGGCATGTGCAGGCGGCCTGGCGCTACTCCTCGGAGGTCGAGGGCTGCGGGCATGGCGACATGTTCATGGTGGTCGTCTCGAAGTCGGCCTGGCACCCGATCGGCCGGCGAATCGGCTCGCTCTTCAGCTGGATCAACAAGCCCTATTCCACCGGTTGGGTGCGGCTGAATCCTGAAAACCCGGCCGGGCGACCCGAGATCGGCTTCCAGATGCTGTCCGATCCGCGCGACATGGCGCGGATGAAGCTGGCTGTGCGGCGGATGTGGTCGCTCTACGCCTCGAACGAGTTGCGACAAGCCTGCAGCACTCCTTTTGCCGCGACCCATGGTGCCATGGCCAAGCTCGTCGGAGGCGTCAGCCTGCGCAACTGGCTGGTCACGCTCGGTCCCGCGCTTCTGACCGAGGGGCCGGCGCCTCTGCGCAAGCTGCTTGTCGACCGCCTCTTCGCCAGCGGCGACGATATCCCGACCGCCCTAGAGGATGACGATGCGATGGAGGAGATGATCCGCAAGCATACCATCGGCGGCTATCACCCTTCAGGAACCTGCCGGATGGGGCGGGCCGATGACGAGGCAGCCGTGGTCTCTCCACGAGATGGCGCCGTCCACGGCATCAGTGGCCTGCACGTAATCGACGCTTCCGTAATGCCCTGCGTACCGCGAGCCAACACCAATCTGCCGACCACGATGCTGTCGGAAAAGCTCGCGGACGGCCTGGCTTGACGCAGCTCCCTGGGGCGGAACCATCGATCGGCGACGAATTCAATTCGCTGCCTCCAAGCTCATCCGGCGCGATGGACGAGTTGGCGATCGCCGCGCAGATCGACCCGATCGATCTGCGCCTGCGCAACGACACCGATCACGGCGAGAACGATAGCAAGGCCTCCGCGCCGTCTTTACCGCCGATGGACAACTCGAACTCTCCTGCGCCATCTTCGACATTGGATCGCGCCAGAATCCGACATGAGGCGATCACTTGGAACCGGACATTGCTAAGCCGGAAGCGGCCTGCTCCTTGGCGGGCGCTCAACTTTGCCTGAACTCAAACGCGAGTGGCCCTGCCTTCCTTTGGTACCGGAAACTGTTCGGGCGCCGTGGTCTGAGAGCGGCGCCACAAGCGCTGCTTCCAGCAGGTCAGGTCAATTTGGAGATAAGCGCCTCGACAATCTCAGGCGGGCCGATCAGCATCGGCTGCCTGACCGGAAACCCGTAGTCCGGTTTCAGAAGATCCGCCAAGGCGAGCGGGGACCCATCGAGGTAGCGCTCGACGTGCCCGAGCGCGCGGGTGAACGGTAGCGCGGGCGCCAGGTCCCAGAGGTAGCAGGGCCCGGTGATGATGGTGTCGCAGCGCCCCGCAGCCAGCATCATCAGGTGGTAAAGGTTCGAACCGAGATTGTGCAGGCGGTAGCCCTCCACCCGGCGAACATCGATGACGTCGTGGATCGCGGTGATCATGATGTTGAGCGTGTCCGCCGCGAGCCTTTCCGGCCGGGCGGGCATGGGTGCGCCGTTGAGCAGCGCCAGGCCATCCTCGTAGATGAAGGTCTGGCGCGTCACCGGGAAGTGCAGATATCCGCTCACCGGTATCGCGCCGTCGATCAATCCCATGCCCAGTCCCCAGACCGGCAAGCCGCGGGCGAAGGACGCCGTGCCGTCGAGCGGATCGATCGCCCATTGGCGTTGGGCGGCGGGCAAATAGGATTCCGCCTCTTCCTCGGAGATGACGCCGATATCCGGCGTGTGTGCGACGAGCCTCCGCAGCACGTGGGCCGAGGCGGCTTGGTCGGCCTCGGTCACCGCCGATCCGTCGCGCTTGTCCTGTGCGCTCAGGCGCCCGTGGAGCGGCAAGGTGATGTCTTCGTATTCGCGAAACAGCTGCTCCGCGAATGCGCGGTGACTGGTGCTGCCGGGTGGCTGATGAATGGTCACGACATGCCTTTGACGAGATATTTCTGGGCGACGAAACAGAGGATGACGACGGGCAGGACAGCGACCACGCCGAGCGCGGAAACCTCGCCCCACAGGATCCCGCGCTCGGTCTTGAAGAAGACGACCGCCGTCGAAACCATGTTGACCTTGGAGGAGCTCAAGAAGAGCGCGTAAGTGAACTCGTTCCAGGCGGCGAGGAAGCACATGATCCCCGTGGCGAACAATCCCGTCCGGACCTGCGGCAGCACGATCCTCATCAGCACCCCGAACCGGCTGCAGCCGTCGAGCAACGCGGCCTCCTCGACCTCCGGCGCGAGCGCAGCGAGATAGCTGCGCATCATCAGCACGACGAAGGGCAGGTTGAAGACCATGAAGGTCAGGATCAGGATCGCGTAGGTGTCCAGCATCTCGAAGGTCAGGCCGAGCACGTAGAAGGGCAGGACCAGCGCGATCGACGGAAAGATGCGCGAGGACAGGATGCCGAAGACCACGGCTTCCTTGCGCGGAAAGCTGAACTTGTGGATCGCGTAGGCCGCGACCGTCCCCAATGTCAGGCAGAGCACCACATTCGACAGCGACACGATCAGGCTGTCGACGATGTACTTGTAGAGACCGTGGCTGACGATCGCGGCCCGGTAGTTGTCGAGGGTAGGGCTGAAGACGAAGCGCGCCGGCTCGTAGAGCAGTGCTCGCGTCTTCAGCGAAGTCACCACCATGTAGAAGACCGGAAAGGCGGCGAAGGCGCAGGCCAGGCCAAGCCAGAGATAGTCGCGGGGGCGGGCCTGCGTCATGTCGCCTGTCCCTTGCGGCCCGTCGCGACCATCAGCCCGGACAGGGCAGTGATGATCAGGACCAGGATGACCGCCGCCGCCGCGGCGAGCCCGACCGAACCTAGCGTGAACGCCGTCTTGTAGACGTAGAGCGGCAGGATCGTTGTGGCGTTGCCTGGGCCGCCATCCGTCAGCGTGAAGATCGGCCCGAAAGCCTGGAAAGCCAGGATCGCCTGGAAGATGCTGCTGCTGAGGATCACGGGACGCAGCTGCGGGACGACGATCAGCCAGAACACCTGGCGGTCGCTGCATCCGTCGAGCCGCGCGGCTTCGAGCGGCTCTGGCGCGATGTTGCGGAAGCCCGCGAGGATCATCAGCACCGAGAGCGGGAAATGCATCCAGACCACGACGAGCAGAACCGAGAATAGGGCATAGCTCTGGCCGAGCCAGACGATCTTCACACCGAACGCGCCTTCGGCCGCGGCATTCACGATGCCGAAATCGTAGCTGAGCATCAGCTTCCACATCAGCCCGGCGATGGCTGGGTTGACCGCCATGGGCAGGATGATCAGCGTCGTCGCGACGTATGAGAAACGGAGTTTCTTGCTGAGCAGCGTCGCCACGCCCAGCCCCAGCAAGGTCTTGGCCACGACGCTGACCACGGTGACGATCAGGCTGAGCCTGACGGCGGGCCAGAACTCGACCTCCCGGCCGGACAGCAGGCGCCGGTAGTTGTCGAGCCCGACGAACTCGCGATCCGACCAAGTGTAGCCGATCTCAAAGGAGGTCAGGCTGATATAGCCGAGCAGCGCGATCGGCACGGCGCTCAGCAGCAGCAAGGGCAGAGCCGAAGGCCCCACCCATAGCCAGGGCGTCAGGCGCTTCATCATGTCGTGAGCCGATACATCGTCATCCTGCGACGATCAGATGCTTTTCTTGATGCGGGCGGAGATCTGCTCCAGTTCCGGCTTCGCAGCGGCCAGGGCCTCCTTCGGCGACATCTTCTTCAGCAGCGCCTGTCCCGCATAGAAGCCGGCGGTCTGCTGGATCTTGTTGGCCTCGGCTGTCTGTGGAACCCAGTTTCGCCCGATCGAGAGAAGGTTGCCGGCGGCGTCGAGGCTGTCCTTGATCGCCTTGGCAAGCACCGGGTCCTGCGCCGTGAATTCCGGGCTGGTCAGGGTCGAAAGACGCGAGGGGACGCCGCCCTTGGCGACGACCTCCTTCGCCTTTTGCTTCGACGTCATCCAGGCGATGAAGGCCCAGCCTGCCTCCTTGTTGCGGCTGTTCGCGGGAAGGCCCAGGCTCCAGCCGCCGACCGGTCCGAAGCGACCCTTCGGTCCGGAAGGCGGCGCGACATAGCCGACCTTGCCGACGATCTTCGATTTCGTCGTGTCGGTGAGCCAGGGCTGCAACGAGGTGGCATCGAACCACATGGCCGTCTTGCCGGAGGCGAAGGCGGAGACTGCCGCATCCCAGCTATAGGTTTCGATATCCGGAGGCGCGTTCGACAGAAGGGCGAGAAGATATTCCAGCGACTGCTGTGTCTCGGGACTGTCGACGGCGACGTCCCAGGTCTTCTGATCGATGACGTTCGCCCCGAAGGCCGGCGTGAACAGTTCCCAGCTCAACGCGAGGGTCCGCCCCGTCTCGGCGCGCATCGAGATGCCATAGAGCCCCGGCTCCTTGTTCTGGAAGAAGCGGGCCGTTTCCAGCAGCTCGTCCATCGTGTCGGGCGCCTTGCGGCCGTATTTCTCGAACAGGTCCTTGCGATAGGACAGGAAGAACGTCTCGCCGGCGACGGGAATACCGAGCGTCTTGCCCTTCGCGGTACCGATGCCCTGCCGGTAGGCGACATGAATATCTTCGAAATCGTAGTCGTCCGGTGTCGCGTCCTTGTCCTTGAGCAGGTCGCCTAGATCCGCCAGCATCCGCTTGGCCTCGTATTCGGCGAGCGCCGTGCCGCGCACCATATAGACGTCATAGGAGGTGTCGCGCGCGGTTTGGGCCAGCAGCTGCTTGGACATGATCTCGCCGCTGCCGACGACCTCCCACGTTACCTTGATCCCGGTCGCAGCCTCGAATTCCGGCGTCAGCGCCTTCATGGCGTCCGAGGCGGGATGCGAGATCGCGAGGATGCGGATCTCGCGAGCAGGCTTGCCCTTCAGCCCGGCTTCCCAGGCCGCGAATTCGGCCGCTTGAGCGCTCCCGAACGCCACACCGGTCATGCCGAACACGACACCGGACAGAAGAATCTCGCGACGTGACAAAGCCATGTTTCTCTCCCGCGTTAAGGCTTGTTTGCCCATTTGAGCGCATGTATGCACATATGAGCAGGCCGGTCAATTTAGCTGGCTGAAGAGACGGTATCCGCAATCGCGTGGCTCCTGCCTCGCAACATGATCGTGTAACGAGGATCGATGGACGTAGCTGGGAGCCACGCGATGCTGGAACGGGGACGGTCATGAGCGAGAAGCCGATCGGAGACGAGAGCGTCCCGCGGGCGCGGGGGGCTCGATCCGCGGCCCGCACTATCCAGCTTCTGGAAGTCGCCCGCAGCTTCTACATCGACGAGGAGCCGAAGGTGGCGATCGCCAAGCGCCTGGGGATCAGCCGCTTCGCCGTATCGCGCCTGCTGGAACAGGCGCGCAGCGCCGGGCTCGTCCGCATCGATATCCGCCCGCCGGCCGACGTGGACTTTACCCTGTCGTCGGCGCTGATGCACAAGGCGGGCTTGCGGCGCGCGATCGTGCTTCCCGCCACCGATCCGGCGTCCGAGCTTGCGATACTCGCCGCCGCCGCCGCTTCCTACCTCGTCGAGGCGGGAGCATCGGAGGACGTCGTGGGCCTTGTCGCGGGGCGGACGACCAGCCGCATCCTCGATCGGATCGGCGAACTGCCCGGCCGCTCGATCGTCCAGCTGTCGGGTGTCAGCCGTGCCACCTATTTCGAACATAACCCGGCCGAGATGATCCGTGCGATGGCCATGCGCTTCCGCGGCCAGACCTTTCCGATCTATGCCCCGCTGCTGCTCGCCGACGCGGCTCTGGTCGCATCCCTGCGCGAGCAGATTGGTATCGCCGACAGCATCGCGCAGTTCGAGAAGCTGACACGCGTGCTGTTCTCAGTCGGGGCCTGGAAACCGGACGGTTCGGGGGTCTTCGAGAGCCTCGACGAGACCGCGCGCGCCGAAGCGGCCGAAGCCGGCGCGACGGCCGAGATCCTGGGACACATTTTTGACGCGGACGGGCGACGCATCTGCCGCTCCCTGTCCGAGCGCTGTCTGACGATCTCCTACGAAGATTTCATCATCGTTCCAGACCGCGTGGCCGTCGGCGGATATGCGCGCGCCGACGCGGTCTTGGCCTGCGTTCGCGCCAAGGCCGCGACCACGCTCGTGACCGATGCGAAGACGGCCCAGTTCGTGCTGGATTCGCTGCCATGATCGACGCTGCCGCAAACGCCCGAGCGGAAGGCGCTGCTTCATGAGCATTCTGGTGTGCGGCGAGGCGATCGTCGACCTGTTCGTGAGCATCGACGACGGAACCATGCGAGCGCAGCCGGTCCTCGGCGGCTCGCCCTACAATGTGGCCATCGGCCTTGCCAGGCTCGGCGTGACGACATCCTTCTTCGGCGGGTTGTCCTCCGACATATTCGGCGCCGCCATCCGTTCACGCCTCGTCGCTGAGGGGATCGGCGTCGGGCACGCCGTCGAAAGCGCGCGCTTGACCACCATCAGCGTCGTCGGGAAGAACACGGACGGGCAACCCGCCTACGCGTTCCATGGTGAAGACAAGGCGGATCGCAGCATCGACGTCGCCGACCTGCCGAAAGAGCTCGACAAGGATACGCGCGCTATCGTCATGGGCTCCTTCACGCTGGCCGTAGAGCCCGTCGCGAGCGCGCATCTTGCGCTCGCCCGGCGCGAGGCGGGCGAACGGCTGATCTCCATCGACCCCAACCTGCGACCGACGGTGATCCCTGACCTTGCGCGCTGGCGCCGGCAGTTCGCCGAGTTCCTCCCCAATGCCGGCATCATCAAGGCAAGCGACGAGGATCTCGGCATCGCGTTTCCCGGCATGTCCCATCGCGAGGTGACGGCCAACTGGTTTGCTGCCGGCGCCGCGCTTTGCGTCATCACCCATGGTGCAAAAGGCGCGGTTGCCTGGCGCCCGGGCCGTGCCCCCATCGTCGAAACCGGTCGGCCGGTCGAGACCGTGGATACGGTGGGTGCGGGCGACAGCTTCCACGCCGCCCTGCTCGCGCGGCTGGATCAGTACGGCCTCCTGTCACGCGAAGGCGTGGCCGCGCTGGACGACGCGCATGTGTCAGAGGTCCTGGCCTTCGCCGTGACCGCCGCCGCGATAACCTGCTCTCGCCGCGGAGCCGACCCTCCGCGGCTGGCCGAGATGCCGCCAAATCCTGCCAGCGCAGATGCCGTCCGCGCAGGCGTCGTCCGCTAGAGGCCACCCGTTCGCGAGAATGAGACTGCCATGCCCCCCATCGCGCTGAACCGTCGTAACCTGTCGGTCTTACCGCCCTCCGTGGAACGTCCTCGATTCGACCCGGCGCAGGTCAAGGCAGGCATCGCTCATATCGGTCTGGGCGGCTTTCATCGCGCTCATATGGCGCGATACACGCAGGAATTGATGGAGGAGGATCCCCAAGCGCTCGACTGGGGAATCCTCGGCTGCCTGCTGGTGCCCAATGATCGGCGCATGGGAGAAAGCCTGGCTCCGCAGGACGCGCTCTACACCCTCGTCGAGCGGGAGGGGGTTCAGGAGCGCGCTCGGGTCATCGCTTCGCTTGTCGGCCTTGTCGATGCCACGCAGTCAAGTGAAGTGCTGCTGGCGAAGCTCGACGACCCGGCGATCAGGATCATCAGCCTCACGGTCACGGAAAACGGCTATTGCCTGAACCCGGCGACGAAGCAGCTCGATCCCCATCACGCGCTGATTCGCGCCGACCTCCAAAGTCCCGGCAATCCCCGCAGCGCGATCGGCCTGATCGTCGAGACGCTTCGTCGGCGGAAACATGCCGGAACGGCACCTCCGACGCTGCTGACCTGCGACAACATCCAGCATAACGGGGAGGTTCTCCGCAGGGCTGTCCTGGCAATGGCCGGCTTGAGAGAGGATGCACTTGCGGCGTGGATCGAACGCGAGGTCGCCTTTCCCTCGACGATGGTCGATCGCATCACGCCTGTCACGGCGCAGGCGGATATCGATGAGCTCGCCACCCGGCACGGTCTCGCGGATCGCTGGCCCGTCATATCCGAAACCTTCAGCCAGTGGGTGATCGAGGACCGCTTTCCAGCAGGTCGCCCGGCCTGGGAGCAGGTCGGAGCCCAGTTCGTGCCGGACGTCGCGCCGTACGAGTTCATGAAGCTGCGATTGCTCAACGCCAGCCATCTCGCTGTTTCCGGCCTGGGTCAGCTCGCTGGATACGTCACGATCGATGAATCCCTCGCCGATTCGCGAATCCGCGCGGTCATGATGGCCTTGATGGAGCGCGAAACAGGACCGACATTGCCGGACATTCCGGGCGTCGATCTGGCGGCCTACAAGGCGCGGCTCATCGAACGCTTCGCCAATCCGGCCATTCGGGACACCGTGCAGCGCGTCAATACCGATGCGCCCTTGAACTACCTCGTCGATCCGATCCGCGACAGATTGCAGTCCGGCGGCGATGTGACGTTCCTCGCACTGGCTCTCGCGGCTTGGCTGCGTCGCGTTCGCGGAACGGGTGAGCAGGGGAAGCCTATCCAGGTTTCGCATCCCATTGCTGAGATTCTGCGCGAGAGAGCGATCGAGGGGGGCTGCGATCCTCGGCCGCTTCTTTCTGAGCGGTCGTTGTTCGGCGAGTTGGGCGACAACCCTCTTCTCGTCGAGGCTACGCATCGCTGGTTGGCATCGTTGTACAATCTCGGGACCCATCATACCCTCGATGAGGCCGAGCGTTTGGCCTCACGTCGACAAGGGTAGGGGCGCGCCACAAGCTGACATTCAAGCTCTGCCAGGAAGCGGACACTTATATACCGAGGGACCCGTTACCGCCCGATCTTCGCGATATCGGCAGCGAGGTTAACGAGGTAACTGCATTCATCGGCAGATTCGTTGTTCCACCACATCGCACATAGATTGTGCGATGGGATCGCCGGGCGCGCTTCCAGCACGCGTAGTGCCAGTTTCTCTCCCGAGAGATGGATCATCTCGCGCGGGATCATCGCCGCGCCGGTGCCGGCGCTCGCGAGACGAGCTATCACCGTCAGCGGATTGCACGTATTCAGCCGACGCGGCTTCAGCCCGTGCGCGCCGAACCACATTTGGATGGTCGTGAACAGGCCCGACGGCGAGCTGTTGGTAAAGATCGGCAAGTCGACCAGCTTCTCCGGCGTCGCGATATTGCCGCTGAAGGGAAGGCCCTCGCCGATCACCCAGACCAGATCGATCAGCCAGAGCGGGACGATGGTGACCCCTTCATGGGCGCGCGGCTGCGAGAGGAAGGCGATGTCGATCGAGCGATCGAGCAGGAGCTGTTCAAGCTTGGTGCTGAAGTCGACGGTGACGTCGACCTGCAATTCGGCATGGCGGCGCGCCAGCTGGGCAAGCAGATCGGGCAGGATCGCGGCTGCGAAGGAATCGGCGGCGCCGATCCGCAGGAGACTCCTGCCGCGCAGGCCGTCCTTGCTGTGACGCTGCACCTGCTCGGCATGGGCAAGCATGCGCTCGGTATCGGCATAGATCGCATTGCCGAGCGTCGTCGGCGCCGGACGGTAGAGCGAGCGGTCGAAGAGCTCTCCGCCGAGGATGCGCTCCAGCTCCTTGATGCGCAGGCTGACCGTCGGCTGTGACAGGTTGAGGTGCTGGGCCGCGGCGCGGAAACCGCCAAGCCGGGCCACCCAGTAGAACGCTTCCGCCTGGCCGAAGGTATAGCGCATCGTTCAAGACGATAGCGAAAGACAATCAAGCAGCAAGCACTTCCTATTTTTAATCGTCGGCGCAGCGATCTAGCTTTCTCTCGTTCGGCGCGGCGCCGGCTTCCGGCGCCGCCAAGGCATTGCCAATAAAACAGGGGAAGTTCGATGCTGACCGTGCCGACAAATCGCCGTGCTTTTCTCGCAACTGCAGCAGGCGGAGCCTTGGGCAGCCTCTTGCCCGCAAGCCTGCTTCACGCCCAGCCCAATAACGGCAAGACGCTGACCATCGTCCTGCCGAGCAATCCAATCACCATCGATCCGATAAATCAGCTCAATCACGATGCCATGGTGCTCGGCCAGACCGTGTTCGAGAATCTGGTCGAATACGATGTCGACGGTGTGCTGAAGCCGCAGCTCGCCAAGGCCCTGCCGACCGTATCGGCCGACCAGAAGACGTATACTTTCGAGCTGCGCGACGACGTCACCTTCCACAACGGCAAGAAGATGACGGCGGAGGACGTGAAATACTCCTTCGACTATCTCCTCGATCCCGCCAACAAAGCGCTCCGCCGGCCGATCTTCGCCAAGATCGCGAAGGTGAGCGTGCTCGATCCGCTTAAGGTCCAGGTCGAGCTCGCCGAGCCCTACGGGCAGTGGGTCTATTTCCTCACCAAGTACATGGGCATCTTCCCCGCCGGCTCCCGCAAGGAGCATGGCGACGAGTATTTCAAGCAGAGGCCCGCCGGCGTTGGGACCGGGTTCGGCGTCTTCGAGGAGTGGAAGCCGAACGATTATATCAGCTTCAGGAAGAATCCGAACTACTGGCGCAAGGGCCTGCCGGCCTGGGACCGGCTCGTCGTCAAGATGATCCCCGAGGATGCGACGCGCGTCGCCTATCTGCTGACCGGGCAGGTCGACATCATCAGCGCCCCGCCGCCGCGCGAGTTCAATCGCCTGAAGACCATGCCGAACGTGGCTGGCGCCTCGCGGCCGACGCTGGGCGGCTCGCTGCTGATGTTCACCAACAATCTCAAGGCGCCGTTCGACGATGTGAATTTCCGCAAGGCGCTGGCCTGCGCCACGGATCGCAAGACCATAGCCGACAAGGTCTATTACGGCCTGCTCGACCCGACCGGCGGGCTCGCGCCACCACGGGGCTGGTGGTACAATCCCGAGGCCGACAAGGAAATCGCTTTCGACCTGGAGAGAGCCAAGCAGTTCCTGGCCAAGTCGAAATATCCCAACGGCGCCGAGATCGACATCAGCATCCAGGCAGAGCCCTATCTGCTCGACACCAAGGACGCGGCGATCTTCCTGCAGGCGCAGCTCGCCAAGATCGGCATCAAGCTCAACCTCAAGGTCTACGAGTTCTCGGTGCTGATCCAGCAGATCGCCCGGGGCGAGCATCAGATGGCGATGCAGGTCTACATGTCGCCGGGCGAGCCGACCTATACGATCGCCAATACCGTGATGCCCGGGCAGTTCCTGTCGAAGAGCACCGGCTACGACAATGCCGAGCTCAACGCATTGATGTCGGCTGCCTTCGCCGAAAGCGATCAGGCCAAGCTCAAGGACATTTACGGCAAGATGCAGATGATCCTGGCCCGCGATGCGCCGATCGGCGTGCTCGGCTTCGTGCATGCCTCCAATCTCTGGCGCCAGGGCGTGCAGAACTTCAAGGTGAACCAGGCGCTGACGATGAGCGTCGGCGAAGTGAAGCTCTGAGGGCCTGATCGCTCATGCTCCGCCTCGTCGCAGGCCGCATCGTCTCCTCGATCGGCACGCTGCTCTTCGTCGGCCTCGCGCTGTTCGCGCTGACGCGCTCCGGTCCGGGCTCCCCGGCCCGGATCGTGCTCGGGGCCGATGCGACCGCCGAGCAGATCGTGCAGTTCGAGCAGGCACACGGCCTCGACCGCCCCTTCCTGGCGCAATATGTCGCCTGGCTCGGGGATGTCGCGCATGGGGATTTCGGCAAGTCCTTCGTCACCGGCCGCGATGTCGCGAACGAGATCGTCGATGCGCTGCCGGTAACGCTGGCGATCGTGCTCTTCGCCTTCCTGATCGCGCTCGTCTTCGGCATCGGCATCGGCGTGCTCGCCGCGCTCAAGCCGGGCGGAGCCTTCGACCGGGTGAGCCGCTTCGCCTCGGTGCTCGGCCTCTCGATCCCGGCCTTCTGGCTCGGCATCGTGCTGATCCGCTTCCTCGCGGTCGATCTGCGCCTGCTGCCGCCGGGCGGCTATGTCCCGCTTTCGGCCGGCCTGTCGCTGCATCTGCAGAGTATCCTGATGCCCTCGCTCTCCCTCGCGGTCTACTACATTGCCGTGCTGGCGCGGATGACGCAGGCGAGCCTGCAGGAGACCTTGCGCGGCGATTATGTCCGCACCGCCCGGGCCATGGGCCTCTCCTCCCGGCAGGTCGTGTTCTACGCGCTGGTCAACGCGCTGCCGCCGGTGGTCAACCTCGCGGCGCTGTCCTTTGGCTACATGTTCGGCTGGGCGCTGATCATCGAGCAGGTCTTCAACATCCCCGGCCTGTCGCGCGCGCTCTTGAACGCGATCTCGCAACGCGACTTTCTGCTGCTGCAGGGCATTGTCTTCCTGTTCACCGCGATCTTCGTCTTCGCCAATCTCGGTGCCGACCTGATCAACCGCGTGCTCGATCCGCGCCAGAGGGCGACGGCATGAGCAGCCTGCGCAAAGCCCTGCATGGCCTCGACTGGAGCGGCTGGCTCGGTGCCGGGATCGTCGGGCTGATCGTGCTCGCCGCGATTTTCGCGCCGCTGATCGCGCCTTACGACCCGCTCGCGCTCAATATCGAGGACAGGCTGGCCGCGCCCGACATGCGGCACTGGCTCGGCACCGACCAAGGCGGGCGCGATATCCTCAGCCGCATCCTGTTCGGCGCACGCGCTTCGCTCTTCGTCGGGATCGGTGCCGTGCTGATCGGCGGATTGATCGGCGTCTCCGCCGGGGTTTTCGCCGCCTACAAGGGCGGCCTCGGCGAGCAGATCGTGATGCGCATCGTCGACGGCGTCGCCTCGATCCCGCTGCTGGTCTGGGCGATCGCCATCGTCGGCATCCTCGGCGTCGGACCGATGCCGCTCGGCTCGTTGCTCCTGCCCAACGAGGTCAAGATCGTCGCGCTCGTGGGCTGCCTGTTCTCTCCGGTCTTCGCGCGCGTCACCTACGCGGTGGCCAAGCGCATCGCCGGGGCCGACTATGTCCGCGCCCGCTTCCTGCAGGGCGCCTCGCACTGGCAGATCGTCATTGGCGACGTGCTGCCGAACTGCCTCTCGCCGATCATCGTGCAAGGCACGCTGCTGGTCGCGATCGGCATCGTCATCGAGGCCTCGATCAGCTTCGTCGGCCTCGGCGTGCAGCCGCCACAGCCGAGCTGGGGCACCATGCTCTCGGATGCCCGCAGCGCGATCTACTCTGGCGAGTGGTGGCTGCCCGTGTTTCCGGGGCTTGCCATCTCGCTGACCGTGATCGGCTTCAACTTGCTGGGCGATGCGGTACGCGACCTGTTCGACCCGCGCAGCGAAGCCAGGACGCTGGTCGCATGAGCCCGGCCCTGCTCAGCGTCGAGGGCCTGCGCGTCGGCTTCCGCTCCGCCGATGGCGGTGTGGTCGAGGCCGTGCGCGGCGTCGACTTTTGCGTCGCGCCCGGTGAAGCCGTCGGCATCGTCGGCGAATCCGGCTCGGGCAAGAGCCTCAGCATGTTGGCGGTGATGCGCCTGCTCGGCGCGCCTGCGCGCGTCTCCGGCGGGCGGGTGGTCTTCGATGGCGAGGACCTGCTCGCCGCTGACGAGAAGCGCATGCGGGCGCTGCGCGGACGCGACATCGCCATGGTCTTCCAGGACCCGCAGAGTTCGCTCAATCCGGCGCTGACTATCGGCCGCCAGATCACCGACGTGGTGCGCGCGCATCATGGCGTCTCGTCAGCCGAAGCCAGGCATATCGCGGCGGAAGCGCTGGAGCGCGTCGGCATCCGCGATGCCGGCCGGCGCCTTGCCTCCTATCCGCACGAATTCTCTGGCGGGATGCGCCAGCGCGCGCTGATCGCCATGGCGATCGCCTGCCGGCCGCGCCTCCTGATCGCCGACGAGCCGACCACGGCCCTCGACGTCACCGTCCAGGCCCAGATCGTTGACCTGATCGCGGAACTGCGCCGCGAGCTCGGCCTCGCCGTCGTCTTCATCTCGCACAACCTCCAGCTCGTCGCCGAGATCGTCGACCGCGTCGTGGTGATGTATGGCGGCAAGGTCGTGGAGGATGGGCCGGTCGAGGCGATCGAGCGCGCTCCGCGCCATCCCTATACCAGCCTGCTCAAGGCCTGTGTGCCGAGCCTGTCCGGCCCGGTCGGCCCGTTGACGGCGATTGAAGGCGCGCCGCCGCGGCTTGGGCGCCTGCCGGCCGGCTGCCCGTTTTCGCCGCGTTGCCCCGATGCCGCCGAGCCCTGCGCCAGCCAGATGCCGGCGCTGGTCACTGAGGCCGGGCACCGCACTGCCTGCTGGAGGCCGCGATGACCGGCCCGGTCCTGTCGTTGCGCGGCGTCTCGAAATCCTTCTCGCAGGGCGGGCTGCTCGATCGTCTGCGCAGGCGCGACAATCGGCTCGTCGCGCTCCACGATGTCAGCCTCGATGTCATGCGCGGTGATGTCGTCGGCATCGTCGGGGAAAGCGGCTCGGGCAAATCGACCTTGGCGGGCCTCGCCGTCGGGCTGGCGCAGCCGACTTCGGGCGAGGTCCTGCTCGACGGTCAGTCGATGACGGAGTTGATGCGCGACCATGCCGGGCCATGGCGCCGGCGTGTCCAGATGGTCTTCCAGGATTCGAGCAGCGCGCTGAACCCGCGCAAGAGCGTTGCCCGCTGCCTCGGCGAGACACTGGCATTGCGCGGCGTGCCCAAGCCGCAACGCGAGAGCGAGATCGTCGATCTGCTGACGCTGGTCGGACTCGGCCGCGAGATCGGGCCGCGCCTGCCGCATGAACTCTCCGGCGGGCAGCGCCAGCGCATCGGCCTCGCGCGGGCGCTGGCGATGAAGCCGGAGGTTTTGATTGCCGACGAGCCGGTCTCGGCGCTCGACGTCTCCTTGCAAGCGCAGGTGATCAATCTTCTCTCTCGCCTGACCCGCGAACTCGGGCTGACGCTGCTCTTCATCAGCCATGATCTCGCGCTGGTGCGCACGCTGTGCAGCCGTATCGTCGTGATGCGAAAGGGCGCGATCGTCGAGCAGGGCCCTTGCCTCGACGTGCTCGACCGGCCGCAGCACCCCTACACCCAAGCCTTGATCGCCGCCGTGCCCAAAGGCCTCGCCGGCCGACGTACGCCGTTGCCCGTCCGTGCCGATGTGGCGACCCCAGAAACCCGGGAAGACATCCATGGCGCAGCATAGCTACCGGATCGGTATCGACATCGGCGGCACCTTCACCGATGTCGTCGTCGCGCGCGACGACGGGCTGATCGAGACCCGCAAGGTGCCCTCGACCCCGGATGATTACAGCCGCGGCATCGCTCAGGCGTTGAAGGCGCTGGTCGAGGATTACCAGACCACGCCCGACCGCATCACCGGCATCGTTCATGCCACCACGGTCGCGACCAACGCCATCCTCGAATACAAGGGCGCTCGCACCGGGCTCCTCACCACGGCCGGCTTCCGCGACGTGCTCGAGATGCGCCGCCTGCGCATCCCCGTGCTCTACGACCTGCAATACGACAAGCCGAAGCCGCTGGCGGCGCGACGCCTGCGTCTCGAGGTCAGCGAGCGTCTCGGTCCCGATGGCGCGGTGCGCGTGCCGCTCTCGCGGGAGGATGTCGTCGCAGCGGCGCAGCGCTTCCGCGAGGAAGGCGTCGAGGCCGTCGCGATCAGCTTCCTCCACGCCTATGCCAACCCGCAGCACGAGATCGAGGCCGAGGGCATCCTGCGTGCCGAGCTCGGCGAGGGCGTCTATATCTGCCGCGGCTCGGAGATCCTGCCGGAGATCCGCGAATACGAGCGCACCTCGACCGTGGTGGTGAACGCCTATATCGGCCCGGTCGTGCGCAATTATGCCAGCGCGCTGACGGCGCGGCTCGCCTCCATCGGCGTCACCTGCCAGGTCGAGATGATGCATTCCGGCGGCGGCATCATGCGGCTGGGTTCGGCGGTGAAGCGCGCGGCCTCGCTGGTCGAATCCGGCCCGGCAGCCGGCGTCATCGCCTGCGCGCGGCTGGTTTCCGGGAGCGACGAGCCCAGCATCATCTCCTTCGACATGGGCGGCACCACCGCCAAGGCGGCGCTGATCGAGCATGGCGAGCCGGCCCGCACCACCGAATACGAGGTCGGCGCCGGCATCAACCTGTCGAGCAAGCTGGTCAAGGGCGGCGGCTACCCTATCAAGATGCCCTTCATCGACGTCTCCGAGATCGGCGCCGGTGGCGGCAGCATCGTCGCGATCGACCGGATGAACCAGGTCTCGGTCGGCCCGCAGAGCGCCGGCGCCTATCCGGGACCGGTCTGCTATGGGCTGGGCGGCCGACAGGCGACGCTGACCGACGCTTTCCTCACGCTGGGCTACATCAACGACGTCGCGCTTGCCGGCGGCAGCTTCCCGCTCCAGGCCGATGCGGGCCGCGCAGCGCTCGACGACCAGGTCGCACGCCCGCTCGGCCTCGACCTCCAGCAGACGGCCCGTGGCGTGCTGACGCTGGCGGTCACCACCATGACGCGCGCGGTCAAGGCGGTCTCGACCTATCGGGGCCGTGATCCGCGCCAGGCGACTTTGGTCGCCTTCGGCGGCAATGGCCCGGTGGTCGCGGCCGAGGTCGCGCGCGCGCTCGGCATCCGCCGTGTCATCGTCCCGCGCGCCGCCGGTGTCTTCAGCGCGCTCGGCCTGCTGCGCTCCGATGTCGAGCAGGAGTTCGTGCGGCCCTCGCGACGGCGGGCGGGCGAGCTCGACGATGCCGGGCTGGAGCAGCTCTTCGCCGCGCTCGGCGCCGATGCCAGCCGCATGCTCGCGCTCGAAGGCTATGATCTCGGGCAGGCAGAGTTCCGCTATGCCGCCGACCTGCGTTATGTCGGCCAGGCCTATGAACTGACCGTGCCGGCGAGGCGCTTCGACATCGCCGAGCTCAGCGAGCTGTTCCACCGCGAGCACGAGCGCACATACGGCCATCGCTCGCAGAAGGACGCGGTCCATCTCGTCAATGCCCGCCTGACGGTGCGTCTGCCGCTGGTCGCCCCGCCCCAGCAATTCGCCGGGGAAGCGCCGATGCGCCGGATCGACCGGCCGGTCTCCTTCGCTGCAGGCGCGCCGGCTGCGGCCATCGCCGTGATCGGCCGGACCGATCTCGACGGCACGGCGCGGCGCGGCCCCTTCGTCATCGAGGAATACGACTGCACCTGCGTGGTCGGACCCGGCCAGAGCGCCAGGCTCGACGAGGCCGGCAATATCGACATCGCTCTGGAGGCTGCATGAGCACGCGCGAGATCGATCCGATCACCCTCGAAGTCATCCGCAACGCGCTGGCCTCGACCGCCGACGAGATGGCGCTGATCGTGATGCGCTCTGCCTACTCGCCCGTCGTGCGCGACATCATGGATTATTCCACCGCGCTCTGCGATGCACAGGGCCGGGTGATCGCGCAGGGCCTGACCTTGCCGATCCAGCTCTGCTCCTTCCCGCGGATCATGGGCTTCGTCCGCGAGCGCTATGGCGACGGCCTGAAACCGGGCGACATCCTGATCGCCAACGATCCCTATGGTTCGGGTGGCCAGCATCTGCCGGATATCTACATCCTGAAGCCGATCTTCGTCGGCGGCCGGCTTTCGGGCTTTGCCGCGACGGTGGCGCATCACACCGATCTCGGCGGCATCGTGCCCGGCAGCGTCGCGATCTACGCGACGGAGATCCAGCAGGAAGGTTTGCGCATCCCGCTGCTCAGGCTCTACGACGCGGGCGAACCGGTCGAAGCGGTGTTCCGCATCCTCGAGGCGAACACGCGCTCGCCGGTCGAGGTGCTCGGCGACATCCGCGCCCAGATCGCCGCCTGCAATGTAGCCGAGGAAGGGTTGAAGACGCTCGTCGCCCGGTATGGGGCCGGGATTCTCGACACCTATATCGACGCGCTGCACGACCATGCCGAGGCGATGATGCGCGAGGTCATCCGCGCCCTGCCGAACGGCGTCTACCGCGCGACCGATTACATCGACGGCGTCGGCGAGAATCCTGAGCCGCTGCCGATCGTCGCGACCGTCACGGTGGCGGACGACACGATCGACATCGATTTCGCCGGAACGGCCGACCAGGTCGCGGCCTCGATCAACTGCCCGATCTCGCTGCCGGAATCGGCTTCCTTCTGCGCCATACGCTGCCTGTCGCAGCAGGACATCCCGAATTGCGAGGGCTATCTCAGGCCGATCACGGTCAGGGCGCCGGAGGGCTGCCTTGTCAATCCGCGCTATCCGGCTGCCTGCGGGGCCCGCGGCGTCGTCGGCTATCGCGTCTTCGATGCGATCATGCAGGCACTGGCGCAAATCGTGCCGGAGCGCGCCATCGGCGGCTCGGAGGGCGGGCCCTATCTGCTCGCCGCCGGCGGCACGCATGAGGGTCGGCCCTTCGTGCTCAACGAGATGGTGGTCGGCACCTGGGGCGCACGCGCCGGCAAGGACGGGATCGAGGGCATCTCCAACCCCGCCGCCAATCTCTCCAACCAGCCGGTCGAGATGATCGAGGCCGACATGCCGGTCGAGGTACTGCGCTATGGTCTCGTGCCGGATACGGGTGGGCCCGGCGAGTTCCGCGGCGGGCTCTCCTTCATCCGCGAGTTCCGCTTCCTCGCACCGGTCCGCTTCGTGCTGCGTGGCGACCGGCGCGACCATCCGCCCTTCGGTTTCGAGGGGGGCCGCCCTGGCGCGCCCTCGGCCCATGTCCTGATCCGCGCGGATGGCACGGAGCAGGGCCTGCCCACCATGCCGATGGAGAGCTTCACGGCGCGAGCCGGCGATGTCTTCCGCCTGATCGGCGCTGGTGGCGGCGGTTCTGGCGATGCGTTGCGCCGCGATCCCATCCGCGTTGAGGACGACCTGCGCGAGGGCAAGGTCACGTCCGAGGGCGCTGTGCGCGATTACGGCGTGGTCTTTGCCGCCGACGGCGTGAGCATCGATCACGACGCCACGGTTCACCGCCGCGCTGCGCTTGTGGAGACGAGGACATGAGCAGGACCTTGTTCGGCGCGGCTGCGCTCAACAAGAATCTCGTCGGCGAGGAGGGCAGCCGGGCGCGGCTGGAGACGCCGGCCGCCGTACTCGATCTCGATCTGTTCGAGCACAATATTGCGTTGATGGCCCAGACCTGCCGGAAGGCCGGATTGAGCCTGAGACCGCATGCGAAATCGCACAAATGCGCCGAGATCACGCGCAGGCAGATGGCAGCAGGTGCGCTCGGCAATTGCTGCGCCAAGCCAGGCGAGTTGCTTGCGCTGTTCGAGGGCGGCGTGCGTGATCTCCTGCTCAGCGCCCCGATCGCCAGCCCTGCGAAGATCGAGGCGTTGGCGCGCGCAGCCGCCGCGGGCGGGCGTATCGGCGTCGTCGTCGACCGAGCCGACCTCGCCACCGCCTATGCGGAGGCAGCACAGCGGCACGGCACCGCCTTCGATGTGCTGGTCGATCTCGATGTCGGGCTGAAGCGCAGCGGCGTCGCAACGCCGGTTGAGGCTGTCGAACTGGCGAGGCTCGTTTCTGGGCTGCACGGGCTGCGCTATCGCGGTGTCCAGGCCTATCAAGGCCGTGTCCAGCATATCGACGACTTCATCGCGCGCCGCGTCGCCAATCAAGAGATGGGCAGGTTGCTGGCGTCGATGATCGAGGCTCTGCGGGAGGCCCGCCTGGCGCCAGAGATCGTCTCGGGAGGCGGGACCGGCAGCCATCTCCTCGACGGCGAGGATCATTTGCTGACCGAGATTCAGGCCGGCTCCTATGTCTTCATGGATGAAGCCTATGGCAGCGTCGACATGCATGGCCGAGGCGGCCCGGAGTTCAAGCCGGCGCTGCGGATCGCCGTGACGATAATTGGTCACAGTTCCCTCGGCTTCGCCATTACCGATGGCGGCAGCAAAAGCTTCGCGCTCGATGGGCCGCCGCCGCGCGTCTTCCTGAACGGAGAATTGGTCGGACGGATCGAATGGTGCGGCGACGAATTCGGCCGCGTCCTTGCGTCGGAAGGACAATCTGCGTTGCCGATCGGCACGGTTGTCGAGTGCACTGTTCCGCACTGCGACCCCACCATCAACCTGCATGACGTCCTTCACGTGGTCCAGAACGAGAAGCTGGTTGCGCTATGGATGGTCGAGGCTCGGGGACGCGCTGACTGAGGCTGATCGGGTATTGTAAGAGGCGCAAGCGCCAGGGGCGGACATTGATCCATCACCAGAAACCGGACATTCAGCTCAAATCCGCAGCCATGCTGAAGACCAGATCCGGGGGTGACACGGGATTTGGGGCCGACCCGTGGACCGCGGCGCGAGGTGCTGTCCAGCATTGAGCAATGGGGCGGGCGGCGCGGAAACCTTGCCCCCGCCCCAAAGATCGCTCAGCCGATCCTCAGGCCACGCTTGATCGTGGCGTAGAGATAGGCCGCTTCTTCCCGGGCTTCGGGCGACACCGTGACGGCACGCAGAAAGCTGTGCTCAAGGTTCTTGGCCACGCGGACCTCGGCCTTCGCGCCATCCGCGTTCATCCGCTCGCCGTAGAGCAGGCCTTCGTCGTAAAGCGGGTCGAGCTCGGCGACATGGATGAAGGCCGGCGGCAGATCGGCGTAGTTCGTGGCCTGCAGCGGCACGGCATAAGGATCCTTGGTGTCGAGCTTATCCGACAGATAGGCCTTCAGATAGAATTCGAGGTCGTTCTTGTTGAACTGCGGATCGTGGTTGATCCGGACATAGCTGTCGGTCTCGATATCCGTGTTCATCGGGCCGGGATACAGCAGAACCTGCATCGCCAGTTTCGGCCCCTGGCGATCACGCGACATCATCGAGATGGCCGCGGTCAGGCCGCCTCCGGCGCTGTCACCGGCGATCGCGAGGCGATCGAGGTCGATCTTGTAGCGATCGGCGTATTTTTCGAGCCATTGCAGCGTGAAGAAGCCGTCATCGACCGCAGCCGGATAGGGGTTCTCCGGAGCCCGGCGATAATGGACGGCGACGATCTGGGCGCCGGTGCCAGCCGCCAGGTTCGCAACCACCGTATCGTGGGTGTAGAGGCTGCCGGACATATAGCCGCCGCCATGGAAGTAAACGATCGTCGGCTGCTTCTCGTCGGTCTTTTGGCTGTAGATCCGGATCGGAATCTCGCGCCCCGGCGCGGCGATGAACCAGTTGGTGACTGTGATGCTCGCCGGATACGGCTCCTTGAAGATGTCGGCATAGGCCTCGAACTGCGCGCGGCGCTCGTTCGGATCGCGCGGGCGGGCCTTCGACCCGCCGCGAACCTCGCTCACCCGCTTCTTGTATTCCGTCATCGCATGTTCAATCATTTCGGCGTTCCTCTTCTTCGGTCATTCGTGGCGCGGCATCGGCCACTCGGAAGGCATCAGATCCACGGCTACTTGCCGGGCTGGACATGTCTGGGATTCAGTCGGCAGCATCTCTCGGCGAGCTCAGGTCGCGCAGCCCGTCGCCCAGCAGGTTGATGCCGAGCACCAGGACCACGAGCGCGATACCGGGAATCGTGATCACCCAGGGCGTGAAGAAGACGTAGTTCCGCCCTTCCGCGATCATCAGCCCCCAGGATGGAAGCGGCGGCTGAACACCGAGCCCCAGGAACGAGAGCGCGGCCTCGAGCAGAATCGCGTGGGCGATTTCGAGCGTGAACACGACCAGGATCGGACCCAGGATGTTCGGCAGCACATGGCGCAGCATGATCCTGGCGTCGGAGCCGCCATAGGAGCGCGCTGCGATAATATATTCGCTGTCGCGCAACTGCATGACCGTGGCCCGCGTCACCACAGCGAAGCGATCCCATAGCAGCAGGCCGAGAACAGCGACCACGACGGTCAGAGAGCTTCCGATCAGCCCGACAACGGCGAGCGCGACCAGAACGATCGGCATGGCGAGCCGCACGGTGACGAAGAAGGAGATCATCAGATCCAGGCGGCCGCCATAGAAGCCGGCCAGCATGCCCAGCAGGATACCGATCGAGCCCGAGATCAGGACGGTGCCGAAGCCGATCAGCAGCGAAATCCGGCTGCCGTAGATCAGGCGGCTGAGATAATCGCGGCCGAGCTGGTCGGTCCCCAGCATATGGGCCCAACTGCCCTCCGCTGCCCAGACCGGCGGCTTCAGCCGCGTCGGCAAGTCCTGGAGATAAGGGTCATACGGGGCCAGGAGCGGCGCCGCGACCGCGCAGAGAACGGCGAGGAGGACGATCGCGCCGCCGACGCTCGCGCCGGTGTTGCGCAGCCAACGCCTGGCGCGCGCGCCCCGCGCCGAGGCCGATGACGGCCCGGAGAGAGACATATCGGTCATTGCAGGCGCACCCGGGGATCGATTGCGGCATTCAACAGGTCGGACGCCAGCGTGAGGACGACGAAGATCATCGAGAACATCAGCACGATCGACTGGACGACGGGGAAGTCGGCTCGCTGGATCGATTCCCAGCTGAGATAGCCGACGCCATGCAGCGCGAAGACCGTCTCGACGACCGTCGAGCCCCCGAGCAGGAAGCCGAACTGGACCGCAGCGAGCGCCACGACCGGCATCAGCGCGTTGCGCAGGGCATGGGTTGTGACGATGGCCCTGAGGCTCAGCCCCTTGGCGCGCGCGGTCCGGATGTAGTCCGCATGCAGCACCTCGATCATCCCCGCCCGCGTCAGGCGCATGATCGCCGGCATCGCATAATAGGCGAGCACGATGATCGGCAGGATGAAGCCCTGCCACTCCTCGCTTCCCGACAAGGGCAACCACTGCCAGTGCAGGCCGAAAATGTAGATCAGCATCAGCGCGAGCCAGAAGCTCGGTACCGCCTGGCCGACCACCGCCGTCGTCAGGCAGAGCCGGTCCAGCCAGCTGTTTCGATTCAGGGCCGCGCAGATGCCGAGCGGGATCGCCAGCAGCAGGGCCAGCCCGATCGCCAGCGTCGCGACGGTGAAGGTGACCGGGACGCGTTCCAGGATCAGAGCCGAGACCGGCTGCTTGAAGTAGTACGATTCCCCCAGATCGCCGCGGATGATGTTCCCGAGCCAGTCGAGGTATTGCAGCGCAAGCGGCCGATCCAGACCATAGCTGATGCGGATCTGCTCGACCTGCTCGGAACTTGCGCCCTCACCGGCCAGCGCCTGGGCGAGATCGGCCGAGAGGCGCAGCACGGTGAACGACACGACCGAGACCGTGAAGGCGACCAGGACGGCGACGAGGATTCGTTTCAGCGCGAAACTTGCCAATGCGAACCTCCCTCAGAATTGGGGCCGATCGAAAGGTTCATGAAGATCACTTCCAGGAAGCGCGGTAGAAGCGGTTGATCTCATCTGGAGACGGCGTGAAATCGAGCTCTTTCGAGAAAGCGTAATTGTTGACGATTTCAACGAGAGGCAGCCAATAGACCTGATCCAGGATGCGGTCCTGCGCCTCCTTGTAGAACTTCGTCCGCTCCTCGACAGATTGCGTGCCGTCCGCCTTGCGGATCGCCTCGGTCACGACCGGGTCCCGCGAAAGGTCCTGCGGCGCCTCGCCGAAATAGGTCCCGAAGGCGATCGAGGCGTCGCTGATACCCCAGAAGCCGGTCGAGGCGTGGAAGAGCGGCATCTCGCGCTTGACCCATTTGTCGCGGAAAGCAGCCCAGACGTTGAAGTTCATGGCGGCGCGGATACCGACGCGCTGGAGGTCGCCGATCACCGCCTCGGTGATGAAGCGGTCCGAGGTCGAGCCGATCGAGGTCTCGAAACCGTCCGGGAGCCCCGCCTTGGCGAGAAGCTCCTTGGCCTTGGCCGGATCATAGGCGTAATCGACCCCCGGTGCGGGACAGGCAAGCTGCTTGGTCGCGCAGACGGTTTTGAGCGTGGCCGCTCCACCACGGATGAGATTCTTGGCGATCGCGTCGCGATTGACCGCATGGGCGACGGCGCGCCGGACCTCGGGGCGCGCGAGCGGCGACTGCGGGTCAAGCGCATTGAAGGTCAGGAAGGCGACCCGCAGGGTTGGCGAGCGCTCGACCCGGATGGTGGGGATGCTCTCCAGTTGGTCGGCCTGGTCCGGCGTCAGCCGCCACAGGAATTCGGCGCGCTTGGTCATCAGCTCGCCCATCATCAGGTTGAGGTCTTTCTGGGTCCGGACGACGACCCGCTTGATGCGCGCCTTGGGCTTCGTCCCGCCTGTGAAATAGGCGTCGTTCCGCTCCATCACGTATTCGCGCCCGGGGGAGAACGAGGTGACCTTATAGGGACCGGTGCCGACCGGATTCTTGCCCATTCCGGCGGTGCCGACCTTCTTGTAGTATTGATCCGGATAGATCGGCACGCCCAGCGTGAGATATTCCAGCGCGGCCGGGAACGGGCGCTTCAGCTTGATGCGCACGGTGTATTGATCGACCTTCTCGACGGCGTCGATCCAGCTGACCATCTGCACCAGGAGGATCTTGTTGTTGGGATCCTTGACGTAGTCGATCGTGTAGACGACGTCGTCGGCGTCGAAATCCTCGCCGTTATGGAATTTGACGCCCTTCCGCAGCTCGAAGAGGAGGCTGGTCGGGCTCTCCCACTTCCAGCTCGTGGCGAGATTGCCGACATACTCCCCGGTCTTGGGATCCCGATCGACGAGCCCGTCCCAGACGTTGTTCATCAGGGTGAGGCCGGAGTGATCCGTGAAGTAATAGACGTCGAGGGTGGTCTGCTCACGATCCCAGGACACGGTGAGCGTGTCGTTCGCCTTTCCGGCAAAGGCAGGAGTTGCGGCAGCAAGGCCGAGCAACAGAGCAGCAGCGCGTGAGACGGTCATCGCAATCCCCTTGATATCGTTGGAAATGATCGAGTTCTCCGGCCGCGCAGCGGCAGCCGTTTCGCCTGGCCATCTGGACGGGTCACAACTCCGAAGGCCAGCAAGCGCAGGAGCAACCCCGGCGCTGCGGCGGGCATGCCGATTTGACAGCGATGTAGGCGACAGCGACGCCTTTCCCGGAAGGCATCTGCGAAACTGCGGCATTCGAGCCTCCCAAGGCGACCTTCTCCGGGGCTTCGTGAACATTGCTTCACTATGTTGAATTCGATGTCAAGGGATTGAGGCGTCCCGTGAGGGGTGCTGCGCCGCGAGGTCTCTAGTAGCGCTGATATCGTTTGATAATTTTGTTGGAGGCCAATATCGCATCAAGGCAATTGCGCCCTTCAATGAATTTCACTATGGTCTGTTTTCACTTTAATGGATTTCCCTGCATGCCGAAGCCTCTTTCTGTCGCGACCGATCCGGCGCCCTCCGATGATGACGCCGCCCAGATCGGGCAGCGGCTGCGCGCGCTCCGCACCGACAGGAAGCTTACGATCCTCGAGCTGGCGACAAAAGCGGGGCTGTCCGCCGGGATCATCAGCCAGATCGAGCGCGGCAATTCGAACCCCTCGATCAGCACGCTGCAGAAGCTGAGGAGCGCACTCGGGGTGAATCTCTGGGCCTTCCTCGAGCGGGAGCCGGAGACGAATGACGAGCCAACCTTCGTGCGCCGCCGGGAAAACCGCCCGCGCTTCGTCGTCGGGCCCGGCCTCCTGACCAAGGAACTGCTGTCGCCGAAGGATAACAACCAGCTCCGCTTCATGATCCTGACCTTGCCGCCGGGAGCGACCAGCGACGACGTCCTGACCGGGCCGGGCGACAAGGCCGGCTACGTCCTTTCCGGCCGGGTGGAGCTGGCTGTCGGCAACGCCGTGGCGGAGATCCGCGAGGGCGACAGCTTCCAGTTCGAGAGCAGCATCCCGCATCACCTGGTCAATCGCAGCAGCGAAGAGGCCAAGCTGGTCTGGATCATCCGTATCAGAGAGGCACACCTTTAAGCGGTAGGCGGCGGTTGGTTCCGCCCCGCCGGTCTTCTTCCACTCGCGCAACGAACAGAGGCACAATGATCACCCGTCATGAAGTCACCGGCCGCCTGAGCAAGGTCCTGATTGCGAACGGCTTCGCTTTCCTCTCCGGGCTGACCGCCAAGGACCGCAGCGGCGGCGTGCGTGAGCAGACGGCCGATATTCTGGCCCAGATCGATTCCTATCTCGCGATGGCCGGCACCGACCGCACCCGTCTCGTCACAGCCAATATCTGGCTGAAGGATGTCGGCACGTTCAACGAAATGAACGCCGTCTGGGAAACCTGGGTCGACCCCGAGCGGCCGCCGGCGCGCGCGACGGTCGAGTCCCGGCTCGCGGCCGACGACATCCTGGTCGAGGTTCAGGTTCAGGCGCTCGTCTAGGGGCCCCGCAGGCGCCGCGCCTTTCCGCCTCCTTCTTCAAGAAAATCGGTTGCGACATGTCACGAGATCCTGCTGTTCCCAGCATGCTCCCAGGTGATCCGTCCTGGTGGTTCACCGATGCTCTGAAGGCGGAGGGCGGCGTGGCGCCGTCGCCCTCGCTCAGCGGTGAGATCACGGCCGATGTCGCCATCGTCGGCGGCGGCTTCACGGGATTATGGACGGCTCTGGCTCTGCGCGAGCGCGCGCCTGGACTGAGCGTGGTGCTCATCGAGGCCTCGCTTTGCGGCTCGGGGGCGAGCGGCAAGAATGGCGGCAAGACCCATGGTTACTGGGGCTCGCTCGGCGGGATAGAAGCCTCGCTCGGCGCCGATGCCGCGCTCGCCGTCGCCCGTGCCGGCACCAAGGCGCAGGATGCCATCCGCCGCTTCGCGACCGCGCCGGGGCGCGACGTCTGGTGGCGTGAAAGCGGCAATGTCCGGATCTCCACCTGTCCTGCGCAGGACGCCAAGGTCGCAGCCTCCGTCGCGACGGCCGAACGGCTGGGAGTTTCCGACACTGCCAGGGCGCTCTCGCCGGCGGAAGTCGCGGCCTATTGCAAGTCGCCCGTCTTCCGCGGCGGCATCTACCTCCCCGAAGGTGCCAATGTGCACCCGGCCCGGCTCGCCCGGGCATTGCGCCGCGCCGCGATCGAGGCAGGCGTCACGATCTACGAAAACACGCCTCTGTCCGGTCTGGACAGCGGCTCGCCGAACCGGTTGCGGACGCCGGGCGGGCAGATTCTCGCGCGCGACGTCGTTCTCGCCACCAATACCGGCCTCGCCAGCCGTCGCGAGATCAGGCCCTATGTCAGCGTCTTTTCAAGCTATGCGTTGATGACCGAGCCCGTGCCTGAGAAGCTGGAGGAGATCGGCTGGACGGGCGAGCAAGGCCTCGCCGACATGCGCATGTTCGTGCATTATTTCCGCACGACCATCGACGGGCGTGTGTTGATGGGATCGGGCTCGGGCCCGATCAGCTACAATGGCAACGCGGTCGACCCCATCCTGACGCAGGATGCGGCATCGGCCGCCAGGGCCGAGCGTGGCCTGCGGCGACTTCTGCCCGGCCTGGGCGATGTCGGAGTGGCGAAGATCTGGGGTGGTGGCCTCGACGTCTCCTCCGATCGCCTGCCATTTTTCCGGACCTTGCCCGGTACGCGCGTGCATTATGGCTGCGGCTACTCCGGCCATGGGGTCAACCCGACCTATATCGGCGGACAATCTCTCGCATCGCTCGTCCTCGGCGAGCAGGATGAATGGGCCAACCTTCCGTTTTGCCGCCGAGAGCTGTCCGCGCTGCCGCCGGAGCCTTTCCGGGTTGTCGGAGGCCGTTTCGTGCGCTGGGGCATTATCGGCTGCGAGGAGGCCGACGAGCGCCGCGAGACACCCTCGGTGGCGATGCGCGCGGCTGCCGCGATCCCGAAGGTGTTCGGCCTGCGTATCGGCACCCGCTGATTGCCTTCCATACTGCGGCAAAGCAGTCATTTTGCCGCGCTACGCCGGTTATCGGTAAATGCCTCGGTTGAATATAATGTGCCGAGCTTCTCGTTACCTCTGCGCCATATGCCGGTCTCGATGGCTGCCTCGATCTTGACGGTCTTCTCGCTGGTGCCTTCGTTGAGATGGTGGGCAGTCGCCTCAGCGAACGCGTCGCGATAGGCCTCGACCTCATCGGCGTCATCGTGATCGATGTCGCTGACGGCCTGCTTGTAGGCCTCGCGGGCGAGGGCTCTCACATCGGCCCGGCCCAAGGTCTGCGGTGGCTGCCCGAGCGATTCGAAGAAGGCATTGAGGGCATTGATCGCGAGGGGAAAGCGTTCCCGGGCGATCTTCGCTTCCTTGGTTCGCGGCGAGAGGAAGACCTTGTCGCTGACGACGACGCTGTACTGCTCGCCGGCAACGGGAAGGCTGACGCGCTGCCCCTCTGGCAAGGGCGCGAAGGGCCAGCGGCACCTTCACGTTGAGGTCGTAGGATCCCGACTTGGTAGCGAAGGGACGGGCATTGCAAGAGCCCCGGTGTCAACCCGCAATGTCAAAGCGGATACCACCTAACCCCTTATCAATGCGTAACTCTTTCTCCTGCTGAGGAAAAAGAGTGGTGCCCAGGAGAGGACTCGAACCTCCACGCCCTTGCGAGCGCCAGCACCTGAAGCTGGTGCGTCTACCAATTCCGCCACCTGGGCAACGGCGGTTCGTTTACGGGGGCCGAGTCGTCCTGTCAACGGCCCTGTCGCGGCGAAATGAATTTGTTTTTGCGGTCCTGTGGAAAGGGTCTCAGCGGCCATAGCGAATTCCGGGCCGTTCCGGTGCGAAAGCGGCTGATCGACGTTGAATGGGGGATGCCGCGTCTGGGAGTAGGGCGGAACGCCGCAGGGCCTGGGCGCAGGAGGTCTCTGCCGCAAAAGGCATTTCCACTTTGGCGGAACATGATCTAGGAGGGCAGAAGCATTCTAAACGGAGCTTTCACGATGGCTTCCCAGGCCCCGGCCCAGCAACTCGTCACGGTTTTCGGCGGCTCCGGTTTCGTCGGCCGCCATGTCGTGCGCGCGCTCGTCAAGCGCGGCTACCGGGTGCGCGTCGCCGTGCGTCGGCCGGATCTCGCCAATTTCCTCCAGCCGCTGGGCTCTGTCGGCCAGATCCATGCCGTTCAGGCCAATCTGCGCTATCCCGCTTCGGTCGCGGCCGCCGTGAGGGGCACTGACGCCGTCGTCAATCTCGTCGGCATCATGCAGGAGCAGGGTCGCCAGAGCTTCCCGGCCGTGCAGGCGAATGGCGCTCGCGCCGTCGCGCAGGCCTGCGCCGCTGCCGGCATCGCCCGCGTGGTCCAGGTCTCGGCGCTCGGCGCCTCCGCCGAATCGGCTTCGGCCTATGCCCGCTCCAAGGCCGAGGGCGAGGCGGCCATGTTCGCCTCCGTGCCGGGCGCGGTCGTGCTGCGGCCGTCCGTGATGTTCGGGCCGGAGGATACGTTCTTCAACCGCTTCGCCTCGCTCGCCCGGATGCTGCCGGTGGTGCCGCTGGTCGGCGATGGCGTGACGAAGTTCCAGCCGGCCTTCGTCGGCGACGTCGCCGAGATCGTCGCCCGTGCTGTCGACGGCATCGTGCAAGGCGGTCGCGTCTACGAGCTTGGCGGGCCGGAGGTGCAGAGCCTGCGTGAGATCGTCGAGGAAGTCTGCAAGGTGACCGGCCGCAAGCGCCTGCTCGCGCCGTTGCCTTTCCCACTGGCCCGGATCATGGGCAGCGTGCTGCAGGTCGCCGACACGCTGACGCTCGGCCTGATCCCGGACGAACTCGTCATGACGCGCGATCAGGTTACGCTGCTCGCCAGCGACAACGTGGTCTCTGCGGAGGCCAAGGCCGAGGGCCGCGACTTCGCCGGGCTCGGGCTGGCGCCGACCTCGTCGGAGGCGGTCATCTCCTCCTATCTCTGGCGTTTCCGCAAGACCGGCCAGTTCGACGCGCTCCAGGCCCGCTGAGCGGCCGGGGGGCAAGGCCCGTGTCGTTCGACCTCGTCATCTACGATTGCGACGGCACGCTGATCGATACCGAGACGCTTTATGGCGAGGTCAACCTCGCCATGTGTCATGAGATCGGCCTGAGTCACTGGACGCTCGACCATTATGTCGAGCGGCTCGTCGGCATTCCCTGGGTCGACGGCCTTAAGATCATCGAATTGGAGCTCGGCCGGTCTCTCCCTGCCGATTTCGAGACGCGCATCGAGGATGCGGTCGCGCTGCGTCTGGAAACCGAACTGCGCGCGCTTCCCGGCGTGCGCGAGGCGCTGACCGCTCTGGCCGGGCGCCGCTGCGTGGCGTCCTCGACGGTGCTCGAGCCGCTGCGTCGCAATCTCGCGCTGGCGGGATTGATCGACCTGTTCGATCCCCATGTCTTCTCGGCCTCGCAGGTGGCGCGCGGCAAGCCGTCGCCGGATGTCTTCCTGTTCGCTGCGTCGCAGATGGGTGCCGAGGCCGGGCGCTGCCTGGTGCTGGAGGATTCGGTGCCGGGCGTGCTGGCGGCGCGGGCGGCCGGCATGCAGGTCGCCGGTTTCACCGGCGTCGCCCATGATAAGGGGCGCATGCGCGAGCGCCTGCTGGCTGCTGGAGCGGCAGCGGTCGTCGACGATTTCAGGGAATGGCCTGCGGAAGCGGCGCGCCTTGCGGGGCTGCGCGCCGCCTGAAGCGTGCCCTCAGAGCATGCTCGGCAGCACGCGGTCCGGCGGCTTGTGGCCGTCCATGAAGGTCTTGATGTTGACGATGACCTTCTCGCCCATATCGGCGCGGCCCTCATGCGTGGCCGAGCCCATATGCGGGAGCACCACGACCTTGTGCTGGCGCGCCAGCCTGAGCAGGCGCGGATTGACCGCCGGCTCGCTCTCGAACACGTCGAGCCCGGCGCCGGCGAGCTCCCCGGCTTCCAGCATGCGGGCAAGCGCGGTCTCGTCGACGACCTCGCCGCGGGCGGTGTTCACCAGGATCGCGTCCGGCTTCATCAGCTTGAGGCGGCGGGCCGAGAGCAGGTGATAGGTCGCCGGCGTATGCGGGCAGTTGACCGAGACGATGTCCATCCGCGCCAGCATCTGGTCGAGCGAATCCCAATAGGTCGCATTGAGCGCTTCCTCCGTGCGCGGATCGACCCGGCGGCGGTTATGGTAGTGGATCGAGAGGCCGAAGGCGGCGGCGCGCTTCGCCAGTGCCTGGCCGATGCGGCCCATGCCGACGATGCCGAGGCGCTTGCCGGTGATGCGCCGGCCGAGCATCCAGGTCGGCGACCAGCCGGCCCAGTCGTCATCGGGGATGACGCGCGCGCCCTCGGCAATGCGGCGGGCGACGGCCAGGATCAGCGCGATCGTCATGTCCGCGGTATCGTCGGTCAGGACGCCCGGCGTGTTGGTCACCGTGATGCCGCGCTGCACGGCACTGGCGACGTCGATATTGTCGACGCCGTTGCCGAAATTGGCGATCAGGCGCAGCTGGTCGCCGGCCTGCGCGATCACGGCGGCGTCGATCTTGTCGGTCACGGTCGGGACGAGCACGTCGGCGGTCTTCACGGCCTCGACCAGCGCGGCCTGCGACATCGGCTTGTCGTCGATGTTGAGCTGTGCGTCGAAGAGTTCGCGCATCCGGGTCTCGACCACGGCGGGCAGTTTGCGCGTCACCACCACCAAGGGCTTCTTCTTCGACATGGCGGTCACCCTTCCGTCATTGGCCGTATCGGCCTGATATCCTCAACCCGCCATTAACCCTGGTGGCCCAGGAATGGGAATTGTTGCGCGGCACCATGATCGTTGTCTAGGCGGCAGCGCGGCGGATGACAACTTGCCCCTTCGCCGGGGGTAAGCGGACGCGAAGGAGAGTGGCGGCATGAAAATCTCGTCGATGCGCTGCCTGGCCCTGGCGACGTTCGCCCTCCTCGGCTTGCCTGCGGTCGCCTCTGCCCAGGACATGCAGGCCGGGTCGGTCACCGGGCTGCCGGTGCCGCGTTATGTCAGCCTGAAGACGGATCGCGTGAACCTGCGCGAAGGCCCCTCGAAGGAGCACCGGACGCGCTGGGTCTATCAGCGCGCCGGCCTGCCGATGGAAGTCACCGCGGAATTCGAGACCTGGCGCCGCGTGCGCGATGCCGACGGCACCGAGGGCTGGGTGCTGCACAGCCTGCTCTCCGGCCGCCGCACCGCGCTCGTCGCGCCCTGGTCGAAGAAAAAGGACGAGAATTTCCCGATGCGCAGCGCTGCGAACGAGGAGTCAGCCGTCGTCGCCAGGCTGCAGCCGGGCGTCGTCACCAGCGTCTCGTCCTGCGTCAATGCCTGGTGTCGCATCAGCGTCGGCAACATCGATGGCTTTATCCGCCAGGAGCGTCTCTGGGGCGTCTATCCCAACGAGAAGGTCGACTGACGCTGGCCGCCTGCGCTACTGCGCAGTCAGCACCATCACCGGCCGGCCGCGGCTGTCGAGCAGCGCGAGCAGGCCGGAGCCGCGATGGATATCCCAGCGGCGGACCTTGGCAAGCCCGTCGAGGAAGCCGCGCTCCTGCGCCATCACGTCCGGCGCGCAGGCCATCATCGTCGAAACCATCCGCGAGAACCGGATCGCCCGGCCTTTGAGCGTCGCATTGCCGCCGAAGCCGTTGCAACCGCCCCGGCCTGACACATTGCCGTCCGCCGCGATCGCGAGGGTCGTGATGATCGAGCCGGGAACGTCCTTGCTGCCGAGGCTTGCGAGACGCCAGCTTCCGATCGGGGAGGGGGCCGCGGCGGGGGGCCGGTCATCGCCCGAGACGCGCTGAACCCAGATATCGGTCTTGTCCGGCCCGCCCGTGAAAACGCTGTGCCGTTCCGTGGTGGTGAAGAGCAGCCGGTCGCCGTCGAGAATGCGCGCCTGCAGCGCGTAGCTGTGTCGGGGCTCGATCCGCCGTGAATCGAAGCGCAGGGTCCAGCGTGCCGGGATGCGCCGACCGGAAACGCGGGTCTCGGCGATCGTGCGGGAGGGGGCATCGGCCAGCGAGACGTCGAGCAGCTTGACCTCGACGATCGCGCCGGGCGGCAGCGCCATGCGTTCGCGATAGGCGACGGTGCCCCGAAGTACGCGCGGTGCGGCGAGCGCCGGCGTGGCGGGAACGGCTGCTGCGAGCAGGAGGCCTGCAAGCGCGCGGCGCGAGAGCAGCGAATCGGTGAAGCGCATGAATATCGTCCCCGGAAGTGGCGGAGCGGCGATCAGCCGTCGATCTTGCGCAGCCGCACCACGACGTCGACCCGCGCGATCTCGTAGCCTGCGGGTGGCACCGGCAGGCTGGCGACGTCGATCTCGTCGGCCGGGATGTCGATCACCCGGTTCTCGCCATCGACGACGAAATGATGGTGATCATGGTCGGCGGTGTCGAAATAGGCCTTGGCGCCGTCGAGGGTGAGTTCGCGCAGCAGGCCTGCCTCGGTGAACTGGCGCAGCGTGTTGTAGATCGTCGCCAGCGAGACCGGGATGCGCTCCTTCATCGCCTCTTCGAACAGCATCTCGGCGCTGACATGGCGCTGGCCCTTGGCAAAGAGCACCCAGCCGAGCGAGACGCGCTGGCGGGTCGGGCGCAACCCGACGCGCCGCAGCTTCTGGCGGATATCGTGAAAGGGACAGCCCTGCCGCGTCGGCGTTCCATAGCCCTGGTCCTGGGAGGTCAGGTCGCTCATGCCGTGCTCGCGTGCCCTTTTGTCTAACGGATGTCCTGGAGGCTCCGTCTCTTGAATGATTTCAACTGAAATGTAGGGCGTCGGGCTTCCCGTCGCAAGCGTCGCGCCGGCTTCCAGGCGGTGGGCGCCCCTTGCTGCATTGATCTGGCGCGGTTTCGTTGTGGTTTTCGGCGTTGCGGTGTGGGTCAACGCGCCCGCTGCTCTTTCGTTTCCGGCTTCCGCTGTGTTAGGCACGGCGCAGGAGACGTCGGCCGCATCCGGCCGGTGCGAGGGAGCCTCACGGGAATGCAGCGTCAGTCGTCTTTCAGCTACGAGGAGATCCTCGCCTGCGGTCGTGGGGAACTGTTCGGGCCGGGCAATGCGCAGTTGCCGCTGCCGCCGATGCTGATGTTCGACCGCATCGTCGAGATCGCCGAAGAGGGCGGCGAGCACGGCAAGGGCATGGTCCGCGCCGAGTTCGACATCAAGCCCGATCTCTGGTTCTTCGACTGCCATTTCAAGGGCGATCCGGTGATGCCGGGCTGCCTCGGGCTCGATGCGCTCTGGCAGCTCACCGGCTTCTTCCTCGGCTGGCTCGGCCTGCCGGGCCGTGGCCGGGCGCTCGGCGTCGGCGAGGTCAAGTTCGCCGATCAGGTCCTGCCCTCGGTCAAGAAGGTCGTCTACGGCGTCGACTTCAAGCGCGTCTTCAAGTCGAAGCTCGTCCTGGGCATCGCCGATGGCTGGCTGGAGGCCGACGGCAAGCGCATCTACACGGTCAGCGACATGCGCGTCGGCCTGTTCAAGCCGGAAGCCGCCTGAGGAAAAACGCAGCCCGACCTTGCGCGCAGCTGCCGCTCGGTCCATTTGCGCGATAGGAATCCAGAAGCGGCCGGGCTTGCCCGCCGCGTGCTGAGAGCTGGAGTAGCGAGCATGAGACGCGTCGTGGTCACCGGGATGGGCATCGTCTCGTCCATCGGCAACAACACGCAGGAGGTCCTGGCGTCGCTGCAATCGGCGAAATCGGGCATTTCCTTCGTTCCGGATTTCGCCGAGCACGGCTTCCGCAGCCAGGTCGCCGGCGTGCCGACGCTCGATCCCGCGACGGTGCTCGACCGGCGCGCCATGCGTTTCCATGGCGGCGGCTCGGCCTGGAACCAGGTCGCGATGGAGCAGGCGATCGCCGATGCGGGCCTGGAGACGGCCGAGATCAGCAACGAGCGCACCGGCATCATCATGGGTTCCGGCGGCCCCTCGACCCGCGCCTTGATCGACGCCTATGACAAGGCCCGCGAGAGCGGTTCCTCGAAGAAGGTCGGCCCCTTCGCCGTGCCCAAGGGCATGTCCTCGACCGCTTCGGCGACGCTGGCGACCTGGTTCAAGATTAAGGGCGTCAACTATTCGATCTCCTCGGCCTGCGCGACCTCGAACCACTGCATCGGCAATGCCTATGAATTGATCCAGTGGGGCAAGCAGGACGTCATCTTCGCCGGCGGCTGCGAGGAGCTGGACTGGACGCTCTCCGTCCTCTTCGACGCCATGGGCGCGATGTCCTCCGACTTCAATGCAACGCCCGCGCGCGCCTCGCGCGCCTATGATTTGGCCCGCGACGGCTTCGTCATCGCCGGCGGCGCCGGTGTCGTCGTGCTCGAGGAGCTGGAGCATGCCAGGGCACGCGGCGCCAAGATCTACGGCGAGATCGTCGGCTATGGCGCGACCTCGGACGGCTACGACATGGTCGCGCCGTCCGGCGAGGGCGCGGTGCGCTGCATGAAGATGGCGCTGGAAAGCGTGAAGGCCAAGGTCGATTACATCAATCCGCATGGCACCTCGACCCCGGTCGGCGACGCCAAGGAGATCGAGGCGATCCGCGAGGTCTTCGGCGCCGGCGACAAGTCGCCGCCGATCTCGGCGACGAAGTCGCTGACCGGCCATTCGCTCGGCGCCACCGGCGTGCAGGAAGCGATCTACTCGCTCCTGATGCTCAACAACGATTTCATCTGCGAGAGCGCCCATATCGACGAGCTCGACCCGGCCTTCGCCGACATGCCGATCGTGCGCAAGCGCATCGACAATGCCGGCCTCGGCTGCGTGCTCTCGAACTCCTTCGGTTTCGGCGGCACCAACGCCACCATCGTGATGAAGCGCCTGGAGGTCTGAGAGCGCCATGCTCTTCATGGTGATCGAGCATTTCGATCAGGCCCGCGTGAAGGACGTCTACGCCCGCTTCCAGCATAGCGGGCGGATGGCTCCGGCCGGCGTGCGCTATGTCGAGAGCTGGGTCTCGGCCGATCTCGGCCGCTGCTTCCAGATCATGGAATGCGACGATATCGCGCTGCTGCAGGAATGGGTCCTGCAATGGAACGATCTCGTGCGTTTCGAGATCGTGCCGGTTTCGACCTCGAAGGCCGCCGCTGCCGCGATCACCAGGACAGACTAGCCGTTTTCGTGCCCGCAAAAACCGGGCAGTGCCGATATGCCGAGAGTTCGATCCACCCGACCAGCCGACTTCCCTCCGTTTCCCCGCCTTCGGACCCGTTCCTGAAGCCCCTTCCGAGTTTGCCATGCTCCCGCTGATGCACAACAAGCGCGGCCTCATCATGGGCGTCGCCAATCAGAATTCGATTGCCTGGGGCATTGCCCGCACCCTTCACGCCCATGGCGCCGAGATCGCCTTCACCTATCAGGGCGATGCGCTCGGCAAGCGCGTCCGGCCGCTGGCGGAGAGCATCGGCTCGAAGCTGGTCGTGCCCTGCGACGTCGAGGACAGCGCTTCGGTCGATGCTGCCTTTGCTGCGCTCGACGAGGCCTGGGGTGGCGATCCCGAGCGCAACACGCTGGACTTCATCGTCCACGCCATCGGCTTCTCCGACAAGAACGAGCTCAAGGGCCTCTATGCCGACACCAGCCGCGAGAACTTCTCGCGAACCATGGTGATCTCCTGCTTCTCCTTCACCGAGATCGCCCGGCGGGCAGCGGAGCGCATGCCCAGGGGCGGCAGCATGATCACGCTGACCTATGGCGGCTCGACGCGGATCATGCCGAACTACAACGTCATGGGCGTCGCCAAGGCGGCGCTTGAGGCGAGCGTGCGCTATCTCGCCGGCGATTACGGCCCGCGCGGCATCCGCGTCAACGCGCTCTCGCCCGGGCCGGTGCGGACGCTGGCCGGCGCCGGTATCTCCGATGCGCGCGCTATGCTCTCCTGGCAGCGCGCCAATTCGCCCTTGCGCAAGTCGGTTTCGCTTGAAGAGATCGGCGGCTCGGCGCTCTATTATCTCTCGGATCTCTCCGGAGGTGTCACCGGCGATATCCATCATGTCGATGCCGGCTACCACATCACCTCGATGCCGGTGCTGGATTCGCTGCGCGCGGCCGATAGCGGCAACGGCGATTAGCCGGAACCCCATGGCCGGGGCGCGGTTTTCCTTCGATTGAAAGGAGGATGCGCGATGGTCATGGTCAAGTACGAGGTGGTCGAGCATGACGGCGGCTGGGCCTACAAGGTCGGCGGCGCGCTGTCGGAGACCTTTCCGACGCATGATGCGGCGTTGAAGGCGGCAAACCGGGCCGCCGCCCGGCAGACTGTCGCCGGAAATACCGACGGGATCGTCTATCAGGATCAGAACGGCCGCTGGCACGAGGAGCTGGCGGATGGCCATGACCGGCCCGCAACCAGGGTCGTCGACGGCGGCTGAGGGGCAGTTCGTTCCCAGGAGAGCAACAGGGCCGTTGAGCGGCCCTTTCGCTTTGCCTGCCGGCAGGCCTCAGCGCGCGGTAAAGAAGGTCAGCAGCACCTTGTTCTTCTCGCCGAGCAGGCAGAGGAAGCGGCGCGGCTTGTCCGAGCGATCGGTCCGCAGATAGGCCTCGGCCATGACGATGCGCGTGACCGGAATGTTTTCGATCTTCGCTTCGGACACCGCGACCGTGGCGGCGTCCTCGTCGATATAGATGTCCTTGATCTCCGGTTCCTTGGCGTGGAGCGCCTGCAGCGCGGCCGTCTTGCAGGTCGCGATCTCCGGCGTTGCCGGTTTCTCGCTTTTCGGTGGGACTTCCTGAGCGATGGCGGTCGTGGCGAGGGTTGCGGAAATCAGGGCAGGGGCGAGGAAGCGAAGCATGCGAGGAGCACTCAGGTTGATCGGTGAGTGCTTAACGCGCGAGCGCGGCGGTGGTTCACGCAGCGGCGTTTTTGAAGGGTGTCATCCCGTGCGCGCTGCGGCACGCAGTGCTGCTGCGCAGACACGGGACCGCGTGCCGGATAGGGTGCTGTCTCGCCCTCACCGCGAGGTCTACATGACCGCCCGCATCTACGCCGTCTACATCCTCGCCACTCGCAAGGACGGCCCGCTCTACATCGGCATCACCAGCGATCTCGAACGCCGGATCGCCGAGCACAAGACCCACGCGATCAAGGGGCACGCGGCCAAGTACAACATTGATCGCCTCGTCTATGTCGAAACGTTCGACGACCCCAATCAGGCGATTGAGCGCGAGAAAGTCCTCAAGACATGGCGCCGCGCCTGGAAGACAGCGTTGATCGAAAAGGAAAACCCGGCGTGGTCTGACCTCGCCGGGTGATGGGAGCTTTTGTCGTCACGCGGTCCCGTGTCTGCGCAGCGGCATTACATGCCGCAGCGCGCACGGGATGACACCTGGGGGCCGCGTCGCAGGGCGCACAAGGCGCCGCGCGATAACGGGGCTCAGAGACCCAGCTTCTTCTTGCGCTGGCCGAGCGTACGCAGGCGAAGCGCATTGAGCTTGATGAAGCCGGCCGCGTCGCGATGGTCGTAGGCGACCGCGCCTTCCTCGAAGGTGACGAGGTCCTGGTCGTAGAGCGAATAGTCGCTCGATCGGCCGATGACATGGACGCCGCCCTTGTAGAGCTTGAGGCGCACGTCGCCGGTGACGAACTCCTGGCTCTTGTCGATCAGCGCCTGCAGCATCTCGCGCTCCGGCGAGAACCAGAAGCCGTTATAGATCAGCTCGGCATATTGCGGCATGATCTGGTCCTTGAGATGGGCTGCGCCGCGGTCGAGCGTGATCGACTCGATGGCGCGATGCGCCGCATGCAGGATCGTGCCGCCGGGCGTCTCGTACATGCCGCGCGACTTCATGCCGACGAAGCGGTTCTCGACGAGGTCGAGCCGGCCGATGCCGTTGTCGCGGCCGAGATCGTTGAGCTTGGCGAGCAGCGTCGCCGGCGACAGCTTCTGGCCGTCGATCGAAACCGCGTCGCCCTTCTCGAAGCCGATGGTAATGATAGTCGGCTTGTCCGGCGCATCTTCCGGCGAGATGGTGCGCGAATAGACGTAATCGGGAACCTCGACCGCCGGGTCTTCCAGCACGCGGCCTTCCGAGGAGGCATGCAGCAGGTTGGCGTCGACGGAGAAGGGCGCCTCGCCGCGCTTGTTCTTGGCGATCGGGATCTGGTGCTGCTCGGCGAAGGCGATGAGCTGCTCGCGCGAACGCAGGTCCCATTCGCGCCAGGGCGCGATCACGACGACGTCGGGCTTGAGCGCGTAAGCCGTGAGCTCGAAGCGGACCTGGTCGTTGCCCTTGCCGGTCGCACCGTGGGAGACGGCGTCGGCGCCGGTCGCTTCCGCGATCTCGATCAGCTTCTTGGCGATCAGCGGACGCGCGATCGAGGTGCCGAGCAGATAGACGCCCTCATAGGCGGCATTGGCGCGGAACATCGGGAAGACGTAGTCGCGCACGAATTCCTCGCGCAGGTCCTCGATATAGATGTTCTCCGGCTTGATGCCGAGCAGCAGCGCCTTGTCGCGCGCCGGTCCGAGCTCCTCGCCCTGGCCGAGATCGGCGGTGAAGGTCACGACCTCGCATCGATAGGTGGTCTGCAGCCATTTGAGGATGATCGAGGTGTCGAGACCGCCGGAATAGGCGAGGACGACCTTTTTCACGCTGCTGTCAGCCATCTGTTCATTTTCCTTCTGGCAGCCCCCATGGGCCGCGTTTCGGACGCAATGGCGCACTATCCCAGCGTTCGGGGCGAAGCAATCGGAACCTTCTGATCGATCCCGCGTCGTCCGCTGATGGATCGATGCGGGCGAGCGCGTCGTCCTTCCATTCCACAGGCGCTCATTCGCGGCGCTTGCGGTCGCGTTACGAAGGGCGCAGGCTCGATCGGGCGCGACACGACATGACGACCTGTTCGGAGGCTGAATGCCGAATCGTCCCGTTCTGGACTTCTGGTATGAGTTCGCGTCGCCCTATTCCTGCCTGAGCGCCCTGAGAATCGAAAAACTGGCAGAGGAGGCCGGCGTCACCTTGCGCTGGCGGCCCTTCCTGCTCGGGCCGATCTTCGCGGCGCAGGGTTGGAACACCTCGCCCTTCGCGCTCTATCCCAGCAAGGGCCGCTATATGTGGCGCGATACCGCCCGGCGCGGCCGGCGGCAGGGTGTCGCCATCGTCAAGCCGGAGAATTTTCCCCAGAATTCGCTGACGGCGGCGCGGCTGGCGCTCGCCGGCCGCGACGGCGGCTGGACGCCTGCCTTCTCGAAGGCGCTGTTCCAGGCGCATTTCTGCGAAGGCCGCAACATGGCCGAGGAAGCCGTGCTGAGCGCCGCGCTGAAAGAGGCGGGCAGCGATCCCAATGTCGCGATCCCGCTCTCGCGCAGCGAGGAGGTCAAGGGCCGCCTGCGTGCTGAGATCGAATATGCCAAGTCGATCGGCATCTTCGGCGCGCCCTTCTTCGTCGCCGGCGACGGCGAACTGTTCTGGGGCGATGACCGTCTGGAGGAAGCTCTGGAATGGGCGACGGAAGGGCGTTGAGGCGATGAGCGTGAACCGGCGCCACATGCTGATGGCGGGCGCCGGCCTGTGCCTGGCCTCGGGCGCGCGGGCGCGCCCCGCCTTGCCCGGCGAGGCGCCGACCTATGACGCCCGTGAATTGACCACCGTGCCCAACGCGGCCGCGATCGGCCGGCGCTACTGGTCGCCCGGCCTCAACGAGGGCTATGTGCCGCAGGGGCTCACCGTCTTCGGCGACGAGATCCTGATCGCCGCCTATCGCAGCACCGAGCGCGACCAGGACAACGGCCCCGCGCGGCTGTTCCGGCTCTCGCGCCGGGACGGGCGCCTGCTCGGCAGCTTCGCGCTGCCGGCAACCTATGGCCATCCCGGTGGGCTCGCCACAGCGCGGGATACGCTGTTCGTCGCCAATTCCGGGCGGCTCCTGGCTCTCGATTTCAAGGAATCCTGTCGCAGCGGCGAATGCGTGCCGCTGAAGGAGATGCGCGTCGACAAGTCGATGGGGCCTTCCTTCCTGACGACGTCGGGCGATGCGCTCTGGTTCGGGCCCTATCGCCGCGAAGGCGCACCGAACCTGCATGCGGTTCCCATCGATCGCGTCCTTGCCGGCGGCGAGACGCCGATCGGTCTTGCCGATAGCCGGGCCATCCTGCCGCTGCCGCTCCTTTCGCAGGGCGCAACCTTCGACAAGGCGGGCAAGGTCTGGATTTCGCAGAGCTCCGGCAACCGGCCGGCCTTCCTGTCGCAACTCGACCCCGCCACGGGTACCGTGCTTGCGCGCTACCCCGCTCCCGGTGGCATCGAGGATCTTGGCTTCGCGCCCGATGGCAGGCTCTGGGCGGTCGGCGAGGCCGGAACGCAGCGCTGGAGCCGCTGGAGCACCTTCTATCCGCTGGTCTTCGAGATCGATCCGGCCAAGCTCGTCGCCTGAGTTCTAGTGCGAGCCAGGCGCCTGCGGCGGCCGCGCCCATGGCCCGCGCGCCGCGGTTTCCTCGACCATGGTCGGCAGGTCCTGACGCTCGCCGATCTTCGGCGGGTGCGGCGGCATCGCCGGCATCCGCCCGCCGGCGGTCTCGACCAGCGCCTGCACGCGCTTGGTGACCGAAGGGTGGGTCGAGAACAGGTCGGCGAAATCGTCGGGGTCGTTCTCGAAGCACATGTCCATCACGCCCGACGGTACCCCCTCGATATCGGCCCGGCCGGAGATCTTGAGCAGGGCGGAGATCATCGCATCCGGGTTCTTGGTCAGTTCGACCGCCCCCGCGTCGGCGAGGTACTCGCGCGAGCGCGACAGCGACAGCCGGATCAGCACCGCCAGGAACCACGAGATCGCGATCACCGCGATGCCGATGATGATGGCAAGGCCGTTGCCCTTCTTCGCATCATCCGACGAAACCCTGACCCGGCTGCGACCGAAGCCGCGGAAGACGATTTCGCCGATGAAGGAGATCACGCCGGCGATCACCACCGCGATCACCATCAGCCGGACGTCGCCGTTGCGGATATGGGTCAGCTCATGCGCGAGCACCGCCTCGACCTCGGCATCGTTGAGCTGGGCGAGAAGCCCGGTCGTGACGCTGACGGTGAACTGCTTGTCGTTGACGCCGCTGGCGAAGGCGTTGAGTGCCTCGCTTTCGACGATGGCGAGCTTCGGCATCGGCAAGCCGCGCGAGATGCAGAGGTTTTCCAGCATCCGGTAGAGCTTCGGGTTGTCCTCGCGCGCGAGACCCGTCGACCCCGTCACGGCATTGATCATCGCGACATTCATGCGGAAGCCGACGAAGACCCAGAGCATCGTCGCCGCGGTGATGAAAGGGAACCACGAGCGGAAGATGCGGCCGGCCTCGCCGAAGGCGGTGCGCCCGCGCGGCACGCCGCCATAACCGAAGGCGACGAGCAGCAGGCCCCAGGCGGTGAGATAGACCAGCAGGAAAAGCCCGGCGATCAGGAGGTTGGACCTGATCCGGTTGTTGCGCTGGTGGGTATAGAGCCCGAAGGCCTCGGCCATCGCAGCCGCTCCCGTTGCCGTGAACGTCTTGCCGCCGTCAGAACTTCACGCTGGGTGCGACTTCGATCTGGGCGCGGGTTTCCGGGCCGACATCGAAGAACTCGCGCTGGGTAAAGCCCATCTGCGGCGCGAACAGCACCGCCGGGAAGGCCTGGATCGCCGCGTTGAACTCGCCGACTGCATTGTTGAAGAAGCGCCGCGCCGCCGCGAGCTTGTCTTCGACATTGCCGAGATCGACCTGCAACTGCTGGAAATTGGCGCTGGCCTTGAGGTCGGGATAGGCCTCGCCCAATGCGAGCAGCCGGCCGACTGCCCCGGAAAGCTGCTGCTCGGCCGCGGCCTTGTCATGCACGCCGGTCGCGCCCTGTGCCGCGTTGCGGGCGGCGATCACCGCATCGAGCGTCGACTTCTCGTGCGTCGCATAGCCCTTCACCGTCTCGACCAGGTTCGGGATCAGGTCGTGGCGCTGCTTCAGCTGGACGTCGATATCGGCGAAGGCCTGGTTCACGCGCTGCCGCATCGCGACGAGCCCGTTATAGGTCATGATCAGGTAGACGACGAGAACGACGATCAGCCCCAGAATGGCCCAGCCCATGGAATGCTCCCGCGAAATGCCGTGAAACCTGCCCGCAGACTGGCATAGCGGGCGGTGTTGGGGAAGCGGCTCGGCAGGATATTGAATGTGACGTAACGTTATGTTCTGTCTTGAGCGCTGTCGTGACGAAAGGCGGGTCGCGCGACACTCAAGAATAAAGATATCCGAAAGAGCAGGGGATGGGGCAATGAGGGTTTTTGTGGCGGCGCTGCTGGCGCTGAACGTGGGTGCTTGCAATCAGACGGTGCAATCGGAAGGGCCTGAGCCGGTAGCGGCTGCCTTGCCGGCAGCGCCCGCCTTGCCACCGGAGGGGCAGGGGCCGCAGCTGGCTTCCAGCGCTGCGGGCGCAACCGTGCCCATGGAGGATCCGGGTACCTCCGTCTACGAGCCGCTCGTCGACATGCATCGTGTCAATCCCGACCGCTATCAGCGTGATCTGGCCGCCTGTCGCCAGCAGGCGGCGCCGCAACTGGCTGCGATCAAGCGCGCGACGCAGCAACAGCAGACCGGCACCGCCATCGCGGTCGCCGGTACGTTGGCGAGCTACATCCCGGTGCCGGGGTTTCGACAGGCCCATGTGCTGGCTAGCGCCGCCAACGCGGTGCAGTCCGTCGGCGGGGCGACCGCGGAAAGCGGCGCGGCCGCGGTCGAGAAGGCTTCGTCCGATTATGCGCTGGTCGTCGACAGTTGCCTGACGCACAAGCGCTATAAGCTGCTGCGTCCCTGATCGAACTGGCGTCTCGGGGCTTGGTTTCGACCTTGCCCTGAAGGCCGGTTTGCATTACATCGCCCCTGTCCGAAGGGCCGTGATCGATCATGCGCCGGGGGCGGTCTGCAAGACCTGCTCCCGTTTCGTGTTTGAAGCAGGTCGTCCGGATACGGATCGAGCCGCTGGTCCTGGCGCCTCCGCCAACCCCGCCTGACGGGGAGGTGGAAACCTCCGAGAGGATGTGCCGACGGCCGCGATCCGGAACGCAGCACCAACCACGGCGCTTAAGGCCGGACACCCGCGGGATACGCGGCCGGCTCCCAGGAGATTACATGTCAGCAGTTGAAAGCTACAGCGCGGGTCGCGAGGATTTCGCCGCCCTGCTCGAGGAATCCTTCGGCAAGAACGATGCCCTCGAAGGCTCCGTCATCAAGGGCAAGGTCGTCGCCATCGAGAAGGATATGGCGATCATCGACGTCGGTCTGAAGACCGAAGGACGCGTCGCGCTCAAGGAATTCACCGGCCCCGGCCGCGAGCAGGAACTGAACGTCGGCGACGAGGTCGAGGTCTATCTGGACCGGATCGAGAACGCGCTCGGCGAAGCCGTCATCTCGCGCGACAAGGCTCGCCGCGAAGAGAGCTGGGTCAAGCTTGAGAAGGCCTTCGAGGCCCGCGAGAAGGTCAGCGGCATGATCTTCAACACCGTCAAGGGCGGCTACACCGTCGATCTCGACGGCGCCGTGGCCTTCCTGCCGCGTTCGCAGGTCGACATCCGTCCGATCCGCGACGTCGGCCCGCTGATGGGCCAGCCGCAGCCCTTCGAGATCCTCAAGATGGATCGCCGCCGCGGCAACATCGTCGTGTCGCGCCGTACCGTTCTCGAAGAGACCCGCGCCGAGGCTCGTTCCGAGCTCGTCGCCTCGCTCGAAGAGGGCCAGGTCATCGACGGCGTCGTCAAGAACATCACCGAATACGGTGCGTTCGTCGATCTCGGCGGCATTGACGGCCTGCTGCACGTCACCGACATGGCGTGGCGCCGCGTGAACCACCCGTCGGAGGTCGTGACCATCGGCCAGACGGTCAAGGTCAAGATCATCAAGATCAACCAGGACACGCACCGCATCTCGCTCGGCATCAAGCAGCTGCTGGCCGATCCGTGGGATGGCATCGCCGAGCGTTACCCGGTCGGCACCCGTCTCAAGGGTCGCGTGACCAACATCACGGATTACGGCGCGTTCGTCGAAGTGGAGCCGGGCATCGAAGGCCTGATCCACGTCTCCGAGATGTCCTGGACCAAGAAGAACGTCCACCCCGGCAAGATCGTCTCGACCTCGCAGGAAGTCGACGTCGCGATCCTCGAGGTCGATCCGGTCAAGCGTCGCATCTCGCTCGGCCTCAAGCAGACCCTGCGCAACCCGTGGGAGCTCTTCGCGGAGCAGCACCCGGCGGGCTCGACGGTCGAGGGCGAGGTCAAGAACAAGACTGAGTTCGGCCTGTTCCTGGGTCTCGAAGGCGATATCGACGGCATGATCCATCTCTCCGATCTCGACTGGAACCGTCCGGGCGAGCAGGTCATCGAGGAATACAAGAAGGGCGACGTCCTGCAGGCGATCGTTCTCGATGTGGACGTCGAGAAGGAGCGTATCTCGCTCGGCCTGAAGCAGCTCGGCGGCGATCCCTTCGTGGATGCCGGCGAGTTTAAGAAGGGCCAGATCGTCACCTGTGAGGTGGTCGAGGTGAAGGAGTCCGGTCTCGACGTGAAGATCGCCGACACCGACATGATGACCTTCATCAAGCGCGCCGAGCTGGCTCGCGATCGCTCCGAGCAGCGCCCCGAGCGCTTCGCGGCCGGCGAGCGCATCGACGCCCGCGTCGTGCTCTTCGACAAGAAGGCCCGCAAGATCCAGGTCTCGGTCAAGGCCCTGGAAATGGCTGAGGAGAAGGAAGCGATGGCCCAGTACGGCTCCGCCGATTCCGGTGCCTCGCTCGGCGACATCCTGGGCGCCGCGCTCAAGAAGGCCACCGACAAGAAGTGAGGTTTCGGCCGCGTGAAGCGGCCGGACATCCAAGACAGCCCGCGCGGAGCGATCCGCGCGGGCTTTTGTTTCGGCTGATTTTACCCAGCCCTCACCCGAAGCGTCGCACCGCGACGCTTCGGGTGAGGGCTCGTCTGTCCCGTGAAAGGAGCCCGCCATGACCCCCGCCGCCATCGGCATCGACTTCGGCACCACCAACAGCGTCGTCGCGCTGGCTGGCGCTGACGGATCGGTCATGACGCGCTCCTTCGCCACGAAGCAGGGCGCGGTCGATGCCTATCGCTCGGCGTTGATGTTCTGGCGTGAGGGCCGCCCGCCGCAGACCCGCATCACCCATGTCAGCGGCCCCGATGCGCTCGACATGGCCCTGGGCATGACGACCGAGCATCGCTTCCTGCAATCGCTGAAGACCCATCTTTCCAGTCGCGCCTTCCAGGAGACCCGGCTCTTCGGCAAGCTCTTCCGGCTGGAGGACCTGATCGGCGTCTTCCTGTCCGACCTCTCCGAGGGGCTCGCTGATCGCGAGGCGCTGCCGCTGGTCTCCGGCCGCCCGGTCGTCTTCGCCGGCGAGCGCCCGGACGAGGAACTGGCGGTTGGCCGCCTGAAGGCTTCTTACGGCAAGGCCGGGATGGCCCAGGTCGATTTCGCCTATGAGCCGCTCGGCGCCGCCTACTGGTATGCGCGCGACCTGAAGGAGCCGCAGACCATGCTGGTCGCCGATTTCGGCGGCGGCACCAGCGACTTCTCGGTGATGCGCTTCGAACCCGGCCGCAATGGTGGCCTGGAGGCGATCCCGCTCTCTCATGCCGGTGTCGGCGTCGCCGGCGACACCTTCGACTACCGCATCATCGAGCATGCGGTTTCGCCGGCACTCGGCAAGGGCACGGAATACCGCTCCTTCGACAAGCTGCTGCCTGTCCCGGCGCATTATCACGCCGCCTTCGCGCAATGGCACAAGCTCTCGCTGATGAAGAGCCGCGAGACTATGGCCGAGCTCAACGCCCTGATCCGCGAGGCGGTCGAGCCCGGCAAGCTCGAGGATCTGCTGACGGTGATCGAATACGATCTCGGCTACGAGCTCTACCGCGCCGTCTCCGCCGCCAAGGTCGCGCTCTCCGACAACGAGGTGACCACGCTGAGCTTCAGCCAGGTGGGCGTCACCATCGAGAAGCCGATCCGCCGCACCGATTTCGAGCGCTGGATCGCCGACGATGTCGGCGCCATCGAAGCCGCGCTCGACCGCGCGCTGGCCGAGGCCGGGCTCGGCGGCGACCGCATCGAGGCGGTGTTCATGACCGGCGGCACCTCCTACGTTCCGGCGGTGCGCAGCCTGTTCGACCGCCGCTTCGGTGCCGGAAAGGTGCATATCGGCGATGCTTTCCGCTCGGTCGCCAGCGGGCTTGCGCTGCTCGCGCTCGACCGGGCGCGCGCCTCGGTCGCGGCCTGACGCAGCGCCTCCCGCCTTGCCCGTCCGGGCCAGCAGGTCTACATCACGGACCCGCAGCCGCCGCGCGCTTTCCGTTCGGCCGGAACCGGTCGAACGAAAAGAATTCGCGCGAAATCAAAAAGCTGAGCATGTTCGGACCGAACATGCTCCAGGAGTAACCGATGTCGTCCGATGCCGATCTGCTCGCAGACCGCCGCAGCCTGCGCCGCAAATTGACGCTCTGGCGTGTGCTCGCCGTGCTCGGCGTGATCGTCGCCGCGGTGGTCGCCGGTTTCGCCTGGAAGGGCGATGGTCCGGCCGGCCTGTCGAGCGCCCATATCGCGCGCATCACCATCTCCGGCTTCATCTCCGGCGATCGCCGGACGCTCGACCTGATCAAGTCGGTCGAGGACAGCAAGGCGGTCTCGGCCGTCGTGCTCCGCGTCGACAGTCCCGGAGGCACCACCTCCGGCTCCGAGGCGGTGCATACGGCGTTGCGCCAGCTCGCGGCGAAGAAGCCGATGGTCGCGGTCGTCGACGGCCTCGCGGCGTCGGGCGGCTATATCGCGGCGATGGGGGCAGACCGTATCGTCGCCCGGCAGACCTCGCTGGTCGGTTCGATCGGCGTGCTCTTCCAGTTCCCCAACGTGTCGAACCTGCTGGATACGGTCGGGGTCAAGGTCGAAACGGTCAAGTCGAGCCCGCTCAAGGCGGCGCCGAATGGCTTCGAGCCGACTTCGCCCGAGGCGCGCGAGGCGCTGCAGCGCGTCGTCAACGACAACTACACCTGGTTCAAGGACATGGTGCGTGATCGCCGCCATCTCGCCGAGGGCGAAGTGGCTTCGGTCTCCGACGGGCGGGTGCATTCCGGCCGCCAGGCGGTGGGGCTGAAGCTCATCGACCAGATCGGCGGCGAGCCGGAGGCGATCGCCTGGATGGAGCGCGAGAAAAGCGTCGCCAAGGACCTGAAGGTCCGCGACTGGCGCCGCCGCAGCGAATCCTCCTCCTTCGGCCTGTGGAGCCTCGCCGAGGCGATGGCGCGTGGCGCCGGCCTCGATGCGCTCGCCACGACGATCGCACGCGCAGCGGACCAACCGCTCGGCTTGCGGCTTGACGCGCCCTTGGCGCTCTGGCAGCCTGCCGCTGAAAAGTGATTTTGATACAAATGGTTATGCCCCAGCGATGATTAAATCCGAACTCGTTCAGCGGATCGCCGACCGCAACACCCATCTCTACCAGCGCGATATCGAGAACATCGTCTCGGCCATCTTGGACGAGGTGGTGAAGGCGCTGGCCCGGGGCGACCGGGTTGAATTGCGCGGCTTCGGCGCCTTCTCGCGCAAGGGCCGCTCGGCCCGCATCGGTCGCAACCCCCGCACGGGCGACGCGGTGGAGGTCGAAGAGAAGTTCGTCCCCGTCTTCAAGACGGGCAAGGAGCTGCGGCTGCGCCTCAACGGCAAGGATTGAGCTGAGGCGCCGGTCCCGCGGCCACACGGAGATTGTGATGAAGGCCTTCTTCAAGGCGCTGGTGCTGGTTCCCGTCGCGCTGGTGATCGTGCTGTTTTCGGTCGCCAACCGCGGCACTGTGCGCGTCTCGCTCGATCCGTTCAGCCGCGACCTGCCGATGTTCTCGATCGAGCTACCGCTCTTCGCCGTGGTGCTCGCGGCGATCGCCGTCGGCGTTCTGGTCGGCGGCCTGGCCTCCTGGGTCGCGCAGGGCAAGCACCGCAAGGCCGCGCGCCGCAACCGCCGTGAGGCGGAGGCATTGCGCTCCGAAACCCAGGCGCTGCGTTCGGCCGTGCCCGACTCCGCGTTGCCGGCACTGACCAACGGACGGAATTGATGCGACTTTTCGACGTGGCTGAGATCGATGCGGCCCTGAGCTATCCCGGCCTGATCGACCTTCTCGACGACGCCTTCCGCAGCGAGGTCATCGCGCCCAAGCGCGGCCAATACGCGATCGAGCGACCCGGCGAGACCGACGCGATCCTGCTGACCATGCCGGCCTGGAGCGGGCCGGATGTCGCCAATCCCTATATCGGCACCAAGATCGTCTCGGTCTTCTTCGGCAACGGCAAGCGCAACCTGCCGGGCGTCATGGGCGCCTACCTGCTGATGGACGGTGCGACCGGGAAGCCGCTCGCCGTCATGGACGGCAACCGGCTGACGACATGGCGCACGGCGGCGGCCTCCGCGCTGGCCTCGCGCTACATGTCCAACCCCGAGGCCAGCCGCATGCTGATGGTCGGGGCCGGCGCGCTCGCGCCCTTCATCATCAAGGCGCATCGCTCCGTCCGGCCGCTGACCGAGATCGCGATCTGGGCGCGGCGGCCCGAAGCCGCCGAGGCGACCGTCGCCGAACTGGCGAAGGAGGGCATCGAGGCCCGCGCCACCACCGATCTCGAAGGCGAGGCCCGCACGGCCGACATCATCTCCTGCGCGACCAACGCGACCGAGCCCTTGATCCACGGTCATTGGCTGAAGCGCGAGGCCCATCTCGACCTGATCGGCGGCTTCACCATGCAGATGCGCGAGGCCGATGCCGATGCGCTGCACCGTGCCCGCGTTATCGTCGATTCCAGCAAGGCGATCGACGAAGGCGGCGACGTCGCCGTCGCCATCGCCGAGGGCAGCTACAGCGCCGACAAGGTGGCGGGCACGCTGGCCGATCTTTGCCACGGCAGGATCGCCGGCCCGGTCGAGGGCGGTGGCATCACCCTGTTCAAATCCGTCGGCGTCGCGCTCGAGGATCTGGCCGCGGCTGTCGCGGTCTGGGAGAGCCGCGCCGCGAGCTGATCGCGGCGCACGCCGGTCGAGGCGTCAGGCGATGCGCGCGCCGCCGATGGCGCCGAGCAGCCACAGGATCAGGACGATCACGAGGACGAGGCCGAGCACGCCGCCGAGCCCGGCCGTTCCATAGCTGCGATGGCCGTAATAGCCACCGCCGCCGAGAAGCACGATCAGCAGCACGATGATGAGAAGGGTGGACATGGCGAACTCCCGTAAAGCAGCGCCCGTTTCGGGCGAGGTCTAGCGGGAAACGCCGGCCGCGAAGCCTCGGTTCCGCCCGGGCGGCTCCGGATCATTCCACCTTGAGGCCGACCTCCTTGATCAGGTCGCCCCAGCGCTTCATCTCGGCCTGCAGGAACGCACCAAGCTCGTCCGGGCTGTTGCCGACGGGTTCCGCGGCGAGCGCATCCATCTTCGCGCGCACGGCCGGGTCGGCAATCCCCGCTTTGGTGTCGGCCTGGATCTTGGCGATGACGGCCGGCGGTGTCTTCGCCGGCGCGAACAGCGCGAACCAGGAGGAGACGTCGAAGCCCGGCACGGTATCGGCGATCGGTGCGAATTCCGGCGCCGTCGGCGAGCGCTTTGCCGTGGTGATGCCGAAGCCGCGGATCGAACCGGCACGGACATGGGGCAGCGCCTGCGGGATATTGTCGAAGATCAGGTCGATGCGCCCGCCGATCAGGTCCTGCGTCGCCTGCGCCGTGCCGCGATAGGGCACATGCACCATCTTGGTGCCGGTCAGCTTCTGGAACAGCTCGCCGCAGAGATGCACCGAGGTGCCGATGCCGGACGAGCCATAGGTGAGCTTGCCGGGATTGGCCTTCGCGTAGGCGATCAGCTCGGCGACGTTGTTCGCCGGCACCGTCTTGTTGACCACGAGCAGATTGGGCACCATCGCGACCATGGTGATCGGCGCCAGGTCCCTGGCGGGGTCGTAGGTCAGCTTCTGGTAGAGATACTGGTTGGTCGCCATGCCCACCGAGACGATCAGGAAGGTGTCGCCGGTCGGCTCGGCCTTGGCGACGGCATCCGTGCCGATATTGCCGCCGGCGCCCGGACGGTTTTCGACCACGATATTGGTCCCCCAGGTCCGGCCGAGCTTGTCGGCCACGAGGCGCGCCAGCACATCGGTCGCACCCGCCGGCGGAAACGGCACGACGAGCTTGAGGACCCGTCCCTGAGGCCAGGGTTGCTGGCCGAGGCCTGCGGTCGGTGCTGCGAGAAGGGCGCCTGCGCCGGCAAGAATGCTGCGGCGGTCGATCCTGGCCGTCATCGGTATCCTCCCTGAAAGGTGCTCTGCGGCGCCGATGCGCAAGGCTGCAATTCGCCGCGCCGCTTGTCCAGCCATGGCGCTTGACCGCGATGGCTGGTCGCGGTGATTCTCAGGATATGCGCGCCATCTCCCGAATCGCAGCTCTCCTCGTTCCGCTCGCCTTGCTGCCGGTTGCAGCACTCGCCCAGTCGACGGCGGATCAGGAGGCGAAGAACCGCGCCGCCAACATTGCCGCCTGGCCCGATGCCGCCCGCACGCTCTTCGGCCAGAAGACCGCGCCGGCGAGCATGCAGGCACGAGCGATCGGCTCCTATGCGCGCGGCTGCCTCGCCGGCGCCGAAGCCCTGCCGGTCGATGGGCCAAGCTGGCAGGTCATGCGGCTCAACCGCAATCGCAACTGGGGCCATCCCGCCCTGATCGACTATCTGGAGAAGCTGGCGCGCGACGTGCCGCGCATCACCGGCTGGGCGGGGCTGCTCGTCGGCGACATGTCGCAGCCGCGCGGCGGGCCGATGCTGACCGGCCATGCCTCGCACCAGATCGGGCTCGATGCCGATGTCTGGCTGACGCCGATGCCGCGGGGCCGGCTCGACCGCGAGCAGCGCGAGAACATGTCGGCGGTCAACATGGCTCGCTCCGATTGGCGCGATGTCGATCCACGCCATTGGACCCCGGCCCATACGAGGCTGATCCGCACGGTGGCGGCCGAGCCGAAGGTCGAGCGCATCTTCGTCAACCCGGCGCTCAAGGTCGCGCTCTGCCGCGAGGCCGGCGCCGACAAGAGCTGGCTGGACAAGGTGCGCCCGATCTGGGGCCACAACTACCATTTCCATATCCGGCTGGCCTGTCCGGCCGGCATGGCGAGTTGCCAGGGCCAGGAACCTCCGAATTTCGGCGATGGCTGCGGCGCCGAGCTCAGCGGCTGGATCGAGCGCCAGCGCAAGGCCATCTTCAACCCGCCGAAGCCGAGGCCGGGCCCGAAACCCAAGCCGAAGCCGCCGATGTCGCTCGATGCCCTGCCGCCGGAATGCCGGCAGGTGCTGGTCTCGCGCTGAGCGTGGGGCTCAGCATCGGACCGAAAAGTGGAACCCACTTTTCGGAGCAACCTGATGCTAGGCAATGGGCTAGATCGCCACTTTGCGCCCGATAGGACGCATGGCGATCTAGCGCCGCGGCGGCACGCGCCCGGAGCTGTAGGCGAAGGGGTCGTGCTGCGGCGTGATCATCGGCTGGGCCTGGTCCTCGCCTTCCATGTCGACGACACCCGTGCCGCCCTCGTCGCCGAGAACCGCCTCTTCCGTCGGCGGTACCGCGCCCGGCAGTGACAGCGGCCCGGCATTCTCGCTGGGCAGCGGCTGCGGCTGGAAGTGCCCCTGCCGCTGGCGCGTGTCGTACTGCTCCAGGAAGCGCTGCTGCGCATCGAGGCTCTGGGCCTGGCCTCGGCCATAGTTCGCGACCGGGTAGCCGCCCTGCACCGCGCCGGGCGGCCGCAAGCCATCGCTGGGCTGTCGGAGCAGCCTGCCGTCCGCGACCATGGTGCCGGCCGCCGGCGCCATGTCACGCGGCTGCGACTGGGACGAGGCGTAGGGCCGCGCCGGGTCCGGCGGCTGCAGATTGTAGTTCGGCGTGTATTTGATCACCGGCTTGCAGATGTGCCGGCCTTTCGAGTGCCGGGCCAGGTCGATATGGAAATGGTCGTAATGCAGCGGGTCTGCGCCGGGGCCGAGCACCGTCGAGAAATGCTGGCAGGCGCCGACGAAGACCTCGCGCAGGAAATTCTGCTCCTCGGGGGAGCCGCGCCAGCCATCCTTCACCGTGATCACGCGGTTGTCGTTGAGCCGGAAGGAGAAGACGTCGACGGCGTTGCCGAAGGCATGCTCCGAGGTGCGCGTTGTCCTGGTGCCGTTGTTCATCGCCCGGCAGGAATAGGAGCCGGCGCGCAATTCGACGACCTGGGCGCCGAGCACGTTCATCGCCGCCGGCTGCACCACTTCGGCCAGCCATTTGTCGGTGGTCGCGACGACCGGGCAGGAGAGGGTGGCCGAGCTGGTCAGGCCGATGCCGCCATTCGAGAAGGCCGAGACCTTCAGCGGCTGCTGCATGCCGCAGGTTCCCGGCCCGTCGATCGCCTTGCCGCGCAGGCTGACATAGGACGAGATCTGCACCTGCCGGGAGGCCATGCAGGCGGCTTCCGCCTGGTCGCGCCAGGCGGCGCGCTGCGGCTTCTGGAATTTGCCGCAGCCCGCCAGGCCGGCTGCGCCGGCGATGCCGAGTGCGATGAGGGCGAGATGAGCGCGTCGCATGACCATTCAAATGCGAACCGCTTGGTGAACGGTTTCTCAACCGACTGCGCTCCGGCCGCCACAGGCGGATTAACTTTGGCGCCGTGGTGAATCGCGCCTTAATGCACCGTTCCCGGCCTTAACCGGGGCGGATTTCGCCGTCTCGAACCATCTCCCAGATGTTGCCAAGATCAGGCCACGGGGCCCGAGGTCGAACCGTGGCGAAGCTGTGGCGCCGCGCTGGAGCAGACTCGCGACGAAATTTCGCAGTCAGGAATATCCCCAAATCTAATCAATGGTTTAACCCCTGATTAAGGATGTTGTACCCTCCGTCCCGGCCCCGCCACGATGCTGCCCCCTTGCGGCCTTCGTCAGTTCTGATAGCCTCCACGACAGGTCAATGACACAGGAGGGTGTGATGAGTGTCACGCTACGTCTCGACCGATTGATCATGGGTGCGGCCTTCGTTTTCATGATGGCGATCGTTCTGGGAGCGTTCTGACAACGGGTCAGTCTCGAAGTCGCTAGGACCACAAGAGCAATGACAACAACGCCGCCGGGAAGAAGTCCCGGCGGCGTTTCTGTTTGGGCTCAGGCCTCAGGCGGAAGCGTTCAGCTCTCCGGGCAGGCGGTTTCCGTCAGTTGCCAGGACATCATGTTGACCACCCGTCCGCAGGTCGCGACGCGCCGGCCCTGCGTGGTCCTGATGCAGGACATCGACCCTTCAGCGATCTTACGGCCGTCGTTCCAGCAGAAACAGAGCGGCTCCGGCGCCTGGGCGAGGCGCGGCTTGTCCAGCGCGACGGCCGGCTCGCCGGCGGCTGCCGCTTCGCTGAACAGGAACAGCACGGCGAGCGCGAGCATGCAGCTCAGCACGCGATGTCGGTGAGGCCTCAGTCCGGATCCGGTCATGGCTCTCTCCCTGCGCCTCGCATGGCGAGACGGCTCAGGAGTTTACCATATCGGTCCGATCGCAACGAATAATTATGTACCGATTTGAAATAGTAAGTAATTTCAGTCTGTTAGCCGGATCGGGCCTTGCGTGGAATGCGGGCTCTCTCCATATTGGGCAGCGGTGGGCCCATTGGGGGGCTCCGGGAGGAACAATGTCTCTGATTTCGCTTGCCCATCGTGGACGTGCCGTCGCCCTGGTTGCCGGGGCCCTGTTGCTCGTGCCGCTCGTTGCCGAAGCCCGTCCGGGCGGCGGCCGCAGCTCGGGCAGCCGTGGGTCGTTCACCAACAGTGCGCCGCCGTCGACGAATACGACGCCGGGCGGCGCCCAGACTTTCCAGCGCTCGGCCCCGTCCTCGTCGGCGTCGCCGTCGATGGCTGGCCCCTCGGCCGCCGGTGCGGCTGCTCAGGCGGCCCGCCCGTCCTTCGCGCGCAATATGATGATGGGCATCGGTGCCGGCCTGCTCGGCGCGGGCCTGTTCGGCATGCTGTCGGGCTCGGGCTTCTTCGGTGGCCTGGCCTCGCTCGCCGGCGTGCTCGGCTTCCTGCTTCAGCTCGCGCTGATCGCCGGCATCGTGATGCTCGCCATCCGCTTCTTCCGCCGCCGTTCCGAGCCGCAGCTCGCCAGCGCGGGTGCGCCCTATGCCCGCCAGGGTTATGACGCCCCGCAGCAGCAGCCTGCCGCCCGCATGGGCGGCTTCGGCGGTGGTGCCGCTGCTGCGGCGGTGCAGCCCCAGCCGATCGAGCTTTCGGGCGAGGATTTCAACGCCTTCGAGCGCCTGCTCGGCGAGGTCAACACCGCCTATTCCAACGAGGATGAGGCCGGCCTGCGCCAGCGGACGACACCCGAGATGTTCGGCTATTTCGACGAGGATCTCAGCGACAACGCCCGCCGCGGCGTGGTCGACCGCGTCTCCGACGTCAAGCTGCTGCAGGGCGACCTGTCGCAGGCCTGGCACGAGGGCAACGCCGATTACGCGACGGTGGCGATGCGCTTCAGCCTGATCAACGCGCTTTATGACCGCAAGTCCGGCAATGTCGTCGAGGGCAGCGCAACGCAGACCCAGGAGGTCAGCGAATACTGGACCTTCCTGCGCGAGCGCGGCGCCGCCTGGAAGCTCTCGGGCATCCAGCAGGCGGCCTGAGCGTCGACCTCTTGCGAGAACAGGAACGGCCGGGGCAACCCGGCCGTTTTGCTATGCGCGGCTTTCGGGTGGGCCGCTGGCGGAGCCGGGCCTATTGCGCTACTGGCGAAGGCATCTGCTTTCGTCGCAGAACCAGCCCGGAGCCCGCCTTCCATGAGTGATATGCGTCTCGTCGTCGTCGGTGCCGCCGGGCGGATGGGCCGGATGCTCATTCGCGCCATCGATCAGGCCGACGGCTGCACGCTTGTGGCCGCGATCGAGCGGCCGGGCTCTGCCGCGCTCGGCGAGGATGCCGGGATTCTCGCCGGCCTGCCGGCATCCGGCATCAAGGTGACGAGCGACGCCGCCGCAGCTTTCGCATCCGCCGATGGCGTGCTCGATTTCACGGCGCCGGACGCGACGGTCGCCTTTGCCAAGCTCGCCGCCGATGCCGGAATCCTGCATGTCGTCGGCACGACCGGGCTTGAGCCCACGCATCTGGCTGAGCTGGCCGAGGCTGCGAAGCGCACGCCGATCATCCGCTCCGGCAACATGAGCCTCGGCGTCAACCTGCTGGCGGCGCTGGTGCGCAAGGTCGCCGCGACGCTCGGCACCGACTGGGATATCGAGATCGTCGAGATGCATCACCGCATGAAGGTCGATGCCCCCTCCGGCACGGCCGTCCTGCTTGGCGAGGCGGCGGCGGAAGGGCGCGCGGTCGATCTCGCACAGCAACGCGTCGCCGGCCGCGACGGCATCACCGGCGCGCGCCAGGCCGGCACGATCGGCTTCGCTGCCTTGCGTGGTGGCACGGTCGTCGGCGATCACAAGGTGATCTTCGCCGGCGCCGGCGAGCGGCTCGAACTCGCCCATGTCGCGGAGGATCGCAGCCTCTTCGCACAGGGCGCGGTCAAGGCCGCCCTTTGGGGCAGGGGGCGTGAAGCGCGGCTCTACTCCATGGCCGACGTGCTCGGCCTCGACGCGCTCTGACGATGCCCCGCGTCACCGTTGCACCGGGCGTCGTCCACTGGCCGGGGAGGCTGGCGCCGGAGGAGCAGGCCGCCCTGGTGGCGGAGCTGCGTGCCGTGGCGCGGAAGGCGCCGTTCTTCCAGCCGCGCATGCCGAAGACCGGCAAGCCTTTCTCGGTCCGCATGACCAATTGCGGCTCGCTCGGCTGGGTCTCCGACATCAATGGCTATCGCTACCAGCCGGAGCACCCCGAGACGGGCGAGCCCTGGCCGTTGATGCCGGCGCCGCTTCTCGATCTCTGGGCGGAGCTGGCCGGCTATCCGCATCCACCCGAGGCCTGCCTCGTCAACTTCTACGCGGCGGGTGCCAAGATGGGCCTGCATCAGGACCGCGACGAGCAGGATTTCGACGCTCCGGTCCTGTCGGTCTCGCTCGGCGATGCCGCGCTCTTCCGCATCGGCGGTACGACGCGCGGCGGCAAGACCACCTCGCTCAAGCTCGCGTCGGGCGATGTCCTGATCTTTGGTGGCGAGGCGCGGCTCGCCTATCACGGCATCGACCGCATCCTGACGGGATCGTCGACGCTGCTGCCCGAGGGCGGGCGGATCAACCTGACACTGCGGCGGGTGACGAAGCCGAAGCCCTAATCGGCCGGCTTGCCGGGCAGACGGGGGAACGACCAGCCGAACAGCAGCGAGCCCGCCCGCAGGCCGAAGCAGGCTGCGAACCCGCCGAGCATCACGACCGGGCCGGGCAGGCCGAGGCCGGTGAGCAGGGCCGTGGTGCCGGCTCCGGCGGTTGCGGCGGTGACGTAGAAATCGCGGCTCCACAGCACCATCGGCCGGTCGCCGGCGAGGATGTCGCGCAGGATGCCGCCGAAGGTCCCGGTCATCGCGCCGAGCGCGACCGCCGAGAGTACGGGAACGGCCGCGTCGAGGCCCTTGAGCGTACCGATGACGGCGAAGAGCGAGAGGCCGGCGGCATCGGCCCAGATCAGCAGTTTGCGGCCGGCCCAGCCTTCGAGGACGCCGGGCTTGAGATAGGCGAGGGCCCAGCAACCGAGGGCGACCACGGTGCAGACGATGACGTCGCTGGGATCGCGCACCCAGAAGATGCCGCGCCCGAGCAGGACGTCGCGCAAGGTTCCGCCGCCGACGCCTGTGACGGTCGCCAGCAGGATGAAGCCGAACGGGTCCATGCCCTTGCGGGCGGCGACGAGGGCACCGGTCAGCGCGAAGATGGCGACGCCGGCGGCCTCGAACACGGCGTCAGTGCGGGCTGGTTTCGTCGGCCGGCGCGTCCGCCTTGGGCGCCCCCGCGGAGACGCCGACCAGCGCCGGGCGCAGCACGCGCTCGCCGATCTTGTAGCCGATCTGCACGACCTTCGAGACCAGCCCCTTGGCGATCGTGGCGTCGGGCGCCTCGAACATCGCCTGGTGCAGGTTGGGGTCGAATTTCTCAGCCAGCGGGTCGATGCGGCGCACGCCGTGACGCTCCAGCGTCTTGAGCAGTTCGCGCTCGGTCAATTCGACGCCTTCATGCAGCGTCTTCACGGCAGCATCGGCCGCTTTCAAGGCATCGGCGGGCAGGCTTTCCAGCGCCCGGCGGAGATTGTCGGAGGAGCCGAGCATGTCGCGGGCGAAGCTGGTCACGGCATAGGTTTTCGCATCGGCGATCTCGCGCTCGGTGCGTCGGCGCAGGTTCTCCATCTCGGCGAGCGTGCGCAGCAGCTTGTCCTTGAGATCGTCGCGTTCGGCCTGGAGCTTGGCGAGCTGCGCGTCGAGGCCTGCCTCGGCGTTGGCCGCCTGCTCGGGCGCATCCGCGCCGGCTTCGAGGTTGGGGTCTTCCGTCGCAGGGTTCTGCGTCATTTTATCGTCACGTCCCTTTCTCAGCATTTTCGAGCGAAGTGGATGCCGGTTCGCGTGAAGAACCGAAGGTCCGCGTCAGCGAAAATGCGGCAAATAAAGACTTGGCTGCGCCGCCCCTTGCGGGGCCGCAGCCGCGTTCGTGCCGGATATCGGCCTTATGGTCGTTTAAATCAAGCGCGGGCCGGCACTTTCACCTTGGTCGGGCTCGGCTTCTCCGCCTCGAACTTGAAGACGTCGATGAGGGCCTTGCGGATCGTCAGCTGCCGGCCGGTCGAGACGATCTTCGCATGGGTCAGGTCGGTGACGTAGAACACGTCGACCGCCTTCTCGCCGAAGGTCGCGATATGGGCCGAGGCGATGTTGAGGTTGAGCTTCCCGATCGCGGTGGTGAGATCGTAGAGCAGGCCCGGTCGGTCGAGGCCGGACACTTCGAGCACGGTGTGGCGGGCCGAGAGCACGTTGTCGATCACGACTTCGGGCTCGACCTGGAAGGTCTGCCCGCGCGGCGGCGGGGCGCGCCGCTGCGCCACGAGATCGGCGATCTTGATCTCGCCCTTCAGCGCCCGTTCGATCGCGGCGGCGATGCGTTCGGCCCGGCGCAATTCGTCGTCGTCGCGGTCGAAGGCGCGCGAGACCGAGATCGTGTCGAGCACCAGCCCGTCGCTGGTGGTGAAGATCTGCGCGTCGACGATATTGCCGCCAGCCGCGGCGCAGGCGCCGGTGACGATGGCGAGCAGGCGCGGATGGTCGGGCGCCAGCACGGTCAGCTCGGTCACGCCGCGGAACTGGTCGGTCTCGACGATGGTCGCGGTGGTCCGCCCGGCGGCTTCCGCCTCGCGCAGGAAGCGTGCATGCTTCTCCTGCTGCTCCGGATCGACCTTGATCCAGTAGGCGGGGTAGTGCCGCGCGACATAGGCATCGCGCTCCTCGGTGTTCCAGTCGGACAGGCGCCGGCGCAATTCGTCCTGCTTCATGGCGACCCGCGCCTTGCGCTCGACGGCCGAATGCCCGCCGGTGAGCACGAGCTCCGTTTCGTAGTAGAGCGTGCGCAGCAATTGCCCTTTCCAGCCGTTCCAGACGCCGGGCCCGACCGCCTTGATATCGGCGACGGTGAGGATCAGCAGGAGCTTTAACCGCTCCAGCGTCTGCACGGTGGCGGCGAAGCTCTCGATCGTCTTGGGGTCGCCGAGGTCGCGGCTCTGCGCCACCGTCGACATGTCGAGATGGTGCTCGACCAGCCAGGCGACGGTCTCCGTCTGCGCGCTGGTCAGCCCGAAGCGCGGGCCGAGCTTGCGCGCGATCCGGGCGCCGGCGATCGAGTGGTCCTCCGGCCGCCCCTTGGCGATGTCGTGCAGCAAAAGCGCGACATAGAGCGCGCGCCGGTTGGAGATCGCCGGCATGATCTCGTTGGAGAGCGGATGCTCGGCCTCGAGCGCGCCGGCATCGATCTCGGCCAGCACGCCCATGGCCCGGATCAGATGCTCGTCCACCGTATAGTGGTGGTACATGTTGAACTGCATCATCGCGACGATGCGGCCGAAATCCGGGACGAACCGGCCGAGCAAACCGGATTCGTTCATGCGCCGCAGCACCACCTCGGGCGAGCGCCGGCCGGTCACGATCTCCAGGAAGATGCGGTTGGCTTCGGGGTCGTTGCGCAGGCCGGGCGTGACCAGCCGCAGCGACTGCGTCACCAGCCGGCTGGCATCCGGATGGATGGCGAGATCCTCGCGGCTGGCGATGGCATAGAGCCGGAGCAGGTTGACCGGATCGCGCTCGAAGGCGCTGTCGTCGACGACATCGAGGCGCTGGTTGGTCAACTTGAAGTCGGTATGGCCGAGCGAACGCTCGCGCTTGCGCTTGGCGAAGGTGCCGAGCAGCTTCGACAGCGTCGCGCGCGGCTTCTGCTGTCGCGCTTCCAGCGCGGCGCAGACGATGGCGGTGAGGTCGCCGACATCCTTGGCGATCAGGAAGTAGGCCTTCATGAAGCGCTCGACCGGAGCCTGCCCGCTGCGTCCGGCATAGCCGATCGCGGCCGCGACCTGCCGCTGCAGGTCGAAGGACAACCTCTCCTCGGCCCGGCCGGTGATGAAATGCAGCCAGCAGCGCACGCGCCAGAGGAATTCCTCCGAGCGCTGGAACATCTGCAACTCCTGCTCGTCGAACAGCCCGGCCTCGACGAGTTCGCGCACGTCATGGACGCGGTAGGCATATTTGGCGATCCAGAACAGCGTGTTGAGGTCGCGCAGGCCCCCCTTGCCGTCCTTGACATTGGGCTCGACCAGATAGCGCGAGGCGCCCGCCCGCTGCACCCTGAGCTCGCGCTCGGCGAGCTTGGCTTCGGTGAAGGCCGGGGCCGTGCCCTCGACCACCTCGGCATCGAAGCGGCGGACCATCTCGTCGAACAGCGGGCGGTCGCCGACCAGGAAGCGTGCTTCCAGCAAGGCGGTGCGGATCGTCATGTCGGCGCGGGCCTCGCGCACGCAATCGTCGATCGAGCGCACGGAGTGACCGGTCTTCAGCTTCAGGTCCCAGAGCGGGTAGAGCATGGATTCGACCACGCTCTCGCCCCAGGCCGTCTGCTTGTGCGGAAACAGGAAGAGCAGGTCGACATCCGAGCCCGGCGCCAGCGTGCCGCGCCCGTATCCGCCGACGGCGACGACCGCGATCCGTTCCGATTGCGAGGGGTTGTCGGCCGGGTAGAAATAGCTGGTCGCGGCGCTGTGCAGCCCGCGCACCACCGCATCCATCACGGCCGAGAGCCGGCGCGCGCAGGCAAGCCCGCCGCGCGGACCGGCCAGGATCGCCCTGGCCGAGGCATGCCCTGCGTCGAGCACCTCCCGGAGTCCGGCGATCAGAAGCTGCCGCATCCTGGCCTTGTCGCGCCGGTTGACCGTCTCGAACAGCCGCACGATTTCGGCCTCGGGACTCTGCAGCATCTCGGCGAGCGACAGGACAGGCTTTGCGGGAGGCGTGGTCACGAAAGCTCCGTTGCGGCGGACGTCGCCTTTCGTAACATGGAGGCGAGGGTAGGGAGAGAGTAAAATTAAACGTCTAAAAAATGTGAAATAAAGAAAAGAACGCTTCATTTCGTGTTGTTTGACAAACAGAACGATTGGACCTAAAGGTCGGATACGCGCCGATTTGAGCCACCAGCTTGCGGGCGCGAAACAAGTGCAGCTAAAGCGTGGGGCCAGGGACGCCACCCGTCCCGATCCCTCGCACCATCGACAGAGGGATAAGCCCCATGACCAGCATCACCCGTCGCCTCGCACTGGCCTTCATCGCTGCCGCCGGCCTTGCCGCGCCCGCCTTCGCGCAGGCGCCCAAGGAAATCCGGCTCGACTACGCGACCTATAATCCCGTCAGCCTCCTGCTGAAGGAACGCGGGATCCTCGAGAAGGCGCTGGAGGCCGACGGCATCAAGGTCCGTTGGGTCTTCTCGGCCGGATCGAACAAGGCGCTCGAATTCCTCAATGCCGGCTCGATCGATTTCGGCTCGACGGCTGGCGCCGCCGCGCTGATCGGCAAGATCAACGGCAACCCGATCAAGTCGATCTATGTCTATTCCCGCCCGGAATGGACGGCGCTGGTCACCGGCGCCAAGAGCGAGATCACCAAGGTCGCCGACCTCAAGGGCAAGCGCGTCGCCGTCACGCGCGGCACCGACCCGCATATCTTCCTGGTTCGCGCGCTGGCTGATGCCAAGCTGACCGAGAAGGACGTCAAGCTCGTCCTGCTCCAGCATGCCGACGGCCGCCTCGCGCTGGAACGCGGCGATGTCGATGCCTGGGCCGGGCTCGATCCGATGATGGCCGCGGCCGAGGTCGAGAGCGGCGCCAGGCTGTTCTACCGCAAGCCAGAGGACAACACCTGGGGCATCCTCAATGTCCGCGAAGCCTTCGCCAACGAGCACCCGGCTTTGGTGAAGAAGGTGCTGGCGGCCTACGAGGAAGCGCGCGCCTATGCGCTCGCCAATCCGGCCGAGGTCAAGAAGGTGCTGGTCGACGCCACCAAGCTCTCCGACGCCGTAATCGAGCGCCAGCTCACCCGTACGGAGCTGACCCATTCCAGCATCGGCCAGGCCCAGATCGACGGCATCACCGCCGCCGGCATCGCGCTGAAGGATGCCGGCGTGCTGCCGGCCTCGACCGATGTGAAGGCCGCGGTCGACGCGCTGCTCGACCGGCGCTTCGCGGCGACCAACTGACGGCATAAGCCCAAGGCGATGAGCGTCCTGGAGATCGCAAATGCCCTGGACGAGCCGGAGCGGCGTCCTGCCGCCCCGCGCCGCTCCTACGGGCTCGCGATCGCCGGCTTCGTCCTGCCGATCGTGCTGGCCATCCTCTGGGAATGGCTCGTCGCTGCCGGGATCGCCAACGGGCGCTTGATGCCGCCGCCGAGCGTCGTTGGGCGCACGCTCTGGGGCCTCGCCGCCTCGGGCGAACTCCTGACCCATGCCGGGGCGACGCTCTGGCGGGTGGGGGCGGGCTTCGGCCTCGGCGCGCTCGCCGGCACGGTGTTCGGTGCAGTGACGGGCGCGCTGCCCGTCGCCCGCAGCCTGCTCGATCCGACCTTGCAGGCGCTGCGCGCGATCCCCTCGATCGCCTGGGTGCCGCTCTTCATTCTCTGGTTCGGTATCTTCGAGGCTTCGAAGGTGGCGCTGATCGCGGCCGGTGTCTTCTTCCCGGTCTATCTCGGTGTCGCCGCGGCGATCCAGGGCATCGACCGCAAGATCGTCGAGGTCGGCCGCGTCTTCCGCCTCTCGCGCCTCGCCATGGTCAGGCGCGTGCTCCTGCCGGCGATCCTGCCGGACTGGATCGTCGCGCTGCGCTCCGGGCTGGGCCTCGGCTTCATGTTCGTGGTCGCGGCCGAGATCATGGGGGCGAGCGAGGGGTTGGGTTATCTACTCGTGGACGGCCAGCAGCTCGGCCGCCCCGACTCCATCATCGCGGCCATCATCAGCTTCGCCGTGCTCGGCAAGCTGGCGGACGGCCTGCTCGTCGCCATCACGCGGCCCTTCCTCGCCTGGCAGGATACGGCGCGCGACAAGCTCTGAAGGCTGAACCCCGTGCTGAGTTTCGACCGGCTGTCCAAAACCTATGCCGACGGCACGCATGCGCTGGCATCGATCGCGCTCGATGTCGGGCGCGGCGAGATCGTCGCGCTGCTCGGCGGCTCCGGCTGCGGCAAGACCACCCTGCTGCGCCTCATTGCCGGGCTCGACCGGCCGAGCGAGGGCGCGATCCGCCTCGACGGCGAGGCGATTGCCGAGCCGCGCGCCGATGTCGGCGTCATCTTCCAGGAGCCGCGGCTCTTCCCCTGGCTCAGCGTTGCCGAGAATGTCGGCTTCGGCCTGTCGCATCTCTCGGCCTTCGAGCGCGAGGGGCTGGTGACCAATGCGCTCGTCCGCGTCGGCCTCGCCGGCCATGAGAAGCGCTGGCCGCGCGAATTGTCCGGCGGCCAGCAACAGCGCGTCGCCATCGCGCGCGCCCTCGTGACCCGGCCGAAGCTCCTGCTGATGGACGAGCCCTTCTCGGCGCTCGACGCCACGACGCGGGCGAGCCTGCACGGCCACTTGCTGGCGCTCTGGCAGGAGAGCCGCCCGACCGTGGTCATGGTCACGCATGATGTCGAGGAAGCGGTGACGCTGGCCGACCGCATCGTCGTGATGCAGCCCAAGCCCGGTCGCATCTTCGACGAGCTCGACAACCCGCTCGCCCGTCCGCGCGACCGGCTTTCGCCGGCCTTCGAGGCGGCGAAGCGCGAGGCCCTGCGCGCGCTCGACCGCTCGCTGCGCGACGAGGCCCCGCATCAGGAGAAGGCGGCCGAGACCGCGGGCATGTGGTGGTAGCCGGACCGGATCGCATCGGCCGGGCTGGCACGCAGCCCTGCTTTCAGCCTATCAGCCGCATAAGCGATCTTCAGGACGAACGAGAGGCTCGAATTCCATGGACGTCACCGCACTGCGTGCCTTGCAGGCCCCCCTCAAGGATGAATACCGGACCAACCCCGAGGCGGCGGTCATTACGCTCAAGGCCCATGGCCAGCTCGACGACCAGCACATCGCCTGCAAGGTCGAGACCGGCCGTGCCATCGCGCTCGCAGGCCTCCATCCGGCCACGGGCGGCTCCGGCGCCGAGCTCTGCTCCGGCGACATGCTGCTGGAGGCGCTGGTCGCCTGCGCCGGCGTGACGCTGAAGGCGGTCGCGACGGCGCTCGAGATCGATCTCAGGAAGGGCGTGGTCCGCGCCGAGGGCGATCTCGATTTCCGCGGCACGCTCGGTGTCGCCAGGGACGCGGCCGTCGGCTTCAAGGCGATCCGCCTCTCCTTCGACGTCGAGACCGATGCGCCGCAGGAGAAGCTCGACACGCTGCTCAAGCTCACTGAGCGCTATTGCGTGGTCTTCCAGACGCTGAACGTGAAGCCCGAGCTGTCGGCTACCCTGGAACGCAACGCTTCCTGACGCGAACCGGGAAGCGCGCGGAAGCAGGATGGGTCGGGAGGAGCTAGAACTCCTCCCAGCCTGTGCTGCCGTTGCGGGCATTGGCCGCGCGCTCCACGGTCTTGGCAGGGGCGGGGCGTCGCGATTGCTGGAAGGCCGCTTCGGCGAGCTGGCGCAACCGGTCCGGCTCCGACGCTGCCGGGCGGGCAGGGATAGGCGCGCGCGATGCCGAGGTCTGGCCCTGATCGATCTTGAAGGTCGCGACCAGTCCGTTGAGCTGCTCGATCCGGCCGGAGAGCGCGTTGGCCGAGGCTGCGCTCTGCTCGGACAAGGCCGCGTTCTGCTGGGTCATCTCGTCGAGATGGGCGACCGCCTGGCTCATCTCGTCGATGCCGTTGGCCTGCTCGCCCGACGCCGCCGAGATGTCGGCGATCGTCGCCGCCACCTTCTGCGAGGCGGCGAGGATGCGGCTGAGCTGGTCGCCGGCCTGACGCACCAGCTTGACGCCCTCGCCGACCTCGACATTGGACGAGGAGATCAGCCCGGAGATGTCCTTGGCCGCCTCGCTCGAGCGCTGCGCCAGGGTGCGCACCTCCGAGGCGACGACGGCGAAGCCCTTGCCGGCATCGCCGGCGCGGGCCGCCTCGACCGCGGCGTTGAGCGCCAGCAGGTTGGTCTGGAAGGCGATGTCGTCGATCACCCGGATGATGTCGGAGATCTTCTGCGAGGCGCTCTCGATCCTGGCCATGGCATCGACCGCCTGGCCGGCAATAGTGCCGCCGCTCTCGGCCGCCTGCATCGCCTCGTCGGCGATCCGGGCGGCATCCTTCGAGGCCTGGGCCGAGGCCTTGACCGAGGCTGCGAGCTCCTCGGTCGTGGCGGCGGTCTCCTCCAGCGAGGAGGCCTGCTCCTCGGTGCGCTTCGACAGATCGTCGGCGCCCATATTGATCTCGCGGGCGGCGAGGCCGACATCGGCCGAGGTCGTCTGGATCGTCGCCACCGTGTCCGAGAGGCGATCCACCGTCTCGTTGAAGTCGTCGCGCAGCTTGGCATAGGCGGCGGGCATGTCCGCTTCGATGCGGTGGCGCAGATCGCCCTCCGAAAGGGCGGCAAGCCCCTTGGCGAGCGCTTCGACGACCCGTTCCAGCTCCTGAGCCTGCTCCATCTGCTCGCGCGCCGCCGCTTGTCGCTGTGCCTCTGTCTGGCGGCGGGTTTCACCCATCAATTCGGCCTGCGCGGCAGCATCCTGTTCCAGCCGGATCTTCTCGATGGATGCATGGTGCAGCACCTCGACGGCGTTGGCCATGGCGCCGAACTCGCGGTCGCCGCCGAAAGCGGGAACGGGCGTGTCCAGATCACCTTGAGCGAGCCGCTTCAGAGCCGCGCTCAAGGTCGCGAGCGGCTTCATCATGCGACGTACGAGCCAGAACAGCAGGCCCGCCGCGACGGCCGCGATCGCCAGGCCGGCAATGATGTTGGCGCGGATCATCTCGCCGATGACGGCCAGGAATTCCTCCTGCTTGATGCCGACATAGAGAATGCCGATCACGTTGCCGTCCGATTTCTGGATGATCGGCTCGTAGATCGTGAAATAGGGCACGCCGAGAATGTCGGCTGCGCCGGAATAGGTGCGTTTCTCCTTGAAGACGGCATCATGGGCCGGGCCCTGTGCCAGCTTGGTGCCGACGGCCCGCGTGCCGTCCGGCTTCATGACGTTGGTCGTCACCCGGGTATCGCCCATGAAGACCGTGGCGGTACCGCCGGAAAGCTCCTTCACCTTGTCGACCGCGGCGAAGTTGCCGTTTACGCTTTCACCGCCGAAAATGAGTTTGCCACCCTCGAATCTGGGCTCGCCCTTGGCAAGAAGGATATCCCGCAGAAGGTTGATGTTGACCATCAGGCTCGACTGGGCCCGTTCCCGCATCGCCTTCTCGGCCGCGCGAAGGGACACCGCGACCGAGGCTGCCACGGCAACGCCGACGATCAATACGGCCAATATCGCCAGACGTGTCGCGATCGGAAGTCGCAGAAAAGGCAGTTTCAGCATGAAGGGCCATCTCTCGGGAAAAACGACGCGGTATGGCAGCTATGGAGTGCACGCCGCCGGCAACGCATAGGTTTAGGCTGCAGGCGTGGTCGAGATGCCTAGTCCAGGCCGGCATTCGATCGTATTGAGTGCTGATAGCGCCTGAATTTCTTCCAGATAATGCTTAAAACTGTTCTAATGCCGCAACGGGCGGGCCGCCCGGGCATGAACGCGTACTTTCGCTATGGCCGGCCGAGCAGCGCAGCTTCCGCATCGCAAGTGCAGAAATGAAAAGCGCAGGAAGCGTTTGCGGTGACGGCAGGCGTGAAGGCGCCGGTGCCTACTCGGCAGCGCGTTTCAGCTCCAGCCCCTTGGCGAAGGGCAGCTTCGGCTCGCTCTTCTCGTCGTCGAATTCGAGCGCGCCGATCCTCTCGGCGCGGCTCGTCACCTTGCCGGCCGAGGTCTTGATCTGGCCGACATCGTCCTGTGCCTGCCGGAAATGATTGTCGAGCTTGTCGACGCGCTCGCCGAGCCGGCGCACGTCGTCGAGCAGCTTGCCGACTTCGGTCTGGATCACCTGCGCCTCTTCCCGCATCCGCGCATCGCGAACCAGCGACTGCATCAGCTGGATCGCCAGCGCCAGGAGCGAGGGCGAGACGATCATGATGCGCGCCCGGTGCGCCCGCTGCACGACATCGTCGAAATGCTCGTGCAGATCGGCATAGATCGATTCCGAGGGGACGAAGAGCAGGGCGATATCCTGCGTCTCGCCGGGCAGGAAATAGCGCTCGGCGATATCCTTCACATGCACGCCGACATCGCTGCGCACGCGCTGGCCGGCCGTCTTCTTCGCGTCGTCGCCGCGCGCCTCGCGCAGCAGCGTGAAGCTCTCCAGCGGGAACTTGGCGTCGATGACGAGGCCGCGCCCGTCGCCGGGCAGGGTGACGAGGCAGTCCGGCCGCTTGCCGTTGGAAAGCTGTGGCTGGAAGGCGAAGAAGGCGGCTGGCAGCCCGTCGCGGATGATCGCTTCCATCCGGCCCTGGCCATAGGCGCCGCGCGCCTGCTTGTTGGCGAGCACGTCGCGGAGCGTCACGACCTCGGAGGTGAGGTCGGTCAGGTTCTTCTGGGCGCTGTCGATCACCGCCAGCCGCTCCTGCAGCTTGCTGAGGCTTTCGGTGGTCTGGCGGACATTCTGCTCGAGACCTTGGCCGACCTTGTGGCTCAGGCCGTCCATCCGGTCGGCGACGAGGCGGGCGAGATCGCCCTGCCGGGTCGACAGGATTTCGGCCATCGACTGCATCCGGCCGGCGAGCTCGGCCTGCTGGCGGTTCATCTCGGCGACCTTGTCGTCCATTTCGCGGGCGCGCTCAGTCGCCATCGCTGCCTCGATCGCGCGGCTCCGGCCGCCACGCCAGCCGGCGATCACCGCCATCAGCAGCAGGGCGAGGCTCAGGGCCCCGAAGCCCAGCGCGGCCTCGGCCCATGTCACCGGGCGTTCCAGCAGGGTGAAGGCGATCTCGTTCATGCGCGGGAGCCTAGCCGATTCGACAGGGAATTGCGAACGAAAGCGGAACAGTTTGACCGCTCCTCCACAAATGCTTATGTCCCGGGCTCAACAGCTCTTTCTCCTTGGAATCCCATGTCCGTTCGCCCGCTCGTCATCCTGCCCGACGCCCAGCTTCGCCTCGTCTCGAAGCCGGTCGAGGCCGTTACGCCCGAGATCAGGACGCTGGTCGCGGACATGTTCGAGACGATGTACGACGCGCCCGGCATCGGGCTCGCGGCGATCCAGATCGGCGTGCCGCTGCGCGTGGTGACGATCGACCTGTCGAAGCCCGAGACGAAGGAGGGCGAGGAGCCCGAGCCGAAGAAGCCGCAGGTCTTCATCAACCCGGAGGTCATCTGGTCCTCGGACGAATTCAGCGCCTACGAGGAAGGTTGCCTCTCGATCCCGGAATATTACGAGGAGGTCGAGCGTCCGGCCGAGGTCAAGGTCCGCTACATGGATCTCGACGGCAAGACCCATGAGATCGCGGCCGATGGCTTGCTCTCGACCTGCCTGCAGCACGAAATCGACCATCTCGATGGCGTGCTCTTCATCGACCACATCTCGCGGCTGAAGCGCGAGCGCGTCACCAAGAAATTCGCCAAGGCAGCCAAGCGCGAACGGGCTGCGTAGCGAGCGGTCGTATCCGAGCCCTCGTCCTGAGGAGCCGCGGTACGCGGCGTCTCGGAGGGTGCTTCAGGAGACGACTGGATCATCCCTTGGGACGCAGCCCCTGGCTGCTCCTCAGGATGAGGGCTGTTCTATTCTTCCCGGTGTCGAGCCGGGCCAAGGTAAGGTCGAGCGTATGAGCTTGCGCGTCATCTTCATGGGCACGCCGGATTTTGCCGTGCCGGTGCTGACCGAGATCGTAGGCCAGGGGCATGAGGTCGTCTCCTGCTACACCCGCCCCCCGGCGCAGGCTGGCCGCGGCCTCGAAACGAAGCCTTCGCCGGTGCACCGTGCCGCCGAGCGTTTCGGCATCCCGGTCTTCACGCCCAAGACGCTGAAGACGCCGGAGCAGGCCGAGATCATCGCCTCGCATCAGGCCGATGTCGCCGTCGTCGTCGCCTATGGCATGATCCTGCCCCAGGCGATCCTCGATCTGCCCGAGCTCGGCTGCCTTAATCTCCATGCCTCGCTGCTGCCGCGCTGGCGCGGCGCCGCCCCGATCCAGCGTGCGATCATGGCGGGCGATGCCGAGAGCGGCGTCTGTGTGATGAAGATGGAAGCAGGGCTCGATACCGGCCCCGTCGCCATGGTCGAGAGCCTCGCCATCGGCCCGGACATGACCGCCGGCGAATTGCATGACCGGCTCAGCCCCCTCGGCGCCGATCTGATGGTGCGCGCGCTCGCTGCGCTCGGGCGCGGCGGCCTGCAGTTCACGCCGCAGCCGGAAGAGGGTGTGACCTATGCGAGCAAGATCGCGAATGCCGAGGCGAAGCTGAGCTGGACCCTGCCGGCGCAGCAGGTCCACGACCTCGTGCGCGGCCTCTCGCCCTTCCCGGGCGCCTTCGCCGAGATCGATCTCGGCAAGGGGCCGGAGCGCCTGAAGATCCTGCGCACGGCCCGGGCCGGCGGCGCGGCCGAGCCCGGCACGCTGCTCGACGACGAGGGCAGTGTCGCCTGCGCCGTCGGGGCGGTGAAGCTGCTTCAGGTCCAGCGCGCCGGCAAGGCGCCGATGAGCGGGGCCGAGTTCCTGCGCGGCGCCCGGCTCGGAGCCGGCGACAAGCTTTGAATGAGCAGGCCATTGTCCGAAAACCGCTTCGCACTTTTCGGTAGCCAGCTCTGATGCCGCGCTACAAGCTCGTCATCGAGTACGACGGCACGCCGTTCTCGGGCTGGCAGCGCCAGCTCAACGGCCCGTCCGTGCAGCAGAGCGTCGAGGAGGCGGTGGAAGCGTTCTGCGGTCATCCCGTCCGCTTGCATTGCGCCGGCCGGACCGATGCCGGCGTCCACGCCACCCATCAGGTCGCCCATGTCGATATCGACAAGGAATGGCGCACCGATGTCGTGCGCGACGCGACCAACGCCCGGCTGAAGCGGATTCCTGTCGCTGTGCTCAGCGCCGAACCGGTCCCCGGTGATTTCGACGCCCGCATCTCGGCGCGGCGCCGCTATTACGTCTACCGCATCCTCGACCGCCGGGCCCAGCCGGCGCTCGATCGCGACCGCGTCTGGCATGTGCCGGTCAAGCTCGATCACGAGGCGATGGACCGCGCGGCCAAGGCGCTGCTCGGACAGCACGACTTCACCACCTTCCGGGCTGCCGAATGCCAGGCCAACAGTCCGATCCGCACGCTGGATCGTTGCGATGTCCGCCGCGAGGGCTCCGAGATCGTCGTCTATGTCCATGCCCGCTCCTTCCTGCATCATCAGGTCCGCTCGATCGTCGGCTGCCTGAAGATGGTCGGGATGGGCCGCTGGCCGGAGAACAAGGTCGGCAAGGTCCTGGCCGCCCGCGACCGCTCGCAATGCGCGGCGCTGGCGCCTTCCTGCGGGCTCTATCTCGCCGGGGTCGACTATGTCGATCCGTCGGCTTGAAGCCGCGGCGCCTCAGAACAGGCCGAACAGCCGCGTGACGCCGTAGTCGAGCACCAGGCTGGCGGCGACCAGCGGCAGGGCGACGCCGCGAACCTCCGGGCCGAAAACCGCCCGCGCCACGCAATAGCGCAGCCTCAGCACGATCGCGGCGAAGAAGAGCGACTGCACGATCGCGAGCTTCGGCGGCGCCCAGCCGATCGCGAAGATCGCTGCCGGGACCGCCATCAGGCTGGCCGAGACGATGCCGGCCCAGTTCCAGGCGATCACGAAGCTGGTGAAGCGCGGGCTTTGCGCGAGCTCCGGGCGCAGCACGATCAGCAGGGCCGGGACGGCAAGGATGGTGAGCGCCATCGCCGCGATCACCGACAGGGCGAGCGTCGGCGCGGCGAACAATCCGGCGCTGTTCGGCAGCCCGGCGACCAGGCGCACCGCCGCGAGGATGGCGACCGTCGCCGGCAGCATCAGCGCGAAGGCGAGGAAGGAGCGCCAGAACCCGTCCCGCGTCAGGTCGAGCTCGGGGAGAGCTTCGGCGCCCCGCGTCATGAGGTGCCAGGAGCCGCGCAGCGAACGCGCGACGTCATCGGCTGCCAGCCTCATCACGGTCTCCATCATCTGCGATCTTAGACTTTCGTCTAACCGCGATAATGGACCGTGGTTCCGTCGCGTCAAGCCTGACGGTGCGCGGCAAAATAGCTGGTAATCAAACGATGCGTGATCCGTTCGAGCGCCACGAGGTCGGCGACGGCGACGAATTCGTCGATCTGGTGCATCGTCTTGCCGACGACGCCGTATTCGACGACGGGGCAGTAATTCTTGATGAAGCGCGCGTCCGAGGTGCCGCCCGTGGTCGAGAGCGCCGGGCGCTTGCCGGTCTCGGCCTCGATCGCGTCGGCGACGATCGCGACGAAGGGGCCGGGTTCGGTCAGGAAGGCGACCGCATTGGTCGGCTGGACCTCGAGTGTGTAGCGCACCTGGTTGCCGGCCGCCTCGTGCAGGCGCCGTTCCAGTTCGGCGGCGAGCGTCTCCGGCGTCCATGTGTCGTTGAAGCGGATGTTGAAGGCCGCCTTCGCCTGCGCCGGGATGACGTTGGTCGCGGGGTTGCCGACATCGAGCGTCGTCACTTCGAGATTGCTCGGGTCGAAATGCTGCGTGCCGCCGTCGAGCGGTGTAGCGTCGAGAGCGGCGAGCAGGCGCACCATGCCGCGGATCGGGTTGTCGGCGAGATGGGGATAGCCGACGTGACCCTGCGTGCCCTGGACGGTGAGCTTGCCGGTCAGCGACCCGCGCCTGCCGATCTTGATCATGTCGCTCATCGTCGCCGGATTGGTCGGCTCGCCGAGGATGCAATGGTCGAAGCGCTCGCCGCGCTCATGCGCCCAGGCGAGCAGCTTGACCGTGCCGTTGACCGAGGGGCCTTCCTCGTCGCCGGTGACCAGGAAGGCGATCGAGCCGGGCGCATCGGGATTGTCACGGCCGTAGCGGATCGCGGCTGCGACCATGGCGGCGAGCCCACCCTTCATGTCGCAGGCGCCGCGCCCGTAGAGCGTTCCATTCTCGATCGCGCCGCCGAAGGGCTCGCGCGTCCAGGCAGCCTCGTCGCCGACAGGAACGACATCGGTATGGCCGGCGATCACGAAGACCGGAGCGGTGCTGCCGATGCGGGCATAGAGATTCTCGACATCAGGCGTGCCGGGCTCGCTGAAGGCCGGGCGATGCACATCATAGCCTTCCGCCGAGAGCACGGCGGCAAGCAGCGCGAGCGCGCCGCCTTCTTCGGGCGTCACCGAGGGGCAGCGGACCAGGGCCTGCGTCAAGGCGACGGGGTCGGCTGGATCGAAAGGCAGTACGGGGGTGGGGGATGTGGGTGCGGCGCTCATTCCGCCGCTTTAGAGCATCGGCCCGAAAAGTGGAATGCGGTTTTCGGGAAAGCCGATGCAAAATCAAAGATCTAGAGCATCGGGTTGGTATTCAATCCGATGTTCTAGCCCCCGCTGGCGTGGCCGCAACTCTATCCTGCTTCGTTGCCGACGGCAGTAGCCCGAGATCGATGAAGGCGACGACCCAGGCCATAGTCGAGATCGCCTCCAGCGACGGGCGCCAGCCGAACGGCATGACGACGCGCAGATGCTCCGGCAGCACGATCGCGCAGACCAGCAGGATGCCGAAGAGCGGTGTGCTGCCACGGTCGGTGGCACGCTTCGCTGCCAGCGCGGCCCAGGGAAACAGGGCGAAGGCCTTGACGAAGGCGACGACCATGATCGCGTCCCGGTAACCGACCAAAAGCGGCACGGTGCGCTGGATGGCGAGCAGCGTCAGCGCGACCGCGATGCTGCCAAGCCAGAAGGTCCGCAAGCCGATGCGGCCATCGAAATCGCTGAAGAGGCGGATCAGGGACATCAGGCAAGCTCCGATGGCCTTTGTCGCACGGCTTGCCGCGAGGGTGAAGCTTATGGTGAATAAAAGGTTAACGGGGCGCCTAAGAGTTTATATCGGCCCAGAAAGGGCTTGAACGCGGCGGGGCTGGCGGTTAGCTGCGGAACACGCGTTGCTTTCAGCTCGCGGCCTGCCGTTCCCCTTGTCGTGAAGTGCAGTTGAAGGGCGCCTCCGCGCGGCCCCAGTGAGGTTTCGAGCATGACCATCCGTTTCCATCGCGGCGACCTGCCGGACGGCTATGAGGCCGGGTCGAGCGTCGCGATCGATACCGAGACGCTCGGCCTCAATCCGCACCGCGACCGGCTCTGCGTCGTCCAGCTGTCGCGCGGCGACGGCACCGCCGATGTCGTGCAGATTCCCAAGGGCGGCGAGCGTCCGAAGAACCTGATCCGCCTGCTCGAGGACCCGGCCGTTCTGAAGCTCTTCCACTTCGCCCGCTTCGACGTCGCAGTGCTCAAGCACGCCTTCGGCGTGGTCACGGCGCCGGTCTATTGCACCAAGATCGCCTCGAAGCTGACCCGCACCTATACCGACCGGCACGGGCTCAAGGATCTTGTGCGCGAACTGCTCGGCGTCGACCTGTCGAAGCAGCAGCAATCCTCCGACTGGGGCGCCGATACGCTGAGCGAGGCCCAGCTCGCCTATGCCGCCTCCGATGTGCTGCACCTGCACGCGCTGCACGAGAAGCTCGAGACGATGCTGGCGCGCGAAGGGCGCCGGCACCTCGCCCAGGCCTGTTTCCAGTTCCTGCCCTACCGGGCCGAGCTCGATCTCGCCGGCTGGGACGAGACCGACATCTTCGCGCACACTTGACAATTTCCAAGGCTTCTTGCGTCAGTCTGCGCGCGGGTGGCGCGCGCGGACAAGTGCGCGCCCTCATGGATGAGCTACGCGGGGGCGCGATGTGGCCTGTCCTGTGACACGAAAATGCCGTCAGCGGCTGCCATTGCGCGGGACATGACTTTGGCAATGACCTTCAACGACCCGGCTGCGGGGCTGGCCGCGCAGGCGCTGCGCCGGCGCGCGGCCTTCGGCGCGGCGCGGCGCCATACGCAACTGGTGCACCTCCTGCGCCGGCTGATTCCCGTCGCGGCGATCGTGCTCGTGCTGGCGCTCGTCGTCATTCCTTTCCTGTCGCCGCTCGGCGGCAAGTTGGCGAATGTCTCGGTCAGCTCGGTCGGCATCACCGGCGGCAAGGTCAGGATGGAGACGCCGAAGCTCTCGGGCTACCGCAAGGACAACCGGCCCTACCAGGTCACGGCCGTGAACGCCTTCCAGGAGATCAGGAATCCGACGCAGATCGAGCTCCAGACCCTGACGGCGCGCATCCAGATGGAGCGCGAGGGCTGGGTGACGGTGAATGCGAAGACGGGGCTGTTCGATACGCAGAAGGAGAAGCTGCGTCTCATCGACGACGTCAGGATCCGCACCGAGAGCGACCACGAGATGCAGATGAAGACGGCCGATGTCGACTTCAAATCCGGCACCGTCGTCTCGAAGGAGCCGGTCAAGGTCAGCCTCGGGGAGACCACGGTGGACGCCGACACCCTTGACGTGAAGAACAATGGCGAGTTGATCGCCTTCGAGGGACGGGTGCGAGTCTTCATCCGGAACGCGCCAGCAGGTACGCTCGCCGGCCCCGAACGCGAGGGCAGCACGCCGATGCCGGAATTGTTGAAAGCGAATCGGGTTCCTCCCGCGGATGCAGCACCGGCAGGCGACGCTGGTAATGGGAAGAGACAGTGACATGACCAGGGCTGGCCAGATGCTCCGTTTCGCAGATGCCCGCGACGCCGCGCTGCTGCTTGCAGCGGGTTTCGCGCTGCTTGGCGCGCCGCAGGAGGCCTTTGCGCAGGCCGCCCCCGCCAAGCCGCAGGCAGCCCCGGCCAAGGCGCGCGGCGCATCCTCGGCGCTGGGTGGCCTCGGCGGCGACAGCAAGGAGCCGATCAAGATCGACGCGGACAAGCTCGACGTGCTCGACAAGGAGAACAAGGCGATCTTCTCCGGCAATGTCGTTGCCGTGCAGGGCGAGACGACGGTTCGCTGCACCGTGATGACGGTGCTCTACGAGGGCCGTGGCGGGCCGGGCGGAACCGCCGGGCGCCCGGCAACGCCGGCTGCGGCGGGCGCGGGTGCGGGCGGTCAGGGCAATGACAGCTCGATCAAGCGCATCCTGTGCAAGGGGCCGGTCACGGTGGTCTCGAAGACGCAGGCCGCGACCTCGGACAATGCCGAGTTCGATCGCGCCAACAACGTCGTGATCATGACCGGCAATGTCGCCCTCAACGACGGGCCGAACGTGACCCGCGGCGAGAAGCTGATCTACAACACGGAAACCGGCATCGCGAATGTCCAGGGCGGGCGCGTGCAGGGCCTGTTCGTTCCGAATGCGGCTGACGCCAACAAGACCGAGGCCGGCAAGCCCGGCGCCAAGCCGGCGCCCAAGCCCACCAACTGATCGTGCTGCAGTGACTGTTTCCGAAGCGCCTCGTCCCACGGCCGCGCCGGCGCGGCCGGCCCCACGCCCGCAGCAACCGGGCGTCTTCGGCCGGCTGCGCGGTCTTTTCGGCAATCGTGACAACGGGGAGGTCCGTCAGGCCTCGTCCAGGGTCGCCGCGATCGGCGGACCGGGCATCCTCGCGGTCGACGGCCTGCGCAAGAGCTATGGCGGGCGTGCCGTCGTCTCCGATGCAAGTCTCCATCTGCGTCAGGGCGAGGCGGTCGGCCTGCTCGGCCCCAACGGCGCCGGCAAGACGACGATCTTCTACATGATCACCGGGCTGGTCGCGGCCGATGCCGGCATCATCTCGCTCGAAGGCAACGACATCACGGCCTTGCCGATGTACCAGCGCGCGCGCCTTGGCATCGGCTACCTGCCGCAGGAAGCCTCGATCTTCCGCGGCCTGTCGGTCGAGGACAATATCCGCTCGGTGCTGGAGGTGGTCGAGCCCGACCGTAAGGCACGCGAGCGCCAGCTCGACCAGCTGCTCGAGGAATTCACCATCGCCCGCCTGCGCAAGGCGCCCTCGATCGCGCTCTCGGGCGGCGAGCGCCGCCGCTGCGAGATCGCGCGCGCCCTGGCCGGCAAGCCCTCCTTCATCCTGCTCGACGAGCCTTTCGCCGGCATCGACCCGATCGCGGTCGGCGATATCCAGGCGCTGGTGCGTCAATTGACCGATCGCGGCATCGGCGTGCTGATCACCGACCATAATGTCCGCGAGACGCTCGGTCTGGTCGACCGCGCCTACATCATCCACTCGGGACGGGTCCTGACCGAAGGCTCGCCGGCCGAGATCATCGCCAATCCGGATGTCCGGCGCGTCTATCTGGGCGAGGATTTCCGCCTCTGAGGCACTTCGGTCCGCTTCGCTGCGGATTTGTTGCGGTGCATCATTCTCTGTCCGCAGGCGCGGTGCAGCCTTTGACGCGGCGGTGAGCCGGCGCTAGTGTCCTTTTCGCAAGCAAGAAGCGTGCCGATGGCGCGCGAGTGGGAAGGGCCTTTGGCGCATGGCGATGATGCCGCGCATGGAGCTGCGCCAGGGACAATCCCTGGTGATGACGCCGCAGCTGCTGCAGGCGATCAAGCTCCTGCAGCTCTCCCATCTCGAGCTTCAGAATTTCGTCGAGGGCGAACTCGAGCGCAATCCGCTGCTGGAGCGCGACGAGGCGAACGACCTGCCGGCCCGGCCCGATGATGCCGATGGTCCTCACGCCGCCGATGCCGAGAGCTTCGCCCGTGCCGAGAGCCTGCATACGCAGGAGGGCATGGAGGGCAGGCTCGGCACCGGGCTCGACAACGTCTTCCAGAACGAGCAGCCGACCCCGGCCCGTAGCGAGGCGGGCGGCGCCGACAGCCTGCCGATCGTCGGCGGCGCCTATGGTGCGTCGGGTGGGTCCTTCGACGGCGATCCCGAGGGTTTCGAAAGCAGCCTGACGGCGGACGCTTCGCTGCATGATCATCTCGTCGCGCAGCTCGATCTCGCCGTGATCGCGCCGGCGGAGCGCATCATCGGCCGCCATATCATCGATGCGGTCGACGATAGCGGCTATCTCGGCGAGCCGCTGGCGGAGATCGCCGAACGCCTCGGCGTCGCCATCGACAGGGTCGAGGCGGTGCTGCGCGTCGTCCAGGGTTTCGACCCGTCCGGCGTCGCGGCCCGCGACGTTGCCGAATGCCTGGCCATCCAGTTGCGCGACCGCAACCGCTTCGACCCGGCGATGCAGGTAGTGGTGGCGAACCTGCCGCTGGTCGCCAAGCGCGATTTCGCCGCGCTGAAGCGCCTCTGCGGCGTCGACGACGAGGATATCGCCGATATGGTGGGCGAAATCCGCCGCCTCGACCCCAAGCCCGGCCGCGCCTTCGGTGGCTCGGCCGCCGAGACCGTGGTGCCGGACGTCTTCATCCGCGCCGCGCCCGACGGTTCCTGGCTGATCGACCTCAACCCCGACACCCTGCCGCGCCTGCTGGTCAACCAGACCTACCATGCGCGCGTCTCCCGGGCGGCCCGCAACGATTCGGACAAGGCCTTCATCGCCGAATGCCTGCAGACCGCGAACTGGCTGACCCGCTCGCTGGAGCAGCGCGCCCGGACGATCCTGAAGGTCGCGAGCGAGATCGTGCGGCAGCAGGACGGCTTCTTCGCCCATGGCGTCGAGCATCTGCGCCCGCTCAACCTCAAGACCGTGGCCGATGCGATCGGCATGCACGAATCGACGGTCTCGCGCGTGACCTCGAACAAATACCTGACCTGCTCGCGCGGCGTCTTCGAAATGAAGTATTTCTTCTCGGCTGCGATCGCCGCGACCGGCTATGGCGAAGCGCATTCGGCCGAGGCTGTCCGCTTCCGGATCAAGCAGATGATCGACGACGAGAGCCCCTCGGCGGTCCTTTCGGACGATGCCATCGTCACCCGGCTCAAGGATGGCGGCATCGATATCGCCCGACGCACCGTGGCGAAATACCGCGAATCCCTCAGAATCCCGTCCTCCATGGAGCGCCGGCGCGAGAAAGTCGCGATGGCGCTGGGGTAGCGTCGCGCGATTTTGTTCCAAAGCGCAGGCGCATGCGCGCCATGAGTGCGCCGGCTCATTGACAACCCCGACTCGCGGTTCTTAGCTCCTAGGGATGGCCGAACAGGGCCATGGCTAAACCAAGGGGAAGCACTCCATGAGCTTGCGAATCTCCGGCAAGAATCTCGATGTCGGCGAGGCCCTGCGCGGCCAGGCCGAGGAGCGGGTCGCTGCGGCGGTCAGCAAATATTACGAGGGTGGCTACCAGGGCCACGTCACGGTGGACAAGGACGGCTCCGCCTTCCGGACCGACGGTGTCCTGCACCTCTCCTCGGGAATCACGCTGGAAGCCTCTGCCACTGCCCATGATCCCTATGCCAGCCTCGACAAGATGGCCGAGCGCATCGAGAAGCGGCTGCGACGCTACAAGCGTCGGCTGAAGGATCGTTCGGCGGGCAATGGCCGCGACATTGGCATCGAAATCCCCAGCTACGTGATCGCGGCTCCCGATGAGGATATCGAGGAAATCGATGGGGCTTCAGCCGGCGATAACCCGGTGATCGTCGCGGAATCGACCAAATCCCTGCATATCAGGACGGTAAGCGACGCTGTCGCGGAGCTTGACCTGACGGGCGCGCCGGTCGTCATCTTCCGCCACGCTGGCAATGGCCGCATGAACGTCGTATACCGCCGCCGCGACGGCAATATCGGCTGGATCGACCCGCCGGCATCGTTGTCCTGAGGCCGGCGGGCGATCCGCTCCGGCCGTCGAACCTGACCCGTGCCGCCGGCTTTTCGACCGGCACGGGACATGCATGGACGGGCGAATGACGCTGACCGATCTTCTGAGCCCAGCAGCGGTGATTTCGCCGCTGCGGGCCAACGGCAAGAAGCAGGCTCTGCAGGAGCTTGCCCAGCATGCCGCCTCGCTGACGGGCCTGCCGGACCGCGAGCTTTTCGAAGCTCTGCTCCAGCGCGAGCGGCTCGGCTCCACCGGTATCGGCGATGGCATCGCGATCCCGCATGGCCGCATGCCGGCGATCGATCGCCTCGTCGGGCTCTTCGCCCGCACCGAGAAGCCGATCGATTTCGACGCGCTCGACGGCCAGCCCGTCGACATCATCTTCGTGTTGATTGCGCCCGAAGGTGCCGGCGCTGATCATCTCAAGGCGCTCGCCCGTGTGGCGCGCGTGCTGCGCAACCAGACCGTTCTGGAACAGGTCCGCAAGGTCCGCGACCCCGCCGCGATCTACGCGATCCTCGCCGAATCAGCCGCGCAGGCGGCCTAGGCTTAAACGCATTAAAGACTGCTTGGACGATGCCGGCCGACGGGCTATGACCCCGGCTGGATCGGCGCCGCGTCTTCCCATGTCCTGATTGCGGCGCAACTTGTTTCGGAGCCGCTGGCCATGGCCTATACGCATGTCGATCTCTTCCCGCTGGGCGAGGACACTACGCCCTATCGCAAGCTCGGCAGCGAAGGCGTCAGCGTCGAGAAGATCGGCGATCGCGAGGTACTGAACGTCTCGCGCGAGGCGATTCGCCAGCTCTCCGAACAGGCCTTCATCGACATCAACCACCTGCTGCGCCCCGGTCATCTCGCCCAGCTCGGCAAGATCCTCGACGATCCCGAGGCGACCTCGAACGACAAGTTCGTCGCCTATGACCTGCTGAAGAACGCCAATATCGCCGCAGGCGGCGTGCTGCCGATGTGCCAGGACACCGGCACCGCGATCGTGATGGGCAAGAAGGGCCGCAAGATCTGGACCGATGGCGACGACGAGGCGGCGCTCGGCGAGGGCGTGGCGGATGCCTATTTCAAGCGCAACCTGCGCTATTCGCAGCTCGCGCCGCTCTCGATGTTCGAGGAGAAGAACACGGCGACCAACCTGCCGGCGCAGATCGACATCTATGCCGAGGGTGAGGACGCCTACAAATTCCTCTTCGTCTGCAAGGGCGGCGGCTCGGCCAACAAGACCTTCCTCTACCAGGCGACGCCCTCGCTCCTGACCAAGGACCGCATGATGGCGTTCCTGAAGGAGAAGATCCTGATGCTCGGAACCGCTGCCTGCCCGCCCTATCACCTCGCCATCGTCATCGGCGGCACCTCGGCCGAGCAGAACCTGAAGACGGTCAAGCTCGCCTCGACCAAATATCTCGACGCGCTGCCGACGAAGGGCTCAGCCAGCGGCCATGCCTTCCGCGACATCGAGATGGAGGAGGAGGTCCACAAGATGACGCAGGCGCTCGGCGTCGGCGCGCAGTTCGGCGGCAAGTATTTCTGCCATGACGTGCGCGTCATCCGCCTGCCGCGCCACGGCGCCTCGCTGCCGATCGGGCTCGGCGTCTCCTGCTCGGCCGATCGCCAGGCCAAGGGCAAGATCACCAAGGATGGCATCTTCCTGGAGGCGCTGGAGACCGATCCGTCCAAGTACCTGCCGGAGGTCGAGGACGCCTCGCTCGGCGGCGATGTCGTCAAGGTCGACCTCAACCAGCCAATGAGCGCGATTCTCGCGACGCTCTCGAAGCACCCGGTCAAGACGCGCCTGTCGCTGACCGGCACGATCGTCGTCGCCCGTGACCTCGCCCATGCCAAGATCCGCGAGCGGCTGGAGCGCGGCGAGGGCATGCCTGACTATTTCAAGAACCACCCGGTCTACTATGCCGGCCCGGCCAAGACGCCGGAGGGCTTCGCCTCGGGCTCCTTCGGCCCGACCACGGCCGGCCGGATGGATTCCTTCGTCGACCAGTTCCAGTCCTTCGGCGGCTCGATGGTGATGCTCGCCAAGGGCAACCGCTCGGCCTCCGTGCGCGAGGCCTGCAAGGCCCATGGCGGCTTCTATCTCGGCTCGATCGGCGGGCCGGCGGCGCGCCTCGCGCAGGACTGCATCCGCAAGGTCGAGGTGCTCGAATATCAGGAACTCGGCATGGAGGCGGTCTGGCGGATCGAGGTCGAGGATTTCCCGGCTTTCATCGTCATCGACGACAAGGGCAACGATTTCTTCAAGGAGCTGAACCTCGGATGAGGCTGGTTCTGGCCGTTGCGGCGCTTTTGCTGGCTGCTCCCGCGTTGGCCCAGCAGCCGCGCCCGGCGACCTGTTCGCGCGATCTCTTCCAGAACGAGGCCGGCTTCCGCCAGCAGCAGACGCGGCTCGCGGGTGTGGCCACAGCCGACCAGGCGACGCAGTGCCGGACCTGGCGCGAGCATGTCACCTATCTCCAGAAGGCCCGCTCGGTCTTCGCCGCCTGTCAGGGCGGGGCGGAACGCGCGCGCAATGTCGCCGAGATGGATTCCGAGCTGGTGAATTACCGCGCGCTCATCGCCAGTCGCTGCGGCGGGCGGTAAAAGCCTTCTGCGATCATCGAAAGGCCTCCCATGACCGACCAGCCGCCGCTCCAGATCGCCGTCGTGCCGGTGACGCCGTTCCAGCAGAACTGCTCGATCGTCTGGGAGCCCAAATCAAACGAGGCGGCCATCGTCGATCCCGGCGGCGATGTTCCGAAGCTTCTCGGCGCCCTGAAGGAGCTCGGCGTCACCCCGGTCGCGATCTGGCTGACGCACGGCCATCTCGATCATGCCGGCGGCGCGACAGAGCTGGCCGAGGCGCTGTCGATCCCGGTCATCGGGCCGCATGAGGGCGACAAGCCCCTGCTCGAGGCCTTGCCGGAACAGGGGCTGCGCTTCGACATCCCCGGCATGAAGGCGGTCGTGCCGACGCGCTGGCTGAAGGAGGGCGATACGGTTTCTCTTGGCGACCTGACCTTCGCGGTCGCACATGTGCCGGGCCATTCGCCGGGCCATGTCACCTTCTTCCAGAAGGACCTGCGTTTCCTGCTGGCGGGCGACACCGTCTTTGCCGGCTCCGTCGGCCGCACCGATTTCCCCTATGGCGACCATGAGGCGCTGATCTCGGGGATCAAGACGAAGCTCCTGCCGCTCGGCGACGACGTCCAGTTCCTGCCGGGCCACGGCCCGGCCAGCACGCTCGGCGAAGAGCGGCAGAACAATCCGTTCCTGCAGGGTTGAGAGAAAGCCATGGCGTCATGCTCGCCTTTGTGGCGAGCATCTGCGTCTTGAGCACCGTGCTCGCCAAAGGAGGGACGGGACCGTCGGCGCATGCCTCGCTGAGGCCGAAGGTGGAAACGAAAAGACCCGCAGCGGATGTCCGCTACGGGCCTCGGAATGAACCAACGGCCATGTCCTGAACGGGTGCGCGTACATCCGGCGTCAAACGTTCGGCTCATGGCCGTCTTCAACGGCGCTGGAGAGCTGTGGAACGCTCTCGACATCGCCGTGATCCGAAGATGGGGATGGCTCTTCCCGATTACAAGCCCTCTTCCGAAAACTATCGGCGCCACTCGTAAAGGGCGTCCGGCTCGCCTTCCTCGTTGCGCTCGCCGTCGTTGAGGTCGACGAGGCGGAAGCCGTGGCGCTCGTAGAAGGCCCGCGCAGCCATGTTCCGCTGGAAGGTAAACAGGTGGAGCCGCTCCGGGCTCAGCTCCTTCGCCTTGGCGAGAAGCAGCGAGCCGATGCCACGCCGAAACTCTCCCGGCAGCAGGTAGAGCTGGTCGAGATCCTCGCCGTCGAGGCAGAGAAAGCCGAGGATGCGCCCGGCCGCCCGCGCGACCCAGGTCTCGCCGCTGGCAAGCCTGACATGCGCGATCCAGCTCCGTACCTCGTCGTCGCTATGGACACGGCGCAGCCAGGGCAGGGCCTCCGCGCGCGACGCCAGATAGAGCGCGGCGATCTCCCCGGCATCCCGGGGAGAGGGGCGTTCGATGGTGATGGCAGGCGCCGCGCTCATGCGAGGAAGGCTGGCCTCAGGCGTCGAAGACGCCGAGCAGGAAGTCCTGCTTGCCGATCTGGAAGCCGTTCTGGCGCAGGATGTCGTAGGCCGTCGTGGCGTGGAAATAGAAGTTCGGGATGGCGAAGCGGGTGAGATAAGCCTCCCCGGTCATCGTCACGGTCGCCGAGGGGCCGCGCGGGAAGGTGACCTCGCGGGCAAGCCCGGCATCGAGCGTGGCACCATCCGCCGCTGCGACGAAGGCCAGCGTCTTGGCGATGCGCTCCTTCAGCTCCGGAAAGCTCTTCTCCTCGTCCGGGAAGCGCGGGTTCTCGCCGCCCGAAAGGCGGGCGACCGCGTTCTTGGCGAAGTCGCAGCAGAGCTGGATCTGGCGCGTGAAGGCCAGCATGTCCGGCGCGAGGCGGGCGCTCAGCAGCACCTCCGGCTGGATCTTGCGGGTCTCGGCCTGTGCCACGGCCTTGTCGAGAATGGCGTCGAGCGCCTTGAGCGTCTGCACGAAGCCGGAAAGGGCGGCGGCCTTGACTGTGAGCGTCATGATGTCCTCGGAAACGACAACGGGCCCGGAAAGGGCCCGCTGCGTAAAGCTATAGAGGAGAATTTTCCGCGGCGCTCTGCGCCAGCAGATTAGTCTTTCGCGCGCTCGACATAGGAGCCGTCGGCCGTCATCACGACGACGCGGGTGCCGATGCCGACATGCGGTGGCACTGCGCTGCGCACGCCGTTCGAGAGGATCGCCGGCTTGTAGGAGGAGGAGGCCGTCTGGCCTTTGGTCACCGGCTCGGTCTCGACGACCTCGAGCGTGACGCGCTGCGGCAGTTCGATCGCGACGGCCTTGTCCTCGAACACCGAGAGCGAGACCTTCATGTTCTCCTGGAGATAGGGAGCGGCGTCGCCGATCACGTCCTTGTCGACCGGGATCTGGTCGTAGGTCTCGGGGTTCATGAAGACGTACTGCTCGCCGTCCTGGTAGAGATAGGTGAAGTCGCGGTCCTCGACATAGGCGCGCTCGACCTGCTCGGTCGTCTTGTAGCGCTGCGTCATCTTGGTGCCGTCGGAGATGCGGCGCATATCGATCTGCGTGGTCGGCGTGCCCTTGCCGGGGAAGAAGCTCTCGGCCGAGATGACGGTGCAGAGATGTCCGTCCAGATCCAGGACGTTGCCCTTGCGGACGGAAGAGGCGATGACCTTGACCACGTGAATGTCCTTCTGGTGCGCGGCGTTCCGCCGCGCTATGCGAATTCTGTCGCCGCGCAACTACCGCATTCGCGCGCGAAACGAAAGCTTTCCGACGCATTCGACGCGAGTTTCGATGAGTTCGTCCCCGACGCCGTTCTGGCGCCCCGACATCCATGCCGACCGCCGCCCGGCCCTGCTGGCTCGGGGGCGGATCAAGGCTGCGCTGCGGCGTTGGTTCGAGGCCCGCGACTTCACCGAGGTCGAGGCGGCGATCCTCCAGGTCTCGCCCGGCAACGAGACGCATCTGCATGGCTTCGGGACGACGCTGATCGACAATGCCGCAGAGCCGCATCCCTATTACCTGCACACCTCGCCGGAATTCGCAGCCAAGAAGCTGCTCGCGGCCGGCGAGACCCGCATCTTCGATTTCGCCCGCGTTTTCCGCAATCGCGAGCGCACGGCGCTGCACCACCCCGAATTCACGATGCTGGAATGGTATCGCTCCGGCGAGGGTTACGAGGCGCTGATGCAGGACTGCGCCACACTGATGGCCGAGGCCGCCCGCGCCGCTGGCGCCACGACACTGCGCTGGCGCGGCGTCGAGGTCGACCCCTTCGCCGAGCCCGAGCGCCTGACCTTGCAGGAAGCGTTCAAGCGCCATGCCGGCATAGACCTGCTACGCACCGTCACGGCCGACCGGGAGGTCGATCGGGGCGGGCTCGCGGCCGATGCGATCGAGGCCGGCATCCGGGTCGCCGAAGACGACACATGGTCCGACATCTTCAGCCGCATCCTCTCCGAGCGCATCGAACCGCATCTCGGCCGCGGCCGCGCCACGATCCTCTGCGAATACCCGATCAGTGAGGCCGCGCTCGCAAGGCCCAAGCCCGGCGATCCGCGTGTGGCCGAGCGTTTCGAGCTCTATGCCTGCGGCGTCGAGCTCGCCAATGCCTTCGGCGAGCTCACCGATCCGGCTGAGCAGCGCCGCCGTTTCGAGGCCGACATGGACGAGAAGGAGCGCATCTATGGCGAGCGCTATCCGGTCGACGACGATTTCCTGGAAGCGCTGGCGTTGATGCCGGCCGCATCCGGCATCGCGCTCGGCTTCGACCGGCTCGTCATGCTCTGCGTGGGCGCGCGCCGGATCGAGGATGTGCTCTGGACGCCGGTCGCGGAACCGGGCAGGGGAGGGGCATGACCGTTCACCAGCCCCCCGGTGGCCAGCCTTTGCGCAGCATCGACGCGCTCGTCGAGGCCGGCTTGGCCGCGCCCGCGCGCCGCGATGCCTTGCAGAAGGTGGCGGAGCGCTATGCCGTCTCGGTGACGCCGGCCGTCGCCGGACTGATCGATCCCGCCGATCCGACGGACCCGATCGCGCGCCAGTTCATCCCTGATGCGGCCGAGCTTACGACGCTGCCGCAGGAGCTGGCCGACCCGATCGGCGACGAGGCTCATTCCCCGGTCGAGGGGGTGGTCCATCGCTATCCCGACCGCGCCCTGCTCAAGCTCGTCCATGCCTGCCCGGTCTATTGCCGCTTCTGCTTCCGGCGCGAGATGGTCGGCCCCGGCGGCGATGCCTTGACCGGCGCCAAGCTCGACGCGGCGCTCGCCTATCTCGCCTCCCGTCCTGAGATCTGGGAGGTGATCATGACGGGCGGCGATCCCTTCATTCTCTCCGCCCGCCGCGTGCGCGAGGTGGCCAGGCGCCTCGCCGCGATCCCGCATATCAAGGTCGCGCGCTGGCACACCCGCGTGCCGGTGGTCGATCCCGGCCGGATCACGCCGGACTATGCGAGGGCGCTGCGCATCCCCGGCAAGGCGAGCTATATCGCCATCCACGCCAACCATCCGCGCGAGTTCACCGAGGATGCCCGCACCGCGATCGCGATGCTCGCCGATGCCGGCCATGTCCTGCTCAGCCAGTCGGTGCTGCTCAGGGGCATCAATGCCGATGTCGGGACGCTCGGTGCCCTGATGCGGGCCTTCGTCGAGAACCGCATCAAGCCTTATTACCTGCACCATCCCGATCTGGCGCCCGGCACCTCGCATTTCCGTTTGACGCTGGAAGAGGGGCAGGCGCTGGTCAAAAGCCTGCGTGGCAACCTTTCCGGGCTGTGCCAGCCGACCTATATCCTCGACATCCCCGGCGGTGCCGGCAAGATTCCGGTGGGTCCCGCCTTCCTCTCCGGCTGCGAGACGCCGGGCGTGGAAGCGCTCGCCGAAGACCGGCATGGCGGGCAGCACCGCTACCCGCCTGCCTGAGACAAGGACATCGACATGCAGGACAAGATGCCGCTCGCGATCGTCTCCGACATCGCCTGCCCCTGGTGCTTCATCGGCAAGGCCCGGCTGGAGACGGCGCTGGAGCGCTATGGCCTGAACGAGCGCTTCGCCATTACCTGGCTGCCCTACGAACTCAACCCGGAGATGCCCGAGGAGGGCATGGATCGTACCCAGTACCTCGAAAGCAAGTTCGGCCCTGGCAAGCGCAAGGAGATCGAGGTTCGGCTGTCGGAGGCGGCGCTGGAGAGCGGCGTCACCTTCAACTGGGCGAAGGTGACGAAGAGCGTCAACACCCGCATGGCCCATATGCTGGTTGCAGCCGCCTCGACGGTGCAGCGCGGCGGCGACATGACGGCGGCCCTGTTCAAGGCTTATTGGCAGGATGGGCGCGACATCGGCGACCTCGAGACGCTGATCCAGATCGCGGTCGAGCAGGGCTTCGACGAGCAGGCCGCCCGCGACGAACTCGCCAACGATGAGTTGCGCGAGACCGTGATCGGGCTGGAGGATCACGCTCGCAAGGTCGGCGTCACAGGCGTGCCCTTCTTCATCGTCGACGGCAAGCTCGCGGTCTCGGGCGCGCAGCCGCCGGAAGTCTGGGCACAGGTGTTCCAGCAGGTGCTGACGGCGCAGGCTCCGCAGGAGCCGCAGTTCTAAGCGCGGTCGCTCCCGTCATGGTCGGGCTTGTCCCGGCCATCCACGTCTTCCCTCAGGCAATGCGGTGTTCAAGACGGGGATGCTCGCCACAAGGGCGAGCATGACGTTTCAAAACCCCAGCAGGTGCACAGCCGCCGGCGCGCCCAGCGAAACGCCCGACAGGAACAGCAGCAGGAACACCATCTGCCGCATGACGGCTTGCGAGAGCGGGGGCGGATAGCGGCGTGCCAGATGTGTTCCCGCGATCACTGCCGGAATGGCGAAGAGAGCCGATAGCGTCGATGCCGCGGGAATCTGCTGGGAGGCGATGACGAGCCCTGTGCGGAACAGGGCGTTCAGCGCGAAGATCGTCACCAGCGTTTCCCTGACGACGACGAGCGGCATCGGCTGGCGGTAGAAATGGTAGACCAGCGGCGGGCCCGCGGTCGAGAACAGGCCGCCCATCAATCCGGCGATGCCACCGAAGAACAGGAAGCTGGGGGCTCGCGACGGCTGCCGGAACGGGTCGGGTTTCCGCGCGAGCTGCAGGCTGGAGACGATGATCACGAAGCCCAGCGCCAGCCGCAGCAGATCGGCCCGGCTCGCGGCGAGCCATTCCAGCAGATTGAAGCCGATGAAGAGGAAGGGCCAGCTCGCGATCAGAACCAGCGCGAATTTGCGCCAGTCGACATCGCGCCAGCCCTTGAGCAGCATCTGCGCCGCGTTGACCAGCGTGAGAACACTGACGAGCATGGCGGCATCGGGCAGCGAGAGCAGGCCGGTCAGGCCGACGCCGCCCATCGTGATCAGCCCGAAGGCGAAACCGGTCAGCGTCTGGACATAGGCGGCCATGCCGGTCAGCAGCAGAAACCCGGTCAGGGCAGCCCAGGACATCGTCGGCGTCTCCGAGGAAGCGGAGCGTGTGGCCTAGAGGGTCGGCCGGTCGGGGGAAACAGGTTTCTCGGAAAGGCAGCAATGCGCAGAAGGATGTTCTCCGTGCCGGGCTCGCGCTTCCCGCGCTTGCATCCTGCTTCGAATCATGCGCCTTCCCTCGAAACTCAGGGAGCCGGTTGATGAACCCGAAGATCAACGATGTCCGCGACCGCCTGATCGTCGCCCTCGACGTACCGACCGTGTGGGATGCCTACCGCCTGGTCTCGACGCTGGGCGACGGCGTCACCTTCTACAAGATCGGCTATCGCCTCGCCTTCGCCGGCGGCCTCGATCTCGCGCGCCAGCTCGTCGCCGAGGGCAAGAAGGTCTTCCTCGACCTCAAATTGCACGATATCGGCAACACCGTGACCGAGGGCGTGGACTCGCTGACCAAGCTCGGCGTCACCTTCCTCACGGTCCATGCCTATCCGCAGACCATGCGCGGTGCCGTCGAAGGCCGCGGCGACGCCGACCTGAAGCTGCTCGCGGTCACTGCGCTCACCTCCTATGACGATGGCGACCTGCGCGATGCCGGCTATGGGCTCGCGGTGCGCGATCTCGTGCGCCTGCGCGCCGAGCAGGCTCGCACGGCCGGCATCGACGGCATCGTCTGCTCGGCTGCCGAGACGGCGATCGTGCGCGAGGTCATCGGGCCGGACATGGTCATCGTGACGCCGGGCATCCGGCCTTCCGGGAGCGCGGCGGGCGACCAGAAGCGCACGCTCACCCCGGCCGAGGCGATCCGCGTCGGCGCCGATCACCTCGTCGTCGGGCGTCCCATCATCCGCGCGGCAGACCCGCGTGCGGCGGCGGGCGCGGTCATGGACGAGATCGTCGCGGCTTCGTAAGCTCCGTCCGAACCCGATTCAGCCAACGGATAGCACCATGCCCAAGGGATATGTCATCGGCCGCGCCAAGGTCACCGACGCGACCAAATGGGCGGGCTATGCCGCCAAGGCCTCCGAGGTCATCAAGCAATATGGCGGCACGCCAGTCGTGCGCGGCGGCCAGATGACGGTGGGCGAGGGCGAAGGTTGCGCCCGCAACGTCGTTCTCGAATTCAAGGACTTCGAGACGGCGCGGGCCTATCTGTTCTCGCCGGAATATGCCGAGGCGCGCAAGCTGCGCGAGGGCGCCGGCGAGATCGATCTCGTCGCTGTCGAAGGCGTCTGACCGTGGCCAAGGGCTATTGGATCGCGCGCGTCGACGTCGAGAACGCCGAGGCCTACGCCAAGTATCGTTCGCTCAACGCCGTGGCCTTCGCCAAATACGGCGCGAAGTTCTTGGTTCGCGGCGGCGAATACAAGCTCGCCCGCGGTGAGGGCCGCAAGCACAACGTCGTCATCGAGTTCAAGGACGAGGAGACGGCCCGCGCCTGCTACGCCTCGCCCGAATACCAGGAAGCGGTGAAGCATCTGAGCAGCGCCGGCCAGTCCGATCTCGTGATCATCGGCGGCTATGACGGGCCGCAGCCGGGCGAATAGCCTTGTCCGGCGTAACGCCTGAGGCCGACCTGTCGCAGGAGAGCCTGACCGCGATCGGCGTGATCAGCGGTACGTCGATGGATGCCATCGACGTCTCGCTGGTGACGAGCGACGGGCACGACGCCGTCTCCTTCGGCGCCGGCGCGTCCTATCCCTACCGCGACGCCACGCGCCGGGAGCTTCAGGCCGTGATCGCCGATGCCGAGCGGGCCGGGCGCGCTCCGCTGGCGGAGCTCGAGGCCGCTATCACCGCCGACCATCTCGCCGCCGTCCGGGCCTACATCGCCGATCAGGGGCTTGCTCTCGCCGCGATCGATCTCGTCGGCCTGCACGGCCAGACAGTCTACCACCGGCCGGAGCAGCGCTTTACCCGTCAGCTCATCGACGGTCAGGCGGTGGCCGATGCGTTGGGCATCCCCGCGGTCGACCGGTTCCGCGATGCCGATGTCGCAGCCGGCGGGGAGGGCGCGCCCTTTGCCCCGCTCTATCATCGCGCCCTCGCGCAGGGCCTCGACCAGCCGGTGATGGTCCTCAATCTCGGCGGCGTCGGCAATGTCACCTATATCGACGGCGATACCGTCGTTGCCTTCGATACCGGCCCGGCAAGCGCGATCCTCGACGATTTCGTGCTGCGCCGGCTCGGCCGGCCCTATGACGCTGATGGCGCGCTGGCGGCCAGCGGGCGCGTGCATGACGATCTCGTTGCCGGCTTCATGGCCAATCCCTTCTTCGACCGGCCTGCGCCGAAATCGCTCGACCGTAACGATTTCCACCGCCGCGCCCAGGTCGTCGAGCCGCTCTCGGATGCCGATGGCGCGGCGACGCTGGCGGCCTTCACCATCGAGAGCCTCGTTGCGGCGCTGCGCCATGTCCCACGCCGGCCGCAGCGCTGGCTCGTCGGCGGCGGCGGTCGGCTCAACCGGCATTTCATGATGCGGCTCGCCGAGCGGCTGGGTATGCCGGTCGAGCCGGTGGAGGCGGTCGGCTGGAACGGCGATGCGCTGGAGGCGCAGATCTTCGCCTATTTCGCCATACGCTCGGTAAAGGGGTTGCCGCTGAGCCTGCCCTCGACCACCGGCGTGCCCAGGCCGATGACGGGTGGCCGGTTTCATCGGCCGGCCGGATAATCTCCGTCATTTGGATGACGAAACGGCCGCGGCGTCTCGTCTAGGTTCGTTTTCATGGCCTGACCGAGAGGAAGCTAGGAAAACAAACCGTAGACGCGGCGAATGTTGCTTGGGATCAGCCCGAATGCCGAGGATTCAGCGCGGCCGAAGAGGGAGTTCCGCGCTGCGCAGTAGTGAAACGAGCTGACTTTGCTGTCGGGTATTCGTCTTCTGGAAGATCCGCGCCAGATGCGTGCGTGCCGTCGAAATCCGGACACCCTGGGCTTCGGCGGCTTCGGTCAGGGATGATCCGCTCGCGAGCGCGGAGGCGAATTTGGCTTCGGTATCGGTGAGGTCGAAGAGCTGGCGCGCGCAGGCGACGAGATTGGTCGCCGTCTCAAGGCGCCGCAGCGCGATCAGGACCTGGCCGGCCGCTTGGTCCTGAGCAGGCGAAGGGGGCGCTGGCATGGCGCAGGCCGAAAGCGAATGAGAACCATCCTCGCCATGCAGGATCATGCTGGCCTGATGATGGGCGAGGGGGTCCAGTGCGCTCCGCAGGGCGCCTTCGACCAATTGCTTGAGCTGGCGCTGGTCGGCAGGCTGACGTGCGAACAGGCGGCCCTGGCGCAGCCTGAGCGCGCCGTCAGGGTCGGCGAGGATCTCGTCGGCGCCTTCATTGGCGTAGGTGATGCGCATGTCCTGGTCGAGGATCGCGAGGCCGATGGCGATCCGGTCGAGAGCGCCGCGAGCTTCGTCCCGCTGGATGGTCACCCGGCCGATATGGCGGCGCAGTTCGACCACGCGCCGCAACACCGGATAGAGCTTTTCGAGCAGGGCGGCATCCTCGGCGTCGAAACCCTCCTGATGTCGCCCGCGCTGCACGTCGAAGAGCCAGAAGGCCTGCCCATTCCCGGCAAGCCGGCAGGCCAGGCCGCCAAACATGTCCTGCGGGCGCATCCATTCCAGCCAGACGCGGGAGTTGCGCAGGGCTTCCGCGCCGAACACCTCGTGATCCCGGTAGATCGCACCGTACGGGATGTCGCGCAGCGTGCCGCCCATCTCGATGAAATCGGGCGCGAGTTCGCCGGTGCAACGCTCCTGCAGCGCTTCGTCGGGATCGGTCGCATAGGATGCCCAGTCGTCGGGGTGGGGGCCGATCCCGGCGAAGCAGGCTTTCGAGCCGTTGAAGAGTTGCCGCATCGCTTCCGCGGCGGCCTGCATCTGTCCTTCGTCCATCGCCCCGACCAGCAGCCGGTCGATCGTGGACATGACGGTATCGACGTCGAGGCGCGGCATGAGAAATCCCGGCTGGCCAAGGAAGGCACATGCGTGATGCACCCTTCCCAAAATAGCAGGATGGGCTGGTCAGGAAAAGTCCAAAAGCAATCCAAATTTTCTCGTCGCGAGGAGGCTGCTTCACCTCCCGCTCATGAGCGCGATGGCGTCGGCCGTGGGCAACGCCTCGAAGACGCCGTGACGGGTGGTCGTCAGGGCGCCCGCCGCCGCGGCGTCGCGCAGGGCTTCGGGCAAGGCCAGTCCCATCGCCAGCCGAACCCCGAGCGTCGTGGCGAAGGCGTCGCCGGCGCCGAGCGAATCGATCGCCTCGACGGGAAAGCCCGCCTGCACGATGGCGGGAGCATCCGCCGTGACGGCCACGGCTCCGGCTGCACCTCGGGTCAGGACGACGAGCCGCGGGCCGTGCTTCAGGAGCGCTGGCCCGAGTTGCCTCGCGAAGCGATCCGGATCGGTTGCCTCGTCCTGCTCCCGTCCGAGCGCGGCCGCGAGGCCGCGGGCTTCGGTCTCGTTGATGATCAGGATCGAGGTCAGCGCCAGGATGGCGGCGGGAATCGGCCGAAAGGGCGAGGGGTTGAGCAGGGTCGGGATGCCGGCCTGCCGGGCCAGCGTAAAGGCCGCCTCGATCGGCGCATCGCCGATCTCGAACTGGGCCGTCACCAGCGCCGCAGCGGCAACGGCCGGCGCCCGCTGCCGGACATGCGCGGCCGTGAGGGCGAGATTGGCGCCGGAGGCGACGGCAAGGCAGGTCTCGCCGCCGGCGTCCGTGAAGCCGATGCCGCTACCCGTCGCGCCGTCGAGACGGACCAGCATCGATTGCGGCAGGCCGGCCCGTTCGAGCGCCGGCGGCGCGAAGGCTGCGGCGAGGTCGTCCCCGACGGCGAGCAGGCCCTCGACTGCAGCGCCAAGGCGGCGGGCCATGATCGCCTGGTTCAGCCCCTTGCCGCCCGGCTCGATCGTCACGGTTTCGGCGGCGAGCGATTCCCCCGGGCGCGGGAAGCGGGCGACTTTGGCCGAGCAGGAGACGACGAAGCTTCCCAGCACGAAAACAGGTTTGCCGGTCATAGGGTTTGATTTTCCCATTCACGAACTGCTACGCGGGTTGTGTCACGCTCATGCCATCGATGACAGTGCCTAAGCAGATTGCAAAACCGCCCTTCCAGAACCTGCTGGAACTGCGTACCGACACCGCCAAGCCGCTTTACCAGCAGCTCGAGGACCAGCTGACTCAGCTGATCGGCGACGGCACGCTGCCGCCGGGCACGACCCTGCCGGCTGAACGTCAGCTCGCCGAGCGGCTCAGCATCAGCCGCGCCACCGTGCAGCGCTCCTACAACGCCCTGCGCGAGCGGAAATTGCTGAGCGCGCAGGGGAGGCTGGGCTCGATCGTGCAAGGGGCCGGACCGCGCCTGCATTCCGGCATGGATCGTCTCAAGGGCTTCACCCAGGAGATGCAGGAGCTCGGCCGTGTGCCGTCCTCCCGTATCGTCGAGCGCTCAGTGGTCAACGACCGCTCGATCGCCTCGATCTTCGGCCGTTCCTCGCATGCGCGCTTCCTCAAGCTGGTCCGCATTCGCTCCGGCGACGGCATCCCGATGTCGCGCGAGGTCGCCTGGTATAATCTGGAGCGGGCGCCGGACCTGGCGGAGAGCGATCTCTCCGGCTCGGTCTATGCCCGGCTCGCCGAACTCGGCCTGCCCCTGACGCGCTGTGACCAGACCATCGAGGCTGCGGCGCCGACGGCCGAGGAGCGCGCCATCTTCGGCTTCGATGCTCCCGTGCCCTGCCTGCTGATCAAACGACGCAGCTACGGCGCCGACGGTGACATGCTGGAATATGTCGAAGGTCTGTTCCGGGGCGATACCTATACCTACAAGCTGACGCTGACCGCCTGACGCGGGCGGTGGGGGAGCCTGCCGCGGGCGCCTGAATGCAATATCCAATAACAGTCCAAAATCGAGAGGAGCATTGAACCTGCTCGCGCCTCGCCGCGACCAAAGAGAACGGAGCTGCATCCGGCCGGGTTTCGGTTCTCCGGCAGCAGGGTGCGGCGACCCGTCGATTGCAGGGATGGATATTGCGATGTCGCTTCACGTCTCGATTGCCGCCAGGACGAGCTACAGCCCGTTCCACGCACGCGCCCATGTCGCCCCCGATGCCTTCGGGCGGACTTCCAGGCCGGTTTTCGTCATCGATGCCGAGCTGAACCAGCGCTTCGGCAACTGCGGCGCGGCAGCGCTGACCCGCGACGGCCTGGGGGGCATCGACCGCTTCACTGCCAGCGACAAGGATTTCATGGCGCGGTTGCAGCTCTGGCTGAAGCGTTGCCGCACTGGCAGTGCGGCCGGCGAGATGCGGTTGCCGCTGGTGCTGCGCAACGGCCGCCAGATCGCGATCGACGCGGTCCATCTGACGAGCATCGAATTGTTCGTCCTGACGGTGGACGATCCCGAGAGCGCGATGGATCGCAACATCGCCCGTGTCAGCGAGGCCTGCGGCCTGACGCCGACCGAGGAGCGCATGCTCGTCCTGATGGTCGAGGGGCTCGACACGATCATTGCCGCCAAGCGGCTGGGTATCGCCCCGACCACCGCCCGGACCCATCTCCAGCGCCTGTTCGCCAAGACCGGCACGGCCCGGCAGAGCGAACTCGTCCGCTTCGTCGCGACCTATGTCGAGGAGCTCCGCTGAGCACGCGGGCTCCATGGCGAGGAATCCGTCGCCTCTGTTGACAGGGCCTGCGGTCGCACGCCCATCTGGGCCGGTATGCGCAGGGACCGCATCCGTCCGGAGCGATCGCGACCATGGCCGAGACGCTGGCAGCCTTCATTTTCTGCGCGTTGCTCAGCGGGAGCGCCATCTTCGGCGTCAAGCTGCGGGGCTGGCTGTCGGAGGAGCATCTCTCCGAACGCACGATGGAGGCGATCCGGCTGGTGACGAGCCTGCTCGTGACCTTCGCCGCCCTGGTGCTCAGCCTGCAGCTTTCCAGCGTCAAGGCGGCCTTCGATACGGCCTATCGCGATCGCAATGCCGATGCGGCTGGGCTCGCCCAGTTCGATGAATGCCTGCGCAGCTACGGGACCGAGGCAGATCCGATCCGGCTCGACCTGCGCAGCTATACGGCGGGTGTGATCGCAAGTACCTGGCCAGACGAGCCCAAACCCGCGGGCGTCTCCTATCCCGACACCGCTGCCATGGCACGCGAAGGCGCCGATCCCGCGCTCGGCGCCCTGATCGGCCGCATCGGCCGGGCGATCAACGGCCTGAACCCCGCCGATGCGCTTCGCGCCAACCTTGCTGCAGAGTGTCGAGCCACCTATCAGCGCGTGCAGCAACGGCGCTGGGCTGTGATCGAGGATGTGCGCGGCCCCATCTCGCCGCTGTTCACGAGTATCGTGACCTTTTGGCTGATGCTGGTCTTCCTGAGCTTCGGCCTGCAGATCCCGCGTCGCCGTCTCGCCGCGATCGTATTGGCAATCGGCATCGTCTCGATCTCCACGGTGATGTTCGTGATCACCGATCTCGAAACGCACTATGGCGGCCTCTTCGGCATTCCCAGCACCTCGATGCGCGATGCCCTTGCAAGCATGGCCCGCTGAGGTGCCCGATCGGTTGGCGCGGCGCTTGCCAAGAGGCGCGTGATCGGGTGCGATGGCGCCGGACGATCCGAACGGATCCGATTCAAACGATATGATCTCGATACGAGACAGGGGAACAGGCAGATGATCGCGAAGGCTACGGGTTTGGGATTCGGTTTGGCGCTTGCCGCCTCAGTGCTCGCGCTGGGCGCCGCGCAGGCGCAGGAGCCGAAGAAGGGCGGGACGGTCCATGTCGTCGTCCAGCCCGAGCCGCCGATGCTGATGCAGGGCCTTAACCAGAACGGCCCGACCAACATGGTCGCCGGCAATATCTACGAATCGCTGCTGCGCTATAACGAGAAGCTCGAGCCGCAGCCCTCGCTCGCCAAGAGCTGGGAGATCTCCCCGGACGCGAAGACCTACACCTTCAAGCTCCAGGAAGGCGTGAAATGGCATGACGGCAAGCCGTTCACGGCCGACGACGTCGTCTTCACCCTCGACAAGTTCCTGCGCGAGGTTCATCCGCGCTGGCGCCCGATCGTCAACGCCCAGGTCGAGAAGATCGAGAAGGTCGACGATCTCACCGTGAAGATCGTACTGAAGCAGCCCTTCGGCCCGCTGATCATCACGCAGGAGGTCGCCTCCGCGCCGATGATCCCCAAGCACATCTATGACGGCACGGATTATCGCGCCAACCCCGCCAACAATACGCCGATCGGCACCGGTCCCTTCAAGCTCAAGGAGTGGAAGAAGGGCTCCTATATCCACCTCGTCAAGAACGAGGACTACTGGCTGAAGGGCAAGCCGAACCTCGACGAGATCTACTGGCAGATCATTCCCGATGCAGCCGCTCGCGCCGTTGCCTATGAGACGGGCAAGGTCGATGTGCTGACCGGCGGCTCTGTCGATGTCTACGACGTCGCGCGCCTGTCGAAGCTGCCCAATACCTGCATGACCACCAAGGGCTGGGAGATGTTCGCTCCCCATGCCTGGATCACGCCCAACGTGCGCAACGGCATCCTCGGCAACAAGCAGTTCCGCCAGGGGCTGATGTACGCGATCGACCGCGAGTTCGGAAGGGACGTGGTCTGGGGCGGCCTCGGCAAGCTGCCGACCGGGCCGATCTCGTCCAAGACCAAGTTCTATTCCGCCGATGTGCCGAAATACACCTATGACCCCGCCAAGGCGAAGGAGCTGATCAAGGCCTCCGGCTACAAGGGCGAGACGATCAAGCTGCTCAACCTGCCCTATGGTGAGACCTGGAGCCGCTGGTCCGAGGCGATCAAGCAGAATTTCGAGGATGTCGGCGTCAAGATCCAGATCGAGAATACCGACGTGCCTGGCTGGACACAGAAGGCGTCGAACTGGGATTTCGACCTGAACTTCAACTTCCTCTACCAGCTCGGCGATCCCGCCATGGGCGTAGCCCGCTCCTACATTTCCTCCAATATTGCCAAGGGCAATCCCTTCGCCAATGTCGGCGGCTATTCCAATCCGGAAGTCGACAAGCTCTTCGCCGACGCGGCGATCGCACCGACCGACAAGGAGCGCCAGGACCTCTACACCAAGATCCAGAAGATCCTGGCCGATGAATTGCCGGTGCTCTGGCTGCTGGAGATGGATTTCCCGACCATCTATCGCTGCAACGTCAAGAACCTCGTCACCACCGGCATCGGCGTCGACGACGGCTTCCGCGACGCCTGGAAGGAGTAAGGTCAGCTCCGAGGGGCGCGTCATCCCGGACGCCGCGAAGCGGCGATCCGGGATCGTATCGGGGTTAGCCTATAAGGCCGCCCTATCCTGATGACGGTCCCGCGTCTGCGCAGCGGCACTTCGCGCCGCGGCGCGCGTGGGATGGCAGCTTCACGAAAGTCCTGAATGAACCTCGCGCAATTCCTCGCCGGCCGGCTCGTGAAGGGGATCATCGTCCTCTTCGCGATCGCGATCCTGAATTTCCTGCTGATCCGGGCGGCACCCGGCGACCCCGCGCAGGTCCTCGCCGGCGAGGCCGGCGCTGCCGATGCGCAGCTCCTCGAACAATTGCGCGCCCGTTTCGGCCTCGACCAGCCCTTCCTGACCCAGCTCTGGATCTACCTGAAGGGCTATCTCACCTTCGATCTCGGCTTCAGCTATCGCCAGCAGCAGCCGGTGCTGAGCCTGATCATGGAGCGCCTGCCGGCGACGCTGCTTTTGACCGGCGCGGCCTTCCTCGTCTCGCTCGTCGTCGGCACGGCGATGGGCGCGCTCGCCGCGCGCCGGGCCGGCAAATGGTCGGACAGCCTGATCACCACGCTGGCGCTGATGTTCTACGCGACGCCATTGTTCTGGGTGGCGCTGATGAGCCAGATCGTCTTCGCGCTGAAGCTCGGGCTCGTGCCCAATGTCGGCTACGAGACCATCGGCGCGAACTATACCGGTCTCGCCCGCGCGCTCGATATCGGCCAGCATCTCGTCCTGCCTGCGCTGACGCTCGGCCTGTTCTTCACCGCACTCTATGCCCGGATGATGCGCGCCTCGATGCTGGAGGTGGCTGGCGCCGATTTCGTCAAGACGGCCCGCGCCAAGGGTGTCTCGCAAGCCAGAGTCTGGCGCCGGCACGTCGCCCGCAACGCCATCCTGCCGGTGGTGACGCTGGCGGGCCTGCAGGCGGGGCAGCTCGTCGGCGGCGCGGTCCTGACCGAGACCGTCTTCGCCTGGCCGGGCATCGGCCGGTTGATGTTCGATGCGCTGGTCCAGCGCGACTATTCCGTCCTGCTCGGCGTCTTCTTCGTCTCCTCGGCGATGGTCGTCTGCTTCAACATCGCGACCGATCTGGTCTACCGGATCGTCGATCCGCGCATCGAGGCGCACGCATGAACTTCCTCAAGCGCTTCGCCCGCAACCGCGGCGCCGTCATCGGCATCCTCATCCTGCTTGCCGTCATCGCCTTCGCGATCCTGGCGCCGACGCTCTATCCGCAATCGCCCTGGCGGCCGGTGGCGCGGCCCTTCCTCGCGCCCTTCACCATGGAGCGCTTCCCGCTTGGCACCGACACGCTCGGCCGCAACCTCGCCTCCGGCCTCGTCCATGGCGCCCGCGTCTCGCTGATGATCGGCATGGTCTCGACGCTGGTCGCGCTGGTGATCGGCGTGCCGCTCGGCGCTGCCGCAGGCTATGCCGGCGGCTTCGTCGACGACGCGCTGATGCGCTTCACCGAGTTCTTCCAGACCATTCCCTCCTTCGCGCTTGCGATCGTGCTGGTCGCGATCCTGCAGCCGCAACTCGGCTCGATCGTGCTCGCGATCGGCGTGGTCAGTTGGCCGCCCGTGGCGCGATTGGTGCGAGGCGAGGTGCTCTCGCTGCGAAGTCGCGAATATGTCCAGGCAGCCGTCACCATCGGCCAGTCGACGCCGCGCATCATCTTCAGCCAGGTCCTGCCCAACACCATCGCGCCCATCATCGTCATGGGCTCGCTGATGATCGGCTCGGCGATCCTGCTGGAATCCTCGCTCTCCTTCCTCGGCCTCGGCGATCCCAACCTGATGAGCTGGGGCTACATGGTCGGCGCCGGCCGCACGCGCCTGCTCGACGCCTGGTGGATCTCGTTCTTCCCGGGCTTCGCGATCTTCCTGACGGTGCTCGCGCTCAATCTCGCCGGCGAGGGGCTGAACGATGCCTTGAACCCGCGCCTGGCCAGGGTGCGGGAATGACGGCGCGAATGAAAACGCCCGCGCTCTCCATCGAAGGCCTGACGCTGGCCCTGCCCGCGATGGCCGATCGCGCCCATGCCGTCGAGACCGTCACGCTCGCCATCCAGCCCGGTGAGACCCTCTGCGTCGTCGGCGAATCCGGCTCCGGCAAGTCGATGATCGCCCATGCGGTGATGGGTCTCTTGCCCAAGGCGGTGAAGCCGGTCGCGGGCCAGATGAGGCTCGCCGGCCGCGACATCCTCGCCCTCGACGAGCAGGCGATGCAGGAGGTGCGCGGTCGCGAGGTCGGCATGATCTTCCAGGAGCCGATGACCTCGCTCAACCCGGTCATGCGCATCTCCGACCAGATCGTCGAGACCTTCGAGGCCCATGGCCTGCACGACAGGGCGACGCGCCGGGCCCGCGCCATCGATCTCCTGACCGAGGTCGGCCTGCCCGATCCGCCGCGCCTCGCCAAGGCCTATCCGCACGAGCTCTCCGGCGGCCAGCGCCAGCGTGTGATGATTGCGATGGCGCTCGCGCTCGAACCCAAGCTCCTGATCGCCGACGAGCCGACCACCGCGCTCGACGTCACCACCCAGGCGCAGATCCTCAAGCTGATCGACAACCTGCGCCATCGCCACGGCACGGCCGTGCTCTTCATCACCCATGACATGGGCGTCGTCGCCGAGATCGCCGACCGTATCGCCGTGCTGGAAAAGGGCGTGCTGGTCGAGGAGGGCACGGCCGATCAGGTGCTGGGTTCTCCGCAACATCCCTACACGCAGAAGCTGCTTGCCGCCGTGCCCTCGCTGACGCCGGCCGTGCTGCCGCCGCTGCCGGATACCGCGCCGGTGATCAGCGTCGAGGGGCTCGGCAAGACCTATCGCAAGCGCTCGCTCTTCGGCGTGGCGCGCGAGGTCAAGGCGGCCGAGGACATCTCCTTCGCGCTTGTCCGTGGCGAGACGCTCGGTCTCGTCGGCGAATCCGGCTCGGGCAAGTCGACGGTCGGGCGCTGCTGCCTGCGCCTGATCGAACCCGATCGCGGCCGCATCGCGCTCGGCGATCTCGTCCTCTCCGAACTCAAACCCGCCGAACTACGACGCCAGCGCAAGCGCATCCAGATGGTCTTCCAGGACCCGTTCGCCTCGCTCAATCCGCGCCAGACTGTCGGCCGCATCATCTCTGACGGTCCCGTCGCCCACGGCACGCCGCGCAAGGAGGCACTGGCGCGGGCGAAGGAATTGCTGGAACTGGTCGGCCTCTCCGCCAATGCGATCGACCGCTACCCGCATGAGTTTTCGGGCGGCCAGCGCCAGCGCGTTGGCATCGCCCGGGCGCTGGCGCTCGAACCGGACGTGCTGGTCGCGGACGAGGCAGTGTCCGCGCTCGACGTCTCCGTGCAGGCCCAGATTCTCAAGCTGATCAAGGACATCCAGAGCCGGCTCGGCCTCGCCATCCTCTTCGTCACCCATGATCTGCGCGTCGCGGCGCAGATCTGCGACCGCATCGCGGTGATGCAGCGCGGGCGTATCGTCGAGAGCGGGCCGACGGCCGCGATCTTCGCCGACCCGCAGCACGCGTATACGCGGCAACTGCTGGCGGCGGTGCCGGGCGGCGGGCGCTTCGGGCACTAATGGGGCAGCGCTCCGCGTCATGGTCGGGCTTGTCCCGCCCATCCACGTCTTTCCCTTCATCCATGTCGTAAGGCGTGGATGCTCGGCACAAGGCCGAGCATGACGGATTCGGCCTAAGGAGATCTGCCCCATGCCTCTCGATCCCGCCTTGCGCGAAAAAATCCTCGCTGCCGTCGAGGCGGGCTTCGACGAGCAGGTCGCCTATACGCAGGAACTCGTCCGCTTCGCCTCGACCCGCGGGCAGGAGCACACGGTCCAGGATTTCATCTTCCGGGCGATGAAGCAGCGCGGCTTCACCATGGACCGCTTCGCCATGGACAGGGAAGCGATCGCCGCCCATCCCGGCGGTGCTCCCTTCTCCGAGACGCATTCGGAAGCTCCGATCGTCGTCGGCATCCATCGCCCCCGCGAGGAGAAGGGCCGCTCGCTGATCCTGCAGGCCCATGTCGACGTCGTCCCGGCCGGCCCTACCGATCAATGGAAGCATGCGCCCTTCGATCCCGTGATCGAGGGCGACTGGATGTATGGTCGCGGCAGCGCCGACATGAAGGCCGGCTCCGCCGCCAATCTCTTCTGCCTCGATGCGCTGCGCCGCATCGGCATGCAGCCGGCGGCGACGGTCTATGTCGAATCCGTCGTCGAGGAGGAATCAACCGGCAACGGCGCGCTGATGACGCATTTGCGCGGCTATCGCGCCGAGGCCGCGCTGATCCCCGAGCCGGAATACGAGATGCTGGCCCGCGCCAATGCTGGCGTGCTCTGGTTCCAGTTCGAGGTGCGCGGCATCCCGGCCCATGTCCGCGAGATGGGCACCGGCGCCAATGCGATCGACGCAGCCTATCGGGTCGTTGGAGCGCTGCGCAAGCTCGAGGAGCAGTTCAACATCGAGAAGGCCGGCCGCGAGCATTTCGAGGATGACCCGCATCCGATCAACCTGAACATCGGCAAGATCGAGGGTGGCGACTGGGCCTCCTCCGTGCCGTGCTGGTGTCGTGTCGACTGTCGCGTCGGGCTCTATCCCGGTGTCACCGCCAAGGAGACGGCGCAGCGCATCGAGGATTGCATCCGCGAAGCTGCGCGCGGCGATTCCTTCCTGGCCAACAATCCCCCGAAGGTCACCTTCAACGGATTCTGGGCCGAGGGTTATGTGCTGGAGCCCGGCAGCGAAGCCGAGGCCGTGCTCGCGCGCGCCCATGAGGCAGCGCTCGGCAAGCCGCTCAAGAGCTTCATGACGGCGGCCTATCTCGATACCCGCGTCCACGCGCTCTACGACAAGATTCCGGCGCTCTGCTACGGCCCGATGGGCGAGAACATCCATGCCTTCGACGAACGCGTCAGCCTCGCCTCGGTGAAGCGCATCACCGGCGCCATGGCGCTCTTCGTGGCCGAATGGTGCGGGCTCGAAAGCATCGAGGGGTGAGCGAGGGCAAGCCGGGCAGGGCGCTGCTGCTTGTCCCGCTGCTCGGCCTGCTCTGGGGCTTCAACTGGCCGGCGGTGCGGATATCGCTGACCGAGATCGCGCCCTGGACCTTGCGCGCCGCCGGGATGAGCTTCGCCGGCCTCGTCCTTGTCGCGGTCGCTCTCACGCGCGGCGTTCCGCTCGCGGTGCCGCGCGGGCAGTGGCTACGATTGGTCGTTGCCGGCTTCCTCTCGATCGCGGCTTTCAACGTGCTGCTCGCCTTCGCGCAGCTCGCCGCGCCGACCTCGCGCGCCGCCATCCTGACCTTCACCATGCCGATCTGGGCGACGCTGCTCGCCCGCTTCGTGCTGGGTGAGGCCTTCGACGGCAGGCGCCTCGCCGGGCTCGCGCTCGGCATCGCCGGGCTCATCTGCCTCGGCCTGCCCTTGATCCTGGTGGGGCAGCTCTCCTTCGGCCTGATGCTGGCGCTACTCGCGGCGGTGAGCTGGGCGCTCGGCACGATCGTGACCAAGCGCTGGCCGGTCTCCGCCCCGGCGCTGACGATCGCCGCCTGGCAATTATTGATCGGCGGGCTCGTCGCCGGCATCGGCATGCTCGTCTTCGAGGGCCTGCCCGTGCCGAAGCTGCTCTCGCCGCGCGTGCTGACGGCGCTGAGCTTCCACATCATCGGCGCGCAGGCACTGGCCTATTTCCTCTGGTTCACGGTGGTGGCGCGCCTGCCGGCTGGGATCGCGAGCCTGGGCACGCTGATGGTACCGGCGATCGGCGTGCTCGGTTCGGTGCTGCTGCTTGCCGAGCGGCCGACGCCGACCGATTGGTTCGGCCTCGCTTTGGTGATCGCAGCTTCCGGCGCGATCCTGGTTCCGGCCCGGCGGCCATGAGCCCAGGTGCCATGTCCGATGTCTCCGGCTATCTTTCCCGTCGAAGCGCGTCGGGTCGGGTCTACCGGAACGGCGCCGGTCGCAGTCCAGGGAGACGGAATTGCCCCGATTTTCGCCGATCCTGGCCTTTGTTGTTCTCCTGCTGGCCTTCGGCCCGCAGACAGTATCCGGACAAGCCATGACCGAAACCAGATTGCACGCCGCTGCGGCCAGGGATGATGTCGCCACGATCAAGCGGCTGCTCGTCGAGGGCGCAGTGATCGACGCACGCGACGCGCGCGGCCGGACCGCCCTGCTGGTCGCGACCCATGAGAATCGCGTCGACGCCGCCCGCGCCCTGATCGAGGCCGGCGCCGACGTCAACGCCAAGGACGGGATGAACGACAGCCCTTATCTCTATGCCGGTGCGCGCGGCCACCTCGCCATCCTCAAACTGACGCTGGAGCATGGCGCGGACCTGAAGAGCACCAATCGCTACGGCGGTACGGCGCTGATCCCGGCCTGCGAGCGTGGCCATGTCGAGACGGTCCGCACCCTGATCGCGGCCGGCGTTGCGGTCGATCACATCAACAATCTCGGCTGGACCGGGCTTTTGGAGGCGATCATCCTGAGCGATGGCGGCGACAGGCATCAACAGATCGTCAAGGACCTGCTCGCGGCCGGTGCGAATGTGAACCTCGCCGACCGCGATGGCGTGACCCCGCTCCAGCACGCCCGCAGCCGCGGCCAGGCCGGGATGCAGCAGATCCTGCTCGCGGCCGGGGGGCGTTGAACTGAAGGGTGCGATCATGAATCAGGCACAGCGGTTTCTCTGCGAGGCGATCGAACTTGCGCGGTCCAATATGGACAAGGGCGGCCGGCCCTTCGGGGCCGTGATCGTCCGGGAGGGCGAGGTGATCGCGACCGGCGTCAACGAGATCGTCGCGACCAACGACCCGACCGCCCATGCCGAGCTGACCGCCTTGCGCGCGGCGAGCCGCAAGCTGGCTTCGCCGAGCCTCGCCGGCTGCGTGGTCTATGCCAGCGGCCATCCTTGCCCGATGTGCATGGCGGCGATGCGGATCGCCGGCGTCAGCGAGGTCTACTATGCCTATTCCAACGATGACGGCGCGCCCTATGGCCTGTCGAGCGCGGCGGTCTATGCCGATCTGGCAAAGCCTTTCGCCGAGCAGTCGATGAAGATCGCCTATAAGCCGGTTCGCCTCGAAGGCGGGCCCGATCTCTATGCCGAATGGAAGCGGCGTCAGGCAGGGCCGACCTGAGGCCATGGCTCCCTCGCGGTAGGGAGCCCTGATGGGGTCTAGCGGAGCTTCGCGATCCTGATTCCGTCGAGCTTTGCGCGGTCCTTGATGGACTCTTCGCTTCGTGTCATCGCTTTCGCAATCGCCTTCAGGGCCATGCCCTTTCCGGCCAGCAACCTCAGCTTCTGGAGTTCCTCGGCTGTCCAGGGTTGGCGATGCCGTTCAAATCGCTCGGTCACAATCTACTCCGCTTCGCGGTCACGCCTGATCGGTCGACCTATAATGGCATGAGGGTGCCGATTGATCGATACGTGCTGCCAGCGACGGTCGACCAGTGTACCTGACGCGAAGGCTGGAACGGAGTCCATCCGCTCGCCGCGATGGCTCACCGCCGGGGGGCATGTCTTCCGGTGGAGATCCAGAATGTTCCCTCCAGCGGCGCCGCCAGGAATCGGCTGTTGATCTCGCGCAGGGTGGCGCCCAGGTCGATATCCGCGAAGATTCCTGGGTGCTGCCATTTTGCCAAAGCCTCGATTGCAACGACATGCGCGGGCGTATGGACGAAGAGGTGCCAGAGACCATGGGCGCGACCCTGCGCGACGGCATCCAGAGCCGCGAGGTCGCGACCTTCGAGGCGTCTGGCGAAGCTGCGGGCGGCTTTCTCCGCCGGTACGGCCGGGCCAAGCGCGAAGGCTTCGGCGTCGGCATTGTCGGAGGTCGTGGTCGCGACGTAGACTTTGGGATTGCGCGTCAGGACGAACTCCAGGCTGAGTTGTCCGACCGCGCCGGGAATCTTCTCCGCGCCGATGTTTTCGCCCCCGGCCAGACGAATGAAGCCGTCGATCGTGCCGGGGCCGGCGGAAAAGCAGCATTCGGGCCTTGCCGCGAAAGCATGCAGGAAAACCGAAGGACGCTCGGCAGTATTCTTGGCCAGCCGTGTCGCGATACGGTCGAGATGCTCGCGATAGAAGGCGATGAACGCCTCCGCCTGCGCCTCGCGCCCGATGAGCTTGCCGAGGATGCGCAGGCTCGGCTCCGTGCTCTTCAGGGGGTCGAGGAAGAAATCCACGATGGCGACCTGGATGCCCGCCGCCTCCAGCTTCGCGATGCCCGGGGCGGCGTCGGAACCGTAGCGATAGGCGTCGAAACGGCTGAGTAGGACGAGATCCGGCTGGCGCGCGATGATCGTTTCGATGCCGATGGCCTCGAAGGAGCCACGGCCGACGACCGGAACCCGGTCGATCGCCGGAAACCGGCCGCGCAGGATCGCAGGCTGGATCGCATTGGCGCCGCCCTCCGCCCAGCCTGCGAGCAGGCTGACGGGGTCGGGATGCAGCAGCGACAGCGCATCAAGGCTGACCCAGGCGCCGAGGACGATCCGCTTCGCCGGCTCCTTGAGAACCACCTCGCGGCCGGCGAGATCGGTGACGCGGATGTCCTTCGCCGCGGCCGGCGCAGCAAGCAGCAGCGAGAGGGCGAGGCCGACCAGCGCGGCCGCGCGCCTCCCAAGTCCGGTCGCGCGGTTCATGATCCTCACCAGCGATAGCTCAGCGTTGCCAGCACCGTGCGGCGCGAACCCAGCGTGCAGCCCGGGACGTTGCCGCATTGCGAGACGTAGTAGCGGTCGAACAGGTTCTTGGCGACGACCGACAGCTTGGCGCCGTTCAAGGCCGGCATCAGCTTGCCGAGATCGTAACCGATGGTGGCGTCGACCAGCGTATAGGACGGGATGCGCACGGTGTTGTTGGTGTCGTAGGTGCTGCCGACGAACCTGACGCCGCCGCCAAGCGACAGGCCGGCAAAGGGGCCGCCCTGGATCGCATAGTCGGCCCAGAGCGAGCCCTGATGCATCGGTGTGCCCGGCAGCCGCTTGCCGATATCGGTTGCGATCGAGCTCTTGGTGATCTCGTGGTCGAGGAAGGCATAGGAGGCGATCAGCCCGAGGCCTTCGGTCAGCTGCGCCCTGGCCTCGACGTCGAAGCCGCGCACGGAAACCTCGCCGAGCTGGACCTGCGCGAAGGGATGCGCCGGGTTCGGATCGCCCGTCAGCGTATTGTCCTGGCGAATGTCGAACACCGCGGCGGTGAGGGAGGCATTCATCCATGCCGGCTGATATTTGACGCCGGCCTCGTATTGCCGGGAAGTCAGCGGCTTGAAGGCCGCGCCGGAAAAGTCGGTCGCCGCCGTCGGCTGGAACGACGTGGAAACGCTGACATAGGGTGCGATGCCGTTGTCGAAGACGTAGCTCAACCCGGCACGGCCGCTGAAGGCGCGGTCCGTCGTCGAGGTGCGGGCCAGCGTATTGGTCGTCAGGGTCTGCGTGCGCGTCCGGGTCTCGGCGATGTCGTAGCGGCCGGAGAAGGTCGCAATCCAGCGGTCGAGCTTGATCTGGTCCTGTGCATAGAAGCCGAGCTGGCGCAGTTCCGCATCCTTGCGCTGGAAGTTGATGCCGGGATCGGCGACGGGCGCGCCATAGACCGGGTTGAAGATCTGGATCGAGGGCGCCGGGCCGCGGCCGACATCGTATTGGCTGATCTCGTTGCGGTAATCGAGGCCGATGAGCGCGGTATGCGACAGCGGGCCGGTGCCGAATTTGGCCTCCAGCCGGTTGTCGAGCGTGAAGGCGCGCGCCGCGGCGTCGATGCGGAAGGCGGCGCGGTTCAGCGTGCGGTTGTCGGCCAGCAATTCGCCGTTGCGGTTGAGCGCCCGCAGATAGACGTCGTTCTGGGTGTAGCGCAGGTTCTGGCTGAAGGTCAGGCTGTCGTTGAAGCGATGCTCGAAGGCATAGCCGATCGAGCCCTGGTCGCGCTCGAAGCGGTCGAAGCCCGGCTCGCCGGCATAGCGGTTCCAGGGCAGGCGACCATTGACGGGATTGGGATGGAGCGTGCCGGAGGTCGGCAGGTAATTGAAGCTGGTCTTGCCGTTGCGCTCGCGCAGGTACTGGCCCATCACCGTCAGCGTGGTGTCGGCGCTCGGGCGCCAGGTGAAGGCCGGCGCGATGAAGAGCCGGTCGTCGTCGATGAAATCGGTCTGCGTTCCGGAATTCCGTGCGAGCCCGGTCAGACGATACAGGAAGGTGCCTTGCGGATCGATCGGCCCCGACAGGTCGAAGGCCCCCTGAAGGCGCCCGAAGCTGCCCGTCTGGAGCTGGACTTCGCGCAGCGGCGTGGCGGTGGGGCGCTTGCTGACCATGTTGACGAGGCCGCCCGGGCCGCTCTGGCCGTAGAGGACGGAGGAAGGGCCCTTGAGAACCTCGACGCGCTCCAGCCCATAGGGCTCGACGACCGAGGTCGTCCAGTCGGCCGTGGCCGCGCCGTCGGGCAGGCGCAATCCGTCGAGGAAGAGATCGCCCTTGAAGCCGCGGATCTGCGTGTAGCTGTCGAATTGCGAGGCGGCTCCATAGGTCTCGCCGCGAACGCCTGCGGTGTAACGCAAGGACTCGCTCACGCTCTGGGCCCCTTGCGCGCGGATCTGGTCGGCCGTGACGACGTTGACGGTCTGCGGCACTTCGATGAGCGGCGTGTCGGTCTTGCTGCCGGTGGCGCTGCGGGTCGCGACATAGCCATTGACCGGGCCGAGTGCCTGCTCGCGGGTGCCTTGCACCTCGATGGTGTCGAGGCGGATCGCAGGCTCGCTCTGCTGGGCCGAGGCGCCCGTAGCAAGCGCAACGAACAGCGCCGGCAGTGAAATCTGTGACAGGGCACAGGCGCGAACGCTTCTTTGTATCGCGGTGAAGCGCCGGAATACGGTGATGTATAGCATACGCGTCGTCGGCCCTGGATTTGAATTTAAGCTATGTTTCTTGACGAATACCCTTGCGTCGATCTAGTTTGAACTGATTATAAACTAGATCGACTGCTCTTGAATTATAGCTGCGATCCTTCTACGGACGTGGATCATAATTGACCGTGTCCGGGTCAAATTTGGTCGCACTCATGCGCGTTCGGGAAAAACCACCGAGTTCGGATCAAGCGGGTCCGCAGACCGTCGACAGACTGTGGTTGAGCGAGGAAACGCCTCGTCCGGTCACGGTCCTGCACCAGTCGTTTCTCAACGGCGCCCGCACACGCTGGCACAGCCATCGCCGCATCGAGCTGCTCCATGCCTCCGGCGGGCTGCTCCTGCTCCATACGGAGATCGGCACCTGGACGGTCCCGTCGGGCTATGCGCTCCTCGTGCCGGCCGACCTGCCGCATGAGCTGGCGGCCTATGGCTGCTGCGAAATGCGGGCGGCTTTCTTCACCGGCGAGGCGCTCGGCGATGCCGTTCCGCGCAGTTGTCGCGTGATCGCCGTCTCGGAATTGCTCGACGTCTCGCTGCGCGCCCTGGCGAGCGGGCCCTTGCTCTACGATCTCGGTGGCCGCGGCGGGCATCTTGCGGCGCTGATCGTCGACGAGATCCGTGAAGCCAGCGAGATCCAGATCGCGCTGCCGATGCCGCAGACGCCGCCCTTGCGGAAACTGGCTCGCGACATGATCCAGAAGCCGGCGCTTGCCCACGATCTGGATGGCTGGGCGGAGCAGACCGGCGTCAGCCGCTCCACCTTCACGCGCCGCTTTCGCGGTGAGACCGGATTGAGCTTCGCGGAGTGGCGGCGGCGGTTACGCATGCTCCATACGCTGACGCTCCAGGCAAACGGCGTCCCCTTGCGACAAGCGGCAGTGACCGCCGGCTACCGAAATGCCAATGCGCTGCGCGACATGATGCGCCGGACGCTGACGACGACGGTCTTGCCACCATCGCCGGAGCTGGACAGATGAAATTGTTCAGCCCGGCTTGATGGGGGATCAACTGGCCACTGACTGCCTCACCAGGCGAGGCCGAAGGCTTCCAGCTCCTTTTCCGCATCGGTCCGGTCCTGATGAGGGGCGGTCGCCGTCGCCGGCAGGAAACGGCCGCGCCCGCGTGTGCCGCAGAACTCGTGATAGCGGCTGATCACCTCGCCACGGCTCAGCGTGACCGCCGGCCAGGCCGTGACCTTCAGGCCTTCATAGGGGGTGAAGTCTACGTTGTGATGCATCATCGCGTTGTCGATGACGCGGTCGTAATTCTCGTCCCAGATGCACAGATCGGCGTCGGCTCCGATGGTGAGATCGCCCTTGCGCGGTGCCAGCCCGTAGATTCGTGCGGCATTGGTCGATGTCAGCTGGACGAATTCAGGCAGGCTGATCCGGCCTTCCTTGACGCATTGCGTGAACAGCAGCGGCATGCGGATCTCGACGCCGGGCACGCCGCTGGCGATCTTGTCGAAGCTCGCGCCGAAGCCGTTCGGGAATTTCTCGACCTCGTCGAACCTGTAGGGCGAGTGATCCGAGGAGAGTACGTCGATGCGCCCGTCGGCGACCGCGCGCCAGAGCTCGGCGCGGTTGGCCGCGTCGCGGATGGGCGGGCTGAAGATGCCCTTGGCGCCCTCATGGCCGGGCTTGTCCAGCAGGCTGCCGTCGAGCGTCAGGTACTGGGTGCAGGTCTCGACGAAGAGCGTGGTGCCTCGGGCGCGTGAGAGCGCGACCACGTCGAGTGACCGCCCGGTCGAGACATGCACGATCATGGTCGGCACGTTGAACAGTTCGGCGTAGGCGCAGATCCGGAACACGGCCTCGGCCTCGGCGATGGTCGGCCGCGAGGCGAGATGGAATTTCGGCGCGACATGGCCCTGCGCCAGCAATCGCTGGGTCACATGGTCGATGATGTCGGTGTTCTCGCAATGGACCATGACCATGAAGCCGTGCCGGCGGGCGGCGGCGAAGACTGTGACGATGTCGCGATCGGCGATCCCGACGGCGGCATAGGTCGTGAAGATCTTCAGCGAGCGCAGGCCCCCTGCCGCGGCCTCGGCGAGGTCGCGGTCGAAATCGGGATGGGACGGGTCGGTGACGACGATGTGGAAATTATAGTCGAGCACCGACTTCCGCGCGCGCTCGTGATAGTCGGCCGCCGCCCAGGCGATCCCTTCGCCGCGATGCTGCGGGGCGAAGGGCAGGACCGTCGTCGTGCCGCCGCAGGCGGCCGAGACCGTTCCCGAATAGAAGTCGTCGGCATTGATCCGGCCCTGGCCCTTGCGCTGGTCGATATGGAGATGGCTGTCGACGCCGCCCGGCGTGACCAGCCAGCCAGCCGCGTCGATGATCTCCGGTGCCTTGTCGCCGATGGCGCCGAGCGCGGCGATCCGGCCGTCGCGGATGCCGATATCGGCGTTGAAGACGTCGCTGGAGCTGGCGCAGCGGGCATTGCGGATGACAAGATCGAACATGGAATTCTACCGGCTTGAGCTGACGAAGCGACCGCCCGGTCTGGGCACGAGATCGACGACGAGGCTGTAATTGGTCGGGTGGAAGATGCCGTCGATGACGATGAGCGGCCTGTCGGAGCGGTCGTAATAGAGGCGGCGCGAGGCGACCAGGGCCGTGCCTGCGGGCACGCCGAGATTCGAGGCCTGCTCGGCATCGGCGACGATCGCGCCCAGAGTCTGCTGCCCGCGCTGGATCGCGAGCCCGGCCCGGCGCAAACGCACCACGGTCTGCTGCTCGCCCGGCGGCAATTCGGCGTCGTCGACGCGGGGCGAGACCGAGACGGGAATATGGGACGTGCCGATCATCAGCGGCTTGCCGGCCTGCAGGATGAGCGAACGATAGCGGGTCGCAGGCCCCCGGTCGGCCGGCGCGAACAGGGCAGCAATATCGGGCGCCGGCTCAACGTCGTCGATCGCCAATGTCTGGAAGCTCAGGCGCTCGTCGGCGATCAGGATATCATCGAGATAGCCGCGCAGCCGCACGCTCTGGCCGACCTTGACGCGGTCGTTGACATAGGTCCCGAGGCCCTGGAGCTTCATCACGACGCCGCCGGCCGAGAGCTCCTCCATCGCCTTGCGGATCGTCGCCCGGCTGACCCCGTAGCGGGCCTGCAGCTCCGTCTCCGAGGGAAGCTGTTCGCCGACCGGGAAGTCGCCGCGCTCGATCGCTCCCATGATGTCGGCCTGGATCTGCAGATGAAGCGGCACGGGCATAGCGTTTCCGATGTTGCGGGGGGCGGTGTTCATGCCGGCTTGAAGGGCTGGCGCTTCTCTATCAGCGAAAGCAAGCGCACGAAGGGCCAGAATATCGCGAGATAGACCAGGGCGGCCATGAGCAGGGGCGTCGGATCATAAACCGCTCCTTGCGCGATTCGCGCGTTGCGCAGCAGTTCGGCGATCGCGACGACCGATGCAAGCGAGGTCGCCTTGGCGAGCTCGAGGACATTGCTGAGCAGGGGCGGGCGCACCTTCTTCAGCGCCTGGGGCAGGGCGACATAGGCGAGCACCTGAAAGCCGTTCAGGCCGGTTGCCTGCGCAGCCTCGTACTGGCCCTTCGGCACGGCCGCGAGCCCCGCCCGGACGATCTCGGCGAAATAGGCCGAGCCGTTCAGCGTCATCGCCAGGACGAAGGCCGGTATCTCGGGCAGGCGCAGGCCCAGGAAGGGCAGGGCATAGAATACGAAGATGATCAGGACGAGCGGCGGGAAGGCGCGGAAGAAATCGATGTAGAGATAGGCGGCGAGCCGCGCCGGCCGCGAGGCCGAATTCGCGACGATGGCGACCAGCGTGCCCACGCCGAAGGCCAGCGGCACGATCAGGATCGCGAGCAGGAGCGTGACCTTCAGCCCCGAGAGCAGGTAGGGAATGGTCAGCGCGACAGTGTCGGGGTGAAACATGGTGCCTTACCTCTTCACCGCATAGCGGCTCTCGATGTGCCGGCTGAGCACGACCAGCGGCGCGAACACGGCCAGGTAGAACAGGGCGGCGACGGTAAGCGGCGTCGGGTTGGCATAGAGCGCCTGCTGGCTCGACGCCTGGTTCAGCAGTTCCGAGACCGAGACGACGGAGGCGAGCGCCGTGTTCTTGGTGATGCTGATCGTCTTGTTGGTCAGCGGCGGGATGACCATCTGCACCGCCTGGTAGAGCACGATGTAGAACAGCGTCTGGGTGAAGGTCAGGCCGGTCGAGAGCCCGCCCTCCCACTGGCCCTTCGGAACCGAGGTGATGCCGGCCCAGAAGATCTCCTCGGAGAACGCGGCGAGCACAAGGCCGAGCGTCAGCACCGTCGCCCAATAGGCGTCGATTCGGATTTCGTATTCCGGCAGCACGAAATAGATGCAGATCAGGATCACCAGCGCCGGCAGCGAACGCAGGATGTCGACGAAGGCGACGATCAGCAGGTTCAGCGCCGTGATGCCGTAGGCGCGGGCGCAGGCGAGTGCGAGCCCGAGCGACAGCCCGAACAGGATCGTCAGGGCGGACAACTGCAGCGTGACGAGGAAGCCCTGGAACAGGAAGGGCAGCACGGCGGCTGCGATGGTGCCGTCGAAGAAGAACTTGCCGATCTCGCCCATTTCTAGGCCTCCTTGCCGCGATAATTGCGCAGGAAGCTGCTGAGGCGCGGATTGACGGACTGGCGGAAGATCGCGTCGGGCGTCCCCTGCTCGACGATGACGCCTTCGTCCATGAAGATCACCCGGTCGGCGGCCTGCCGGGCGAAAGCCATCTCATGGGTCACGACCACCATGGTCTGGCCCTTCGCCTTCATCTCCTGCATCACCGCGAGGACCTCGCCGACGAGTTCGGGGTCGAGCGCGGAGGTCGGCTCGTCGAAGAGGTAGAGCTTCGGCGCCATCGCCATCGAGCGCGCGATGGCGACGCGCTGCTGCTGGCCGCCCGAAAGCTCGGCCGGAAAGGCCTTGGCCTTGTGGCGCAGGCCGACCTGCTCGAGCGCTGCCAGCGCCCGCTCCGAGGCTTCCGCCCCCTTCAGCTTCAGCACCTTCGACAGGGCGAGGCTGACATTCCGCTCGGCCGTGAAATGCGGATAGAGATTGAAGGCCTGGAAGACCATGCCGATATCGCGCCGGATCTTGCTCAGGTTGACGCGCTTTCCGGTGATCTCGATATCGTCGAGGTGGATGGAGCCGGCTTGCGGCTCCTCCAGGCGATTGATGCAGCGCAGCAGCGTCGACTTGCCGGAGCCCGACGGGCCGATGATCGCGACCAGCTCGCCGGCGGCGACATCGAGGTCGATGCCCTTGAGGATCGGGACGGCACCGAAGCTCTTCTCGATCCCCCGCATTTTCAGCAGGGCCCTGGCAGGCGCGCTTGCGGCCATCACTTGCAATCCGGCTTGTGATAGCTGCGCTCGTAGCCTTCGAGCCCGATCGGGCCATAGCCGGCGAAGACCTTCATGCTGGAATCGGCCGGATCGGGCTGCTCGCCGAACCATTTCTCGTGCAGGCCTTGCAGCGTGCCGTCGAGCTTCATGCATTCCAGCGCGTTCTCGACCTGGTTGCGCAATTCCCTGGCGTCCTTGCGGAAGCCGTAGCCGAGATCGTAGTCGACGAAGATTCGGTGCACGACCTTCATGCGGCGGTTCTTCGAGGCCGCGTACTGGCCGACATTGAGGTTGACCACATCGGCATCGGCGCGCTTGGCGATCACGGCCTGCAATGCGTCGCTGTCCTTGTCGTAGCGTTGGATCTTGTAGCCGTACTTGGCCTCGTTCGCCGTCGCCCAGGTATCGGTGAAGCTGCCGCTATTGGTCGCGAGCACCTTGCCACGCAGGTCCTCGGGCTTGGTGATGCTGTCGTCGTCGGAGCGCGTGACCAGGCCGATCCCGCCGGTCAGGTAACCTTCGGTGAAGAGCAGCTGCGCTGCGCGCTCCTTGGTCATGGACATCGGGGCGACGATCATGTCGTAGCGCCCGGCGAAGAGGCCCGCGAAGATCGCGGAGAAATTGACGTCGACGACTTCGACACCGGTGCGGCCGATGCGCCGGGCGATGTCCTTCGCAACCTCGATCGAGAACCCCTCGATTTCGCCGGAAGGCTGGCGCATCGCCCACGGCGCATAGCCGACATCGGCCGCGATCTTCAGCGGCTCCGCTGCTGCGCCGGACAGGGTCGCAGCCAGGAGGCCGGCGGCGCCGGCTGCCAGGCTGATCTTCCTTCGCAACAGGATAATGAAGTCTAACGTCATTGGATTTCCCCTCGTTTGATTGACATTATTTTGATGAACATTAAACGTACGGACGACCGGATGACAACATGATCATCCGTGATATGCAAGGGGGAGGCAGGGCATGGCGGTTCTGAACTACGCATTGATCGGGCTCGGCGGAGCAGGTGCGGGCTTTGCGGTCGCTGTCGCAGCGCGGGGTGCGCGCATTAGCGGATGGTATGACTGCGACGATGCGGTGCGTTCATCGACCGACATGGCCGGGGGGCTGTCCTTCGAGGGGCTGGGCGGGCAGGGGGCGGTTGCCCTGCCGAAAAGTGCGGCGGATGGCGCTGCGGCCGTCGCCGGAGCGGATGTCGTCGTGGTCTCCACCACCGCTGACCGGCATGCGGCCGTGGCACGCGAGATCGCGCCCGGTCTCGCGCCCGGCCAGATGGTCGTGCTGCATTGCGGCTATGTCGGCGGTTCCAAGGTCTTCGCCGACGCACTGATTTCAGCAGGCAATCCCCAGGGCGTCGCGGTCTTCGAACTCAACAACACGCTGCATCTGGCCGGGAAGCTCAATCCATCGACCGTCGTGCTCAAGGGGCAGAAGCGCTGGCTCGAGCTCGCCGGCCTGCCCGAAGCGAAGGACAATCCGCATTACGCGGCCTTCCTCGAGCAGTTCCCGGAATTCACTTATTCCGCAAACGTGCTCGAAAGCGGCCTGAACAACCCGAACTGCATCGGCCACGTTCCCGCCTATATCGGCGGCGCGATGACGCTGGACCGTGACATGGGCGATCTGACGACCGGCATCCTACATTTCGACGAGGCGCGCATGGGCCGGGTCAATGTCATCGCCGCCGCGCTGGAGCAGGAGCGCGATCAGGTGATGCGGGCGGCCGGGCTCACGCCGCTGCCGTCCGCCACCTTCTCCCAGCGGGCCTATCCGGCGGGAACGCGGCTGTTCGGCGCCATCCCTCGCTTCGGGCCCAAGTTGCAGAAGCGATTCCTGCATGAGGATGTGCCCTGCTCGCTCGTGCCCCTGGAAGTCCTCGGTCGTCAGGTCGGCGCCACGACGCCGTTGACGACCGCTCTGATCGCCATTGCGAACATTCTGGAGGCCGTCGATTTTCGGGCGATCGGCCGGGACGAGCGGGTTCTGTCGGCGGAGTGGATGCGCACGCACTCCCCCGGCCTGCGTCAATAACAGGTCGGGGACTGAAGGCCGGCCAGCCTGGAACGATATCGGGCGCCGGTCGGCCTGCGCGATCTTGCGCCTGCACGACCATCGCTGCCTTCAGAAGCTGACTCTGATCCGGGCCGATCCACCGAGGCGGCTGCTGTTGGCGGAGAGCTCTCCGTCGAGGTTGAGGCCGAAGGTGACGCGTTCGGAGAGCCTGGCGTTGAGGCCGGCGCTGAGGAGGGCGCTGTTGCGGTCTGCCTGGGCCCCGGTCGCGGTGAAGCTCGCGCCCGGCAGCCCGATCAGGCTTGCGGTCAGATCCGCATCGCGCCGGAAATAATGCCCCCAGGCCGCCCGGACATAGCCCGTGACCGGAACCGAACCGAGCACGGTATCGGCATCGAGCTGCAGGCCGAGTTCGCTGCGGGCGGTGACGTCGCTGCGCCCGCCGAGTGCGAGTGCCCCGGCATTGGCGCCGGCCCAGTTTGCCTCGACCACCACAGGGCTATGCGCCCGGGTCGCCTGGATCGCCGCCAGCGGCGAGACCGTGAAGCCGTTCCAGCCGAGCAGCGCGGCACTCGCCTGCAACCTGCCGCTCCAGGCCGTCGTCGCATAGGAGGACGAGAGGCTCGAGCCCAGGGCCGGAATGCCGCGGCTGACATCATTCTCCAGCCGGGCATAGCTCAGCGCCCCGCCGAGCTTCACCAGGCCGAGCTGTGTCATGCCGTAGAGGCCGGCCTGGAACACGTCGGCGTCGATCTTGCCGATCAGGCCCGGCAGCGAGGCCCGCGCCTTGCCGCCCGAGACCGCGACGCCCGCCACTGTCCCCGGCAACAGCCGGATATCGATGCCCGTTGCGAGATGCGCGTCGTCGATCGTGCGCTTCGCCGAGCCGATCGCGGCGTCACCACCGGTGCGGCCATAGGAGCCATAGGCCGAGCCCCAGACCGAGTAGAACGGGGTGTCGAGGCGTGAGGGAAGGGCGGGTTCGTCCGCGCCCTTGCGCATGAGGCCGGAGAACGCCGCTGTGCCCGGTCCGACGCCGTTACCATTCAGCCGCCCGGCCGCGAACGGGTCGAGCATGATACGCAGAAACTGGTCGGAGGCGAGGCTCGCCATCGCAGGCGCCGCGGTATGAATCTCGCCCGACAAGCTGTTCACCGCTGCCGGGATCGCGGCTGCCGGCAGGTTGTAGATCCCGAACAGCGTCGACGGATCGCCGCCATTCTCGACCGCCGTGTCGATCGAGCGCGCGACGGCATAGGCATTGCGCGGATGGGTCACGCCGAGCGTCGGCGAGCCCGGTGGCGAGCCGGGATCCCCGGGCCCCTCGGGCGTGAGCGGCTTCGGCGTCAGCGTCAGCAGCACGTCATTGGTGGTGTAACTCACCGTCGTGGTCACGCCGTCGCCGAAGGTTCCCGCCGTGTCGACCGGGCTGAAGGTGCCTGTTCGTCCTCCCGCCGCCGAGAGCAGCGTGTAGGCGCTGTTGAACGCATAGGCGCCGCCGAGCGGCGCCAGACGCAGCGTCCCCGCCAGCGCGGCCGTGCCGGTCACGTTGACGCGGTCCGAGACCGCGCCCTGGATTTCGGCGAGATAGGTCGAGCCGGGGTTGAAGGTCAGGTTGCCGTTGACCGTCAGCGTGCCCGGCGAGTTTCCGGGCGAGAGGGTGCCGCCATTGAGCACCGTCGTCGGGATAACGCCTGTGCCGCCCAGCAGCGCGCCGGTCGCCACCGTCACGCCGGAGGAGGACGCGATCGAGCCGTTCACGATCAGCGAGCCGCCATCGACCGACGTCGCGCCGGTATAGCCGTTGGTTCCGGCCAGGGTGAACGAGCCCGTGCCCACCTTGGTCAGGGAGCCCTCGCCGTTGAACCCGAGATCGCCGCTGAAGACGGTGCTCGTATTGTTCGTCCCTGTCGTCAGCGCCCGGCCGGGATCGAACCACACGTTTGTGCCCGTCGCACCGGCGAGCGAGCCGATCTGCTGGTCGGCGACCACCGCGAACAACGAGTGGGCGCCGGTCAGGCTGACGGCGACCGTGGGGGACAGGGCGTTCGCCGCCAGGACGGTGAATGACGCGCCATTGGCGATGTTGATCGCGGACGAATTCCGGATGGCCGCGCCAGGGCCAACGCGTACTCCCCCGCCGACGACATGGGTCGGGCCGGTATAGGTGTTGATCCCAATGAGATCGAGCAGGCCTTCGCCTGACTTCGTCAGGCTGCCGGAGCCGGAAATCGTGCCCCAATAGGAGTAGTGCGCGGTGCTGTTCACCGTCAGCGTCGCGCTGCCGAGAGCGACGTCCGTACCGGGATTCCCCGCCAATCCCTTCACGGTTTGGTCGTGGCCGTTGAGGTCCCAGCTACCCGCAGTGAGCTGTATGCCGGCCGAAGCGGTCAAGGCGTTGGCCACGCCCATGCGCAAGGTGCCGGCGTTGATGGTGGTCATGCCGGTGTAGCTCTGTGCATTGGCAATGGTGAGAGCGGAGCCCGCCACGCCCGCCAATGTGAAGCTGCCATCTCCCGAGATGGTCCCGGAATAGGTGCCCAGGCCCTGGAAAACGACACCGCGTGTACCGGCTCCCGTCGCGAAGGTCAGGTTGCCGGCCATGCTGGCGGCGTTGCCGGTCAGCGTCCCCTCCCGGATCGACCAGTTCTGGTTGCCGGGGCCCGACAGCGTCCAGGTCGACGAACCCGTCTTCTCGTAGGTCGTGAAGCCGGTATGCGAGGCCACGAGGTTGCCGATATTGACGCTGCCATCCGTAGCGCCACCCAGCGCCAGGACATTGTTGGTGCCGCCGCCCTGCACCACGACATTGCCGTCGGTCGTCGAGCCTGCCCGGATCTCGAAGCGGTTGTTGCTGCCGAAGAGCGCGACCGCATTGGCGCGCGTCACGCCGTCGCCGGACAGCCCGCCCGCGATCGTCCCCGAATTGACGATGGAGATGCCGCCGCTCGCCGCGCCGACGATGCCGACGCCGCCAACGCCGTGGCTGCTGGAAGCGGCGGTGCCGCCATTGCCACCGGAAATCGTCCCGGCATTGTCCAGGCTCGCGGTCTGGCCGTCCCGGAAGATGATGCCGGCCCCGCCGACGCCCGCGACATAGACTGGGTTGAGGTCGGACTGGTTCCCGCCCGCCCCGCCGGTGATGCTGCCGCCTGTCATATTGGCGATCGAGTCGCCCCAGGCTTCCAGGCCGGCGCCGCCTCGGCCGTAGCCGGTCCCGCCTGCGTGCGAATCGCCTCCCTTGCCGCCTGTGATCGCGGCCCGATTGTCGATGATGCCGAGATTGCTCAGCACACCGGAACCGCCGGAGCCGGCCCAGGCGCCTGTCCCGCCCGCGCCGCCGGTGATCGAGCCGGCCTGATGGGACAAGCTGCCGCCATTGTACAGGAACAGTCCGGCGCCGCCGTGCCCGCTCTCATAATCGTCACCGCCCTGGCCGCCGGCGATGACGCTGGTGCCGCCCGCTCCGGCTGCGACGGTGATCGTGCCGCCGTTCAGCAGCACCAGCCCGGCGCCGCCGGCTCCGGCTCCCGCACCGATGCCGCCGCCAGCGCCGCCGCCGCCTGAGACAGCGAAGCCATTCGTATTCATGGCAACTCCGGCGCCGGTCAAGACGAGGCCGCCACCCCCACCCCCACCGCCGCCGCCGCCGGCAAGGGGCCCTCCCGAGGAACCGGCCGCCCCCGCGCCACCGGCATAGGCCGAGCCGAGCGACAGGGGGGAGGTCGTATTGAGGAGGTTGCCGCCGCCGCCGGTTCCGCCCACTCCGCCATTGCCGGGGAATCCGGGATCAAAGCCGCCAACACCGCCGCCGCCGCCGCCGCCGGCCGCCAGGTTATTGGGAGCGCCCGGCGCCCCGCCCGCTCCGCCAAGCCCGCCGACGTCATTGGCGCCGGCTCCCCCGGCCGAGGCTGATCCGCCGGGCGTCTGCGCGGCCGAACCGCCGTCGCTCCCAACAATGCCGAAGCCGCGGTCGCCACCACCGCCGCCACCGCCGGCGATGCCGCCGAGGCCGAAGGAATAGCCCGCGCCGTTGCCGCCGCCCTGGGTGATCTGCTGCGCAGATGCGGCTTGCGGCCATTGCGGCAGTCCCGCGCCGAGCGACAAGGCGAGGGCCAGGCAGGTGCGGGACGTCGTCAGGCGCAGGCTGCTTCGTCGCTGGGCAAGGGAACTGGAGACCGGGCCGATGGCTTCACCGGCAACAGCCGGAGACGTAGCATGCGATCCCGGCATAGAGGTCATCGGCGTCGTGGCGCTGCGGGATGCGGGCGCGCATTTCAGCAAATCGCGGCTGCGAAGCGTCATCATTCCCCCTGCCGAGTGACCGGATCGGGAGCCCGTTCGTCACTCATCTCGCGACATCGTCGGTGGCATTGCGCTCGGCGCCGCGTCGACGGTTCCGGCAACCGCCTGGCGAAGAACGAAGCAAGCCGATTCTCAGGTTAGATTTCTGCCTCTGGTCAGGCTACCGTTGAATTCAGTTGAATTCTGACAGATTCTTACGAAATACCTGACGCTACGGCATGTTGTTTCGTATCAATCGGGACGATAACCGAATTTTCGGAGAAATCGCCGTCGGATAATGCTGCAGCGGCCATGGTTGAACGCATGGCGGCTTGATACAAAGCTCCGGAATCGTCGTCGATGTCGAATTTCAAGGTCGGATACGCGGGAAGATCCGGTGGCGGGTTGAAGTAAACCTGAGAGACGAAATGCAGGACCTCGGAGCCGTTCGTATCGCAGAGGCCATGCCGAAAGCAGAAGCCTCCATCCGGGACCCGGCCACAGTAGCGGGCCGTGACATGCACGGCTCCATGCACCTTGTTCGACGCCGGTTGCGGCAATCCCGCCCCGGCGATCACCACGCTCCGGACCCGGCCCCGATGAACGCCGCACACCTCGCTGCGCCATTTCACGGCGGCGGATCGTGCCGCCATCCGCAACCAGGGCTCGGCGATGCCGCCTCCCGCCTCGGCATCGCGCAACGGAAGGCGAGCCGGGATGAAGACCTCGTCGGTGGGCACCGACCAGCCGGCGGTCCAGCGATCAAGCAACCTGGACTTGAGGGCTTCGACGGCCCCGAACAGCACGCGAACATACATCCGCAATCTCCCCCTTGTGAGAGCGGTGTCGGCAAGGCGTCTTTTCACGCGGCGATCGGGCCACTGCCCTGTGACCGTCGGTCAGTCTTGCCTCAGTCAGGGCGCCAAAAGTATTTTGTATTGGGTAAATCAAAATAGGGGCGGATTTCTACCTATGAATTCGTTCAGATTCTGACGAAATCAAACATGAATATCTTATAATGAATCTATACATAGGTTATTAAGGGTAGAATTTTATCCAATATCGAGTATTGGCTAGGGCATGAGAATGCGGCGAGATGCTTGATCTCAAAACGGTCCTGATCGTGGCATTGGCGACTGCAAGTCTGCAGGCGGTGGCCTGGGTCTTCGTCTGGCGGGCCTGGCGCCATCTCTACGAGCTCAAATTCCTTGCGGCGGGCTTTGGAGCGATTGCCGTCGGCCTCCTCCTGATGATCATCCGTGGTCCGGAGCCGGGTGCCCTGGCTATCGTGCTGCACAACACGGTCATCAAATTGGGACTCGTCCTGCTCGCGGAGGGGCTGGCCCGCTTCCTGGGGCAGCCGCGCTATACCTGGATCGGCATCTCGCTCCTGGTTCTGCAGATCGCCGTCTGGAGCGCGGCCGTCGCGATCGACCCGGACGACATCGCGACCCGGATTTACAGCTCGACCGTCTTTACCGTGATCATGATGTCGGTGATGTGCCTGGGCCTCGTGCGGGACCGGACGCAACCCCCGCTCCTGCGCCTGATCACCATCGCCATTCTCGCCGAGTACATGGCGGCCAGCATCCTGCAGAGCGTCCTCGAATATCGCCTGCCCGCCGATTTCGACGGTGGCCCGATTCTGGCGGACCGCAACGCCTGGTACCTGTTGCAGGGCACGCTTTTCCTGATCGCGTTGTTCGCCTGCCTGCTCTTCATGGTCAGTTCGCGGCTCTCCGCCGATCTGCGCAGGAAGCACGACGCCCTGTTGCAGGAAGTGGAGGAGCGCCGCAGGCTCGCAAGCCGGCTGAATGCCAGCATCGAGGCCGAGCGGGCCCTGCGCGATGAACAAGCGGATTTCATGCGCGTGGTCAGCCATGAGTTCCGCACGCCACTCGCGATCATCCGCAACGCCGTCGACATGATCGGTCTCGTCGGCGACAGGTCGCCCGAAGCCACGCGAGAGCGCCTCTCCGGCATCGGCGAGGCGCTCAATCGCCTCTTCTCCCTCATCGACAGATTCATGGCGGATGACCGCGAGAACGGCTTCCAGCCCGAACCGGTCCAGCTCGGCTCCCTGATCGGGGATGCGCGCCTGCATTTCGAGATGACGGCACGCGGCGGCAGGCTCCATTTTGCCGTGGCCGACGAAGCCGCCTCCCTTCATGCCGACCCGGAAATGCTCGGGACGGTCATCATCAACCTGATCGACAACGCCTTGAAATATGCACCCGACGACCCGGCGATCCGCATCGAAGCCTGGGAGGAAGCGGCTTCCGTCGTGATCCAGGTTCGCGACCGGGGCATCGGCATTCCCCATGCCGAAGAAAGCAAGATCGGGCGCCGCTTCTTTCGCGCCTCCAACGCCAAGGCGATCACCGGCACCGGCCTGGGGCTCTACGCAGCGCGCAAGTTCCTGGCCTATCACGGCGGAACCCTGCAGCTCGTCTCCGACAACGGCGAGGGTACGACGGCCATCGTGCGCGTGCCGTCGTCGCGTGAGGCTGCCGCCGATTTGCCAGAGGAGACTGCAGCGTGACGCAGATTCTGATCGTCGAGGACGAAACGCGGCTGCGCAAGGACCTGGTCGATTTCCTGGGGCTGTGCGGCTTCTCGGCCAGCGGGGTCGCCTCAGCGCAGGAATTGCGCCAGGCGCTCGCAACCGGCCACGCGGCCGACATCATCATTCTCGATGTCGGCCTGCCCGATGGAAACGGCTTCGAGCTCGCCAGCCAGATTCGCGAAACCCATCACTGCGGCATCATCATGCTGACGGCGCTCGGCGACAGCGACGACCGCATCCGTGGCTTCGAGAGCGGAGCGGACATCTATCTCGTCAAGCACAGCACGCTGCGCGAGATCGAGGCGGCCATTCGCAGCCTGCTGCGGCGGAGCGGAAACCCGCCCAGCGCGGCGACCGGCATCAGCGATCAATGGCTGCTGGACGGCACGAATTGGATTCTGGTCGCACCCAATCTCCGTTCGCTCAAGCTGACCGCGACCGAATTTGCCTTCATGAGTGCGTTGTGCAGCCGCGGCGGCGACATCTGCCAGCGCGAGGAATTGATGGAGACGCTTGCCCGCCCACGGTCGAACTTCGGCAATCGCCACCTCGACGCCATCGTCAGCCGCCTGCGCCGCAAGATCGAGGAGCGCACCAGCCTGCCAGCGCCGATCAAGGTCGTCTACGGCGTCGGCTATACCTTTACCGCAACCTTGCAATGACCATCCGTTGAACGGCTGCTGGCGCCTGCCTGCATCCGACGCACGCTGATGGCTTTCGATCAGGCGGCGGCTCGATCCGGCGCGGGCGCCTTTTTCGCTCCAGGCCCGAGTTTCGGCGGGCTGAGATAGCGCTCGCCGCTATCGGCGATAACCGCGACGATGGTCTTGCCGGCATTTTCGGGCCGCCGACCGAGCTCGGAGGCGGCGTAGAGCACGGCGCCGGAGGAGGTTCCGGCGAGGATGCCCTCCTCCTGCGCCAGCATCTGCGCGAAGTGGCGGGCCTGGGCGGTCTCGGTCACGATGACCTCGTCGACGACACGCGGGTCGAAATTGTCCGGAAGGTAATCGGCCTCGACTTCGGTGACCTTGTGAACGCCCTCGATGCTGTCCGGATAGGGGTTCTCGACCGAAGGCAGCGAGGCTGCGCCGGGTTCGACCACCACGACCTCCACGTCGCTCTTCTGCTCTTTGAGGAAGCGACCGGTGCCTGAGATGGTGCCGCCGGTGCCGACCGCTGCGACGAAAATGTCGATCTCGCCCTGTGTCGCCCTCCAGATTTCTGGACCGGTCGTCTCGAAATGGACGCGGGGATTAGCCGGATTGCCGCGCTGGTTGGTGTAATACGCATCCGGGTTCTCACGCCGCACTCGTTCGATGATCCGATGGATGGCGCCCGCTTGCAGAAATACCGCATTGTCGATCAGCACGACCTCGGCGCCGTATTGCTGGAGCAGCCGGATCTTGTCCTCGCTGATCGTATTGCGCAGGTAGAATTTCGAGCGATAACCCCGCGCCGCGGCGATAGCGGCGAGGCCGATGCCGGTATTGCCGCTGGTCAGGTCGACGATCAGCTGCCCCGGCTTGAGCAGGCCCCTTTCCTCGGCGTCGCGGATGATGCCCCAGGCGGTGCGGTCCTTGATGCTGCCGGCCGGGTTCAGATACTCGATCTTCGCGAACAGCTTCGCCTTGAGGTTCTGCCTGTCTGCGAAGCGTTGAAGCGGCAGCAGGGGCGTGTTGCCGACGAGCGCAGCGAAGTTGTCGATTCCCATGGCGTTTCTCCCTGAAAAGATCGATGACGGCCGCGCGTCTCACTGACGAGCGGCCGACGCCGATCTCACTTCCTCGGCAAGCCCGGCGGGTTGGTGCGCGATTCGGGGACGGCCTCGCTCGCGAGGTTCCAGCGGGCGAGGACCTTGCCGTAGTTGCCATTCTTGATCTGGCCGTTGAGGGCGGCCGTGATCGCCTCGGCAAGTCCTGCGCCCTTGCGCGTCGTCACTGCGATCTCGGCGGTCAGCGGCCAGCCGCCGCTGAAGTTGCCGGCGAGCCTGGTCTTGCCTTGCGTGGACTGGAAGCCGAGCGTCGGATTGGGGCCGAGATAGGCGTCGGCGCGGCCGCTCTCCAGGGCGATATAGAGCACGACGTCGTCGTCGAAATAGAGCGGCTCGACCGGCTTCAGCCCCGCCTTGACGTTCTGCTCGTTCCAGCGGAGCAGGATCTGCTCCTGATTGGTCCCCGACCCGACGATGACCTTCAACCCGGCCACATCCTTGGGCTCGCGGATCTCGATCGGGTTGCTGGCCTTGACGTAGAAGCCGAGCAGGTCCTGCCGATAGGTCGAAAAGTCGAACTTCTCCTTGCGCTCCTCGGTCACCGTCACGTTCGAAAGCACGGCGTCGTATTTTCCGGAGATGACGCCGAGCGGCCAATCGGCCCACGCCACGTTGACGATTTCCAGCCTGCGCCCCAGCGCGTCGGCGACCAGGCTGGCAAAGTCGATCTCGACGCCGATCTTGGTCCTGTTGTCCTCGGCGAAAGCGGCGAAGGGCAGCCGCACCGAGGCGCTGGCGACGGTAAGGACGCCGTCCTTCACGAATTTTGCGTCCTTGCCGATGGCCTTGATCGCGGCCTCGTCCGGTTCGGCGCGTGGGCGGGTCGCCTGCGCGGCAGAAAGGTCCAGCGCCTGCTGGGCCATGCCGGGCGCGAGGCTCAGGGTCAGGGAAGCGGCGCTGCCGAGCAGGGCGAGCAGGTGTCTGCGGTGGATCATGGAGTGCTTTCTCCGGGAGTGAGCGGTCACAGGACCTTGGCCAGGAATTCGCGGGTGCGGGGATGGTCGGGCGTGCCGAGGACACGGGCCGGCGGGCCGGATTCGACGATGCGGCCGGCTTCCATGAACACCACCTCGTCGGCGACCTCGCGGGCGAAGCCGATCTCGTGGGTGACGATCACCAGCGTCGTGCCCGAGCGGGCGAGTTCCTTGATGACGTCCAGCACCTCGTTGACGAGTTCGGGGTCGAGCGCCGAGGTGGGTTCGTCGAACAGCAGCACTTTGGGCTTCAGGGCCAGAGCGCGGGCGATGGCCACACGCTGCTGCTGGCCCCCGGACAGCTGGCGCGGATAGGCGCCGGCCTTGTCGGCGAGGCCGACACGCGCGAGCAGATTTCGCGCCTCCGCAAGCGCGTGCACGCGAGGAATTCCGCGCACCGAGACCGGTGCCTCGACGATGTTCTCGATGGCCGTGAGGTGCGGGAACAGGTTGAAGTTCTGGAAGACCATGCCGACATCGACGCGGCGCTTCAGGATCTCGCGCTCCTTGAGCTCGTAGAGCGTGTCACCGTCCTGGCGATAGCCGATCAGCGCGCCGTCGATGGTGATGAAGCCCTGGTCGGCGCGCTCGAGATGGTTGATCGCGCGCAACAGCGTGGACTTGCCGGAGCCCGATTGCCCGATGATCGCGGTGACGCTGCCGGATCGCAGGGTGAGGCTGACATTGTCGAGGACTGTGAGCGGGCCGAAGCTCTTCGAGACGCCGCCGATCCTGATCTCGCCGCCGGGGCGGGTCGCGGCAGCGGATGGTGACGGGGCCAGGGCAACATGCTCGCTACCGGGAGCGCGACCCGCCGGCACATGTCGCCTGAGCCATGCGAACGCTTGCGTCAGCGCGGAAGCCGGCGGATTGCGCAAGGCGCCGCGCGAATAATGCCGCTCGATATGGTGCTGCACGAAGGACAGCACGCTGAGGATCACGAGGTACCAGACCGTCGCCACCATCAGCAACGGGATGACCTCGAGATTGCGCCGGTAGATGATCTGGATGGTGTAGAACAGCTCGGGCAGCGCCAGGATATAGACCTGACTGGTGCCCTTCGTCAGCGAGATGATCTCGTTGAAGCCGTTCGGCAGGATCGTCCGCATCGCCTGCGGCAGCACGATGCGGGTGAATTGCCGCCGTTGCGGCAGGCCGAGTGCGGCCGCGGCCTCGTGCTGCCCCTGATCGACCGAGAGGATGCCGCCGCGCACGATTTCGGAGGAGAAGGCCGCCGCATGCAGGGTCAGCCCCAGCACCGCCGCGAAGAAAGGCGTGATCAGCTGCGTCGTCGACCAGGTAGCGAAAGTGATGTCGGTGAACGGAACGCCGAGCCAGACAGTGCTGTAGAGATAGCCGAGGTTGTTCAGGATCAGCAGCAGGACGATCAGCGGCACCGAGCGGAACAGCCAGACATAGGCGAAGGATAGGGAGGCCAGCAGCGACGAGCCCGAGACCCGCGCCAGGGCGAGCAGCGTCCCGAACAGGAAACCGAGCGCGGCGCCCGCGAGCGTTAGCAGCAGCGTGCGACCAAGGCCGGCCAGGACCGGCTCCGAGAAGAACCATTCCGCAAAGACGTCCCAGCCCCAACGCGGGTTGGAGAACACGGAGTTCAGCACCGCGAAGATCACCAGGGCGGCGAAGATGGTGCCGATGGTACGGGCCGGATAGCGCGCGGGCACGATCCGGAACCGGCTGAAATCACCGACATACGGTGCCGTCTGGGCGCGCGCGGGCAGGCCCGCAAGATCGCTGGCGAGGGTCATGATCTGGCTCGTGTGATGGATGTCGGTGCGTCAGCCCGTCCGCAGCTGCGGACGGGTATCCGGCTGCTTGGCCGGCGAAGCGAGCGCGGGCGGCAGGCGGTTTTCGAAGGGCAGGATCCGATAGCTTTCCGGATCGACCGCCTTGGCCCCGGCTGCGACGCGGAAGGTCATCGACGCTTGCCTCAGCCGGCCCTGCGCGCCTGCTCGCCCGCGCCGGCATCGACGTAGCGGCTCGTCTTGCGGGGCAGTCCGAGATGGTCGCGCAACGTCGTGCCCGAGAGCGAGCGGTCATAGACGCCACGCTCTTCCAGCACCGGGATGACCAGCTCGACGAAGTCGGAAAGGCCCTGGCCAAGGACCGGGAAACCGAGCACGAAGCCGTCGGCTGCCTGCTTCTCGACGCGCCCGATCAGCACGTCGGCGATCTCCTCCGCCGTGCCGATCAGATCCGTGCGCGGCGTCGCCGCCTCCAGCGCGGCCTCGCGCAGCGTCTGATGTTTCAGCGCGGCGTTGCGCTTGATGCGGTCGGTGGTGGAGCGGAAACTGTTCTTGCCGATTTCGCCGAGTTCCGGGAAGGGCGCCTCGAGCGGATAGGCCGTGAAGTCGTGATGGTCGAAATAGCGGCCGAGATAGGCCAGCGCCTCGTCGATCGAGACGAGATTGCGGATCGCCTGATACTTCTCCTCCGCTTCGGCATGAGTGCGCCCGACGATGGGGCCGGCGCCAGGGAATATCTTGACGTCGTCGGCACTGCGGCCATGGGCGAGCGCGCTGGTCTTGATGCTGCGGTAGAGGGCCTGGGCATCCTCGAGCGGCACATGATTGGCGAAGACCGCATCGGCATGCCGGCCGGCCAGGCCAATTCCGGCTTCCGAGGCGCCGGCCTGGAAGAGCACAGGCTGTCCCTGCGCCGAGCGCTGGATATTGAGCGGCCCCTCCACCTGGAAGAAGCGGCCCTTGTGGCCCAGCGTATGCAGCTTCTCGCGGTCGAAGAAGCGCCCGCTCTGCCGGTCGCGAACGAAGGCGTCGTCATCCCAGGAATCCCAGAGCCCCTTGGCGACATCGAGATATTCCTGCGCGATCTCGTAACGCAGGGAATGTTCGGGGTGTGGCCGGCTGTAGTTGCGGCCCGAGCCTTCCAACGGTGAGGTCACCGCGTTCCAGCCGGCGCGGCCGCCGCTGATCAGGTCCAGCGAGGCGAACTGCCGGGCGATGGTGAAAGGGTCGCTATAGGATGTCGAGACCGTGCCGACGAGCCCGAGCTTGCGCGTCGTCGTCGCCAGCGCCGACAGGATCGTCAGAGGCTCGAAGCGGTTGAGGAAATGCGGGATCGACTTCTCGTTGATGTAGAGCCCGTCGGCCACGAAGGCGAAGGCGATGCCGTTCTCCTCCGCCTTGCGGGCATTGGCGATGAAGAAGTCCAGATTGACGCTGGCATCGGCCGGATTGGCCGGGTGCCGCCAGGAGTTCATGTGGCTCCCGGCGCCCTGCAGCATCACCCCGAAGGTCAGGCGGGTCTTGCGCGGCTGTGTCTGGGCCATGGCGAGTCTCCGTTGACGATCAAGCGGCGAGAGCAGGCGCTTCACCGGCCAGCAGGCTGACCGATGTGGCGCGAAGCCGCGTCGCCGCGACGGGGGTGTCGATGATGAATTCCGAGACGCCGAAGCGCGCGTGCAGGACGTCCAGTTCCCGGCGAACATCCTCGGCCGTGCCGGACAGGACATGCGGCCTGCGGACCTCGGCTCTGAAATCCGTTGCGCCGGCCTGCCGCGCAAACTCCGCGGCCTGTTCCTCGCTGCCGAGATTGACGCTCTGGCCGTCCGCCAGCGAAACCCGGACGACCCTGAGCTGATCGGTGATGCTGCGCGCTTCTTCGGCAGTCGGGGCTGCGAGCGCTGCGACACTCAGCAGCGGCGTCCCGATGCCGCCGGATTTCGCGTAAGTCTCGAAGCTGCTTTCGAGCGCTTTGGGATCGCCGTTGAGCTGGCCCGCGAAAACGAGCCTCCAGCCCAGTCCGGCGGCAAGCGCGGCACTTTCGGCACTGGCGCCCAGCAAGAAGCGCTCCGGCGGAGCGGACGGTGCTGGAAAGGCCCTGGCGACGTCGATACCCGGCGAAGCCTTGCTTCGGTCGAGCAGATAGCCGTCCAGTTCGCGCAGGAGTTCGCCGAAGGGCGCTGCCTCGGCTTGGCGGGCTCGCAGCGCCCGCGTCGAGAAAGGCAGCCCGCCAGGTGCCTTGCCGATGCCGAGATCGACGCGATCCGGCGCGAGCGTTGCCAGCAGATTGAAGGTCTCCGCCACCTTATAGGGGCTGTAATGGCCGAGCAGCACGCCGCCGCTGCCGATCCTGATGCGCTGGGTGCGGGCCGCAAGATGCGCGATCAGGATCTCTGGCGCGCTGCTGGCGAGTCCAGGGGCTCCGTGATGCTCGGCCAGCCAGAATCGGGCGTAACCCAGTCGCTCGGCCGCCTGTGCGAGCGCGACGCTTCGGCGGATGGCGTCGGTGGCGGGCTCGCCGTCCAGGATCGGACTCTTGTCGAGAAGGCTCAGGCTATAAGGCATGACTCCGCTCGCGCTCAAAAGGCCCGAAGGCCGACGGAAGGAAGCGATTGCTGCGGCGATAGCGGCGATTCGAAGCGCCCGTCGCGGTAGATCAGGGCCGGTTGCTGCCGGCCGATGCGAATCTCGCGGATGCGGCCGATCACGATCGCATGGGTGTGACGCTCGATCAGTTCCTCGACCTCGCAATCCAGCGAGGCCAGCGCGCCATCAAGCAGGGCCGAGCCCGTCACGCCCTCGCTCCAGCGCGCGCCGGCATAGCGCTCTTCGCCCTTCTCGCCGCGGCGGCCGGAGAAACGCTCGGCGACGTCAGCCTGGGAGACGGCCAGGAAGTTGACGGCGAAGGCACCTTGCCGGCGCAGCACCATCGCTGTCGAAGATGCCAGGTTGAGACCGAACATCAGGGTCGGTGGTTCCGCCGAGAGTGACGAAACGGATGTCGCGACCAGCCCGGTCCGCCCGCCATCGCGTCCGCTGGTCACAACGCTCACTCCTCCTGGAAGCTGGCGCATCGCCGCCCTGAACGAGCCTGCGGAGACCGGTCCGGACGAAGCCGGCTCGGGATGCGGTGCGCTGCTGACGATCTTGCGGGATGCGAGCGGCACGATGGTCATCGGATACTCCGAACAGGCTGAAGCGGGCGGGCCGCAAGGAAATGGACGCAACGGCGCTCAAGCCGCCTGGAGCGAGACCCAGGTTGGCCCAATAATCGGATGGAGGAAAACTTGGTGCGGATCGAAATCGACCCGTCATCACAAGTGTCGGGTTCATCTCTGCTTCGATCAAGAGTTCAGATTTGCAAAGATTCCGGCCGGTGCAGATCGATTACCTTCTGGGCGGCGAACATGCACCGCGATTTCACTTCACGCGGCGTCAGAGCGCAGGGCAGCCAGCCGCAAGGCGATCCGGGTCTCCTGCTCCGCCTTGATGGCGGCGACCCGGGCACTTGCCTCCGCGAAGGATGCGGCTGGCGGATGGATCGGGGTTGTCGATGTTGCACCCGCCCTGGCCCCGATGGATTTCTCGAAGGGCAGCGACCGATACAGTTCCGGCTCGACGGACATGTCGAACAGGGGCCGATAGCCGAGCGAACGATACAGATTGGTCGCCTCGGGCTGGCGGAAGCCGGTCGTGAGATAGGCCCGCACATATCCTAGCGCTGCCGCGGCGTCCTCCAGGGCAGCAACGATCCGCCGGGCAAGGCCCTGCCGTCGCATATCCTCGCGCGTCCAGATCCGCTTCAGCTCCACGGTCTCGTCGTCATGGCTCATGAAGGCGCCGCCGGCGATCGTCTCGTCGCCACGACGGAGGAGGATGAATTCGCCCAGCGGCGGCGCGAAGGCCTCCGCCGGATAGCGCATCAGCTCGGAACGTGCGCCGCCGGGGCGGCTATTGGCTCCGTAGCGCCCGTCATATTCCGCTATGAGCCCCTCGACCAGGATTTCGGCACGAGGATCTAGCGGGGAGGTCCTGACGATCAGGTCTGGCATGAAAAGGCTCCGGCAGATGGCGCTGGCTACGGCGCATTATCGGTCGGAGCAGAATATCGGCGGATCTATATCGATCAATACTGCAGAAAAAATAAGTATGATGTTCTTATCTGGCGCGATTATTCGAAAATTACCTTTTGCCAAACTGAGTATTTGTGAACATATCCTGCTCATACGGTCGCGGGAATGGACACGTCTCTGGCGTTTGCTTCGGCGAACTGCGCGCCGTCAGGCGATTTGGGCGGCATCGACCGATTCCCGGTCGATCGGCAGTGTCGATGCGAGCCACGCTCGGCCAGGTCGCAGCCGAGATGGATCGCTTTCATCGCAAGGCCTCGCACCGATCGCGCCTGCCGCCATCGGACATCGATCTGACGCACCTCCACGTTTGGGTCAGGCGAAGGCACCCAGGCTCGGTATCGGGAGGGCAAAGCGCGCTCGCAAGGTTGTCTCCTCATAGCGTTCGCGGAACAGCCCACGCGCCTGCAATTCGGGCACGACCAGATCGACGAAATCGTCGAGCCCGTCCGGCATGGAGGCGGGGATCAGGTTGAAGCCGTCGGCGCCTCCCTGCTCGAACCAATGCTGAAAATCGTCGGCGATGGTCTTGGGCGAGCCGATGACGATACGGTGCCCATGCGAGGCGATGGCGAGGGCCGCGAGTTCCCGCAGAGTGTAGTTCTCGGCGCGTGCCTTGTTCAGCAACAGGCGCACCCGGCTCTCGCCATGGATGCGCTCTCCCGGCTCCGGCACCGGGCCGTCAAGCGGATGGGTCGACAGGTCGTAGCCCCAGCGACCCGAGAGCTGCCTGATGCCGGCCGCAATGTCGGTATGTTCCTGCAGCGCCGTGAATTTCTCCCGCGCCTCGGCATCGGTGCGGCCCACGATCGGCATGACGCCCGGGAGGATCGGCGGCGTCGGACGCCCGGCCGCCTCGGCTACCTCCGCCAAGGCATGGCGGTAGACGCGTGCGTCGTCGATCGTGTCCTGCGCGGTGAAGGCGAGATCGGCTTGCGCCCCGGCGAGTCCGATGCCGTCGCGCGACGAGCCTGCCTGAACGATCACCGGATGTCCCTGGGGTGGGCGAGAGATGTTGAGAGGCCCGCGCACGGAGAAAAACGCTCCCCTGTGCTCCAGCAGACGCACCCGGCTGGTATCGAGGAACCGCCCGCTTTCGCGCTCCATCACAAGCGCGCCTTCGGCCCAGCTGTCCCAGAGCCCGCGCACCACCTGCACGAACTCGCCGGCCCGGGCGTAGCGGGCCGCGTGGTCGGGCAGCGTGGAGAGGCTGAAGTTCTCGGCCGACCGGTCGGATTGCGTCGTCACCACGTTCCAGCCGACGCGTCCGCGGCTGATATGGTCGAGCGAGGCCAGTTGCCGGGCGATGTTGTAGGGCTCGGAAAAGCTGGTCGAGATCGTGCCGACCAGCCCGATCTTCGACGTCGCGATCGCGAGCGCCGAAAGCAAGGTGATCGGCTCGAGGCCGCCCGCCTTGCCCTGCGCGCCCGGCTCGGGGCCGGCCAGGTTGTCGGCCACGAAGAACATGTCGAACAGGCCTTCCTCGGCCTTGCGCGCGTTCCGGATGGCCCAGTCGATATCCTCCGGATGTCCCTGCGCCTCGGCCCGGCGCCAGGCGGCGGGGTGGCGCCCCAGCGGCTGGTTGAACAGGCCGAGATGGAGCTTGCGCTTGCCGGAATGGCGGTGATGCATCGTCATTGGTCTGGGTCGCTTCGATATCGGGAAGGAGATGCGCTCAGTCGAGGCGCGGATCGAGATGGTCTCGCAGCCAGTCGCCGAGCAGGATCACGCCGAGCACGGTCAGCGTGATCGCGATGCCCGGGAAGGTCGCGACCCACCAGCTGGTCGCGAGATACTGCCGGCCCTCGCTGAGCATCTGGCCCCAGGAGATATCCGGCGGCTGAATGCCGAAGCCGAGAAAGCTCAGGGCCGATTCCGCCAGGATCACCGTTCCGACATTCATCGTCGAGACCACCACGAAGGAGGAGAGCGTGTTGGGCAGGATATGGCGCAGCAACAGCCCCAGCGGCCGGGCGCCCAGCGCGCGTGCCGCTGCGACATAATCCATCTCCTTCACGCTGAGCACATCGGCTCTGACGATCCGCGCGGCGCCGACCCAGTTCGTGGCGGCGATGACCACGACGAGCGGCAGCAGCCCGGTCCCGGCCACGAGCGCCACGACCAGCATGAAGAGCATCGTCGGGATCGCCAGCATGGCATCGATCAGCCGCATGATGAGGAGATCGACCTTGCCGCCTGCCATGCCAGCGACGAGACCGAGCGCAAGCCCGATCAGGCTCGACAGCGCCACGGCGGCGACACCGACTGCAAGAGAGGTGCGTGCGCCGAAAAGGATGCGGCTGAACAGATCGCGTCCCTGACTGTCGGTTCCGAGAAGATGGCGCAGATCGCCGCCCTCCAGCCAGGCCGGCGGCATCAGCTTCAGCGACAGGTTGCGTCGCAGCGGATCGAGCGGCGCCAACTGGTCGGCGGCAAGCGCTACCGCCACCATCATGGCGACGATCAATAATCCTGCGACCCCCGCCTTGTTCGACAGGAGCGATCGCGCCAGGCGCGGAATCACGATTCTGGTTTCGCGCGGGATCGGCAGCGATAACGGTGTCATGTGCCTGGAACTCCGGTCAGTGCCGCAGGCGCGGGTCGATCAGGCGATAGAGCGCATCTGTCGTCAGGTTGATCGTGAGCGCCATGATGGTGATGACGAAGACCGCGATCTGGATGACGGCCATATCCTTGACGTAGACCGCTTGCACGACGAGCTGGCCGAGGCCGGGCCAGGAGAACACGGTCTCGGTGACGAGCGCCCCGCCGAGCAGGGCGATGGCGTGCAGCGAGGTCATCGTCAGGGCCGGGATCAGTGCGTTGCGCAATCCGTGGCGCAGCACGACCAGCGTCTCGGGGACGCCTTTGGCGCGGGCCGTGCGGACATAGTCCTGTCCCATCACCTCGAGCAGGCTGGAGCGGATCAGCTTGGTCAGTTCCGCCGCGAAACCCGTCCCCAGCGTAATCGCCGGGAGGATGAGATGCGCAAAGCCGCCGCTGCCCGAGACCGGCACCAGCCGCAGCCAGACGCCGAAGATGAGGATCAGCATGATCCCGACCCAGAAATTCGGCATCGCCTTGCCCAGCACCGTCACGGCCGAGATCGCGAAATCCGGCAGGCTGTTCCGCCTCAGCGCGGCGAAGATGCCCGTGGGCAGCGCAATCAGGATCGCGACGACGAGCCCGCCGGCTGTCAGCGTCAGCGTGGCGGGGATACGCTCCAGCACCACGGGCAGGGCATCTGTGCCATAGCGATAGGATACCCCGAAATCCCCGCTGAGGATGTTCGCCATATAGTGCAGGTACTGCGTGTACCAGGGCTGATCGAGCCCCCACGCTGCGATGAGGGCGAGCCGGTCCGCTTCGCTGGCGTCCTCCGGAATCAGCAGGGCGGAGGGATCTCCGGTAAGGTAGACCAGGACGAAGACCACCAGCGAGACGATGTAGAGCACGGGCACGAATTGCAGCAGGGCCCGCAGCGGGGAGCGCTTGGTCATGGCCGCCCGACATCCTCCGCAGCGATCATCTCGTCGAAGCGGCCGTCATAGACGACGCGGTCGCTGACGCCGTAGATCGACTGCGGCAGCAGCAAACCGATACGCACGCGCTGCTCGGCGACGATCTTCTGCGCCTGCTGCGAGAGCGCGATGCGCTCCGCCTCCGTCTTGGCGTTGCCGGCTTTCCTGGCCAGGTCTTCGAAGGCAGGGTCCGACCAGTCGTAATGGCGCTTGAAGTCCTGCACGAAGATCGAGGAAGCGTCCGTGTAGGAGCCCATGCCCCAGAGGTAGAGTTCCCCGAAGCCGTCGCCGGCAAGCCTGCTGTTGTAGACCGTCCAGTCGAGCACCTCGACCTGCACCCGGAAGCCGACATCCTCCAGATAGCCTCCCACGGCCTCCACGATCTCGCGATCCTTCACATAGCGACCGCTGGGCGTGCTGATCTTGATCGCGGGGCGCTTGTGGCCATCGAACCCGGCCTCTTTCAGCAGCGCTTTGGCGCGTTCAGGGTCGAAGCGGATATTCGTGTTGAGGTCCGGCGCAAAGCCCGGGATGGCGGGCGGGAAGAAGCCGCGGGTCGGCTTGCCATGTCCTTCCAGCACCTGCTTCACGATGGCATCGCGGTCGATGGCGAGGTCGATCGCCTCGCGCAGCTTCGGATCGCCGGTGACGCGGTCCTTGCCGGTGCGTACATGCAGGGCGATGTTGCGCGCGATGTCGAAGGTGATGACGCGGGTGCCCTTGTTGTCATTCAGCCGGGCAATGTCCTCGGGCGGGATGTTGACGGCAATATCGACGCCGCCGGTCAGCAGTTCGGCGACGCGGGTGGTGGTCTCGGGGATCGAGCGGATCACCACCTTGTCCCATTTCGGCGTGCCGCCCCACCAGCGCGGGTTCCGGCTCAGGATGACCTGGTCGGACTTGATCCACTGTTCGAAGACATAGGGGCCGGTGCCGACCGGCTTCTTGAAGAATTCCTCCTTCCCGCCGGCCTTCTCGAAGGCTGCCTTGGGCAGGATGCCCGCGCCGTTGCCGACGAAATAATGCAGCAGCAGCGTGTCGGGCCTGTCCGTCTCGATCACCACCGTCGTGTCGTCGGGCGCCTCGACCGATTTGATGCGACGGAACTTCGAGGCGTTGATCAGCTTCTTGTCTTGCTGGGCCCGCTCGATGGTGAACTTCACGTCTGCCGCAGTGAAGCGATCGCCATTGTGCCAGAGCACGTCGTCACGCAGTTTGAAGGTCCAGCGGATGTTGTCTTCCGTGCTCCAGGAGCGCGCGAGACGCGGTGTGAAGCGCAGCTGGCCCTGGCTGAAATCCTTGTCGACCAGGTACTCGTAGATATTGACGAGCGCCGACTCGGTACTGTTGTTGCCGTGATTGGCCGGGTCGAGCGACAGGATGTCATTGCCCTGCGCGATGGTCAGGGTCTGCGCCGCAGCGGCGCCCGCCATGCTGGCCAGGGCGAGGCCTGCCGAGAGGATGAAGCCAGACCAGTATGTAGGACGAAACAGGGGCATGCGGAGCGCGTCTCTTGCAAGGTTGTCGTCCTCTAGGATTAGCGTCCTCCGCCTGGAAAAGGCCTCCGAACATCGACGTGATTGGAAAGCGATGCTTTCCGGCTCAACTGCCGCGCGACAGTTTTATTCTCCCGCCCGCCGTGGGTCAGGCCATTTCAACAGTCTTGTCGGGCGAGGGGAGTCGGTCGGGAGAGAAAGCCGGCCCACTTCGGCGACGGCGTGGTCGGCTGCGGAAACAGCGCGTCTATCCCGAGATTGCTGGAGAATAATCGGCTATCGGGAGAATGGCTGGTGCTGCGAGCGAGGATTGAACTCGCGACCTCTCCATTACCAATGGAGTGCTCTACCACTGAGCTACCGCAGCAGGTCCGACGGCCGAAGCGTTCGCGGTCGCTCTGAGGCGGTTGCGTGCGCTGGCGTCGTTCCGAAGCGGCGCCCTGATGCCACAACCTTGTGACGGACGCAACCCGCTCGATCAATCCGGCAGCAATAACCGTGGATCGATCCGGAAGAGCCGGCCGTCGCCAAGCAGATGGGCGCTCAAGCCTTCGCGGAACAGCGGCCGGAAAGCGGCGTCGCGCAGGTTGAGGCCGCCGGCATAGGCGCCCATCGCCGGCATCACGCAACGCCGCGCCGACATCGCGAAACAGCGCCGCCGGATCGCGCGCCCGCGCATCCGGACCTTGGCGGCCGGATGCAGATGCCCGGCGATCTCGTAGCCGTCTTCGGAGGCGGTCGGCTCGTGGCGCAAGGTCACGCCGGCAAGCACGACCTCCGCGGCACTCTCGCCGCCCATGGCACGGCTGATCGCCGGGTCGTGGTTGCCGGTGATCCAGAGCCAGTCGCGGCCCTGCTGCATCAGGCTGAGCGTGGCTCGTGTCTCGGGCGCAAGGCGGTTTTCGGCATCACGATCGTGGAAGGAATCGCCGAGCGCGATCACGCGGGCCGGCTGATGGCGCCGGATCGTGGCGGCCAGCGCCACGAGCGTTGCAGTGGAATCATAGGGCGGCAGCATCACGCCGCGCGCCGCATAGGCGGAGCCCTTTTCCAGATGCAGGTCCGCGACGACAAGCGTGCGCTCCTCCGGCAACCAGAGCGCGCCCGAGAGATCGGGCACGAGCGCGAGCCGGTCCAGCATGAAGGCCTCGTTCGTCGCTCCGGGCCCCTTGGCCAGCATTGCGGCTGCAACCGTCACGCCATCGCCTCTTCCGTCAGCATCGCCTCTGCTTCCGCCAGGATCTCGTCCGCCGCCTCGCCATAGACCGCCTCGCGCCCGATCTCGAGCATGACGGAGACGGAGAGCGGCGAGACATGGTCGAGCGGCTGATGCACGATTCGCCCGCTGATCCGTGTCAGCATCTCACCAAGCCGGCGAATGTCGAGCAGGCCGGTTGCCGCGTCTGCTCGCGCGGCCTTGAGCAGGATATGGTCGGGCTCGTGCCGGCGCAGCACGTCGTAGACCAGATCGGTCGAAATCGTCACCTGCCGGCCGCTCTTCTCCTGGCCGGGGAAGCGGCGCTCGATCAATCCGCCGATGATGGCGCAGGAACGGAAGGTGCGCTTCATCAGCGCCGATTCCGCCATCCAGTCTTCCAGATCGTCGCCGAGCATGTCCTGCGCGAACAAGTCGTCGAGATTAAGCGCGCCGCGTGCGATCGCGGCCGTCATGTCACCCAGCGTCCAGCAGGCCATGCCGTAATCGTTGCAGACGAAGCCGAGCGGGCGCATCCGGGCGCGCTCCAGCCGGCGCGTCAGCAGCATGCCGAGCGTCTGGTGGGCGAGGCGTCCCTCGAACGGGTAGGCTGCGAGATAGAAGCGCCCGCCGCGCGGAAAAGTCTCGACCAGCAGTTCACCCGGCTGGGGCAGGCGCGATATCCGCTTCTGCGCATGCAGCCAGGCCGAGACCTCCTCCGGCAGCGTATGCCAGAGGCTGGGCGAGGCCAGGATCGCGCGCACGCGCGCCGCGAGGAAGGTCGAGAGCGGGAACTTGCCGCCGTCATAGGAGGGAATCTTGGGATCGGTGCCGGGGGAGGCACGCGAGCAGACCGCCTCGTTCTCTACGATGCCCTCGAAACGCAGAACCTCGCCGGCGAAGACGAAGGTATCGCCCGCCACCATGGTCTCGGCGAAATATTCCTCGATCTCGCCGAGCACGCGCCCGCCGCGGGTGATCATGCCGGGCTGGCCCGGCCTGCCGGCGCGCGCCCGGCCGAGCCGGACCTTCAGCATCGTCGCCTCGACGATGGTGCCGACATTCATGCGGTATTGCTGGATCACGCGGGCGTTGCTGGCGCGCCAGAGGCCGGCCTTGTCCTGCCTGAGCTTGGCGAAGCGCTCATAGCTCTTCAGCGCATAGCCGCCGGTCGCGACGAAATTGACGACGGCGTCGAAGTCTTCGCGGGTAAGATCGGCGTAAGGGGAGGCGGTGCAGACCTCCTCATAGAGCGCATCGGCTTCGAACCCATCGGAACATGCGACGCCGAGCACATGCTGGGCGAGAACGTCGAATGCGCCGATGCGCGGTGGCGGGGTGTCCTGTGCGGCCTCATGGACGGCTTCGAGCGCGGCGCGGCACTCCAAGAGCTCGAATCGGTTGGACGGCACCAGCAGCGCCTCCGAGGGCTCGTCCATGCGGTGGTTGGAGCGGCCGATGCGTTGGATCAGGCGGCTCGCGCCCTTCGGCGCGCCGAGATTGACGACGAGGTCGACATCGCCCCAGTCGATGCCGAGATCGAGCGTCGCGGTGCAGACCACGGCCTTCAGCCGTCCGTCCGCCATGGCAGCTTCGACCTTGCGGCGCTGCTGGGCGTCGAGCGAGCCGTGATGCAGCGCGATCGGCAGGTTGTCGTCGTTCAGGTTCCACAAGGCCTGGAAGGCGAATTCCGCCTGCATCCGCGTGTTGACGAAGACCAGCGTCAGCTTGTGCGTGCGGATGGCCTGATAGACCTCGGCCATCGCATGCAGGGTGGTGTGGCCGGCGATCGGCAGGCGCCGTTCGGTGTCGAGGATGCCGATGCGCGGCTTGGCCCCGCCCGCGACCGTGACGAGCCCCGCCGGCGTCCCGGCGCCGCCGAGATAGCGCTGGAGATCGGCCGGCTCGCGCACCGTCGCCGAGAGGCCCACGGCCGAGACCTGCGGCGCCAGCGCCTTCAACCGTGCGAGATCGAGCGCCAGCAGGTCGCCGCGCTTCGAGGTGACCAGCGCATGCAATTCGTCGAGCACGATCCGGCGCAAATTGGAGAAGAACGGCGCGGCGTCGCGATGCGAGACCAGTAGCGCGAGCTGTTCCGGCGTCGTCAGCAGGATATCGGGCGGGCGCTGGATCTGGCGCGTGCGCTTGGCGGCGGAGGTGTCGCCGGTGCGGGTCTCGATCGTGATCGGCAGTGCCATCTCGTGCACGGGCGCTTCGAGATTGCGGGCAATGTCGACGGCGAGCGCCTTCAGCGGCGAGATATAGAGCGTATGCAGCCCGTCATGCCGGCCCTTGCGCTCAGCCAGCTCCACCAGCGAGGGCAGGAAGCCGGCGAGCGTCTTGCCGGCACCGGTCGGCGCGACCAGCAGCGTCGAGCGCCCGGCGCGGGCTTCCTCCAGCAACGCGAGCTGATGCGGCCGCACGCTCCAGCCGCGCCCGGAAAACCAGGCCTCGAAGGCAGGAGGGGGCGGGGAGGGAGCGGCCATGCCGGCCGAAGATAGGGGGTGATGAGGGAGAACGAAAGGGGAATAAGGGGGGTAAGGCTTTGGTTGATCGCAGACTGCAGGCTGGTTCGCTTCGAGAGGCCGGAATGCCTGCTGGTGACGCGATGGAGATATTGCGGGGCGCTATCTCGTGTCCTATCCACGATTATGGACGCATTCGCCGACCCCCAACTTGCCGCACGTTATGCGGAGAACCCACCTCGGATGGTGCCCGGTTTTGCGGACATGCAACGCATGGCCATGCTTCTTATCGCAGAGCGCGCACCAGAAGACGCGAAGGTCCTGGTTCTCGGTGCGGGCGGAGGCCTCGAGATGAAGGTTTTCGCCACGGCGAAGCCCGGCTGGAGCTTCGTCGCGGTCGATCCGTCTGCTCCGATGCTGGACTTGGCGCGATTGACGCTCGGAGAGCTAGCCGCGCGGGCCTCGTTTCACCAAGGGTTCATCGATATCGCGCCGGCGGGGCCGTTCGACGCGGGAGCCTGCATTCTGACGCTTCACTTCATCGAGCGGGAAGAGCGCTTGCGCACGCTTCGAGAGGTCCGCAGGCGGCTGAAACCCGGCGCTCCATTCGTTGTTGCCCATTACAGCATCCCGCAAGACGAGGTCGATCTGTGGATGTCTCGGGTTGCCGCCTTTGCGATTTCATCCGGGATCGAGCCTTCGCATGCCAGGAAGGCGCAAGATGCGGTCGCGGAACGTCTACCCATCCTTTCGCCCGAAGACGACCAGCAGCTCTTATATGAGGCTGGCTTTAGCGAAATCAGCCTCTTTTATGCAGGATTCGCGTTCCGTGGCTGGGTCGCCTACGCCTGACAGCGGCTTTGGTTATCGACCCTAGGCGGGCATCCTCACCGCTTCTCCGCCACGACCAGCAGCCCCGGCACAGGGGTGCCGCGATCCTGCCGCGTGCTGGCGGGTTCGACGAGTACGGGAGTGAGCCCGGCTTCCAGGAGCCGCTCTCGTAGCCAGCCTTCCGCATGCGCGAACCGCCTGTCATCACCCACCACGACGCCTTCGCCGTCATGGCTCTGCACCGTGAAGGCCAGGAGCCCGTCCGGTTCCAGCACGCGCGCGCTCTGGGCGAAGCAGGGCGCGAGCTCGCCGAGATAGACGAAGACATCGGCCGCGACGACGAGATCGGCGGAAGCGTCGGGCCGGCTGGAGAGGAAGCTCGTCAGGCCGGTGACGGCGAGCTTGTCGTAGAGCGGCGTGCCATCCGGCGCGAGCTTGGCGCGCGCCCGCTCGATCATGCGTGGCGAGAGATCGCAGCCGGCGATGAAGCCGCTCTGCTCGTGGATCGCCTCGCCCATCAGGCCGGTGCCGCAGCCGAGATCGTAGACGATGTCGAACCGGAAGGGCCGGCCGGCGTTGCTGCAGCAGCGGACGAGCGCTGCCTTCAGCAGGTCGGGCGCGTTGTATTGCAGGATTTCGGTCAAATGGCTGTCGAAGCGGTCGGCATAGGCGTCGAAAAGCGCGCCGGAGAAATTCTCCGAGGTCGCCTGCTCGGCCGGCAGCGCACCGATGCGGGCAAGGTCGAGCCGCGCGCCGAAATGGTCGTTGGGATCGAGGTCGAGGCATTGCCGCCAGGCGGTGGCAGCGTCTTCCTTGTGGCCGAGCGCTTCCTGCGCCAGCCCGTAGAGATGCCAGGCGGCGGTGAAGTGATAGGCTTGCGCCACGGTTTGGTCGAGGATGTCCACCGCGGTTTGTGGATCGCCGTCTTCCAGCGCCGCTTTGGCTCGGCCGTAGCGGCGGTCGAGCACCGGGTCGCCGGAGCTGGCGAAATGCATGGGCGAATCCTCGGAGGTGGGGGAAGCGGGTCTAGAGTAACGCAACGCGAAGCGAAATTCGCCTTTCGAAGCAGTCCAATGCCAATTTCGGGTGGTTGGCGGCCATTCGTCCGCCTCGCCACGCTGCACGGGGGAATCTGACGCTGGCCAGACAAAGCGCCCGCTGGCGCCCCTCCGAATTGCTGCTGCCGACGCCGGCCGGGCTCTATTGCCCGCCCGCCGACATCCATATCGACCCCGTTCGCCCGGTGGCACGGGCGCTGATCACCCATGGCCATTCCGACCATGCCCGCGCCGGCCATGGTGCCGTGCTGGCGACACGCGAGACGCTGGCGATCATGGCGCTACGCTACGGCGAAGGCTTTACGGGCTCGCAACAGGTCACGGTGCCCGGCGAGGCAATCCGCATCGGTGAGGTCGATTTCACCTTCCTGCCGGCGGGCCATGTCCTCGGCTCCGCCCAGATCGCGGTCGAGAGCCGCGGCCTGCGGATCGTCGCCTCAGGCGACTACAAGCGCGAGCGCGACCCGACCTGCACCGGGTTCGAGCCCATGCCTTGCGACATCTTCATCACCGAAGCGACTTTCGGCCTGCCGGTCTTCCGCCATCCGCCGGCATCGGGGGAGGTGGCCAAGCTGCTTGAATCGGTCAGGCTTTTTCCGGAGCGGACGCATATCGTCGGCGCCTATTCGCTGGGCAAGGCGCAGCGCGTCATGGCCCTGATCCGCGAGGCCGGCTACGAGCGGCCGATCTATATCCATGGCGCGGTCGAGAAGATCACCACCTTCTACGAAGCCGAGGGCATCCCGCTCGGAGAGATCAGGCTGGTCTCCGAGGCCGATCGCAAGACGCTGGGCGGCGAGATCGTCATCTGTCCGCCGAGCGCGACGCAGGATCTGTGGGCGCGCCGCTTTCCCGATCCGGTCACGGCCTTCGCCTCGGGCTGGATGCGGATCAGGGCGCGGGCGCGCCAGAAGGGCGTCGAACTGCCGCTCGTTATCTCGGATCATGCCGATTGGGACGACCTGCTCGCGACGATCAGGGAGGTTCAAGCGGACGAAATCTGGGTGACCCATGGCGAGGCCGATGCGCTCGTCCATTGGTGCGGCACGGCGGGCTTGAAGGCCAAGCCGCTGCATCTCGTCGGCTATGGCGACGAGGGCGAGGCCGATCCGGTCGAGGAGGCGGCAGATGCGGCGGCCGTCTAGGCTCCGGTCAGCGCGAGGCGGCGACGACCGGGCGCGAGGGCGCGGCCATGCCGACCATCGCGTTCGCCATGTCGCGGGCGAGGCAGTCATAGCCCGCATCGCTCATGTGGAAGCCGTCGGTCCAGAGCGCGGCCTTGAAGGCCTCGGCATCGCTGCGGTGCCATTCGCGCATCGCGTCATAGCGGCCGAAGACCGGAACGGCCTCGCGCCGGGCGACGTCGCCGACGGCCTCGACATATCGGCCGTAGCGCTGTGGATCGCGCACCGAGGGGAAATACTGCGGGTCGAGGATGGCGAGCGCCGGGCCGGCTTCGCGTACCAGCGAAATGCCGTCGCCGACCATCGCCTTGAAGGCGTCGAGATCGCCGCCCTTGACGGCATCATTGGTGCCGACCTGCCAGATCACGAGATCATAGGAACGCGCGGCAAGCGCGGTCTTCAGCCGCGCGAGCGTCTGCGGGGCAGTCTCGCCGCCGATGCCGGCATTGACGATCTCGACCTGGGACTTGGGCCACGCCTTGCCGAGCAGCGCCTGAAGGCGGGCGGGATAGGTCCTGTCCTTGGCGCTGGCGCCGATGCCTTCGGTCGAGGACGAGCCGATGGCGAGGATGGCGAGCGGCTGGCCCTGCGAGACCTTGGCGGAGAGCGGCGCGAGCGCGGCATTCGAGTGCACGATCGGCGTCTCGCGGCAGGAGAAGCTCGCCGCCTGCGCGGGGACTCCGACCGAAAGCGTTGCAGCGACGACAGGCAAGGCAAGGAACCGCATCGCGGCACGCATCGGCGTCTCTCTCCCAGCTACTCTGCTGCCGTTAAGGTTTGCTTCATGAACAGTATCTGAACGATGCGGTGCAACAGGAACGAACCCAGGCACTGTGGCGCGGGGGCGACAGCATGAACCGCTTCGCCTGGCTGCTCGATCGCCTGGCCTATGAGCCGCGCCGCAACGCCAAGATCGCACTGATCGCCGATTACTTGCGCACCACGCCCGACCCGGATCGCGGCTATGCGCTGGCGGCGATGACGGGCGGACTGGTGTTCCGCAATGCCAAGGCCGGATTGATCCGCGCGCTGATCGCCGAGCGCGCCGACCCCGTGCTCTTCGCGCTGTCCTATGACTATGTCGGCGATCTCTCCGAGACGGTCGCGCTGATGTGGCCGGCGCGGCATGGCGCCAACGCAGTGCCGCATCTGCCGGAGGTGGTCGAGAGACTGCGCGAGGCCGGCAAGACCGACTTGCCGCGCCTCGTCGCCGGCTGGCTCGATGCGCTCGACGAGACCGGCCGCTGGGCCCTGCTCAAGCTCATCACAGGCGCGCTGCGCATCGGCGTCTCGGCCCGGCTCGCCAAGACGGCCGCCGCCAGCCTCGGCGGCGTGCCGCCCGACGAGGTCGAGCAGGTCTGGCACGGGCTGGAGCCGCCCTATGCCGAGCTCTTTGCCTGGCTGGAGGGCAGGGGCGCGCGGCCCGAGGCGCGCGATCCCGCGCCGTTCCGCCCGGTCATGCTCTCGCACCCGATCGAGGACGGCGATTTCGACAAGCTCGATCCGGCCGAATTTGCCGCCGAGTGGAAATGGGACGGCATCCGCGTCCAGGCGGTGAGCGGCCGCAAGGCCGATGGCACGCGCGTGACACGGCTCTATTCCCGCACCGGCGAGGACATCGCCGCTGCCTTCCCCGACCTCGTCGAGGAATTGACGGTGGACGGCGCACTCGACGGCGAGTTGCTGGTGATGCGCGAGAGCGCGGTCCAGAGCTTCAACACGCTGCAGCAAAGGCTCAACCGCAAGACCGTCACCGCCAAGATGCTGGGCGAATTCCCCGCTCATATCCGCGTCTATGACCTGCTCGTCGATGGCGAGGAAGATGTCCGCCACTTGCCGCTGGAGGAGCGGCGCCAGCGTTTGGAGGCCTTCCTGTCGCGCCTCGCCAGCATCCGCTTCGATCTCTCGCCGGTCATCCCCTTCGCCTCCTGGGAGGAACTGACGGCCGCCCGCGCCGATCCGGCCGGTGCGGGGGCAGGCGCCGATGCGGAAGCGGTCGAAGGCTGCATGATCAAGCGCCGCGATTCGCCCTATCTGCCCGGCCGCCCCAAGGGCTATTGGTGGAAATGGAAGCGCGATGCCCGGCTCGTCGACTGCGTGCTGATGTATGCCCAGCGCGGCCACGGCAAGCGCTCCTCCTTCTATTCCGACTACACCTTCGGCGTCTGGCGCGTCGGCGAGGATGGCGGGCAGGAACTCGTGCCGGTCGGCAAGGCCTATTTCGGCTTCACCGACGAGGAGCTGATCGAGATCGACAAATATGTCCGCAAGAACACGCTGAACCGTTTCGGCCCGGTGCGCGAGGTCACGCATGACGCGCAGTCGGGCCTCGTCTTCGAGGTCGCCTTCGAAGGTTTGCAGCGTTCGACCCGGCATAAATCCGGCCTCGCCATGCGTTTTCCCCGGATCAACCGCATCCGCTGGGACAAGCCGCCTGGTGAAGCCGACCATATCGAGGTGCTCGAAGCGCTGTTGCCGACCAATGGTTGAGCCGGAATGGGTTGCAGCCTTGCGCTTGCGGTGCTTGTGATGCGCGGCCGGCCTGGGGCAAAATGCCCGGGTCGGACGAATGCATCGGCCCGAAGCGGATAACGCGGTTTCGGGCGGGGGACGGTGCAGGCTTTAAGGAGTGGGGCGATGAGCAAGCAGCCTTCGACGCGGATCGTCATCGCGGACGATCATCCGCTGTTTCGCGGCGCGCTCCGCCAGGCCGTGTCGAGCGCCATCGGCGGTGCCGAGGTCAGTGAGGTCGGCTCGCTCGAGGCCCTGACCGAGGCGCTGGCCAGCGGCGGTGATGCCGATCTCGTCCTGCTCGATCTCACCATGCCGGGTGTGCAGGGCTTTTCCGGCCTGCTCTTCCTGCGGGCGGACCATCCGGAGATCCCGGTCATCGTCGTCTCCGCCAATGACGATCCGGCGGTGATTCGCCGCTGCATCGAGTTTGGCGCGCTCGGCTTCCTGCCCAAGACCGCGGACGTCGCGCAAATGGGCGAGGCGATCCGCGCCGTGCTCGACGGCGGGGTCTGGACCCCGCCGGGCGTCGATCTCTCCGCCCCGGTCGATGCCGAGATCGCCGACATGGTCCGCCGCATGTCGACACTGACGCCGCAGCAGGTGCGCGTGCTGATGATGCTGTCGGAAGGGCTCCTCAACAAGCAGATCGCCTATGAGCTCGGCGTCTCCGAGGCGACGGTGAAGGCTCATGTCTCGGCGATCCTGACCAAGCTCGACGTCGACAGCCGCACGCAGGCCGTAATCGCAGCCTCGAAGATCGCCGGCACCGCCTGGGCGACGGCGGGCGCCTCGGCCACGGCCTGAGGCAATCCGTTCAGACGCCGTTCAAGCGCGGTGGATTTCAGGTTAAGACAGCACAGAAGCGCCCCGGAACGGCAGGGGGCGCAACAGGATGACGATTGCTTCCATGGAACGGTTTCTCGGCGGCTCGCCCCTCAGCGTCCTCGTCCGCCTGATCTTCATTTCGCTGCTGGTCGGCGCAGCCATGGCCTTCCTCGGCCTGTCCCCGCAGAATCTCTACGAGGCGGCCGCGCGCTTCCTGCGCTCGATCACCGGGCTCGGCTTCGGCGCGGTGCGCGAGGTCGCGCAGTGGCTGATCGCCGGCGCCCTGATCGTCGTGCCGCTCTGGCTGCTGATGCGGCTTTTCGCAGCGCGGAAGTAAGCTCTACAGCCCTTCGCCGCGCGCGATCGCAGCCGCGTCGCGTCCGATCAGGGCGGTCAGCCGTGTCAGCCCGGCGCGGCGCGCCTGGGCGGCGAGCCCTGCCTTGATCTCTTTGGCGAGGCCCGGGCCCTTGAACACCATCGCCGAATAGAACTGCACCAGCGTAGCCCCAGCCCGGATCTTGGCGAAGGCGGTCTCGGCCGAATCGACTCCGCCGACGCCGATCAGCGGGAACTGCCCTTCGACGCGCAGGAAGGCTTCGGCCAGGATGCGGGTCGAGGCGGTGAAGAGCGGCTTGCCGGAGAGCCCGCCCGTCTCGGCCTTGCTGGTGCTGCGCAGGGTCAGCGGGCGCGTGACCGTGGTGTTCGAGACGATCAGGCCATCGATGCTGCGCTTGCGTGCGACCGCGATCATGCCGTCGAGCTCTGGCAGGGTCAGGTCCGGCGCGACCTTGACGAGGACCGGCGTGCGCCTGCCGCCGGTTGTCGCCTCGTCCCGCGCGGCGAGCGTGCGCGCCACGAGGTCGTCGAGCGCGCTTTCCGCCTGCAGGTCGCGCAGGCCCGGCGTGTTCGGCGAGGAAACGTTGATCGTCAGGAAATCGGCATGTGGTGCCAGCCGGCGCGCCAGCGTGGCATAGTCGGCGGCACGGTCGGCAGAATCCTTGTTGGCCCCGAGATTGACGCCAACGAGGCCACCACGTCCCCGCCGGGCTTCGAGCCGCTTCGCGACGGCCTCCATGCCCTCGCTGTTGAGGCCGTAGCGGTTGATCACGGCCTCGTCCTCGAGCAGCCGGAAGACCCGCGGGCGCGGGTTGCCGGGCTGCGGCAGCGGCGTCACGCCGCCGATCTCGACGAAGCCGAAGCCCAGGCCCAGTGCGCCGTCGACCGCTTCCGCATGCTTGTCGAAGCCGGCGGCGAGGCCGACCGGGTTGGGGAAGGAGAGCCCGAAGGCCTCGGTCGCGAGCACGGGGTCGTCGGCACCTGGCCTCAGGGCAGGCGCCGCGGCCAGTGCCGCGACGGTCAGGCGATGGGCCGTCTCCGCATCCATGCGGTGGATCAGCGGCCGGGCGAGGTTGAACAGGCCGCCGATCATGCGAGCGTCTCCGGAATGGCGTGGCTGCCGTCGCGCTTCAGCGGCAAGGGAGCGACCCAACGAACCGCCTTCGGATCGAGCGGGGCGTAGAGATGCGGAAAGAGCGCCCCGCCACGCGAGGGCTCGTAGCGCAGGGCCGGGCCCAGCCTCTCATCGTCGACGGCGATGAGCAGGAGGCCGTCCTGCCCGGCGAAATGCTTCGCTGCGGTCTCGGCGACCTGGGCACCCGTGGAGAAATGGATGTAGCCGTCGGCGAGGTCGACCGGGGCGCCGTCGAAGCGGCCCTTGGCCTCCGCTTCGGACCAGAGCGCGGCAGGGCATATCTTGTAGATCAGGGGCACCGGAGGTCTCGCGCGCGCATGTCGGGCACCGGCTTAAACGCTGGCAGGAGGATTCCGCAAGTCGCTGTCGGATTGCGGCGAGATTCGGATTGAAATCTTATATGATAGGGGATATTTCCTATCTTCAATCCCCGCCGAACGGCAAGAGCGCAGCGAGGCCCTCAGCGATGCTGTCACATGACCAGATCTGGGGGGCGATCGACACGCTGGCCCAGCGTTACGGCTTCACTGCCTCGGGGCTGGCGCGCAAGGCCGGGCTCGACGCCACCACCTTCAACCGCTCCAAGCGCGTCGCCCCCGACGGGCGCGAGCGCTGGCCCTCGACCGAATCGATCTCCAAGATCCTGGCCGCGACCGGCGCCTCCTTCGACGAGTTCATGAGCGTGGTGCTGCGCCGCGATCCCGCGCCTGCCCGGACGATCCCGCTGATCGGTTTCGCCCAGGCGGGCTCGGGCGGCTTCTTCGACGATGGCGGTTTTCCAGTTGGCACGGGCTGGGAGGAGGTCGCCTTTCCCGGCGTCGCCGACGAGAAGGCCTATGCGCTGGAAATCTCCGGTGATTCGATGCTGCCGCTCTATCGCGACGGCGACACCATCATCGTCTCGCCGACCGCGACGGTCCGGCGCGGCGATCGGGTCGTGGTCAAGACGGTGGAGGGCGAGGTGCTGGCCAAGCAGCTCAGGCGCCAGACCGCCAAGACGATCGAGCTCGCCTCGCTCAACCCGGAGCATGCCGACCGCGTGCTGAACCTCGCCGAGATCGCCTTCATGGCGCGGGTGATCTGGGCAAGCCAGTAGGCGGAGATGATTCGTCAGTGCCCGTTGGCGCGGCGGGCCGGCAGCATCACCGCGAAGACCGCGCCGGCATCGGATGGCTCGAGCGTGATCGAGCCGCCATGGAGCCGGACCAGCTCGGCCGCGACCGCAAGGCCGAGGCCGGTCCCGCCGGGTGTCGCCGAGCCCCGGAAGGCTTGGAACAGATTGGCCCGCGCCCGCTCCGGCACGCCGGGTCCGTTGTCGATGATGCGCAAAGCCACCGAGCCGTTCTCCGGCCCGCCCGTCACCGTCAGCACCGGCAGGTCGCCGGGCTCCGCCCCGGCCCGCGTCAGCGCCTGGACCGAGTTGCGCATCAGGTTCGTCAACACGCGCGCCATCTGGTCGGGATCGCAGGGCGCCGACAGTTCGGGCGGAACCCGGTTCTCGAAGCGCGGCTGCTTGCCGTCGCCGAGTCCGAGCATTTCCGCCTGCTCGGCGACGAGCTGCCGCAACGGGACATCGCGGATCGCAGGCGTGGCCTCGGCCGCGCGGCCATAGGCGAGGGTGGCCTGGCAGAAGTCGATGGCGCGCCCCAGCGTCGCGATCAGGCGCGGTGCGAAGCGGCGGATCTTGGCGTCGCGGGTCTCGATCAGCTGGTCGGACATCAACTGCGCCGCCGCCAGCATGTTGCGCAGGTCATGATTGATCTTCGAGACGGCAAGGCCGAGCTCGGCGAGGTGCTTCTTGGTGCGCAACTCGTCGGCGAGCGTCGCTTCCATGCGGGCGAGCGCGCGTTCCGCCTCGCCGATCTCGTCGGCGCGCAGGGAGGGCTCGATGATCCGCCGCGGGTTCTCGGGGTCGGCCTCGAACTCCATGACATTGGCCGCCAGATGCCGGATCGGCCCGATGATCAGCGCATTGAGCGCGATATAGACGGCCAGAGCCGTCAGGCCGGTGATCAGCAGCGAGATCAGCAGCAGGCTCCACGAGAATTTCAGCATCGCCCGGCGCAGCGGCGCTTCGTCGATGACGATCTCGACGAAATCGGCGCCGCCGACGGCTTCGCCGACCACGCGGATCGGCATGGTCGCGGGTGCGACGAGGACGGCGAGCGCCTCCTTGATCGCATTCATCCAGTCGAGGCTGCGCAGGTCGATCGAGCGGGAAACCTCCGGCGGGGGCATCGAGTCGAGGCTGAGCAGCCGGCGTGCGCCGCCGACGCGGGCCGCGATCGCGCGGGCTCCGACGCCCATCAGCAGGCGGTTCTCGCTGCCCTCGGGCAGGCCGTCCTCCGGGGCGCCCTCCAGCACCAGCGCGGCGACCTGGGCGGCGGCGATCCGGTCATGCAGCCAGTTGCGGCGGAAATTCGCGATGGAGGGCAGATAGATCAGCACCTCCGCCAGCATGACGAAGAGCACGGTGACGAGCAGCAGCTTGGCCGAAAGGCCGAGGCGCGTGAGGCCGCGCGGTTGGCTGACCGAGAGGTCTGGCTTGGGTGCATGCATCGTCAGCGATCTTAGCCGAAACGCCTGAGAAAGCCGATCAGGCGGCGCAAGGCCGGCCGCGTGGTCAATGTCGCATGGAACGAGAGCGCGGCGCGGCGCGAGGCGTCCGCGCGGGCGAAGGCGGGCAGAGGCATGCCGGCGAGCTCGCTGACGCCGAGCCCGGCCCGCATTGCGATGCACCAAGGGGCGATCAATTCCCCCGCATCGTCGCCGACGATGGTGGCGCCGAGGATGCGACCCTTGCGGTCGACGACCGCCTTGACGAAACCGTCCGTCTCACCGGCAGCCTGTGCGGCCGCGTTCTCGGAGAACGGCCAGCGCAGCACCCGGATCGCTCCGGCCCTGGCAAGGGCTTCAGCCTCCGTCAGGCCGATCGCGGCGATCTGAGGCCGGCTCCAGACGACGCGGGGCTCGCTCGCCGGATCGATCTTCACCGGCTGGCGAAACAGGATGCTGCGCAGCACGAGTCCGACATGGTCGTCGCCGGCGAGGTCGGGCGAGGCGGCCGCTGCGCCACCTGCACAGGCCCCCATGGCATGGACGCGGCGATTGCTCGTCCGCAGGCTCCGGTCGACGCTGATACCGGATGCATCGTGACGAATCCCGGCGAGATCGAGGTCGAGGCTGCCGATCGCGGGGCGGCGCTGGCCGCAGACGAAAAGATGCGAGCCTTCGATCGTGGTTTCGCCCGAGGGCGTCGCGAGGACGAGCCGAAGCCCCGAGCGGCTGCGTTCCACCCGCAGCGGCTCACAGCCTTCATGGAGATCCAGCCCCTCGCGCAGCAGCCGGCGCCGCAGGATCATTGCAGCTTCCTCATCGCGATCTGCGAGCAGCCCGTCCGGAGCGACGAGGTTTGCGAGGCAGCCGAGGCGGCGCAGGGCCTGGGCCAGGGCGACGCCCGCGTCGCCGATCACGATCGGCCGTTCGGGCAATCGGGTCAGGCCGGCGAGATCGGACTCATAGAGAACAGGGACGGAATCGAACCCCGGCATCGCCGGCGAAACAACATGCGCGCCGGTGGCGATCACGAAGCGGCGCGCCTTGATCGGGCGGCCATCGACGGTGACCGTGCTGCGGCTGGTGAAATGGGCCTCGCCCCGGATGACGGTGATGCCCAGCGCAGCCAGGCGCTCGGCTGAATGATTGGCGCGGTCGGCGGACAGGGCACGCTGGATATGGTCGTGGATCTGGGCCGGGTTCGGCTGCGCCTCGGCCGCCGCGAGGCCGAGGCGCGCCGCATCGCGCAGCGCCTGCGCCCGGGCGGCGATCGCGATAAGGGCCTGGGCTGCGAGCGGCCCCCGGTCGCCACCGATGGCGTCGCGCTCGACCAGAACGACCGGGACGCCGAAAGTCGCGGCGGCGATCGCGAGCGCAACGCCGTTCGCGCCCGCGCCGATGACGCAGATATCGGGTGTCAACGCGGCTGGTTTCGCCGCCTTGGCCGTGCCGTCGCTCACCGGATGTCCCGTTTTGCTCGTTTGTCCAATCGCTGATGCGTTGCCGGGCCGGCGGAATCAAGGCCGCTGCGCAGGCGCTTCGGAAAAAGAACGCTGCTCGCCCGTTCAGGCCACGCTGCGGCTGCCGTTCCTGGCCTTGATGCCGGCGAGCGGCTCGGGGCGGCCGAACAGGAAACCCTGGGCGCGATGGGCGCCGAGGAGCTGGACGGCGATGCGCTGCTGCTCGGTCTCGATACCCTCGACGACGACGTTCATCTGCAGGCGGCGCGCCAGTTGGCAGACCGCCTCGATGACAGCCTTGGACGCCTCGTTGGTGTGGACCTCGCGCGTGAAGCTCTGGTCGATCTTCACCTGCGCGAACGGGTAGGTCGAGAGATAGGCGAGCGAGGAATAGCCGGTTCCGAAATCATCCAGCGCGAAGGTGACGCCCAGGGCCCGCAACTCGTCGAGCACCGAGAGCGCCAGCTTCTCGTCCTCGATCAGCAGCGATTCCGTCACCTCCAGCATCAGGCGACGCGATTCGAGCTGCGAGGCGAGGAGGGCGTCCTTGACCGTTTCGACGATCCGGCGTGGCTCGCGGAACTGCAATGGCGAGACGTTGACGGAGACGCCGATGCCCGGCTCCCAGCTTGCGGCATCGCGGCAGGCCTGGCGGATCGCCCAGTCGCCCATGCCGGCGATCAGGCCGGACTGCTCGGCGATCGGGATGAACACGCCGGGCGGCACCATGCCACGGGTCGGGTGGCGCCAGCGCATCAGGGCCTCGCGCGATACGACCTTCTGGGTCTTCAGGTCGATGATCGGCTGGTAATAGAGTTCGAGCGTGCCGTCGGTGCAGGCCTTGCGCAGATCGATCTCGATCTCGTGCCGCTCCATCATCTCCTCGGCCATGGCCGGGTTGAAGAACATCACGGTGTTCCGGCCAGCCGATTTCGCCTTGTAGAGCGCGGTATCGGCATGGCGCAGCAGGTCGGCCGGATTGGCGCCGTCGTGTGGCGCCATCGCGATGCCGATGCTCGCCGTCACGTAGACGGTCTTGCCGTCGACGTCGAAGGCCCGCGCCATCACGTCGATCATGCGCTTGGCGATGGCGGTGACGACGACATGGTCTGCGGAGGGGAGGATCAGCAGGAACTCGTCGCCGCCGAAGCGGGCGAGCTGGTCGTTGCTGCGGATCGCGCTGCGCAGACGGCTCGCGGTCTCCATCAGCACATGGTCGCCGGTATCGTGGCCGAGGCTGTCATTGACCTGCTTGAAGCCGTCCAGGTCGAGATAGAGCAGCGCGAAGGCATCGCCGGTGCGCTCGAGCTTGGCGAAGGCTTCCGCGATCTGCGTGCTGTACTCGAACCGGTTCGCCAGCCCGGTGAGCTCGTCGAAGCGCGCCATCTGCTCGATGCGCGCCTCGGTCGCCTTGCGCTGGGTGGCATCCTCGGTGAGCATCAGGATGCCACCCTCGGCAGCAGGCGCCAGCGTCACGACCAGTACGAGGCCGCCCCGCGTCACCAGCTCGCGGCTGGTCGCCTGCTGGGTCGCCTGCAGCTCCGTCAGTGCCGCGCGGATGTCCCGCAGTTGGTCCTGGCTGATCACCTGCCGTTCGACGAGGAAGCGCGCGATCGCCGTCAAGGGTGTGCCGGGGAGGGCGAGCGTCTCCGGCAGGCCGTAGAGCGTGCTGTGGGGGGCATTGCTGACCGCGAGCTTGAGGCTGCGGTCGAACATCGCGAGCCCGTCGATCATCGTGTTGAGCGCGGCGTCGAGCGTCAGGTTCTGCGAGTGCAGGGCGGAGGCGAGCGCCTTCGACTGCTTGTTGGCGTCGCTGAGCGCGAGCAGGTTGCGATGCAGCGAGTTGGTGATCGCGATATTGGCCGCCACGTAGAGGAAGGCGAAATAGCCGATATAGCGGTAATAGGGATTATGGGCGCCGATCAGCCCGATCGCCATCGGGATGCAGAAGGTCAGGAGCTGCACCGCGACGAATTTCGGCCGGCCGGCGTTGCGCGCGACATAGCCGGAGGCGAGCGCGATGGTCGAGGCGACCGAGGTGATATGCGCCGCGGCATCGTCGGTCTGGACCAGCGCGACATAGCAGCTGTAGCCGAGGACGGCGCTGAACGTCGTGGCGCCGAGAAAATAGTCGCGGTCCCAGCGGCGGGTCTCCGCGTAGCTGTCCTGCGCGTGGTTGCGCCGGCGATAGGCGATCACCGTCATGATGCGCAGGATGACGATCAGCGTCACCAGCACGGTGAGGACCATGAAGATGTCCATGCCGGTGGACACCCAGCACAGGAACGGCGTCAGGATGCCGGCGATGCCGCCGGGGACGATCGAGGCCGGCGACGAGAACAGCGAGCTGACCAGCAGCGTATAGCCGGTCAGGTCGATGGTCTCGCCCTGCTCGCGCTCGCCAGCTGTCATCAGTCGCTTGAGCGCGCCTGCCATCTACTTCTGCCTTTGCCGCCCCCGCGCATCACGACGCGCGAAGCTCGCACGTCGCGCATTGTGCCGAAGGGTTGTACGAGAGCAGAGGTAAATGCTTCGTGTGGTTTTCCGGGGGCCGTTCCCCCGAAAATCTGGCGGGACCTGATACGCGCCTTCGGTCAGACCGGGGCGAGGTGGCGCTGATAGACGCGGGCCAGCATCCGGTCCTGCGTCTGCGCGATGCGTTGCAGCTTCGAGATTGCGCTCGGGCTGAGGCGCAGCATGCAATTCGTCCAGATCTCGCCGAGATGGCCGAGTTCTTCGCGCAGGTCGCCATGGCGACGGTTGAAGGCCGAGAACAGCGCGGTCTTGGCGGCGTGGATCGGCAGTGAGTCGGCGCAGTATTTGCGGATCCAGTCCTCGCCCGTGCCGGTCGGGACCACCGCCTCGAGGCCGCCGGCCGCCATGAACTCCTGCGCGCTCATCTCCTCGCCGGAGAGCAGCATCTGCTCGGCGGCGCGCTGGCCCATGCGTCGCGACAGGATCGCCACCGCCGTGATCGGGAAATGGTTGAACTTGATCTCCGGGTAGACGAACGAGGCCTGTTCCTCGGCGACCATGACGTTGCACGAGCGCGGCGCGTCGATGCCGCCACCGATCGCCTTGGCGTGGATCGTCGAGAGCGTCACCACGAGGCCGTTGAGGCCGCCGGAGTTCCAGATCGCGCCTTCCGCCGAGAGCCGGGCGTATTCCGCCAGCGCGGCGCGGTCGTTCTTGGCCAGGCAGTCCAGGTAGAAATCGAGATCGCCGCCGAGCGTGAAGAACGGCCCCGTGCCGCGGAAGGCGAGGAAGCGCACCGGCGCGCGGTGATACTGGTCGGGGGCGCCCCATAGCGCGACGATCGCGCTCTGAATCTTCACCAGGCTGTCGAGCAGTTGCAGCGTGAAGACCGGCTTCAGCTCCGGCCGGATCGTGACCCAGAGCGTCTTGATGTCCGGCTCGTAGGCGATCTCCACCTCCGGCAGGAAGCCTGCCTTGTAGCGGATCGCATCGATGACTTCGCAACTCTCGAGCAGGGTCGGCGCGAGGCTTCCTGCTCTGACCTTCAAGGACTGCAACATGAAGCTACCCCACAAATTCCTTGATGCCCGCAGCGTAAACGAGCTTAACGAAGTGTAAACGAAATCCGGCGGAAATGGTTAATAGCATTAAGCTTTTTTCGATGACGCTGCGTCACGCGATGCGTTCTGGGACGCTCGGATGCCAACCTGGCAAGAGCCGCGCCGCCGTGATGCGAACGATGATTGCGTGGAGAGGCCCGAAGCTGGAAACAAATGAGTCGTGCCGCGGCCTGCGGGAGAAGGATCGTTTCCGGGTGGTAAAACCGGATCGGAGCTGGCTCGCTCCGGCACGATGCTGGCCCGTCATGGGGCAGGGCGGGCGGCGATCGATGGCCTTGTCCACCGGCGGCTGTGGGTCTAACGATACCGCCGCGAATTCGCCGCGTTCCCGCGTTCAAACATCTTTTGCCGAGCTGATGCCGTGACCCGCCAGACAGCCGAGGACGAGAAGCAGGCGCGCCTTGCCGCCGCGCTCCGCGAGAACCTGAAGCGCCGCAAGGCCCAGGCTCGCGCTCGCCGTTCGGACGAAGCGCAAGCGCGTGAGCCGGCCCCGCCCTCTCAGGCCGATTCCTCCCGGACCTGAACTCCCTTATTCTCCCATGCGCCGCCGGCCCTGTGCCGGGCCGGCCGAGCAGGACCCGACGATGGACAAGATCCGCATCACCGGCGGCCAGCGCCTCAATGGCGCCATCCCGATTTCCGGCGCGAAGAACGCCGCCTTGCCGCTGATGATCGCCAGCCTGCTGACGGACGAGACGCTGACGCTGACCAATGTGCCGCGCCTCTCGGACGTGACGGCGCTCTCGCGCATCCTGTCGAACCAGGGCGTCGACCGCACCGTCGCCGGCAAGCGCATCGGCCAGTCCGCGGAGACCGGCCAGACCATCTCGCTGACCGCCCGCCAGATCGTCGACACCTGCGCGCCCTATGAGCTGGTCTCGACCATGCGGGCGAGCTTCTGGGTGATCGCGCCGATCCTGGCCCGGATGGGCGAGGCCAAGGTCTCGCTGCCGGGCGGCTGCGCCATCGGCACGCGCCCGGTCGATCTGCTGCTCATGGCGCTGGAGAAGCTCGGCGCCGAGATCGTCATCGAGAACGGCTATGCGCTGGCGCGCGCGCCGAAGGGTCTGAAGGGCGGCGAGATCGTCTTCCCGAAGGTGACGGTCGGCGGCACCCATACCGCGCTGATGGCCGCGGTGCTCGCCCAGGGCACCACGGTGATCGAGAACGCCGCCTGCGAGCCGGAGGTCACCGACCTCGCCGCCTGCCTCGTCAAGATGGGCGCCAAGATCGAGGGCGTGGGCACCTCGCGCATCGTGGTCACCGGCGTGGTGCGCCTCGGCGGCGCGCATCATGCCGTGCTGCCTGATCGCATCGAGGCTGGCACCTATGCGATGGCCGTGGCGATGACCGGCGGAGACGTCGTCCTCGAAGGCGCCCGGCCGGAGCTGCTGCAATCGGCGCTCGATGTGCTGGGTCAGGCCGGGGTGGATATCGACTCGACCAACGAGGGCATCCGCGTGCGCCGCAACGGCCACGGCATCACGGCGGTCGATATCGACACCGATCCCTTCCCGGGGTTCCCGACCGATCTCCAGGCGCAGTTCATGGCGCTGATGACCAAGGCCAAGGGCACTTCGCGCATCCGCGAAACCATCTTCGAGAACCGCTTCATGCATGTGCAGGAGCTCGCCCGCCTTGGCGCGAAGATCCGGTTGGACGGCGATGTCGCCCATGTCGAGGGCGTCGAGAAGCTGACGGGTGCGCCGGTGATGGCGACGGACCTGCGCGCCTCGGTTTCGCTGGTGATCGGCGGGCTCGCCGCCGAAGGCGACACCACGATCAACCGCGTCTACCATCTCGATCGCGGCTTCGAGGCGCTGGAAGCCAAGCTCAGCCGCTGCGGCGCGCTGGTGGAGCGCATCAGCAGCTGATTCTCGGCTGTTGATTGCGGGACTGTTGATTTTCTCGGGGCGGCTCGTCAGAACAGGACCATGTCAGACGCTGCCGCCGACCCGCTGAAGCTCATTGCGCTCGACGCCGATGATCTCGCGATTGTCTCAGCCCATCTCCAGGATGCGGTGCTGAAGGCGGCCGACCTCGTCTATCTGCCGCGCGAGCAGCGTTTCGCGCTCGCGCTGCGCCGCTTCGACTGGGAAGGCGCCCAGCACGGCCAGCGACGGCGGCGCCTGACGGCGCTGCATTTCGATCGCGTCCAGGCCGTGCGCAGCGCCAAGCTCGACAAGAACGATCCGGACAAGGTCCTGAATCTCCTCGCCGTCACCTTCGATCTCGGCGAGGACCCTGCCGGCGAGGTGACGTTGCATTTCTCGGAAGGGGCGGCGATCCGCCTTTCGGTCGAATGCATCGAGGCCCAGATGAAGGATCTCGGCCCGGTCTGGGAAGCCGTGGCGACGCCCGGTCATCCCGACGGCGCCTGAGTCCTCCAGCCCTTTTTCGACCAATACCCAAGGACCCAGCGATGCCGATCAGGCTCGACGACAGGGATGCCGGCTTCGCTGCGGGCTTCACGGCGCTGCTCTCCGCCAAGCGCGAGGTCTCGGAGGAGGTCGATCGCATCGCCGCCGACATCATCGCCGATGTCCGTGAGAAGGGCGATGCAGCGCTGATCGGCTATACATCGCGCTTCGACGCGCTCGACCTGACGTCCGAGACCCTGCGCGTTTCCGAGGCCGAGATCGACGCGGCCGTCGCGGCCTGCTCGCCTGAATTGCTGGCGGCGCTGGAGACGGCGCGAGAGCGCATCGAGACCTATCACCGCCGCCAGAAGCCCACGGATTCCTGGGTCGAGGATGCGGCCGGCGTCGGGGCCGGCTGGCGCTGGAGCGCGATCGAGGCGGTCGGGCTTTATGTGCCCGGCGGTACGGCGAGCTATCCCTCATCGGTGCTGATGAACGCCATTCCGGCGAAGGTCGCCGGCGTGCCGCGCATCGTCATGGTCGCGCCGACGCCGCGGGGCGAAACCAACCCGCTCGTGCTCGCCGCTGCCCGGCTCGCCGGCGTCGACGAGGTCTATCGCATCGGCGGTGCGCAGGCCGTCGCGGCGCTCGCCTATGGTACGGCTGCGATCGCGCCGGTCGCCAAGATCGTCGGTCCCGGCAATGCCTATGTCGCTGCCGCCAAGCGCCGCGTCTTCGGCCAGGTCGGCATCGACATGATCGCCGGCCCCTCCGAAGTGCTGGTGATCGCCGATCGCAGCGCCAATCCCGACTGGATCGCCGCCGACCTGCTGGCGCAGGCCGAGCACGACGTCTCCGCTCAGTCGATCCTGATGACCGACGATGCCGCACTGGCCGCCGAGGTCGAGAAGGCGGTCGCGGCCCAGCTCGCGACGCTGCCACGCGCCGAGATCGCCGGCAGGAGCTGGCAGGAATTCGGCGCGATCCTGCTCGTCGCCGATCTCGAAGCCGCCGTGCCGCTGGTCGATCGGCTCGCGCCCGAGCATCTCGAGATCATGACGGCCGATCCCGAGCGCCTTGCGGGGCTGATCCGCAATGCCGGCGCGATCTTCCTCGGCGGGCATACGCCGGAAGCGATCGGCGACTATGTCGGCGGCCCCAACCACGTCCTGCCGACGGCGCGCTCGGCCCGCTTCTCGTCGGGGCTCGGCGTCGGCGATTTCATGAAGCGGACCTCGCTTCTGAAATGCGGCCCCGAGGGCCTGCGCGTCCTGGCCTCGGCCGCGACGCAATTGGCTGAGGCAGAGGGCTTGCAGGCGCACGGCCGATCCGTGACGATCAGACTGAATATCTGAGCTCCGTCCGACGGGCGGCGCCATGGCCGGAGGAGCGATGCCCGACGTCTCGATTGCCACCAACCAGCGCCTGGTTGGCCTGACCCTCGATGAGACCTCCCTCGGCCGCGGCACGCCTGATCAGGAGCACGAGCGTGCCGTCGCGATCTACGACCTGATCGAGCGCAACAGCTTCGTCGTTCCCGAGCATGACGGCGGGCCGTATCTCGCCCATCTCGCCATGGTCGAGCGGCGTCTCGTCTTCGAGATCAAGGCGGCGGACGGCGCGCCGGTGGTGACGCATCATCTCTCGCTCAGCCCGTTCCGGCGCATCATCAAGGACTACGAGATGGTCTGCGACAGCTATTATGCGGCGATCCGGACCTCGACACCGGCGCAGATCGAGGCCATCGACATGGGCCGGCGCGGCCTGCACGACGAGGCAGCCGGCATCCTGGCCGAGCGGCTGGCGAACAAGGTCGAGGTCGATTTCGACACGGCGCGCCGCCTCTTCACGCTGATCTACGCCCTGCACTGGAAGGGCTGACGCGCTTGAAGCCCAACGCATTTTCGAGCGAATTGGCCCCCGGCTCGCCTGTCGAAAATGCGCCGAATGCGCGTGACGTTCCGCGCAAGGTACAAAGCGTGCTGTTCATGTGCGCGATGAATGCCGTGCGCTCGCCCATGGCCGAGGCTCTGGCCAAGCACTTCTTCGGCAAGTCGATCTATGTCCAGTCGGCCGGCGCCCGGAAGGGCGAGATCGATGGCTTCGTGTCGACGGTGCTCGACGAGATCGGCATCGATCTCAGCCGCCACAAGCCGAAATCGATCGAAGAGCTGGAGGAATGGGAGGGGCTCAACTTCGACCTGATCATCACGCTCTCGCCGGAAGCGCACCACAAGGCCCTGGACCTGACGCGGACCCATGCCGCCGAGGTGGAATATTGGCCCACCGTCGATCCCACCATTTTCCAGGGCTCGCGCGAGCAGAAGCTCGACGCCTATCGCGATGTCCGGGACGGCCTGATCAAGCGGATCAAGCAGCGCCTCCAGAGCTGACGGGGCTCACCGCACCAGCACGGCCCCGCCGCAGCGCACGCCGCTGACCCAGCTATCGGCCTGGCCGAGACCGATGCCGAGCGTGCCGAGCACGCCGTTGAGGATCTGGTCGAGCGGCGTCGCCGCGTTGCCGATGACCCCGCTGACCAGCCCGTCGAGGCCCGGCAGGCCGAGGCCGAGACCCAGCGCCTCCACCCGCAGCTCCAGGTCGCCGACCAGCCGCCCCAGCAGGGTGGCGATGAAATTGTGCGTCGAGGTCGTCTTCTTGTCGCTGCGCTGGATCTCCGGATAGCTGAAGCTGACGGCGGCCTCGGAGAGGTTCGTCATCGTCACATGGGCGCGGCCCGTGACCTTGGCGAGCCCGGCGGCGTTGACGAGCGTCGCGGCGGGCGGGTTCGGCGCCCTGCTGAAATTGTTGAATTCCGCCATCGAGACCTGCCCGATCCAGGCGTCGACCACGGCGGGCGTGACGCCGAGCGTGACGCGCGAGGTCGAGACGTCGCCCGGCGAGCACTGGATGCCGGTGATCCGGGCCGTCGCGGCGGCGAGTTCGAGATAAAGCGGCAGCCGGACCAGCGAGGCCGCGCCCGAGCCGACGAGATCGACCGTCAGCAGGAGCCGTGTCTGCGCCGTGTGGACGCTGGAGCCGGCGCGCCCGACCCGCACCAGGCTAGTGCCCACCGGCCGCTCGCCGATGCCGAGCTTCAGCGATACCGCTGCAACCCCGGGCAGGTTCAGGTTGAGCCCGACATCGATCTGGCGGTTGCCGTTGGCGATCTGCGCGACCGCCGAGACGATATCCAGCGCCGAGAGCGAGGCCGCGAGCGGCTTCGGTCCGGAGAGCGGCTTGTCGCCGGCCGGGCCGAAGGAGATCAGCGAAGCGAGGTTGACCGGCAGGTTGCTCGCTGATGCGGTCGCGATCCGGCCCAGTGCCGCGGTGGCGGTGCCGCTGCGCGTGTCGTGATCGCGGGAGGCGTCGACGATGGCCGCCAGCACGTCGCCGAGGCGGGCATCGGCCTTGAGTACGTCATCATAGGTCGCCGCGGTCAGGTTGAGACGGGTGGCGAGGCGCTTCGAGAAGTCGAACAGGTCCACCCGCGCCTTGATCAGCGCATCGTAATCCATGACGGAGAGCGAGACGCCGCCCCCGAGCAGGCTACCCAGCAGACTGTTGAGCAGGCCGCCATCGAGCTTGAGCAGGCGCGAGCCGACGGCGAACGAGGCCTGGGCATCCTGGAACGCGATGGCGCTGGAACCGATCGGCACGTCCCCGCCGCTGAGGCTTGCCACGGGCTGTGTGCCTCCCGCCGAGTTTGGGGCCGCGCCCGGCGTCGGCGAGGTCGCGGTTGACGATGACAGGACCCGGCCGAGCAGCAGCGGCGTGGTGGTCCGCATGTCGATCCTGACGGCGTTGACGCTCGCGGCCGCGCTCGGGACGAAGCGTGCCTCCACCGCCAGCTTCGGGTCGGGCGTGTATATGCCGGTCTGCAGTGTCTGGATCGCGTTGCCGGAAAAGCCGTTCTGCATCGCGCTGGCCCGGGCCGCGGCCTGGGCGCGCGGCAGGTCGCTCGCCGCTGCGAGAACGGCAAGATCGTTGGCCGTCTGCAGCTTGCGCTTCTCGTAGTAGAAATTGCCGACATCGACGGCCATCGCACCGAAGCCGAACAGGACTGTCGCAGAGACCGCGAAAAGGATGGCGGCACCGCCCCTCTGATTCCCGGCGAAGTTCACGAGCCTGAGCATGGATGCCCCCTTTGGCCTTGAGCCCTCGGAAAAGCGTTCAGTATCCGCCGCGCTGGACGATAGCCCGGCGCTCAATCACGGGTTGTGGAAGCGAAACCAGCCGACTGAGGTCGTCATAGATCGAGCCGCTCATGTCGTAGGCGACGGAGACCTCGAAGCTCTGCATCTGCGGGCCGGTCTGGCCGGTTCGGACCCGAAGCTTCGCCGGATCGATGAAGGCGTAGGCGCCGGCATGAGCCGTGATGAAATCGTGCGCGATCTGGGAGCGCTCGGTGTCGCTGAGGCCCGATACGGACGAGCGTGCCGCTTCGGCTGCGATCTGCTGGATGCTGTGGTAGATGCCGAAGACGTAGCCATACCCCATGATGCCGACGAGGAGCAGCAGCAGGATCGGAGCGATGAAGGCGAACTCGATCGCGGTCGTCGCGTGCTGGTTTCGCAAGAGGCGGGACAGTGCGGGAAGCATGGCCGTTCCTCCATCAGTCTATACAACCAAAAATTGTAAACCTCTCCTGTTGACGAAAAGTAAATGCGGGCCGGGGCGGAATCGCCGTTCATCGCGCGTGAATCGCTTAAGTAAAATTTTACGCGAGTGGATTTGGTTCGCCGATACGCCGCCGTCGCTCCGAGTGATTCACTGCCAATGCCTTCGACATCTCCTGCGGAACCTAGTGCGGCTGGCGCGGAACGGTTGTCGCTTGGCGGCGGTCTTCTCGTCGCTCTCGTCTGCCTGCTGGTCAGCGTCGGAGCCCTTGCGAGCCTGCCGCGGGCGGCCGACGGCAGCGCGCCGGTCGCGATCGTCTTTCCGCCCTGGACGGATGGCGTGGAAGCCGTGGCGCGGAGCTTCGCATCCGGTCATCGCGTCCTGCGCAACGGCCGCTTCACGGCGATCGTCGTGGTCGCCCCGACGCTGAGCGGGCAGGCGCCGGCCTTGCCCAAAGGCGCATGGTTCTCCCTCGTCCTGGCCGGCCTTGCCGGGTGCCTCGACACCCCCGGCCGAACGGAAGCATCGTCATGATCTGGACCTTGTCAGCAGTGCGCCACAGGGTCACGCAGGCCCTGCTCGCGCTCGGACTGCTGCATGTGCCGCTGCTCGCGCTGGGCTTCTGGGCCAACGGCGCGTCAGGTGCGATCCCGGTCGCGATGGCGGCGCTGGCTGCCGTTACGGCTGTGCTGGTCTATCGCCTGGCCGGCCCGGCGATCGTGACGCAGCTGATCATTGCTGTCGTGCTGATCGGGCAGGTCTCGATCCTGGTGTTCAGCTTTGCCGGCCATCCCTGGCAGCCGGACATCCACATGTATTATTTCGCGATTCTGGCGCTGCTGGCCGGCTTCTGCGACTGGCGGCCGATCCTGATGGGCGCCGTGCTGACGGCCGCGCACCATCTCGTGCTGCAATACGCCCTGCCGGCCGCCGTGTTCTATCAGGGCGGCAGCCTGCTGCGCGTGCTGCTCCATGCGGTGATCGTCATCATCGAGACGGCGTTCCTCGCGATCTTCGCCGTGGTCCTGCAGCGCATGTTCGCTGTGAACGAGCAGAACCTGGCGCGGGCGCAGGAAGTGGCCGAGCGTGAGCGGATCGCCGGCGAGAAGGAGCGCAATCTTGCCGAAGAGCTCGGGCGGCGTGCCGAGATGCTGCGCGATGTCGTCGTCGATTTTCGTTCGCAGATGGAGCAGGCGATGGCCGTGCTCGATCACTCGGCGGCCGCGATGAACACCGAGGCCGGCGCGCTGACCGAAACCTCCGACCATGTCCGGCGCCAGACCACGATGGTCTCCGATTCCGCCGCCGGCACCATGGACAGTATCGACCATCTTTCCGCCGCCAGCGCCGAGCTTGTCGCCTCGATCGGCGAGATTGGCCGCAATGCCAGCCAATCGGCCGATGGTTCGAAGATGGCCGCAGGGCTCGCCCGTCGTGCCAGCGCCGAGATCGAGCACCTCGCCCAGAGCAGCGAGAATGTCGGCGCCGTCGTCGAGATCATCCGTGGCATCGCCGCCCAGACCAGCATGCTCGCGCTCAACGCCACGATCGAGGCGGCCCGTGCCGGCGAGATGGGCCGCGGTTTCGCCGTCGTCGCCAGCGAGGTCAAGACGCTCTCGGCCCAGACCGCCAGGGCCACCGACGAGGTCTCGCACCAGATCGGCACGATGCAGCAGGCTTCGCAGCGCTCGCTCAAGGCGATCCGCGACATCGTCGAGGCGATCGGCGAGGTCGAGAGCGTCGCCAACGCGATCGCGCTCTCCGTCGACGAGCAGAGCCGCGCCACGGCCGAGATCGCGCATCAGGTCCGCTTGTCTTTCGAGGGCGCGCAGCGCAGCGCCGATGTCGCCGGCGGCTTCGAGGTCATGACCCGCCAGACCCATGGCGCTGCCCAGCAATTGCAGGATGCCGCCAGCGCGCTCGCCCGGCAGGCGCAGGAAATCCGCCAGGACGTGGCGAGCTTCTGCAGCCGGGTCGCGGCCGCCTGACAGCTACCAGGGGCGGCCGGGACCGACAGGTCCGATCCCGAGGAAGGCACTGAGGCTCGCCGCGATATCGGCGAAGCTGCCGCGGCGCCCGAGCGGCTCAGTGCCGATGCCGGGGCCGAAGGCCAGGATCGGCACATGCTCGCGGGTATGGTCGGTGCCGGGCCAGCTCGGATCGTTGCCGTGGTCGGCGGTGATGACGGCGATGTCGCCTAGCCGCAGGGTCGCCTCGATATGCGGCAGGCGACGGTCGAAGGCTTCGAGCGCCGCCGCATAGCCGGGAATATCGCGCCGGTGGCCGAACTCGGTATCGAAATCGACGAGATTGACGAAGCAGAAGCCGCCATCCGGCAGGCCGTCCCAGGCCTCCAGCGCCGCATCGAGCATCGCCGCATTGCCGAAGGGCTTGATCTCGGTGCCGGTGGCGCGATGGGCGAAGATGTCGCCGATCTTGCCGACGGTGACGACCGTCCGTCCCTGCGCCGCCAGCCGGTCGAGGATCGTCTCGTCCGGCGGCGGGATGGCGAAGTCCTTGCGGTTGCCGGTGCGGGTGAAGCCTTCCTCCGGCGATCCCACGAAGGGGCGGGCGATGACGCGGCCGATCCGCAGCGGGTCTACGAGCCCGCGCGTGACCTTGCAGAGGGCATAGAGCCGCTCGAGCCCGAAATGCTCCTCATGCGCCGCGATCTGGAGCACGGAATCGACCGATGTGTAGCAGATCGGCTTGCCGGTCTGGATATGCTCCGCCCCGAGCTCCTCGATGATCGCGGTGCCCGAGGCATGCTTGTTGCCGAGGATGCCGGGCAGGGCACCTTCCTTGACGATGCCGGCGACCAGCTCGTGCGGGAAGGAATTCTCCAGATCGGTGAAGTAGCCCCACTGGAACGGCACGGGACAGCCGGCGATCTCCCAATGGCCGGACGGCGTGTCCTTGCCCTGGCTGATTTCGACGCCATAGCCCCAGCGCCCCTCGGGCCTGGCCGGCTTCGCGACCCCGGCGAGCGGCCGGCCAGTTGACGCCTCGCAAGCATGGGCGAGCCCGAGCCGCACGAGGTTCGGCAGCTTGAGCGACCCGCTGCGCAGCCCCTCGCGATCGCCGTGCCCATCCGCGCAGGCCTCGGCGATATGACCGAGCGTGTCGGAGCCGGCGTCGCCATAGGCCGCCGCATCGGCCGCGCCGCCGCAGCCGACCGAATCCAGCACGATCAGGAGCGCGCGGGCCATGCTCAGTCCCTCACAGCGGCAGCATTGGCCGTGTCGAGATTGAGCGCGGCGGCCAGCAGCGCCTGCGTATAGGCCTCGCGCGGCGAAACGAAGATCGCCTCGGCCGGGCCTTCCTCGACCACCTTGCCGTTTTGCATCACTACCACCCGATGCGACAGCGCCCTGACGACCTTGAGGTCGTGGCTGATGAAGAGATAGCCCAGCTTGCGCTTCTCCTGCAGGCCGCGCAGCAATTCGACGATCTGCGCCTGCACGGACATGTCGAGCGCCGAGGTCGGCTCGTCCAGCACCACGAATTTCGGATCGAGCGCCATCGCCCGCGCGATCGCGATGCGCTGGCGCTGGCCACCCGAGAACTCGTGCGGGTAGCGGTCCATCGCTGTGGGATCCAAGCCCACATCGGCGAGCGCCTGCGCCACGACCTCGCGGCGCTGCGGGTAGGTCAGGTTCGGTTGCTGGATCGCGAGCCCTTCCGCCACGATCTCGGCCACCGACATGCGTGGCGAGAGCGAGCCATAGGGGTCCTGGAAAACCACCTGCAAATCCTTGCGCTTCGGCCGGACCTGCTTGCTGGAGAGCCCGTCGATCCGGTCGCCGAGGAAGACGATCGGTCCTTCCGAGGAGATCAGCCTGAGGATGGCGAGGCCGAGCGTGGTCTTGCCCGAGCCGGATTCGCCGACCACGCCCAGCGTCTCGCCCTCGCGGACCTTCACCGAGATGCCGTCGACCGCCTTCACATGGCCGGTCGTACGGCGCAGCAGCCCGGACTTGACCGGGAACCAGACTTTGACCGGCCCAGCCTCCAGCAGCGTCGCGGCATCTGCCGGAACCGGGGCAGGGCGGCCCTTCGGCTCGGCCGCGAGCAGGCGCTTGGTGTAGTCATGCTGCGGATTGCCGAAGATTTCGGCTACCGGCCCGTGCTCGACGATCTTGCCCTTCAGCATGACGCAGACCCGGTCGGCGATGCGCCGGACGATGCCGAGATCATGGGTGATGAACAGCATCGCCATGCCGAGCCGGCCCTGCAACTCCTTGAGCAGCTTCAGGATCTGCGCCTGCACGGTGACGTCGAGCGCGGTCGTCGGCTCGTCCGCGACCAGCAGCTCCGGCTCATTGGCGAGTGCCATGGCGATCATCACGCGCTGGCGCTGGCCGCCGGAGAGCTGGTGCGGGTAGGCGTCGAGCCGGCTCTTAGCGTCACGGATGCCGACGAGGTCGAGCAGCTCCAGCGTGCGGGCGCGCGCCTTCTCGCCGCGCAGGCCCTTGTGCAGTTCGAGGATCTCGCCGATCTGCCGCTCGATCGGGTGGAGCGGGTTGAGCGAGGTCATCGGCTCCTGGAACACCATGGTGATGTCGTTGCCGCGCACTTGGCGCATCGCGTCCTCGTCGGCCGCGATCAGGTCCTGCCCGTTGAACAGGATCTTGCCGGAGGGATGGTGCGCTGCCGGATAGTTCAGGAGCTTCAGGATCGAGAGCGCCGAGACCGACTTGCCGGAGCCGGATTCGCCGACCAGCGCCAGCGTCTCGCCCTTGGCGACCTGGAAGGAGACATGGTCGACCGCGAGCGTCTCCCGCCCGCCCTGGCGGAAGGCGACGGAGAGGTCTTCGACGGAGAGCAGCGGCGCAGTCATGCGAAGGTCTTCCGCGGGTCGAAGGCATCGCGCACGGCCTCGCCGATGAAGATCAGCAGCGACAGCATCAAGGCGATCACGATGAAGCCGGAGAGGCCGAGCCAGGGGGCCTGGAGATTGGCCTTGCCCTGCGCCAGCAATTCGCCCAGCGACGGCGAGCCCGGCGGGAGGCCGAAGCCGAGGAAGTCGAGCGAGGTCAGCGTGGTGATCGAGCCGTTCAGGATGAAGGGCAGGAAGGTCAGCGTCGCCACCATCGCATTGGGCAGCAGGTGCCGGATCATGATGGTGCGGTCGGAGAGGCCGAGCGCGCGGGCTGCCCGGACATATTCGAAATTGCGGGCCCGCAGGAATTCGGCGCGGACGACGCCGACCAGCGCCACCCAGGAGAACAGCAGGAGGATGCCGAGCAGCACGAAGAAGCCGGGCGTGATGATCGCTGCGACGATGATCAACAGGTAGAGCGCCGGGATCGAGGTCCAGATCTCGATCAGGCGCTGGAAGATCAGGTCCGTCCAGCCGCCGAAATAGCCCTGGATGGCGCCAGCCGCGATCCCGATCACCGAGGAGAAGGCGCAGAGGATCAGCCCGAACAGCACGGAGATGCGGAAACCGTAGATCAGGCGCGCCACGACGTCGCGACCCTGGTCGTCGGTGCCGAGCCAGTTCCATTCGAGATCGCGGCAGGTCGATCCGCCCGTACGTTCCGCGATCGGCTTGCACTGCTCGTCCTTGAGCAGCCAGGTCGGCGGCGCGGGCGCGGGCACCGGCAGGTCGAGATTATGGGTGCGATAGGAGTAGCGGATCGGCGGCCAGATTGCGAAGCCGTTGGCGGCGATCTCCTTGGCGATGACCGGATCGCGATAATCGGTCGTGGCGAGGAAGCCACCGAATTTCTCTTCCGGATAGTTCACCGCGACCGGGAACAGCCATTCGTCCTTGTAGCGGACGATGAGTGGCCGGTCGTTGGCGATGAACTCGGCGAAGAGCGTCAGCACGAACAGCGCGAGGAAAAGCCAGAGCGACCACCAGCCGCGCTTGTTGGCCTTGAAGTTGTTGAGCCTGCGCCGGTTGATCGGCGAGAGCTTGAGCCAGCCCTGCTTGGCCTCGGCCGGTGCGAGCGGCGTGTCGCTGCGCAGGGCCGGCGGCGGGATATCGATCAGCGTGTCCATGCTCACGCCTCCCGGCTCTCGAAATCGATGCGCGGATCGACCCAGCTATAGGTCAGGTCGGTGATCAGGTGCACGACGAGGCCGATCAGCGAGAAGATGAAGAGATTGGCGAAGACGACCGGATAGTCGCGGTTGACGATCGCCTCGAAGGAGAGGAGGCCGAGGCCATCGAGCGAGAAGATCGTCTCGATCAGCAGCGATCCCGCGAAGAGCGCATGCACGAAGGCGCCGGGGAAGCCGGCGATGACGATCAGCATGGCGTTGCGGAAGACATGGCCGTAGAGCACGCGCCGCTCGCTGAGACCCTTCATCCGGGCGGTCAGCACGTATTGCTTGCGGATCTCGTCGAGGAAGGAGTTCTTGGTCAGCAGCGTCGAGGTGGCGAAGGCGCCGAGCGCCATGGCCAACACCGGCAGCGTGATATGCCAGAGGTAGTCCTTCGCCTTGCCGAAGAGGCTGAGATCGGCCCAGTTGTCGGAGGTCAGGCCGCGCAGCGGGAATATCTGCCAGAACGAGCCGCCGGCGAAGAGCACGATCAGCAGGATCGCGAACAGGAAGCTCGGGATGGCATAGCCGACGATGACGACCGCGCTCGTCCAGGTGTCGAAGCGCGAGCCCTCCTTCATCGCCTTGCGGATGCCGAGCGGGATCGAGATCGCGTAGGAGATCAAGGTCATCCACAGGCCGAGCGTGATCGAGACCGGCAGCTTCTCCTTGATCAGTTGCAGCACCGGCGCGTCGCGGAAGTAGCTGCGGCCGAAGTCAAAGCGGGCATAGTCGCCAAGCATCTTCAGGAAGCGCTCATGCGCCGGCTTGTCGAAGCCGAACTGTTTCTCCAGTTCCTTGATGAAGGCGGGGTCGAGCCCCTGCGCGCCGCGATAGGCGGCGCCGTCACCATGCGCCCCGGCGTCGCCGCCCTGGCCGCCGCCGACGCGGTCGGCTGCGCCGCCACTATTGGGGTTCTGGAGCTGGGAGATCACGCGCTCGACCGGCCCGCCCGGCGCGAACTGCACGATGACGAAGGAGACGAGCAGGATGCCGAACAGCGTCGGCACCATCAGCGCGAGGCGCCGGGCGATATAGCTCAGCATGCCCCGCTCACGCCTTTCCGATCCGCTTGGCCTTCTCGGCGTCGTACCACCAGATCCCCGGCGCGCCGGAGGAGTATTTCGGCTTGGTCGCCGGCCGGTCGTACATGTCCCAATAGGCCAGCCATTCCTCGTCGTTCCACCACATCGGGATCCAGTAGCGCCCGGCGCGCAGCAGCCGGTCGAGGCATTTTGCGGCGACGACGCATTCGGCATAGGTCTTGGCCTGGCCGATCTTCTCGATCATTGCGTCGATGGCCGGGCTGGCAATGCCGGCGACGTTGCGCGAGCCACGGGTCTTCGCGGCTTCCGAGCCATAGACGATGCTGAGCGTATCGCTGGGGATCGAGCCGCCCGAGAGCGCCATGCTGATGATGTCGAAATCGAACTGGTCGAGGCGGCGCTGGTACTGCGCGGGGTCGACGAGGCGGGAGGTGGCGTTGATGCCGAGCCGCTTGAGATTGGCCTGGAATGGCTGGGTGTGCGGTTGCAGGGCCGGGTTGGAATCGAGGAACTCGATCTCGAAGGGCTGGCCGTTCGGCAGCTTCATCACATTGCCGTCGCGCTTGCAGCCGGCGGCGCGCAGCATCTCGTCGGCCTTGCGCAAGAGGGCGCGATCGCTGCCCGACCCGTCGGAGACCGGCGGCAGGAAGGGCTCGCCGAAGACCTCGTCCGGCACCTTGCCGCGCCAGGGTTCCAGCAGCGCGATTTCCTCGGCCGAGGGCTTGCCGGTGGCCTTCGAATCCGAGTTCTCGAAATAGGAGGTCATGCGCTCGAAGGAGCCGAACATGATGGTCTTGCGCGTCCATTCGAAATCGAAGGCGAGCCCCAGCGCCTCGCGGATGCGCGGGTCGGCGAATTTCTCGCGCCTGATATTGTAGATCCAGCCCTGCGAGCCGACCGGCTCGGTCTTCGGCAGAGCCTCTTTCTTGACCTTGCCCTCGTGCAGGGCGGGGAAATCGTAGCCCGTCGCCCAGATGCGCGAGGTGAACTCCTCCTGGAAGGTGATGGCGCCCGCCTTGAAGGCTTCGAAGGCGACCTGCCGGTCGCGGAAATACTCCCAGCGCACCCGGTCGAAATTATTGGTGCCGACATTCACCGGCAGATCCTTGGCCCAGTAGTCCGGCACGCGTTCGAATTCGATGAAGCGACCCTGCTCGAGACGCCCGACCTTGTAGGCGCCGGAGCCCAGGGGCGGCTCCAGCGTCGATGCGGTGAAGTCCCGCGTCGACCAGTATTTTTCGGAGAAGACCGGTAGGCCGGCGACGACGAGATGCAGGTCGCGCCCGCGCTTCGGCGAGAGCTTCACCACGAGAATATCGTCGCCCTCGGCTTCCGACGAGACGAGCTCGTTGAGCAGGAGCCGATAGGAGGGATGGCCCTTCGCCTTCAGGATGTTCATCGAAAAGGCGGCGTCGCGCGCTGTCACCCGCGTGCCGTCATGGAACTTCGCTTCGGGGCGCAGCCGGAATCGGTAGGTCAGCTTGTCCGGGGAGACCGCGACGCTTTTGGCGAGCAAGCCGTAGAGCGAGCCCGGCTCATCGCCGGAGCCGGCCATCAGGCTGTCGAAGCAGGCGTCCATGCCGGCCGCGCCGTCGCCTTGCAGGACATAGGTATTGAGCGTGTTGAAGGTGTCGAAGCTCTGGTTGCCGCCGCCGCGCTTGATCTGGACGGTCAGCATGCCGCCCTTCGGCGCCTTCGGATTCACATAGGCGAAATGCGGGAAGTCGGGCGGCAGGGCGAGTTCGCCGAAGGTCGAGAGCCCATGCGATTCGGCATCCTGCGCCAGCGCCGTGCCGGAAAGCCCGGGCAAGGTGCCCGCGACCGCGGCCGTGCCCGCGGCTTCCAGCAATCTGCGGCGTGTGATGCGCATCGCCATCGTTTCGCGTCTCCGTCTGATTCGCCGTTGTCCTGTGTCGCCTGCGTGCGGCGCGACCGCAATGGCTGGTGAGGCGCGGATTGTGCGGGCAGCCGCAGGGCGGGAGCAAGGCACGAAACGAAAAAGCCGGGCAGAGCCCGGCTTCGTGATTGCTGAATGGCTGTTTGCCGGGCCGTCTCAGGGCTTCGGCAGCGGCTTCGGCGCTTCGGAGAGGCTGTTGAGATAGGCGATCACGTCGGCGCGGGTCTCGGGCTTGGCGATGCCGGCGAACGCCATGATCGTGCCGGGCACATAGGCCTTCGGGCCCTTCAGGAAATGGTCGAGCCCTTCGGCGTCCCAGGTCTTGTCATTGCGGCCCTTCATCGCGGCCGAGTAGCCGAAGCCGGCGACCGTGCCTTCGTTGCGGCCATAGACGTCGTAGAGATGCGGGCCGACCTTGTTGGCGCCGCCCTTCTCGAAGGTATGGCAGGCCTTGCAGGCGGCGGTGGCCTTCTCGCCCTTGGCGGGGTCGGCCTTGGCGAGGCGCACCGCGATCGGCTCCTCGGCTGCGGGGGCAGCGGCGGCGCCACCTGCGGCAGCCGGCTCCTCGCTCGGCAGGTCGAAGCCTGTCACTGCCGGCTTCTTCGGCGCGAAGACGATACCGGCCGTCATATTGAGGCCCAGCACGACGAGCAGCGTGGAGAGAACCGCGCCGGCGATCTTGTTGGCTTCGATGTTCATCGTATCCGAACCCTGGTGCCCTCCGCGTCCGAGGCGCGGGAGACGAGATAGCGCTTGGCCGGAGTCTTGAAAGGCTCCAGCTTCCGCCGTTGCTTAACCGCTTTGCGCGCTTCATTGCAACTCGTATAAGCACGCACCGTTTGAGACTTTTTGCCGCCGCCGGCTTCTGCCGGTGGTGCCCATGCCGAGCACGATCCGAAAATGGCCCATCCGCTGATCCTGATCCCGGCCCGCATGCAGGCGACGCGCCTGCCCGGCAAGCCGCTCGCCGATATCCATGGCGAGCCGATGATCGTGCATGTCTGGCGCCGGGCGGTCGAATCCGGGGCCGGCGATGTGGCGGTGGCGACCGATGCGCCGGAAATCGCGGCCGCGATCGAAGCCGCCGGGGGCAAGGCGGTGATGACCAGCGCCGAGCATCAGACCGGATCGGACCGGATCAAGGAAGCGGCCGATATTCTCGACCCTGACAGGCATTACGACATCATCGTCAATGTGCAGGGCGATTTCCCGACGCTGGCGCCCTCGGCCATCGCCGCGGCGGTGAAACCGCTTGCCGATCCGGCTGTGGATATCGCGACTCTCGCCGGCGTGATCGACGACGAGGAAGAGAAGACGGCGCCGAGCGTCGTGAAGCTCGTCGGCAGCGAGATTGCGCCCGGCCACCTGCGCGCGCTCTATTTCACGCGCGCCACGGCACCTTACGGCGAGGGGCCGCTCTATCACCATGTCGGTCTCTACGCCTATCGCCGCGCCGCGCTCGACCGTTTCGTCAGCCTGCCGCAGTCGCCGTTGGAGCTGCGCGAGAAGCTGGAGCAGCTCCGTGCGCTGGAAGACGGAATGCGCATCGACGTCATGGTCATCGACCATGTGCCGCGCGGCGTCGACACGCCGCCCGATCTCGATCGCGCTCGTGTATTGCTGAAGTCCCGATAAAGCCGTTTCCGCAGGGGCCGTATCACGGTCGCCCTCTGGAGTGGCGGATAACAAGAAGCTGGAGCCTGAAGTCGTCCCATGTCCTTCGTCGTGTCTTATCAGGGTGAGCCCGGAGCCTTCTCCTCGCAGGCGGCCCTTCAGGTGTTTCCGGACTGCGAGCTTCTGCCCTGTGCCACCTTCGAGGACGCGCTCTCGGCCGTCAGCGATGGCAAGGCACGCTACGGCATGATCCCGATCGACAACTCGATCGCCGGCCGCGTCGCCGATATCCATCATTTGCTGCCGCGTTCGGGGCTGCACATCATCGGCGAGCATTTCCTGCCGATCCGCTTTCACCTGATGGGCGTGAAGGGCGCGACGCTTGCGACGATCCAGACGGTCCAGAGCCATATCCACGCGCTCGGCCAGTGCCGGAAGATCATCCGCAAGCTCGGCCTCAAGGCCGAGGTCGCCGCCGACACCGCGGGCTCCGCCCGGCAGGTCGCCGAGGCCGGCGATCTCACGCGCGCGGCCATCGCGCCGCGCATCGCGGCGGAGGTCTATGGCCTCGATATCCTGATGGAGGATATCGAGGACGAGAAGCACAACACCACCCGCTTCGTCGTGCTCTCGAAATACCCGGAATATGCGCGCCAGGGTGGGGCCAAGACCGTGACGACGCTGATGTTCCGCGTCCGCAACATTCCGGCCGCGCTCTACAAGGCGATGGGCGGTTTCGCCACCAACGGCGTCAACATGACGAAGCTCGAAAGCTACATGGTCGACGGCCATTTCTCGGCGACGATGTTCTATGCCGATGTCGAGGGCCATCCCGACGACCCGGCGCTGCGGCGCGCGCTCGACGAGCTCTCCTATTTCTCCAAGGAGATGAAGATCATGGGCGTCTATGCCGCCAACGACTTCCGCTCGACGATCGAGGAAGCCGGCGAGTAGCCGCTTGTGAACAAGCGACGGCTGTTCGCTGCGCAGGAAGACCGCCTCAGTCCTTGAGGCCGTCTTCGATGATCTCCCGCGCCGCAATGAATGCGGCGGAGTGCTCCGGCGCCGCCCCCTGCTGCTCTTCGAGCAGGAGAAGGGCGGCCTCGTAGATTTCCCGGATGTCGTGGGGCGCCAGGACCCCCTTGTGGAGCAGGCAGCGCAGCAGCGCCGCCGTGGTCGTCGCGGCGACCAACTGACCGGCCGCCGCCGCGTTCGATGCCGTGGTGCGCATGGCCGCTCACTGCGCCGACGGCTGGAGCGCTTCCGGCACGTCGTAGCCTGCCGCCGTATAGCTGTTGATCTTGTTGCGCAGCGTGCGGATGGCGATGCCGAGGAGGTTGGCAGCGTGGGTGCGGTTGCCGCCGGTTTCGCGCAGGGTGGCGAGAATCAGATCACGTTCGACATCGGCAACGGGCAGGCCGACGAGCTGCTCCATGATGGTCTGCTCAGGGTCGAGCTCGTGCATGGTCGCGGTCCTTTCCGAGCCCCCAAAAGCCCCGGTGGACAGCGCAAGGGGACGCCCTTCACGGTTAAGGAATGGTAAAAGGCCCCGTTAGATCCGCTCGCCGTCCAGTGCCCAGGCCCGCACCAGCGTGTTGGCGATGGCGATATGCTGCGGGCAGGCGAGCCCGTCGGGATGCTTGCCGTCCAGCATCTGCAGTACCTCTTCACGGGGGAACCAGCGGCCTTCCTCAAGCTCGGTCATGTCGAGCGTGATCTCGTCGCCGAGCGCCTCGGCGATGCAGCCCATCATGATCGAGGAGGGGAAGGGCCAGGGCTGCGAGGCGAGGTAACGGACGGCGCCGACCTTCAAGCCGGCCTCCTCCCAGCTCTCGCGCCTGACCGCGTCCTCGATCGTCTCGCCCGGTTCGACGAAGCCGGCGATGCAGGAATACATGCCCGGTGCGAACCGGGCCTGGCGGGCCAGCAGGCAGGCATCGCCACGCGTCACCAGCATGATCACGACCGGATCGGTGCGCGGGAAATGCATCGCGCCGCAGGCAGTGCATTCGCGCCGCCAGCCCGAGGCGCCGGCGACGGTCGGCCCGCCACATTGCGCGCAGAAGCGATGGCGGGCATGCCAGTCGAGCACGGCCTTGGCCTCGCCGAGCGGCCCGACCTCGTCTTCCGGCACGATGCGCTTCAGCGCGACCGAGCGCAGATCGGTGACGAACAGCTCGGCCCTTTCCTTCAGAGTCTCGGCCAGGGCCTTGTCGAGCAGGCGGCCGAAGCGGGGCGTCCCGTCCTCGGCCATACCCATGAAGATTTCCTCGGCCGCCGGGCCGAGCATCTCGGTCTCGCCATGGCTGAACCAGACCGTGAGCGCCTCGCCATCGAGGCGCTTCAGGATTGGCGTCTCGCCCGCGACCACGGCAATCCGTGTGTCCGAGCGGTGGCGCAAGGCCGTCACCGCGTTGGGCTGGTTGCGCAGGTCTTCGCGCCGGTCGAGCCGGTTGATCGCGAAGCCGGTGAAGGAGGAGCGTTCGCGGCGGGGCAGGGCGTCGTTCATGGTCAGGGTCTAGACCCGCGACGCCTTGCCGCGCAAGCGCGTCTCACGCCTGCCCGCGTCCGCGCAGAAGATGGATGATGCCGGAGAAATCCGTGCCACCCTCGCCCCAGGCATTGTGCAGCCCGAAGAGCTGCGCCGCCGCCGCGCCAAGCGGGGTCGAGGCGCCTGCTGCCTGCGCCGCTTCCTGCGACAGCTTAAGGTCCTTCAGCATCAGCGCCGAGGCGAAGCCCGGCTTGTACTCGTTATTGGCGGGGGAGGTCGGCACCGGCCCCGGCACCGGGCAATAGGTCGTCAGCGACCAGCACTGGCCCGACGAGGTCGAGGCGACGTCGAACAGCGCCTGATGCGACAGGCCGAGCTTTTCGGCCAGCACGAAGGCCTCGGAAACGCCGATCATCGAGATGCCCAGGATCATGTTGTTGCAGATCTTGGCCGCCTGGCCGTTGCCGCCGCCGCCGCAATGCACGATCCGCCGCCCCATTTTGGCAAGGATGGGCTCGCCCTGGGCGAAGGCATCCTCGGTGCCGCCGACCATGAAGGTTAGCGTCGCGCCCTTCGCGCCGCCGGTGCCGCCCGAGACCGGAGCGTCGAGCGAAAGACAGCCGCGCTCGGCCGCCAGCGCATGAGCCTTGCGGGCGCTTTCGACATCGATCGTCGAGGAATCGATCAGGAGCGTGCCGGGCTTCACCGCCGGCAGGATATCGGCCCAGACGCTCAGCACATGCTTGCCCGCCGGCAGCATGGTCACGACGACCTCCGCATCGGCCACGGCGTCCTTCGCCGAGCCGGCGATGCCAACGCCCAGTTCAGCGGCGGCGTCCTTCGAGGCCTGCACGAGATCGAAGGCTTTGACGGCGTGCCCGGCCTTGACGAGGTTCGCGGCCATCGGGCCGCCCATATTGCCGAGGCCGATGAAGGCGATGTTGGTCATGGTCGTATCCTCTCGTCGTTTTTGTCGTCGCTCTTGGTGTCATTCCGGGCTGCGCGAAAAGCAGACGCGGGATCGTCATCAGAAAAAGGTGCTGTCTCGTCTTGTCATCCCAGGTCGCCGTTTGGCGTTCGGGATGACGCCTCCGGCGTCAATTCCCCTTCGACCGGCCGACCAGCCCGCGTGCCACGATCATCCGCATCACCTCGTTGGTGCCCTCGAGGATCTGGTGGACGCGCAGGTCCCGGACGATCTTCTCGATGCCGTAATCGGCGAGATAACCGTAGCCGCCATGGATCTGCAGGGCGTGGTTGGCGACCTCGAAGCCGGTATCGGTGGCGATGCGCTTGGCCATGGCGCAGAGCTTGGTCGCATCCGGCGTCTTGGCGTCGAGCGCCGCCGCCGCGCGCCAGAGCAGGCTGCGGGCCGCCTCCAGCTCGGTCGCCATGTCGGCGAGCTTGAACTGCAAGGCCTGGAAATCGGCGATGGCCGAGCCGAAGGCCTTGCGCTCCTTGGCATAGGCCAGAGATCGGTCGAGCGCGCCCTGCGCCCCGCCGAGCGAGCAGGCGCCGATATTGAGTCGGCCGCCATCGAGCCCGGCCATGGCGATCTTGAAGCCGATGCCTTCCGGGCCGAGGCGGTTCGTCACGGGCACGCGGCAGTTCTCGAAGATCACGGCGCGCGTCGGCTGGGCGTTCCAGCCCATTTTCTTCTCGTTGGCGCCGAAGGAGAGGCCGGGCGTGTCCTTCTCGACGACGATGGTCGAGATGGCCCCGGGGCCGGCCTCGCCGGTGCGCGCCATCACGACATAGATGTCGGAGACGCCGGCGCCGGAGATGAACTGCTTCTGCCCGTCGAGAACGTAATGGTCGCCGTCCAGCACCGCCTTCGTCTTGAGCGCAGCAGCGTCCGAGCCGGCGCCGGGCTCGGTCAGGCAATAGCTCGCCAGATGCTCCATCGTGCAGAGCTTCGGCAGGAAGCGCTGGCGCTGCTCGTCCGAACCGTAGCGGTCGATCATCCAGGCGCACATGTTGTGGATCGAGATATAGGCCGCGACCGTCGGGCAGCCGGTCGAGAGCGCTTCGAAGATCAAGGCTGCGTCGAGACGCGAGAGGCCGGAGCCGCCGACATCGTCGCGGATATAGATGCCGCCCATGCCGAGCGCGGCTGCGGCGCGCATTTCCTCGACCGGGAAATGCTTCTCCTCGTCCCAGCGCGCGGCATGGGGCGCCAATGTCTCGGCAGCGAAGTCCTGCGCCATGTCGCGGATCGCGATCTGGTCCTCGGTCAGGGAAAACGGGCTCAAGGCTGGCGCTCCTGGGGCTTGAGGGCGGCGGGCCGCTGCGTCGCGACCTGAGGGCGTTTGGGCTGCGGATAGGCCCCGTCATAGGGCTGGGCACGGCCGCGATGCGGCGACCGGGCCGCGTCGAGGGCGACGAAATCCTCGGGTCCGGCAGCTTCTCCGGCCTTCCCGACGAAGACGCGTGGCCCCTTGTCGGTCACCACCACATCGCCATAGGCGAGATCGCTGCCGAGGAAGGTTTCGACCGTCACGGGCGCAGGAGTTGGCGGCGGCAGGCTCGCCGCGCGTTCCCGCCGCTGCCGGCTATCCTCGATCAATCCTTCGACATAGCTCCGGCTCCGCTCCCGGGCGGCCTCGACCCGCTCCTGCCAGAGCCGGCGGCAGCGGGCGAGCTCCACTTCGCCGAGGGGCGCGTTCTCGGATGCGCCCGGCTCGCAGAGCGCATCCTCGGACGAGGATGTGGCGTCGGGCGAGGGGCCGGTCGCGAGGGCGGGCCCCATGCCGCAGAGGAGGACGAGCGACGATGCGATGATGCGCAGCGGTCGCTCCATGGCCTCCTCCGTCGGTGGCGCCTCAGTTCATCGTCGGGATGACGAAGCTCGCACCATCCTTGATACCGCTCGGCCAGCGCGCCGTCACCGTCTTGGTCTTGGTGTAGAAGCGGATCGCGTCCGGGCCGTGCTGGTTGAGGTCGCCGAAGGCGGAACGCTTCCAGCCGCCGAAGGTGTAATAGGCCAGCGGAACCGGGATCGGCAGGTTGATGCCGACCATGCCGACCTGGACCTTCGAGGCGAAGTCGCGTGCCGCGTCGCCGTCGCGGGTGAAGATCGCGGTGCCGTTGCCGTATTCGTTGTCGTTGGTCAGCTTCAGCGCCTCGTCATAGGTCTCGGCGCGCACCACCGAGAGCACCGGTCCGAAGATCTCGTCCTTGTAGATGCTCATGTCCTTGGTGACGTTGTCGAACAGGCAGCCGCCGACATAGAAGCCGTTCTCGTAGCCCTGCATCTTGAAGTCGCGCCCGTCGACCAGGAGCTTGGCGCCTTCCTTCACGCCGATATCGACATAGGACTTGATCTTCTCCATCGCCGCCTTGGTCACGACCGGGCCGTAATCGGCGCTGGTATCGGTCGAGGGGCCGATCTTCAGGCTCTCGACGCGCGGGATCAGGCGCTTGACCAGTTCGTCGGCGGTGGCCTTGCCGACCGGGACGGCGACCGAGATCGCCATGCAGCGCTCGCCGGCCGAGCCGTAGCCCGCGCCGATCAGCGCATCGACGGTCTGGTCCATGTCGGCGTCCGGCATGATGATCATGTGGTTCTTGGCGCCGCCGAAGCACTGCACGCGCTTACCGGCCGCGCAGCCGCGGGCGTAGATGTATTCCGCGATCGGGGTCGAGCCGACGAAGCCGACGGCCTTGATCTCGGGATGGTCGAGGATGGCGTCGACCGCTTCCTTGTCGCCGTTGACGACGTTGAGGATGCCGGGAGGGCCGCCGGCCTCGATGAAAAGCTCGGCAAAGCGCATCGGGACGCCCGGGTCGCGCTCGGAGGGCTTCAGGATGAAGGCATTGCCGCAGGCGATGGCGGGGCCGAGCTTCCAGAGCGGGATCATCGCCGGGAAGTTGAACGGGGTGATGCCGGCGACGACGCCGAGCGGCTGGCGCATCGAATAGATGTCGATGCCGGGGCCGGCGCCGTCGGTGAACTCGCCCTTCATCAGGCCCGGAATGCCGAGCGAATATTCCAGGACCTCGACGCCGCGCTGGATGTCGCCCTTGGCATCGGGAATGGTCTTGCCGTGTTCGCGGGCGAGCAGCTCGGCGAGCGCGTCGTTGTTCTGCGCGATCAGGTCGATGAACTTCATCAGCACGCGGGCGCGGCGCTGCGGATTGACGGCGGCCCATTTCGGCTGCGCCTCGGCGGCGTTCCGCACGGCGGCGTCGAGCTCGGCCGTCGAGGCCAGCGCCACCTTGCCGATGATCGTGCCGTCCATCGGCTGGTAGATGTCGGCCGTGCGACCCGACGTGCCCGCGGCATGCTTGCCGCCGATGAAATGTCCAACCTGACGCATGGCGCCCTCCCTACGAACTGATGGTGCGATGATCCCGCATCCTCCCTACCATTCTCGTTTATGCACGGCTATAGCGAGAGTGAAACGTCGGCCGTGCGAAAACACAAATACGGGGAGAGGACCTTGGAGCGCTTCGACTGGGACGACCTCCGCTTTTTCCTTGCCGTCGCGCGTTCCGGGCGCCTGACCGCGGCGGCGCGCCGCCTCGGCGCCGATCATGCCACCGTCTCGCGCCGCATCACCTCGCTGGAGGAGGCTCTGAAGGCCAAGCTCTTCGAGCGCCGCCCGCAGGGCTACATGCTGACCGCTCACGGCGAGCGCCTGCTCGCCAAGGCGGAGAGCATGGAAACCGAGGCGCTCGCGATCCAGAGCGATATCGGCGGCGCCGACATGGCGCTGTCGGGCACCGTCAGGATCGGCGCACCGGATGGTCTCGGCACCTCGTTCCTCGCGCCACGCCTGGCATTGTTCGCGAAATCCTATCCGGGCCTCGAGATCCAGCTCATCGCCATGCCGCGTTTGCTCTCGCTGTCGAAGCGGGAGGCCGATGTCGCGATCACGCTGGCCCCGCCCAAGGAAGGCAAGGTCGTCGCCCGAAAGCTCTCAGACTACCGCCTCGGGCTTTACGCCTCGCCGGAATACCTCGCCTCGATGCCGCCGGTGACCAAGCCGGAGGACCTCTTCGAGCATCGCATCATCGGCTATATCGACGACCTGATCTTCTCGCCCGAGCTCGACTATCTCGACGAGGTTGCCAAGGGCCTGCGCGCCCATGTCCAGAGCTCGAGCGTCATCGCCCAGATGAATGCCGTCGCCGCCGGTGCCGGCATCGGTGTGATCCATCACTTCATGGCGGAAGGAGAGAAGCGGCTCGTGCCCGTCCTGCCCGAGACGGTCTCGATCACGCGCTCCTTCTGGCTCCTGGTCCATGCCGACCTGAAGGATGTCGCGCGAGTTCGCGCCATCGTCGACTTCGTCGTCCGCGAGGTGAAGGCGTCGCGTGCCCTGCTGATGGGCGAGCACAGGCCCGAGTCGCGCATCGCAGCGGAATAGCCTCAGGCGGCAGCGGTAGCGGTGCGGACCTTGTCGCGCCCGTCCTGCTTGGCTGTGTAGAGCGCCTGGTCGGCTTGCCCGAGGGCAGCTTCGAGCGCATCGCCGGGGCCGATCGAAGCGACGCCGATCGAGACCGTGAGCGGCAGGGTTTCTCCCTCGATGGTCAGCGGCGCGCCGGCAATGGCCGTCCGGATGCCTTCGCACAGGCGCTCGGCCTCGGCGAGATCGGCCCCCGGGAAGATGATGGCGAACTCCTCGCCGCCGATGCGAGCGAGCAGGTTGAAGCCGCGCTCGGCCATGATGCTCAGCGTCCTCGCAACCGCCGTCAGCGCCTGGTCGCCACCGTCATGGCCGTAGCGGTCGTTGAGCCGCTTGAAATGGTCGATGTCGAGAATAGCGATCGAGACCGGGAGGTCCATATCGCGCGCTTCGCCGACGAGCTGCCGGCCACGGGCGAAGAAATGGCGGCGGTTGAACAGGCCGGTGAGGAAATCGCGCGCTGCAAGGTCCTGCAATTGCCTGAGCTGGTCGAGGACCTCGACATTGGAGGCGATGCGGCATTGCAGCTCCTCCAGCACGAACGGGCGCGAGACGAAATCATGCGCGCCGGCCTTGAGGAACCCCGCCGAAGTCTGCCGGTCGGTCGAGGAGGAGATGCCGAGGACACGCACGTTCGGATGGCGGCGGCGGATGCGCCGGGCCAGCTCGAAGCCGTCCATGTCCGGCATGTAGTAGTCGCTGACGACGAGCTGGATGTCGGGATTGCTCTCCAGCATCGCCAGCGCCTCCTGCCCGGAGCCGGCCTCGACCACGGCATATTGCTGGATCGACAGCATCCGGGCGAGCACCTTGCGGGTGGTGCGGGTATCGTCGACGACGAGGATGCGGGTGTTGCGGTTGTTCAGCGCCCGCTTGACCGTGCCGACAATGTTGGGAAGCGCGAATTCATTGTCCTTCAGGACGTAGTCGATCACCTCCCGCTCCATAATCCGCCCGCGCGTGGCGAGATCGAAGGTGGCGGTGAAGACGACCGAGGGGATACCGTGGGTCACGGTCCAGTCGAGCGCCTCGCCGCGCGGAGCATCCGGCAGGTTGAGGTCGACCACGGCGATCGCGTAGGCGCCCGGCGCCGCGACGATGAGGTCGCTGACCTCCTTCAGCGATGCGCAGGTCGTGACGGGCAGTCCGGTCTCGGCCTGGAGAAGTTGCCGCAGCGCCAGCGAGAAGGTTCGTGAATCCTCGATGACGAGAATCTGGCGATCGTCCGGCACGGGCTCCGGCCTGGCCTGTAATGTCTGATGGGCACCCATGCTCCATCTAGGGCGCCCCCAAGTTTAATTTTCCGTCACATCTGTTGGGGCAACGGCTGCGCTTTGATGACCTGCACGGAGAAGCCTCAGATCCGCCAGGGCAGGATATTGTGCTGCCGGTTGCGCCCGATCAGGTCGAGCGCCAGCATCACGACGAGGATGACGGCGCAGGCACTGATCGCGACGGCCGCCGCCTCGCCGGCAAGCCCGGCCTCCTTCAGGCTGAACAGCACGACGCCGAGTGTCTCGGTGCCCGAGGACCAGAGCAGGGCCGAGACCGTCAACTCGTTGAAGGCGACGAGGAAGACCATCAGCGCCGAGACGGCGGCAGCCGGCGCCAGGATCGGCGCGACGATGAAGCGCAGCATCTGCGGGAGATTGGCGCCGTCGAGCTTCGCGGCATCCTCGTGATGCGCCTCGATCTGGGCCATCGCTGCGACCGGCGCCTTCAGCGCCAGCGGCAGGAATCGGGCGAGATAGGCGAAGAGGATGATGAAGGGCGTGCCGTAGATGCTGACGCCGATCAGCGGTAACGGCTTCAGGAAGATCAGGATGCAGGCGATGGCCAGGACGATGCCCGGCAGGGCATAGGGCAGTTCGATCATCAGTTCGACGGCGCGCCGCAACCTGCCGAGCCGCCTTTCCAGCCCATAGGCGAAAACGATCGCGAGGATGGCGAGGATCAGCGCGGCGCAGCCGGCGAAGATCAGCGAGTTGCGGAAGGCGCGCATGGTCACCGCTTGCCGGAACAGAACTTCCGTGAACTTGTCGAAGGTCAGCGTCTGCCAGGAAAGCGCTACGCCCAGCGCCGGAGTCAGCGCCTCGCTGAGCAGGGCGAGCAGCGGCAATCCAAGCTTGAGCGTGAGCAGCAGCCAGAGCCCAGCAGGGACAAAGGGCCGGGCCGGGCCGAGCAGCCAGTAGGGCTCCAGAGGCCGCTCGATCTCGACCTTGCCGCGCTGGTTGCGCGCGGCGAGAGCTCCCGCAACGATTCCGAGCGCCGCGACCACGCCGACCAGCACCGCGAGCGCGGCCGTCTCGCCGAGGCTCGACGGACCGAAGCTCGACAGCCGGCGATAGATCAAGGTCGGCAGCGTCAGGTAGTTCACGGGCAGGCCGAGCAGGGCCGGAATGCCGAAATTGCCGACGCCCGCGACGAAGGCGATCAGCCCGGCGGCGATGATCTGCGGCCGCAGCACCGGGATGACGATCCGCGTGGTGATGGTCGCGGGCGCGGCGCCCTCCATCTGCGCGGCTTCGACCAGCGATTGCGGGATGCTGCGCAGCCCGGTCCAGAGCGTAATCGCGACGAGCGGCGCATGATGCAGCGCCATGACCAGGATGATGCCGCCGCGCCCGAGCAGCGGGTTCGGCGTGCCCGGTGGCGGCGCGAGGCCGATTAGCGAGAGGATTGGCGAGTTCGGCGCGAGCAGGCTCAGGAAAGCGAGCGCCGCCACCTGTGGCGCGATCATCATCGAGAAGACGAAGGCAAAGGCGAGGGGGCGCTTGCCCCTGACATCGGTGACGCCGAGCGCCAGCGCGACGATGCCGCCGACGAGAAGCGCGCCGAGCGCCGAGAGCGAGGCCGTCTCCAGCGTGTGCCAGGTTGCTGTAACGGCCGCGCGGCTCGTCATCTCGGCGAAGGCTTCCCTCGGCGCGAACTGCCAGCCGGGCGCGAACGCCGCGGCGGCCAGCCTGAAGAAGGGCAGGCCGCCGAGCAGCAGAGCGACCGCGACGACGAGCGCAGGCAGGCTCCAGCCTTCCGGCAGGCGCAAACGTGGAGCCGGCGGGGCCGCGATCGCGGGCTCCCGCCGGATGTTTCGGGCAACGGCCAGCGTCATCGCGCCGACCGCTGCTGCAGCAAAGCCGTCATCACTCGAAGATCGAGCCGAAGCGCTTGCGAGCGGCGGTCTCTTCAGCGAGCGCCTTGGCGGCGTCGAAGGCCATCAGCTTGATCGCGCTGCGGGCGGGATAGCCGGCCGGCAGGGCGACGTCGGGATGGGCGGCGACATAGCCCTGCTTCAGCGCCAGCTCCTGGCCTTCCTTCGAGAGCAGGAAATCGATGAAGGCCTTGGCGGCTTCCGGGTTCCTGGTGGTCTTCAGGATCGCGACCGGCTCGCTGACCGCGGAGACGCCCTCGCTCGGGAAGACGAACTCGACCGGCGCGCCCTTGGCCTTCTCGCGGATCGGCATGAAGTCGACGATCATGCCGTAGAGCTTCTCGCCGGTGGCGACCTGGCGCAGGATGTCGCCATTGGCGCCGGCGGCGAGCGTGCCGTTCTCCTTGAGCTTCTCGTAAAAGCCCCAGCCATCCCCAAGGTTGCTGGTCAGCGTGATCGTGTGGATCAGCGCGGCGCCGGAGTTCAGCGGGCTCGGCATGGCCAGCTGATTCTTCGCCTCCGGCTTGATGAGGTCCGTCCAGCTCGCGGGCTTCATCGCAGCCTTGGTGTTGTAGACGATGCCGGTGGTGATCAGCTTGGTCGCGAACCACATCTTCTGCGGGTCGTGGATGCCGGCCGGATAGGCGGCGAGATCGGCCTTGTCATGGGCGAGCAGGCGGCCGTCCTTCTTGAGGCCTTCCATGGTCACCGCATCGGCTATGAGCAGCACGTCGGCCTGCGGGGCGCCGGCCTCGAACTCGGCCTTGAGCTTCGCCATCACGCGCGGCGTGCCGTCGCGGACGAAGGAGATTTCGACCTTCGGATATTTTGCCTTGAAGGCGTCGATCGTCTGCTGGGCGTCGGTATTGGGCTGGCTGGTATAGAGCACCAGCTTGCCCTCGATGGCGAAAGCCTGCGGCGCGGCCGCGAGGCCGGCCGCGATGATGAAGGCGCTCAGGGCCTTGCGCTGCATGTCAAACTCCATCTCTTGATCGCTGTTGCGAGATGGCGCTGCCGGTAGTCCCGGCAGATGACAGTTCCATGAAATGGGCCAGGGGACTTCCTAGCCTCACCTTGATCCGAGGGAGCAGCGCCTTGCAGGATGAAGGTTCGCGAAAGGCGGGCTCTCGTGCTGTGGGCGCATAGGGGGCTTGCGTATCCTGAAAGAATAAGTGCTATTTAATGGATGCTCGCCCGGCTTGTTTCGGGCGGGGCTTTTCGATTAGGGTCGCGGCAAGACGACCATAAGGTCGCTTTAAAACGGTTTAAATGGGAGGATATCGGATGAAGCTTGTACGGCATTTCGCCATGGGAACGGCTGTCGCGGCAGTCGTAGCGGGCTGGTCCGGCGCCGCGATGGCGCAGGAGACGCTGACGGCCTGGTTCACCAAGGGCTTCTACAAGGGAGAGGACGACGCGCTGCTGGCGGTCGTCGACAAATTCCAGAAGGCGACGGGCGTCAAGGTCGAGCTCTCGCTCTACGCCACCGAGGACTGCGTCACGAAATCGGTCGGCGCGGTCGATGCCGGCACGCCTCCGGATGTCGGCTTCTGCACGACCTATGATTTCCGCACCACCGGCAAATGGGCCTATGACGGCAAGCTCGAGGACGTCTCGGACGTGATCGAGCCGATGAAGGCCGAGTTCCAGCCGATGGCGGTCTCGACCACCTTCCTGATGAACGGCAAGACCGGCAAGAAGTCATACTATGCCTTCCCGGTCGAGCAGCAGATGATGCACATCACCTACTGGAAGGACATGCTCGAGGAGGCCGGCTTCAAGGAGGCCGACATCCCGAAGACCTGGAACGGCTACTGGGACTTCTGGTGCGACAAGGTCCAGGGCGCGATGCGCGCCAAGGGCAAGCGCGTCTACGGCATCGGCCACCCGATGGGCATCGCGGCGTCCGACACCTTCTATTCGTTCCTGACCTTCGCCAACGCCTATAACGCTCAGGTCGTCGACGAGAACGGCAAGATCGTGCTCGACCAGCCCGCCAACAAGAAGGCGATGGTCGAGGCGGTGAAGTCCTACGCCAACATCTTCCAGCGCGGCTGCACCCCGCCCTCCTCGGTGAACTGGCTCGACCCCGACAACAACGTCGCCTTCCACAACCGCACCACGGTCGCCACGCACAACGCCACGATCTCGATCGCCGGCAAGCACATGGACGACATGAGCAACCCCGCGCTCACGGCCGAGCAGCGGGCGACGGCCAAGAAGAACTATGAGGACAACATCCGCACCGCCGAATTCCCGCTCAAGGCGGACGGCAGCAAGATGACCAACCTCGCCGCCGTGAAGACCGCGGTGATCTTCGCCGATGCCAAGAACAAGAAGCGCGCCAAGGAGTTCATGGCCTTCTTCATGAAGGACGAGAACCTGCGGCCCTTCGTCGAGGGCTCGGCCGGGCGCTGGGTGCCGACGACGCTGAAGGCGATCGAGGCGCCGTTCTGGTCGGATGGCAAGGACCCGCATCGCGCGGTCGTCTACAAGCAGTACAAGGACGGCACCGTGCCGTTCCAGTTCGTCTACAACTACAATTTCACGACCGTGAATGCCGAGAACGTCTGGGCCAAGGCGGTGAACCGCGTCGTCCAGGACAAGATCCCGGCCGAGCAGGCCGTGGACGAGATGATCGCCCGCATCAAGCAGATCGCCGGCTGAGCATTGGCCCGAAAAGTGGCTCCCACTTTTCGGGCCAAGCCGATGCTAGGACAGTAGAGCCCGGTCCTCGTTCCGCTTGCATCGACGACCCGCCGCGGCAATCCTTGCCGCGGCGTATCTTTCACAGGGTGACAATTCCACGGAGAGTCCATGAGCTCAGCCGTCATGACCGCGCCGCTTGCGGCGCCACGCGAGGATAACTCGGGCTTCACCCGCGACCGCGCGATGTGGGGTGCCATCATGCTGGCCCCTTACGTCCTCGTCTTCGCCGTCATGGTGGTCTACCCGGTGGCCTATGGCCTCTGGCTCGGCCTCAACTGGAATTCCTACCGGGCGCTCTTCGCCGACCCGATCTTCCTGCGCACCGTCGTCAACACGGTCATCTTCCTGTTCGTCGCGGTGAACCTGAAGTTCCTGATCGCGCTCGCTCTCTCCGGCTTCTTCATACAGCAGCGGCCCTGGATCCGGATCGTGCTGGTGCTGTTCATCCTGCCCTGGGCGGTGCCCTCGATCCCGACCATTCTGTCCTTCCGGGTGATGCTGAATCCCGAGAACGGCATGGTGAACCAGCAGCTCTTCCAGTGGTTCGGCATCATGGAGGGACCGGGCTGGCTGACCGACCCGACGCTCGCTTTCATCTCCTCGATCTTCGTCCACATCTGGAAGTCGCTGCCGTTCTGGACGCTGATCCTGATCACCGGCCGGCTCGCGATCGCGCAGGACCTCTACGAGGCTGCCAGCGTCGACGGCGCCAATCGCTGGCAGCAGTTCCGCTTCATCACCTGGCCCTCGCTGGCAACGCTCTACGTCACCTCGACGATGCTCTCGATGATCTGGACGCTGGGCGATTTCAACAGCGTCTACCTGCTCACGGGCGGCGGGCCGGGCGACCTCAACCATGTGCTGGCGACGCTCGGCATCCGCTACATGCGCAACAACAATCTCGATCTCGGCATCGCCTCGATCATCGTCGCCATGCCGCTGATCCTGCCGATGGTCTTCGTGATGGTGAAGCGCCTGTCGAAGGGGCCCGACGCATGAGAAAGCTCCTCGACGAAGGCAAGCTGCTGCTGATCGCGATCCCCGTCCTGGTCTGGACGCTGCTGCCGATCTACCACCTCTTCGTGCTGTCGATCTCCAACCAGGAATCGATGCTGGCCGGCAAGCTCTGGCCCGACCAGCCGACGCTGCAGAACTTCCAGATCGTGTTCGCGCAGCAGCACTACTACCTGCACAATTTCTGGCGGCAGATGTTCAACAGCTTCTTCATCGCGATCGCGACGGGGCTGATCACGCTGTTCGTCGCCACCTTCGCGGCCTTCGCCATCGCGCGGCTCAAGGTCAGGGGCGGGCGCACGATGATGAACCTGGCGCTGGCGACCTACCTGATCCCGGCCGCCTTCCTTGCCATCCCCATGTACAAGGCGATGGGCTCCTACGGTTTGCTCAATACGCAGGCCTCCTTGATCCTCGCGATGGTCGCGCTCGCCTCGCCCTATGCGATCTGGGTGCTGAAGCAGGCTTCCGACAAATTGCCGAAGGAGCTCGACGAAGCCGCCGTGATGGACGGCGCCACCTCGATCCAGCTGTTCCGGCTGGTCTACCTGCCGCTGATGAAGCCCTCGATGGTGGTGATCGGCATCTACGCGCTGCTGCTCGCATGGAACGAGTATCTCTACGCCTTCCTGCTGCTCTCCTCCGAGCAGGCGGTTCCGCTTGCTGTCGGCCTTGGCCTCTTCCTCTCGGCCGATGACGCGCCCTGGAACCTGCTGATGGCGGCGGGCCTGCTCTATGCCATCCCGCCGGCGGTGATCTACTACCTGTTCCGCAAGAACATGGTCGGTGGCCTGACCTCGGGCGCAGTGAAGAGCTGAGGGAGTCCCCACGCGTCATTCTCGGGCGAAGCGCAGCTTCGACCCGAGAAGCTCAGGCCAGAAAAGGCGCCCTTCCTTCACGGGATGCCCGGGGCATGACGCGGGCGTCAGCTCGCCGCATGGCGGAACTGCTTCATCGCTCTCGCCATTGCGGTGAACAGGCGCCACATTGAATGCGTTACGACAAGAAGAATTGCCGAGGATAGACCGATGACCGCCTCCAAGCTCGACCAGCTCCGCCAGATGACCACCGTCGTCGCCGACACCGGCGACATCGAGGCCGTGCGCCGTCTGAAGCCTGTCGACTGCACTACGAACCCGACCCTGATCCTCAAGGCGGTGGAGACGCCGGCCTATGCGCATCTCGTCGACGAGGCGATCGGCTGGGGCAAGAAGCAGGGCAGCGGTGAGAAGGCGGTCCATGCCGTCTGCGATCGCCTCGCGGTGAGCTTCGGCACTGAGCTGACCAAGATCGTCCCCGGTCGCGTCTCGACCGAGGTCGATGCCGACCTGTCCTTCGACACGGACGCGACCATCGCGAAGGCGCGCGGCGTCATCGCCGCCTACAAGGAGTGCGGTGTCGAGAAGGACCGCATCCTCATCAAGATCGCCTCGACCTGGGAGGGCCTGCAGGCTGCCAAGGTGCTGCAGGGCGAGGGCATCGACTGCAACCTGACCCTGCTCTTCGCGCTGCCGCAGGCGGTCGCGGCGGCTGAGGCCAACGCCTTCCTGATCTCGCCCTTCGTCGGCCGCATCCTCGACTGGCACGTCAAGGCCGGCGGCGGCCCTTACACGGCCGAGACCGACCCCGGCGTCGTCTCGGTCAAGAGCATCTACGCCTACTACAAGGCCTTCGGCATCAAGACGGTCGTGATGGGTGCCTCCTTCCGCAACACCGGCGAGATCGAGGCGCTGGCCGGCTGCGACCGCCTGACCATCGGGCCTGGCCTGCTCGACGAGCTCGCCGCCGCGACCGGCGACCTGCCGCGCCGCCTTTCGCCGGCTTCGTCGCCGCAGATGGAAGGGGGCGTCGCCAAGAAGCTGGGTTATGACGAAAAGGCCTTCCGCTTCGCCATGAACGAGGATGCGATGGGCACCGAGAAGCTGGCCGAAGGCATCCGCGGCTTCGTCAAGGACCTGCGCGGCCTGCGCAAGCTCGTCGCCGCGAAGCTCGGCTGAGGCGGTCTAGGGCGGGCCGGGCGTCACCCCTCTGAGATCGGGATTGCGGCAGATCATTGACGAAGTCCTCGCGCGGGCTTCTGATAGCGCCTGTCCTGACGGGTCGCATTGGCTGTCGCGGCCCGCCCAACCGGAGTCGGCCATGACGATGCCTGCAGAATCTTCGCCCCGCCAGGGTTCCTCGCTCGCCACGCATCTCGTCCCGCTCCGGCGCAATTCGGGTTGGCTGCTGGCTGAAGGCATTGTGCTCGTCATTCTGGGCGTGCTGGGGCTGGGTGCCGTGGCGCTTCTCAGTCTCGCCAGCGCGATCTGGTTTGGCGCGATGATCTTCGTTGGAGGCATCGTCGTGCTGATCGATGCTTTCCGCCATCAGGGTTGGAGGAGCCGCCTCTGGCATATCCTGATCGGCCTGCTCTATGTCGCTGTCGGCGTGATGACCTTCGTCAATCCGCTGGTGGCGACGGCTTCGCTGACGCTGCTGGCCGGCGCGGCTTTGATCGCGACCGGCGTGCTGCGCCTCATCATGGCCTTCCAGAATCGGGAATTGCCGGCCTGGGGTTGGGTCGCCTTCTCGGGCCTGCTGTCCTTGCTTCTGGGCGGCATGATCCTGGCGCAATGGCCGGCGTCGAGCCTATGGGTTCTCGGCACTTTCCTGGCGATCGAGCTGATCTTCCAGGGCTGGGCCGCGATTGCGCTCGCCCGCGCGATCCGCTCGACTTTCGATGGGGTGAAGCCGCGCTGAAGCCGGCCGCCTACTCGGCGGCCTCGGCCGTCACGGCCGCCTTGGTGGGCGTGCTGAGATCGCTGAAGCGGGCGCGTCCGCCGGCCGCTGCGGTCTGCAACTGCTGCTTCCAGCCCTTGGCATCGTTGCCGCCGAGCGCGACGAAATCGGCGGGGCGCGCAGCGGCGCTGCGGCCCTGATAGACCAGCACGCCGCCCGCGGTGACCACGATGTCGCCGCGCCGCAGCGTCGGGTCCTTGAGATACCATTCCTTGTCGGCCTGGGGATCGAGCTGGACGACGGGTGGCTTGGGTTTCGAGGAAACCTCCGGCGCGCGGGCGCGGGGCGCCCGCCTGCGCGGTTCGTCGTCATATTCGTAGATCGGCGAGGCCCGCAGGCGCGGCCCGCCGCCGAACAGCGCACGGGCGAGGTCGTCGAAGAGGCCTGCCGCCTGGGCGCTGGGCGCAGCCGAAAAGGCGAGCGCTGCGGCCACCGCCCATCGCATCATCCATGCCCGCGTCATCGCCTTGCCTCCACGTCGTCGTCTTACCAACGACGAGTGGTCGCGAAAGGTTCGGTCCGGGTTCACGAAAGCGGTTAAGAATCTTTCCCGCGGAGGCCGGGCTTCCTCACAACTGCGTGTCTGCCCCTGCCAGCCGGTGGGGAGCCAGGCCTAAGATGTGGGCCATCCGGCTGCCGAGGAGCCATGCCATGATGATGCGTGCGCTGCTTGTTGCGGCTCTTCTGGGGCCGTCGTCCGCTTCTGCCTTCGCGCAGGACATCTGGTCGTTGTCGAGAGACGGCGGCGCGGTCGCCTTCGTGGCGCGTCATTTCGGCATCCCGACGGCGAGCGGCCGTTTCGGCACTGTCGACGGCACCATCGCACTCGATTTCGACCGGCCGGAGCGCAGCCGGATCAGAATGACGATCCAGACCGCATCCCTGCGCACGGGCGCCGATCTCGTCGACGGCTTCATCAAGGGGCAGACGATGCTCGACGTCGCGCATTATCCGGTTGCCAGCTTCGTATCCCAACAGGTGGCGCGCACCGGTGAGCGCAGCCTCTCTATTACGGGCCAGCTCACGATCCGGGGCGCGTCGCAGCCTGTCACGGTCATCGCCGTCGCCGAAAGCGATCCGGCCGGCATGCGCGCGGGCGGCACTTTGCCCTTCCATGCCAGCGCGAGTTTCTCGCGTGCTGCCTTCGCGATCGGGCGCGAGGTCAATATCGTCGACGATCAGGTCGAGATCGACATCAAGGGCGTGATCTCGCGCTAGGATGGCCGGCGATGCGCTCCCGCAATTGGCACCCGCTTCTGGTCCTGCTGCATTGGCTGACGGTGGCGCTGATTGCGGTACAGTATGGACTGTCCCGCCTGATGGGCGACGAGACGCGCGACCTGCTGTCCCGCTTCGCGCTCTACCAATGGCACAAGTCTTTCGGCCTGACGCTGGCGGGGCTGGTTTTGCTGCGCCTAGCCGTTCGGCGTTTGCTGCGGGCGCCCGCGCCGGTCCCGATGCCGCGCTGGCAGCGAGCCGTGGCTGCGACGGTGCAGGGCGGGCTCTATCTCTGCCTGCTGGCGCTACCGGTTTCCGGCTTCCTGATGGCTGCTGCCGCGCCGATCCAGATCCCGACGCTGTTCTTCGGGCTGTTTTCGGTGCCACATCCGATCGGCCCGGATCAGGCCATCTATGACGCGATGCTGCGGGCGCATGCGACGCTGTTCGACATCATGGCCGCGCTCGCCTTCGTTCATGCGGGCGCGGCCCTGCTGCATCAGTTCGTCCTCAGGGACGGGCTGATGCAGCGGATGTGGCTCGGCCGTTCTTAGTCTTTCTTCTGGGCCGCGAAGGCCTCGGCGCGGATCGTCGAGAGCGACTTGGCCGGTGTGATCGCCTCGGGATCGAGCAGGCAGTGGATGATCGCGGGCTTGCCGCTCTTCACCGCGCGTTCGAAAGCCGGCGCGAACTCCGAGGTCTTCTCGACCCGCTCGCCATGACCGCCGAAGGCCTTGGCATAGGCCGCGAAATCCGGGTTCTTCAGTGTCGTCGCCGAGACGCGCCCGGGATATTCGCGCTCCTGATGCATGCGGATCGTGCCGTACATGCCATTGTCGACGACGACGACGATGACCGGAAGGTCGTACTGCACGGCCGTCGCGAAATCCTGGCCGTTCATCAGGAAGCAGCCGTCGCCCGCAAAGGCGATGACGGTGCGATCGGGGAAGAGCCGCTTGGCGCCGATCGCGGCCGGAACGCCATAGCCCATCGAGCCGCAAGTTGGGGCGAGCTGCGTCGCGAACTTGTTGAAGCGGTGGAAGCGGTGCACCCAGGTCGCGTAATTGCCTGCGCCATTGCACATGATGGCGTCCTCGGGGAGCTGGCTGCGCAGCCAGCGCACCATCTCGCCGGGGTGGAATTCGCCGGGCACGGGTGCCGGCTGCTCGCTCCAGGCGATATAGGATTCATGCGCGATAGCGCCCGCGCCCTTCCAGGCCGGGGCCTTGGGCGGCTCGATCGTCTTGAGCGCGGCGCAGAAGCCGGCGGGCGAAGCATTGATCGCCAGCGTCGGGCGATAGACCCGGCCGAGCTCTTCCGGGTCGGCGTGGACATGCACCAGCGGCCGGCCCGGGTTCGGGATGCCGAACAGGGTGTAGGACTGGCTCGGCATCTCCGAGAGACGCCCGCCGACCAGCAGGACGAGGTCGCTCTCCTTGATGCGGGCGAGCAGCTTGGGGTTGGGGCCGATGCCGAGATCGCCGGCGAAGTTCGGATGGTCGGCCGGGAATAGCATCTGGCGGCGGAACGAGACCGCGACGGGCAGGTCGAAACGCTCGGCAAAGGCCTGGAAGTCGGCGATCGCCTCCGGGCTCCAGCGCGAGCCGCCGAGGATCGCGATCGGCGACTTGGCCGAAGCGAAGCGCTTGGCGAGATCGGCCATCTGCGCAGGGGCAGGGTGCTGCTCGGTGACGTTATAGGGCTCGGCGTCGGCCACGTCGGCGAGATCGGTCAGCACGTCCTCGGGCAGCGCGATCACGACCGGGCCGGGGCGGCCCGAGGTCGCGACATGGAAGGCGCGGCTGATGATCTCCGGGATGCGCGCGGCATCGTCGATCTCGGTCGCCCATTTGGTCATCGTGCCGAAGACGGCGCGGTAGTCGAGCTCCTGGAAGGCCTCGCGCTCGCGCATGCTGCCGTCGATCTGGCCGACGAAGAGGATCAGCGGGGTCGAGTCCTGGTCGGCGATATGGATGCCGGGCGAGGCGTTGGTGGCGCCGGGGCCGCGCGTTACAAAGCAGATGCCGGGCTTGCCGGTGAGCTTGCCGGCGGCTTCCGCCATCATGCAGGCGCCGCCTTCGGCCCGGCAGATGGTGACCTTCATCGAGGCGTCGTGCAGCGCGTCGAGCACGGCGAGATAGCTCTCGCCCGGCACGCAGAAGGCGTCGGTGGCGCCGTGGATCAGAAGCTGGTCGACGAGGATCTGCCCGCCAGTGCGATTAGCCATGTTCCCTGTCCCTTTTGCGAGCCCTCATCCTGAGGAGCGGGCAAAGCCCGCGTCTCGAAGGATGCTCCAGAGCACGCTGGACCATCCTTCGAGACGCTGCTTCGCAGCTCCTCAGGATGAGGGCTGAGTTTGTTATTCCGCCGCGGAGGCTCCGCCCCAGGCCGGGTCGTTCAAGATGTCATCGGCATGTTCCCCGAGCCGTGGGCTCGGACGTCCTGCCACCTGCCGCACGCCGTTCATGACGATTGGCGAGGCGACGGTCGGAATGGCGCCAGCCTTCGCGGCAGCGCTCGGCAGGTCGACCTTCACGCCGCGCGCGATGACCTGCGGGTCGGCGAACACCTCGCCGATATCGTTGATCGGGCCCGCGGGCACGCCGACCTTCTCCAGCGCGGCCAGCAGATCGAGCTTGGCATAGCGCTGGCAAAGCAGGTGCAGTTTGGCGGTCAACGCGACGCGGTTCTTCACGCGCGATTTGTTGTCGAGATAGTCGGGATGGTCGGCCAGCGTCGGCTCGCCCAGCACTTCGCAGAGCTTGCGCCACTGCCCGTCATTGCCGGTCGCGATGATGATATGGCCGTCCGCGACCGGGAACACGTCATAGGGCACGATGTTCGGGTGGGCGTTGCCGAGCCGCGGCGGGGGATTGCCGCCGACGAGATAGTTCATCGCCTGGTTGCCGAGCACCGCGACCTGCGAGTCGAGCAAAGCGAGATCGAGCGTCGCACCCTCGCCGGTGGCGTCGCGCTGGCGCAAAGCCGAGAGGATGCCGACCGTGGCATAGAGCCCGGTATAGATGTCCGCGACCGCATAGCCCGCCTTCATCGGCGCGCCCGCCGGCTCGCCGGTGATCGACATCGCCCCGCCCATGCCCTGGACGAGAAAGTCGTAGCCGGCGCGCGGCGCATAGGGGCCGTCCTGCCCGAAGCCGGTGACCGAGCAATAGACGAGGCGCGGAAATTCCTTGCGCAGCGACGCCGCGTCGAGCCCGTATTTCGAGAGGCCGCCGACCTTGAAGTTCTCGATCACGACATCGGCACGGGCGGCAAGGCGCCGGACCAGCGCCTGTCCCTCGGCCGTGCGGAAATCGGCGGTGATCGAGCGCTTGCCGCGATTGGCGGCGTGGAAATAGGCGGCGGAGAGATGTTCGTCGCCGGTGCCCTCGACGAAGGGCGGGCCCCATTTGCGGGTGTCGTCGCCTTCCGGCGCCTCGACCTTGACGACATCGGCGCCGAGATCGGCCAGGAGCTGGCCGATCCAGGGACCTGCGAGGATGCGCGCCAGTTCGAGGACGCGCAGGCCGGCAAGAGGGGAGGTCGTCATGGCGGGTTCGACTCGGGCGTCATGGTCGGGCTTGACCCGACCATCTCCGGGGAGGTTCGCGTGGGACGAGATGCCCGGGTCAGGCCCGGGCATGACGGCTGAGAGCGCTCAGAAGAACGCCTGCAGGCCGGTGATCGCGCGGCCGAGGATCAGCGCGTGGACGTCATGCGTGCCCTCATAGGTGTTCACCGTCTCAAGGTTCGCGGCATGGCGCATCACCTGATACTCGATCGAGATGCCGTTGCCGCCATGCATGTCGCGGGCCTGGCGGGCGATGTCGAGCGCCTTGCCGCAATTGTTACGCTTGACGAGGCTGATCATCTCCGGGGCCATCTTGCCGTCATCGAGCAGGCGCCCGACGCGCAATGAACCCTGCAGGCCGAGCGTGATCTCGGTCAGCATGTCCGCCAGCTTCTTCTGGTAGAGCTGCGTCTGGGCGAGCGGCTTGTTGAACTGCTTGCGGTCTAGCCCATACTGGCGGGCGCGATGGAAGCAGTCCTCGGCGGCGCCCATCACGCCCCAGGAGATGCCGTAGCGGGCGCGGTTGAGGCAGCCGAACGGGCCCGACAGGCCCGAGACGTTCGGCAGCAGGTTCTCCTCGGGAACGATGACGCCGTCCATCACGACCTCGCCGGTGATCGAGGCGCGCAAGCTGAGCTTGCCGCCGATCTTCGGCGCGGAGAGACCCTTCATGCCCTTTTCGAGGATGAAGCCGCGGATCTGGTTGTCATGCGCGGCCGACTTCGCCCAGACGACGAAGACGTCGGCGATCGGCGAGTTCGAGATCCACATCTTGGAGCCGGTCAGCTTGTAGCCGTCGGCAACCTTCTCGGCGCGGGTCTTCATGCCGCCGGGATCGGAGCCGGCATCCGGCTCGGTCAGGCCGAAGCAGCCGACCCATTCGCCGGAGCCGAGCCTCGGCAGGTACTTCTTGCGCTGCTCTTCGCTGCCATAGGCATAGATCGGGTACATCACGAGCGAGGACTGCACCGACATCATCGAGCGGTAGCCCGAGTCGATGCGCTCGACCTCGCGGGCGACGAGCCCGTAGGAGACGTAATTGGCGCCGGCGCAGCCGTATTCCTCGGGAACGGTGACGCCGAGCAGGCCGAGCTCGCCCATTTCGTTGAAGATCGAGCGGTCGGTCTTCTCGTCGAGATAGGCGTCATGGATGCGTGGAGCGAGCTTCTCCTGCGCATAGGCGCGGGCGGTGTCGCGGATCAGCCGCTCGTCCTCGTTCAGCTGCTCGTCGAGCAGATAGGCATCGTCCCAGGTGAACTTCGCGAGCTTGTGGCTGCCGGCCATTTTCATTCTCTCCCGTATCGTTTGCGTCATGGTCGGGCTTGACCCGACCATCTCGGAAACCAGCTACTGGTCATGAGATTCTCGGGTCTGCGCTTCGCTCCGCCCGAGAATGACGGGTCTTACCGATCACGCATCCACGTCGAAGCTGACGCCCTGAGCCAGCGGCAGCGTGGTGCCGTAGTTCACGGTGTTGGTGGCGCGGCGCATATAGGCCTTCCAGGCGTCCGAGCCGGCCTCGCGGCCGCCGCCCGTCTCCTTCTCGCCGCCGAACGCGCCGCCGATCTCGGCGCCCGAGGGGCCGATATTGACGTTGGCGATGCCGCAATCGGAGCCCTCGTCCGAGACGAAGAGTTCGGCCTCGCGCATGTTCAGCGTGAAGATCGAGGAGGAGAGGCCGGCGCCGACCGCGTTCTGGATCGAGATCGCCTCGTCGATGGACTTGTACTTCATCACGTAGAGGATGGGTGCGAAGGTCTCGCGCTCGACCGGGCCGCACTGCCTGGGCATCTCGACCAGCGCCGGGCGGACATAGAAGCCGCCGGAACCGACATCGACCTTCTCGCCGCCATGGACCTCGCCACCCTCGGCCTTGGCCTCGGAGAGCGCCTTCTGCATGCCCTGATAGGCGGCCTCGTCGACCAGCGGGCCGACCAGCACGCCGGCCTCGCGGGGATCGCCGATCTTCACCGAGCCGTAGACCTTGGCGAGCTTCGGCACGAGCGCGTCATAGACGCTTTCATGCACGATCAGGCGGCGCAAAGTGGTGCAGCGCTGGCCGGCGGTGCCCATCGCCGCGAAGGCGATGCCGCGCAGCGCGATGTCGAGATCGGCCGAGGGAGCGACGATCGCGGCATTGTTGCCGCCGAGCTCGAGAATGGCGCGGGCGAAGCGAGCCGCCAGCTTCTGGCCGACTTCCTTGCCCATGCGGGTCGAGCCGGTGGCCGAGACGACCGGGACGCGATGATCCTGGACCAGGATGTCGCCGAGCTCGCGGCCGCCGATCAGCACTTCCGAGAGGCCGATCGGCGCTTCCGGACCGAAGCGCTTCATCGTCTTCTCGACGATGGCCTGCACCGCGAGCGCGGTCAGCGGGGTCTTCTCGGAGGGCTTCCAGACGACGCTGTCGCCGCAGACGAAGGCGAGCGCCGCATTCCACGACCAGACCGCGACCGGGAAGTTGAAGGCCGAGATCACGCCGCAGATGCCGATCGGGTGCCAGGTCTCCATCATGCGATGGTTCGGGCGCTCGGTGGCGATGGTCAGGCCGTAGAGCTGGCGCGACAGGCCGACGGCGAAGTCGCAGATGTCGATCATCTCCTGGACCTCGCCGAGGCCTTCGGAGGTGACCTTGCCGGCCTCCAGCGTCACCAGCAGGCCGAGATCGGTCTTGGCGGCGCGCAGCTCTTCGCCGAGCAGGCGGACGAACTCGCCGCGGCGCGGCGCCGGCACCTTGCGCCAGGCGAGATAGGCGGACTGCGCCCGGCCGATCGCGGCCTCGGCCTCGGCCGGCGACGTCTCGCGCAGGGTCACGACGGTCTCGCCGGTGATCGGCGAACGGGCCGAGAGGCCGGCATCGGCGTAAGACGCTTCGGAAACGCCGAGGCGCTTGAGCAGGGCGAGCGTGTCTTTCGGCAGGGATGTGGCCATCTTTGTCTTCCAGCGGTCGCGAGCGGGAGCCAAAGGGCGCATGCCCTAGGGCGCATGACATGAAGGCGCGGGAACCGGAGGCCGCCGCGCTTGAGGCCTGCAGAATGCCCTCTTTCATGGCGCGACGGCAACCGATATGTTCTCATCACTTGGTGAGAATTTATCATGGATGATATTCTGGTTCCCGGTCGCCTCTCGGTGCCTTCGCTGTCCGCGCTCGCCGCCTTCGAGGCGGCGGCCCGGCATGGCAGCTTCACGCGCGCAGCAGAGGAGCTGAACCTGACGCAGGGCGCGGTGAGCCGGCAGGTCGCGCATCTCGAAAAGGTGCTCGGCGTCAGCCTGTTTGAGCGCGTCAAGAAGCGTGTCAGCCTGACGGCGGCGGGCGCGGCCTATGCCAATGATATCCGTGACGGCCTGTCCCGTCTCGCAGCCGCGACCGTCTCCGCCATGGCCTTTCGCGGTGCGGCCGGCGTGCTTAATCTCGCGATCCTGCCGACCTTCGGGACGCGCTGGCTGATCCCGCGCCTGCCGCGCTTCATCGAGGCTCATCCCGGCATCACCATCAACTTCACCACCAAGCTGGTGCCGTTCGACTTTGCCCGCGAGCAGGTCGACGCCGCCGTGCATTTCGGCGCCGATAGCTGGCCGGGCGCAAGGCTGCATCGCTTGATGGGGGAGGAGGTCGTGCCGGTCGCGGCGCCGTCGCTGGTGGTGCGCGCCGGCATCGCCGATCCCTTCGATATGCTGCGCGTGCCGTTGCTCCAGCAGTCGACGCGGCCGCGCGCCTGGGCGGACTGGCTGGAGCAGCAGGGACTGGGGCCGGAGCGGGCGCTGATGGGGCCACGCTTCGAGCAGTTCGCCATGATCGCGCAGGCGGCGGTGGCGGGGCTGGGCCTGGCCATCGTGCCGCGTTTCCTCGTCGAGGAGGAATTGCGCTCCGGCTCGCTGGTCATCCCGATCGACCGACCGGTGACGGGCCGCGACGGCTACTATCTCGTCTACCCCGAGGAAAAGGCCAATCTGCCGACCGTCGTTGCCTTCCGCGACTGGCTGCTCGGAGAATGCGCGCCGGCGAACTAAGGCCCCTCTCGACAAGCAGGCTGCGCTCGTTCATTCATGCGCGAAATTCACCAACCCGGCTTTTTCCAGCGAAGCCGACTGCGCGAGGCCTGCCATGCCGCCCGTCTCCGAAAGCGCCGATGTCGTGATCTGCGGTGGCGCCGCGATCGGCTCCTCCGTCGCCTATCATCTCGCCGCCGATCCCGGCTTCACCGGCAAGGTCGTGGTGATCGAGAAGGACCCGACCTATCGCTTCTCCGCCTCGGCGCTCTCGGCCGCCTCGATCCGCCAGCAGTTTTCGAGCGCGGTGAATATCCGCATTTCGCTCTTCGGCGTCGATTTCCTGCGCAATATCGGGAAGCATCTCGCGGTCGATGGCGAGGTTCCGGCCATCGACTTGCACGAGGGCGGCTATCTCTATCTTGCGAGCGAGGTCGGCGCACCGATCCTCGAAGCCAATCAGAAGCTGCAGGCGGCAGAGGGCGCCGATATCGCGCTCTACGATCCCACCACGCTGAAGCAGCGCTTCCCCTGGCTCAATACCGAGGATCTCGCCTGCGGCACCTTCGGCGTCAGCGGCGAGGGCTGGTTCGACGGCTGGGCGCTGCTCCAGGCCTTCCGCAAGAAGGCGCGCAACCTCGGTGTCGAGTACCGGCAGGGCGAGGTTGCCCGCTATGTCACGGAGGGCGGACGCGTCACCGCTGTCGAGCTCGCGGATGGCAGCCGCATCGCCTGCGGCGCTGTCGTCAACGCCAGCGGCACCCATGGCGCCAGGCTCGCCGCGACGGCAGGGATTGAAATCCCGGTGAAGTCGATGAAGCGCTATGTCTTCACCTTCACTTGCAAGGGCGATGTCGATGGCTGCCCGCTCCTGATCGACACGACCGGCGCCTGGTGCCGGCAGGAAGGCAAGCGCACGGCGGAAGGCCAGCTCTTCATCGGCAGCTGCTCGCCCCTGACGCCGGAGCAGGATGTCGAATGGGTCGAGAACGACCCGGCGGCCGAGGATGTCGACTGGGGCTTCTTCGAGGAAGTGGTCTGGCCCTCGCTCGCGACCCGCATCCCGGCCTTCGAGCAGATCAAGCCCGGCCGCGCCTGGGCCGGCCCCTACGACATGTGCGGACTCGACCATAACGCCATCATCGGCCCGGCGGTCGGCCTGCCCAATCTCTATCTCGCCAACGGCTTCTCAGGCCACGGCCTGCAGCAGTCTCCGGCGGTCGGGCGTGGGCTTGCCGAGCATATCGCGCATGGCCGCTATCGCTCGCTCGACCTTGCCGATCTCGGCCACGAGCGCATCGTGGAGGGGAGGCCGCTCAAGGAGGCCAACGTCATCTGACGAGGAGGCCGCCATGGTCGATCCCGCTTTCGTCCAGACCATGGCCCGCTACAATGCCTGGCAGAACCGCAGCCTGATGGCGGCAGCGGACAGCTTGACCGATGCGGCACGCAAGCTCGATCGCGGCGCCTTCTTCAAGTCGATCCACGGCACCTTCAACCACATCCTCTGGGGCGACGAGACTTGGCTCAGCCGCCTCATCGGCAGCGAGAAGCCGGCTGTCGGCGGCCGTGACTCGGCTGTCTATTTCGAGGGCTGGCCGCAGTTCTCAGCGCGCCGGCGCCAGCGCGATGAGTTCATTCTCGATTGGGCGGACAAGGTCACGGCCGATTGGCTGCGCGGGACGCTGATCTGGTATTCCGGCGCCGCTGGCCGCGAGATGGGCAAGCCGCGCGGCTTCGTGATCGCGCATTTCTTCAACCACCAGACCCATCATCGCGGCCAGATCCACGCCATGCTCACGGCGGCGGGGGCGAAGCCGGATGACACCGATCTGCTCCTGGTCGATGAGCCGCGCTAGGCAGGATCAGCGGCTGGCGCAGCCGGGCGACGTCTGGAATGTGTGGACGGTTTGCCGATCGCGAGCGGTCGTTCCTCGGCTTCGTCGTTCTCGTCCTCGCCCCGATCCGGCGGCACCGCAGCCGTCGCGTTCTGGCTGAGCTTCTGAAACAGGCCGAGCCCGACCAGCGCCAGCACGGCGAGCAGCATCAGCAGGCCGGGATAGACGATGTCCCCCATAGTCTCGCGCGAGGTCTTGGCGATCAGCACCAGCGATTCTAGCGAGAGCGCCACGATCATGATCGACATGAACTTGGTCAGCGAGCCCCGCGCCTCGGCCGGCCGGCGCATTTCGCGGTCGGCCACCACCTCCTCCTCGAACAGGAACTTGCCGACATCGGCGACGGCGACCGCGATGATCACAAGCCCGATCGCGTCGAGCATCGTGTCGAGCGCGCCTTCGCCGGTCCAGAAGCCCTGCGAGGTCCGCCAGACCGCGACGCCGATCAGCACGATCGAGGCACCGAGCAGCGCGACAGAGATGATGGTGTAGAGCAGCCGGCTGAACAGCGTCATGTTTCCCCCCGATCCGCTTGCAGGCGACAACCGCCGGCAAACCGGTGGGTTCCCTTGGGGCGGGGCAGGGCTCTCCGCATGGCGAGACTTGCATGGCCGTTCCCATGGCACAGTCGATTGCCGGTTCTCGCGATCCATGGTCCAAGCGCTGAGTTCCGCCGGAGCGCTTCAGATGCCCGAGACGACGACCCTCATCACCTTCTCGCTGATCGCGCTCGGCATGGTGCTGACGCCCGGCCCCAACATGATCTACCTGATCTCGCGATCGATCGCGCAGGGCAGGGGCGCGGGGCTGATCTCGCTCGGCGGCGTCATCCTCGGCTTCTTCGTCTACATGTTCTGCGCCGCCTTCGGCATTACGGCGCTGCTCTTCGCGGTGCCCTATGCCTATGACGTGCTGCGGCTCGGCGGCGCGGCCTATCTGCTCTGGCTCGCCTGGCAGGCGGTGCGGCCGGGCGGACGCTCGCCCTTCCATGTCCGCGATTTGCCCCATGACGGGCCGCGCAAGCTCTTCGCCATGGGCTTCCTGACCAGCCTGCTCAACCCGAAGATCGCGATGTTCTATCTCGCGCTGCTGCCGCAATTCATCGACCCGGCCGCCGGCCATGTGCTCAGCCAGTCGGTCGTGCTCGGCTTCGTCCAGATCGCGATCAGCGGCAGCGTCAACGCCCTGATTGCGACGGCCGCCGGCAGCATCGCGCTGTTCCTGCGGACGCGGCCGTTCTGGTCGCTGGTCCAGCGCTGGATCATGGGCACCGTGCTCGCCGGCTTCGCGCTGCGCATGGCGATGGAATCGCGGCGCTAGCCAACCCGGATGTCGACCCTCGAAAGCGCATCGGAAGCGCCGCGGCCGAGCCTGCCGGACCTGTTCACCGGCTTTCTCAAGATCGGCCTGATGGGCTTCGGCGGCGTGGGGCCGATCGCACGCCATATCATCGTCAGCGAGCGCAACTGGCTCGACGATCGCGGCTATGCCGAATTGATCGGCATCTGCCAGGCGCTGCCCGGCGCCAACACCGTCAATGCGGCGGTGATGCTGGGCGATCGCTTCCGGGGCGGAATCGGCGCCTTGACCTGCGTCTTCGCGCTGATGGCGATGCCGCTGCTTTGCCTGGTCGCGCTCGCCAACGGCTATGAGGCGGTCTCCGGCCACCCCTTGGCGCAGATCGCCCTGACCGGCGCCGCCGCCAGCGCCGCCGGGCTCATCCTCGGCACCGCCCTGCGGCTCCTGACGAGGGCCGGCCTTGCGCGTTGGGCCTGGCTGATGGCCGCGGCCGCCTTCGTCGCGGTCGGAGTGCTGCGATTGCCGATGCTGCCGACCTTGCTGGTGCTCGTGCCGCTCGGTCTCGTGGCAGCGACGCTGGGAGCGCGGCGGGCCTGATGGAGCGCGGCGTTTTCTTCCAGCTGATCGTCACCTTCGGCACGATCTCGCTGATGGCGATCGGCGGCGCCAATGCCGTGGTGCCGGAAATCCACCGCCAGGTCGTCGAAATCCTCGGCTGGATGGATGCGCCGACCTTCGCCCGCCTCTTCGCCATCGCACAGACGGCACCCGGTCCCAACATCATGCTCGGCAGCGTCATCGGCTGGCATGTCGCCGGCACCGCCGGCCTGCTGGTCGCGACGACGGCCCTCTTGCTGCCCTCCTGCCTGCTGGCGCTCGCCTCGAGCCGCGGCCTCCAGCGCTTCGGTGGCCATCGCGTGGTCCGGATCGCTACGCTTGCGCTGGTGCCGATCGCGCTCGGCCTGATGCTGGCGAGCGGCGTCGTTGCGACGCTGGCCGCTGATGCCGGCCTCGTCGGCTATGCGATCACGGCGGCGACGGCGCTGGTGACCTATCGCTCCAAGGTCAATCCTCTCGTGCCGATGGCGGTCGGCACGCTCGCCTATGTCCTCGCCTGGTATGCGGGTATCGCCTGAGCGCGAGCGGCAGCACCGGTCGTTCATTCGGGGGATGGCATGACGCTGCCCCCGCCATCATGCTAGCATCTCCCAACGTCACCCCGGTGCGTTGTCAGGGAGGTCGGCATGCCCAGCTTGCTCTCGCGGATGGCCTTCCTTGTCCTCGCACTGCCGATGCTTTCCATGCTCGGCTCGCAGACGGCCCAGGCCCAGAAGGCCGGAACGGTTGCGCTCTGCAAGGATGATCGCACCGAGAAGGGGCTCGCCGCCTGCAACACGCTGCTGAAGGGGCGCCCCGACCGCAAGGTCAAGGCGATGGCCCATGTCGCGCGCGGCCATACCCAGCTCGCGCTCGGCCGTCCCGCCGAGGCGGAGAAGGATTACACGGAGGCGCTGGCCATCGCGCCGAAATTCGCGCCGCTCTACCGGGATCGCGGCCGCGTCCGCTTCACGCTGGGGAATCGCGACGGGGCCATGGCGGATTTCACCGCAGCCATCGAGAACGATCCCTTCGACCCCGACAACCACGCCAATCGCGGCTATCTCAGGTTGTTGCAGTATGATTTCGCCGGGGCAGGCGAGGACCTGCGCAAGGGCCTGTTCTGGCAAAAGCAGCATCCACGCAGCGATTATCTCCTCGGCCTGCTCGCTTATGCCACCGGCCGCTATAGCGACGCCGTCGCGCATATCGACAAGGCGCGCGAGGGCGGCTTCCGTACCTCGGAAACCTTCATCACCCGCGCCCGCAGCCTGTATTATCTCGGCACCTTCGAGGCCGCGGCGAAGGAAGCGACCGAGGGGCTTGTCGCCTTCCCGAAGCAGGTCGATTTGATCGAGATCCGCGCCCGGGCGCGATTGGCGCGTCGCGAATTGCCGGAAGCGCTCGCCGATGCCGAAATCGTCGCAGAAGCGCAGCCCCGTTTCGGACGCGCCTATGCGACACGTGGTGCGGTGAAGCTGGCGATGAAGGACATTGCCGCAGCCACCGTGGATGCCGACAAGGCGATCGAACTCGATCCCGGCCTGTTCGATGCCCATGAGCTCAAGGCGGACATCCTGCTCGCTTCGGGCGATCAGCCCGGCGCCCGTGCCATCCTCGTCCGTTCCGCGGCGCGCACGGATGCGAAGATGGCCTATGATGTCGCCTCGAAAGAGCGTCACGCGGCGCGGGTCGCGGAATTCGACAAGCCGAAGCCGATCGTCGTGGCCGATCTCTGCGAGGCCGAACTGAAGAAGCGCTGTGCCACCCGCGACGATCCGCTGCGCATGCAGAGCTGCGACCGGCTCGTCGAAACGGCGACGACCCCGCAGGACAAGGCCGACAGGCTGATCCTGCGTGCCGAGGCCAGGCCCTTCGCCGACCGGCTGGGAGATTTCGAACTGGCCGTGGCAGCGGCGCCCGATTATCTCCCCGCCACCCTGGCGCGGGCCTACGCGCATATGGCGGATTATCGTTATGACAAGGACATGTCGCCTTTCGATCGCGCCTGGGCCGACGCTGATAGTGCCGTCCGTCGCTCTGGTGCCGACAAGGAAATCTGGGCCCGGGCCATGCTGGCGCGGGCCGCGGTCTCGCAGGGCAGGGGAAACTACGATGCGGCAGTCACTGATCTGACCGCGCTCGTCGAGCACGACCCCAAGGCGCGGTACTATCGCGAGGAGCGCGCCAACGCCTTTCTCATGGCTGGCCGGCCGGCCCAGGCCTTGGAGGATATGCGCGAGAAGGCGCGGCTGCCGATGGATGTCCCCACGGGACCGGAGGGCGAGGATGATCTCGTCGTGGCGCTCATCGAAACCGGCGCGCTCGACGAGGCCGTCTCGATTCTCGACAACTGGCGCAGCAACCGCTTGCCGGGCGCCTATGCCGAGCAGGCTTTGCGGGCTCGCGTCGCGCTGGTCCGGGGCGACATGGCTACGGCGCGGGAGCAGGCTGCGGCTGCGCTCACTGACAACCGCTTCAACATCGCGGCGCGGGCCGTCAATGGCCTTGCCGCCGCCCGGCTGGGCGATGCGCTCGACGCGGAATCGGACCTGAGCAAGGTCATCGACGATGCGGTCGACATTCCTTTCCGTGCCCGTAACTCCAGCCTCACGCCGGGCTTTGTCGCCGATCTCTTCCTCTGGCGTGGCCTTGCCCGCGTGCAACTGAACCGGATCAACGCTGCGCGCGCCGATTTCACCGAGGTCATCAAGCGGGCGCCGGATCGGGCCCGCGCCTATGCCGAGCGGGCCGCATTGAACCTGCGCTCCGACAATCCGGCCGCCCTGACCGATATCGCGATGGCCCTGCGGATCGAGCCGAGCGAGCTGCGCTGGCAGGCGCTTGCAGCCCGGATCAATCTCGCGACCGGAGATCCGGCGGCGGCCGAACGCTTCGCCACCGCCGCGCTCGCCGCGCCCTCGCCGGAAGCCGATCTGCTGCTGCTGCGGGCCAAAGCGAGGCTCGGCCTCGGACGCTTCGCTGAAGCGGCGGAGGATGCGACGGCCCGGCTCGCGGTGGCTCCCGGGGATGCGGATGCCCTGCTGCTGCGGAGCGATGCCCGGCTCGGACAGGGCGATGCGGCTGCCGCGCTCGCCGATGTCGAGACGGCGCTCGTGGCGAAGGCAAACGACCCGCGCTTCCTGCTCGCGCGGGCGGAATTGAAGGCCAAGCTGGGCGACGTGCCCGGCGCCATCGGCGCCTTCGAGGCTGCGGCGGCACGGTCCGAAGCGTCTCTCCAGGCCAACAAGCGTCTGGGCGATCTCTATGCCGGGATCGCCTCCGACCAGCTCGCGCTCGGCTACTATGCCAAGGCGCTGGAACAGCCGGCGCGCGCGCCGGCCGATGAAGCGACCCGCGACGCTGCCCGCACGGCTCGCGATGCCTTGATCCGGCGGATGGCCGCCCGGAAATAGGCTTGGGGGCTTAAGGCCATGCGCGACATGAATGGCATGGCCGCCACCGCTCGCCATTGCCGCTCGCGGCATTGGCGATAAGCTGCCCGCATTGTCCCATCCGGAACGAATGCGAGTGAGCCCATGAGCGCCCTGACCCCCGAGGAGAAGAAGGTCACCGAGTGGCTGGCGAGCCGCAAGGAGGGCATGGTCGCGCTGCTGCGCGAGCTGGTCGACACCGACTCGGGTTCCTATGACAAGGCCGGCGTCGACCGGGCCGGCGAGGTCGTCGCGCGCTTCCACAAGGCGAACGGGCTCGATGTCGAGATCGTGCCGGATAGCCGCTTCGGCGATGCGGTCCGTGCACGCTTGCCCAATCCCACGGCCAACGACCAGCGCCCGGTCATGCTGCTCGGCCATCGCGACACCGTCTTTCCGCAGGGCGAACCGACCCGCCGGCCCTTCACCATCAAGGGTGGCCGCGCCTATGGGCCGGGCGTCGCCGACATGAAGGCGGGCGTCATGATCTCGGCCTTCGTTGCTGCTGCCTTCGCCGAATGCGGCGGTCTGGCCGCGCCGCTCCTGATGCTGACGACCAGCGACGAGGAGATCGGCTCGCCGTCCTCTCGTCCGGTCATCGAGGCTGCCGCGCGCGAGTCGCGCTGCGTCTTCAATGCCGAGCCCAGCCGCCTGCCGGCCGGCACTGAATTCGCCAGGGACCAGAAGCAGTCGGTCACCAGCGGCCGCAAGGGCGGCGTCTTCATGCGCGCCGAGTTCACCGGCAAGCCCGCCCATTCCGGCGCGAATTACGAGAAGGGCGCCTCGGCCATCGTCGATCTCGGCCACAAGATTCCCAAGCTTCAGGGCCTCACCGATCTGGAGAAGGGCATCACCGTCAATGTCGGCCTGATCGGCGGCGGCCAGACCGTCAACACCATCGCGCCCAGCGCCTGGTGCGAGATCGACCTGCGCTATGTCACCGCCGCCCAGCGCGACAAGATGGTCGGCAAGATCAAGGCGATCATCGAGAAGCCCGAGGTTGCCGGCACCAGCGCCGTGCTCTCGATCAAGGGCGAGTTCCTGCCGCTGGAGCGCTCTTCGGATTCTGCCGCGCTCTACGACACCTATCGCGAGGCGGCTTCCGCCTTCGGCATCGGTGTCTCCGCGGAATTCACCGGCGGCTGCGCCGATTCCGGCTTCACCGCCGCGCAGGGCACTCCGACGCTCTGCAGCGTTGGTCCGATCGGCGGCATGGCCCATACGCCGGACGAGTTCCTGGAGGTCGAGAGCATCGTCCCGGCAGCGCAGGTGCTGGCGCTCGCCGTGATGCGTGCTGCCGCCAAGGTGGAGTGACGGAGCTCAGCGGCAGAGCAGGTCAATCTTGCGGCTGAGCGAAGGTTCGTCCTCGCTCAGCCGGTCGGTCAGCACGTGCAGCCAATTGAAGCCGACCCAGAGCTCCAACCGGTCGTCGATCTCTTCAGACGAAAACTCGCCGCGCTCGGCGGCGCGCACGAACATCCGGCGCGGTGAGGCGAGGCGTTCCGGCATGAACTTGAAGCGCAGCGCGGCAAGGGCCTCCGCGCTGGTCTGCGCTTCGGCGACCAGCCCGCGGAAAACGCGTCCCGCTGCATCCTCACGCCAGAAGCGCCAGAGATCCCTGGTGTAGCGCAGGAGGTCGGCGCGCAACGAGCCTTCATCCGGTACGGGAATGGCGGCGTCCTTCTCGACGCCGTAGATCGCGATGAAAAGCTCGGCCTTGTTCGGCCACCAGCGATAGATCGTCGGCTTGCCCGCGCCGGCGCGGCGGGCGACTTCCTCGATCGAAAAGCCGGCATAGCCTTTCTCGGCTAGCAGCTCCCGCGCCGCCGCCTTCACCGCGGCTTCCGTCTCGGGGCTGCGGCGAGCGCCGATAGAGGCCCGGCGCTTCGGTTTTGGCTCCATCCTATCGAACTCCTCGCACGGACCGCTCGCTCCTTGACATAACGAAACGGTCCGTTTAGTTCAACAAATAGAAACGGAACGTTTCGTTACGTGGAGAAGCTTGATGGCTCTGTCTTTTCTGTCGCGGCTCGCCTCGCGTCTGCGCTTTCTGGTCGTCGCGACCCTGGGCGCCTATGCCGCGATCAATCTTGTGCTGGCCGCATTGGCGCCCTTCACCGCGGGTTGGCCCATTTTCGGCGTCACGGCGCTGGCCGTGCCGCCCATGGTGCTCGCGATGGTCTATGGGGTGATCCCGGTCGCCTTCCGCTTCGGCGCGCCGCGTTGAAAGGCCGCGGGCTCCGAGGGCAAAGCGGGCCGGCGCCCGCCTCTCAGAACGCCTCTTCCCAGTCCCGGCTCAGCCGCATCGCGCAGTTGATCAGGCCGACATGCGAATAGGTCTGCGGGAAATTGCCCCACAGCTCGCCGGTCTTGAGGTCCGCATCCTCCGAGAGCAGGCCGAAGCTGTTGCGCCGCTGCAGGATGCGCCCGAACAGCTCCTTCGCCTCCTCGCTGCGTCCGATCGCGTTCAGCGCGTCGACATACCAGAAGGCGCAGATCAGGAAGCCGGTATGCATGTAACCGAAATCGTCCTGCGTGGCGTAGCGCAGCAGGAGGTCGCCGCGCTTGAGGTCGCGGCCGATCGCCTCGACGGTGGCGACGAAGCGGGCATCGTCGGCCTTGACGAAGCCGAGTTCGGCGAGAAGCAGCAGCGTCGCATCGAGCTCTTCGCCGCCGAAGGTCGAGACGAAATGGCCCTTCTGCTCGTTCCATATCTGCTCGGCGATGGTGTTCTTCAGGCGCTTGGCCTCGCCTTTCCAGTACTCCTTCCGGTCGGCGCGCCCGAGCGTGCCGGCGATGCGGGCGAGCCGGTCGCAGGCCGCCCAGCACATCACGCTCGAGAAGGCGTGCACCGCCTCCTTCTCGCGCAGCTCCCAGGGGCCGGCATCGGGCTTGTCGAACACGGCGATGGCGATCTCGCCCATGCGTTCGAGCTGTCCGAACAACGTCTCCTTGCCGGGCTGGATCAGGCGGCGGTCGAAGAAGGAATGCGTTGCCGCCAGCACGACCGCGCCATAGCCGTCATTCTGGATCTGCACGGCCGCGCCGTTGCCGAAGCGCACCGGCTGGTGCCCGCGATAGCCTGACAGGTTCTTCGCCTCGAACTCGGTGAGCGAGCCGCCGCGCGTGATCGGATAGAGCGGCGGCAGATGCTCGGCCCCGCTCTCGGAGAAGGTGTCGACGATATTGGTGATGAAGCCGAGATAGTCCTCCATCGTCCGCGTCGTGCCGAGCCGGTTCAGCGCATGGACGACGAAATAGGCGTCGCGCAGCCAGCAATAGCGGTAGTCCCAGTTGCGTTGCGTGCCCGGCGCTTCCGGGATCGAGGTCGTCAATGCCGCGACGATCGCGCCGGTCTCCTCGAAGGAGCAGAGTTTCAGCGTGATCGCGGCCCGGATGACTTCCTTCTGGTACTCGAACGGGACCGAGAGCGAGCGCACCCAATCGCGCCAATAGTCGGTGGTCTTGTCGAGGAACTCGCGCGAAGTCGTCTCGATCTCGGCGCGCAAAGCCTCGTCCGAGCCGATGAAGAAGGAATAGGCCTGGTCGACGGCGAAGGGCGTGCCTTCCACGACATAGGAAAGCGGTGCGTTGGTCGTCAGCCGGATCGTCTGATCGGCGCCGACGAAGCGGACATGGTTGGAGCCGCGCGTCGTCTCGTCGGGCTCCTCGCCGATGCCGAGGCAGGGCCTGACGAGGACGCGGATGCGCGGCCGTCCCGAGACGCGCCGGACCCGCCGCACCAGCTGCGGCGGCCGGAAGAAGCGCTCGTAGCGCACGAAGCGCGGTGCGAAATCGAGGATCTCGATCGCATTGCCCTGGTCGTCGGAGAGCACGGAGGACAGGATCGCGGTGTTGTCGAGATAGCCCTGCTCGCAGCGGGTCATGCCGACGAGCTCGATGGCGAAGACGCCCTTTTCGGGCTCGGCATCGCCGTCCTCGGCTTTATTGTCGATCAGCGAGCAGAAGACGGGGTCGCGGTCGAAACGGGGGAAGCAGCCCCAGACGATGCGGGCGCGCCGGTCGACGAGGGCGGCGATCGAGCAGTTGCCGATCACGCCGAGGTCGAGCGAGGCGGAGTGCTGCCCCGCGGTCGAAGTCGTTACGGTCATGATCAGTCCTGCTTGAAGCTGGAAGCGGTAAGATGGCCACCTTCGGCGGCTTCGAGAAGGATATGCCGCAGGGCGGTCGGCGAGGCCAGCCGGCAGGTGGCATGGCTCTCGCGGTCGGCGCCGATGCGGACCGAGACGCCGCCCATGGCGTTGACCGCCTCGAAGCCGTCCTCGTCGGTGATGTCGTCCCCGATAAAGACGGGGATGCGGCCGGCATAGACCGGTGTCGCCATCAGCCAGGCGATGGCACTGCCCTTGCTGGCGCCGGCGGGAACCAGCTCGGCGACGGCTTTGCCTTCCTGCAGGCGCATGCCCGGCCCCAGCTTCACGGCGATGCTGCGCATCAGCGCCAGGGCCTCGGCCTCCAGCGAAGGCGCCAGCCGCCAGTGCAGTGCGATCGAGATGCGCTTGTCCTCGACGATGATGCCGACATGGCTGTTGGCGAAGCGTACGAGATCGCGCAGCGCCCCATGCATGCCCTTATGCGTATCGGCCTGCGAGCGGATCTCGCCGTCGACGCGGATCTGAGCCCCGTGCAGCCCGGCGATATCGAAGCGGTGCGGTGCAAGGATGCCGTCGAGGAAGCCGATCGGCCTGCCGGAGACGAGCGCCAGCGCCCCGCCGAGCTGGGCACGCAGCGCCATCAGCGCCGGAGCCACCCGTCGGTCGAGATGCACGTCCTCCGGCGAAGGGGCGATTTCCACGAGCGTTCCGTCGAAATCCAAAAAAAGAGCGATCTCGCTGCCCGGGGAAGCGATCTCATCGGGCCTTGAGGCAGTATCGGGTTCGATCAATATCGTCATCGTTTCGTATCTGGGCAGAGAAGGCGGCAGAAGAGCGGCCAAGCGACCAAGGACATCCTTTTCTGTCCTGTCGCCTAGCCATAGCCGCGTCGAAAATAGAGGTCGAGGGGTTGCCTCGATCTGTCGAAAGCCTACCATGTCGTCGCGATTTCACCGCACGGCTGCCACAGCGCTGCCATGTGACCGCGTCCGCACCACGGAAACATTACGCTTTCGGAAGCGTTCTGTTCCTGCCGCCGATGGCGAAATGCGGGCGGCCCCTGCCGGAGAATGCGAGTTTATGCGTCTTGTCATCGTTTCCAATCGCGTCACGATTCCCGATCGCCATGAAAAGGTGATGGCCGGGGGGCTGGCGGTCGCCCTGCGCGAAGCGCTGGAGCAGCGCGGCGGTCTGTGGTTCGGCTGGAGCGGGGCGGTCAGCGAGGGCGCGCCGGCGCCGGTCCGGCAGGTCGAACATGGCAACGTGACCTATGCCGTGACCGATCTGAGCGAGGCCGAGCGCCAGAGCTACTATCTCGGCTTCTCGAACCGGGCGCTCTGGCCGCTGATGCACTATCGGCTCGGCCTCACCGAGTTCCAGCGCAGCGACTATATGGGCTATCTCGGCGTCAATCGGCGCTTTGCCCGCGCGCTCGCCGGGCTGATCAAGCCCGACGACATGATCTGGATCCATGATTACCACCTGATCCCGCTGGCGGCGGAACTGCGCCGGCGCGGCGTCACCAACCGCATCGGCTATTTCCACCATATCCCCTGGCCGGCGGCCGAGATCATGGGCGTCTTGCCGTTCAGCGCGACGCTGATCCGCACCATGGCAGCTTACGACCTTGTCGGGATGCAAACCGAGGTCGATGCGCGCAACCTGATCGACGGACTCGTCTCCCTTTGCGGCGCCCGCACCGACGGCAGGCGCGTGCGGCTGGGCCCGCGCGAGACCACGGTGCGGGCCTTCCCGATCGGGATCGATGTCGAGGGCTTCCGCCGGCTCGCCGCCGCCTCCGCCCGCCAGGCGACGACGCCTCTGCGCGCCACGCGTGAATCCCTCGGCCAGCGCAAGCTCGTCATCGGGGTCGACCGGCTCGACTACTCCAAGGGCATCGTCCAGCGGCTGGAGGCGTTCGGCGAATTCCTGCGCGGCCATCCGGAGGAGCGCGGGCGGGTCAGCCTGCTGCAGATTGCCCCGCCCTCGCGCAGCGACGTGCCCGAATATGCGGATCTGGACCGCCAGTCCGACGAAGTTGCCGGCCGTCTCAACGCCCAGCTCGGCGAATTCGACTGGACGCCGATCCGTGTGGTCAAGAAGGCCTATTCGCGCAAGGCGCTGGCCGGCTTCTACCGGCGCGCCCAGGTCGGCCTGGTCACGCCGATGCGCGACGGCATGAATCTCGTCGCCAAGGAATATATCGCGGCGCAGGACCCGGCCGATCCGGGCGTGCTCGTGCTCTCGCGCTTCGCCGGCGCGGCCCAGCAGATGAGCGAGGCGCTGATCGTCAATCCCTTCGATTCCCACGAGGTGGCGGAAGCGATCCGCACCGCGCTCGCCATGCCGAAGACCGAGCGCATCCGCCGCTTCGAGAAGCTCTATGCCATCATCGCGGCTACCGATATCGACTGGTGGACGCGGCAATACCTGCTGGCCCTGTCCGGTGAGGCCGGGGCGGCCGAGGCATTGGCCGTGGGTAACGAGCGCAAGGAACCACGTGCCGGCGCGCGGCGGACGGGCCGGGGCGAGACATCGGCCGCGTCATCGGCTGCCCCGGAAGCCGGTGTCCGCAAGATGTCGGCAGGATCGCGCCGGAAGCGGAGTGCCGCCGAGGCCTCTCATCTCGTTTTGGTGCGGCCCTGAGACTTCGGCCTCGAGCCCAAAAACGACGGAAATCTTGGGGTGATGCTACGGACCCTGTTCGCGGCCCTTGCCGAATAAGGTCTTTGGTCGCTAGAAGGCAGCATGACCGGAGTGGGCGACTCAGGTCTGGACAGGCATCGTATCGTCGATGGCTGAGGAGGCGGGCGGAGGGCTGAGATCGATGCGAGGCGCTCTCGGAGGACCGGGCGTTCTGTTGCGCCGTCTCCGCGAGGTCATGGCGGCATCGATCAGCCCGCAGGAGCGGCTGGACCGTCTCGTCGTCCTGATCGCCGGCAATCTCGTCGCCGAAGTCTGCTCCGTCTACGTCCTGCGCGAGGACGGCTCGCTTGAACTCTACGCGACCGAAGGCCTCAACCGCGAGGCGGTCCACCTCACCACCATGCGGGCGGGCGAGGGCCTCGTCGGCCTGATCGCGAGCGAGGCCGAGCCGCTGGCGCTGTCGGACGCGCAGGCTCACCCTTCCTTCTCCTACCGTCCGGAGACGGGCGAAGAGGTCTACCGCTCCTTCCTCGGCGTGCCGATTCTGCGCGGCGGCGCCGTGATGGGCGTGCTCGTCATCCAGAATCGGGCTTCGCGGCTCTATTCCGAAGACGAGATCGAGACCCTTCAGACCACCGCCATGCTGATGGCGGAGATGATCGCGGCCGGCGGCCTCAAGTCGCTGGCGGCGCCCGGCGCCTCGATTGGCCTCGATCGTCCGATCCATGGCGTCGGCGTGGCGCTGGCCGATGGCGTCGGCCTCGGCCATGTCGTGCTGCACGAGCCGCGCGTCGCGATCACCAATCTCATCGCCGAGAATCCGGCTGCCGAGGTCGGCCGGCTCGAAGCGGCGATCGGCGAGATGCGGGCCTCGATCGACGAACTGGTCGAGCGCGGCGACGTCGCCCATACCGGCGAGCATCGCGACGTTCTCGAGACCTTCCGCATGTTCGCCCATGACCAGGGCTGGCTGCGCCGCATGCGCGAGGTCGTGCTGACCGGACTCACCGCCGAGGCGGCGGTCGAGCGCGTCCAGTCCGACACCCGCGCCAAGATGCTGCGCCAGACAGACCCCTATCTGCGCGAGCGGCTGCACGATCTCGACGATCTCGCCAACCGGCTGCTGCGCACGCTGGTCGGCAAGGCGAACGGCGTCGCCCGCGAGAACCTGCCGGAGAATGCCATCCTCGTCGCCCGCTCGATGGGTCCGGCGGCGCTGCTGGACTACGACCGTGCTCACTTGCGCGGGCTCGTGCTGGAGGAGGGGGGGCCGACCAGCCATATCGCGATCGTCGCCCGCGCGCTCGGCATCCCCGCCGTCGGCGAGGTCGTCAACGCGACCGCGCTGGTCGAGGCGGGGGATGCCATCATCGTCGATGGTCAGGCGGGCGAGGTGCAGATCCGCCCGCAGCCCGACGTCGAGAATGCCTACAAGGACAAGGCGCGGCTGCGCGCCCGCAAGCAGAAGCAGTACCAGAAGCTCAAGGAGCTTCCGGCCGTCACCCGCGACGGGGTCGACATCACCCTGCAGATCAATGCCGGCCTGATCGTCGACATGCCGAACATCGAGGCGACGGCCGCCTCCGGCATCGGCCTGTTCCGCACCGAATTGCAGTTCATGGTGGCGCAGCACATGCCGACCACCGCCGAACAGCAGGCGCTCTATGCGGCCGTGCTGGAGGCTGCGGCGGAATTGCCGGTCACCTTCCGCACCCTCGATATCGGCGGCGACAAGGTGTTGCCCTATATGGAGCGGGTCGAGGAAGAGAACCCGGCGCTCGGCTGGCGCGCGATCCGCATCGGCCTCGACAAGCCGCGGCTGCTCCGGGCGCAGGTGCGCGCGATGCTGCGGGCCGGGGCGGGGCGGGATCTCAAGATCATGCTGCCGATGGTCGCGACCACCGAGGAGTTCCGCCGCGCCCGCATGATCATCCGTCGCGAGCAGGCCATGCTGGAGAAGCAGGGCGTTGCCCCGCCGCGCGATCTCAGGGTCGGCGTCATGGTCGAGGTGCCGTCGCTGTTGTTCGAGCTGCGGGAGATCGCGCGCGAGGCGGATTTCCTGTCGATCGGCACCAACGACCTCATGCAGTTCCTCTTCGCCGCCGATCGTGAGAACAAGCGTGTCGCCGACCGCTTCGATCCGCTCGGCGTCGGCGCCCTCAGGGCTCTCAGGCGTATCATCGAGGCTGCTGCCGAGACCGGCTGCCCCGTCACCGTCTGTGGCGAGATGGGCGGCAAGCCGCTGGAGACGATGGCCCTGATCGGCCTGGGCTATCGCGGCTTCTCGATGTCGGCCGCCTCGATCGGGCCGGTCAAGGCGATGTTGCGCGCGCTCGATGCCGGCAAGCTGCGCGAGCGCATGGACTGGATGCTGGCCTCTCCGGAAGGCGCCACCAATCTGCGCCAGCAACTCGCCGCCTTCGCGACCGAGTTCAAGGTCCCGGTCTAGCGACGCTGCTTTTGCAGCCGCTGCCGCTTTTCCCTTTTGTTTCACGAGTTCATTTGATGTCCCTCCAGCTCCCTCAGGATCGTCTCGACGTCATCGTGGCGCGCCATGCCGCCGCGACCGACGAGATCAATCATGCCACCGAGGCGGCGCGCACCGTCGAACTCGCGAAGGAACTGGCCGAGCTCGATCCCGTGGTCGCGGCGATCGCCTCCTGGCGGCAGGCGCAGATTTCGCTGGACGAGGCGGAGGCGCTGATCGCCGATCCCGCGACCGATTCCGAGTTCCGCGACCTCGCCTATGAGGAGCGCGACATCGCCCGCGCCGAGATCGAGGCGCGCGCCCGCGAGATCCTCGTCGCCCTGCTGCCGAAGGATGCCGCCGACGAGCGCGGCGTCATTCTCGAGATCAGGGCGGGCACCGGCGGCGACGAGGCCGCGCTCTTCGCCGGCGATCTCCTGCGCATGTATCAGCGCCACGCCGCCCAGAAGGGCTGGAGCCTCGATGTCCTCTCCGAGAGCGAGGGCACGGCCGGCGGTTACAAGGAGGTCATCGCCGAGATCAACGGCCGCGGCGTCTATGCCCGTCTCAAGTTCGAATCCGGCGTCCACCGCGTTCAGCGCGTGCCGGATACCGAGGCGAGCGGGCGCATCCATACCTCGGCTGCGACGGTGGCGACGCTGCCACTCGCCACCGATGTCGACATCACCCTCAACGAGGCCGACATCCGCACCGACACGCTGCGCTCCGGCGGCGCCGGCGGCCAGCACGTCAACAAGACCGAATCGGCGGTGCGCCTGACCCATATCCCGACCAACACCGTCGTGCTGGTCCAGGACGAGCGCTCCCAGCACAAGAACAAGGCGCGGGCCTATGAATTGCTGCGCGCCAAGCTCTTCGACATGGAGCGCCTGCGCATCGATGCCGAGCGCTCGGCGGACCGACGTTCGCAGGTCGGCTCGGGCGATCGCTCGGAACGCATCCGCACCTATAATTTCCCGCAGGGGCGCGTCACCGACCACCGCATCAACCTGACGCTCTACAAGCTCGACGAGATGATGCAGGGGCTGGTGCTCGACGAGATCATCGACGCGCTCACGGCAGAGCACCAGGCAAAGCTGCTGGCGGCCGAGGGCATGGCGTGAGGCCCGCGCGATGAAACCAAAGCGCCCGTCCCGCGTTGTTGATGCATCGACACCAGCAAAGGGGGGACCCTCTCATGATCAAGATGTTCTCGACGATAGCGGTGACCGGGCTGATGGCGCTGGCGATGAGCGGCGTCTCGCAGGCTCAGGAGCGCACCTTCCGCAAGATGACGTCGGGCCAGCCGGCGGCTCTGCAGGGCGCGATGACGCAGTCGCAGGCGCGCAAGGCGTGCCGGACGGAGATGCGCGGCACGCGCGAAAGCAAGGCCTCGCTGAACAAGAAGATGATAACCTGCGTCAATCTGAAGATGCAGGGCAACTGACCTCCATTCGGGGAGGTGCGGAACCCGAAGCGGGTGCCGCGGGAAGCGTTCGAGGGGAGGGCGCCGTGCCGACCGTCAGGGAGGCGCGGCGCCGTCTTGCGCAGAGCCTCCTGCGCGCGGGCTCGCCGAGCCCCGGCCTCGATGCGCGGCTGCTGGTCGAAGGCAGCCTGGGCGCCGCCAACGCCGATCCGGATACGCTCCTGCCGGCGGAAGCACGCGCGCGGCTTGACGATTTCGCGGCTCGTCGCCTCGCGGGGGAGCCGGTCTGGCGCATTCTCGGCGAGCGTGAGTTCTGGGGGCTGCCGTTCCGTCTGTCGCCGGCGACGCTGGAGCCGCGCCCGGATAGCGAGACGATCGTCGAGGCGGCGCTCGCGCAGCTTGCCGGCCGCCGCGGCGAGGAATTGGCGCTGCTCGATCTCGGAACCGGCACCGGTTGCCTGCTGATCGCCCTGCTCAGCGAGTTGCAGCAGGCGCACGGCCTCGGCATCGACCTGTCCGAGGAGGCCTGCCGGACCGCGGCTGGCAATGCCGCGCTCAACGGCGTGGAATGCCGCGCTGCGTTCCAGCAAGGCAGCTGGACCGAAGGTCTCGCCGGCCGCTTCGATCTCATCGTCTCGAACCCGCCCTATATTCCCTCGGGCGAGATTGCGACGCTCTCCGTCGAGGTGCGCGAGCACGATCCGCTGCTGGCTCTCGACGGCGGCGCAGACGGGCTTGGGCCCTATCGTCTCTTGGCTTCATCCCTGCCGTCCTTGCTTGCGCCCGGCGGCGTTGTCGTTTTCGAGATCGGAGCCGGGCAGGGGCCGGATGTCGTTGCGCTGATGCGGGCCGGCGGGCTTGAATTCAGTGGCAGCCGGAACGATCTGGGAGGGCATGAGCGGGCGTTGATCTTCACGCTCGCTTGATAATGCACAGGCTTTTGGTCGATTTCGCTTGGAGAAGCAGCCAAAACGAGCTAAGCAGCATCCAGCCGAAGCTGGTGGCGTCAGAGCCGAGCCTCTGGGCAGTTCCCGATCGTACAGGATTTGCTCGAGTACGGCATCGTTTGGGGGCGTGTTCCCGCAGCGATGCAACTGACAAGCCGGATGGAGCCCCGAAGGCGCGTGGCGCCGATCGGCTCATGGGGTTGAAACCCCCTTTTTGGAAAAGAGCGCGTGAAGACCAGGAACGGCGGATCGCCCCTTCAGGTCACCTTCGTCCGACACAGCGTCGCAACCCGCTGTGCATCGCAACGCGCATGACGGCACCACGGTTGCTTTGAACACAGAAGCGCGAGACAGACGCGAATGAGACCAGGTCAGAACCGGCGTATGCGCGGCCGCAACAATAGCGGTGGCGGCAACAATAACGGCAATCGCAAATCTCCCAATCCGTTGCAGCGTAGCTACGAATCCAACGGACCGGACGTAAAGGTTCGCGGCACGGCGCAGAATGTCGCCGAGAAATATCTCCAGCTTGCGCGCGATGCCCAGTCTTCGGGCGATACCGTTGCTGCCGAGAGCTATTTCCAGTTCGCCGAGCATTACTACCGCATCCTGCTCGCGGCGCAGGAGCAGATGGCTCAGCAGTTTGGCCATTCCTTCCCGCCGAATCGCGCCTTCGTCGAAGACGCGGACGAGGGCGAGGAAGAGGGCGACGATGAGAGCCAGTCCTTCCAGCCTGGCGCCGGCCCGCAGCCGGAGATGCGCTCGAACGGCTATGCCAACGCCAATGGCTATAACGGCCATGGCGGTGGCCAGCGCAATGAGGGCGAGAACGGCGGCGAGGGCCAGCGTTTCGACCGCCCGAACCGCCGCGAGCGTTTCAACAACGACCGCAACAACAGCAACAACAACGAGCGTCGCTTCGATCGTCCGGATCGCGGCGAGCGTCGTTTCGACCGCAATGCCGAAGGCCAGGGGGCTCCCGGCGGTTACGCTCCGCGTCCCGATGCGCCGCGTTCCGACATCCCGGTCAGCGAGGGCGGTGCCGTCGAGGCTGCTTCCGAGCAGGTTCAGGGCGAACAGCGCCGTTTCGAGCGTCCCGAGCGGGCCGAGCGCCCTCAGCGGGAGCGTCGCCCGCGCCGCGAGCGCGAGGTCGAGGCCGATGCGGGTGATGATGTCGCCGCCGCGCTGCCGTCCTTCCTGACCACCCCTGTGCGTGTCCCCGCGCCGGAGCCGGTCGAGGCCCCGGCCGTCGAGCCCGCCGCCGCCCCGGCAGAACCGGCTGCGGATGAGGCAGCGCCCAAGCGCACTCGCCGCCGCCGTTCGCCGCGCGAGGTCATGGATGCGCTGGGCTCGGAGACGGATGGCTCGAGCGAGTAAGCTGCTCCGGCATCATCGATCGAATATGGAAAAGGGCCCGTTCGGGCCCTTTTTCTTGTCTGGAATCTGCCGGTGTTCCGAGAATGACGGCAGGCGGTATCAGGCAATGCCGAGCTGCGCCGGTGCCTCCGCGACCGTGAGCCCGTCCCCTTCGCCGAGCGCGCCGTCGGCGAGGACGCGGCAATAGATGCCGCAATCGACATGGCCGTAATTCTTCATCAGCGCCTTCGGGATCTGCATGTCGCGCGCGCCGGTCTCGGGGTCGACATTGGTCGCGGCGCAGCGCTCGATCCGCTTGATCACCTGCAGGCGCAGCCCGCCGGGGCCGGTCAACTCGCGGTCGACGAGATCATTTTCGGCCCAGGCGGCGAGCCCGCTGACCATCAAATTGCCGCGGAAGCGCAAGGGGTCGACGGGCTGCCCGAGGCGCTGTTCCAGGTCGGCGACGCTGGCGAGGTTGATGATCGAGACGAAACCCGAGCGCGAATCGGTGAAGCGATAGGTCGGCGGCGCCGTCAGCAGCTTCGGCTCGCCGCGCAGTTCCTCGGGCATGAAGCCGGAGAAGAAGCGGGTGATCGCGGCGTGGCCCTCGCCATTGGCGGTCGCTGCACGCAGCACCTCCTGCCCGCCCTCGTGGATGACGAGATCGCCGCTGGCATCGTCGTAGCGGGTCTTGAGCCGTGCCAGGGACTCGTTGCGCATCAGCATCAGGTACTTGATCTTGGGCTGGTGCACGGGCTCGGCCGCGTCGAAGCCGGAGGGGCCGTTCTCGATGGCGAAGAGCCGGTCGCCGGGGAAATACCCGCCCGCCGAGAGCGCGGCACGTTCGAGCCGTTCCGGAGAGAGGCCTTTCACGGGATAGCGGTAGAGCGTTTCGATGCGCATGGTCGGGTCCCGTTCAGGCAAGGTCGCGGACCATAGCCTCGTCGGCCGGCCCTGACAGATCAAATCTTGTATCCGTTTCGATCAGCCGCCTGCATCGGCACATGGCAGGGAGACCGCGTCATTCGTCCTCGCCCTCGCTGACCGAACGCTGGCAACCCCAGCCGGCAAGGACGGCGTCGGTCTCCTCGGCGACGAAGAAACGGGCGGCGTCGCGATCGTAGCCCTCGCCGAGCAGGCGTTCGTAGTCGGTGTGGACGTGGCGGACATGGCTGCCGAGGGCGAGCCAGAGCGCTGTCGAGGGCGGCAAGTCCTTCATGTGGCGCCGCTCCGCCAGCGTCACGACGGCCTCGGCATCCGATAGCGGAATGCCGGGTGCCAGCGCCCTCAAGGCTTTCCGAATCGCCTGCTGTCGCTTGGTCCCGGCCATGCCCGATCTGCGCCTGCCGCTTGCGCCAGGTCAATTCTGGTACGGGCCTCTTCCGTTGCGCCAATGTCACACTATCTTGGAGGGCGAGGGGCGGCCCATCGCGGCGCCCCATCCTGATGAAAGGGCAGCAGGTTCACGTCGCTACGGGGCGCGGCCTGCGGGCGGAGATAGCTGAATGAATATCGAGAAATATACGGATCGGGCGAAGGGTTTCCTCCAGGCGGCGCAGACGATCGCCCTGCGCGAGGGCAACCAGCAGTTCACGCCGGAGCATCTGCTGAAGGCGCTGCTTGACGATAACGAAGGCATGGCGGCTGGTCTGATCGACCGGGCCGGCGGCCAGTCGCGCGTCGCCTTGCAGTCTGTGGACCAGGCGCTGGCCAAGCTGCCGAAGGTTTCGGGCGGCTCGGGCGGGCTCAACCTGACGCCGGGCCTCGCCCGCGTTTTCGATACCGCCGAGAAGGCAGCCGAGAAGGCCGGCGACTCGTTCGTCACGGTCGAGCGGCTCTTGCTCGCGCTGGCGATCGAGAAGGACAGCGATGCCGGCAAGGCCCTGTCGAAGGCAGGCGTGACGCCGCAGGCACTCAACGCCGCGATCGAGGCGATCCGCAAGGGCCGCACCGCCGATTCCGCGTCGGCCGAGCAGGCCTATGACGCACTGAAGAAATACGCCCGCGATCTCACTGCTGCGGCGCGCGAGGGCAAGCTCGACCCGGTGATCGGCCGCGACGAGGAGATCCGCCGCACCATTCAGGTGCTGTCGCGCCGAACCAAGAACAATCCCGTCCTGATCGGCGAGCCCGGCGTCGGCAAGACTGCCATCGCCGAGGGCCTCGCGCTGCGCATCGTCAATGGCGACGTGCCCGAGAGCCTGAAGGACAAGGAACTGCTCGCGCTCGACATGGGCTCGCTCATCGCCGGCGCGAAATATCGCGGCGAGTTCGAGGAGCGACTGAAGGCGGTGCTGACCGAGGTTTCGTCCTCGGATGGCGGCGTCATCCTGTTCATCGACGAGATGCACACCCTCGTCGGTGCCGGCAAGACCGATGGCGCGATGGATGCGTCAAACCTGCTGAAGCCCGCTCTGGCGCGCGGCGAACTGCATTGCGTCGGCGCGACCACGCTCGACGAATACCGCAAGTACGTCGAAAAGGATGCTGCCTTGGCGCGGCGTTTTCAGCCCGTCTTCGTCGACGAGCCGACGGTCGAGGACACCATCTCGATCCTGCGCGGCCTGAAGGAGAAATACGAGCAGCATCACCGTGTCCGCATCACGGATTCGGCGCTGGTCTCGGCTGCGACGCTGTCGAACCGCTACATCACCGACCGATTCCTGCCCGACAAGGCGATCGACCTCGTCGACGAGGCCGGAGCACGGTTGCGCATGCAGGTCGACTCCAAGCCGGAAGAGCTGGATTCGATCGATCGCGAGATCGTCCGTCTCAAGATCGAGCAGGAGGCGCTCAAGAAGGAGAGCGACGCCGGCTCGAAGGAGCGGCTGAAGCGGCTCGAATCCGAACTGGCCGATCTGGAGACGCGCTCCGACACCATCACCACCAGGTGGAAGGCGGAGAAGGACAAGCTCGGCCACGCCGCGGAGATCAAGACCAGGCTCGACAATGCTCGCAACGAGCTCGCCCAGGCGCAGCGCAAGGGCGAGTATCAGCGGGCCGGCGAGCTTGCCTATGGCGAAATCCCGCAGCTCGAGAAGACTCTGGCCGAGGTCGAGGAAAAGGGCGACGATGCCGGTATGGTCGAGGAGGCCGTGACGCCGGACCATGTCGCGCAGGTCGTCTCGCGCTGGACCGGCGTGCCGGTCGACCGCATGCTCGAAGGCGAGAAGGAGAAGCTGCTCCGCATGGAGGAGGTTCTCGGCGCCCGCGTCGTCGGGCAGCGCGAGGCGGTCGAGGCGGTCTCGACCGCGGTCCGCCGCGCGCGCGCCGGCCTGCAGGACCCCAACCGCCCGATCGGTTCCTTCATGTTCCTCGGCCCCACCGGCGTCGGCAAGACCGAATTGACCAAGGCGCTGGCCTCGTTCCTGTTCGACGACGACACCGCGCTCGTGCGCATCGACATGTCCGAATACATGGAGAAGCACTCGGTCGCCCGGCTCATCGGCGCGCCTCCCGGCTATGTCGGCTACGAGGAGGGCGGCGCTCTGACGGAAGCCGTCCGTCGCCGACCCTATCAGGTCGTGCTCTTCGACGAGGTCGAGAAGGCGCACCCGGACGTGTTCAACGTCCTGTTGCAGGTTCTCGACGACGGCCGCCTGACCGATGGCCAGGGCCGCACCGTCGACTTCCGCAACGTGCTGATCATCATGACCTCGAATCTCGGCTCGGAGTTCCTGGTGAACCAGCCGGAAGGCCAGGACAGCGACGCGGTTCGCGACGAGGTCATGGGCGTGGTCCGCCACGCCTTCCGGCCCGAGTTCCTGAACCGGATCGACGACATCATCCTGTTCCACCGCCTGCGGCGGCAGGACATGGGTGCGATCGTCGACATCCAGATGGCTCGCCTCGCGAAGCTGCTGACCGACCGCAAGATCACGCTCGAGCTCTCGAAGGAGGCGCGCGACTGGCTGGCGGAGAAGGGCTACGACCCCGCCTATGGCGCGCGCCCGCTGAAGCGCGTGATCCAGAAATCGGTGCAGGACCCGCTGGCCGAAGCCATTCTCGCCGGCGAGATCGTCGACGGCGAGGATGTGCCGATCACCGTCGGGCCGGGCTCGCTGATGCTGGGTTCGGTCGCGGCCGTGAAGGAGAAGCGGCCAGCCGGCGTGGCGCTGAACTGACGCGACTACCCTTCTCCCCTTGGGGGAGAAGGTGTCTGCGAAGCAGACGGATGAGGGAAGGGTCGCGCAAGCGGCCCTTTTCTTTTGGCCGACGCGCTGCCCTCATCCGTCATGGCTTTGCCATGCCACCTTCTCCCCCGAGGGGAGAAGGAACTCAGCCCCGCTTCAGCAGGAACACGGCCTGCGCGCCGAATAGGTTCCAGAACCACCAGGGCGCGTTGACGCCGACCTTGCCGCCGGCGGCGTCGAGCGCGACGGCGCGCTCCTTCTTGGCGCCGATCTGGTCGCAGAGCGTGACGAAGTCGCGGATCGTGCAGAAATGGATGTTGGGCGTGTCCCACCAGGCGTAGGGCAGGGAGTCCGTCACCGGCATCCGCCCCTGGAAGAACACCTGGCTGCGCATCCGCCAATGCCCGAAATTCGGGAAGGAGACGATGGCGTGCCGGCCGATGCGCAGCATCTGCTCCAGCACGAGGCGGGGATTGCGCGTCGCCTGGATCGTCTGCGAAAGGATGACGTAGTCGAAGCTATCGTCAGGGTAGTCGCCGAGATCGGTATCGGCGTCGCCCTGGATGACCGAGAGCCCACGCGCCACGCAACCGGCCACGCCCTCGCGGGACAGTTCGATGCCGCGCGCATCGACCTGTCGGCTCTCGGCCAGCAGTGCGAGCAGCGCGCCGTCGCCGCAGCCGACATCGAGCACGCGTGTTCCTGGCTGTACCATCTCGGCGACGAGCTTGAGGTCGATGCGGTTGGTCTGGTTCGTGTCGCTGAAGGCCATGGTCTAGAGTCCGCGTGCCCGCGCCGCTGCGCCGATGAAGCCGCGCGTCGTGGCGAAGAGATTGGGCTCTTCCAGCAGGAAGGCGTCGTGGCCCTTGTCGCTCTCCAGCTCGACGAAGGAGACCGAGGCGCCAGCCGCGTTGAGCGCATGCACGATCGCGCGCGAATCCGCCGTCGGGAACAGCCAGTCCGAGGTGAAGGAGGCCACGCAGAAGCGCGTCTTGGTCCCCGCGAAGGCGCGCGCCAGCACGCCGTCATGGTCGGCGGCGAGGTCGAAATAATCCATCGCGCGCGTCACATAGAGATAGGAATTGGCGTCGAAGCGCTCGACGAAGCTCAGCCCCTGATGGCGCAGATAGCTCTCGACCTGGAAATCCGCGTCGAAGGAGAAGGTCGGTGCTTCCCGGTCCTGCAATTTGCGGCCGAACTTGCGGTGCAGCGCCTGCTCCGAGAGATAGGTGATATGCGCGCCCATCCGCGCGACCGAGAGCCCCTTGGCCGGGCGCGTGCCCTCTTCGAGATAGCGCCCGCGTCGCCACTCCGGATCAGCCATGACTGCCTGCCGGCCGACTTCGTGGAAGGCGATGTTCTGGGCGGAATGCTTGGCGCCGGTGGCGAGCGGCAGTGCCGCGAACACACGGTTCGGATAGCTCGCCGCCCATTGCAGAACCTGCATGCCGCCCATCGAGCCGCCGGCGACGCAGAACAGCGTCTCGATGCCCAATGAATCGATGAGCGCCGCCTGGGCCCGCACCATGTCGCGGATGGTGACGACCGGGAAGGACAGGCCCCAGGGCTTGCCCGTTGCCGGATCGGTCGAGGCCGGTCCAGTCGTGCCGGTGCAGCCGCCGATCACATTGGCGCAGATCATGAAGAAGCGGTCGGTATCGATCGGCTTGCCCGGCCCGATCATCGCCGTCCACCAGCCGCCCTTGCCGGTGATCGGGTTGCGGCTCGCAACATACTGGTCGCCGGTCAGAGCGTGGCAGACGAGGATCGCGTTCGATTTCTCGGCATTCAACGTGCCGTAGGTCTGGTAGGCGATCTGCCAATGATCCAGCACCACGCCGCAATCCATCAAGAGCGGCGTGTCAGGCCCGAAGCGCGCGACCGGGCTGGAGGGCTCGTTCGCCTCCTTCTGCGGATCGGCCAGGCTGGGGGAGAGGTCGCTCATGTCGTCCGCTTCGGCAGTAGGATTTGTCTTGCCGGTCCAGGCGTTCGGAAAATCGAACTCTAGCGATGCCGCGCCAAAGCGGTTCTGTCAACGCGGTACTGCGCGGCCGGCTTTGCCAAGGCGCGGCGGGAGCGCTAAGGAGCGTGGCCTTGCCGGAAAGCGCGTTGCCATGACCGAAGCCGCTCCTACGTCCCTCGCCGATCTCCGCGGTGAAATCGATCGCATCGACAGCGCGATGCATGCGCTGCTGATGGAGCGCTCTCAGGTCATCGAGACGCTGATCTCGATCAAGAAGACGCAGGCCTCCGGCTCCGCCTTCCGTCCCGGCCGCGAGGCCGACATCATGAAGCGGCTCGCGCTCAGCCATAAGGGGCTGCTCCCGCTCGACACGGTCGAGAGCGTCTGGCGCATCATCATCGCGACCTTCACCTATGTGCAGGCAAACTACTCCGTTCATGCCGACATCTCCGGTGGCGATGCGGCGATGCGCGATTCCGCCCGCTTCCATTTCGGCTTCACCGTGCCGTTCATCACGCATGAGGATGCGCGCTCCGTCATCCGCGCTGTCGCTGAATCGGCGGGCGATCTCGGCATCTTCCGCATGGACCAGGGCGCCAGCGCCGGCATCTGGTGGCGCGACCTGATCGGGGCGGATGCGCCGAAGATCATCGCGCGGTTGCCCTTCGTCGAGCGGCCTAACCATCCCGCGGGAACCCCGGTCTACTGCATCGCCAAACCGCTGGCGGACGCCGCCGTACGCGAGATCGTGCTCTATGCTGCTCGCGTCGAGCGCTGGTCTGAAAGCTTGCGGCATGGCCTCGCAGAGCATCTGGCCGAAGTCTCGGCCTCGGCGGCCGACGGCTCGCATCTCTCGCTGCTCGTCGCAGCCTCCGGCGAGGTCGATCAAGCGGCGATCCGCCAGGCCCTCGTGCCGGCAGGCTTGAGCGACTTCGCCGAGATCGGCAGCCACGCCGCTCGCTTCTCCGTCAAATCCGCCCGCTGAACGGGCTGGCTTCCTGCTGCAAGGTCAATCGTCATGGCGACCCGTCCCACCCCGCGTCCCGGCGTCCTCGATATCGAGGCCTATGTTCCCGGCAAGTCCGCCGCGCCCGCCGGCGTGAAGCTGCACAAGCTCTCTTCCAACGAAACCCCGCTCGGCCCGAGCCCGAAGGCGATCGCAGCCTTCGAAGGCCTCGCCGCCAAGCTGGAGCTCTATCCCGACGGCACCTCGACCAAGCTCAAGCAGGCGATTGCCGGCCGCTACGGCCTCGATCCCCAGCGGATCATCTGCGGCAACGGCTCGGACGAACTGCTGGAGCTCGTCACCAAGGCCTATCTCGGTGCGGGCGACGAGGGTATCTACAGCCAGTACGGCTTCCTGGTTTACCGCATCGCCATCCTTGCGATGGGCGGCAAGCCGGTCATCGTGCCCGAGAAGAACTATACGGCCGATGTCGACGGCATCCTCGCAGCGGTGACGCCGAAGACGAAGATCGTCTTCCTCGCCAACCCCAACAACCCGACCGGCACCTATCTGCCCTTCGACGAGGTCAAGCGCCTGCAGGCCGGGCTGCCGCCGCATGTCCTGTTCGTGCTCGACGCGGCCTATGCCGAATATGTCCGCCGCAACGACTACGCCTCCGGCATCGAGCTCGTCGCCGAGAGCGAGAATGTCGTGATGACCCGCACCTTCTCGAAGATCTACGGTCTCGCCAATCTGCGCATCGGCTGGATGTATGCGCCGGCCCACATCATCGACGCGCTCGAACGCATCCGCGGCCCGTTCAACGTCAACGGCGCCGCGATCGAGGCCGGCGCCGCTGCCGTCGCCGACGAGGCGCATGTCGCCGCCGCGCTGGAGCACAACGAGACATGGCTGGCCTGGACGACGGCAGAGCTGGAGAAGCTCGGCCTGACCGTCACGCCTTCGGTCGGCAATTTCGTGCTGATCCATTTCACCAGGACGGCCGGCAAGACCGCCAAGGACGCCGACGCCTTCCTGACCCAGCGCGGCCTGATCCTGCGCGCGGTCGGCGGCTATGGCCTGCCGGACGCGCTGCGCATGACCATCGGCTCGGAGGAGGCGAACCGCCTCGTCGTCGCCGCGCTCGCCGATTTCCTCAAGGCGTGACCGAGATGGCGGAAAGCTTCGCGCCGCGCCGCTCCGAGCCGGTCTTCGCCCGCCTCGCCATCATCGGCATCGGGCTGATCGGCTCTTCGATCGCGCGCGCGGCGAAGGAGCTGAATCTCGCCGGCACGATCGTGCTGGCCGATCGCGACGAGGCCGTCCGCAAGCGGGCGCGCGAACTTGGCCTCGGCCATATGGTGGCGGAGACGGCGGCGGAAGCGGCTCGCGATGCCGATCACATCATCCTCTGCGTCCCGGTCGGCGCCTGCGGGCCGGTCGCGGCCGAGATCGCCAGCGAATTGAAGTCGGGTGCGATCGTCTCCGATGTCGGCTCGGTCAAGGGCTCGGTTGTCGACGCCGTCTCGCCGCATCTGCCCGAGGGCGTCGCCTTCGTGCCGGCCCATCCGGTCGCGGGCACGGAGAACTCCGGCCCCGATGCCGGCTTCCCCAGCCTCTTCCTCAATCGCTGGTGCATCCTGACGCCGCCGGAAGGCACGGACGCCGCGGCCATCGCGAAAACCCGCCAGTTCTGGGAAGGCATGGGCGCGCTGGTGGAAGTGATGAGCGCCCATCATCATGACCTCGTGCTGGCCGTCACCAGCCACCTGCCGCATCTGATCGCCTACAACATCGTCGGCACGGCCGAGGATCTGGAGGCGGTGACGCAGTCCGAGGTGATCAAGTTCTCGGCCGGCGGCTTCCGCGACTTCACCCGCATCGCGGCTTCCGACCCGACGATGTGGCGCGACGTCTTCCTGCACAACAAGGAAGCCGTGCTGGAGATGCTCGGCCGTTTCAACGAGGACCTCGCGCTGCTGACCCGCGCCATCCGCTATGGCGATGGCGAGACGCTGCACAAGCACTTCACCCGTACCCGCACGATCCGCCGCGGCATCGTCGCGCTCGGCCAGGAGAAGCCCGAGACGGAGAAGCTGCGCAAGGATTGACGGCTGCCGCACAGCGCCATGTCAGGGTGATGTGCATGACGTCGAGATTGGCTTGCCAAGCCCGGCGCCTGCTGGTACAGCGCCACCCGTTGCCGCAATAGCTCAGCTGGTAGAGCACCTCATTCGTAATGAGGGGGTCGGGGGTTCGAATCCCTCTTGCGGCACCACTCCCCCCGACATCGCAGCGCGTCATCGCCATCGCTTCTGGTGGATGCCCATCTCCGCACGCAGCCGAAGCGATGCGGCGCGCGCCGCCACAGCCCAACTCACTTCAATTGGCTGTCCTTGCTGCCGCGCCGGTTATAGCTGGATTGCGCCGCCGACCGATCCTGCCCGGACTGGCAAGCGACGCAGAGCCGGGCGCCGGGCATGGCGAGGCGGCGCGCTTCGGGAATCTCCTCGCCGCATTCCTGGCAGTAGATCTCGCCTGGGCCGTTTGGCAGCCGCGAGCGCGCCAACCGAACTGCGTCCGTGATCGAACCGTCTATCTGGTCCTGAACCGCTCCGTCCGGAGCCCATCCGCTTGCCATCACGCAACCTCCATCGCCACAAGATGGCCTTGGATGGCGGGAATTCCAAGAGTTGGGGGGCGGGCTCAGGCGAAGCGCTTCGCCCCGGCAACGCAGAGCACGACCACGGCGGTCGCGGCGATCATCGTCCAGGCGATCGGCTCGCCGAGCAGCCAACCTGCGAGCATGAGCCCGAAGAACGGCTGCAAGAGCTGAAGCTGGCCGACGCTGGCGATGCCGCCGAGCGCCAGGCCGCGATACCAGAAGACGAAGCCGACGAGCATGCTGAAGACTGAGACGTAAGCAAGGCCGATCCAGGCCGGCGTCCCGATGCCCTGCCAGGTCGAGGGCCAGAACAGCAAGGCGATGACAACCATCGCCGGTAGCGACAGCAGCAGCGCCCAGGAGATCACCTGCCAGCCGCCGAGACGGCGCGAGAGCGTCGCGCCTTCGGCATAGCCAAGCCCGCAGAGCAGGACGGCGCCGATCATCAGCAGGTCGCCCGCCAGCGAGCCGCTGTCGCTGTTGGCGAGTGCGAAGCCTGCGACGGTCGCGCTGCCGATCCCCGAGAACAGCCAGAATACCGGCTTCGGCCGCTCGCCGCCGCGCAGCACGCCGAACAGCGCGGTCGCTAGCGGCAGCAGGCCGATGAAGACGATCGAGCGCGCCGAGGGGATATGCTGTAGGGCGAGTGCCGTCAGCAGCGGAAAGCCAAGGACGACGCCGAGCGCGACGATCGTGAGCGGGCGGATATCCGCCCGGCTCGGCCATTTCTGGCGCAAAAGCATCAGGCAGATCGCGCCCAGCAGGGCTGCGATCGCGGCGCGGGCTCCGGTCAGGAACAGCGGTGAGAAGCCGGCCACCGCGACGCGCGTCGCCGGCAGCGAACCGCTGAAGATCAGCACGCCGATGAGCCCGCTGCCCCAACCCTTGCCACCCCAATCCCTGAACATCTGATCCGCTCTACTGCTGTGCCGGAAGCCGTGCTCTATGCGTCCGCCCTCCAGAGCACCAGCGACAGACCGATACATTCATGGCAAACTGTATGGCTATGGATGGCCATACAATCAGCAAGGGCGAAGACGGGGCGACTCGCACGGCAGTCGTGATGGCGGCGATCCGGCGCCGGCTGGCTGCACGGACTCTGGCGCCGGGCGACCGCTTGCCCTCGATCCGGCGCTTTGCCGCGACGATGAAGGTTTCACCTTCCACCGTCGTCGAGGCCTATGATCGCCTCGCGGCGGAAGGCCTGATCCGCGCAAGGCAGGGTTCCGGCTTCTATGTGACAGGCGGCGGCCTGCCGCCCCTGGCGCTGACGCAGGCCGCCTCGCCGCAGGAGCTTGTGGTCGATCCGTTCTGGGTCTCGCGCCAGTCGCTCGATGCCGAACCGGGGGCGTTGAAGCCGGGCTGCGGCTGGTTGCCGGCCGACTGGATGCCGGATGAGGCTCTGCGCCGCGGCTTCCGGGCCTTGGCGCGGGCCGATGGCGCCATCCTCACCGATTACGGCGGCACGCGCGGCGCCTCCGTCCTGCGCCGGCTCCTGCTCGGGCGCTTCGCCGAGGCCGGGCTTGCGGTCTCGGCCGAGCAGCTGATGCTGACCGGCTCGGGCACGCAGGCGCTCGACCTGATCTGCCGCTTCCTGCTGCGGCCGGGCGATGCGGTCCTCGTCGACGATCCCTGCTATTTCAACTTCCAGGCGCTGCTGCGGGCGCATCAGGTGCGGATCCTGAGCGTGCCCTATGCCCCGTCGGGGCCGGATATCGCGACGTTCGAGGCGGTGGTCGCGGCCGAGCGCCCGCGCCTCTACCTGACCAATTCCGGCCTGCACAATCCGACCGGCGCCAGCCTGTCGCCGCAGGCCGCCTATCGCGTGCTCAGCACGGCCGCTGCCAACGACATGATCATCGTCGAGGACGACATCTTCGCCGATTTCGAACCGGAGCCCTCGTCGCGGCTCGCGGCACTCGACGGGCTGGAGCGCGTCATCCGGATCGGCAGCTTTTCGAAGACGCTCTCGGCCGCCGTCCGCTGCGGCTATATCGCCGCGCGGGCAGATTGGATCGACGGGCTCGTCGATCTGCAGGTCGCAACCAGTTTCGGAGGCCCCGGGCCGGTCTCGACGGAGCTGCTGGCGGGTGTCCTCGCCGGTGGCAGCTACCGCAAGCATATGGAGGAGCTGCACAGGCGCCTGGCTCAGGCGCGGCGCGAGGTCGCCGCCCGCCTGGAGCCGCTCGGGATTCGGCCCTGGCTGATGCCGCGCGGCGGCTTCTATCTCTGGTGCCGTTTGCCGGAGGACGTGGATTCCGCCGAGCTTGCCCGCCTTGCCGTGATGCAGGGCGTGGTGCTGGCGCCGGGCAATGTCTTCAGCGTCGCCCAGATGGCCGGCAACTTCATGCGTTTCAACGTCGCCCAGTCGCGCGATCCGCGCGTGATCGAGGTGCTCGGGCAGGCGATGGCCGCCATGCGGCAGCAGGGCGGGGCTGCCGCCCACGATTGATCCAGAGCAGTATGGGCATGTGCCGCACTCGTCAGCCCGGCGCCCCCCTGATATAGACCGCGGCAATAACCGGCCCGGCCGGACAGGACCGAAAGTTTTGAGATCATGCATCTGAGGATCGGCACGCGCCGCAGCCCGTTGGCGATGGCCCAGACCAACCACGTCATGGGCCTGATCCGGGAGAAATTCCCGCAAGCGGAATTCACCCTCTGCCAGATCGCCACCATCGCCGACCGCGACCGCGTCTCCGAGTTCCACCAGTTCGGCATGGTCGGCGTCTTCGCCGTCGAGCATGAGCAGCAACTTGTGAAGCGCGAGGTCGATTTCGTCGTCCATTCGCTGAAGGACCTGCCGACCACCCTGCATGAAGGCCTCGTTCTCGCCTCGGTGCCGCCGCGTGAGGACCCGCGCGATGCGCTCTGCGGCGCGACCATGGCCACCCTGCGCCAGGGCGCCCGCGTCGGTACCGGCTCGCTTCGCCGCCGCGCCCAGATCCTGAACCTCCGGCCTGACGTCACCGTCGTGCCGATCCGCGGCAATGTCGGCCCTCGCCTGGCCAAGATCGGCGGCGAGGACGCGCTCGACGCGGTCATCCTGGCGCAAGCCGGACTGCGCCGGCTCGGCATGGACGAAGCCTCTTCGGAGGCGCTTGCCCCGTCCCTGTTCCCCTATGCGGTCGGCCAGGGCGCGCTCGGGCTCGAGGCCCGCGCCGAGGATGCGGCGGTGATCGAGGTGCTGAAGGCGATCGAGTGCCCGCAGGCCCGTGCCGAGGCCGAGGCCGAGCGCGAGATGATGCATGCGCTCGGGGCCGGCTGCAGCCTGCCGGTCGGCGCCTGCGTGACATGGCAGGACGGCCGCTTGACGCTGCATGCGCAGGTGACTTCGATCGAAGGCACGGAGCGCGTCGTCGCCGATCAGAGCGCGGCACCGGAACAGGCACGTGAGCTCGGCCTCGCTGTTGCGCAGATCCTGAAGGAGCGGGGCGGCGTCGCGATCCTCGAGAAGAGCTACCGCGGGCACTATCCGAGCTTCAAGTCGCTATAGGTCCTGTCGCAGCTGGGCGTAGCGCTCGATTCGCGCGCGCCTCGCCTAGATCGGATCACGCGGGTCGTCGGCGTTGGGCTTGTCGAGCATCGCGCCACCGGCGTCGCGCGAGCGGGCCCATAAGGTCGTGAGCACGATCCCGATCGGCACGCCGATCACGACGATCCAGACGACGAAGCCCCAATCGCCGATCATCGGGCTGCCCTCCTTTGCTGAACTAGGTTTTGGGCGGAAGCGAGCCGCGATCGAAGACCGGGATCGCCTCGGTCTTGCCGCGTAGCGGCCTCCCGACGGGCACGTCCTCCGCTGCCTGCCGCACGGCCTCTTCCGATTCCGTCAGCCTATCCGGCGTGTCGTTGGCATCGCTCCCCGCATCATGGATGTTGGTGCGGTCGCTGACACGCTGGCTCTCGCTGGGGTCGGTCTCGGCGGCGGTCTGACCGGCGTTCGCGGGCTTGCGTTCGTCCTCGAGCAGGGCGGGATTCTCGCGCTTCCTGTCGGGCTTGGCCATGGCGGTCTCCTCTGAAAAGGCTTTCAGGACCAAGCTCTGAAGGGTGGCATTGTTCCCCCGAGATTCAGGCGGCGAGCAGCCCCAGAGCGCGTTCGATCCGCGAGCAGCCGGCCTTGGCGCGCGCCTTCGCGTAGCTCTTCTGCAAACGGCCGCTGGCATAGGCATCGATGACGATCGCGTGGACATAGCTCTTGCGGACGACGGCCGGCGTGTTGACCAGCTTCTCCGAGATTGCGCGCATGATGTCGGCGAGCTGGCGCTTGCGGCCGGCCTCGCTCGCCACCGCCTCGCCGGCCAGGAGAAGCTCCGCCGCGGCGGCATTGGCGGCGAGCATCCGCAGATCCTTGCTGCTGACGGGCAGGCCGCAGGCGCGCTTGAGATAGGTGTTGATCTCGGCCGCGTGGATCGATGCGACGGAGCCGTCCTCGCCGCGATACTGCAGCAGCCGGCGGCCGGGCAGGGTGGTGATCCGCGTGATTGCTCGGGCCAGCGGCGCATCGTCGATGGCGCAGGAGATGTCCTTGCCGCTCTTGCCGCGGAAATGCAGCGCGACCCGCGTGCCCGTCAGTGTGACGTGCCGCTTGAGCAGCGTCGATGTGCCATGGCTGCCATTCTCCTTGGCGTAGGTCTCGTTACCGACGCGCAGATGGCAGCGGTCGATGATGGCCGCCGCGCAGGCCAGCGCCTTGTCGCGCGACAGGGTCCGCGCCTTGACATCGGTTGCGATGCGCGCCCGCAGCTTCGGCAGCGCCTCGATCAGCCGGGCGAGCCGCTTGAGCTTGCGCCGCTCGCGCACCTTCTCCCAGTCCGGATGGTAGCGATGCTGGATGCGGCCGGCCTCGTCATGGCCGATCGCCTGGAGATGGGCGCGCGGATCGGCCGCGATGCGAACGTCCTCATAAGCCGGGGGAATGGCCAGTGAGCGGATGCGGGCGAGGGTGGCCTCGTCGCTGATCTTGCCGCCCTCTGCGTCCCGGTAACCGAAGGAGCGGCCGTGGCGAACGCGACGGATCGTGAGTTCATCTGACGAAACGCGCCGCAGTCGTGTCACGGCGGAAAGGCGTTTAGCCTGCGGGGAAACCGGCATGGGCGGGCGCTCGCGGGGGTCCGCTGCGAAAACGGCGCCATTGCCCAGTTGGTTCCGCTCAGTCGAGCATATTCACCACATTTCGACAAGCGCGCAGGTTTCTGGGGATGCATGCGCGAAAAACAGTGGCAAATCCCGAGTTGGCTCGCCAAGACTGTCAAAAAAATTGAACGATATGTTTGGGGAGATGACGGTGCCGCGCGTTTTGATCGCCGAGTTCATGCATGAGACGAACACCTTCAGTGTTCAGCTCACGGACGAAGCCACCTTCAGGGCGCATGGCGCCTATCGCGACAATGAAATCCCGGGCGCCTTCCGCGGCACACGCACCTCGATGGGCGCGGCCTTCGAGGCGGCCGACAAGTTCGGCTGGAGCCTCGTCCACCCGCTGGTGACCGGCGCCAACCCCTCCGGCCGCGTCACAGACGCGGCCTTCGATCTTTTCGCCGGCCAGATCTGCGATGCGGCACCGGGCGTCGACGGCGTGCTGCTGCATCTCCACGGCGCGATGTCGACCGAGAGCTCGGATGACGGCGAGGGCGAGTTGCTCGCCCGGCTGCGCAAGCGCATCGGCCCGGACGTGCCGGTCGTCGCCGTGCTCGACCTGCATGCGACGGTGACGCAAGCTATGGCCGACAACGCCAATGCGCTGATCTCCTACCGCACCTATCCGCATATCGACCAATACGAGCGGACCTGGCAGGCGGCGGAGCTGCTGCAGCGCGCGCTGAAGGGCGAGATCAAGCCCAAGGTCGCGCTCGCCCGGCGCCCGATCCTTTACGCGCTCGACGGCGGGCGCACGACTTCGCCGCCTTTCCTCGAACTGCTGCGCCGTGGCGACGCGCTGGAAGCCTCGGGCGATGCGCTCGTCGTCAGCGTCCAGGCCGGCTTCTCCTCGGCGGATGTCCACGATATCGGCCCCTCGATCGCGGTCACGGCCGATGATCGCGGCAAGGCGCAAGCCATCGCTGAAGACCTGATGGACTATGCCTGGGAGCAGCGCCGCTTCTCCTCGATCCATTTCACGCCCTTGGCTGAGGCCATGGCCCGCGCCAAGGCTGGCGAGGCCGACATGGGCAAGCCCGGCTACAAGCCCGTGGTGATCTCGGATTACTCCGACAATCCCGGCTCCGGCGCCTATGGCGACGCCACCAACCTGCTGCGCGCCGTGCTCGATGCCAGGCTGAAGAATGTCGGCTTCCATGCGATCAACGACCCCGAGGCAGTGCTGGCCGCCCAGGCGATCGGCGTCGGCAAGCGCGGCCGGATCAAGCTCGGCGGCAAGGTCGATCCGACCATGGGCGGCGCGCCGCTCGATCTCGATGCACACGTGGTCGCGATCACCGACGGCTATTTCCTCTGCCATGGCCCGATGGCCGGCGGTGTCTGGCGCAATTACGGGCTCTCGGCCCTGCTGCGCGTCGACGATGTCGAGATCATCGTCATCACCCATAACGGCCAGGCGACCGATCTCGCGCAGTTCACCTCGCTCGGCGTCGATCCGACCCGGAAATCGACAGTGATCGTCAAGTCGATGCAGCATTTCCGTGCCGCCTTCGAGCCGATCGCGCGCGAGGTGCTGGAGGTCGATACGGGCGCGCTCTCGACGCGCAATTTCAAGGAGCGGCCGTACAAGAAGGTGCGCCGCCCGATCTTCCCGCTCGACGACATCTGACCGCCGCTCGCAAGTGCCGGCGATGACTGGATTTGAGGAGAACACCATGGCGGTTCAGGCCGATATCGTATTGCGCAACGGGCCGATCTGGTGCGGGCGCGAAGAGGGCGTCGTCGAGGCGCTGGCGATCTTCCGCGACAAGGTGCTGGCTGCCGGCAGCGATGCTGAGATCAAGCCGCTGATCGGGCCGAAGACCCGCGTCATCGACCTGAAGGGCCGGCTGGCGACGCCGGGTCTGAACGACTCGCACCTGCATCTCGTCTCGCTCGGCATGACCATGGGCTGGGTCGATTCCAAGCCGGAGAGCGCGCCGACGCTCGATGCCCTTCTCGGCGCCATCGCGGCCCGTGCCGCACAGTCGAAGCCTGGCGAATGGATTCTCTCGCGCGGCTATGACCAGACCAAGCTCGACACCGGCCGTCACCCCTATCGCGAAGAACTCGACCGCGCCGCGCCGAACAACCCGGTCATGCTGGTGCGCGCCTGCGGCCATATCGCGATCTGCAACTCCGAGGCGCTGCGCCTCGGCGGCATCGACGAACAATCGCCGACACCGCAAGGCGGCCTGATCGAGCAGCAGAACGGCCGCCTCACCGGCCTGCTCGCCGAGAACGCCCGCGCCCCGGTCCAGGCCGCGATTCCGGCAGCGACCGAAGAGGACATCATCGCCGGTATCGAGCGCGGCGGGCAGTACCTGCTCTCGCTCGGCATCACCAGCTGCATGGATGCCGCCGTCGGCCAGAAGGGTGGCTTCCGCGAGATCGCCGCCTATCACCGCGCCAAGCGCGACGGCCGCCTGCCGGTCCGCACCTGGCTGACCCTGCTCGGCGATGACGGCCGCTCGATCGTGCCTGATTGCTACGACGCCGGACTGATCTCCGGGACCGGCGACGAGATGCTGATGATCGGCGCGGTCAAGCTCTTCCTCGACGGTTCGGCCGGCGGCCGCACCGCCTGGATGACCGAGCCCTATCTCGGCGAGGACAAGACCACCGGCGTCTGGATGTGGGAGGATGCCGAGCTCGAACGCATGGTGCTCGATGCCCACAAGAAGGGTTACCAGCTCGCCTGCCATGCCATCGGCGATGCCGCGATCGAGCAGCTCATCACCGCCTATGAGAAGGCGCTCGCAGCCTTCCCCGACCCGGACCGTCGCCACCGCATCGAGCATTGCGGCTTCTCAACCCCGGCTCAGCACGAGCGCATGGTCAAGGCCGGCATCTATCCCTGTCCGCAGCAGGTCTTCATCCATGATTTCGGCGATGCCTATGTGAAGGTACTCGGCCCCGAGCGGGCGCTGCCGAGCTATCCCTTCCGGACCTGGTTCGATCTCGGCCTGAAGCCGGCGACGGGCAGCGATGCGCCGGTCTGCGACCCCAACCCCTTCCCGAATTTCCACACCATGCTGACGCGTGAGACCTGGAAGGGCACGGTGATGGACGAGCGTCAGCGCGTTTCGATCGAGGAGGCCTTGCAGGCCTATACCGAGTTCGGCGCCTTCTCGCAGAAGCAGGAGAAGGTGAAGGGGCGGCTTGCCCCGGGCCTTCTCGCCGACGTCGCTGTGTTCTCGCGCGATCTGCTGAGCGCCGCTCCGGCCGATATCCTCAAGGACACCCGCTGCGATCTGACCATTCTTGGCGGCGCGGTCGTCTACGAGCGGGGAGCTTGAGGCAGAGCATCTTCGAGCGAAAAATGCCGGTTCGCGTGAAGAAAATGCGAAACGGAGTTCAGAACAGCTCTGCAACACCGTGAATCGCGGAGCTGTTCGGGGAATTTGACCGCGCGGGGGAAGACAAGCGCGGCAAAGCCGTTATGGTTCCACTTGAAACAAACAACTCCGGATCAGCCGGAGCAGATGGGAAACGGGAGGAAAAATCGTGTTGTTGAAGAAATTTGCCTTCGCCACCGCGCTGACGCTGGCAGCCTTTACGATCTCGGCGCAGGCCCAGGAGCCGCGCCGCGGCGGAACGATCCGCTTCACGGCGCCCTATGGCGCCTCCTTCGTCAGCAATGACAGCCATGTCTCGAACCAGATCCAGGACGAGATCTACGGCTACGCCCTGCACAGCATGCTGTTCCGCTGGGATTCGAAGGCCGGCAAGCCCGAGCCCGAGCTCGTCAAGAGCATGACCACCTCGGCGGACGGGCTGACGCACACGCTGAAGCTGCGCGACGACGCGTTCTTCCACAATGGCCGCAAGATGACGGCCGACGATGTGATCTGGTCGTTCACGCGTCTTGTCGATGGTTCCAAGAACTATCCGGGTGCGAGCCGCGTCGTGCGCATCAAGGGCGCCGAGGCCGTTCGCAAGGGCGAGGCCAAGGAGATTTCCGGCCTCAAGAAGATCGATGATTTCACCATCGAGATGACGCTGACCGATCCGGCCGATCCCAGCTTCCTGTTCTATGCTGCTACCACGGCGATCATGCCGGCCAAGGAAGCGCAGCAGCCGGACTTCTTCAACAAGCCGATCGGCCTCGGCCCGTTCAAGTTCGTCGAGCATGTGCCCGGTTCGCGCATGGTCTTCGAGCGCTGGGAGAAATACTACAAGCCCGGCAAGCCCTATGCCGACAAGCTGGTGATCTCGCCGATGGGCGAGGCGGCTGCGCGCGACGTCGCCTTCCGCAACAAGGAGATCGACGTCTCGATCCTCGGCTCGACCCAGTACGTTGCCTACAAGGCCGATCCGAATCTTTCGAAGGGCATCCTGGAGGTCGCGGAGGTCTTCACCCGCAACATGGGCATGAACCCGGAGTTCAAGCCGTTCTCCGACAAGCGGGTGCGCCAGGCGATTAACTACGCGATCGACAGCGACCTGATCATCAAGCGTCTCGTTCGCGACAAGGCCTATCGCGCGGTGAGCTGGCTGCCGAGCTCGGTCCCAGCCTTCGACAAGAATGCCAAGCCTTATGCCTTTGACCCGGAGAAGGCCAAGAAGCTCCTGGCCGAGGCCGGTTATCCCGATGGCTTCGAGTTCGAATGGACGGCGACGCCGAACGAGAGCTGGGGCATTCCGATCGTCGAGGCGACGATTCCCATGCTCGCCAAGGTCGGTATCAAGGTGAAGGTCAAGCCGGTCGAGACCTCGGCGCTTGGTGGCGTCATCGCGAAGGGCGACTTCCAGGCCTATATCTGGTCGAACACCTCCGGCCCCGATCCGTTGACCGCGCTGAAGTGCTTCCACTCGGCGACGCCGCGCTCGTCCTGCAACTACACCACCTTCAAGAGCGCCGCTTTTGACAAGCTGTTCGAGGAGGCCGCGGCCGAGAGGGACGCCGGCAAGAAGATCGAGCTCATGAAGAAGGCCAATGCGCTGCTGCAGGACGAGGCTCCCGTCTGGTTCTTCAACTACAACAAGGCGGTGATGGCCTATCAGCCCTGGCTGCATGGCCTGCAGGCGAACGCTACGGAGCTCGCGCTCCAGCGTTACGAGGATCTCTGGGTCGACGCGTCTTCGCCCGCAGCGAAGTAAGCGCGCCTCCGCGGAGGTTTCCGCCAGCTCGAAGACATCCGTCATCCCGGATCGGTGCGGCCATGCCGCCCGCCCGGGGTGACGGAGACTTTCGGGCCTTGACCTGAGTCCGCCCTGCGGCGGCGATCAGGAGTTGACCATGCTGCCCTATGTCTTCCGCCGTCTGCTGCAGGCCATCCCGATCCTGCTTGCGGTCGCTGGGCTCGTCTTTGTGATGTTCAGCGTCATTCCCGGCGACTTCGCCTCGACCCAGATGTCGGATGGCCGCTCGGTCGTCGATGCCGAGCAGGTCGCGCGCATGAACAAGCAGTTCGGCCTCGACGAGCCCGTCTATGTGCGCTTCGTAAAATATGCCGGGAAGCTTGCAACGCTCGATCTCGGCACCTCGTTCCGCACCCGCCAGCCCGTGATCAATTCCCTGCTCGAGCGGATCTGGCCCAGTCTTCAGCTGGCCATAGCCGCGATGGCCTTCGCCATCGCGCTCGGCATTCCGCTTGGCTTCCTGGCCGCGCTGAAGCCGGGTGGCTGGCTCGACATGCAATCGATGTTTGTTGCCGTGTCGGGCCTGTCCCTGCCGCAGTTCTGGCTCGGACTGATGCTGATGTACGCCTTCGCGCTGGTGCTCGGCTGGTTCCCGAGCTTCGGCTATGGCGACGGCAATCCGCGTTATATCGTGCTGCCGGCGGTCGCGCTCGGCGTGGCGCCGCTCGCGCTGCTCGCCCGCACAACGCGCGCCGCTGTTCTCGAAGTCATGAACGCGGACTTCGTTCGCACCGCCCGCGCCAAGGGCAACAGCGAGGTCCGGGTGATGCGCTGGCATGTGGCGCGCAACGCCATGGTCATCGTGCTGACGACGCTGGGCCTGCAGTTCGGCTCGATCATGGGTGGCGCCGTCGTGATCGAGAAGCTTTTCGCCTGGCCGGGCATCGGCTCGCTCTTGGTCGACAGCGTGTCGCTGCGCGACATTCCCGTCGTCCAGGCCTGCATCCTGCTGCTCGTGCTCTTCTTCCTCGTCGTGAACATCATCGTGGACGTGCTCTGCGCTCTGATCGATCCGCGCATCAAATACACCTAGGGGCGGGGCAGCAGATGAAATTCCGGGCTAATCTCTGGATCGGCGGCGCGCTCTTCGCTGCCGTTGTGATCGGCGGGACGCTGGCACCCTGGCTGGCACATACCGATCCCGTCATGGACGCCAATCTGATGAATGCCGAGGTTCCGCCCGGCGCCGAGTTCTGGTTCGGCACGGATGCGCAGGGCCGCGACATCTACAGCCGGGTGCTCTACGGCGCGCGCATCTCGCTGACGGTCGGCATCGTCTCGCAGTTGATCAATACGGTGATCGGCGTGGCGCTGGGCATGTCGGCTGGGTATTTCGGCGGCTGGTGGGACGATTTCGTCAACGGCCTGACCAATCTCATGCTGTCGATTCCCTCGCTGGTCTTTGCGCTCGCCATCATGGCGATTCTCCAGCCGGGCCTGACCAGCCTGCTGATCGCACTCGGCCTGACCAACTGGTCCTATACTTGCCGGCTGTCGCGCGCCGCGACGCTGTCGATCAAGCAGCAGGGCTATGTCGAGGCGGCGCTCTCCTTCGGCTCGAGTAACCTGCGCATCATGCTGCTGCAGATCCTGCCGAACATCGCCGGCCCGATCATCGTCATCGGCACGCTCGGCATGGGCGGCGCGGTGCTGGCGGAGGCGGCGCTCTCCTTCCTGGGTCTCGGCATCCGCCCGCCCTTCCCGAGCTGGGGCTCGATGCTCTCCGACGCGCGCGACCAGATCACCACCGCGCCCTGGATCTCGATCTTCCCGGGCCTCGCCATCTTCATGACCGTGCTCGGCCTCAACCTGCTGGGTGACGGCCTGCGCGACATCCTCGACCCCCACTCACAGCTACGCAAAGCCTGACAGTAGAGCCTATGACCACGCCAGACCTGATCGACCCGCCGCTCGAGACCATCCGCTTCCATGGGCTGAAGGCCGGGCCGAAGCTCCTCGTCTTCGGCGCCGTCCACGGCAACGAGACCTGCGGGCCGAACGCCATCGCCCGCGTGATCGAGGATTGCCGCGCCGGCCGTGTTTCGATCCAGCGCGGCGAGGTCACCTTCCTGCCCGTCGCCAACCCCAAGGCCTTCCGGCAGAACACCCGCGAGGGCGACCGCAACCTCAACCGCGACCTGCGCGAGCGGCCGCAACCCGATGACAACGAGGACAGGATCGGCAATCGTCTTTCCACCATCCTGCGCCAGCACGACATGCTGCTCGATGTCCATTCGTTTACCGGGGAGGGCGTGCCCTTCGTCTTCTTCGGTCCGGACGACAATCGCGGCGCGCTCGAGCCCTTCCGCCATGGCGCAGCCGAGGCCGCTTTCGCCGCCTGTCTCGGCGTCGACCTGATGATCCATGGCTGGCTCGACATCTATGTCCGGCTGATCGCAGCGCGCGAGCGCCTGAACCTGCCGCGGCTCGCCGTGACCGAGGGCTTCGGCACGACGGAGTTCATGCGCTTTGCCGGCGGCTATGGCGTGACGCTCGAATGCGGGCGTCACGACGACCCGGCTTCCGTCGATGTCGGCTACAAGGCGATCCGCAACGTGCTCGTCCATCTCGGCCTGACCGACGAGCCGCCGCTGGCGCCAGCCGCGCGCACCGTGGTGCATATGGACGATCTCGTGATCTGTGAGGCCGAGGGCGACCGCGTCGAGGGCAGCTGGAAGACCGGCGACCGTGTCGCGAAGGGTACGCCGATCGCGCGGCGCGCTGACGGCACCGTCGTGACGATGCCGCGCGACGGCTTCATCATCTTCCCGAACCCCAAGGCCAAGCCCGGCGAGGGCATCTGCTATCTCGGGACGGAGAGCCGGCGCCGGTACTGAAAGTGGCCGGGCTGCCGCGGGTCTGAGAGCCGGAGCCCTGCTGCCAGGAACGGCGTCATTCTCGGGCTTGACCCGAGAATGACCGGAGGGTGAGGTGCTGGAGCCTCCTTCTGCAGGAGATGCCCGGGTCAAGCCCGGGCATGACGGCGGAGATGGCTCGGCGCCGGGCCCGTTGCCTCACCCGTCGCTCTTTTCCGTCTTGCCGCTGCGGCTGAGGTCGATCTGCTTTTGCAGGCCCAGCATGACGCTGAACGAGGTCACGGGGGTGAGGCCGGTCTCCTTGGTCTTGCGCCAGGCGCCGGCAACGGTGCCGATCAGGCCCTTGCCCAGGTTGCGCTGGTAGTCGATGCCGACACCCTTCTGGTCCGAGCGGGCATCGAGGCCGACATAATCGTCGGTCTTGCGCCGGGCCGACAGGCTGACGGCATTGTCGTCGTCGATCCGGGCCGTCAGTTTCGCCTCATGCGCCGTCACCAGGTTGATGACGGAGAAGGGCAGGGTGGTGTCTTCCACCGTGCGCAGCGAGCCGAGATCGAGCGTGAACCGCTCATAGGGCAGGCGCAGCTTCGCCGTATAGAGCAGGCTCTCGACCGCATCGAACTCCTTCTCCGGGAAATAGGCGCGGAACGGCGAAAGCGAGGCCTCGATCGCGGCGCCCTTCAGCACCGTCGAGAAGAACAGGTTGGGTTGCAGCCGGTTATGGTCGCGTCGGAACCCGAGATAGTCGACGCCCTCGATATAGTGGACGCGCGCGGCGCTGAAGGAGAGGCCGATTTCGGTCTCGCCCGATCGCCAGGCGGCGCCCGTCGTCAGCCCCAGCGTGCCGAAATTCTCGTCGCGCGGCAGGAAATCGCCGAGATTGAAGACGTTGCGCTCGTTCAGCGCCGTCATCCGCGCTTCCCCGCTGGCGAAGAGGCGGAACGCGCCGATGCTGTGATCGAACCGTTTGCGCCAGGACAGGCTGCTTTTCCGACGTGACCAGGTTTGCTCGCTGCTTGCCGTGAGGGAGGAACGCAGCGCGCTGGCCTCGCCGAGGCTGAAGCCGTGCTTCAGCGTCAGCGAATGGGCGCGGGCGGAGGCGAGCGCGCGCGGGTCGTAATGCGTCTCGACAAGCGACAGGTTCAGCCCGTAGCCGTCCTGCAATGTGCCGCGCAGGTAATCCCAGGTTGCATAGGTTGTGGCGACAGGAGTGCCATTGGCCCCCCAGGCGCCGGCGGGATTGCTGTCGAAGCCACCGCGAAGCCCGACAACGGCGATCGAATTTTCCTTATTCTCGGCCGGTGTCTCAGTCGCGAGCGCAAGGGAGGCGTGAAAGACCAATGCGAGAATGATGATTTTCTGCATCGACGTCGCCGTGATCTGAAAATTTATTTCGCAATCATGGTTTATAACGGTTAATTGATCGTAAATTATGCCGGATTTGCTCTTATATGTATTCGGATCGATTTATGTATATCGCGAATGATTTGGGGTTTAGTTTTGAAGTGTGCTTTCTGGTTGCAAATTAACTTTACTCGGTATGGTTAATGTTGAGAGAAGGTTGCTTGAAGAGGTTGTTGCAACCTATACGTGTTTCGTCGCTTCCGGCCCGGAGGCGAAACAGGGAGAAGCAAGATGAAATACGCGTTTGTTCTCGCTACGGTTGCAGCTTTCGCCGTGTCCCCCGCTATGGCCGGTGGGCGAGGCGGTTCGCTTCTCGGCGGCATCATCGCCCCGGTGACGACGGCCGTGTCGGGCGTCAAGATCAATGCGCTCAACAATGTCAGCGTGCTCAGCGGCAACGGCATCGCCAACGGCAATAAGGCCGGCGTCGTCGCCCCGGTGAAGGCGATCGTCTCCCGCAACGGACTCGTCGGCGGCCTGCTCGGGGGCTTCGGTCACGGCTGCGGCTGCAACTGATCGCAGCGTCCGCCCTCCGATGCGGAGCCTGGAACGGGGCTGGCATGTGCCAGCCCCTTTTCGTTTCTGCCCGATATCGAGCAAGCGATGCGATCCCTAAAATGCCCGGGATCGGGCTGACGGGTTCTTAGAGCCTCGCGCGTAGAGGCATCGCCATGCATCTGCTGATGAGGCCCCGTAGACGCGCCGCGCAGCTTCCCGCGGATATCGAGATCGAGATCATCTCGCGTCTCTTCGCGGCCCTGCCTCAGATCCTCTGCATTGCGGCCGGGCTGATCGTCGGCTCTGCGATCATGGCCGTGCAGACCGGCGAGACGATCTTCTGGTGGCTGACGGCAGCAGGCATCGTGACGACCCTGCTGCGCATCGCCAACATCGTCAGCTTCAAGCGGCGCGATCCCGCGCGCAAGCTATCCCTGGCGGAAGCGCGGCGCTGGGAGGCAGGCTACGCCTATTCCGCCTTCGCCTTCACGCTCGTCATCGCGGCATTGACGCTGGCCGCCGCCGCGACCGACCATGCCGGCGGCTTCGTGCTCAGCCTCGGGCTCACCATGGCGCTGACGGCCGGGTCCTACTTGCGTACGCTCCGTTACTGGATCTGCGCCGTGCTCTCGACCATCGCGATCGGCACGCTGGTCGTCGCCTTCCTGGCTTCCGGCGATCCGCTCTATCAGGCGCTGAGCGTGCTGCTCCTCGTCTATCTCTATTCGATCTATGAGAGTTCGGATTACATCATCGGCCAGTTCGAGGAATTGCTGATGGTGCGCCGCGAACTCGACTTCGCCGCCAGTCACGACTCCCTGACCGGGCTCATGAATCGCCGCGGGCTTGATCGCGTGCTGCGCGAGGCCGGCGAAAGCGGCGAGGCGCTCGGCCTCCTGCTGCTCGATCTCGACGGATTCAAGTTGATCAACGACCGCCACGGCCATCAGGCCGGCGACGATCTGCTCAAGCAGGTCGCGATGCGCCTGAAGGGTGTCGTCCGGCCGGGTGACAGCGTGGCGCGGCTGGGCGGTGACGAGTTCGCCCTCGTCGTGCGCAGCGTCGAGGATGCGGCTGCGTTGTCCGAGATCGCCGACCGGGCCGTGTCCGTCGTCATGGCGCCGTTCATGCTGATGGGTCAGCTTGTCACCGTCGGCGCGAGCGTCGGGGTATCCGTCAAGTCGGAGCAGGATACCACGCCCTGGACGGCCGAGGTCCTGACGCGTGCGGCCGATCAGGCCCTTTACGGCGCCAAGCGCGCCGGCAAGGGTCGCAGCATGGTCGCCCACTGGGACGACGTCGCCTGACATCGCCATAGAGGGAAGGTAGCTTGATCTCGGCGCGGTGTTCACCTACCGTCCGGCAGGTAGCTCGCTGGTGGCGCTGCAGAAAACGGGAGAAGGCGATGTCGGCTGTCGGGAAGCCTGCTGTGGAGGGCGCTCGCCGCTCGCCTTACTTTACCGAGGAACATGAGGCGTTGCGCGACCAGGTCCGCCGCTTCGTCGAGGCGGAGATCAAGCCGCATGCCCTGCAATGGGAGGAGGACGGCTTCGTCCCGCGCGCGGTGCTGCGCAAGATGGGCGAGCTCGGCTTCTTCGGCATCCGCTACCCCGGCGAGTATGGCGGCTCCGAGATGGACACGATGGCGACCGTGGTTCTGGCCGAGGAACTGGGGCGCTCCACCTTCTCCGGCGTCGCCATCACGGCGCTGGTCCATACCGACATGGCCTCGGTCCATATCGCCAATGCCGGCAGCCCGGCGCAGAAGGACAAGTACCTGCCCGGCATCATCGCCGGCGAGAAGATCGTCGCGGTCGCCGTGACCGAGCCCGATGCCGGTTCGGATGTGAAGGGCATCCGCACCACGGCGCGGCGCGAGGGCGACCATTACGTCCTCAACGGCGCCAAGATGTTCATCACCAACGGCGTCCATGCCGATCTCTATTGCGTCGCCGCCAAGACGGACCCGCAAGCGCGACCGTCGCAATCGGTCTCGATCTTCCTCGTCGAGAAGGGCACGCCGGGCTTCTCCGTCTCGCGCGCCCTCGACAAGCATGGCTGGCGCTCGTCCGACACTGCCGAGCTCTCCTTCGTCGACTGCAAGGTGCCGGCCGAGAACCTGCTCGGACAAGAAGGCCGCGGCTTCTACGCGATCATGAGCAATTTCCAGAACGAGCGCACCGTGATCGGCGCCATGGCGATGGGCGAGGCGCAGGCCGCCATCGACCTGACACTGGACTACGTGAAGACGCGAAAAGCCTTCGGCGCACCGCTTTGGGAGAAGCAGGCGATCCGCCAGCGTCTGGCCGAGCTCGCCGGCAAGGTCGAGGCCGGCCGCCAGCTCGTCTACCACGCCGCCTGGCTCGACGCGCAGGGCTTCGACGCCACCCGCGAGGTCTCGATGGCCAAGGCCTATTGCGGCGAGCTGGTCAACGAAGTGATGTACGATTGCCTGCAGTTCCATGGCGGCATGGGCTACATGCGCGAAAGCGCGATCGAGCGCATGACCCGCGATGCCCGCGTCCAGGCGATCGGCGGAGGCGCGACCGAAGTCATGCTCGAGGAAGTGGCGAAGCGGCTGTGAGGGCCGAGCGTCATCCCGCACGCGCCGCAGCACGCAGTGCTGCTGCGCAGATGCGGGACCGTCTTTCGATGGGGGCAGGGTCATCCCGTGCGCGCCGCAGCGTGAAACGCTGCTGCGCAGACACGGGACCGTCCTCAGGAAGAGGCGCCCTCTCGTCGCGCGGTCCCGTGTCTGCGCCGCGGCACTACGCGCCGCAGCGCGCACGGGAAGACACGCTATGAGCGATGCCCCAACCACTCGGCCAACCGCCGAAGGCGGCTCGCGCCGGCTGATCCTTGACCATGCCGCGCGCCTGCTGCGTGGCGGCGGCTACCATCAGACCACCTTGCGCGAGATCGCCGAGGCCGTCGGCATCCGCAAGGCCAGCCTCTATTACCATTTCGGCTCGAAGGAGGAGATCGTCGAGGCGGTCGTCAATGACGGCGTGCACTTCGTCCATGAGGCGGTCGTCGCGGCGCTCGCGGCGGAGGAGGGGGCCTCGCCGCGCGTCCGGCTGGAGGCAGCAGTCCGGGCGCATCTCTCCGCCCTGCATGGCCATGGCGACTATACCTCGGCCAGCATCAAGGTCTTCACCTTCGGCGCGGCGCCCGCGCCTGAGAGCGTGCGCGCGGTGCGCCGCGCCTACGAGGATGTCTGGCGGGGGCTGATCGCCGAATGGCAGCAGGCCGGCGGCATGCCCGCAGGCAACTCGCCTGACGTGCTGCGCCTGTTCCTGCTGGGCGCGCTCAACGGCTCGACCGATTGGTATCGGCCGGAGCGCCATGCGATCGACGCCTTGGCGCGCGAATTCGTGGCGCTGCTCTCGCCGCATTGAGTGGCTGCCCCGCCTCCCATGCAGGGGCGGGCGGCATCGTCATGGCTGACCAAGGCGTCGGCGGTTGCTAGCATCCCCATGCGGGGCCGTCGGTCGCCTCGCGATCTGACGAGGATTCTTCGCCTGATGCGCGCCTTCTATCACCCCGACCAAGCCCTCCACGATCCCCAGCAATATATGCGCTTCGGCAAGGTCGTGGCTCCCAAGGACCTGCCGGAACGGACGGAGCGCCTGCTCGGCGCGCTCGGGAAACATGGCATCACGCCGGAGAAGCCCGCAGCGCATGGCACGGACCCGGTCCTCGCGATCCATGATGCCGGCTTCGTCAAGTTCCTGGAGACCGCCTGGGCGCGCTGGCAGGACCTGCCGGCCGAGCGCGGGCCGGAAGTCTGGCCGAGCACCTTTCCCTATTGGAGCGGCCGCCCGGACGAGGATGTCCGTCCGCCCTGCCGCCCGACCGGTTTCATCGGCCAGCTCGGCTGGTATCTCGGCGATCTCTCGGTGCCGATCGGCGAGCATTGCTGGCATTCGACGCTGCGCTCATCCGAGACCGCCGTCTCCGCCGCCGATGCGATCCTCGCTGGCGAGCGCGCCGTCTACTCGCTCTGCCGTCCGTCCGGCCACCATGCCCGTGCCGACCGCGCCACCGGCTTCTGCTATCTCAACAACACCGCGATCGCGGCCCAGCACCTGCGTTCCAAATTCGGCAAGGTCGCGATCCTCGACGTCGACGCCCATCACGGCGACGGCACACAGCAGATCTTCTATCGCCGCGACGATGTGCTGACGATTTCGGTCCATGCCGACCCCACGAACTACTACCCGTTCTTCACCGGCTATGCCGATGAGCGCGGCAACGGCCCGGGCGAGGGCTTCAACCTCAATCTGCCGCTGGAGCATGGTGCCGGCGGCGCCGCGATGGAGGCTGCCGTCGCCGAGGCCGGCAAGGCGATCCGTGATTTCGGCGCGGAGGTCGTGGTGATCGCGCTCGGCTACGACGCCCACAAGGACGACCCGATCGGCGTGCTGAAGCTGGAAGCCAGCGATTTCGGCACGATCGGCCGGCAGGTGAAGGGTTTCGGCCTGCCGACGCTGGTGGTGCAGGAGGGCGGCTACGCCATCGAGGCGATCGGCGACTGCCTCGATGCGTTTCTGGGCGGGTTCAAGTAGCGCCTGTCTTCTCTGGGGCTGTCATCCCGTGCGCGCTGCGGCATGTGAATGCCGCTGCGCAGACACGGGACCGCGTGACGAGAAGGCGCCCTTTCCTGAGGACGATCCCGCATCTGCGCAGCAACACTGCGTGTTGCAACGCGTGCGGGATGACGCGACGAGTAAGCGGCCTTTTCTGAGAACGATCCCGCATCTGCGCCGCAGCACTGACGTGCCGCAGCGCGTGCGGGATGACACGCTTCAGGGCACCCTTCAGCGCCGCTTGATGTCCCTCAGATCGCCGCTTCGATCAGGAACGGCCCCTTGCGGCTGAGCGCGGCCTTGAACAGGCTCGTGAACTCCTCGGCCGTCGTGGCCCGCGCGGCTTCGACGCCCATGCCCTTGGCCATCATCACCCAGTCCAGCGCCGGCTCATCGATGTTCAGCATCAGCGTGGCGTTGCGGCCGAAATCGTTGACGCCGACGGCGCGCATTTCGCCATGCAGGATCTGGTAGGTCCGGTTGGCGAAGACGACCGTGACGATGTCGAGATTCTCGCGCGCCTGCGTCCACAGCCCCTGCACGGTGTACATGCCTGAGCCGTCGGCCTGCATGCCGATGACCTTGCGGTCGGGGCAGGCGACGGCCGCGCCGATGGCGAGCGGGATGCCTTCGCCGATCGCGCCGCCGGTGAGCTGGATGTAGTCGTGCTGCGGCGCGCTGTGGCAGTCGTAGTAGAAGCTGCGGCCGGACGAGACCGACTCGTCGCAGACGATGCAATTCTCGGGCAGCAGGGCCGAGACGATGGCGCAGGCCTTGTCGGCATCGAGCTTGCCGGTCGGCAGGCCAGGCTGCTCCTTGCGCGGCGGGGCGATGTAGAGCGGAGCGGTCTTCGTCGCGCCCATCTCCTCGGCGAGCCCGGTGATCGCGGCCGGCAGGTCGTCGCCGGGGATCGCGAGCTTGGCGACCTCGCAGCCGTCATGGATCAGGCGGCCGGGCTTGCCGGGATAGGCGAAGAAGCCGACCGGGACCTGCGCGCCGACGAGCACGAGGTAATCCACGTCCTTGAGCTGATCGAGCGCCTTGTCGATCGGATAGAACACCTTCGGCATGGCGACGCGCCCGGCGCCGCGCTCGATGCGGCCGTTCGACATCTGGCTGAAGATCTGGGCGCCGGTCACCGCGCAGATGCGGGCGGCCATCTCCATCGGCTTCTCGCGGAGCGCGAGGCCGGTCAGCATGATCGCGCCGCGCTTGCCATGCTTGCGCAGGCCGGCCGCGACCTCGCGGATCGTCGCGCCATCGACGCTCTTCAGCGCCGGCAATTCGGTCGGCTTCAGCGTGGCGGGCTCGACGCTGCCCCAGGCGCAGTCGGCCGGCAGGATCACGGTGGTGACGCCAGGCAGCGTCAGCGAGGCGACATAGGCTTCGCCGATCGCCGGGCCGACATCCTCCGGCGTCGCGATGCGGCGGACGAAATGCGACATCGGCTCGGCCAGGCTCTCGATATCGCTGGTCAGCGGCGCGTCATGCTGGAGATGATAGGTCGCGTGGTCACCGACGACGTTGATCATCGGCGTGCGGGCGCGCCTCGCGTTGTGCATGTTGGCGAGCGCGTTGGCCATGCCCGGTCCGCAATGCAGCAGCGTCGCAGCCGGCTTGTCGGCCATGCGGGCATAACCGTCGGCCGCACCGGTCACCACGCCCTCGAACAGGCCGAGCACGCAGCGCATTTCCGGCTTGCGGTCGAGCGCCGCGACGAAATGCATCTCGGAGGTGCCGGGATTGGCGAAGCAGGTATCGACGCCGTTGATCAGAAGCGTGTCGCAAAGGCGGTCGGCGCCGTTCATTGGGAAACCTCGACTCACAGAAAATAAGGGCGCCCCTCGCGCCGGCGGGCGGAAGAGGAGGAAATTCCCTCTGCCCTGTCAAACGAGAGAATGTCATGACTTCCCCAAGCGGCGCTGATCGGCGGCTTGACCTGTTTGCATATGCAATTAGGCTGTTTTGGAACGAAGGTTGCATTGCGCCGCAAATGACGCTCCAGGCGTCAGCGTGGTGCATCGGCCAAAAAACCGGGGAAGGGTTTCAATCATGGCAGTTTTCAAGCGCATCGGTGCGACTGTCGGCTTCGGCCTCGCGGCGCTTCTCGCGGCGGGTGGCGCCCAGGCGCAGACCAAGGTCAATATCGGCATTTCCGGCTGGACCGGCTTCGCGCCGCTCGTGCTCGCCAAGGAGGCCGGCATCTTCGCGAAGAACGGCCTCGACGTCACTATCAAGAAGATCCCGCAGAAGGACCGCCACCTCGCCATCGCCTCCGGCGACATCCAGTGCGCCGCGACCACGGTCGAGACCTGGATCGTCTGGGATGCGGCCGGCATCAAGACCAAGCAGATCTTCCAGCTCGACAAGAGCTACGGCGCCGACGGCATGGCCGTGCGCAAGGATGTCGCTGCGATCAAGGATTTGAAGGGCAAGACGGTCGCAGCTTCCGCGCCCGGTACCTCGCCCTATTTCGCGCTGGCCTGGATGCTCAAGGAGAACGGCCTCTCGGTGAAGGACGTCAAGGTCGTCAACATGGAGCCCGGCCCCGCCGCCCAGGCCTTCATCGCCGGCCAGAACGACGCCGCCATGACCTATGAGCCCTATCTCTCCACGGTCCGTGACAAGCCCGATGCCGGCAAGATCATCGCGACGACCCTCGACTATCCGATGGTGATGGACACCTTCGGCTGCACGCCCGCCTTCCTCGTCAACGACAAGGCCGCGGCGGCGCTGACCCAGAGCTATTTCGAGGCCCTGGAGATGATCAAGAAGGACCAGGCCAAGGCCTATGAGATCATGGGCGCCGACGTGAAGCAGACCGGCGAGCAGTTCGGCAAATCGGCGGCGTTCCTGCGCTGGTCGGATGCCGAGGGCAACAAGAAATTCTTCGCGGGCGACTGGCAGGCCTTCTCGGCCAAGGCCGCCGACCTGCTGCTCGAGATCGGCCTGCTCAAGGCGAAGCCCGATCTCGCCTCGCTGGTCGATACGCGGTTCGTCGCCGGCAAGTAACCGTCGGCGCATGACCGGCGACATCCTCCCGGATATTCTGGAACCCGGCCTGCGTGTCGTCTTCTGCGGTACGCAGGCCGGCGCCGTCTCGGCCCGGCGCGGCGCCTATTATGCCGGGCCGGGCAACAAGTTCTGGCCGGTGCTTCATGAGATCGGGCTCGTCCCGATGAGGCTCCGGCCGGAGGAATTCGCGACCCTGCCGCGCTACGGCATCGGCCTGACCGATGTCGCCAAGCGCAGCTCGGGTCCGGATTCCGCGCTGCGCGGCGGCCATTTCGACGTGGCCGGCTTCACGGCGCGGATCGCTGCGAACCGGCCCCGCATCCTCGCTTTCAACGGCAAGCGCGCGGCCCAGGTCGCCCTCGGGATCAGGGAGGGCGGGCTCGCCTACGGGCCGCAGGCGCACAGACTGGCCGATGCCGACGTCTATATCCTCCCCTCGACCTCAGGCGCCGCAGCCGGCTTCTGGTCGATCGAACCCTGGAAGCAACTGGCCATGGCCGTGACCGGAACCCAATCGCGATGAGACCTTTGCAACCCGTCTCGGCCCCGGCCCGCATCGGCTACGGCCTGGCCTTCTTCGCGCTTTTCGTCGCGCTCTGGTCGGTCGCGACCTTCGGCGGCTATGTCCAGCGCCTGTTCCTCGCCGATCCGCTGACCATGGTCGGCGAAGGCTATAACCTGATGGTGCGATACGGCTTCGGCTTCGACATCATGATGACGATCTGGCGCGTCCTCGGCGGCTTCATCCTCGCCGTCATCGTCGCCTTGCCGATCGGCATCCTGATGGGCGCCTACAAGCCGATCGAGGCCTTTCTCGAGCCCTTCGTTTCCTTCGCGCGCTACCTGCCGGCCTCGGCCTTCATTCCGCTCCTGATCCTCTGGGCCGGCATCGGCGAGACGCAGAAACTGCTCGTCATCTTCATCGGCTCGGTCTTCCAGCTCATCCTGATGATCGCGGTTTCAGTCGGTTCGATCCGGCGCGATCTCGTCGACGCCGCCTATACGCTGGGCGCGACAGACCGCTCGGTGGTGCGCCGCGTCATGCTGCCCAATGCCGCGCCCGAGATCGCCGAGATCTTCCGCCTCGTGCTCGGCTGGGCCTGGACCTATGTCATCGTCGCCGAGCTGATCGGTTCCTCTTCCGGCATCGGCCACATGATCACCGACAGCCAGGCCTTGCTGAACACCGGGCAGATTATCTTCGGCATCATCGTGATCGGCCTGATCGGCCTCATCTCGGATTTCCTCTTCAAGGCGATCAACCAGCGCCTGTTTCCGTGGGCGCGCGCATGAGCAAGCTTGTCATCGAGAATCTCGGCAAGGTCTTCGCCGGCCAGCGTGGGGCCGAGCCGACACGCGCCTTGATGCCGACCTCGCTCAGCGTCGCCGACAACGACTTCATCACCATCCTCGGCCCGTCCGGCTGCGGCAAGTCGACCTTGCTGCGCATCATCGGCGGGCTGGAGACGGCGAGCGAAGGGCGCGTCTTGCTCGACGGCTCAGCTGTTTCCGGGCCGGGTGCCGATCGCGGCTTCGTCTTCCAGAGCTACACGCTCTTCCCCTGGTTGACGGTGCAGCAGAACATCGCCTTCGGCCTGCGCGAGAAGGGCGTACCGGAAGCCGAGCGCCTGAAGATCGCCCGTGACTGGGCGGTGCGCGTCGGGCTCGGCAGCTTCGTCGATCATTTCCCGAAGCAGCTTTCGGGCGGCATGCAGCAGCGCACGGCGATCGCCCGCGCGCTCGCCAACGATCCGAAGATCCTGCTGCTGGACGAGCCCTTCGGCGCACTCGACAACCAGACCCGCGCCCTGATGCAGGAAATGCTGCTCGGCATCTGGGAGCGCGAGCAGAAGACCGTGCTCTTCGTCACCCATGATATCGAGGAGGCGATCTTCGTCGGCTCGCGTGTCGTGGTGATGAGCGCGCGCCCGGGGCGGATCAAGGCCGATATCGCGGTCGATCTGCCGCATCCGCGGCCCTACACCATCAAGACGACCCCGGAATTCGTCGCCCTGAAGGAGCGGCTGGTCGAGGAGATCCGCGCAGAGGTCATCGCGGCGGATCATTAGCCGGCAGGTCGGCTATGCTATGCTTCCCTAGCGGAACCGAACGTCCTTACCTGCGTTGTCATGTCGCAGGCGTGGGACTGCCTTGCACCAAAGGGCGGTTACGGCGGTGCTCCGAATTGCCATCTTCAGCGAAAGGGGCGCTGCCGAAGGTGGGGCCAATGCACTCGCTGATTGCCAGAATGTTGTCTCGGCTCGCGATCGAGCCACGTATCGATGTCGTTTTCCCCGATGGCACGTTGCAGTCGATCGGGCAGGGCACTGCGCCGCGATTGCGCATGCGCATCGTCGATTCCCCGACGGAACTGAAACTCGCGCTCAATCCCGAGCTCGCCTTGGGCGAAGCCGTGATGGACGGACGCGTCGTCGTCGAGCAGGGCTCGCTCTACGACCTGCTCGATGCGCTGGTCGCTGCCGTGCATCGCGCGCGCCCCAAGGGCTGGGGCAAGGTTCTGGAGGGCCTGCGCACGGCGGTGCGGCGCTTCCACCAGCACAACACGCCGGCGCTCGCCCGCCGCAACGTCGCGCATCACTACGATCTCAAGAGCGACTTCTTCCGGCTCTTCCTCGATCCGGACATGCAGTATTCCTGCGCCTATTTCGCCGAGCCCGGCATGACGCTGGCGCAGGCGCAGTTGGCCAAGAAGCGTCACATCATGGGCAAGCTCGATCTCAAGCCCGGCCAGCGCGTGCTCGATATCGGCTGCGGCTGGGGCGGCATGGCGTTGTCGATCGCCGGCGAGACGGGTGCCTCGGTTACCGGCATCACGCTCTCCGAGGAGCAACTCGCCATCGCGCAGCAGCGCGGCGCCGAATCCGGCCTGCCGGTCGAGTTCCGGCTGCAGGACTATCGCCATCTCGCCGAGCCGTTCGACCGCATCGTCTCGGTCGGCATGTTCGAGCATGTCGGCGTCGGCTATTACCGCGACTATTTCCGCAAGATCCGGGAATTGTTGAGCGATGACGGCGTGGCACTCGTCCACACCATCGGCCGCTCGACGCCGCCCGGCGCGACCAATCCCTTCATCGCCAAGTACATCTTCCCCGGCGGCTATATCCCCGCCATGTCGGAGGTGGCGGCAGCGGTCGAGCAGGAGGGGCTGATCATCACCGATGTCGAGGTGCTGCGCCTGCACTATGCCGAGACGCTGAAGGTCTGGCGCGAGAACTTCCTCGCCCGGCGCGACGAGGCGGTGGCGATGTATGACGAGCGCTTCGCCCGGATGTGGGAGTTCTATCTCGCGGCCTGCGAGGCGAGCTTCCGGCATGACGATCTCGTGGTGTTCCAGTTCCAGCTCGCCAAGAAGCTCGACGGCCTGCCGATCACGCGCGGCTATATCGAAGAGCGCGAGGGCGAGCTTGCGCGGAAGATCGCTGAGCCGGCCTAGGCTGGCTCCGGCCCGACATAGCGGGCGCGAGGCCGGATCAGGCGTCCGGTCTCGCCCTGCTCCAGCGCATGCGCGATCCAGCCGACGCAGCGCGCGGCGGCAAAAATCTGGAACGAGATATCCGGCGCCAACCCGAGTTCGCTTACGATCGCCGTCAGCACGAAATCGATATTCGGCTCCTCGCCGGTCAACGCGGTGACGGCCCGGCGCGTGGCCGCATAGGCTGGCGGCAGCGTGAATGCGGTGAGCAGCGCGCGAGCCCGCGGATCGCCATCCGGATAGAGCGGATGGCCGAAGCCGGGCAGGGGCATGCCCGTCGCAAGCCGCGCCGGGACCGCCACCTCGACGCCCTCGCTTGCGATCTCGCGCATCAGCCCGAGCACGCGCGGCGTCATCCCGCCATGCAGCGGCCCGGACAATGTCGCGAGCCCCGCCAGAATGCTGGCAGCGAGCGAGGCGCGCGTCGAGGCAGCCACCCGGACCGCGAAGGTCGAGGCGTTGAGCTCATGGTCGGCGAGCAGCACCAGCGCGCGGCGGATCAGGTCGGCTCCATCAGCGCCGCAGCCCCAGGCCTGCGCCAGCCGGTGGTGGATCGGCCCCTGGCCCGGCCGCCCGGCGATGGCATCGACGAGCGAGTCGATGACGGAGGCCGCTTCCAGATAGAGCGCCTTCTTGGTGCGGCCGGCCATGGCGGGATCGCTGGCGGCGCGCGCGGCGATCACCGCGAACATCCGCTGCCGGGCCGGCGCCTCCGGCACGATCGTGAACAACGGCGGGAAGCGCTGCGAGCCGCAATCCCAGAGCAGCCTTGCGACATCCTCCAGCTTCGCCGTCTCGGAAAGCTTTTCGGCATCCTGTCCGCGATACCAGAGCTTGCCGCGCTGGATCGTGGCGATGCCCGACGCCAGGATCGGCTCGCCGAAGGCGATCGCATCCTCGGCGATGGCGGCGGGCTTGCGCCCCCGTGCCTTGCGATGCTCTAGCCGCGCCACGTCCTCGGCCCGGTAGAGCCGCCGCCGCGAGTCGTCCGCGTCGCCGCGCGCCTCGATCAGCCCGCGGCTGACATAGGCGTAGAGCGTCTGCGGCTTCAGCCCGAGCCGCTGCATCACCTGTTGCGCCGTCAGCCAGTCGGTCATCGAAATACATTGATTATATTGTTCAAGATTGATTCTACCGGTGAAGCTATCAATCTTCAAGGCCTCAGATGTTGAGGAGAACCGCCATGTCCGATGGCCTTGAAGATGTCGTTGCCGCCCATACCGTGCTCTCGGAAGTCGATGGAGCGGCCGGGCGGCTGGTGATGCGCGGCCACAGCCTCGATGAGCTCGCGGGCCATACCTCCTTCGAGGAGATGGCCGCATTGATGCTCGACGGCTTCGTGCCGGACCTGCCCGCCATGAAGGACCTGCCGGCAGCGTTGGGTGCCGCGCGACAGGAGTTGTTCGAGACGGTGGTCAGGAAGGCCGTTATCCCCGTGACGCTCGGGCCGGTCGAGATGATCCGCGCGATGACGGCGTTGATCCCGGATGGCGAGGATGCAGGCACGGTGCTGCGGGTTCTGGCGGCGCCGGCCGTCTTCACGGCCGCATCGCTGCGCCTGCGTCAGGACCTCGCGCCAATCGCGCCCGATCCGTCGCTGTCGCAGGCGGCCGACACGCTGCGCATGCTGACGGGCAAGGCGCCGACAAAGCAGCAGACGGCAGCGCTCGACACCTATCTCGTCACCGTCGCCGATCACGGCCTCAACGCCTCGACCTTCGCGTCGCGCGTCGTCGCCTCGACCCGCGCCGGGCTGGTCTCGGCCGTGCTGGCCGGCATCGGTGCGCTGAAGGGTCCGCTCCATGGCGGCGCGCCCGGCCCGGTGATCGAGATGCTCGATGCAATCGGCGAACCGAGCAATGCACGCGCCTGGCTGGAAACCGCGCTCGATCGCGGCGACCGGCTGATGGGCTTCGGCCACCGCATCTACCGCGTCCGCGATCCGCGCGCCGATGCGCTGAAGGGCGCGATCCGCCGGCTCGGCGCCGATAGCGGGCGCCTTGCACTGGCCGAGGCGGTCGAGCAGGCGGCGCTCGCCATTCTGCGCGAGCGCAAGCCCAACCGCACGCTGGAAACCAATGTCGAGTTCTACACGGCGCTGCTGCTGGAGGCGCTCGGCTTCACGCCGGACAGCTTCACCTGCGTCTTCGCGCTCGGCCGGACGACGGGCTGGCTCGCCCATGCCAAGGAGCAGATCGCCGGCGGCCGCCTGATCCGCCCGCAGTCGGTTTATGTCGGCCCGCAGCCGCGGCAGGCGGCTTGAGACGGCACAACAGGCGTCATGCTCGGGCTTGACCCGAGCATCTCGGAAACCAGTGCCTTCTAGTCATGAGGTTCTCGGGTCGGAGCTGCGCTCTGCCCGAGAATGACGGCAGCTCAGGCCGGCTGCAGTCGGATCGCGAACAGCTCGCCACCATCCCCGGTGGCGAGTTTTGCTGTGATGGGGGCTTCGAGCACGGCGCTGTCCCCGGCGGCGAGCGTCGTGCCGTTCACCTGCCAATCGCCCCGGCGCGCGACTAGAACCAGCAATCCACGCTCGGCTGCGATCTCATGCGATCCGCCGGTCAGCCGCTCGACGCTGTGGCTCCAAGCTCCGCGCCGGCTCATCACGTTGAGGTCGTCGATCGCCCCGTCGACCAGCACGCCTGCCACCGCCCGGTCGGCGGCGAAGAAGAACGGTGCGGTCGCGCGGTCGAGCGCGACCGTCTCGCCGTCGCCGAAAGCGAGGCGGATGCCGTTTCCGGTCAGCACCGACAGCGTCCGGTCGATGCCAGGGAAGGACGAGAACGGCCCGTTTGTGCCTACATGGGCCATCGAGATGCGCCAGTCGAAATCGCCGAGCGAGGCGCCTTCCGGCGCCATCGCGATTTCGGTCGTGGTGCCGCCGCCGTTCTTCCACGGCATGACCTTGCAATCGGAGGCGCGGATGATGCGCATGGAACGGTCCTTCGAATTCAAGCGGCCACCGTTGTCATCCCGGGTTCTCCGCTGACGCGGAGCCCCGGAATGACGGGAGGGTTCAGCCCAGAATGCCCGGCAGGTTGAGCTGCTTCTCGCGGGCGCAGTCCAGCGCGATCTCGTAGCCGGCATCGGCATGGCGCATCACGCCGGTGGCCGGGTCGTTCCAGAGCACGCGCGATAGGCGAGCAGCCGCGTCATCCGTGCCGTCGGCGCAGATCACGACGCCCGCATGCTGCGAGAAGCCCATGCCGACGCCGCCGCCATGATGCAGCGAGACCCAGGTCGCGCCGGACGCCGTGTTGAGCAGCGCGTTGAGCAGCGGCCAGTCGGAGACCGCGTCCGAGCCGTCCTTCATCGCTTCCGTCTCGCGGTTCGGCGAGGCGACCGAGCCGGAGTCGAGATGGTCGCGGCCGATCACGACCGGCGCTTTGAGCTCGCCGTTCCGGACCATCTCGTTGAAGGCGAGGCCGAGGCGATGGCGATCGCCGAGGCCGACCCAGCAGATACGCGCCGGCACGCCCTGGAACGCGATGCGTTCGCGCGCCATGTCGAGCCAGTTATGCAGGTGCTTGTTGTCGGGCAGCAGCTCCTTCACCTTGGCGTCGGTCTTGTAGATATCCTCCGGATCGCCCGAGAGCGCGGCCCAGCGGAACGGGCCGATGCCGCGGCAGAACAGCGGGCGGATATAGGCCGGCACGAAGCCCGGGAAGGCGAAGGCGTTCTCCAGTCCCTCGTCCTTGGCGACTTGGCGGATGTTGTTGCCGTAGTCGAAGGTCGGGATGCCCATGTCCTGGAAGGCGATCATCGCCTCGACATGCTCGCGCATCGAGGCGCGCGCCGCGGTCTCGACGGATTTCGGATTGGCTTCGCGCGCCTGCTTCCACTGGCCCATGGTCCAGCCCTTCGGCAGGTAGCCGTTGATCGGGTCATGGGCCGAGGTCTGGTCGGTGACCATGTCGGGGCGGATACCGCGGCGGACCATCTCGGGCAGGATCTCGGCGCAGTTGCCGAGCAGGCCGACCGACTTCGCCTCGCCTTTCTCAGTCCAGCGGGCGATCGTCTCCAGCGCCTCGTCGAGCGTTTCGGCTTTCTCGTCGAGATAGCGGGTGCGCAGGCGGAAATCGATCGAGTCGGGATTGCACTCGACGGCGAGGCAGGAAGCGCCGGCCATCACCGCAGCGAGAGGCTGGGCGCCGCCCATGCCGCCGAGGCCGCCGGTCAGGACCCATTTGCCCTTGAGGCTGCCGCCATAGTGCTGGCGGCCAGCCTCGACGAAGGTCTCGTAGGTGCCCTGCACGATGCCTTGGGTGCCGATATAGATCCAGGAGCCGGCCGTCATCTGGCCGTACATCGCTAGCCCCTTCTTATCGAGCTCGTTGAAATGGTCCCAGTTGGCCCAGTGCGGCACGAGGTTCGAGTTGGCGATCAGGACGCGCGGCGCATCCTTGTGGGTGCGGAACACGCCGACCGGCTTGCCGGACTGGACGAGCAGCGTCTCGTCGGCCTCAAGCTGGCGCAGGCTCGCGACGATCCGATCGAAATCCTCCCAGGAACGGGCGGCACGGCCGATGCCGCCATAGACCACGAGTTCCTGCGGGTTCTCGGCGACGTCCGGATGCAGGTTGTTCATCAGCATGCGCAGCGGCGCTTCGGTCAGCCAGCTCTTGGCGCTGAGCTCGGTGCCGGTGGCGGGGCGGATGACGCGGGTGTTGTCCAGGCGGGTCATGAGCGGCTCCGTTCGAGAGTCCTGGCCGCGTCCAGGGCTGCGGCGATGATGGCGGACAAGGCGGTTTGCAAGGCAGCGGCCTTCGTCGCGTCGAAGGCCCAGGGCGCGGTCTCGTCGGTGAGATAGGCCGAGAGCGCGATTTCCATCTGGAGCGCGTGTACGCGCTCGAACGGCCGCCCGTAATGGCGCGTGATCCAGCCGCCCTTGAAGCGGCCATTGGCGATCTGGGTGACCGGCTGGCCGGCCATGGCCGCGACCGCGGCGGCCTCGACGCTCGCAGCGCAGCTTTCGCCGGAGTTGGTGCCGAGATTCAGCGTCGGCAGCGTGCCCGGGAACAGGCGCGGGATCACCGACTTGATCGAGTGGCAATCCCACAGCACGCAATAGCCGTGCTCGGCCTTCACCCGCGCGATCTCGGCAGCCAGCGCCGTGTGATAGGGCTGGAAATAGGCCGCCTTGCGCCGCTCGATCTCAGTGGCGTCCGGTGCCGTCTGCCAGATCGGCGCGCCGTCGAAGGTCGTGGTCGGCACGAGTTCGGTCGTCGCCTGGCCCGGATAGAGCGAGACGCCGGCCGGATCGCGGTTGAGGTCGATGACGAAGCGCGAGAGCTGCGCCTCGACGATCGTGGGCTCGAACGGCGCGGCGAAACCGTAGAGCTGGCGCATATGCCAGTCGGTATCCTCGACCAGCTTTCCACGCTCGTTGAGCTGCGTCGCGACCTCCGGCGGAACGCTGGTGCCGGGATGCGGCATCGAGAGGATCAGCGGGGACGAGCCCCGTGTGACCGTGACGATCTCGGCGCTCATGCACTGCACTCGGCGAAGCTGTCGAGGCCCGCCGCCTTGCCGACGGCGCCCGAGAGCACGAACTCGGTCGCGGCTGCGAGGTCGGGAGCGAGGTAGCGGTCCTCGGTCAGCGGAGCGATCTTTTCGCGCAGCAGGGCGAGCACCGGCTCAAGGCGCGCGCTGGTCTTGAGCGGGCGGTGGTGCTCGATCGCTTCCGCGGCCGCCGTCAGTTCGACGCCGATGATGCTCGCGGCATTCTTCGCCATGTCGATCAGGCGGAAGGCGCCATGCGTCGCCATCGAGACATGGTCTTCCTGGTTGGCCGAGGTCGGAATGGTGTCGACCGAAGCCGGATAGGCCTTCTGCTTGTTCTCGGAGGCGAGCGCGGCGGCGGTGACCTGCGCGATCATGAAGCCCGAGTTCAGGCCGGCATCGCGGGCGAGGAAGGGCGGCAGGCCGCTCATCACGGGGTCGACCAGCAGGGCCATGCGGCGCTCGGAGAGGTTGCCGATCTCGCAGACGGCCATGGCGAGGATGTCGGCGGCGAAGGCGACGGGCTCTGCATGGAAATTGCCGCCCGAGACGATCTCGCCGGGGCCGAGCACCAGCGGGTTGTCAGTGACGGCATTGGCCTCGATCGAGAGCGTCGCGGCGGCATTACCGATGAGATCGCGCACGGCGCCCATGACCTGCGGCTGGCAGCGCAGCGAATAGGGGTCCTGCACCTTTGTATCGCCATGGCGATGGCTCTCGCGGATCGCGCTGCCGGCGATCAGGTCAAGCAGGATCTTGGCGACCTTGATCTGGCCGGGCTGGCCACGCAGGCTCTGGATGCGCGGATCGAACGGGGTGTCGGAGCCCTTGAGCGCATCGACCGAGAGCGCGCCGGCGACGAGCGCGGCATCGAACACGCGGGCGATGGCAGCAAGGCCGGTCAGAGCCAGCGTGGTCGAGACCTGCGTGCCGTTGATCAGCGCCAGGCCTTCCTTCGCGCCCAACGCGAGAGTGCCGAGACCCGCACACTTCAGCGCCTCGGCCGCCGGGAGGGTCTCGCCCTTCAGGCGGATCTCGCCGTAGCCCATCAGAGCCGCGGTCATATGGGCGAGCGGGGCGAGGTCGCCGGAGGCGCCGACCGAGCCCTTGGCGGGGATGACCGGCAAGGCATCGGCCTTGAGCGCATTGGTCAGCGCCTCGATCACGACGGGGCGTACGCCGGAGGCGCCGCGCGCCAAGCTCGCCGCCTTCATCGCCAGCAGCAGGCGGACCACGCCGTCGGGCAGGGCAGGGCCGGTGCCGACCGCATGCGAGACGATCAGGTTGCTCTGCAGCTTGGCGAGATCGGCATCGGCGATGCGCACGCTGGCGAGCTTCCCGAAGCCGGTATTGACGCCATAGGTCACGGTGCCGGCGGCGACGATCTCCTCGACGATCTTCTGGCCGGAGGCGATGTTCCTGGCGCTCTCGCCGCCGAGCGAGGCGACGGCGCCGTCGAGGATCGCGCGCCAGTCGGTGAGATGGGCTGCGCCCGGGTTCAGCGAAACCGTGGTCATTGTCCGTTCCAGATGCGGGTGTGAAGGGGATTGAAACCGATGCGGTAGGCGAGTTCTGCCGGGCGCTCGATCTCCCAGATGGCGAGATCGCAACGCTTGCCGGATTCGAGCGTGCCGACCTCGTCCTGGAGGCCGAGCGCGGTCGCGGCATGGCGGGTGAGGCCGGCCAACGCCTCTTCCGGCGTCATCCGGAAGAGCGTGCAGGCCATGTTGAGCACCAAGAGCGGCGAGGTCAGCGGCGAGGAGCCGGGATTGGCGTCGGTCGCGAGCGCGATCGCCGCGCCATGCTTGCGCATCAGTTCGATCGGCGGCTTCTGCGTCTCGCGCAGGAAGTAGAAGGCGCCCGGCAGCACGACCGCGACCGTGCCGGCCTTGGCCATGGCGATGACGCCGTCCTCGTCGAGATATTCGAGATGGTCGGCCGACAACGCGCCCATCTCGGCCGCGAGCTTGGCGCCATGCAGGTTCGAAAGCTGCTCGGCATGGACCTTGATCGCCAGGCCCTTGGCCTTGGCGGCCGCGAACACGGCCTTGGTTTCATCCGGCGAGAAGGCGATGCCCTCGCAGAAGGCGTCGACGGCATCGGCGAGCCCCTCGGCCGCGACGGCGTCGAGCAATGGCCCGGCGACGAGAGCGGTATAATCGCCCGAGCGACCCTTGTATTCCGGCGGCACAGCATGGGCGCCGAGAAAGGTGGTACGGACGGTGACGGGGCACTCGCGGCCGATGCGGCGCGCGACACGCAATTGCTTCAGCTCCGCCTGCTGCTCCAGCCCGTAGCCGGACTTGATCTCGACGGTGGTGACGCCCTCGGCCATCAGCGCGGCGAGGCGCTTATCGGCGGAGGCGAAGAGCGTATCCTCGCTCGCCTCGCGCGTCGCCTTGACGGTGGAGAGGATGCCGCCGCCGGCCCGCGCGATCTCCTCATAGGTCGCGCCCTGCAGGCGCAGCTCAAATTCATGCGCCCGGTCGCCGCCATAGACGAGATGGGTGTGGCAATCGATCAGGCCCGGCGTGATCCAGCGGCCTTCGCAATCGATGGTCTCGGCGGCCTGGAAGGCGGGAGCCTCGCTACGCGGGCCGACGAAGACGATGCGGCCTTCACGGGCGGCGATCACGCCGTCCTCGATCGCGCCATAGGGCGTATCGACCCCTGCCGACATCGTTGCCAGCCGCGCATTCGTCCAGAGCTTGTCGCAGACAATCGTCTCACCAGGCGCTTTCGCCACCGTGCGTCCTCCCGCTACTCTTTGAATTGAAGTCATGCTATCCAATTGCATATGCAATTGGCAAGTGTTAATTGCATATGCAATTGAGCGCCAGCGAGCGACGGAGCGAAACGGTGACCGAGACCCTGCATCTGGCCGAGGCGCTTTTGCCCGAAGGTTTTGCCAGCGATGTGAAGCTGACCGTCGCCAACGGCACGATCACGTCCGTCGAGGCAGGGGTGAAGCCGGCAGGGGGTAAGAGCAGCTTCGCCGGCATCGCGCTGCCGGGCATGCCGAACCTGCACAGCCATGCCTTTCAGCGCGGGATGGCAGGTTTGTCCGAGCGCCGCGGCGCGCCGGAGGATTCCTTCTGGACCTGGCGCGAGGTGATGTACCGCTTCCTCGACCGGCTCGATCCCGATGATGTGCAGGCGATCGCCGCGCAGGCCTTCGTCGAGATGCTGGAGGGCGGCTTCACCGCGCTCGCCGAGTTCCACTATCTCCACCACGACAAGGACGGGCGCGCCTACGCCAACATCGCCACGATGGGACAGGCCATCGCCTCCGCCGCGCAGGAAACCGGCCTCGGCCTCACCCTGCTGCCGGTGCTCTATCGCTTCGGCAATTTCGGCCAGGCGCCCTCCGTCCATGGCCAGCGCCGCTTCGTCAACGAGCGCGATGCCTATCAGCGCTTGCTGGAAGGCAGCCTCGCTGCGATCCGCGACCTGCCGGACGCACGGCTCGGCGTCGCCCCGCATTCGCTGCGCGCGGTCGCGCTCGACGATCTCGGCTGGGTCTCGTCGCTGCGCCCGAACGATCCCGTTCATATCCATGTCGCCGAGCAGGTGCCGGAGGTCGAGGCCAGCCTGAAGATCACCGGCAAGCGCCCGGTCGAACTGCTGATGGACACGATCCCGCTCGACAAGCGCTGGTGCCTGATTCACGCGACGCATCTGAGCGATACCGAGCGTGATGGCATCGCCCGCAGCGGCGCCGTCGCAGGCCTCTGCCCGATCACCGAATCCAGCCTCGGCGACGGCATCTTCGACGGTATCCGCTATGCGCAGGCCGGCGGCGCCTATGGCGTCGGCAGCGATTCCAATATCCAGATCGATGCGGGCTCGGAGCTGCGCCAGCTCGAATATTCGCAGCGCCTGCGCGACCGCCGCCGCGCGCTCTTCGCGGAAGAGAAGGCCTCGACCGGCCTCGCGCTCTGGCAGGCTGCCTGCGCCGGCGGTGCGCGCGCCTGCGGCCGTGCCATCGGCGCCATCGCGCCCGGCCACCGCGCCGATTTCATCACGCTCGACACCGATCACCCGGCTCTTGTCGGCAGGGGCGGCGCCGAGGCTGTCGACAGCGCGATCTTCGCCGCCAATGCCATGCCTTTGCGCGATGTCGTCGTCGGTGGCAGGACGGTGGTGGCCGAGGGGCGGCATGTCGCCCGCGATTCGGTGCGCTCGCGCTTTGCCGGCGTGATGCGGCGCCTGCTCGCAGCGGAGTAATCAGGGACGACGATGACGGAGACCCGGCTCGACGCGGTGAAACTGGACGGTGCCGGGCCGGTCTATGACCAGATCCGGCGGGCGATCCGCGATCTCGTCGTCAGCGGGGAATGGCAGCCAGGGACGAGCGTGCCGCCCGAACATGCGCTGATGGAGCAGCTCGGTGCCTCGCGGATGACCGTGCATCGCGCGCTCGTCCAGCTTGCTCGCGAGGGGCTGATCATCCGCCGCCGCCGTTCGGGAACCGTGGTCGCGACGCCCCCGGCGAGCCACGCCATGCTCGATATCCTCTCGATCCCGGAAGAGGTGCGGCAGCTCGGCCAGGCTTACGCCTATGAGGTGCTGGCGCGCACCGACGGCCGGCCTTCGCCGGAGGTCGCCGAGCTGTTCGGCCTGAAGCGCTCCGACAAGGTGGCGCATCTCCTCGTCCTGCACCGCGCCGACGGCAAGCCGCATGTGCTGGAGGAGCGCGTCATCCATGTTGCCGGCGTGACCGGGCTTGCGGAAGAGGATTTTGCCGGGACCCCGCCGGGTGACTGGCTCTTGCAGCACAGCCTGTGGTCGCAGGCCGAGCATGCGATCAGCGCGATCGGGGCTGGCGAAGAGCAGGCCGCCTTGCTCGACATCGCGGTCGGTGAGCCCTGCCTCTTGGTCGAACGGCGAACCTGGAACCAGTCGCATCCGGTGACGGCGGTGCGCCTGCTCTATCCCGGCTTCCGCCACCGCTTCGTCGGGCGCTTCGGGCCATATGGGGCGGCCTGAGGGCAGGGGCCGCCACGCAGATTCGCGCAAAAGAAAAGGCCCGCCGGTGAGGCGGGCCTTCGTTGGGATACTGCTACCTCAGCAGTCGTAGACCACGCGGCGACCCCATTCATCCCGCCCGTAGCAGCTTTGACGCGTCGCCGCGCCGCCAATGATCGCACCGCTCGCGCCGCCGATCGCTGCACCGGCCAATGCGCCGCCGGCGCGTCCCGTGGCCGCGCCGCCGATGATGGCGCCGGCGCCCGCGCCGATCAGCGCGCCCGTGCCGGCATTCTGCTCGCGGGGCGTACAGGCGCCCAGCGCGGCGCCGATGGCTGCGACAAGCAGCAGCTTCTTGATGATCATGATCTCTCCTCCTCCGTGAGATGACGGGTCGCTCGAAGCACCCAACAGTGTCGGGCGACGAAGGTTCCGCCTGGCGGCAAACCGCTATCGCCTTCTTCCATCGGTCTTCCGTCTTGGAGAGGGATTTCGTGTCCGCACGAAGGCCGCGAATTTTCCCGGTCGCGCCGGAACCTATCGTCCCAGCGTCGGTTGGTGAGGCAAGTCCCGCCGGAGGGCGCTTTCTCCGGCATCCCATCGCGAAACAAGGGGGAAGACCATGACCGATGTTCCCATGACCGCCACTGCGACCGCCAATCCGCTCATTGCGGGTGCCCGCGTTGCCGGCACGGATGTCTACAACGCGGCCGGCGATCATCTCGGCGAAATCTACGACGTGATGCTCGACAAGCTGACCGGGAAGGTCGCCTACGCCATCATGTCCTTCGGCGGTTTCCTCGGGCTGGGCGAGAAATACCATCCGATCCCGTGGAGCGTTCTCGACTACGACACGCAGCGCGGCGGCTATGTCGTGCCGCTGACCAAGGAACAGCTCGAGGCGGCGCCGATGTATGACAGCGAAGGCGAGCCGGACTGGGACGACAAGGCTTACGGCAAGCGTGTCCACGACTACTACGGCACGATGCCTTACTGGATGATGTGACCGCAGGGCGATTTCGCCTGAAGGTGACCCGCCAAGTTATAGTTTGAATCGGTCGCGTTTCAAGGAATGCGGAGCCGATCAGGGCGCAGGTCGCGGCGGTTGCTATCCCCCCAGCCGAACCGTCGTGGCGGCGGGATGCGGGCCGAAAGGCCCGCATCTTCTTTTTTAGGGTGCTGCAAACGGCTGAATTCCGCGGTTTCCGGACCATTTTTCGCAAATCCGCGGGAACAGCAGACCCCCTTCGCGCGTCTAATCGGCGGGGGATCAACGCACCCGAAGATCCGCAGCAGCCAGTTCGCGCAGCGGTCCCGGCCCTCACATCAGGAGAAGGCGAGATGCGCATCCGTTACGGCTATCGGATCGAGCTGATCTGTGCCCATGACATGCCCTTGATCACCTTGCTGGACGTGCATCCGTCGCGCCGGCACGATCTGACGACGCCTGACGAGATGAGGCTGACCTCGCTCGCCGATCCCTCCCGGCCGATTGCGATGACGCAGGATCTCGATGCCTTCGGCAACATTCGCCGGCGGATGATCGCGCCGCCCGGCGGCATCAGGCTGGAATCCGAGGGGATCGTCCACGATTCCGGCGAGCCCGATATCGTCAATCCGGTCGCCCGCGAGGTTTCTCCGTCGCGTCTCCCGGACGCGGCCCTCGTCTATCTTCTGGGCAGCCGCTACTGCGAGACCGACAAGCTCTACGACCAGGCCTGGAGCCTGTTCGGGCAGGTCCAGCCGGGCTGGCCGCGCGTGCAGGCGATCGTCGACTTCGTCCATAATCACCTGAGCTTCGGCTACCATTTCGCCCGCAACACCCGCACCGCCGCCGAGGCTTTCGAGGAGCGGATCGGCGTCTGCCGCGATTTCGCGCACCTCGCCGTCACGCTCTGCCGCTGCATGAATATCCCGGCGCGCTACTGCAACGGCTATCTCGGCGATATCGGTGTGGCGCCCAATCCCGCCCCGATGGATTTCAATGCCTGGTTCGAGGTCTTCCTCGGCGGGCGCTGGTACACGTTCGATGCCCGCCATAACGAACCGCGCATCGGCCGCATCGTCATCGCGCGCGGCCGCGACGCGACCGATGTCGCGATGATCAGCTCCTTCGGAACCCATACCCTGCAGCGCTTTGAGGTCGTCACCGAAGAGATCGAGGAGGTGCCGATGCCATTGATGCCATCGATGCCGGAACAGTTCGACGCGCGCCCGGCCGCCGCGTAACCGCTCTTGCGCGTGATCGGGCGCCACCCATCTACCCCAGCACCATGCGCTACACCGTCATCGTCAATGCCCGCGCCGGAACGGTTCTTGAAGCCGGCGCGGATGCTTTCGCCACGCGGCTGGAGGCTGCCTTCGCGGCCCATGGCTGCGGCGCTGACGTACACCTCGTGCCCCCGCGCGAGATCGACGATGCGCTGTCCCTCGCGATCGAGGACCGCCACGCGATGCCGGTCCTCGCCGGTGGCGACGGCACGATCAACGGCGCCTTGCCGGTCCTGATCCAGGCCGACCGCCCGGTCGGCATCCTGCCGATGGGCACCGTGAACGTGCTCGGCCGCGATCTCGGGCTCGCCGGCCCGCTGGAGCAGCAGGTCGGGGCGCTCTGCCGGGGCGAGCCGGTGGAGATGGATGTCGGCCGGGTCAATGACCGGCTGTTCCATTCGCTGTCCGGCATGGGCTTCTTCAGCCTGATGGCGCGCGAGCGCGAATATGCGCGCCGGCGCTTTCCCTTCAGCCGTGCGGCGGCCTTCGGCATCGCCGCGACGCGCTCGATCCTGTTCACGCGCCCGGTCATGCTCGACATCACCATTGGCAGCGACCATCGCCTCGTCGAAGCCGATGCGGTGCTCGTCACGGTGAACTGCTTCGAGGGCGCGGACTGGCGTCGTCCACGGCTCGACGATGGCGTCTTCGAGGTGCATGTCCTGAATGCCGGCGGTCTCTATTCACGTGGCAAGGCGGCCTTGTCGGTCGTGTCCGGTCATTGGCGTGATTCGCATAATCTGACCTCCTTCACCGGCGATGCGGTGACGTTGATGCGGCGCGACAAGCGGCGCGGGCACATCACTTTCGACGGGGAGGTCGAGCGCAAGGCCGGCCCCTTGCGTTACGGTCTCCTGCCGAAGGCGCTCAGCGTGATCGCCGCCCGCCCGGCGAGCGCGTAACGAAGCCCGCGAGTCACAGGCGGCGGAACGCCGCCTGTTCGACCCCGGTGCCCTCCGGTAATCTTCTGTCCCAGACCTTTCGGAGATCGCGCTTCTTGCCCCAGCCACGCATCCTCGTTCCCGCCGTGGCCGGCCTGGTCTTCCTCGGGCTGGCGCTGCTGATCATTTCCGGACGCAGCTTCTCCCTCGATACCACACTGATCATGCTGTTCCGCGATGCCGCCAACCCCGCAGTTCCGCTCGGGCCGGCCTGGTTTCAGGAGGCGGTGCGCGACATGACGGCGCTCGGCAGCTTCGTCGGACTGTTCTTCATGGCGTTGACGGCGACGCTGGCGCTCTGGCTCTGCGGCTACCGCCATCTCGCGATCGGGCTCGTCGTCAGCCTCGCTGCCGCTTTCCTGGCCAGCACCGGCTTGAAGATCGTCATCGCCCGCCCGCGGCCGGATATCGTCGAGCACGCGGCATTGACCTTCACCGCGAGCTTCCCGAGCGGCCACGCCTTCCTCTCGGCCGTGACGCTGCTGACCATCGCCGGCTTCGTCGGCCTCGCCTCGCGGCGCGCGGATATCGCCCGCTTCTGCATGGTCATGGCGGTGGTCTTGGTCGGCCTGATCGGGCTCAGCCGGATCTATCTCGGCGTGCACTGGCCGTCAGACGTCCTCGGCGGCTGGGCTCTCGGGGTCGTCTGGTCGAGCGTTGCGAACGCATGGCTCGGACGCAAAATGGCCGCTTCCGACCCGGGTTGAACGGGCTCAGCGCATGTCGATCGTGGCGTTGACGCCAAGATCGGGCGTGCGGCCGAGAATCTTGGCGGTTGCCAGCTTGAAGGCGACGAGCACGCTGCTCGACGGGCCGTCCCATATCTCGGCGGAGGTCGGCGTGAGCGCCAGCAGCGTCGCGTCGGGATCATCAGGCCCGTTCGGAAACCAGGCGCTCGCCATCGGCGTCCAGACCTCGCGCAGCGTCTCGCGGCTCGGGACCTCGGAGGCCGAGCAGGAGATCGCGGCGTAGAAATTGCGGTCCTCATGGCTGATCGCCACGCTGACGGAGGGCGAGCGCAAGGCCGCGCCGATGATGCCGGTATGCCGGTGCGTGATGAAGAGCAGGCGGTGGTGGTCGCGGTCGAGATGGCCGGACATCGGCCTGGTCCTGATGTCGCCTTCGGCGACGAGCGAGACCATGTAGACCGGGTGGGCGGATAGCGCAGCCCAGATGCGATCCTGCAGTTCGGTGTCGGCCATGGCAACCTCCTGCCGGTGCGATCCTGTCATGGCCAGCGTCGCATGGGAACCGGCCTGTGCGCCATGCCAACGCTGCGCGAGAAGCAACGTTCCCGGCGGTGCAGCGGAACATCGCCGCCCGGCCCGCGTTGGGATCGGGCTTGCGGCTTGGCCGCCTTCAACAGGATTTCTCCATGCTCGCTTCGCGTCATCTTCTGGTTGTACTGGTCCTTGTTCTCGTCGCCGCTCTCGCCGTGACCGGCTATTCGCTCTACCAGGAGAAGAAGCAGCCGGACGGCGTGGAAATCTCTGTCGGCAAGAACGGGCTTTCGATCAAGGAAAAATAGCCTGTCGCCCTGGGCATTGGCCTTCCCGTTCCAAAGGCGCTAACACCCTGCCACGAGCCTGTTTCGTGGGAGAGAGAGATGAACGCGCCCTTCAAGAACCTCATCGCTGGCGAATGGGCCGGCGGCGCCAATGCCTCGCGCAACATCAACCCCTCGAACACCAACGACGTCGTCGGCGAGTACACGCAAGGGACGGTCGAGGACCTGAACAACGCGGTCGCCGCCGCCAAGGCCGCCTTCCCGGCCTGGAGCCGCTCCACTCCGCAGGAGCGCTACGACATCCTGAAGAAGGCCTCCGACGAGATCCTCGCCCGCAAGGACGAGCTCGGCCGCCTGCTCTCGCGCGAGGAGGGCAAGACCCTCGCCGAAGGCATCGGCGAGGCGACCCGCGCCGGCCAGGTCTTCGCCTTCTTCGCCGGCGAGTGCCTGCGCCTCGGCGGCGAGATGGTGCCGTCGGTGCGTCCGGGCGTCGGCGTCGAGATCACCCGCGAGGCGGTCGGCATCGTCGGCATGATCACGCCCTGGAACTTCCCGATCGCGATCCCCGCCTGGAAGATCGCCCCGGCGCTGGCCTGGGGCAATTGCGTCGTCCTGAAGCCCGCCGATCTCGTGCCGGGCTCGGCCTGGGCGCTGGTCGACATCCTCCAGCGTGCCGGCCTGCCCAAGGGCGCGCTCAACCTCGTCATGGGCCGCGGCTCGGTCGTCGGCCAGGCGCTGCTGGAGCACAAGGACGTGCATGCGATCTCCTTCACCGGTTCGGTCCCGACCGGCCGCAAGGTCGCGGCCGCCTGCATCGCCGGCAATCCGATGAAGAAGGTCCAGCTCGAGATGGGCGGCAAGAACCCGCTCGTCGTGCTCGATGACGCCGACCTGAAGGTCGCCGTCGAGGTTGCCGTGAATGGCGCCTTCTTCTCGACCGGCCAGCGCTGCACGGCCTCCTCGCGCCTGATCGTCCAGGCCGGCATCCATGACAAATTTGTCGAGGCCTGCATCGAGCGCCTGAAGAGCGTCGTCGTCGACGATGCGCTGAAGGCCGGCACCCATATCGGCCCCGTGGTCGACCAGAGCCAGCTCGACCAGAACCTGAAATACATCCAGATCGCCAAGGACGAGGGCGGCAAGCTGGTCTTCGGCGGCGAGCTCCTGAAGCGCGAGACCCCCGGCTTCTACCTCCAGCCGGCGCTCTTCACCGAGACGACCAACGCCATGCGCATCTCGCGCGAGGAGGTCTTCGGACCGGTCGCCAACATCGTCCGCGTCAAGGATTACGAGGAGGCGCTCAGCCTCGCCAACGACACCGAGTTCGGCCTCTCCTCGGGCATCTGCACGACCTCGCTCAAGTATGCGACGCATTTCAAGCGCAACAGCGAGGCCGGCATGGTGATGGTCAACCTGCCGACGGCGGGCGTCGACTACCACGTCCCGTTCGGCGGCCGGAAGGGCTCCAGCTACGGCCCGCGCGAGCAGGGCGCCTACGCCAAGGAGTTCTACACCACGGTCAAGACGGCCTACACGCTGGCCTGACCACCGGAACAGGGCGCCTGTCGCGGCGGTTGATCGGGATACCCCTCCCGATCGGAGCCGCGACATGCACCATCTCGACCCGAAGACGCGCAACGCAGCCGACCTCGCGCTCGACTGCTACAAGCACTGCCACGGCATGGCGATGACCCATTGCCTGAAGGTGGGCGGCGCTTATGCCGAGCCCGACCATCTGCGCCTGATGGCGGCTTGCGCCGAAATCTGCCGGACCACGGCGCATTTGCTTTTGATGGATTCGGTCCACGGCCGTCACATGGCCAGGGAATGCGCCGAGGTCTGCGAGGCCTGTGCAACCGACTGCGCACGGGTCGGCGACATGGATTCCTGCGTCGCCGCCTGCCGTGCCTGTGCGAAGGCCTGCGCCGCACTCGCCGCCTGAGCGCGGGCCGGCCCGCGAGGCTCAGAAGCCTTCCAGCACGATCTTGCCTTTGGCGCGGTTGCTCTCGATCAGCGCATGCGCCCGCTTGAGATTGGTCGCGTTGATCGTGCCGAAATGCTCCGCCAGCGTCGTGCGGATCTTGCCTTCGTCGACGAGACGCGAAACCTCCGCCAGGAGCTTGCCCTGCTCGCCCATGTCGGCGGTCTGGAACAGCGAGCGGGTGAACATCAGCTCCCAGTGCAGCGACAGGCTCTTGCGCTTCAATGGATTGGCGTCGAGCGTCTTCGGGTCGTCGATCAGGCCGAACCGGCCCTGCGGCGCCATCAGTTCGACGATGCCCTCCAGATGGGTGTCGGTATGGGTCGTCGAGAAGACGAAGGCCGGCGCGCCGATGCCGAGCGCCGCGATCTGAGCGGGCAGCGGCTTGGTGTGGTCGATCACATGATGCGCGCCGAGTTCCTGTGCCCAGGCGCGGGTTTCCGGCCGTGAGGCGGTCGCGATCACCGTGACGTCGCTGAGCTGGCGCGCGAGCTGGATCGCGATGGAGCCGACGCCGCCTGCGCCGCCGATGATCAGCAGCGCGTTCGCCGCGCCCGGCACGGGCTTGCGGATATCGAGCCGGTCGAACAGCATTTCCCAGGCGGTGATGGCGGTGAGCGGCAGGGCAGCGGCTTCGGCGAAGCCAAGGCTCTTCGGCTTCGGCCCGACGATGCGCTCGTCGACGAGATGGAATTCCGCATTCGAGCCCGGCCGGTCGATCGCCCCGGCATAGAACACCGCGTCGCCCGGCTTGAACCCGGTCACCTCCGGCCCCACCGCCCTGACGGTGCCGGCCGCATCCCAGCCGAGTACGCTGGTCTGGCCCTCCGCCGGCTGGCTGCGGACGCGGAGCTTGGTGTCGACCGGGTTGACCGAGACGGCCTTGACCTCGACCAGCAGGTCGCGCCCGGCCGCCTTCGGCACGGGCAGGTCGAGATCGATCAGGCTGGTCTCGGCGGTGATGGGTTGCGACTGGCGGTATCCGACGGCGCGCATGGCGTCTCTCCTGCATTGCGATGGAGCCGAGATGCGCATAACCTTCATAAGGCGCAAGAACGCACAATTTCAGCCCATAGTGTCGAAAAGGATACCGTCATGCCGCCGCGCTTCCAGGAGCCCTATTGCTCGGCCGGCTGCCCTGTTGAGGCGGCACTCGGCCTGATCGGCGGCAAGTGGAAGGGCATCGCGCTCTATCACCTGATGAGCGGGACCTTGCGCTTCAACGAAATCCGCCGACGGATCCCCGGCGTCACCCAGCGTATGCTGACGACGCAACTGCGCGAGCTGGAGGCGGACGGCCTGATCGTGCGCGTCGTCTACCCGGAAGTACCGCCGCGCGTGGAGTACAGCCTGTCTGCCAAGGGGAAGACCTTGGAGCCGGTGATCATGGCGCTGAAGAGCTGGGGGGAGACGCACGCCCGTTCGCCGCAGCCGTTCGCTGCGGATACGGCGGCCTAAAGGCTCAGCCTACGGGCACCACGTCCACGGCGACGCCGACCTTCTGCGTGCCCGGCCCGATCACCACGCCGTCGAGCGGGGCGACATCGGCATAGTCGCGGCCGAAGGCGGTGACGATATGGTCGTCGGCGACGATCAGGTCATTGGTCGGGTCGAGCCCGACCCAGCCGATTTCCGGCCCGCACCACAGCATCGCCCAGGCATGGCTGGCATCGGCGCCCTCGAGCCGCTTCTGGCCCGGCGGCGGGATCGTGCGGATATAGCCGGAGATATAGGCAGCCGGCAGGCCAAGGCCTCTGAGGCCCGCGATCATGATATGCGCGAAATCCTGGCAGACACCGTGGCGTTGCTCGAAGGCTTCCGCCAGCGGCGTCGTCACCTCGGTCGCTTCGGGATCGTAGGTGAAGTCGCGCCTGATCCGGGCCATCAGCTCGCAGGCCGCTTCCAGCACCGGTCGGCCGGCGTCGAAGCTCGACCGGGCATAGTCGATCACCGCGGGGACATGCGGCACGAGCCGACTGGGATAAAGGTGATGCGCCGGCGAATCCGGCGCGAGGCTCCGGGAATCGAGCGCCAGCGCCGCGACATCCTCCCAGTTCCGCGTCAGCCCGGCATGCGGCGGCGGCGGCCGGTCGACCTCGATCCGCGCCCGCATTTCGAGCTTCAGCTCGCGATGCGGCTTGGTGATCGTGATCGTGGTCATGCGGTTGCCGAAGAAGCAGAGCCCGTCATTGCGTTCGGCCGGGCGGGGCGTGATCAGCAATTCGCTCTTCAGCACGCGCTGGCCCGCCCCGTCGCGCGGCAAAAGCCGCAGGATGCAGCGTGAAAAGGGCACCGGCCGGCTATAGCCGTAGGTCGTGACGTGGCGCAGCTCGTAGATCACGCGATGCTCGTCATCCGCGAGCCTTCGGGGCCGCTGTTCTGCAGGAAATAGCGATCGGCGATCGCGCCCGAGAGCCCCATCAGCAACTGTTCGAACAGCAGGATGCTGGTGCGGTCGAGCCGGCTTGCCTCCATCGTCCGGCAATCGGCCGCCAGCCGCAGCACCAGCCGGCGCGGTGCCTCCAGCATGCCGTCATCGGCAAGCGTCGGCAGGGCGGCGATCTCGGCGTCGAGCCGCTCGACCTGGAAGGCGACCGAGCGCGGATTGTAGGGGTCGAGCATGACGAGGTCGAGCACGGGCTGCAGGCTGGCGCCAAGCAGGTAGCGCGAGCGATAGGTGATCTGCGAGTCAGTCAGGTCGAGCAGCGCGTCGAGGCTGTCACTGGAGGCGTTGCTGTCGGCGAACTGTCGGGCGAAGCGGCAGGTCGCGATGCCCCGTTCCAGCCGCCTGCCGATATCGAGGAAGCGCCAGCCGTTGCCGCGCACCATGTTTTCCTGGCCGAGGCCGGAGAAGGCGGCGAGCGATTTCAGCGCCCGGTCGGCGATTTCGTAGGCCTCGCCCTCGCTCGGCTTGCGCCCGTCCTCGGGATCGAGCTGGCGCTGGAGGTCGCCGAACAGCCGCCAGGCATCGACGGAGAGGCGCTCGCGGATGCCCGAGGCGGTGCGCCGCGCCTCGCGCAGCGAAGCGGCGGCAGAGCCGTAATCGTCGAGGCTGTAGAGCGCGGCATAGGCCTGTGCCGCCGGCGCCCGGCGTTCCTGCCCGGCGGGCGCGGCGCCCCAGGCAACGAGCATGCCGGCGAGCTGGCGCACCGTGTCGTTGCGGCCGGGCGCCGGGTCGGGATCGATCAGGCGGCCGAGCAGAGCGCGCACCAGGCGCAGGATCGCCTCGCCGCGCTCCAGATAGCGTCCGAGCCAGAACAGGTTGTCGGCGGCCCGGCTCGGCAGCGTGCCGGTGACGCGGCGGATACTGATGCGGTCCGGCGCCGGCAGCAGGGTGACCTGCGCGACCGGCTCGTTCGAGGTGACCCAGACATCGCTGGAGCGCACGCCGTTGCGCATGCTGACCGCACGGGCATCGGGTTCGTCGGAGATCCGGCAGAAGCCGCCGGGCATCACTTTCCAGCCGTCGGGCGTCGCCGCGGCGAAGACGCGCAGCGTCATCGGATGCGGTTCGAGCCGGCCGTTCTGGAAGACCGGCATGGTCGAGAGCCTGACGACCTCCTGCCCGACATAATCCATGCCATGTGCCTCGATGCGCTCGCGCAGCGCTGCGCGCTCCGCCTCCGGCAATTCCCCGGCCACGACCTGAGACGGGTCGGTGCCGTTGCCGCCGCCGCGGAAGGCCGGTGCGATGCTCATCTCGCCCAGCCTGTCGAGCACGGTCTGCCGCTCCTGCGGCTGCCCGCACCACCATGTCGCGATATTCGGCAGGATCAGGTCCTGGCCGAGCAGTTTCCGCGCCAGGGCTGGCAGGAAGCCCATCAGGGCGCGTGCCTCGACGACCCCGGAGCCGAGCCCGTTGGCGATGCGGACCTGACCTTGCCGGGCAGCCTCGACCAGCCCGGCGACACCGAGCGCCGAGCGGGAATTGAGCTCGAGCGGATCGGCGAAATCGCCGTCGATGCGTCGCCAGATCACGTCGGCGCGCTTCAGGCCGGCGATGGTGCGCACATGCACGCGGCCCTCGCGCATCAGCAGGTCGCCACCCTCGACCAGCAGGAAGCCGAGATAGCGCGCCAGATAGGCCTGCTCGAAATAGCTTTCGTTGAGCGGGCCGGGCGTCAGCAGGGCGATGCGCGGCTCGACACGTTTCGAGCTGGAAACCAGCCCCGCTCGAAAGCCCTGGAAGAAGGCCGCCAGCCTCTCGATGTTCATGTTGCGGAACATGTCGGGGAAGGCGCGCGCCAGCGCCAGCCGGTTCTCCAGCGCGTAGCCGGCGCCGGAAGGGGCCTGGGTCCGGTCCTGCAGCACCCACCAGCGTCCGTCCGGACCACGGCCGAGATCGGCCGCATAGAGCTGGAGCGTGCCGCCGCCTGCGATCCCGTGCATCGGGCGCAGATAATCGGGGCTGCCGGTAACGACTGCAGCGGGCAGGAGGCCCTCCGCGATCAATTCGCCCGGCCCGTAGATGTCGTCGAGCAGGGTCGAGAGCAATTCGGCGCGCTGCGTCACGCCGGCGGCGATCGCCTGCCATTCCGCCTCGGGAATGACGAGCGGCACATGCGACAGGGGCCAGGCACGCTCGCCGACGCCGGGGTCGCGCTCGTCGATATCGCCATGGACGCGATAGGACACGCCGGTGTCGCGGACATGCCGGTCGGCCAACCCGAAGCGCTGGTTCAGCTCCGAGGGCGACAGGGCGCACCAGCCCGACAGGAACGGCTCCCAATGCGGGCGCACATTCCCGTTCTCGTCGATGAACTCGTCGCAGACGCCCGGCAAGGGACGATAGCCGGCAAGCAGCGATGCGCGCCGCTCGGCCCTGCTGCGTCCCGATCGGATGCGGCCCTGCACCGGCATTCTTCGCGTCAGATCCCTGTCGGGCGCCTCAGGTCCAGCGTGAGCGGGAATTCGGCGCTGCGTTCCTCCGGCGGAATCGCCAGAGCGCCGGGACTATGACCGATCGCCTCGAAACGTGCGAGCCGTCTTGCCTCCGCCTCGTAGGAATTGACCGGAGGTGTCTCGTAATTGCGCCCCCCGGGATGGGCGACATGGTAGACGCAACCGCCGAGCGAGCGGCCGGACCAGAGATCGACGATGTCGAAGGTCAATGGCGCATGCACCGGGATCTTCGGATGCAGGCCAGATGCCGGCTGCCAGGCCTTGAAGCGCACCGCTGCGACGGCCTCGCCCGAGACGCCGGTTTCCGTCAGCGGCAGGCGCCGGCCGTTGCAGGTGACGAGATGACGGCCCGGCACCAGTCCGGTCGCCTTGACCTGCAGACGCTCGATCGACGAGTCGACATAGCGCACCGTGCCGCCGATCGCGCCTTCCTCGCCCATGACATGCCAGGGTTCGAGCGCCTGCCGGATCTCGATCTCGACGCCGCCATGCGCGACCTTGCCGAAGAAGGGGAAGCGGAACTCGGCCTGCGCCTCGAACCAGACGGGATCGAAGGCGTAGCCGGCGCGCTTGAGGTCTGCGAGCACGTCCTTGAAATCCTGCCAGACCATCTCGGGCAGCATGAAACGGTCATGCAAGGTCGTGCCCCACCGAACCAGCTTGCCGTCGAGCGGCTCCCGCCAGAACCAGGCGATGAGCGCGCGCAGCAGCAGTTGCTGGGCGAGCGACATCCGTGCATCCGGCGGCATCTCGAAACCGCGGAACTCGACGAGGCCTAGCCGGCCGGTCGGTCCGTCCGGGGAATAGAGCTTGTCGATGCAGATCTCGGTGCGGTGCGTGTTGCCGGAGACGTCGACCAGCAGGTTGCGCAACAACCGGTCGACCAGCCAGAGCGGGATCGGCTTTTCGCCGGGCCTGGGCACCTGCGCCAGCGCGATCTCCAGTTCGTAGAGCTGATCTTGCCTTGCCTCGTCGATGCGCGGCGCCTGGCTTGTCGGGCCGATGAACAGCCCCGAGAACAGGTAGGACAGCGACGGGTGCCGGTTCCAGTAGAGGATGATGCTCTTGAGCAGGTCCGGCCGGCGCAGGAAGGGCGAGTCGGCCGGCGTCACGCCGCCGAGCACGACATGGTTGCCGCCGCCGGTGCCGGTATGGCGGCCGTCGACCATGAATTTCTCGGCGCAGAGCCGCGCCAGCCGCGCCTCCTCGTAGACGCCCTGCGTGATCGCCGCCGCCTCGCGCCAGTCCTTTGCCGGGTGGATATTGACTTCGATCACGCCGGGATCGGGCGTGACCTTGATGACGTCGAGGCGGGGGTCGAAGGGCGGCGCATAGCCCTCGATATGCACGGGCTGGCCAAGCTCTTCCGCCACCGCCTCGACCGAGGCGACAAGGTCGAGATAATCCTCCAGCCGCTCGACCGGGGGCAGGAAGACGCAGAGCACATTGTCGCGGATTTCGAGGCTGAGCGCGGTGCGGACATGCTCGCCGCCGATCTCCTGCTCGCGCCGGTCCTGGACCGGACCCGCCGCCGCAGTTGCGCCGATGCTCATCTGTGCCGGACCGGGCCGTTCCTCCGTGGCGGCCGGTTCTGCAGGCCGTGCCTCGGGATGATCGGTCCAGCTCGCCCCGGCCGGCCCTGCCGCCGGCAGCGGCGGACGCGGTTCCATCGGGTCCTGCGGGTGGATATGCGGGTATTCGGCCTTGGGCACGACCGGCAGCGAGCCTAAGGGCAAACGGTAGCCGACCGGCGAGTCGCCGGGCACCAGGAAGAGCTTGCCGCGGCGCAGCTGCCATTTCTCCGAGCGCCAGCGGCGGTCGTTCGCGCCCGCCTGCCAGCGCTGCACCGGGATGACGTAGCCGCGCGGATTGCCGAGCCCGAGTTCGAAGACCCGCGCCATCCGCGAGCGCTCCTCCGGGTCGGAGAGCCGCGAATCGAGCGGGTCGACATTGTCGGGCAGCTGCGCCTCCTTGAGCAGCCAGACACCGGTGTCCTCATAGGCCGGCATCACATGGTCGGCGCCGAGCCCGAGCTTCTCGGAAAGCCCCTGCGCCAGCGCCTCGGCGTCGCGGATCGTGGACGCGATGTCGAGTTCGCGGTCGCCGCCCGTCTGCGCGCCGGGCTCGCGGGCGATGAGATCGGCATTGCGCCAGATCGGCTGGCCGTCCCGGCGCCAGTAGAGCGCGAAGGCCCAGCGCGGCAGGGTCTCGCCCGGATACCATTTGCCCTGGCCGTAATGCAGCATCCCGCCGGGCGCGAAGCGCTGGCGCAGCCGGCGGATCAGCACGTCCGCGCGCTGGCGCTTGGTCGGCCCGACGGCGGCGATGTTCCATTCCTCGCCGGTCTGGTCGTCGATCGAGACGAAAGTCGGTTCGCCGCCCATGGTGAGACGGACATCCTGCGCCTGCAGATCGGCCTCGACCTTATCACCGAGCGCGTCGAGCTCGCCCCAGGACGCATCGGAGAAGGGCAGCGTGATGCGCGGCACCTCGTGCACCCGCGTCACGCTCATCTGGAAGTCGAAGCTCGTCTCGGCATAGCTCGCAACGCCCGAGACCGGCGCGGCCGAGCGATAATGCGCCGTCGCCGCCAGCGGCAGATGGCCCTCGCCGGTGAGCAGCCCCGAGGTCGGATCGAGCCCAACCCAGCCGGCGCCGGGGATATAGACCTCGGCCCAGGCATGCAGGTCGGTGAAGTCCTTGTCGGTCCCGCGTGGGCCTTCGAGCGGATCGATATCCGCCTTCATCTGGATGAGGTAGCCGGAGACGAAGCGCGCCGCGAGGCCGAGATGCCGGAGCGCCTGGACCAGCAGCCAGCTCGTGTCGCGGCAGGAGCCCGACCCGATCGAGAGCGTATGCTCCGGTTCCTGCACGCCGGGCTCCATGCGGATGCCATAGGCGATGCGCCGCTGCAGGCGGGCATTGAGGTCGACGATGAAGTTGACCGTGTTCATCGGTTCGCGCGGCAGCTCGGCGAAGAAGGCGCAGAGCAGCGGCCCGGCCGGCTCCGTGACCAGGTAAGGCGCAAGCTCCTCGGTCTGCTCGGGCGTGTAGGCAAAGGGGAAGGTCTCTGCCTGCGCTTCGACGAAGAAATCGAATGGATTGATGATCGACAGTTCGGTGACGACATCGACCTCGATCCGGAATTCCATCACGGGTTCCGGAAAGACAAATCGGGCCAGCCAGTTGCCGGCCGGGTCCTGCTGCCAGTTCACGAAATGCTGCGCCGGCGTCACCTTCAGCGAATAGCTCTCGATCCCGGCCCGGCAATGCGGCGCCGGTCGCAGGCGCACGATCTGCGGCCCGAGCGTGACCGGCCGGTCGTAGCGGTAGTGCGTGACATGGTTCAGCGCGGCGATGATGGCCAAGGTTCGCCCCCCAATCGCAGGCGGAAGCCGCCGGCGACGTCAGGTTAGCGGGGCGGTCGGTGCGCGCAAGGAGTCGCCAAGGCCGGAAAGCTCCCTGAGCGCCGGGTTGCTGCTCAAGAGATGTGCAAAATGCCTCGCCGAGCCCTTTCCATCGCCGTTCGTCGACTGGACAGCCGCTAGGGACTGGTTGCACATAGCGCCCAACGGGCGGCTAGCGCCCGCGCAACACGAACAATGGGGAAATCGATGCGTCACGTAGCCAAGTTGATGGCGGTTTCGGCCTTTGCGGCCCTGATGTCGACCACCGCCGCCTTCGCGCAGACGCCGAAGGACACGATCGTGATGGCCAAGCAGATCGACGACATCATCACGCTCGATCCGGCCGAGGCCTTCGAGTTCTCGGGCGTCGAGGTCGGCGCGAATGTCTACGACAAGCTCATCAATATCGATATCGCCAAGAATAACGAGCTGATCCCGGATCTTGCCGAGAGCTGGACCGTCAGCCCCGACAATCTGACCTACACCTTCAAGCTGCGCAAAGGCGTGAAGTTCCACTCCGGCAACCCGATGACCGCCGCCGACGTGGTCTATTCCTTCCAGCGCGCGGTGACGCTGAACAAGTCGCCGGGCTTCATCCTGCGCCAGTTCGGCTTCGTCGCCGAGAACGTGCTCGACAAGGTGAAGGCCGTCGACGAGAACACCGTCCAGATCACGGTCTCGAAGCCTTTCGCCCCGACCTTCTTCTATAACTGCCTGACCTCCGGCGTCGCTGCCATCGTCGACTCCAAGCTGGTCAAGGCCAACGAGAAGGATGGCGACTGGGGCAATGGCTGGCTGAAGCTGAATTCGGCCGGCTCCGGCGCCTACAAGGTCCGCAGCTATCGCCCGAACGAGCAGTACACGCTCGACGCAAACGAGAGCTGGTGGAAGGGCGCCCCGAAGAGCAAGCGCATTGTCGTGCGCCATGTCGCGGAGCCGGCCTCGCAGCGCCTCCTCGTCGAGAAGGGCGACGTCGATATCGCCCGCAACCTCTCCAAGGACCAGCTCGCGGCGGTCAAGACCAACGACGCGATCAAGATCGTCCAGGGCGACAAGGGCTATATCCTCTATCTCGGCCTGAACCAGAAGAACCCGAACCTCGCCAAGCCCGAGGTCCGCGAGGCGCTGAAGCTCTTGGTCGACTACGCCTCGATCGAGAAGAACATCCTCGAGGGTACCTATAAGGGCCACGAATCCTTCCTGCCGCAGGGCTTCCTCGGCGCGATCTCGGACAAGCCCTATTCGCTCAACGTCGCCAAGGCGAAGGAACTGCTGGCCAAGGCCGGGCTCCCCAACGGCTTCACCGTGACGATGGACACCCGTTCCGTCGCGCCGATCACCGACATCGCCCAGGCGATCCAGGCGACCTGGGCCCAGGCCGGCGTCAAGCTGGAGATCATCCCCGGCGACGGCAAGCAGACGCTGACCAAGTACCGCGCCCGCACCCACGACATCTATATCGGCCAGTGGGGGCCGGACTATCTCGACCCGCACACCAATGCCGAGACCTTCGCCATCAACGAGGACAATGGCGAGGAGGCGAAGTCGAAGACGCTGGCCTGGCGCAACGCCTGGGACATCCCGCAGATGACCAAGACCACCCAGGCCGCCGTGCTGGAATCCGATGCGGCCAAGCGCAAGACCGCCTATGAGGGCCTGCAGCGCGAGCACCAGAAGGTTTCGCCCTTCGTCATCATGTTCCAGCAGATCGAGGTCTCGGCCGAGCGCAAGAACGTGAACGGCTGGGTCATCGGACCGAGCTCGGACACCAACCGCTACGCCCCCATCACCAAGAACTGAGCCCCCGGCTCAGGAGCCCGCCGCGATCCTGAAAAGGTCGCGGCGGGTTTCCTTTCATGCCTCATCCCCGGATATGCCTCGGATGTCCGCGCAGCCTGGATTGCTCGCGGCCGGTTCCGGCATACCGACGAAAAACACGAGAAACGGAGGCGGGTCATGACAGCCGTGACGCAAGCGCCCACAGCCAAGGCCGCCGCGCCGGGAAGGCTTCGCCGCTGGGGCCGCGCGCTTTCGCGCGAGCTGACGACCGTGGTCATCACCATGTTCGGCCTGCTGCTGGTCACCTTCTTCATCGCCCGCGTCATTCCGATCGATCCCGTACTCGCCGTCGTCGGCGACAACGCCCGGCCCGAGACCTATGAAGCGGCGCGCATCGAGCTCGGCCTCGACAAGCCGCTCTGGCAGCAATTCGCCATCTATATCGGCAAGGTCTTCACCGGGAATCTCGGCACCTCCGTGCTGACCTCGAACCCGGTCGTCGAGGACATCAAGCGCGTCTTCCCGGCGACGCTGGAGCTCGCGACGCTCGGCACGCTGATCGGCGTGCTCATCGGCGTCCCGCTCGGCATCCTCGCCGCCGTCAACCAGGGCCGCTGGCAGGACCAGGTCGCCCGCGTCGTGGGCCTCGTCGGCTATTCCGTCCCGGTCTTCTGGATCGGCCTGATGGCGTTGCTGCTGTTCTACGCCAAGCTCGGCTGGGTCGCTGGTCCCGGTCGTATCTCGGTCGTCTGGCAGGACATCGTCACCACCCGCACCGGCGTCATCATGATCGACGCCGCGCTTGAGGGCGAATGGGAGGCGTTCTGGGACGCCTTCTCGCATCTGATCCTGCCGGCCTTGGTGCTCGGCCTGCTTTCGGTCGCCTATATCAGCCGCATGACGCGCAGCTTCATGATCACCGAGCTGCAGCAGCAATATGTCATCGCCGCCCGCGTGAAGGGCGTTTCCGAGACGGCCGTGATCTGGCGCCATGCGCTGCGCAACGCCGCCGTGCCGCTCTTCACCGTGATCGCGCTCTCCTACATGCATCTGCTGGAGGGCTCGGTGCTGACCGAGACGATCTTCGCCTGGCCGGGCCTCGGCCGCTATCTGACCAATGCGCTGCTCAACGCCGACATGAACGCGGTTCTCGGCGGCACGCTGGTGGTCGGCGTCGTCTTCATCGCGGTCAATCTCCTGACCGACATCATCGGCCGCCTGGCCGATCCGCGCGTGCGCTGAGGAGGCGGACATGAGCGATACCTCCTCCACTGGCCTGCATGCCTGGCTGATCAGCGACTCGCCTGAGTCGCGCCGTCAGGCCCGCCTCGGCCAGCTCTACCGGCAATGGCTCGCCTTCAGGCGCAACCCGATGGCGGTGGCCGGCCTCGTCATCATCGTCCTGCTGCTGCTGATCGCTGCCTTCGCACCCCTGATCGCGCCCTTCGACCCGATCGCGCAGACGCTCGACAAGCGCCTCCTGCCGCCCTCGGCGACCAACTGGTTCGGCACCGACGCGCTCGGTCGCGACATCTTCAGCCGCATCGTCTACGGCACGCGCATCACGCTGGTCATCGTGCTGCTGGTCGTCGTCACCGTCGGCCCCTTCGGCCTGCTGATCGGCGCGATCTCCGGCTACTACGGCGGCTGGGTCGACCGGCTGCTGATGCGCATCACCGACGTCTTCCTGGCCTTCCCGCGCCTCGTGCTGGCGCTGGCCTTCGTCGCGGCGCTCGGCCCCGGCATCGTCAACGCCATCATCGCCATCGCGATCACGACCTGGCCGCCCTATGCCCGCGTCGCCCGCGCCGAGACCATGGTGATCCGCAACCAGGACTATATCGCCGCGATGCGCCTGCAGGGTGCCTCGCAGGGGCGCATCATCTGGAAGCATGTCGTGCCGATGTGCATGTCCTCGCTGATCGTGCGCACCACCTTCGACATGGCCGGCATCATCCTGACGGCCGCCGGCCTCGGCTTCCTCGGCCTCGGCGCGCAGCCGCCGATGCCCGAATGGGGCGCGATGATCTCGGCCGGCCGCGAGCAGATCTTCGACCAGTGGTGGGTCGCGACCTTCCCCGGCGTCGCCATCTGCATCGTCGCGCTCGGCTTCAACCTGCTCGGCGACGGGCTCCGCGACGTCATGGATGCGAGGTAAGCTGATGACGAGCGAGCAGCCTCTTCTCGAAGTCGACAATCTCAAGGTCGATTTCCACACACCGACCGGCATCGTCCGGGCCGTGCGCGGCCTCTCCTTCACGCTCGGCCGCGAGCGGCTCGGCATCGTCGGCGAGTCCGGCTCGGGCAAGTCGATGACCGGCCGCGCCATCCTAGATCTGATCCCGCACCCGGGCGTCGTCAGCGCCGACCGCATGCGCTTCCGCGGCCAGGACCTGACCGCCATGGACAAGGGGGCGCGGCGCAAGCTCCGTGGCCGCCATATCTCCATGGTGATGCAGGACCCGAAATTCTCGCTGAACCCGGTCGAGACCGTCGGCAGCCAGATCGCCGAGGCCTATCGCATCCATCGCAAGGCCGGCTCCCGCGAGGCGCGCGAGCGCAGCCTCGCCATGCTGGAGCAGGTGCAGATCCGCGAGCCCGCGCGCGTCTACGATCTCTACCCGCACGAGGTCTCGGGCGGCATGGGCCAGCGCGTCATGATCGCGATGATGCTGATCGCGGAGCCGGAAGTCCTGATCGCCGACGAGCCGACCTCGGCGCTCGATGTCACCGTCCAGCTCCAGATTCTCAAGATACTCGACGATCTCGTCACCGAGCGCGGCATGGGGCTGATCTTCATCAGCCACGACCTGCATCTGGTGCAGTCCTTCTGCGACCGCGTCATCGTCATGTATGGCGGCAAGGTCATGGAGACGCTGCCGGCGGCGGAGCTCGCCGACACGGCCGCGCGCAGCCGCCGCCATCCCTATACGCTCGGCCTGCTCGAATGCCTGCCGGACCTCGACCATCCCCGGGCGAAGCTCGCCACCCTCAACCGTGACCCGGCGTGGCTGGCATGACGAACGCAGCGATCTCCGTCGACAAGCTCAACGTCTCCTTCGGCGACTCCCATGTCGTGAAGGACCTCTCCTTCGACGTCCGCAAGGGCGAGAGCTACGGCCTCGTCGGCGAGTCCGGCTCGGGCAAGTCGACGGTCCTGCGGGTGCTTTCCGGTCTCAACCGCGAATGGAGCGGCAATGTCGCGATCGAGGGCGTTGTGCAGCCCAAGGTTCGCGACAAGGCCTTCTACCGCAACGTCCAGATGGTCTTCCAGGACCCCTATGGCTCGCTGCATCCCAAGAAGACGGTCGACGATACGCTGGCCGAACCGCTCGCGATCCATGGCCTCGACAATGCCGAGGCCCGGATCGGCAAGGCGCTCTCCGATGTCGGCCTGCCGGCCTCGTTCCGCTTCCGCTACCCGCACCAGCTTTCGGGCGGCCAGCGCCAGCGTGTCGCGATCGCGCGAGCGCTCGTGCTCGAACCCTCGATCCTGCTGCTGGACGAGCCGACCTCGGCGCTCGACGTCTCGATCCAGGCGGAGGTGCTGAATCTGCTCGCGGCGCTACGGCAGGAACGCAAGCTGACCTACATCCTCGTGAGCCACGATCTCTCGGTCGTTGGCCACATGTGCGAGCGCCTGCTGGTCATGCAGTTCGGCCGTGCCGTCGAGGAAATGACGGTCGAGACCCTGGCGGCGCGCCAGCCGCAGACGGCCTATGCCCAGCAATTGCTGACCGCGAGCGCAGGCTTCCGGCGCGCGGGCTGAACGACGAGGGGATCGGCCCTGCGCCGTCCCCTCTTTGCAGCGCGGCAAATCCGTCTCACTCTGGTCGCAGCCTTGCGCTAGCTGCTTCGTGTCCGGTTCGGATTGCGACCGGCCTGCAAGGCCTTGCGCCGGTCCAGCGAACCGGCACCGCCTGACGGAGTTACAGGACTTATGGACGCAACCGTGGACAACGCGCTTCGGCCCGAGAGCATTCCCGAGCGGACACCGGTCCCGCCCTTCGATCTCGTGATCTTCGGGGCGGGCGGCGATCTCGCCCTGCGCAAGCTCTTCCCGGCGCTGGCCCAGCGCAACCGCGAGGGCGTCCTGCCCGAAGAGAGCCGCATCCTCGCCGTCGTCCGCAAGGAGGAGGATGTCGAGGGCCTGCCGAAGCAGATCGCCAGGCGCCTCGATGAAGAGGGCATCCCGAAGGATCAGGTCGAGCCCTTCCTGCGCCGCCTGACCATGGTGATGCTCGATGCGCTGAAACCGGAAACCTATAAGGCTTTGAAGAAGGCGTTGGGCGACAGCGAGCGCGTCCGCTCCTTCTATCTCTCGACCCCGCCCGATCTGTTCATCCCGATCTGCGAGAACTTAGCCAAGGCCGACATCCTGACGCCGACCTCGCGCGTCATCCTAGAGAAGCCGCTCGGCCGCGATCTCGCCTCGGCGCGGGCGATCAACGATGCCGTCGCACGCATCCTGCCGGAAAGCCGGACCTACCGGATCGACCATTATCTCGGCAAGGAGACGGTGCAGAATCTGCTCGTCCTGCGCTTCGCCAACACGCTGTTCGAGCGTTCCTGGTCGAGCCGCGACATCGACCATGTCCAGATCACCGTGGCTGAGACGGTCGGCCTGGAGCAGCGCGCCGGCTATTACGACAAGTCCGGGCATATGCGCGACATGGTCCAGAACCATCTCATGCAGTTGCTCACCCTCTTCGCCATCGAGCCGCCGAATATGCTGGAGGCCGGCGCCGTCCGCGACGAGAAGATCAAGGTCTTGAAGGCGCTGCGTCCGATCGTCGGACCGGACGTCCAGCGCTTCACCGTGCGGGGCCAGTACGGCGCCGGCCAGATCGACGGCCAGCGCGTCAAGGGCTATGCCGATGAACTCGGCCACGCCTCCAATACCGAGACCTTCGTCGCGATCCGTTGCGAGGTCGACAACTGGCGCTGGGCCGGCGTGCCGATCTATCTGCGGACGGGCAAGCGCATGGCGCAGCGCTACTCCGAGATCGCCGTCACCTTCAAGCCGGTACCGCATTCGATCTTCGGCAATGGCGGCGGCGACCGGCTCGACGCCAACCGCCTGTTCATCCGCCTGCAGCCGAACGACGGCGTGCAGCTCCAGCTCATGATGAAGGTGCCCGGTTCTGGCCGGCTCAAGATCGTGCCGCGCCAGCTCGACCTGCGCTATTCCACGGCCTTCGACGAGCGCACGCCGGACGCCTATGAGCGCCTGCTGACCGATGTGATCCGCGGCGACCAGACGTTGTTCATGCATCGCGACGAGGTCGAGCAGGCCTGGTCCTGGGTCGATCCGATCATCGCCGGCTGGCAGGACTACTACCCGCATCCGCATCGCTACGCCGCCGGCTCCTGGGGCCCGTCGCAGGCGATCGGCCTGATCGAGCGCGACGGCCGCTCCTGGGCCGATCCGGATCTGGTCTGATGGCCGGCCCGCTCGCCTGGCACCGCTTCGCCACTCTGGCCGACGCCTCGGAGGCGCTGGCGGAGGCGGTTGCGATCCGGCTTAAGGATTTGCTGACCGGGCAGGGCAGGGCGCTGCTCGCGGTGCCCGGCGGCACGACCCCGGCCGGCTTCCTCGCCGCGCTCGGCCAGCATGACCTGCCCTGGGAGCAGGTCACACTGCTGCCGACCGACGAACGCTTCGTCGCCGCCGATGATGCCGCTTCGAACGAGCGCATGATCCGGGCGCAATTCGCGCCGCTCGCGGCAGAGCGAGCCTCGTTCCTGTCCTTCCACGAGCACGGCAGCGACATCGAGGCCGCTGCTGCCGTGCTGTGCGCCAAACTTGCCGAACTGCCCCAGATCGACCTGCTCGTCAGCGGCATGGGCGCCGACGGGCATATCGCCTCGCTCTTTCCCGGCGCAGAGGCTGCCTTCAATGCCATGCCGGATAGTGGCATCGTCGTCGCTCGCCCGCCGGGATTGCCGCCGCGGCTCTCGCTCTCGCCCGCCCGCCTGCTTGGCGCCGGCTGGGCGAGCCTGCTCGTCTCCGGCACTGCCAAGGAAGCTGTACTCAAGGCCGCTCCGGAGCGCGGGCAGCAGCCATTGCCTGTTGACCTTCTGCTCGGCAGCGCGCGAGGGCTCGACGTCTACTGGGCGAAGGAGTAGAGCCCGGTTGCCAGTTCAAATCGATTGAAAGACGAGACCATGGACGAGACTGCCGCGATTGCCCGGTTGAAGAATTGCGGCGTGATCCCCGTCGTGGTGATCGAGGACGCCTCGCGCGCCGTCGATCTCGCCCATGCGCTGGTCGCCGGCGGCATCGATGTCGTCGAGGTCACGCTGCGCCGCCCGGCCGCGATGGAAGCCCTCGCGGCCATCGCGAAATCGGTTCCGAAGGCGCTGGCGGTTGCTGGCACGGTCGTCACCCCGGCCCAGGCTCAGCAGGTCAAGGATGCCGGCGCGCAGGCCGTGGTCAGCCCGGGCTTCAGCGAGAGTGTCGACGAAGCCTTGCGCAAGGCGGGTCTGCCCTGGCTGCCGGGTGTGGCGACGGCTTCGGATTGCATGCGCGCGGTTGCCGCTGGCCGCACCACCGCGAAATTCTTCCCGGCCGAGCAAGCCGGTGGCCCGCCGGCCCTGAAGGCGCTCTCCGGCCCGTTCCCGCAGATGACCTTCTGTCCGACCGGTGGTGTTGGGCTCAAGAACCTCAGCGACTATCTTGCCCTGCCGCAGGTGATCTGCGTCGGCGGTTCCTGGCTGGTTCCGGCCGATGCGATCGCCGCGGGTGACTGGAAGCGGATCGAAACGCTGGCGCGCGAGGCGAAGGAAGCGTTCCTGAAGGCGCGGGGGTAAGAGCAGCGCAACGCGCGATAAGATCGCGGGGAAAGAAGGCTGTCATCCCGTGCGCGCTGCAGCGTGAAACGCTGCGGCGCAGACACGGGATCGTTCTCAGGAAAAGGCGCCTTCTTGCCGCGCGGTCCCGCATCTGCGCAGCAGCACTTCGTGCCGCAGCGCGTGCGGGATGACACTCTACGACAGCTTCTCCCGCACCATCTCGGCGATTGCTAGCGAGCTCGTCAGTCCGGGGCTCTCGATGCCCAGCAAGTTGACCACCTCGGCGACTCCATGCACCTCCGGCCCGTCGATGCGGAAATCCGGCATCGGCTCGGTCGGCCCGTGCAGCTTCGGCCGGATGCCCGCGTAATCCGCGACCAGCGCCCCGTCCGGCAGAGCCGGCCAATAGGTCCGGATGGCCGCGTAGAATTTCTCCGCCCGCGCCGGATCGACCACCAAATCCTGATCGCTCTCGACCCATTCGACATCCGGCCCGAACTTGACCCGCCCGCCCATGTCGATGGTGGCGTGGATGCCGAGCCCTGCTGCTTCTGGCACCGGATAGACCAGATGGCTGAACGGCTGCTTGCCGGTCAGTGCGAAATAATTGCCCTTGGCATAGTGCTGCACCGGCACGTGTTCAGACGGAAAGCCGTCGAGCAGGCCGAGCAGCTTCGGTGCGCCATGGCCGGCTGAATTCACGACGGTCCGCACCGTGTAGGTCGCAGGCTCCGCACCGCCGAAATCGACGCTGAAGCCTTCAGCCTCGCGCCGCCAGCCGGTGATCGGCGTGTTCAGCGCGAGCGATCCGCCGGCCGCCTCGCACTCGCCGAGCAGCGACAGCATCAGCGCATGACTGTCGACCACGCCGGTCTCGGGCGAGAGGAGCGCGATCTCGCAGCGCACCTCAGGCTCCATCGCCTTTGCCTCGGCGCCTGAGAGCCAGCGCAGCGTGTCGACGCCCGAGGCTTTCGCGCGGGCCATGATCGTCTCCAGCGCCGGCTTCTGGGCCTCGGCGGTGGCGACGATCAGCTTGCCGCAGGCCTTATGCGGCAAGCCGCGTTCTTGCAGGTAGCGATAGAGTTTGCTGCGGCCCGCGACGCAGACGCGGGCCTTCAGCGAGCCGGGCGGATAATAGATCCCGGCATGGATGACCTCGGAATTGCGTGCCGAGGTCTGGGTGCCGATGCCCTCAGTAGCCTCAGCGATGACGACCTCGCGTCCGGCCAGCGCCAGTTCGCGAGCAACTGCGAGGCCGACGACGCCGGCCCCGATCACCAGACAATCGATGTCGCTCATCGCCCGGCCGTCAGCCGCGCTGCGGCATGGCGATCTCGATCAGGCTCGCCCAGTAGTTCACGCCGACCGGGATCGCCGCATCGTTAAACTCGTAGGCCGGGTTGTGCAGGCCCGCCGAGTCACCGTTGCCGATATTGATGAAGGCGCCGGGGCGCTCCTCCAGCATGTAGGAGAAATCCTCCGAGCCCATGGTCGGCGGCACTTCGGTGTTGATCGCGTCCGAGCCGAAGGCCTCCTTCGTCACGCTGGTGGCGAAATCGGTCTGGCCGGCATGGTTGAAGGTCACGGGATAGCCGAGATGGTACTCCAGTTCGTACTTCATGCCGAAAGCCTTCATCACGCCTTCGACGATCTCGGTGATGCGCTTTTGCGCCAGCGCGCGCATCTCCGGCGTCAGCGTGCGGACCGAACCCTTGATCTCGGCGGTTTGGGGGATGACGTTGAACGCCTCGCCGGCATTCAGCGCCGTCACCGAGACCACGATGGAATCGAGCGGATCGGCATTGCGCGAGGACACCGTCTGCAGCGCGGTGACGAGCGCGCAGGAGGCGACGATCGGGTCGTTGACGCGGTGCGGCGCCGCCGCGTGCCCGCCAAGGCCCTCGATCTTGATGTGGATGCGGTCGGCTGCGGCCATCGCAGGACCCTTGCGGATCTCGAACTTGCCGACGGGCACGCCCGGCTTGTTGTGCATGCCGTAGACTTCCTGGATGCCGAAGCGGGTGATCAGCCCGTCGTCGATCATCGCCTTGGCGCCGGCGCCGCCTTCCTCGGCCGGCTGGAAGATCAGCACGGCGGTGCCGTCGAAATCGCGGGTCTCGGTCAGGTACTTGGCGGCGCCGAGCAGCATCGCGGTGTGGCCGTCATGGCCGCAGGCATGCATCTTGCCGGGCACGGTCGAGCGGTGCGGGAGATTGGTCTCTTCATGGATCGGCAGCGCGTCCATGTCGGCGCGCATGGCGATGACCCGGCCGGAATTCTGGCCCTTGCCCTTGATGATGCCGACCACGCCGGTCTGGCCGACGCCAGTGGCGACCTCATCGACGCCCCACTCCTTGAGCTTGTCGGCGACGAGGCCAGCGGTCCGGTGGACGTCGTACATCAGTTCGGGGTGGCGGTGGATGTCGCGGCGGATCGCGGTGATTTCCGGGGTCAGCGCCGCGATGATGTCGGTCTTGGGCATCGTATCCTCTGAGATCGTATGGGGCGACCGCGCAGAAAGCGGGTGCCGTCGCGCAGGCTAGCCCAGCCGCGCCCCGCCTGTCCAAGCCGGTGGCGCGCAGGGGATGGGCCTTCGCGGAATGGCGGGCGCTCACGGAGGGCCGATCCAGCGGGGCATCCCGTGCGCGCAGCGGTATGGAATGCCGCTGCGCGCTGCATCGCGTGCGGGACGACAGCGCTTCGCCGTCGGCTCCTCTGGTGCCATTTCACGGGCGCCAATCAGAGGTCATCGTCACATGACCAAGAGCCAGGAGCGATCCGGATGACAGGCGTGAAATAATCTGGAAAGGTCTCAGCCATGATTTGGCCTTGCTTCACGATTAGCGGAGGCGGCATCCGCTCGGGCCATCGAGATTATCTGGCCTGATCCTTTCCAATCCCCCCTTACATGTTTGGTAGATGATGCGTCGCTTGTCGTTGCTTGCGTTACTGTGCGGCTTCTTGCCTGCTGCCGCTCTGGCTGATGTTACGCCCGAGAAAATCTCCTTTCAGCCGCAGGTCAAAGGCCTCGGCTGCCTCAAGCCCGAGACGAAGGCGATGATCGCCGATCTCGTCGCAAAGATCGGCCCGATCCAGATCACCTCGACCTGCGGCGGCCGTCATGCCCGCCACTCCCAGCACTACAGCGGCCGGGCGATCGATTTCCGGCCGATGGCGACGTCGTCGCGCAAGGCAGCCGCTGCGGCGCGCGCGATCGAGAACGTCGGCGGTGTCGGCACCTACTCGAACGGCCTGGTCCATGCCGATGTCGGCGCGCGCGAGATTTCCTGGCACGGCCACAAGCGCAGCCGCTACGCTTCCGCCGGCAAGCGCCGCCACTACACGCGGGTGGCGCGCAACAGCCGCTGATCGGGGTGTCTTAAATCCCGAAGCCCGAGCGCCAGCTCTCGATATCCGCGAGGGCGACGTTCGAGCCGCAGAGCACGAGACAGATGCGCTCGCCCGGCCGGAAGCTGTCCTTCCGCTCCAGCGCCGCGGCGATCACGCAGGCGGCCGCCGGCTCCAGCAGGACGCGTTCGTTGTCCAGGGCCCAGACCAGCTCGCGGACTGCGGCGGCATCTGGCACGACGATGATGTCCTCCAGCAATTGCCGGGCGGCTGCCATCGTGCGCCTGGTCGCGAAAGGCGCGCCGAGCGTGCGGGCGATCGAGGTCGGGCGGATCGAGACCGGTTCGCCGGCTGCGAGCGCCTGCGTCATCGTCGTGGCGCCTTCGGTCTCGACGCCGTGCAGGCGTACGGCCGGATCGAGGCCTTTCAGGGCAGCGCCGACGCCGGCAGAAAAACCCCCGCCGCCGACCGAGACGAAGACATGGTCGAGCCGCCCGCCGGCATCGGCAGCCAGTTCGAGGCCGAGCGTGCCATGGCCGGCGATGATCGCCGGGTCGTCATAGGAGTGGACATGGGTCATGCCCTGCGCGGCGTAAGTCTCGGCCTTGGCGAAGGCGGCGATGGAATCCTCGCAGAGCTCGACCTGCCCGCCGGCTTCCTCCGTCAGGCGGATGTTGAGCGCCGGCGTTGCTTTCGGCATCAGCACGAGCGCCCGCGTGCCGACCGCGCGCGCGACGAGGGAGACGGCGATCGCATGATTGCCGCCGGACACGGTGACGACGCCGCGCCGGAGCTCCGCCTCGCTCAGGCCTGACAGCTTGTTGAAGCAGCCCCGCACTTTGAAGGAGCCGCCGAGCTGCAGGCTTTCCAGCTTGATCCAGGTCTCGACTCCCAGGCGCTCCGACAATCCGACGCTGTGATAGGTCGGCGTGCGCCGGACCTTGCCGGCGATGCGCGCGGCGGCGGCTTGGACGTCGGCGAGGGTGACGTCGAACGGGGTGACGTCGAAGGTCATGGCGCTCTTGTCCTCTGCCGCAGCGATTCCGATCAGGCGGCACGAGAGCGCGGCAGATGCCGGCCCGTCAAGCGCCGGTCGTCCGGGCCGCTACGGGCGCGGCGGTTGGGAGGCTTTGGGGCGCGTATGGTTGGGGGCACGTGTCGGCAGCGGCACGGCGGGGCGGTCGGTCCGATACTGCCCCCGCGCGATGGCGCCGAAAAGGAGCATGACGGCCGTCAGGGTCATCAGCCACCAGGGCAGCAGCGGCGCGAAGCCGAAGACGCTGAGTGCGAAGGCGGTGGTGAAGGCGGCGACGCCGCCGGCGGCGAGCGCTCCGGTCATGCGCCCGGCGGCACGGATCGCGAAATAGAGGCAGGCCGCCGCCGCAGCAGCACCGACCAGGCCGAGCTCATACCAGGTCTCGAACAGCAGCGTCGCCGGAGCGGGCTGGGGCAGGGTACCGCTCATCTGGCCGCGCAGGACGGTATCGAGGCCGTGCCCGGTGATCACTTCGATCGGCGATTGCCGGATCACATCGGCCCAGATCGACAGCATCTGCGCGAAGTCGTCGGCGCTGTCCGGCAGGATCGAGACGAGCGGCGCCAGCAGGAAGGGCAGAATCGGCGCGAGCAGCATCAAGCCGGCGACGATCGTGGCGATGATCTGCGTCGCGCGCTCGCGGCTGGCGGTGACCGCGCCGAAGGCGACCGCACCGAAGATCATCGCCAGCGTCTCGCCGTCCTCGAACCGCGTCAGCGCCAGCAGCGCCACGACGAGAGCGAGCCCGAGTGCGCTCAAGCCTCGTTCGCGCGAGAGCAGCCAGGCCAGCGCCGGCCAGGCCATGATCAGGATGATCGAGACGCCACGCTCGACGGCGCCCGGCGGCGTCTCGGCATGGCGCAGCGCCGCGACCGCGATCAGGCCGAGCGCGAAGATGCCGGCGCTGCCGGTGCCGAGTGCGACGAGATTGAGGTTCGACGAGCGCATCCGCTCAGGCAGGGCGGAGAGGCCGACGAAGCCGAGAATGGCTGCGAGCATGAGATTGCCGGCCTTCTCGGCGGCCGCGCCCGGGAACGGACTCCAGACCAGCGACAGGAAGGCCCAGGCGATCAGGCCGATCAGGATCACGCCGGGGCGGCTCAGCAGCAAGGCCCGAAGGGTCGCCACGAATTTGCGGGGATCCTCGATCAGGCTCGCGATGATCAGCAGCGCGACACCGATCGGCACCAGCACGACGGCGGCCCGGCGCGACACCAGCGCGGCCAGCGGCAGGACGAGGGCCAGCGTGCCGAAGCCGATGCGCCGCAGCAGCAGCGCGGCGTCGGTAGCCGGGTCGAGCGGGGCTTGAGCGTTCTTTCGGATCATGCGTTCCGGCGGTCGTCACGGGGCCTCAGCCTGCCACCCTAGCGGGCGCAGGCGCGCCCGACTGTAGGTGCGGCGCAACACTGTCGCGGCATCTCTCCGACGGGATTGCAGAGGCGCGGCGGTGCCGCCACTGGCGGAGCGGTAGCGTTCATGAGAGAAACCGGCATGACCATGCTGGCAGCCATCCCCTTTGCGAGCGGCTTCGCGATCGATGCCTTCATGCACGGCCTCGTCGACAGGCTGAAACGGCAGGGCCTGCGCCTCGGCGGCGTGGTCCAGCACAATGATGCGACATGCGACGACCGCTGCATGGCGATGTCGCTGGAGGACGTCGCGAGCGGCCGGCGCTTCCCGATCAGCCAGGATCTCGGCGCCGGCGCTTCGGGCTGCCATCTCGACGCGGCCGGGCTTGCTGCCGCCGCTGCCGCCTTTTCCGATGCGCTGGCCGGGCGCGCCGATCTCGTGATCGTCAACCGCTTCGGCAAGCAGGAGGCCCTGGGCGAGGGACTGCGCCAGGAGATCGCCGGCGCGCTGCTCGCCGGCCTGCCGCTGCTGATTGCCGTGCGCCGCGATTTCCTGCCGGCCTGGCGCGACTTCGCTGGTGACGACTGGCAGGAATTGCCCGTTGACGAAGAGGTCGTGGAGCGCTGGGTGCAGGCCGCCACGGCCGTCGCGGCCTGATCGAGCGGCATGGCGGAGACGCCCACGATCGGCCTGATCCTCGCGGGCGGCCTCGCCCGGCGGATGGGCGGCGGCGACAAGGCCCTGAAGCCGCTTGCCGGCCGGCCGATCCTCGCCCACGTCATCGAGCGCCTGCGCGGACAGTGCGACGACCTCCTGCTCAACGCCAATGGCGATCCCGCACGCTTGGCCGAATTCGGCCTGCCGGTCGTCGCCGATACCGTGCCGGATTTCGCCGGTCCTCTCGCCGGCGTTCTGGCGGGTCTCGATTGGGTCGCCGAGCATCGGCCGCAAACCGGGTGGCTGCTCAGCGTAGCAGCCGATACGCCCTTCATCCCCGGCGATCTTGCCTCGCGCCTTCACCAGGTACGCACTACCGCTGGCACGCCGCTCGCTTGCGCTGCCTCGGGCGGGCAGCAGCATCACGCCATCGGCCTCTGGCCGGTCTCGCTGCGTGAGGACCTGCGTCAGGCATTGTTAGCAGGGGAACGCAGACTCGGCCGCTGGACGCAAGGCCATGGCGTCGCCGTCGCCGAGTGGTCAGCCGAGTCCGTCGATCCCTTCTTCAACGTCAACACGCTCGAGGACCTTGCCGAAGCCGAGCGTCTGGCGGCCACCATCTAAGCGCGTCTTATCGTTCCAGCAGCGCTTTCAGGGCCGCGAGATCACGGCTGACCATGGCCGCATCCCGTGCCATCTCGTCGTCGGACATGCCGTCGCGCTGGAACAGCGTGAAAACCACTTCCGCCCCGTCGCCATTGGCGACGACGCGCATCGGATTGTGCATGGCCGGGCCGTGCTCGGGAATGACGGCATGGTCGAGCACGCCGTGATTGTTCGGCTCGCTGAACAGGATGCGCATTGGCCCCATCGGCGTCTCGGCGCGCCAGGTCATGCCCTCGACTTGCACGAAGCTGTGGCCGAGCCCTTCGGCCCAGCGCGGGAAATTCACGGGGTCGGCGAGGAAGGCATAGACCTCCTCCACCGGTCGGTCGATGCCGATTCCGATATGGCGGGCGCGATGGACGGCCATGGTTTTCGTCCTTCTGAATACAGAACAAAAGAAGAACGGATTTCCAGATTTGTCAAGCTGCCGGCATCGCGTGCTCGACCTTATTCGATGACGATCCGCGGCGCCGCCCGCACCGCGCCGCCCAGGCTGGCCTGCACCTGTCGCGCCAGCGCGACATAGGCCTTGGCATGGGCGCTCGACGGATCGCTCGCGACGATCGGTCGGCCGCCATCCGATGTCTCGCGGATCGGCATGGCCAGCGGGATTTCGCCGAGGAAGGGGATGGAAAGCCGCTCGGCTTCGTGCCGGGCGCCGCCATGGGCGAAGATGTCGGAGCGGTGCCCGCAGGCCGGACAGGTGAAATAGCTCATGTTCTCGACCAGGCCGAGAATCGGCACCGCGACCTTCCTGAACATCGCGACGCCGCGGCGCGCGTCGAGCAAGGCGAGGTCCTGCGGCGTCGAGACGATGACGGCGCCTGCAAGCGGCACCTGCTGGGCCATGGTGAGCTGGGCGTCGCCGGTGCCGGGCGGCATGTCGACGACGAGCACGTCGAGATCGCCCCAGGCGACCTCGCGCAGCATCTGGGTGATCGCCGAGATCACCATCGGCCCGCGCCAGATCATCGGCGTCTCCTCGTCGACGAGGAAGCCGATCGACATCACCTTGAGGCCATAGGCCTCCATCGGCGCCAGCGTCCGGCCCGAGACGATCTGCGGCTTGCCCTTGATGCCGAAGATCTTCGGCATGGACGGTCCGTAGATGTCGGAATCGAGCACGCCGACCTTGAGGCCCAGCGTCGAGAGCGCCACGGCGAGATTGGCCGCGGTCGTCGATTTGCCGACGCCGCCCTTGCCGCTGGCCACCGCGATGATCTGCTTCACGCCCGGCACGCCGGCGGGCTTCGGCGGTCCGCCCGGCCCGGGGCGCTGCGCCTGCTGGCGGGCCTGCATGCCGGCCGAGGGCCCGGCCTTGTCGGCGGTCAGCCCGACCAGCACCTGCGTCACGCCCGGCAGGCCGCCGACCGCGCTCTCGGCCGCCTTGCGCACCAGCTCCATCGCCGCCGCTTCGGTCGCGTCTATGCCGATCGCGAAGATCACCTTGCCGCCATCGACGAGGATATCGCCGATCCGGCCGGAGGCGGCGAGCGATTGCCCGCTCGCCGGCAGCTTCACCAGTTCCAGCGCCCGCAGGACATCGGCTTGGGAAAGGCTCACGTGGTTGAACTCCGTTCGCTCGCGGCCTCACGCCGCCTTGCGGATATGGAAGACGAGGGCGCTATCCGCATCCCCCAGTCGTTCAATGGTGTCGCCGGTCTCGCGGACGAGATTGGGCAGATCGATCGCCGCCATCGGGTCGGTGCATTCCACGACGAGCAGGCTGCCGGCCCGCGCCGCTATCAGCGCCTTGCGGACGCGCAGTACCGGGAGCGGACATTTCAGGCCGCGCAGGTCGAGCGGAATGATATCGAGGGTCGCGCCCGCCGGGGCCATCGTCGTCATGCTGCTTCATAGGACGGCTGTTCGGGGCGCGGCAACCGCCGCCTTGACGCAGGTCACTTGACCCCTTCCGCCACGCCGACGATGAAGAGGCGAGCGATCGGGAGGAAGCGGGCGGCGATGTGTCCAGGCGGCCGAAGCAGGCGGGGACCATGATGGTGCGACTGGGCGGCGGCAGATCCGATTCCGGGCTCCTCACGCTGGACGAAGCCGCGGCCGACGCCGTGTCGCGCGTCCATCCGGTTGCCGGCACGCTGATACTGCCTCTCGCCGAAGCCGATGGCCATGTACTGGCGCAAGCGGTGGTTGCGCCGCGCGACTTGCCCCCCTTCGCGAATTCGGCGGTCGATGGCTATGCCGTCCGCTTCGCCGATCTCACGACTGGCGCGGCGACCAGTCTGCCGATCCTCGGCCGGACGATGGCAGGCGAAGCTGCTGCGGTGCTGGAGCATGGCGCCTGGCGTATCTTCACCGGCGCGCCGGTTCCCGAGGGTGCCGATACCATCGTGATGCAGGAGGACGCTGTCGCGAGCGACGGCGCGGTCGTCCTGCCGACAGGCGTCAGATGCGGTGCCAATCTGCGATCGGCGGGCGAGGATGTCGCGCGCGGGCAGGCGATTCTGCCGGCGGGGCGGTGCCTGCGTCCGCAGGATCTCGGCCTGCTCGCGGCGCTTGGACTGGCCGAGGTCACCGTGCGCCGCCGTCCACGCGTCGCGCTGTTCTCGACCGGCGATGAACTCGCGGAGCCCGGCCGGACGCTCGGCCCCGGCGCGATCTACGACGCCAACCGGGCGATGCTGCGTGCCATGCTGACGCGAGCCGGTACCGATGTCCTCGATCTCGGCATCCTGCGTGACGAAGCGCAGATGCTGGAACAGCGGCTGCGCGAGGCGGCAGTGGATTGCGATCTCGTGCTCACCTCCGGCGGTGTCTCGGTCGGCGAGGCCGATCATGTCCGGGACGCGGTCCTCGCCTGCGGTTCGCTCGATCTCTGGCGCGTGGCGATCAAGCCCGGCAAGCCGATTGCAATCGGCCGCGTCGCCGGGACGCCCTTTATCGGACTACCTGGCAATCCGGTTGCGGTCTTCGTCGGCTTCGCCTTTGTCGCCCGTCCGCTCCTCGCGCGATTGGCGGGCGAAACCTATGCTCCGCCGTCAGCCCAGCTGGTCAGGTTGGGCTTCTCGCATGCCAAGAAGCCGGGTCGGCGTGAATTCCTGCGGGTGTCTCTGGAGCAGGATGGCGAAGGTGTGACCATCGCGCACAGGCATCCAGGCGAGGGGGCGGGCTCGCTCGCCTCGCTCGCGCAGTCGGACGGGCTCGTCGTGCTCGCCGAGGAGATCGCGCGGGTCGAGGCGGGGGAGGCTGCACCCTTCCTGCCCTATGCCGATCTCTTCTAGTCGCGCCGGAAGATCACGCTCGCACCCCAGCCAAGGAACAGCGCCAGAAGCACGGTGACGAGGCCGTAGAGCAGGGCCCAATCATAGGCGCCCAGCGCCAGGCGCTGCTCGATGCCGGTCTTGATCACCTCGAAATTGGTCTGCTGCCGCGCCAGCGGCACACCGCCCGAATAGAGCACGATGTCCACGGTATAGGAGCCGGTTGGCGCCGTGGCAGGGATGTCGACCGGGGCGCTGAACAGCGCGTTCGACAGGAAGGTGACGCCGCGCTCCTCGTAGCCGTAGAGGTCCTTGCCCTGCATGATCCGGACGAGGCTTTCGCGGAAGCGCCGCGCGCCGGGATCGAGATCGACCCAGCTGCCGGATGGCCGCTCGGCATTGACGAGGCCGATGCGGTCGCGTTGCGCCGTCTCGTTGGACATCATCTCCGCGATCGGGCGGTTGCTGGCGACATGCAGGAAGACCGGGTTGTCGGGAAAGCGCCGCTGCGTCCGGTTGATCCAGATCGGGCCGAGCCGTTCCTTCTCGCGCACCAGCAGCATGCGCCGGGGACCGCGCACCGTGACGATGATGTCGTAGGGGTCGCCGCGCGAGACCGTCCTGCCGTCGCGTTCGACGAGGCCGAACACCGTGAGCTGGCTGCCGGTATAGTTCGATGTGATCTGGATCTGGTGGCTCGACATCGCCGCGATCAGCGTTTCGGCGCGGGCTGTGCCGACCGTGAAACCGATCGAGAGGGCGGCGAGGATTGCGGCGAGCCACCTCATCGCCCGCTCTCCGGAACGACGACCGAGAAGGGCTCGCTCGGCGGGATGAACAGCTCGATGGCGAAGCGCAGGCCGACGGAGAGGATCAGCAGCGCCAGCAGCAAGCGGAAGGATTCGACATTGAGGCTGCGCGCCGCACGGCCGCCGAACTGCGCGCCGATCACCCCGCCGAGCAGCAGCAGCACGGCCAGCACGATGTCGACCGACTGGTTGGTGACGGCGTGCAGCACGGTGGCGCCGGTCATCGTCACCAGGATCTGGAACAGCGAGGTGCCGACCACCACCGCCGGCGGAATGCGGAAGAAATAGATCAGGCCGGGCACCAGGATGAAGCCACCGCCGACGCCGAGCACGGCGCCGATGAAGCCGATGATGACCGCGAGCAGCGCGATGGGAATGACGCTGCAATAAAGGCCGGACCGGTAGAAGCGCTGGCGGAAGGGCAGGCCCATCCACCACGGATGCATGCCGCCGCGCCGCTTCAGGCGCGCCGGCTTGCCGGCCCGGACGCGCAGCATCGCCCGCAGCGCGTCGTAGAGCATCAGCCCGCCGATGATCGAGAACAGCGTGACATAGGACAGCGTGATCACGAGCTCGAGCTGTCCGAGCCGCTTCATCGTGTTGAAGAACAGCACGCCGAGCACCGTGCCGAGGATACCGCCGCTGACCAGCACGCCGCCGAGCTTGAGGTCGAGCGCCTTGCGCCGGAGATAGGTCAGCACGCCGGTCATCGAGGACCCCGCGACCTGTGCCGCGACTGTGGCGACGGCAACCGCCGGCGGGATGTCGAGGAAGATCAGCAGGGGAGTCAGCAGGAAGCCGCCGCCGACGCCGAACAGGCCGGAGATAAAGCCCACCGCGCCACTCAGGCCGAGAACCATCAGCACGCTGATCGGCAGCTCGGCGATCGGCAGGTAGATCTGCACGCTTACCCCTCGCAAGGCTGGCGCATGGATGTTTGCATGCGCCTGATGGGCCCCAGACTAGAGCGCCCGGGTTAAGACAAGTTCCTGAAAGGAAAAGGCGGGCCGCTTCCGGCCCGCCCTAGGAAACGATTGTTCTTCGTGCCGCGTCAACACGTCGAAAGCATGACGTCGCGCAACGCGGCTCAGGTCCGGGACGGCTTGCTGGGCTTCGGCGCCGCCGCGGTCGGCTGGGGGTCCCAGCCCTTTGCGGGGGCGGCGACCTCGTTGGCGGCGGCGTCGAGCGTCTTCGGCTTCCAGCTCGCGGCGACCGCCTTGGCCGAGGTGAGGTCTTCCGCCTTCAGGCGCTGGGCCACCTCGTCGCGCTTGCGGCCGGCATCCTCGTCACCCTGGCCGGCAGCGACCGAGAACCAGACGAAGGACTGGGCGAGATCGGTCGGCGCGCCGAGGCCGCGCCCGAGCAGCACGGCGAGATTGTACTGGCTGTCGCGGACGCCGAGTTCGGCGGCGCGGCGGAACCACTCCGTCGCCATGGCGTAATCCGGCTTGCCGGCGGCGCCTTCGGCATGGAGCACGGCGAGGTTGTGCATCGCCTTGGCGTTGCCGCGTTCGGCGGCGCGCTGGTACCAGATCCGGGCGAGCGACAGGTCGCGCTGCGTGCCGATGCCCTTCTCGAACATGTTGCCGACGCGGAACTGGGCCGGGGCGAGGCCGGCGACAGCGGCGCGCTCGAACAGGCGCAGCGCCAGCTTCGGGTCGCGCTGGTTGGCCGGGCCGTCGGCGGCCTTGCTCGCGAGCTCGTAGACCGCGCGCGCATCGCCGTCCTGGGCTGCCTTGCGCAGGCCTGCGCTGCCGAACCCGGCCGGCAGATCGCCGATGCCAGTCACGGCCTGAACCTGTTCGACCGGAGCGGCGGTGGCTGCGGCTTCCGCGGCGACCGGGGTTGCGGGCGCGGCCGCCGCGGTGGCGGACTGCTCGGGCGCGGCCTGGTTCGCGGCCGGTTGGGCAGGAGCGTCCTGCGGGGTGGCGGGCAGCGCCGAAGACTGGTCCTTGGCGGGGGCCTGCGCCGGCGCGGCCGGCGCTTCCGGCTGGGCGGCGGGCGGCACGATCAGGCTGCGCGCTCCGCTGTTGGCGGTCTTGGCGCTGTCGCCACGCAGGGAATTCGTGACGAGATGGGCGGTGCCCATGGCGAGGATCAGCGCGGCGAGGCCGAGCAGCAGCGGGCGCTTGCGCTTCTCCAGGATGTCCTTGAGGCGGCCCGGGCTCTTCGCCGTCGGCTCCGCTGCGGGCGAGGGCGTGGATGCTGCCGCCTCGCTGGCGGCCTTGGCGGAGCGCCGCGCGGCGGCGATCAGACTCTGGCGGACCGATTGCGGGTCCAGGCCTGCGCCGATCGCGGTCTCGGGGCGCGGGCGCCCGGAGCCGGGTTCCAGCGGAATGTCGAAAGCGGTGCTCGCCGGCAAGGTCGGCTCGCTGCGGCCGGGTTCGCCGGCCGGCATGGCAAAGCGGTCCTGCGCTGCGGCGCCGACCGAGAGGTTCGTGCTGTCACGGGCCGGCACGGGGTTGGTCCGGATGACGCCATCCCCGGCGCGCATCGCTGCGGCCAGTCCGTTCGCGGGCGGATGCCGCTCGCCTTGCAGCTCGGCTTCGAGGCTCGCGAGCCGCGACATGATCAACTCGAGCGAGCCATGAACGGCGCCGATTGCGTCGCGCGTCTGGCTGTCGGACGAGACATGGTTGTCGCGCAGGCCCGTCACCAGGCTCGACAGTTCGGCGATGCCCTTGCCGGAGGCGGCCGTGCTGGCGGCCTGGACGAGGGCGGCGCGTTCGGCCGCCGTTTCCTCGCGCATCGAACGCAGGTGCACGACGAGGTCCTGCAGCGTGCGTTCCATGCCGTTTTCGGCCGAGCGGGTTGCGGACGCCTCGTCGAGGCGGCTGGCGATGCCGGAAATCTGCCGTTCGAGGGCATCGAAGGATTCGGCGTTCGCGCCGGGCGCTCCGGCTTCGTCGATCTTCTCGGCGAGATGGCGCAGCATCTGCTCGATCGGGTTGAGATCGACCGCAGCCGCACCCTCTCCGACCATCCGCGTCAACTGGTTCGAGGCCGCAAAGCTTTCGATCCGGCTCGAGAGGGCCTCGATCTCGCGCGTGACGTTGGACGGTCCCTGCTCGACCAGGACGTCGATCCGCTGTTGCAGCGAGTCGATGCGGCTGGCGAGGTAATCGCTCTGCCGCGAAGCGCTGTTTTCGTCCAGCTTCTGGGTGGCGACCGCGTCGAACTTGCGCGACAGGGCGTCGACCTGGCTCGCAAGCGAGGTCAGCAGGCCTGCGCCGGGAAACTCGCCGCGCTGGGACAGCACTGCGCTGCGCACGTCGTCGATCGCGCTCGCCAGGCTGCGCAGCTCGCCCATGTCGGGGCGGACATCGCGCAACCGGCCGATCTCGAAGCCGAGCGTCGCGACCTGCTGGGAAAGATCGTCCAGCTTGTGGTCCTGCCCGCCGGCGCCGAGGAGATCCCTGAGCTCCGCGATGTCGCGCCTGACGGGATCGAGATTGGCGACCTGGCCGCCGCGGGTGGCGAGCGCATCGACCTTGGCGGCCAGATGCGCGATTTCGAGCTGGAAGCGCTGGTAGCTCTCGCCGGCCCGGTCCTGCGACAGCCGCGAGACTTCCGCCTCGATCCGGGTCAGCGGCTTGAGCAGGGGCTCGAACTGGTCGCGCCGGTCGAACCGGTCGAGGCGCTCGGCCAGCAGGCCGATCTTGGCTTCGATGGCGCTGGTGTCGACGCGGACCGGAGCGGCCGGGCGTTGCGCCTGGGCCGGGCGGCGGCCCTCGTAGGAGAGCCGCGAGCCGAGCTCGCGCAGGTCCTCGCGCAGGGCCGAAATGCGCTCGGGCGCGACCGCGGCCGGTCGCGCCGCCTCGTCGGTATCGAGGACGCGCTGGCGGGTGCGGATGTCGGTGACGGCAGCGGCAAGGCCTTCGCGGCTGAAGGCGAGGCGGGGCGCCTGCTCGGCGCGGCTCTGCTGGGTCTCGACGCTGCGGCGCTCGATTTCGGCGATACGCTCGCCCATCGTCTTGATCGCGTCGGCGATGACGTTGGTGGCGCGCTCCTGGCGCTCGGCCGAGCCGCGCTCGCTCGACGACAGGCGATCCTCGGTCTTCTCGATCCAGCGGGTGATCGAATCCAGCGCGCCGGCGGTCCGGGCATTGGCTTCGCGGGTCATGCTTTCGAGGGCGGCGGCCTGGCCGACGAGGCTGTCGATCGCCTCGCGCGACGGGTTCGGGGCCGTCTGGCGCGGCGCGGTATCGGTCCGGCCCTGCGACAGGCGGGCCAGCCGTTCGGACAGAGCGGTGATGTCAAGCTGCTCCGGGGCGGCGGGGGCAGGGACAGCAGCGGGGAAGTGAGCCTCGTCGCTCTCGTCGCGGATCTTGTGGTCGAGCCATTCGCCCAGCGTCATTCCCAGACGGCGGGCCGCCGCCTTTGCCGCATCGCGCGTCCGGGGATCGACGCCCTTCACGCTCCAGGGCAAGCTGTTGGCCATGATCTCGCTCGCCTAAGGGGACCTTGTCTGCGACAGGCGAGGCCCCCTGGTGCCGTCGCCTCCCGCGCGAACCTTGGCAGGTCGTGAAGATATCGTTGACGAAGCCACGACGCCGATGCGCATTCCCGACATTTGGCGGGCATGGTAAACAACGGGTTAATAACCGCCGTGCCGATCGTTAATTTTTTCCGAATGCCGCGTGGAATGGCTCCTTTGCGAGCCATGTAACGGTAACTTACCCTGCGGAGGGCGCGTATTACCTGACGCAGCGAGAGCGCCCACCCTATCACTGCGGTACCACTCGACGCCGCCATGGCCGGCGATTCGACACACTTGCAAGGATTGCAGCTTTCATGTCACGCCAAAGCTTAGCTATGGCGGGTTCCTCGATTCATGAAACCCGCTCCGCTACCGCCCCTGCCGATGCCGATCAGACCGGCGATTTCACCATCAGCGATCTTGCCCGTGATTTCGGCGTCACGCTGCGCACGCTCCGCTTCTACGAATCGCGGGGCCTGATCGCCCCGAGCCGTTCCGGCATGACCCGCATCTATTCGGCGCGCGACCGGGCGCGTCTCGCCCTGATCCTCAAGGGCAAGCAGCTCGGTTTCACGCTCGTCGAGATCCGCGCCATGCTGGCCAACGAGGACAAGAAGGGCGGGGCTGGCGATATGGCGGCTTCCGTCGGGGGCCTTCAGCTCAGCCGGGAGCAGATCGTGGAGCAGCTCGAACTGCTGCGCAGCCAGCGCACCGAGATCGAAAGCGCGATCACCGAGCTTGAAGCATCGCTCGTTCGTATGCCGAAAGCCTGAGGTTCTCGGGTCGACAGTCAAAGCCCCGGCTTCGCCGGGGCTTTTTTTATGGCCGCGTCACGCTCCCGCCATCCCGCGAGCGACAAATCGCGACGCTGCAGTTGCAACTTCGGCTAGATTGTTTATATATGAACTATCTTGCTGCGGCGACAGGAACCAGGCGCCGCCTTGCGACGAGAGGGAGGATCCGATGCCGGTCTACAAGGCACCCGTCGACGACACGCTTTTCCTGCTCAACGACGTCTTCGCCATCGAGCGCTACAACAACCTGCCGGGCTTCGCCGACGCGTCCTCCGACGTGATCGAAGCCGTGCTCGGCGAGGGCGCGAAGCTCTGCGAGGAAGTCCTCCAGCCGATCAACCATTCCGGCGACCAGGAGGGCTGCACCCGCCATCCCGACGGCCGCGTCACCACGCCGAAGGGTTTCAAGGCGGCCTATGAGGCCTATGCCGGCGGCGGCTGGATCGGCTTGGCCATGGACCCGGAATATGGTGGCCAGGGCCTGCCCTATACGCTCGGCGCCGTGATGAACGAATACGCCTCGGCCGCGAACATGGCCTTCGCCATGTATCCGGGCCTGACCATGGGCGCGATCGCCGCGCTTTATGTCCATGGCTCCGACGAGATCAAGCGCACCTATCTGCCGAAGATGATCGACGGCACCTGGTCGGGCACCATGAACCTGACCGAGCCGCATTGCGGCACCGACCTCGGCCTGCTCAAGACCAAGGCCGTGCCGAGCGGCGACGGCTCCTACGCCATCACCGGCACCAAGATCTTCATCTCGGCCGGCGAGCAGGACATCACCGGGAACATCATCCATCTTGTGCTGGCCCGCATCGAGGGCGCGCCGGCCGGCGTGAAGGGCATTTCGCTCTTCGTCGTGCCGCGCAACAAGCTGGGCGAAGACGGCTCGGTCGGCGCCAATAACGGCGTGTCCTGCGGCTCGATCGAGCACAAGATGGGCATCCACGGCAACGCGACCTGCGTCATGAACTATGATGGTGCGCAGGGCTGGCTGGTCGGGACCGAGAACAAGGGCCTCAATGCCATGTTCGTGATGATGAACGAGGCCCGCCTCGGCGTCGCGATCCAGGGGCTCGCCCAGTCCGAGGTCGCCTACCAGAACGCCGTCGCCTATGCGAAGGAGCGTCTGCAGGGCCGTGCGCTCACCGGCGCCAAGGAGCCCGCCAAGCCGGCGGACCCGATCATCGTCCATCCCGACGTGCGCCGCACGCTGATGTCGATCAAGGCCTTCAACGAAGCGGCGCGCGCCTTCGTGCTCTGGAACGCGCTGAAATCCGACATCGCCCATCGCTCCGGCGATGCGGCCGAGCGCCAGGCGGCCGATGACCAGCTCGGCCTGATGACCCCGGTGCTCAAGGGCGTGCTCACCGATATCGGTTTCGACAATGCGGTGAAGGCGCAGCAGATGTTCGGCGGCCACGGCTACATTGCCGAGACCGGCGTCGAGCAGTTCGTCCGGGATGCCCGCATCGCCATGATCTACGAGGGCGCCAACGGCGTGCAGGCGATGGATCTCGTCGGCCGCAAGCTCGGCCGCGACGGTGGCCGCGGCATCATGGCCTTCTTCAACGAAGTCGGCGCCTTCCTCAAGGAGAATGCCGAGGACGAGGCGCTGAAGCCCTTGCTGGGGCCGCTCCAGGTTTCGCTCGGCCACCTCCAACAGGCGGCGATGTGGTTCATGAACAACGCGCTCGCCAAGCCCGACAATGCCGGCGCCGGCGCGAACGACTTCATGCATCTGCTGGGTCTGGTCTCGCTCGGCTACATGTGGGTGAAGATGGCCAAGGCCGCGCAGGAGAAGCTCAAGGCCGGTGCCGACGAACGGATGAGCGCCAAGCTCGTCACGGCCCGCTTCTTCATGGAGCGCACCTTGCCGGAAACCGGCGCCCATCTGGCGCGTATCACCTCCGGCGCCGACACGACGATGGCGCTGAGCGCCGAGCAGTTCTGACGCGCATAGCACTTAACGTCATGCCCGGGCTGGATCCGGGCATCTCTTGATGAGTTCGCTGGATGAGAAGATGGTCGAGTCAAGCCCGACCATGGCGTTCAGCAGGAAAACAAGCCGCCGGGTCGCGGCAGGCCAGGGAGTTCCCTCGATGGCAGACGCATTCATCTACGACCACGTCCGGACGCCGCGCGGCAAGGGCAAGGCCGACGGCTCGCTGCACGAAGTCACGGCGATCGAGCTCGGCACCCAGGCGCTCCGCGCGATCAAGGACCGCAACGATCTCGATCCGCTCCTCGTCGAGGACGTGGTTATGGGTTGCGTCGACCCGGTCGGCGAGGCCGGCGCCGATATCGCCCGCACGGTCGCACTCAAGGCCGGCTACGGCAAGGAAGTGCCGGGCGTGCAGATCAACCGCTTCTGCGCCTCGGGCCTCGATGCGGTGAACCTCGCCGCAGCGCAGGTCATGTCCGGCCAGAAGGAGATGGCGATCGGCGGCGGCGTCGAATCGATGTCACGCATCGGCATGGGTGCTTCCGGCTTCGGCATCGCGGTCGATCCCAGCGTCGCGATCGACACTTATTTCATGCCGCAGGGCGTCTCCGCCGACCTGATCGCGACCAAATACGGCTTCTCGCGCGACGACGTCGACGCCTTCGCCGTGCGCTCGCACCAGCGCGCCGCAAAGGCCTGGAGTGAAGGCCGCTTCAAGAACTCGGTGATCCCCGTCACCGACGTCAACGGCCTCGTCATCCTCGATCGCGACGAGACGATCCGGCCGGGTACCGACATGCAGACGCTCGCAGCGCTCAAGGCCTCTTTCGTCCAGATGGGCGAGATGGGTGGCTTCGATGCGGTCGCCACCGCCGCGCATCCGGAAGTCGAGTTCATCAACCACGTCCATCATGCCGGCAATTCTTCCGGCATCGTCGATGGCGCGGCTGCCGTGCTCGTTGGCTCCAAGAAAGCCGGCAAGGCTGCGGGCCTGAAACCTCGCGCCCGCATCAAGGCTTTCGCCACGGTCGGCTCCGATCTGGCGCTGATGCTGACCGGCCCGGTCGACGTCACCGAACTCGTGCTGAGAAAGGCCGGCATGTCCAAGAAGGACATCGACCTCTTCGAGCTGAACGAGGCCTTTTCCTCGGTCGTACTGCGCTACCAGCAGGCGCTCGACATCGATGACGAGGTCCTGAACGTCAATGGCGGCGCCATCGCCATGGGCCATCCGCTCGGCGCAACCGGGGCGATGGTGCTCGGCACCGTGCTCGACGAGCTGGAGCGGCAGGGCAAGCAGACCGCGCTGGTGACGCTCTGCGTCGCCGTCGGCATGGGCGTCGCCACCATCATCGAGCGCGTCTGAGCGGAAGGGCAGGGAGAGAGATCATGAACCTCACCAATTTCCGCTTCGAGACTGATGCCGACGGCATCACTGTGGCGACCTGGGACATGCCGGGCCGCTCGATGAACGTCATCACTCCCGAGGTGATGGAAGAGCTGAACCAGATCGTCGACAAGGTCGCGGGCGACGAAGCCATCAAGGGCTGCGTCATCACCTCCGGCAAGGAGAGCTTCTCCGGTGGCGCCGACCTCACCATGCTCCAGGGCCTGCGCGATCTCTATGTGAAGCTCGCCAAGGAGAAGGGCGAGGCGGTCGCGATGCAGAGCTTCTTCGACGAGAGCCGCAAGCTCTCGCTGCTCTACCGCAAGCTCGAAACCTGCGGGAAGCCGTTCGCCGCCGCGATCCATGGCGTCTGCCTTGGCGGTGCCTTCGAGCTCTCGCTCTCCTGTCAGTACCGCGTCGTCTCGGACGATGCCTCGACCCGCGTCGGCCTGCCCGAGATCAAGGTTGGGCTCTTCCCCGGCGCCGGCGGCACCCAGCGCGTCGCGCGCCTGATGCAGACCGGCGACGCGCTCCAGATGATGTTCAAGGGCGAGCAGGTGAAGGCGCTGCCCGCGCGCAATTCCGGTCTTGTCCATGCGGTCACCCCGCGCGCCGACATCGTCCAGAACGCCAAGGACTGGCTCAAGGCCAATCCGCAGGCGACCGCACCTTGGGACCAGAAGGGTTTCAAGCTGCCTTCCAACAAGGTGCATTCGCCGGCCGGCATGCAGATCTGGCCCCCGGCCAACGCGATCTACCGCCGCGAGACCAATGACAACTATCCGGCCGCTCGCGCCATCCTCTCGGCGGTCTATGAGGGGCTGCAGCTCCCGATCGATCTCGGCCTCAAGGTCGAGAGCCGCTACTTCGCCAAGATCCTTCGGACGAAGGAGGCGGCCTCGATGATCCGGTCGCTCTTCGTCTCGATGCAGGAATTGAACAAGGGCGCCCGCCGCCCTGCCGATGTGCCGCCGTCCAGGCTCAAGAAGGTCGGCGTCATCGGCGCGGGCTTCATGGGCGCCGGCATCGCCTATGTCACCGCGCAGGCGGGCCTTGAGGTCGTGCTGGTCGATCGCGACATCGAGGCGGCCGAGAAGGGCAAGGCCTATTCGCATAAGCTGGTCTCCGACCAGATCATGAAGGGCCGCGCCAAGACCGCCGATCGCGACGCGCTGCTCGGCCGCATCAAGGCCTCGGCCGATTATACCGATCTCAAGGGCTGCGACCTGATCGTCGAGGCCGTCTTCGAGGACCCGAAGGTCAAGGCCGAGGTCATCGCCAAGGTCGAGGCCGTGGTCGGCCCGCGCACGATCTTTGGCTCCAACACCTCGACGCTGCCGATCACCGGCCTCGCCCAGACCAGCCAGCGCCCGAAGAACTTCATCGGCATCCACTTCTTCTCGCCGGTCGAGAAGATGCTGCTGGTCGAGGTCATCATGGCCAAGAAGACCGGCAAGAAGGCGCTCGCCATGGCCCTGGACTATGTCCGCGCCATCAAGAAGACGCCGATCGTCGTCAACGACACCCGCGGCTTCTACGCCAATCGCTGCGTCGGCAACTATATCCGCGAAGGCCACCTGATGCTGATGGAAGGCGTGCCGCCGGCGATGATCGAGGCGGCCGGCAAGCAGGCCGGCATGCCGGTCGGCCCGCTCTCGCTCAATGACGAGGTCGCGGTCGATCTCGCCTACAAGGTGCTGAAGGCCACCAAGGCCCAACTTGGCGAGGGCGCGGTCGATCCGGCGCAGGAGAAGCTGCTCGCCGACATGGTCGAAAAGCACGGTCGCCTCGGCCGCAAGAACCGCAAGGGCTTCTACGATTATCCGGAAGCCGGGCCGAAGCGGCTCTGGCCGGGCCTCGCCGATCTCGCAGGCCCGCGTCTCGATCCCGAGAGCGTCGACATGGAGGAGCTGAAGCACCGTCTCCTGGTGACGCAGGCTCTCGAAGCCGCGAAGACCTATGAGGAAGGCGTCGTCACCGACCCGCGCGAGGCCGATGTCGGCTCGATCATCGGCTTCGGTTTCGCGCCTTACTCCGGCGGCACGCTCTCCTATATCGACAATATGGGTGCAGCCACCTTCGTGAAGCTTTGCGAGAAGCTGGCCAAGGCCCATGGCGAACGCTTCAAGCCGAACCGTCTCCTGAAGCGCATGGCCAAGACCGGCGAGAGCTTCTACGGCGCGGCCGAGAAGAAGGTGGCCTGAGCCTCCCGGTTCAAGCAGCCAGCCGCGTGCGCAGCAGCGCCACGAGCCAGTCCGCGAAGACCTGCAGCCGGCGCGACAGGTGCCGGCGGTGGGGATAGAGCAAGGTCATCGGCATCGCCGCTGCGTGGTGCCGTGGCATGACCTCGACGAGCTCGCTCGCCGCGAGATGCTCGGCCACGTCATAGGCCGGGATCTGGATCAGGCCGAGCCCGGCAAGGCAGCAGGCGATATAGGCCTCCGCGCTGTTGACGGTGACGCGACCGGGCAGGGCGCGGCCGTGAAGCGTTCCGTCCTCCAGCCATTCCCAGGGCTCGATCCGCCCCGTCGTCGGCGAAGCGTAGTTGACGGCCCTGTGCCCGTCGAGCTCGCCGGGATGCGTCGGCACGCCATGCGCTGCGAGATAGTCGGGGCTGGCGACATTGATCAGCGGCAATTCCCCGACCGAACGGGCGATCAATCCCGAATCGTTCAGGGGGCCGACACGCAGCATGCAGTCGATGCCGTCCTCGATCAGGTTCGCTGCCCGGTCGGTGACACTGAGATCGATATCGATCTCAGGATAGCGGGCGAGGAAGTCGGGCAGGGCCGGCGCGATGATCAGGCGCCCGATCCGGCCTGGCACGTCGATCCTGAGCCGCCCGGCGGGGCTCGCGGTGCTATGGCGGAACAGTGCCTCGGTTTCCTCGACATCGGCGACGAGCCGCGTGCAATGCTCATAGAAGGCCGCGCCGTCCGGCGTCGCCGAGACTCTCCGCGTCGTGCGATGCAGCAGCCGCGTACCGATCCGCTGTTCGAGAGCGGCGACTGCCGCCGAGACCGAGGAACGCGGCAGCCCGAGTGCCTTGGCGGCCTGGGTGAAGCTCTCGCATTCGACGACGCGGGCATAGATGCGGAAGAGGTCGATGCGGTCCAAATCGGCGCTCCGTATTGTTCGTGATACCTGACCAGTGATGTCCTGATCAAAATCTTTATAGCCGATTTTGGGACGGTATCTTGTGGCCATCGATTGCGAGTGAACAGGAGCATGCGATGGCCGATCACGGCATCAAGGGTAAGACGGTTCTGATCGCCGGCGGCGCCAAGAATCTCGGCGGTCTGCTGGCGAAGGACCTCGCCGCGCAGGGCGCGAAAGCCGTCGCCATCCACTACAACAGCACGTCGGCCAAGGCCGAGGCCGAGAAAACCCTCGTGGCGATCAAGGCAGCCGGTGCGGAAGCCTATGCGTTTCAGGCCGACCTGACCTCGGCGGCTGCGATGGAGAAGCTCTTCACTGACGCCAAGGCGGCGATGGGCTCGATCGACATCGCCGTGAACACGGTCGGCAAGGTGCTGAAGAAGCCGATGGTCGAAATCAGCGAGGCCGAGTTCGACGAGATGAGCGCGGTCAACTCCAAGACGGCGTTCTTCTTCCTCAAGGAGGCCGGCAAGCAGGTCGGCGATAACGGCAAGGTCTGCACGCTGGTGACCTCGCTGCTCGGCGCCTTCACGCCGTTCTATGCGAGCTATGCCGGCACCAAGGCGCCGGTCGAGCACTACACCCGTGCAGCCTCGAAGGAATTCGGAGCGCGGGGCATCTCGGTCACCGCGATCGGGCCCGGCCCGATGGACACGCCGTTCTTCTATCCGGCGGAAGGCGCCGATGCGGTCGCCTATCACAAGACGGCTGCCGCGCTCTCGCCCTTCTCGAAGACGGGCCTGACCGACATCCAGGATATCGTCCCCTGGATCCGCTTCCTGGTCTCGGACGGCTGGTGGATGACGGGGCAAACCATTCTCGTGAATGGCGGCTACACGACGAAGTGAAGATGTCCCTGCTGGGGTCAGGACCCGCGATCCGCTAGGGAAGCGGGGCCTGAACCGGGATAGCGAAGACCGAGCCTACGCATGCCTCCACGCCCGATCCTGAGTTTTCCCGATCCGCGCCTGCGCGTGGCGGCGGCACCCGTCACGCGCTTCGATGCCGATCTGCGCGAACTGGCGGCCGATCTGCTCGATACGATGCGCGCGGCGCCCGGCATCGGTATCACCGCGCCGCATATCGGCGTGTCCCAGCGATTGGTGGTGCTGGAGCTGACGCCCGGCGACGTCCGGACCTATGCCAATCCGGTGCTGGACGGGGTCTCACGCGAGACGATCCGCCATGTCGAGGGGAGCGTCTCGATGCCCGGCGTCACCGACGAGCTCGAACGCCATGCCCATGTCCGGGTGCGCTATCACGATCTCGACGGGGTGGAGCAGAGCGAGGAGGCGGACGGCCTGCTGGCCGTCTGCCATCAGCACGAGATCGACCAGCTCGACGGCATCTTCTGGATCGATCGCCTGTCGCGACTCAGGCGCGACAGGCTGATCGCGCGCTATCGCAAGCTGGGGCGGGACTGAGCGCAGACGCGCTTCGACGGTGAGGAGCAGGCAGATGCATGTGGCGATGGTGATCGGCGGCGGCGTGGTGCTGCTCGGTCTGTTCCTGCTCTTCGGTAAGCTATGGGGCGGAACCCAGCCCGAGTATGGTCTGGCAGCCAAGCTTTTCGTGCCGGTCTGGCTTGTGGTCGCGGTGGTCAATCTGTGGGTCGGCGTCACCAAGGCCGGCTACTCCGTGCGCGAGGAATTGCCGATCCTCATACTGGTCTTCGCCGTGCCGGCCTTGCTCGCTCTGCTGATCGCCTGGCGCGTCGCGCGCTGACGAGTGCGCGAAGGGCCACCTCGCGGGAGGCGGCCCTTCGTCCGTATGGCGCAGGGTTGGCGGGCGTCCTTGCGCTTTAGTTCGCAACCGCCCGGATCACCCGGCGCAGCTTCTCGATCAGCTCGTCGACCTGGCTCTCCGTGATGATCAGCGGCGGCGAGAAGGCGATCGTATCGGCGGCCGTTCGCACCATCAGCCCTTCCTCGCGGAAGAGGCGGTCCATGGCTTCGAAGGCCCGCTTGCCGACGCCGTCGGCGCGGGGGGCAAGATCGACGGCGCCGACGATGCCGAGCGTGCGGATGTCGACGACGTTGGGCTCGCCCTTCAGGCTCATCACCGCATCGGCCCAGGCGCCTTCCATCGCGCGCGCCCGCTCGAACAGGCCTTCGTCGCGGTAGATGTCGAGCGACGCCAGGCAGGCGGCCGCCGCCAGCGGATGGCCCGAATAGGTGTAGCCGTGGAACAGCTCGATGACGTTGTCCGGGCCGCCCATGAAGGCATCGTAGATGTGCTTGCGCACGATCACGCCGCCCATCGGCACGGTGCCGGAGGTCACGCCCTTGGCGAAGGTGATCATGTCGGGGATCACGCCGTAGCGCTCGGCGGCGAAGGCGAAGCCCAGCCGCCCGAAGCCGGTGATGACCTCGTCGAAGATCAAGAGAATGTTGTGCTTGTCGCAGATCTCGCGCAGCCGCTTGAGATAGCCCTTCGGCGGGGGCAGGGCGCCGGTCGAGCCGGCCATCGGCTCGACGATCACGGCGGCGATGGTCGAGGCGTCGTGCAGCGCGACGATGCGTTCCAGATCATCGGCGAAATGCGCGCCGTATTCCGGCTCGCCCTTGCTGAAAGCCTGCTTCTCGCGATCATAGGTATGGGCGAGATGGTCGACGCCGGTGAGCAGCGAGCCGAAGAACTTGCGGTTGTTCGACATGCCGCCGACCGAGATGCCGCCGAAGCCGACGCCGTGATAGCCGCGCTCGCGGCCGATCAGGCGGGTCTTGGCGGCTTTGCCGGAGATGTTCCAGTAGGCGAGCGCGATCTTGAGCGCCGAATCGCCCGCTTCCGAGCCGGAGCCGGCGAAGAAGACATGGTCGAGATCGCCCGGCGCCAGTGCCGCGATGCGGGCGGCGGCGGCGAAGACCTTCGGGTGGCCGTACTGGAAGGATGGGGCGTAGTCGAGGTCGCGCGCCTGGGCCTGGATCGCCTGGATGATCGGCTCGCGGGCATGGCCGGCATTGCAGCACCACAGGCCGGCGGTGCCGTCCATGACCGGCTTGTTGTCGGGCGTGTAGTAGAACATGCCCTCGGCCCGCGCGACCATGCGCGGGTTCTTCTTGAACGACCGGTTGGCGGTGAACGGCATCCAGTAGGCTTCGAGGTCGTTCGGTGCGGCGATGGCGGAGGATGCTGACGTCATTCGAGGACCCCTGTGGATTAACCTTGGTTAAAGCTAGCAGGAGCCAGCGGCCTGTAAATCGCCATCATGGCGCCCCAAGGCTGCGTCCGGCGGATGACGGCTCCAAGCCGGCTGCGGGTGACGTTAGGTCGCCAATGGCGTAAGCTCCCCTGGTGGGGGCGACAAACTGAACGGACCCCGATGACGGAAGGCGCAGATGATCCTGGACGGCTGGATGTCCGAGCCGCGGCGATCATTCGCGCGGGTCTCGACCGCGTCCTCGTCTCCGACACCTTTCGCGCCGCTCCCCAGCTTTCGGCGTTTCTGAGCTTCATCGTCGAGCGTACGGTCGAAGGACGCGCAGCCGAGCTGAAAGGCTACACGATCGCGGTCGAGGGCCTTGGCCGGCCAGCGGACTTCAATCCGCAGATCGATCCGATCGTCCGCGTCGAGGCCGGGCGGCTGAGGCGGTCGCTGGCGCAATATTATGCCGGGGACGGCCGCGATGACCCCGTGCAGATTTCGATGCCGGTGGGCGGCTATGTCCCGGTCTTCACCTGGTTCGGCGGCGAGGGGAGCCGGGTTGCGGTCGACGGATTCGAAGATGCGCCCGAGCCGGATCGCCGCACGGCCCGCCGCTGGGCCGGCCTGACCCTCGCCGCGCTTGCGCTCGGCCTGCTCGCGCTCGGCTGGTGGTATCTGGCGCCGCCGCGCGGATCGGTCGTATCCGAGGCCTCGAAATCGGCTGCGGTCGGGCAGGCCGTCGACGCGCTGCACGAGGCGGCCGCGGCGCCTCGCCTCGTGCGTGTCGCGATCACGATTCCCAATCCGCCTTCCGATCCCCGGCTCGCGGATATCCTACGCCGCTTCTCGGCGCTGCTCGTCGATGCGATGGCGCGCTTCGACGATCTCGTGACGATCAAGACGCCGTCGCCTGGCTCCGCCCTTTCGGATGAGATCGACTATGTGTTCGAGATGGACGCGCAGGGCGTCAATGGCGGGGCCGAGGGACTTGGCCGCCTGCGCTTCGTCCGGGACGGGCGCATCGTCTGGACGACCTCGTCGAACCGCCTCTCGCTTGCGGCGCTGCAGGAAAGCGATCTGGCCGAGATGGCGCGGCGGCTGGCGACGCGGCTGACAGAGCCCTTCGGCATCATTCTGGCAGATGTGCGCCAGTTCTCGCCGTCTCCCGCCATCCGCTGCATCCTGAAGGCCTTCGACGCGCGCCGCGCCATGCTGCCCGAGATGCACCAGGCTGCCAGGCTCTGCCTGGCCCAGCTGGTCGAGCAGGACCCGGGTTTCTATCCGGCCTGGGCCCATCTCGCGATCATGACGCTCGGCGAACGCGGCCTGGCTCCGGCCTCGCCGGGCACGGACCCGCAGGATGACACAGGCGATGCGCGATCTCCGCTCGACCGCTCTCTCGCTGCGGCACTGACGGCGATCCGCCTCGCCCCGTCCGGAGCGCGGGCCTATCAGGCGATGATGAAGGTGCTGCTGCTGCGCGGCGCCACCGAAGAGGCGATCCAGATGGGCCGCGAGGCGCAGACCCGCAACCCCTATGATCCGGAGATCCTGGCTGACATGGGGGCGCTCTACGTGCGGCTAGATCGCTCGCCCGAAGGGTTGCCGCTGCTGGAACGCGCGACCGCGCTCAGCGTCGCCCGTCCGCCGCGATATGATTTCTATGCATTCCTGGGCGCTTACCTGATCGGCGCCGGGAAAGCGTCGGAGAGCCATGCCGGGATGCTGGTCGCGGACATGAGCCAGCTCAGCCTCCTCGGCCAGGCGCTCAAGGCCGCTGCTGACAACGACCCGGAGAAACAGGCGAAGGCGCTCGCCCAGTTGGCCGAGAAATCCCCGCTTTTCGCGCAGAGCCCCCGCGCCTTTCTCGAAAGGCGGGCCTTTTCCCGGTCGGTGATCGACAGGATTCTGACCGCGCTCGGGCTGAACAAGCCATAAGTCAGGATCGGCAAGCCCGGCTGTGGCGGAAATGAGGCGGATCGCTCGCTTAACCTCGCCGGGAAGGTTAATCTGCGCTCTGAGGCCGTGATTCGGTCCCCAATCCGATTCCTCGACGTGGCGCGAACGCTGCCGTGGCACCTGCCCGCCTGAAAGCCCTGCACCCTCTTGCTGGCGCCGTGACCGGCCTGTCGGCCGGCGCTGCCGTCGCGATCCTGCTGCCGGGCGGGCTCGGTGCGGCGCTGGGCCTTCTGGCCTCCGGGGCCGGCTTCATGCTGGCGATGCGGGCCTTCGAGCGGCGCGGTCTTGCCCGGCACGAACAGGCCATGGCGGGGCTTGGCGAGGTCAAGGTCCGTCTCGCCACCAACGCCATCCGCCTCGATGCCCTGTCGCAACGCGTCGAGCAGATGCCGATGCGCGATGCCGATGCCGCGCCGGCGCGCGCCGCGATCCATGAATTGACGGCCGAGGTCGGGCTGCTCGGCGACCTGATCCATCAGGTGGCGACGACGCTCGCCGATCACGAGAACGTCCTGGCTCGCCTGCCGGACCCTGTCGTCTCTGCGGCTGCAGCGCCAGTGCCCAAGGTGGTGCTCGACCCGGAAGCAATGCGCCGGGAACGAGCCGAGAAGCTTGCTGCCGAACGGGCCGCCGCCGCTGCTGCGGCGCGCGAGGAGGCCGAGGCCGAACGGGCCGCCCTGATCGGCAAGGCTCTGGGAGAAGGCCGGCTCGAGATCCATCTGCAGCCGATCGTCTCCCTGCCGCAGCGCCGGACCTGCGGCTACGAGGCGCTGGCGCGCCTGCGGCTCGACGAGAACACGCTGCTGCTGCCCCATGAGTTCATCGAGACGGTCGAGGCACGCGGCTTCGGGCCGACGCTGGACGCTCTCGTCCTGACGCGGGCGCTGGCGATCGCCCGCCATCTCGGCTCGAAGGACGGGAGCATCTTTGTCTCCTGCAATTTCAGCAACGCGACCTGGACGTCGTCGCGGGCACTGGCCACCCTGACCCGCATCCTCGACAAATATCGCGAGCATACCGGGCATCTGGTCATCGAGATGCCGCAGGCGGTCTTCCGCGAGCTCGACCCGACCAGCCTCGGCCTGCTCGGCGCGATGTCGGCGAACGGGGTTCGTTTCGCGCTCGATCAACTCGCGGACCTGCGCCTCGACCCGCGTGCCCTGTTCGATCGGGGCATCCGCTATGTGAAGGCGCCGGCCGCGCTGCTCCAGGCGCATGTCGAGGGCCGGATCCAGAGCGACATCGCGGCCGGCGACCTCGCCGCCTTGCTGGCCCGTGTCGCGATCACCCTCGTCGCAGACCAGGTCGAGGACAATCCCGCCGCCGCCGGCATGATCGAGCTTGGCGCCACGATGGGGCAGGGTCTGGCCTTTTCGCCGCCGCGTCCGGTCAAGCCCGAGGTTTTCGCCGAGCCGGAGCCCAGGCCTGTGGCGCCGCCTGCTCTCGCGCCTGCCGAGGCCGAGCGCCCCCCGCCGCAGAGCATTGCCGAGCGCCTGTTGGGCCAGGACAAGGGTTCGCCGGCACCGCTGCCTTTCCCTGGCGCCGCTGCACAGGAAGCGCCGCCGGAGCGGCTGCCCTTCCGGGCCGTGCTGCGCCGCGCCAGCGCCTGACGCGCGGCCGCCCGCCGCGGTCTCCGGTTCCGCTTCCGGCGAATCCCGTCTAGATCAGGCCTTGTCGAGGGGCGAAGCTCGCCTTTCATTAATGCAGCCGCCGGAGATCGAGACAGTGTCGCCATCGGGGATCGCTTCCACCCTTCCGCTTTCGGGCTTTTCCGAGGTCGCGGATCGTTTCGATCTCTGCCTGTGCGACGTCTGGGGCGTGGTCCATAACGGCGTCGCCGCCTATCGCGATGCGGTCGCGGCGCTGATGCGGATGCGCGAGCGCGGTATCAGCGTCGTCCTCGTCACCAATGCGCCGCGACCGGCCGAGGTCATCGTCGGTCAGCTCGACAATTTCGCCGTGCCGCGCGAGGCCTGGGATGCCATCGTCACCTCCGGCGACGTCTGCCGCTCGCTGATCCGCGAGCGGGCGGGCGAGCCGATGTTCCGCCTCGGCCCCGATCGGGACCTGCCGCTGGTCGCCGGGCTCGACGTGCGCGAGACCGGGCCGAATGAGGCGGCCTATGTGCTCTGCACCGGCCTGTTCGACGACGAGAACGACACGGCGGCAACCTATGCCGACCTGCTTGCCGGTTTCGCCGCGCGCGGCCTGCCGCTGATCTGCGCCAATCCCGATCTCGTGGTCGAGCGCGGCGGGCGCATCATTCCCTGCGCCGGCTCGGTCGCGTTGGCCTATGAGGAGATCGGTGGACGGGTGGTCTATGCCGGCAAGCCGCATCGGCCGATTTACGAGGCGGCGGTGGCTGCCGCCGAAAAGGCGCGGGGAAGCGCGATCGCCCGCGACAGGATCTGCGCCGTGGGCGATGCGATCCGCACCGACATCGCCGGCGCCGACGCCTTCGGCGCAGCCGGCATCATGGTGCTGGCCGGCATCCACGCCCAGGATCTGATGGAAGCGTCATGGGATGAGCGTCACGGCTGGTTCGGCCGGCAGACGCATCGTCCGGCCTATGCGATGCCACATCTGGTCTGGTGAGGTGCCCTAAAGCATTTTCGAGCGAAGTGGATGCCGGTTCGCGTGAAGAAAATGCGATAGAACAAGGAGATAGAGCATTTCGCGGTTCGAAGAACGCAGAAATGCTCTATGCGGCGACGCAGACCGATTCGATCTTGGTCTTCAGCGTCTGCGCGTTGAACGGCTTGACGATGTAGTTGCTGACGCCGGCCTTCTTCGCCGCAACGACGTTCTCGGTCTTCGATTCGGCGGTGACGATGATGAACGGCGTTTCCGACAGCGCCGTTTCCTCGCGGACCTTCTGGAGCAGCTCGAAGCCGCTCATCGGCTCCATGTTCCAGTCGGAGATCACAAGGCCGTATTTCTTGTCGCGCATCTTCGAGATCGCGGCCGAGCCGTCCGAGGCATCGTCGACATTTTCGAAGCCGAGCTGCTTCAGCAGGTTGCGGATGATGCGGACCATCGTCTGGTAATCGTCGACGACGAGGATCGGCATGGACGGGTCGAGAGCCATTGCGATGCTCCAGGCATGACGGTCGCGGTGCCGGGACATACCAGCGCCGTGCCGCTCGTCCGAGTTGATAGCCGCAGCGCCTTGCGAACCGGTTAATTCGATGCCGAAGTGACGCAAGGGCAGAAGCGTGCGCCGCACCAAAGTTTAATTGCGTTGATGCTGCAGTTGCGAGATGCTTGGCCGGATCGCAGACAGGAGGGCGCAGGTCCGCGGGCCGCGCGTGATCCATGACCGTTCAGCCGATGCCCGGCGGGCTCTACACCGTCCACGCCTTCGAGGATCTGGCCATCGGCCAGAGCGAAAGCCTGATGCGGACCGTGATGGAGCGGGATGTCGCGCTCTTCGCCGAATTGTCCGGCGATGCCAATCCGATCCATCTCTGCGACCATTTCGCCGCCAACACCAAGTTCGGCCAGCGCATCGCCCATGGCATGCTGACCGCGAGCCTGATCTCCGCCTTGCTCGGCACGCGTTTGCCGGGGCCGGGTGCGGTCTATCTCTCGCAGACGCTGACCTTCCTGGCGCCGGTCAAGATCGGCGACGTGGTCACGGCCCGCGTCGAGGTCGTCGAACTCGTGGCAGAGCGCCGCCGGGCACGCTTCTTCTGCGAATGCCTCGTCGACGGCAAGGCCGTGATGGAAGGCGAGGCCTGGGTCGCGATGCCGCCGAAGCCGCGAGCCTGAGATCTTCCGTCCGCGCGCGGTCTTGACGCCTCGCCGGCCTTCGCCGCAAAGACGGTCATCGCCCGCGTTTCAGGGCAGGTGCACGTGGACGTTCCCGATTGATGCCATTCCAAGCCGATGCGCCTGACCGCCCCGAGCCGACGGCCGTGGTCCTCGACCTCGACAAGCCCACTCCCGAAGCCTTCCGCGGTGCCGTCCTGGCACTGGGCAATTTCGACGGCGTCCATCGCGGCCATGCCGAGCTTTCCCGTGTCGCCGGCGCCATGGCGCAGGATCTCGGCACGAAGCCGGCCGCCTTCACCTTCGAGCCGCATCCGCGCAGCGTCTTTCGCCCGGAAGAGCCGGTCTTCCGGTTGACCTCACCGCAGCTCAAGCTCGAGGGGCTGACGCAGGCGGGCTTTGCCCAGGTCTTCGTCCTGCCCTTCGACCGCGACATCGCGGCGATCCCTGCCGAAAGCTTCATCGACGACCTGCTGATCGGTCGGCTCGGCGCCGCCGGCCTCGTCTGCGGCTATGATTTCCATTTCGGCAAGGGCCGCACCGGATCGCCCGAGATGTTGCAGGCCCATGGCCTCGCCGCCGGCATTCCGGTTGCGGTCGTGCCGCCCTATTCCTGGCAGGGCGAGCCGGTCTCCTCGACGCTGATCCGCACGGCACTGGAGGCCGGGGATGTCGGGCGTGCCGCGACCTTCCTTGGTCGGCCGTGGCTGGTGCGCGGGCTCATTGCCCATGGCGACAAGCGCGGGCGCGAGCTCGGCTATCCCACCGCCAACATGCAGCTCGCCCGCGATTGCCGGCTGCGCCACGGCATCTATGCAGTCCGGATGAAGATCGACGGCGTCTGGCATGACGGCGTCGCGAGCTTCGGCCGCCGCCCGACCTTCGACGACGGCGCGCCGCGGCTGGAAACCTTCGTCTTCGATTTCTCCGGCGATCTCTATGGCGAGCGCGTCGATGTCGCCTTCGTCGACTGGCTGCGCGGCGAGGAGAAGTTCGACACGCTGGAAGCCCTGATCGTGCAAATGGACGCCGACAGCGCCCGTGCGCGCGACATTCTGGCGAATACGCCGCCCTTCCTTCCTTGAGCGCTGCCTGCTAGAAGCCCTCCATGCTCGCCAATCGCGCCTTGTCGATCGATCTTTCCCGGCGAATTACGGGCCCGGCTGCCGCCTCGCGCTAGATTAGGCGCGGGCGCTTGCGCAGTCCGGGTTGAAGACCGCTTTTCCCGTTTCAAGAGTGGACGCCCGAGGCCCATCGACCGGCCTGACGTCCCGACTGCCCGAGCCGGATGATGACCGACAAGACCAATACTGCCAAAGCCGCCGAGACCGCTGCCGACGGCGTCGATTATTCCCAGACGCTGTTCCTGCCGCAAACCGAGTTCCCGATGCGGGCCGGTCTGCCGCAGCGCGAGCCAGAGCTGCTCGCCCGCTGGGCCAAAATCGACCTTTATCGCAAGCTGCGCGAGGCCGGGCAGGGGCGGGACCGTTTCGTCCTGCATGACGGCCCTCCCTATGCCAACGGCAACATCCATATCGGCCATGCGCTGAACAAGGTGCTGAAGGACCTCGTCACGCGCTCGCAGCAGATGCTCGGCTATAATTCCAACTACGTGCCGGGCTGGGACTGCCACGGCCTGCCGATCGAGTGGAAGATCGAGGAGCAGTATCGCGCCAAGGGCCTGAACAAGGACGACGTCCCGGTCGTCGAGTTCCGCAAGGAATGCCGCTCCTTCGCCGAGCACTGGGTCGATGTCCAGCGCGAGGAGTTCAAGCGCCTGGGCGTCGAGGGCGACTGGGCCAACCCCTATCTGACCATGGCTTATCCGGCCGAGGCGCAGATTGCCCGCGAGATCATGAAATTCGCCGAGACCGGCCAGCTCTATCGCGGCTCCAAGCCGGTGATGTGGTCCGTGGTCGAGAAGACCGCGCTGGCCGAGGCCGAGGTCGAGTACGAGGAGCATGTCAGCGACACGATCTATGTGCCGTTCCCGGTGCTGAACGGCCCGGCCGCGCTCGCCGGTGCTGGTGTCGTGATCTGGACGACCACGCCCTGGACGATCCCGGGCAACCGCGCGATCTCGTTCCATAACAAGGTCGCCTATGGCCTCTACAAGGTGACGGCTGCGCCCGAGAACAACTGGGCCAAGGTCGGAGCCACCTATATCCTCGCCAAGAATCTCGCCGAGAGCGTCTTCAAGGCGGCCAAGGTCGAGGCCTTCGAGCTGGTCGCGGATGTCTCTGCCGATGATCTCGCGACGCTCACCACTGCCCATCCGCTGCGCGGCCGCGGCTATGATTTCGTCGTCCCGCTGCTCGACGGCGACCATGTCACCGATGATGCCGGTACCGGCTTCGTCCACACCGCGCCCAGCCACGGCCGCGAGGACTTCGACGTCTGGATGGCCAATGGCCGCCAGCTCACCGAGCGCGGCATCGAGACCCGCATCCCCTACACCGTCGATGCCGATGGCCGCTTCACCAAGGAGGCACCGGGCTTCGAGGGCGCGCAGGTCATCACCGACAAGGGCGACAAGGGCAATGCCAACGACGTCGTCATCAAGGCGCTGGTCGAGGCCGGCAACATCATCGCGCGCGGCCGTCTGAAGCATCAGTATCCGCATTCGTGGCGCTCGAAGAAGCCGGTGATCTTCCGCAACACGCCGCAATGGTTCATCGCGATGGACAAGCCGATCGGCGAGGCCGGCGCGCCGGATGCGGCCGATCCGCAGCCGGTCGCGGGCGGCAACACCGATACGCTGCGCAACCGCGCGCTCAAGGCGATCAAGGAGACCGAATGGGTTCCCGCCGCCGGCGAGAACCGCATCACCGGCATGATCGCCAACCGGCCGGACTGGGTCGTCTCGCGCCAGCGTGCCTGGGGCGTGCCGATCACCGTCTTCGTCGAGAAGGAGACCAAGGCGATCCTTGTCGATGCCAAGGTCAACGCCGCAATCGCCGAGGCCTTCGAGGCCGAGGGCGCGGATGCCTGGTTCACCGATCTGGACGGCGCCCGCTTCCTCAAGCCCTTCGGCTATGATCCGGCGCAGTACGAGCGCGTCACCGACGTGCTCGACGTCTGGTTCGATTCCGGCTCGACCCATGCCTTCACCCTGGAGAAGCGCGCCGATCTGCGCGCCCGTCGCCGCGGCGATGGTGGCAAGGATCGCGTGATGTATCTCGAAGGCTCGGACCAGCATCGCGGCTGGTTCCATTCGAGCCTGCTGGAGAGCTGCGGCACCCGCGGCCGGGCGCCCTACGACATCGTCCTGACCCATGGCTTCTGCCTGGACGAGAAGGGCGAGAAGATGTCGAAGTCCAAGGGTAACGTCACCGCTCCGCAGGACATCATCAAGGACTCGGGCGCCGACATCCTGCGCCTCTGGGTCGCGGCGGCCGATTATTCGGACGACCTTCGCATCGGCAAGGAGATCCTCAAGACCTTCGTCGAGACCTATCGCAAGCTGCGCAACACCATGCGCTGGATGCTCGGCACGCTCGCGCATTTCAGCGAGGATGTCCGCGTCTCCGATCCGCAGACCATGCCGGAGCTGGAGCGGCTGATGCTGCACCGGCTGGCCGAGCTGGGCCCGCAGGTCGAGGAGGCCTATCGCACCTACGACTACAAGAAGGTCGTGTTCCTGCTCTCGCAGTTCATGAACACCGAGCTCTCGGCCTTCTATTTCGACGTGCGCAAGGACGCACTTTATTGCGATCCGCTGTCGAGCCATGTCCGCAAGAGCGCGCTGACCGTTGTCGACCATCTCTTCCGGTGTCTCACAACCTGGCTCGCGCCGATCCTGGTCTTCACCGCCGAGGAAGCCTGGCTCGACCGCTATCCCGACCAGAAGGCGGGCGAGGGTTCGGTCCATCTCGAGCGCTTCGTCGCCGCACAGGCCGGCTGGCTCGATCCCGAACTGGCCGAGCGCTGGTCGAAGATCCGGCGCGTGCGCCGCGTCGTCACCGGCGCTCTCGAGCTTGAGCGCGCGGCCAAGCGCCTCGGCTCCTCGCTGGAAGCAGCGCCGCAGGTCTTCGTCTCCGACAGCGATCTTTATGCGGCCCTGTCGGGCGCCGATCTCGCCGAGATCAGCATCACCTCCGGCATCCGCGTCGAGAGCGGGGAGGGGCCGGCCGAGGCCTTCCGCCTCGCCGATGTGCCGGGCGTCGCGGTCGTGCCGCATCGCGCGGCCGGCATCAAATGCGCCCGCTCCTGGAAATATTTCGACCCGGCGAGCGCCGACAAGGCCTATCCCCAGGTGACGCCGCGCGATGCCAAGGCGCTCAAGGAGCTGGGAGTGCGCGCCTGATGACCTCCGCCCGCCGCCTTGGCCTATTGACGGTGCTGATCGTCTTCATCGCCGATCAGCTCCTGAAATGCTGGCTGCTCTATGGCGTCGGGCTGGCCGAGAACGGGCCGTACGATCTCGCCTCCTTCCTGACGATCGTGCTGGCCTGGAATCGCGGCATCTCCTATGGGCTGTTCCAGCAGGGCACCGATCTCGGCCGCTGGTTCCTCGTCGTCATCTCCTTCGTCGCGGCCGTCTGGCTCTGGCGCTGGATGTGGCGCGAGCCGCGGCGTTTTTCCGTGTTCAGCCTGGCGCTGATCATCGGCGGAGCGCTTGGAAACGGGGTCGATCGCGCGGTCTATGGCGCGGTCGTCGACTTCGTGCATTTCCATTGGGGCAGTTTCAGCTGGTATATCTTCAACATCGCCGATGTCGCGATCGTTGTCGGGGTGCTCGGTCTGCTGTATGAGTCTTTCCGCCCGAGCACAGAAAAAACAGCTTAACGACGGTTTCGCCATTGTTTTGCCGTTCGTCTGGGTTTCAGACATGGCGGGATTGTCCGAAGGGAGATTTGACATGGCCGGACGCATTCGCGTGGCTCATCTGCTGATCGCCGGCGGGCTTGTGCTTGCCGCTTCGCCGGCCTTCGCGCAGGACGGCATGCTGTTCAAGAATCTGATGGAAGGCATCATGGGCAAGGGCGACGGCGGCGATATCGATTATCGCGCCCGCGCGCCGCTGGTCGTTCCGCCGAATTCGACGCTGCCGCGTCCGCAGGAGGCGGCCAGCGAGCGCAATGCCGCTTGGCCGAACGATCCGGATGTCCAGCGCCGCAAGGACGAGGCCAACGCACTGCCTTACGTGTCGGCGCTTGGTCTGCAGAACAATCCGATCATGTCGCCGCAGGAGATCCGCCGCGGCCGGACCGCGGCGCGCCAGCCGACGGGGCCGATGGTCTCGGAAGAGCAGAATATGTACAACAACCAGATCAAGCCGATCCGCATCGGCCGCGAAATGGCTGCGCGTCAGAACCAGGTCGATCAGGACACGCTCGCCTATGGCTCCGAGCCGCCGCGCCGCACCCTGACCGAGCCGCCGGTCGGCTATCGTCGCCCATCCTCGTCGGCCGCGCTCGGCCCGGGCGAGCGTGGCCCGGTGGAGGACAAGCAGGCTGTCGGTGCGCGTGAATTCTCGACCGGGCGCGGCCCGGTGATGCAGTAGGCGGTACGGCATCGACGAAAGGCGCCCTGGCTCCGGCCTAATCGCCGCACCCGATTGCCCCTTGCCGAAGCAAGGGCGCCTGACCAAGTTGTCCAGAAGGGCGGGCGCGTCGCGCCCGCCCTTTTTTCGATCGAGGAGACGGCACCAGGTGAACATCCATGCGCAAGGGACCGACCTGGCGCAGCCGGTCGAATCGTTCCGGCTGGCCAACGGCCTCGATATCGTGGTGGTGAAGGACCGGCGCGCGCCGGTCGTCACCCACATGGTCTGGTATCGCAACGGCTCGGCCGACGATCCGGCCGGAAAGTCGGGCATCGCGCATTTCCTCGAGCACCTGATGTTCAAGGGCACGGAGCGCTGGCCGGCCGGCGAGTTCTCCAAGATCGTCGCCGGCTTCGGCGGCCAGGAGAACGCCTTCACCTCCTTCGACTACACTGCCTATTTCCAGCGCGTGCCGAAGGAACACCTGCGCGCGATGATGGATTACGAAGCCGACCGGATGACCGGCCTCTCCTTCGACGAGGGCGTGGTCGCGCCCGAGCGCGACGTGGTGCTGGAGGAGCGGCGCATGCGCGTCGATTCCGACCCGTCCGCCCAGCTCGGCGAGGAATTCTCCGCGACGCTGTTCTTCCATCATCCCTACGGCACGCCGATCATCGGCTGGGAGCACGAGATCGAGCGCCTGAGCCGGGATGACGCCTTCGCCTATTACCAGCGCTTCTACACGCCGGAGAACGCGATCCTGGTCGTCGCCGGCGATACCGATGCCGCCGAGGTTCGTCGCCTCGCGGAGGAAACCTATGGCAGGATCGCCGCGCGTGGCGCGGCGCCCGTCCGCTCCCGCCCGATCGAGCCGGAACCGCGCGCCTCGCGCCGCGTCCAGCTCAATGATCCGCGCGTGCAGCAGCCCTCGCTGCGTCGCGGCTGGCTGACCCCGACCTATACGGCCGGTGAGCGCGACGAGGTTCTGGCGCTCGAACTCGCAGCCGAGATCCTCGGCGGCGGCACGACCTCCCGGCTCTACCGCAAGCTCTGCGTCGAAGACGAATTGGCTGCCGGCGCCAACGCCTATTTCATGGCCTCGATGGTCGACCGTGCGGCGTTCCAGATCTCTGCCAGCCCACGCCCCGGCGTCGAGATGGCGGCGATGGAGGCCGGGCTCGATGCGGCACTCGCCGCCTTCCTGACTGACGGACCGACCGAGCTGGAACTGGCGCGGGCCCGCACGCGGCTGGTGGCGGAAACGGTCTTCGCGCGCGACAACCAGTCCTCGCTTGCCCGCATCTTCGGCTCGGCGCTGGCGGTGGGCGAGACCGTCGAGGATGTGCTCGCCTGGCCTCAGCGTATCGAGGCCGTCGGCCGCGAGGCGATCGTCGAGGCGGTGCGCCGCTACCTCAAACCTGATCGCAGCGTCACCGGCCTGCTGCTGCCGGCCTGACGCCGCCGTCTTATCGAACGGGCGGAAATCAGGTTCCGCCGACAGGAAGCGACATGAACGCCCCGATTCCGACGCCCAAGCTCAACACGGCCGGCCCCGCCATCGCCGTCCAGACGGTCCGGTCGCCCGGCGGCATCGAGGCCTGGCTGGTCGAGGAGCACAGCCTGCCGCTGATCGCGGTCGATTTCGCCTTCGATGGCGGGGCCAGCCGCGATCCCGAGAACGCCGCCGGCAGCGCCTATCTGATCTCCGGCCTGCTCGACGAAGGCGCCGGCGACCTCGACGCCGAGGCGTTCCAGGGCCGCATGGCCGACCATGCCATCAGCCTCGGCTTCGAAGCGCGCCGCGACGATTTCCACGGTTATCTGCAGACCCTCTCCACGCATCGCGACACGGCCTTCGATCTGCTCGGTCTGGCCCTCAACAAGCCGCGCTTCGATGCCGACGCCGTCGGCCGCGTCCGCGCCCAGGTCATCGCCGGGTTGCAGCGTCAGGCCAGGAACCCCGAGGTGATGTGCCGCAACGCGCTCTATGCCGCGGCTTTCCCGGGGCACCCATACAGCCGGCCCGAGAAGGGCGATATCGACAGCGTCTCCAAGCTGGAAGCTCTCGCGCTGAGGGCGTTGAGGCCGACGCTGCTCGATCGTGCCGGGCTTAAGGTCGTCGTCGTCGGGGACATCAGCGCGGCCGAACTTGCCGGGCGGCTCGATGCGCTGTTCGGTGATCTGCCCAAGGGCGAGGCACGGGCTCGCCCGGCGCAACCCCTGCCGATCCAGGGCCTCGGCCAGACCCATGTCATCGATCTCGACGTGCCGCAGACGGTGCTGCGCTTCGTCGCGCCGGGGCTGATGTGGGACGATCCGGATTTCATGACCGCGAGCGTGCTGAATCACATCCTCGGCGGCTCGGCCTTCACCTCGCGCCTCTTCATGGAGGTGCGCGAGAAGCGCGGGCTTGCCTATGGCGTCTCCTCAAGCCTGATGCCGATGCGCGAGAGCGCCATGCTGGTCGGCGGCACCGCCACGCGAAACGACCGCGCGGCGGAATCGATGAAGGTCATCCGCGAGGAAATGCTGAAGCTCGCCGAGGACGGCCCGACCGAGCACGAGGTCGAGGAGGCCAAGCGCTACATCATCGGCTCCTACCCGCTGCGCTTCGACACCTCGCCGAAGATTGCCGGGGAATTGCTGGCGCTGGCGCTGCGTGGCGATACGCCGGATTTCCTCGCTCGCCGCAACGGCCTCTTCGCGGCCGTGACGCTGGCCGATGTCAAGCGCGTCGCGCAGCGCCTGTTCGGCAAGCCCGAGCTGCTCGTCCAGGCGGTTGGCAAGCCCGTCGCACTGGTCTGAAATAGCCTCCTCTTCTGTCGATACGGATAGGTTCATGCCTCAGCAAAGCTTCGATCTCGCGCTCGAATCCAGGGTCGGCAAGGGCGGCATCCCCGATGGCGCCTTCGAGAAGGCTCTGGCCGATCTCAAACCGGCGCTGGCGAAGCTGCAGGCGCAGGCGAAGGACGGTTCCCTGCCGCTCCTCAAGCTGCCAAGCGACACCGCCGATCTCGGTCCGGTGAAGGCAGCAGCCGAGCGATTGAAATCCGGCGGCACCACCGATGTGCTGGTGCTCGGCACCGGCGGCTCCAGCTTGGGCGGCCAGACGCTGGCGCAGCTCACCGGCTATGGCATCGTCGGCCTGTCGCAGTTCACGCCCGGTCCGCATGTCCATTTCATCGACAATCTCGACCCGGCGACCTATGCGGCCCTGCTCGCGAAGCTCCCGCTCAAGACCACCAAATTCGTCGCCATCTCGAAATCGGGCGGCACCGGCGAGACTTTGCTGCAGTCGATCGCGGCGATCGAGGCTTTGCGTGGTGCGCATCTGACAGATCAGCAGATCGGCACGCATTTCGAAGGGCTTTCCGAGCCGGCCAAGCCCGGCAAGCTGCATCCCTTGCGCGCCTTGCTTGAACCCTTCGGCACGCCCTTCCTCGAGCATCACACCGATGTCGGCGGGCGCTATTCCGTGCTGACCAATTGCGGCCTGCTGCCGGCCGCCGTGCTCGGCCTCGATATCGAGGCGCTGAGGCTCGGCGCCAGCCGCGCGGTCGCGCCGCTCTTCGCCGGCAAGGATGTCCGCGAGACGCCGGCTGCGGTCGGCGCCGCGCTGCATCTCGCCGCCATGCGTTCGGGCAAGAACATCGCCGTGCTGATGCCCTATGCCGACAAGCTGGCTTTGCTCACGCGCTGGTGGATGCAGCTCTGGGCCGAAAGCCTCGGGAAGGACGGGAAGGGCACGCAGCCCGTCGGCGCGCTCGGCCCGGTCGACCAGCATTCGCAGCAGCAGCTTTATCTCGCCGGCCCGAAGGACAAGTTCTTCACCGTCATCACCACGAGCGTGAAGGGCAAGGGCCCGCAGATCGACGCTGCCCTGGCGGAAAAGATCGGGCAGGCCGATTTCGCCGGCAAGACCATTGGCGACCTCGTCGCGGCGCAGGGCATCGCGATGATCGACACCTTCGCCAAGAACGGTTGCGCAGTGCGTCGCTTCCATGTCGAGCGCATCGACGAGACCAGCCACGGCGAGATGCTGATGCATTTCATGCTGGAGACGATCCTGACCGGCTACGCCATGGGTGTGGATCCCTTCGATCAGCCGGCGGTGGAGGAAGCGAAGCTTCTCGCCAAGCGCTATCTTGCCGAAGGGCGCGCCTGAAAGCGCTTTCGATAGAGGCGCGTCATGCTCGGGCTTGACCCGAGCATCTCATGACATGAAGGCTCTGGAGCCTCTTTCGGAGAGAGATTCTCGGGTCTGCGCTGCGCTCCGCCCGAGAATGACGAGCCCTGTTTTCCGATGACCGCCAGAGCACCATGACCGTTCGCCGCCTCGATCCCGTCCTGGTCGACCGCATCGCCGCCGGTGAGGTGATCGAGCGGCCGGCTGCGGCCGTGAAGGAGTTGGTCGAGAACGCGATCGATGCCGGCGCACGGTCGATCGCCGTCACCATCCAGGGCGGCGGGCGCGAATTGATCCGCGTCGTCGACGACGGCGCCGGCATGACGCCGGAAGACCTCGAGCTCGCGGTCGACCGCCACGCCACCTCGAAGCTTCCCGACGGCGATCTCTTCGCCATCGACACGCTCGGCTTCCGCGGCGAGGCCTTGCCCTCGATCGGCTCGGTCGCAAGGCTCTCGATCGCGACGCGCCAGCCCGATGCCGCGCAGGGCTCCGGCCTCGTGGTCGAGGCGGGCGAGAAGGGCGTCGTTCGTCCCGTCGCCGCGGCGCCGGGCACGCGCATCGAGGTTTCGGATCTTTTCATCTTCACCCCGGCCCGCCTCAAATTCCTGAAGAGCGACCGCGCCGAGGCGCAGGCCGTCTCCGAGATGCTGCGCCGCCTCGCCATCGCCCATCCCGAGGTGCGTTTCTCGCTGGAAGGCGAGCATGTCAGCGCCTTCGACTGGTCGGCCGAGCCGATTGGCGAGGAGGGGTTGCTGCGCCGTCTCGGCCGTGCGCTTGGACGCGACTTCCCCGAGAACGCGCTGCGCATCGAGGCCGAGCGCGAGGGCTTCCGCATCTCCGGCTTTGCCGGTCTGCCGACCTTCCATCGCGGCACCTCTGCTGGCGTGCATCTGGCCGTCAACGGCCGCCCGGTGCGCGATAAATTGCTGCTTTCGGCGGTGCGCGGCGCCTATGCCGATGTCGTGCCCTCGGACCGGCATCCGGTGCTCTTTCTCGATGTCGGCTGCGATCCGCGCTCGGTCGACGTCAACGTCCACCCGGCCAAGAGCGAGGTGCGCTTCCGCGACCCCGCTCTGGTGCGCGGCCTCGTCGTTTCCGGCCTGAAGGCGGCGCTCGCCGCCGCCGGCCACCGCGCTACCACGACGGGCGGCGCCCGCACGCTCGATGCCTTCCGCGCCGTGCTCTCGATGGGCGGCGGCGGCAACGCGATCCCGCGCCCTAACTTCCCGCAGGCGCCGGGCTGGAACGCCGCGGCCTCAACCCCGGCGAGCGCGCCGCAATCCGGCTTCGCCGATTTCGCCGCATCCTCCGCCGACGCCCGCGCCCATCTCGCCGAGCCTTCGGCCGATGCGCTCGACCGGCCGCTCGGCGCCGCCCGCGCCCAGGTCCATGAGACCTATATCGTCGCCCAGACCCGCGAGGGCGTCGTCATCGTCGACCAGCACGCCGCCCATGAGCGCCTCGTCTATGAGCGCCTCAAGGCCGAGCGCGCCCGCAACGGCATCGCCCGCCAGCCCCTGCTTCTGCCGGAGGTGGTCGAGCTCGACCCCGTCGATGCCGACCGCCTGATCGCGGCGGGCGGCGAGCTCGAAAGCCTCGGCCTCGTGCTGGAATCCTTCGGCCCCGGCGCGGTGCTGGCGCGCGAGGCACCGAGCCAGCTCGCCGGCGGCAATCTCCAGCGGCTCGTCCGCGACGTCGCCGATGCGCTCGCCGAGCACGGCACGGCCGGCTCGCTGGAACGCCGGCTCGACCATGTTCTGGCGACGATGGCCTGCCACAACTCGGTCCGTGCCGGCCGTCGCATGCGCGCCGAGGAGATGGACGCATTGCTGCGCGAAATGGAGATCACGCCCAATTCCGGCCAGTGCAACCACGGCAGGCCGACCTATGTCGAACTGAAGCTCTCGGATATCGAGCGGCTGTTCGGGCGGCGGTGAAGGAGGAGCGTCTGCTTTCTACCCGTTGCAGACGCAAGGAAGATCGCGCACCAAATTCAAGGCTTATCTCTGGGGGTCCTGTTTGCCCGACGTTGAAGCCATCTTGAGACGGACACTTGGACAGGGAGTCCGACAATCCAAACTAGTGCAAGGCCGACCCAAACAGGACCAGTGTAGAAATTCACCGTCCAAAACAGTATCGCGAGGATCACAGGCATTGTGATAGCCATCGCAGGCATCACGTATTTTTGTTCGACGGCCATAAGCGCGATTATTTTTGCGAACAACTGTTTCATGAGATTTTGATACCGGGTATCTCTTGAATAGTGGTTAAATCACCCCCCTTGGATTGTCATAACATCGACTGAGACCGCAACCCGCGTTTTCCAATGTCCAACGTCGGCTCTCGACCCAGCCGGCCCCCCGCTCGGCTTCAACTTCACTTCAGCTTCGTCTTCATTGTCGGGAAATCGCGCCAGAACTGGCCGCTGCCTTTCCGGATAACCACGTCCTGCGGCAGGATTTCGAAGGGCGTGTGGGTCGACTGGGCACGCAGTTCGTCGAAGCGGGTGGCGAAATCGCTGCCCCTGAGCAGGTCGAACAGCTGCTCGAAGCGGTCGATGACGAAATAACTCGCCTGGAAATCGTCGATGTAATAGCCGGTGCGCAGCACGCGCTCGAGATTGAAGGCAAGGTGGTGGGCGGAGGGGTCGTCCACCACATATTTCGCCTCGCCGAAGGACGAGACGATGCCGGCGCCATAGATGCGAATGCCCTCGGGCTTGCGGATCAGCCCGAATTCGATGGTGTACCAGTTGAGGCGGGCGAGGAACTTCACCCCCCTTGGTCTCGACCGCGACAAGCCCGATGCGGCCGTACTCGTTCATGTAGTCGGCATAGGCGGGGTTGGTCAGCAGCGGCACGTGGCCGAAGACATCATGGAAGACGTCGGGCTCCTCCAGATAGTCGAGCTGCTCGCGGCTGCGGATGAAGGTGCCGGCCGGAAACTGGCGGTTGGCCAGCATCTGGAAGAAGGGGCGCGACGGGATGAGCCCCGGAACCGCCACGACCTCCCAGCCGGTGAGCCGCCGCAGCCGCTCGTTCATGCGCGCGAAATCCGGCACGCCGTCGGGGCCGATGCCGAGCGCTGCAAGGCCGTCGAGATATTCCTGGCAGACATGGCCCTTCAGGGTTCGCTGCTGGCGCTCGAACAATACACGCCAGATGGCGTGGTCCTCGGCGGTGTAGCGCTCCCAGCCCTGGTCGATGATGCAGTCCTCGACGGTCTGCGCGTTCAGAAGAGCATGTCCGGACATCGTTTTCGCTCCTGAGAGCTGGCCCCGGCTCCAGCTGCGAGGCTCCGTATCGCCACAACGCCCGACATAGGCTCGCAGATCCGGCAGTGCCGCAATTGAAGCTAGAATACGCCCTTGGCGGCTGGGCGCGAAGCGCACTTCCGGCCAGCCCCTACGGTGGCGCTTTCCGAAAACAAGCTTGCCGCGCCGCTTGAAGCGTGGCGAGCTTCGGAAGCTCTGCCCGCGGTCAGACGCAGAACTCTCTGCCGGCCTGCGGTGCCGTATGGAGGCCTATTCCTTGGCCCGCAGCATCACCACCTGCGTCTCGCCATAACTCCGCCGTTCCAGCTCTTCGAAGCCTTCGGGCAGGCTGATCTCGGCATCTGCGGCCTCTTCCAGAACGATCAATGCATCCGGCGCCAGCCAGCCGCCTTCACGAGCGGAGACCAGCGCCTTCTCTCCCAGCCCCTTGCGATAGGGCGGGTCGCAGAAGACGAGGCCGAACGGCGCCATGCCGGTGATCGGGCCGAGCTTGGTCGCGTCGCGGCGGAAGATGCGGCTGAAGCCGGCGAGGCCGAGCGCCATCTGGTTCTCGCGGATGATGCCCCGCGCCTCGGTGCCGTCATCGACCATGAGCGCGAAACCCGCGCCGCGCGACAAGGCCTCGAAGCCGAGCGCGCCCGTTCCGGCGAAGAGATCGAGCACGCGCGCGCCCTCGACCGTCTCGCCATAGGCATGGGCGAGCACGTTGAACAGGGATTCGCGCAGACGGTCCGAGGTCGGCCGGATGCTGCCGATCCCAGGCTTCGGACCGGCCAGGGGCCGGCCGCGCAGGCGTCCGCCGACGATCCGCATCGCTTAGCCGCGGCTACCGCTACCGGGACGGGGGCCTCTGCCGCCGCCGCCGGGGCGTGGGCCTTTGCCACCACCCGGCCGGCCGCCGCCCGGCTTGCCGCTGAACGGGCGTCCGCCGCCTGCCGGCCGCTCCGAGGAACGGCCCCCGAAGCTCTTGCCACCCGGCTTGTCACCGAAGCTGCGGCCACGCGGCCGGTCTTCGGCTGAACGCTCGCGGAAGGCACGGGCAGGGCGCTCAGTGCCGTCGCGTGGAGCACGGTCGGGGCGCTCGCCACGCGGCGCACGGTCCTCCCAAGGGCGATCGCCGCCGCGGTCGCGACCGTCGTCCTCGCGGCGCGGGCGCCGTGCCGGCCTGTCGTCGCCACCAGAGCGCTCGAACGAACGCGGTGCGCGCGCCTCGTCGCCACCGCGCTCCTGGGCACCGCGCTCCTGGCGCGGCTTGCGGTCGGGGCGGCGCTTGCTCTCGCGTTCGGGAGCGGCGCGCTCTTCCGAAACGGGCGCGCGGACGCGCTCGACCAGCACGCGCCGGCCCTTCGGGTCGGCGATCGGCGTGTCGCGGCGGCGTTTGACGTCGCCGGTGGCCTCGCGCTCCTGCCGCTCCAGCTTCGGATCGGCGCCACGGCGCGGCGGAGCCTTGCGCTCGCGCTGCGGCTCGGTTTCGGCATCGCGCCAGACGGTGCGGGTCCAGGGCTTGTCGCCGCGCAGCGGTGCGTGGGCCGGTTCGCCATCGCGGCCGGCTTCGTCGCGGCGGCGTCGCGGGCGATCGTCGCCGGCCGGAGCCGGACGCGGTGCGGTGGGCAGGGCATCGCGGCGCGGCGATTCGAAATCGGCGCCGGCCTTGGCTGTAAGCTCGCTGCCGAGCTGGTCCTGCAGCACGCGCGAGCGGATTTCGTCGGCCTCGCCCTCTTCGAGCTCGCCGAGCTGGAACGGCCCGAAGGAGATGCGGATCAGCCGGTTCACCGTCAGCCCGAGATGCTCGAGCACGGTCTTGACCTCGCGGTTCTTACCCTCGCGCAGGTCGACCGTCAGCCAGGTGTTGAAGCCCTGCTGGCGTTCGAAGCGGGCGATCACCGGCCCGTACTGGATGCCGTCGATGGTGACGCCGTCCTTGACCGTGTCGAGCACGTCCTGCGTCACCTCGCCGAAGGCGCGCACGCGGTAGCGCCGGAGCCAGCCGGTCTCCGGCAGCTCCAGAACCCGCGCCAGCCCGCCATCATTGGTCAGCAGCAGCAGGCCTTCGGTGTTGATGTCGAGCCGGCCGATGGTCAATACGCGCGGCAGGTCCTCCGGCAGCACGTCGAAGACGGTCGGCCGGCCTTCCGGGTCGAAATTGGTCGTCACGACGCCGCGGGGCTTGTGATAGAGCCACAGCCGCGTGCGCTCGCGGGCCGGCAAGGGCTCGCCGTCGATCAGCACGATATCGGTCGGCTTGACGTCGAGGGCCGGGCTGTTCAGCACCGTGCCGTTCACGCTGACGCGCCCTTCCGCGATCATCGCCTCGCTGTCGCGACGCGAGGCGACGCCGGCCCGCGCCATCACCTTGGCGATCCGCTCCGGCTCCTCCGCTGTGATCAGCTTGCGCTCGGGCGCATCCTCGCGCGGGCGGCGCGGACGATCATCCTGCCCCTCGAAGCGCGGCGCGCGCGGGCGCGAAAACCGCTTTTCGCCATCGCGGCTCTCGCCACGTGGCGGCCGGTCACCCTGCGGCCGGTCACGGCCGGCGAAGGGGCGATCGCCCGTGCGGGCCGGACGCTGCGGGCGCTCATCGCTGGTCCGCTCGCGGAAGCCGCGGCCTTCGCCTTCGGTCCTGGAGCGGGTCGGCCTGTCGCCATCGAAACGGCGCGGACGGGCGGCTTCGCCCTCGCTGCCGGCAGGGCGCTCGAAGCGGCGGGCCGGGCGTTCGTCGCCAGCCGAATGGCCGCGGAAGGGCTTGCGCTCACCGTCACGGGCGGGGCGATCATCGCCGGCCGGGCGGCTGCGGAAGGGCTTGCGCTCGCCGTCGCGCGCAGGTCCGCGACCTTCCCCGCCTGCACGGCTGCCGAAGGGCTTGCCGCCGAAGCTTTTGCCACCAGAGCCGGGTCCACGGCCGCCGGCGCCGCCACCCTTGCGCGGGCCGCGGCCTCTATTGTTGTCGTCGTCTTTCATGGCTGCTCCTGAGCCGGCCGAGCACAACCGCTTTGCGGGAAAGGCCTGGCTCGCTTATTCGCTATAACCGGCGCTTGTAGCAGAGGCTTTCCCTTGCTGCGAGCGCCAAAGCTGGGGTTTTCGATGTCGCTACCGCAACACTCATCCACCGTCGACGCCATGGCGCTCGCCTTCGACGAGGCGAAGGCAGCTGCCTTGCGCGGCGAGGTGCCGGTCGGCGCGGTGGTGGTCCGTGACGGAACGATTCTCGCCAGTGCTGGCAACCGCACGCTGGAGCTGAAGGACCCGACCGCCCATGCCGAGATGCTGGTCCTCAGGCTGGCTTGCGAGGCGATCGGCAGCGAGCGCCTGATCGGGTGCGATCTCTATGTCACGCTCGAGCCCTGCCCGATGTGCGCGGCGGCGATCTCGTTTTCCCGGATCAGGCGGCTCTATTTCGGCGCGGGCGATCCGAAGGGCGGCGCGGTCGAGAACGGCGTCAGGCTCTATGAGAACCCGACCTGCCACCATGTGCCGGAGGTCTATGGCGGCCTGCGCGAGACGGAAGCCGCGGCGCTGCTCCGGGATTTCTTCCGCGAGCGGCGCTGACGCTCACGTATCCGACGAGGCGATGCCGAATTTCGCCGAGAGCTGCGCGCGGTCCATGCAGGAGACGTCATAGGTCACCTGCCGGCCCTTGAATTCCGGGCGTTTGCCGAATTCCTTGGTCATCGTGCGAGCGATGTCGTCGATCCGCGCCTCGCAGGCTTGCGCCGTGGTGAAGCCCATCTCGCTGACGCGGCTGGTCGCGCAATGCGCCTCGCCGGCGACGCAGGCCATGATGATCATGGTGAAGGCATCCATGTGAGGCGCTCCCGTTGCTGGCGGTCGAGGCTGCGCCCGTATGGTTAGCGCCCGGTTAAGGCCGTTAGCCGAGGCTGCGCCAGCAGAGATAGGTTCCGAGTGCTAGGAGGCCGGCGAAGAAGCAGATCTTGAAGGTCGCCGGCGAGATGCGGCTGCGGATGAACTGCCCTCCGCCCATGCCGATCAGGGCCGGGACGAGCGCCAGCAGCGACTGCCAGGCGACGGTGCCGTTGAGCGCCCCGGCTCCGATCAGGCCGAAGGAGAGCGCCAGCGTCGAGACGATGAAGGAGATGCCGAGTGCCTGCACCAGCTCGTCCTTGTCGAAGCCGAGCGCCTGCAGATAAGGCACGGCCGGCAGCACGAAGACCCCGGTCGCCGCCGTGACCACGCCCGTGGTGAAGCCGATGACGGGGCCGAGCCAGCCTTCCCAGCGGGTGGGAACGCGCAGCTTCGCCGCCTTCAGCCCGACCAGTGCATAGAGGATGAGCGCTGCGCCCAGCCAGAGTGTGGCCGAGCCGTCCTTCTGCTGTTGCAAAAGCCCGGCGCCAGCCCAGGTGCCTAGGCAGATCGTCGCGAGCATCGGCCAGAGCCGGCGCAAGGTTGAGAGCAGCTTGGGTCCGGTCGCGATCTGCCAGCCATTGGTGACCAGATTGGGCACGACCAGCAATGCTGCGGCCTGCGCCGGCGCCATCACCACACCGAGGATGCCGACCGCGATGGTCGGCAATCCCAGCCCGATAACGCCTTTGACGAAGCCGGCGAAGACGAAGGTCGCGGTGACGAAGATGAGGAGAGCTGTGTTGTCCATGCCCTGCTTGTGGCATTGCCGCGGGCGGCTGTCGCGGCCCGACGCTACGGTCGGCGCCGTAGCGTTCCCGCTTGCGGCGATGGCGGGATGGCGCATCATGTAACCATGAGCACCCAAGGTCCCTATCTCGCAGAGATCGCCCATCTGATGGGCGATCCGGCCCGCGCCAACATGCTGCACGCGCTGATGGATGGGCGCGCGCTGACGGCCAAGGAGCTCGCCTGGATCGCCGGTATCGCGCCGCAGACCGCGAGCGGCCACCTCGCCAAGCTGATGCAAGGCGGCTTGATCGATGTCGCAGCGCAGGGGCGCCATCGCTATTATCGGCTCGCTGGGCCTGAAGTGGCGACGGCGCTCGAAGGGCTGATGGTGTTGGCCAATCTTGACGGCACCAGCCGACGCCTGCCGTCCCGTGTCGGCGCCGAACTGAGCCAGGCGCGAACCTGTTACGATCATTTCGCCGGCCGGCTCGGCATCGGCATCCACGACGCGCTGATGTCTGGCGGCCATCTCGCCGCGAGCGAAGGTGGCTATGCGCTGACCGCCTCAGGCAAGGCGATCTTCCGGGCGCTGGGCCTCGATCCTGACGCCACCGCCAGGAGCCGCCGCGCCGCCTTGCGCCCCTGCCTCGACTGGAGCGAGCGCCGGCCGCACCTGGCCGGCCATCTCGCCGCTGCTCTGGCCTGCCGCTGCTTCGAGATGGATTGGGTCCGCCGCCGCAAGGACAGCCGCGCCGTCATCCTGACGGATGAGGGGCGAGGGGTGCTGGAGGCTGCGCTGCCGGGCTTCCGTTGCGATGCGCCGGAGCCGATCAGCCCTGCGATTCGAGAGCGCGAGCCAGCGCTCGCTTGACCTCGTCCTTGATCGGCTCGGCTGCCGCGAGGATCGCCTTCGCCTTGAAGAAATCGAGTCCGCCGATGCGGTCGGCTCCCGCACGGATCAGGATGTCCGGCGGCTCCTGCTCGATCAGGCGCTGGACCAGCGAGCGGGTCAGGATCTGCGAGGCGCCGACAAGCGCCTCCATCGCGCCGGGAATGCGGACTTCGCCGGGCTCGGCCATGGGAGCGCTGACATCGACCGCGACCACGATGCGGCCGGGCGCCAGCAACTCCCGATAGGGCAGGGGATCGATGGCCCCGCCGTCGATCAGCACGCGCCCGCCGAGTGCGACCGGCCGGATCAGCCCGGGTATTGCGAGGGAGGCCGCGACGGCCGGCGTCAGTGGCCCGTCATGTAGCATGACTTCGCTGTGGCGATGGTAATCCGCCGCGATCGCCTTAAACGGGATCGCCAATTCTTCGAAACGATCCGGCACGGCCTCCGGCCAGAACAGGTCGAGCAGGCGCTCGCCGTCGAGCAGGACGGGATTGCCGAGGCCGCGCACGAGATCGGCGAGCTTGCCGACGCGGCAATCGAGCAGGCGTGCGATCACCCGCGCCCGATCGCGGAAGGTCGACAGCACATGCTCGCGCAACTCCCGGCCGGAGAGCCCGGCGGCATAGGCTGCGCCGATGATGGCGCCGATCGAGCAGCCGGAGATGCGGTTGGGCTTGAGGCCGAGCTCGTCGAAGGCCTCCAGCACGGCGATATGGCTCAGGCCCCGCGCTCCGCCGGCTCCGAGCACGAGCGCGATCTCGGGCGCGCTGCCAAAGCTCTGCTTGGGATCGGCGCTGCGGGGGCTGGTCATGTCTTTCGCGGCCCGCACCTCGGCTTAGGTCGCAGCCTGTGACAGGAACGGCTTCAGCGCCGCGAGCGTCGCCTGCGGGTTCTCTTCCGGCAGGAAGTGGCCGCTGTCGATCGCCTGGCCCTCGGCCTGTGGCGCGAAAGTCTGGTGCCAGACGTCCAGCGGGCTTGCGCCCTTGGCCGGGATACCGGCCTCGCCCCAGAGGACGAGCGTCGGACAGAGGATGCGCTTGCCCGCCGCGAGATCGGCCTTGTCGTGTTCGATATCGGTGGTGGCGCCGGCGCGATAGTCCTCGCAGGCCGCGTGGGTTCGCGAGGGATCGCTGAAGGATTCCGCATAGGACTGCATCGCCAGCGGGTCGAACAGGTCGAGATTCTTCGCCCGGCTCCAGCTCGCGATGGTGCGGTCGAGCCAGCCGACCGGATCGGCCTTGAGCAGGTTTTCCGGGATCGGCTCGGGCTGGGCCAGGAAGGTCCAGTGATAGACCTGCATGGCGCGGGCCGCGTTCATGCCTTCCCACATCGAGACGGTCGGCAGGATGTCGAGCAGGACGAGCCGCTCGACCCGACCGGGGTGGTCGAGCGCGAGACGATAGGCAACGCGCGCCCCGCGGTCATGGCCGATCACGCCGAAGCGGATATGGCCGAGCGCCTGCATCACCGTGACGATATCCTCGCCCATGCCACGCTTGGTATAGGTCTCCCGGCCGCCGTCACCATGCGGCGCGGCCGACCAGCCATAGCCGCGCAGGTCGGGGCAGACCACGGTGTGGGTCTTTGCCAGTTCCGGCGCCAATCGATGCCATTCGGCATGGGTCTGCGGAAAGCCGTGGATCAGCACCAGTGGCGGGCCCTCGCCGCCGACACGCGCGAAGATCTTGCCGACCGGCCCGTCGATCCAGTGCGCCTTGAAGCCGGGGAAGAGACTGTCGATGTTCGCCATGCCTGAGAGCATAGCCCCGGCGATGGCGAGCTGTCAGCCTTGCTCGCGCTTCACTGCCTGCCAGCCGATATCGCGACGGCAGAAGCCGCCGGGCCAGTCGATCTTGTCGACGGCCTCATAGGCCCGCTTCTGCGCCTCGCCGACGCTCTTGCCGAGCGCGACCACGTTCAGCACGCGCCCGCCATTGGCGACGAGATCGCCGTTCGAGAGCTTCGTGCCGGCATGGAAGACGAGCACCTCATCCAGCGCCTCCGCCTTCTCGACATCGCGGATGACGCTGCCGGTCTCCGGCTTGGCCGGATAGCCCTTGGCCGCGAGCACGACGGTCAGCGCCGCCTCGTCGCGCCAGCGCAGGTCGACCTGGTCGAGCATGCCGTCGCAGGCGGCCAGCAGTGCCGGCACGATGTCGCTCTTGAGGCGCGGCATCAGCACCTCGCATTCGGGGTCGCCGAAGCGGGTGTTGTATTCGATCAGCTTCGGTCCCTGCGCCGTGATCATCAGCCCGGCGAAGAGCACGCCCTGGAACGGCGTGCCGCGCTTGGTCATGCCGGCCAGCGTCGGCCGGATGATCTCGGCCATGACGCGCTCGGTCAGCGCGGGCGTCATCACCGGGGCCGGCGAATAGGCGCCCATGCCGCCGGTATTCGGGCCGGTATCGCCGTCGCCGACGCGCTTGTGATCCTGCGCCGAGGCGAGAGCCAGCGCATGCTTGCCGTCGCAGAGCGCGAAGAAGCTCGCTTCCTCGCCGATCATCCATTCCTCGACCACGACCTCGGCCCCGGCCGCGCCGAAGCTGCCGGAGAACATCATGTCGATGGCCTCGTTCGCCTCGTCCAGCGTCTGCGCCATGATCACGCCCTTGCCGGCGGCGAGCCCGTCGGCCTTGATCACGATCGGTGCGCCCTGGGCCGCGACATAGGCCTTGGCGGAAGCGGCATTGCCGAAGCGGCCGAAGCCGGCGGTCGGAATGTCGAATTCGGCGCAGAGCTCCTTGGTGAAGCCCTTCGAGCCTTCGAGCTGGGCGGCGGCCTTGGACGGTCCGAAGACCTTGATGCTGGCGGCCCGGAGATCATCGGCGATGCCGGCGACCAAGGGCCCTTCCGGCCCGACGACGACGAGGTCGATGCCCTGCAACCGGCAGAACGCCACGACGGCGGCATGGTCGGCGATATCGATCACGACATTCTCGCCGCAATGAGCGGTGCCGGGATTGCCCGGCGCGATGAACAGCGTGTCGCAGAGCGGCGAGGCCGAAATCGCCCAGGCGAGCGCGTGCTCGCGGCCGCCCGAACCGATCAGAAGAATTTTCATCGCGCTCTCCGCTCCGTCACGGGCGCAATAGCGGCACCTAGCGCCGCGGGCAACGCTTCTGCTGCATCATCGGTCCGGCTATGGTCCGGCCATGACCAGCGAATCGCAGCAGACGACCGGCAATGCGCCCGAGTGGAGCGTCTCGGACCTCTCCGGTGCGCTGAAGCGCACCATCGAGGACAATTTCGGCTTCGTGCGCGTGCGCGGCGAGATTTCCGGCTATCGCGGCCCGGTCGCTTCCGGCCATGTCTATTTCTCGCTGAAGGACACCAACGCCAAGATCGACGCGGTGATCTGGAAGGGCGTCTTCGGCCGCCTGAAGACGCGCCCGCAGGAAGGGCTGGAGGTCATCGCCACCGGCAAGATCACCACCTTCGCCGGCAAGTCGAGCTACCAGATCGTCATCGATTCGCTGGAGCTGGCCGGCGCCGGCGCGCTGATGGCGCTGCTGGAGGAGCGTCGCAAACGGCTCGCCGCCGAGGGGCTCTTCGCCGAGGAGCGCAAGCAGCTCATCCCTTATCTGCCCTCCGTCATCGGCGTCGTGACCTCACCGACCGGTGCCGTCATCCGCGACATCCTGCACCGCCTTGAGGATCGCTTCCCGCGCCATGTCCTGGTCTGGCCGGTGCGCGTGCAGGGCGAGACCAGCGCCGCCGAGGTCGCCAACGCCATCGCCGGCTTCAATGCGCTGCCGGCAGGCGGGCGCATCCCCCGGCCGGACGTCATCATCGTCGCGCGCGGCGGCGGCTCGCTCGAAGACCTGATGAGCTTCAACGAGGAGGTGGTGGTCCGTGCCGCCGCGGATTCGGCGATTCCGCTGGTCTCCGCCGTCGGCCACGAGACTGACTGGACGCTGATCGACCACGCTGCGGACCTGCGCGCGCCGACCCCCACCGGCGCGGCCGAGAAGGTCGTGCCGGTGCGGGCGGAACTGATGGGCTTCGTCGCCGATCTCGCGCGCCGCCATTCCGGCGCGATGCTCCGCCTGTCCGATCGTCGCCGCAGCGATCTCAGGGCGCTCGCCCGTGCTTTGCCGGGGCCGGAGGCCGTCCTCTCCGCGCCGCGCCAGCGGCTCGATCTCGCCGCGACGCGGCTGGCGCCGGCGCTTGCCAGGAACGCGCGCACGCATGAGCAGCAATTGCAGGCCCTGTCTCGCCGGCTGGAGGCGCGCTCGCCCCGCGTCGCCCTTGCCCGCCTGCGCGCTGAGCTCGCCGGTTTCGGGCGCGTGCTCGCCGCAGCCCGCGGCAACGCCATCGCCGGCGAGCGCACCCGGATCGCCAATGCCCGCGATCGCCTCACCACGCTGGAAACGCGGGCCCGCAACGCTTTCGGCCAGAGCCTGATCCAGCGCCGCGAACGCGGAACTGCTGTGGCTGAGCGTGCTGAGCGCGCTTTCGGCCAGGCGCTGCATCGCCGCCGGGACCAGCTTTCCTCGCTCTGGACGCTGATCCGTTCGCTCGGGCCGGAAGCGGTGCTGTCCCGCGGCTATGCCCTGATCCGCGACGAGGCCGGGGCGCTCGTCCGCAGCGTCGAGGCAGCCCAGCCGGGCAGGGCGCTTTCGGTCCAACTGGCCGATGGCAGCTTCGGCGTCACCGTTGCGGGCGGCGAGGCCGGAGGAGCGAAACCGCCGGCGCCGCGCCCGGTTCGCAAGGGACCGGCATCGGGAACGCAGGGCGACCTGTTCTGAGATTCAAGGCGCGCTCAGGAAGGCCTTGACCCGTTTCAGCGCGTCCTCGCGTGCCGCCATATTGGTGCCGACAGTGACCTTTCCGGTGCTGCTGGCGGAATAGGCGATGTTCTCGCGCTCTTTCACCTCGAGGCGCGGATGGTCGAAATCATGCAGGGCGCCGGGATAAAGCACGAGGCCGACCTGCTCGCCGCGCGCTTGTGCGGCCTTGGCCAGATGTCCGCAGGGTGCGGCCGGCGTCCAGTCGTCGGCATCGCCCATCAGGATCAGCAGCGGGATGCGGGCGGAGAAGCTCGGCGATTCCGACTGGCTCCGGCAGGCAGGGTAGAAGGCGGCGGCGCGCTTGAAATCCGGCTTGCCGTCGGTGGGAGCCCGCTCCTTGCGGATCGCCGTCAGCACGGTCAGGCCGCCACTCGACCAACCGAGCAGGGCAATCGCGTCGGGTTTGATGTTGTCGCGCTGCTGCAGCCAGATCCGGGCGGCCATCGCATCGGCGACGCGCTCGCGCCCGGCCCTGACCGTCAGGTCCTTCACCCCGCATTGCGAGCCGAGCCCGCGCGAGCCGAAGCTGTCCGGCATCAGCACGGCGAAGCCGATGCCGGCCAGCCGCTCGCCCCAATCGGCATGTCGCATCGAGAGTTGGCCTTGCGCGCGCCACAAGCCGCCGCAACCATGCAGGGCGATCACGGCCGGGAAAGGCCCCTGACCGGCCGGAAGATAGAGGATGCCCGTCAATGTTCCCTGGTCGGCCGGAATCGCGACGCGCTCATAGCCACCGGCACGGGCGGCCGGAGCTGCGAGCAGCGCAAGGCTCATCAGGCACGCCGCGAGGCGCTGGAGACTGGACATCGCCGACCAGAAGGTTATCACAAGCCCCTGAGTATCCCGGCTTTCCGCTTCCCGATCAATGATTTGATGCAATTTTGATGAATATCAGCGAGCGCCTTCCGCCTCATGGCCCCGAAGCCGTGGTCGACTACGGTCCGGGCGAGTTCCGCGTCGTCAAGCCCGGCGCCTTCGTGCGCTGCGCCGTGACGAGCGCGCCGATCCGCCTCGACGATCTCCGCTACTGGTCGATCGAATGGCAGGAAGCCTATGCCTCGTCGGAAGCCGCGTTGCTCAGGCTGCGCCGCGCCGGCCGGGCTTGACGAGCGGCGAGGCTCTCAGCCTGCCTTTGCGAGGGCTGCAAGCAGGCCGGTGATCGCAACCGGCTCCGCGAAGACCAGCGAGACCGGCACCACGACCAGCGACTCGCGGGCATCTTCGGGCCAGAGCGGCGCGAGCTTGGTCCAGTCCTTTTCCGTTGTCGCGACCACGGCAGCATGTTCGCGCGCGGCTGCGAGCGCAGCGGCGATATCGGCCTGTTCATAAGGGTGGTGATCGCCATGAGCCTGCTCGGCTGCGACGATCGCCCCCGTCTCCCGCAAGGTCGCCGCGAATTTCTCCGGGCGGCCGATTCCTGACAGCGCTACGACCTTCTGACCGCGCAGGCGTGAAGCGACAGGGTCGGCTGGCTTGAGCGTGGCTGACAGGACCGGCTTCCCCTGCGCCCGCGCAACGGCGGCGACGCGTTCACCTGCATCCCCCAGGCCGATCGCGACGATGGCGTCGGCTTCACTCATCTGCTCGACGAGCGGGGCACGTAAGGGGCCGGCCGGCAGACACAGCCCGTTTCCGGCGCCGCTTGCTCCGTCGACCACCGCAAGCTTGAGATGCTTGACCAGCGACGGATTCTGCAGGCCGTCATCCATCACGACGATGGTGGCGCCGAGTCCACGCGCGAGCCTTGCGCCGGCCACCCGGTCGCGGGCGATGACGGTGCGGGCATGGCGGGCCATCAGCAGCGGCTCGTCGCCGACATCGGCAGCGCGATGCCGGTCGGGATCGACCTCGACCGGCCCCGCAAGCCGTCCGCCATAGCCGCGCATCAGCACGAAGGGCTTTTCGCCCTGTTCATCGAGCAGGCGGGCGATGGCGATCGCGGTCGGCGTCTTGCCGGCGCCGCCGGCGATGAAATTGCCGACGCAGATCACCGGCAGGCCGGCATCGGCTCCGGGTTGGCGCATCCGCTGCAAGGTGATCCGGCCGTAGAGGAAGCCGAGCGGCTGGAGCAGCCGGGCGAGTAGCGTGGGTTTCTCCCGCCACCAGAAGCGCGGGGCGCGCCGCAGCATCAGGGCGCGCTCTCGCGCTGGCCAATCGCCACCCGCATCAGCAAGGGCTCGATCGCATGCAGCGTGCGGTTCAGCGCGCCGCCGAGTTCGGTCGCGGTCTGCGCGGCGGCACGCGCCGCCTGCCGGGCCTCGGCCGGGTTGTTCAGCCAGCGATGCACTGCGCCTGCCAGCGCCTGTGCATCGGCGGCCTCGCGCGAGCCGCCGTCGCGGTCGAAGGCCGCGAAGATCTCGGCATTGTTGTGGACATAGGGCCCGTGCAGCAGGGCACAGCCGAGCTTGGCCGGCTCGATCGGGTTATGCCCGCCGATGCCCTCGACCAGCGAGCCGCCGAGGAAGGCGACCTGCGAGAGCCGGTAGAACAGTCCGAGCTCGTTGACGGTGTCGGCGACATAGAGATCGACGTTCCGTTCCGGGCTTCCCCCCGTCGCCCGGCGCGAGACGGCGACGTCATTCGCCTCTGCCAGCGCCTCGATCTCCGGGCCGCGCTGGGGGTGGCGCGGCGCGATGATGGTGAGCAGCTTCGGCAGGTAAGGCTTGATCGCGAGATGGGCGGCCAGCACCAGTTCGTCCTCGCCGGGATGCGTGCTCGCGGCGATCCAGACCGGGCGGCCCGTCGTCTGGCCGTCGAGAATGGCGAGCGTATCGGAATCGGCGGGCGGGGCGGGCACGTCGAATTTCAGGTTGCCGGCGACGCTGACGCGCGGTGCGCCGAGCTGGGCCAGCCGCTCGGCATCGCCCTGCGACTGCGCCAGGCAGGCCTCGAAGCAGGAGAGCAGGAAGCGCGAGGTCTTCGGCATCTTGTACCAGCGGGCGAAGGAGCGCTCCGACATCCGGCCGTTGACCATCACCACCGGGATGGCGCGGCGCTGCGCCTCGATCAGCAGGTTCGGCCAGATCTCGGATTCGCAGATCAGGCAGAGATCCGGGCGCCAATGATCCATGAAGCGGCGCATGTAGCGCGGCACGTCGAGCGGGATGTATTGATGGATTACGCCGCCCGGCAGTCGCGCCGCCATCAACCTGGCGGAGGTCACGGTGCCCGAGGTCACCAGCACGGCGAAGCCGCGCTTCTGCAATTTGGCGATGAGGGGCAGCAGGGTCACGGTCTCGCCGACGCTGGCGCCGTGCAGCCAGACCAAAGGCTTGTTCGGCCGCTTGACGCTCGCGTGGCCGCGCCGTTCCGCGTGCCGCGCAGGGTCTTCCTTGCCGCGGCGCCGGCGCCAGAGCAGGAGTCCGGCCGCCGCCGGCTCCAGCAGCGCCGTCGCGTAGCGATATGTCCTGAGGATCGCGCCCTTGCCGCTCATGCCGCTGCCCCGGCAGCAAGCTGCTTCTCGCGCAGGCCGGCGCCCGGGTCACGGCTGCCGACGATCGCGTAGCCGCGGGCATGGACATCGTCGAGGCTCGCCTGGACGGCGAGGCGTGCGGCTTCCTGCGTGGCCTCGTCGGCATCGCGCGCGACCAGGATCGGCTCGCCGACGACGATGGCGCAGCGCCCGAAGGGAAGGCCGATCGAGGCGCGGTCCCAGCTGTTGAAGTCGATGCGCCGGCTGGTCACCACGGCGACGGCCCGGATCGGCCGGCCGGAGGCGCGTGCCAATGCGATGATGCCGGGGCCGACGATGCGGGCGCGCTTGGGCACATCGGCCGTCAGCACCATGGTGTCCCCCGCTGCGAGGCGCCGGACCATGGCGAGGAAGGCGGCGGCGCCGCCCTTCTCGCGGATCTTCTTGCCGAGTGCGCCGGAACCGCGGATCGCGCCGATGCCGAGCTCGCGCAGCGCCACCGCATTGAAGCCGCCGTCGCCATGGCGCGAAACCAGCGAGCAGGCCGGCATCCAGTCCGGCCGGGCGAAGGGGATCATGAGGTGCTGGCCGTGCCACATTGCAAAGATGAGTGGCAAATCCGGCCGGACATGGTCGTAGATATCGGCGGGTTCGAAGACGATCCGGTTCGTGCGCTGGACGAGGCGCAGGTAGCCGGCCAGCAGCCGGCCGAGCGTTTCCTGCGCCACGCGCGTCTTGAGGATCGAAAAACCCATGGATTCTGTCGTCAGGTCCTGTCGCTCAGAGCCCGTCCCGGCTCAGCTCTTGGCGGTCTCGGGGTCGAGCAGCCGGTGGAGATGGACGATGAAATAGCGCGTCTGCGCCTGGTCGACGGTCTGTTGCGCCTTGGCCTTCCAGGCCGTGTGGGCGCTGGCATAATTCGGGAAGACGCCGACGATGTCGAGCTTGGCCAGGTCCTTGAAGGTGATGCCTTCGAGCGAGGCGAGCTCGCCGCCGAGGACGAGGTGAAGGAGTTGCTTCTGTTCCGGTTCCGCGCTCATCGAACTCTCCTGCAAGGGCCGTGGCGCCCCCATAAGCCATCCCGGTCGTCCAAGCGAGCGGACCGCGCCGGAAGCGTTGAAAAAAATCGTCAGGCCGGCTGCGTCCGTCCGTCGCGCAGGCGCTCGATCGCGGTCTGCAGGGGCGAGGCGAGCTTGCCGTTGCTCGCAACGAGCATGCCATGGACAGGGACTTCGCGATTGTAGATGACGGGCCCGGCCTCGCCATCGGTCAACCGGCCGCCTGCCTCGCTCAGCACGAGATCGGCCGCCGCCAGATCCCAATCGCGGGCATCGGGCGAGATCAGCCCGGCATCGATCGTGCCATCGGCAACGCGCGTCAGGCGCAGCGCCAGCGATGGAATCCGGGCAACGGCCTGGAAGCTTTCGAACTGGGCAAGCGCATCGAGCATCGGCTTGGGGCCGGCGATGCGCGCGCCGGTCAGGCTTTGTGCGGATGAGGCGTGGATGGTTTCGCCGTTGAGCGTCGCGCCGCCACCGGCGAGCGCACGATAGGTCGCCTGGCAGGCCGGCGCATGGACGATGCCGAGGATCGGCGCGCCCTGGTCGAGCAGCGCGACGCAGACAGCCCAGTCCGGCGAGCCCTGCATGAAGGCGCGCGTGCCGTCGATCGGATCGACGACCCAGACATAGCGATGAGAGAGCCGTTGGGCGTCGTCGACCGTCTCCTCGGACAGCCATGCAGCTTCCGGCAGCAATTCCGAAAGCCGGATGCGCAGGAAGGTGTCGACGCCGATATCGGCTTCGGTGACGGGCGAGCCGCCGCTTTTCGCCCAGGTCCGCGCCGCGGTCGTCGCGCCGGGCCGGAACAGATCGAGGGCGATCGTGCCGGCTTCCAGGCAGCTTTCGCCGACGGCTTTCAGCAGTTCGGCCGCGATCGGTAGCGTGGTGGCGTTCATGGCTTTCCTATCGGCCGCGATAGTCGCTGTTTCAAGCCGAAAATGCGGCCACGGATCGAAAGATTCCGTCAAGCATCCGGCAGGAAACCCCCGGTTTAGGGCCGGATCAGGGCGAAAACACCTTCCTTTAACCCAACCCCTTAAGCGCTCGGACACGGCTGGCGGCCATCCTCACAGGGCAAGCACGAGAGCCCCGGCATCGACAGAGGGCTCCGTTGCAGCAGGGATTAGAGAGAGGCGTTATAACCGATGGCCAGCGTCACGCCGGCCGCCGGAGAGAGCGGTTTTGTGCCTGCTCTCTCCGGCGGTCCGACCACCACAGCGATCGTTTCCCGCAACCCGATGCCGGCTCGTCCGGTCGCCCCGGCGATCGAGCGCGTCGGCCCCGTGCGGATCCTGCGCGGCGGCGCCAACTGGCGCGGCGTCGCGTTGCGGCTGGCCAATCCGGCCGGTGACGACGAACGTTTCGAACTGGCCCTGACCGCCGGCGACGGCCGCTCCATCGTGGTCGCTTCAGCCGATCAGGAGGACGCGGTCGCGCTCTGGCGTGATTTCGGCCGGACCAGCGGCTTGCCGCTGCTGCTCGAAGCCGCCGATGGCACGGTGACCGAGCCTTATCCGCAGCTTGGCCGGCTTGCGCTGGGCGCGATTCGTATCCGCCGCCGCCACGGCCTGCTCAACGGTCGCCGTCCGCGTTTCCTCACGCGTCGCAAGACGGGCCGCCTCGCCGAACTGCCGGTGATCGTCAATGGCGACCGGATGACCGACTGACCGTCAGAACCAGCCGCGGCTCGCGGCATCGAGAGCGAGCCCGGCCGCCAGAAGCAGGCCGGCATCCCGGTTCGACCGGAATATCCTGAGGGCTTCGGGCGCGCTCGCACCGTTGATGCGCGTCACCTGCCGGCCGAGATGAAGGGCGAAGGCGGCGAAGCCGAGCCAGGCGGCGGGGCCGCCGCCAACCAGCCAGATCGCGGTGCCCGTCAGCAGCACCGCCAGCGCGAAGCACAGCGCCACCGCCTCGCGCGTGTGATCGCCGAAATAGCGGGCGCTCGACCGGATGCCGGCGATGACGTCATCCTCGAGATCCTGCATGGCGTAGATCGTGTCGTAGCCGACGGTCCAGGCGATCGCGGCCGCATAGATCAGGTAGGCCGGCGGATCGAGCCGGCCGAAGACCGCGCTCCAGCCCATCAGTCCGCCCCATGAGAAGGCGAGGCCGAGCACGAACTGCGGCATGTTCGTGATCCGCTTCATGAACGGATAGATCGCGACGATCGCCAGCGAGCCAATGCCGAGGATGATCGTGAAGCGGTTGAACTGCATGAGCACGACGAGGCCCGCGAGCGCCTGCGCGATCATGAACAGCGCGGCCGCCTTTGCCGTGACCTGGCCGGACGGAAGCGGCCGCCCGCGGGTGCGTGCCACCTCGGCGTCGAGCTTGCGGTCGATGATGTCGTTGAAGGTGCAGCCCGCGCCGCGCATCAGGACCGCGCCGACGAAGAAGAGCAGGCAGTGCCAGGGATTGGGATAGGGCTGGCCGGCGGCGATGGCGGCAAGCCCGGCCGCCCACCAGCAGGGCATGAGCAGCAGCCACCATCCGATCGGCCGCTCGATGCGGGCGAGCTTGAGGAATGGCCTGATGGCAAGGGGCGCTCGGGTGTCGACCCAATGCCCGGTCAGCGCGTCGGGCAGGGGCGAGTCACGCCCGGGCATGGTTCCGAGGGGAGCCGGGTCGGGCATGGCGCCGGGGGGCGCCGGTCAGAGCGCGCCCTGCGGGACGCGCATCCCGCCGCCGGCGCCGCTGGTGATGGAATCGGCGCCGCCGAAGGGGCTGGCGCTCTGCGCCTGCTGCCGGGCGCGGCGCTGCATGGCGGCCTGCTGCTTCACGGCGTTGCAGGCCTGAGCGCGGAAGCCGGAAACCTTCTTGTTGTCGGTCTGCATGCCTTCGATGAAGGATGCGGGAATCTGGCACCAGTCCTGGTTGGCCGTGGCGAACTTGATCGCGGCGTCGCCATTATTGGCGAGGCGGCCGAAGGCGCTGCAGGCTTCCTGCGGCGTCATCTTCTTCTTGGCCTTCTGGGAGGCCGTGAGCTTGGCGACGATCGACTGGCGCTCGCCGAGCAGCTTCTGGATCTGCTCGCAGCCGGAGACCTGCGCGCTTGCGGGTGCAGCCGACAGGAGCGGAGCCACGGCAAGGCCGAGCACCGCGATAACGCCTGAAGCCATCCAACGCCGCATGGTGTCCTTACTCCGGATTGCCGGCCCGCCCGGCCGATCGTTAAATACGTCCTTAACAGCAGGCGCTGTTAACGCCAACGACTCTTGCGAGTCTATGGTGGCCTTGTGGGAAGCGCTGCCTGCTACAAGGTGATTGTGGCGTTTTTCACGTCGCTCTCGACATTACCACCGATTCCCGGAGCCGCTCGCGCCCATGCCCGTTCCCGATTTCGCCCGGCACCGGCTTTTCATCGACAACTCCTTCGCACCGGCGGCGATTCTGCCGCTCGATCGCGAGCAGGCGAATTATCTCCTCAATGTCCTGCGATTGCGGGTCGATGGCACGGTGCTCGTCTTCAACGGGCGCGACGGCGAATGGCTGGCGCGCCTCGTGCCGGAAGGGCGCAAGCAGGCGAGCCTCGAACTGGTCAGACAGACGAGGCCGCAGCCGCCCGCCGCCGACCTGCATTACCTGTTCGCGCCGCTGAAGCATGCGCGGCTCGACTACATGGCGCAGAAGGCGGTCGAGATGGGGGCGGGCCTGCTCCAGCCCGTCCTGACCCGCCGCACCCAGGTTTCGCGGCTCAACCTCGATCGGCTGCGCGCCAACGCCGTCGAGGCGGCCGAGCAATGCGGAATCCTGAGCCTGCCCGGGATCGAGCCGGAGCGTCCGCTCGAAGCGGCGCTCTCAAGTCTGGCGCCGGAGCGATTGCTGATCTTCTGCGACGAGGGCATGGCTCAGGCGAGCCCGGTTGCGGCGCTGGCGGCGCATGGACCCGCGCCGATCGCCGTCCTGATCGGTCCCGAAGGCGGCTTCGACGAAGCCGAGCGGCAATTGATCCAGGCGCGGCCCAACACGCTGCCGATCTCGCTCGGCCCGCGCATCCTGAGGGCGGACACGGCCGCGGTGGCTGCGCTTGCGCTGGTGCAGGCGGTGCTCGGCGATTGGCCGAGGGCCTGATCGGGAGGGTGCCAAGACCTGCCGCCAGCGCCGGGCGCCTTTGCGCGAATGCACGGTTCCGGTCGTTGTCGAGCGCCCGGCGCTCGCATATGTCTGTCCATCCTCTGCCGGCTTTGACCGCGCCTTCGGCGCGGGGCTGGTTGTTTGCCCATCTGCCGGAGCGCCCATGGCTCGCGACGTGTCCGATTCGACCCCGATCGGTTCCAAGGCCGAACTGATTGCTTGGACCGCCGCCGGCGAGAAACCGGCCTCCTCCTTCCGGATCGGCACCGAGCACGAGAAATTCCCGTTCTATCGGAGCGATCTCGCGCCCGTCCCCTATGAAGGCCGCGCCGGCGCCGGCGGCATCCGGGCTCTTCTGGAAGGCATGCAGCAGCGGCTCGGTTGGGAGCCGATCGTCGATGCCGGCCATATCATCGGGCTGGCCGGACCGGATGGCGGCGGGGCGATCTCGCTGGAGCCGGGCGGGCAGTTCGAATTGTCGGGTGCGCCGCTGGCGAGCCTGCATGAGACGGAGGCCGAACTTCAGGCTCATCTCGCCGACGTCAAGGCCGTGGCCGCTCCGCATGATATCGGCTTCGCCGCCCTTGGCGCGTCCCCGCTCTGGACCCGTGCGCAGACGCCGGTGATGCCGAAGGGGCGCTACAAGATCATGGCGAACTACATGCCGAAGGTCGGCACGATGGGTCTCGACATGATGTTCAGGACCTGCACGGTGCAGGTCAATCTCGACTTCGGCAGCGAGGCGGACATGGTCCGCAAGCTCCGGGTCTCGCTGGCCCTCCAGCCGCTTTCCACCGCCCTCTTCGCATCGTCGCCCTTCCTCGACGGCAAGCTCAACGGCTTCCAGTCGATGCGTTCCGAGATCTGGCGCGATACCGACAATGCCCGGTCGGGCATGCTCGCCTTCGCCTTCGACGAGGGCATGTCCTATGAGGGCTATGTCGACTGGGCTCTCGACGTGCCCCTGTATTTCGTCAAGCGCGACGATACCTATCACGACGTCGCCGGTGCCTCCTTCCGCGACCTGCTGGCCGGCCGGCTGCCGCAGCTGCCGGGCGAGAAGGCGACCATGTCCGACTGGGCCAACCACCTCTCGACGCTGTTTCCCGAGGTCCGGCTGAAGCGCTTTCTGGAGATGCGCGGCGCCGATGCCGGCCCGGCAGACATGTTGACCGCGATGCCGGCCTTCTGGGTCGGCCTGCTCTATGATGCGACCTCGCTCGATGCGGCCTGGGACCTCGTCAAGGGGTGGAGCGCGGAGGAACGGCAGGCTTTGCGCGATGCCGTCCCGCGCGAAGGGCTGGCTGCGAACATCGGCGGGCGCAAGCTCATCGAGATCGCCGCCGAGGTTGTGGAGCTGTCGCGCGCCGGCCTGGCCCGCCGGGCGCTCAAGAGTGCCGCCGGTCAGGACGAGACCCGCTTCCTTGCGCCGCTGCACGGGATTCTGGAGCGCCGCCGAAACCTGGCGCAGGCTCTGGAAGAGCGTTACCGCAATGCCTGGCACGGCAAGGTCGAGCCCGTGCTGACCGAGATGGCCCTCTGACGCCTGACCAGATTTTCCGCTCGAAAACTGCCGTTTCGAGCGGATTTTGCCTCGGAAATTAACGAGTTGGATGAAGGTCCCCACTAACCTAGCGGCATGGGGCGGATCAAGGCCAGCTTTCTCGAGTTTGCTCGCGACGCGCGCGGCGCGACCGTGATCGAGTATGGCCTTATCGCGGGCCTCGTCTCGATCACGATCATCACGTCGGCCACCTTCTACGGGAACCAGATCAGTTCGTTCCTGCTGGCAGCGGCCGACGCGATCAAGGTGCCCTGAGACTCTACTCGGCCGCCGTCTTGAAGCTCGCCAGGTTGTCGAGGCTCTGGATGATGTGCTCGGCCAGCGCGTTCGACAGCACCGACGGATCGAAGCGGGTCCGCAGCAGGCCGATCTTGCATGAGGGCAAGGTCGCGAAACCTTCGGACGGTCCGAGGATGCGCATGCCCGGCCTCACCGCGCTCTCCGGCAGGACCGAGATCGCCAGTCCGGCCAGGACGGCGGCGCCGACCGCGGTGGAATTCCAGCTCGCATAGAGCACGCGGAAGCGGCGCCCCTTCGATTCCAGCGCATCGACTGCAGCCTGGCGCCAGTTGCAGGTCGGTCGCCCCAGCGCCAGCGGCAGCGGATCCTCCTCATGCACGCTGTGACGTGCCGAGGTGACCCAGAGCAGCGGCTCGATGCGGATGATCTCGCCCTGGCTGCGACTTTCGACATGGGTGATGATCGCGAGGTCGATATCGCCGGTCGCGATCCGCTCCGCCAGCATCGGCGTCGGCTCGCAGACCACCGTGACCTCGGCCCGCGGATTGGAATGGGCGAAGCGCGCCAGGATTTCCGGCAGGTAACGGTCGGCATAGTCGTCGGGCACCCCGAGGCGGATGCGGCCCTTCAGGTCGGCATCTGCGAAGGAGGCGACGCATTCGAGATTGAGGCGCACGATCCGGCGGGCATAGTCGAGCAGTCGCTCGCCATCCTCGGTCAGCTTGGCATGGCGGCCGTCGCGCCCGAACAGGGGACGCCCGACCCGCTCCTCCAGCCGCTTCATCTGCATGGAAACGGCCGATTGCGTCTTGAAGACGATCTCGGCGGCGCGCGTGAACGACCCGGTATCGGCGATGGCGACGAAGGTCTTGAGCTGATCGGCGTCGAGCACATGGGCCATTGGCGATCCCCGTCCACTGTCCATCAATATCAGTGTTGCGAGACATCATAACCATTCGTTTGGCTGATGACCAGAGCTTCGCTAGGGTCTGGGTGCTCTCCGAAGTTCCCTGTCAATGGCGCGTCCGGGCAGGGGGAGAAACCCAGATCAACGTTCCGCACCGCCAAGGAGGCTGTCATGCTGCTCATGACCATCACCGCGAAGTCGCTCTCGACCGTTTCGGCCGGCGTCACGCGTGTTGCCACCATCGGGTTTGCCGGGGCTGTTCAACTCGTGCGTGCGCTCGCCCATCGCCGTGAGGTGATGCGTCTTTCCGCTGAGCTCGACGAGCGAGGACTCAAGGATATCGGCCTCGTCCGCTCGGATATCGATGGCGCGCTGGCGGCATCCTGGCTGGACGATCCGTCCGCCGTGCTGGCGGAGCGCTCGCGCACGTCGTCGGATCTCGCCGCCGCACGGCGCGAGCATGCCCTGCGCCATGCCGGCTCGACGCCGATGCTGGCGAAGAAGGCCGATATTGCGGTTGCACGCTGCGCCTGACCCCTTGGCGTCAGCGTTCCTGCGGGCGGGAGCTTCGTGCTTCCGCCCTTTTTTATGTCTTCAGCAGGTGAAGAGCCGAATCCGCCTCAGCGACGGCCCTGTCCGCCGCCGAGCATGGCGTCGAGGATCGATTTCAGCGCGTTCTGATGGTCGTCCTGGATCTGGCGGCCATGCTCGAACATCTGGTTGAGCGCATCGAGACCGATCGAGCCGGGGCCGGAGGCTGAGGACGAAGGTGGGGCATCCTCGGGCTCGGGTTCCGGCGCGAGCGCACGTCGTGGCGCGCTGCGCGGAGCGGGCGCCGGTTCGGAATCGGGCTGCGGTGCCATGCCGCCGAACATGCCGCCAAGGATCTGGCCGAGCGCGCCGCCGAACGGGTCGGATGGGGCGGCTTGCGGACTGGGCTGCGGCTGCTGGCCGCCGGCCTGTCCGAACATGCCCTTGAGGATCGCCTCGAACGGATTTCCGGGCATCTGCGGCTGCTGCGGCGCCGGCTGCATGCCCGGCATCTGGCCGCGCATCATCTCGGCGAACTGGCCGAGAATGCCGCCCAGGCCCTCGTTGCTCGACGTCTTGGACAGGCCGCCCATCAGCATCGCGGCGATGACCGGCAGCATCTGCTTGAGGATCGCCTGCGAGACGCCGCTGGTCGCGGCCGCCTGCGCCGCGATGGCCTGGCTGACCTCGCGCGAGCCGAAGAGCTGGCTCAGCACGTCGTTGCCGGCATTCTGGGCGCCGGCCGGGATGCCGTAGCCGCCTGCCTCGAAGAAGCGGGCATAGGGCGAGGCCGTCATCATCTGGGCGAGCGACCCGAAGGCGTAGGGGTCTCGCGTCTGCCGCTGCAGCCCCATCGAGAAGGCTGGCAGCAGGGCGTCGAGCGCGGCCTGCGTCTGCTGCAGGCTCAAGCCATATTGCTGGGCGAGGTTCGGCAGCGCCTGCCCGCTCTGGGCCGATTGCATGATATCGAACAGGTTCATCATCGACGCTTCTCCCCGGCCGGCCTTTTGATCTCCAGCCTAGGGCGACGATAGCAGGGTGTCCTTGCCTGGCAAATCGATTGCGGCACGGCGCTCCGCGGCCTTGCGCTCCAGCCTTGTGATCCCGCGAAAGGCGAAGACCAGCGCCAGGACGCCGAAGGCCACGGCCCCCAGTGCGGAGCCCGCGAGCGCGCCCTTCGGCCCGGCGAGATGCGCGCCGAGGAACGCGAGCGGCATCGTGCCCAGGGTGGCACGGCCCCAGCTGAACAGCGTCGACAGGAGCGGCATGCCGAGATTGTTGAAGGCGGCGTTGGCGACGAAGAGCATGCCGACGAAAATCCACATCGGCCCGGCGATCAGGCAGAAGAACAGCACGAGCTCCGCCGTCAGCCCCGTCGCGTGGAAGGCGGAGACGATGGCGCCGCGGAAGGCGAAGAGCAGCGCCCAGGAGACGAGCACGGAGGCGCCAGCGAAGATCGCCGCATCGCTCAGGCCCCGGCGCATTCGGTCGAAGCGCCCGGCGCCCCAGTTCTGGCCGAGGATCGGTCCGACGGCGCCCGACAGCGCGAACAGCACGCCGAAGGCGACCGGGACGAGCCGGTCCATGATCGCGAGCGCAGCGACAGCTGCATCGCCGAATCGGGCGACGACGCTGGCGAAGACAGCATTGGCGATCGGGTTCGAGAGATTGGTCAGGATCGCTGGCCCAGCGATGGCGAAGGTCCGGGCGCTGTCCTGCCGGATGAAGGAGAGGCGCGGCCGCTCGATCATGCCGTGCACGACAACGCAGCCGTGGAAGCCGATGGCGCAGATGATGATCCGCGCCAGCACGATCGCGATCGCGGCGCCGTCCGGCCCGAGCCCGAAGCCGAAGATCAATAGCGGGTCGAGCCCCGCCGTGACGATGCCGCCGCCGAGCGTCACGAACATCGCCCGCCTGGCGTCGCCGATCGCCCGCAGGATGCCGGAAAGGCCCATGCCGATCGCCATCAGGACGTTCGACGGTAGCACGATATGGAGGAAGGAGAGGGCGACCGCGTGCGACTGGTCGCGCGCGCCCAGCAAGCTGAGCAGCCAGGGCAGCAGCGGCAGCGCCGCAAGCGAGATGACGAGCGCCACCAGCGCCGAGAGGGCGATGGTCGAGCCCGCGATGCGCCGTGCCGCCGGTCGATCGCCCGCGCCGATGCTGCGCGAGGTCAGTGCCGTGACGGCGATCATCAGGCCGACATTCACCGAAACCATCAGATAGAGCACGATGGTGGCGAAGCCGACGCCCGCCGTCGCTTCCGGCCGTCCAAGCCAGGAGACATAGAGCAGCGAGAGCAGGTCGACGACGAAGACTGCCATCAGGCCGACCGAGCTCGTCGCGGTCATCACCGCGACATGGCGCATCAACGGACCTTCGAGGAAGACGGCCTGTGGCCGGGCCGAAGCCTGGCTCATCGTTCCGGTTCCCCAACGCCGCCGACGGCGACCTCGGCACCACCATCCTCGATGACCTGCCGCGTTTCAGGCGTAAGCGGCTTCGACTTGGCCTTGGGCGGGACGAGCGGCTCGGGCGAGACGCGCGGCACGCGGTTGATCGCGGCGGCGAGCCCCTCGTGGAACTGGATCTCCATGCGCTGCGCGTCGCGGTCGCGGACATGGTCGATCACCAGATCGGCCTCATCGCGGGTCAGGCCCATGGTTTCCAGTGTGACCCGACCGAAGCCGAGCGCTGATTCGAAGGTCTCGCGCATCTGGAAATCGACATTCGCCTTCATCAGCTCGATCGCGTGGATGCGGTCATAGGCTCTCACATGCAGGCGCACGCTCGGGAACTCGGCCTTGACCATCTCGACGATCCGCAGTGCCGCCTGCTTGTCGTCGACGCAGATGCAGATGACGCGAGCCTTGCCGGCGCCCGCCGCGCGCAGCACGTCGAGGCGGGTGCCGTCGCCGTAATAGATCTTGAAGCCGAACTGCGCCGCCGAGCGGATGCGCTCCACATCGGAATCGATCACCGTGACGTCGATATGCTGGAGCAGCAGCGCCTGCGTCACGATCTGGCCGAAGCGGCCGAAGCCGATCACCATCACCGGGCTGTCGCCGACGCCGTCATAGTCTTCGTCCATCGTCGCGGGCGCGATGCGGGCCAGCAGCACGGCATCGATCAGCTTGGCGACGACGGGGCCGAGCAGCATGCTGATCGCGGCAAGCGCCGTGATCATCGCCGATTGCTGAGCGGTCAGCAGCCCGTTCGCTAGGCCGAGCGGCAGGAGCACGAAGGCGAATTCGCCGGCCGGCGAGAGCAGGGCGCCGGCCCGGATCGCCTCGAGCCAGGACGAGCAGGACAGCCGCAGGATCGAGGTCACGACCGCGATCTTGAACAGCACTAGCAGCGGGGCCGCGAGCGCTAGCAGCATCCAGTTGTCAGCGACGAGCTTGAGGTCGAGCGACATGCCGACCGCCATGAAGAACAGGCCGAGCAGGACACCGCGGAAGGGCTCGATATCGGCTTCCAGCTCATGCCGGAAATGCGAGTCGGCCAGCATCACGCCCGCAAGGAAGGCGCCCATCGCCATCGAGAGCCCGACATGCTCCATCAGCAGCGCCGATCCGAGGACGATCAGCAGCGCGGCAGCCGTCATCACGTCCTTCGCGCCGGTATGGGCGAGGATGCGGAAGAACGGGTTCATCACGTAACGCCCGGCCAGCACGATCAGGACGAGGGCGACGAGCGCGATGCCGAGGCTCGCCAGCGCCATCATCGGGCTGCCGGTCTCGTGACCGCTCGTGGTGGCGAGCAGCGGCAGCAGCGCCAGCACCGGCGCGATCGCCATGTCCTGGAACAGCAGGATCGAGAAGGTGCGCCGGCCATAGGTTTCGTTGCCGTCGCCGCGCTCCTCCAGCAATTGCAGCGCGATCGAGGTCGCGGAGAGCGCGAGCGCCACGCCGACGGCGACCGCTCCCGCAGCGGACAGGCCGAAATACCAGCCGGCGAGGCCGATGCCGCCGGCGCTGAGCGCCATCTGTGCGAGGCCGGAACCGAGGATGTCCTTGCGCATCGAGTAGAGTCGCGAAGGCTGCAATTCGAGGCCGACGAGGAAGAGCAGCAGCACGACGCCGATCTCGGCGGTGCCGCGGATCGCGTCGGGATCCTTGATCACGCCGAGGATCGAGGGGCCGATGACGATGCCGGCCGCGAGATAGCCGAGCACCGCCGATTGGCCGAGCTTGCGGAAGAGCGGGACGGCGATCACCGCCCCGGCGCAGAAGGTTAGGATCGGCGGGAGATAGCTGGCATGCGAGGCGACGTCGGCCATGCGGGACTCGGGGCTTTGGGAACGGGCTTGGCGGTCCGGCGCGGCGCTCGGCGTGGCGGGCCGCCACCGTATCTAGGGGTTTGCGGGCGATCCTGCGAGAGGCAATCGGCACATGGCCGCCCGACCTGCGCCGCTTCGCTTCCTTGACATCGCGCCGATCGCGCCGAAAGAAGACGCGGACCGATTGGAGTTTCCTCTGCGCGTGACAAAGCCGCCGCTCGACATCCTGCTCTGCGCCCCGCGCGGCTTCTGCGCCGGGGTCGTGCGCGCCATCGACGCCGTCGAGAAGGCGCTCGCGCTGCATGGCGCGCCGGTCTATGTCCGCCACGAGATCGTCCATAACAAATACGTCGTCGAATCCCTGAAGCGGAAAGGCGCCGTCTTCGTCGCCGAGCTCGACGAGGTGCCCGACGAAACGCGGCCGGTGATCTTCTCGGCCCATGGCGTCGCCAAGGCGGTGCCGGCGGCGGCGAAGGCGCGCAACCTCTTCGCCATCGACGCGACCTGTCCGCTCGTCACCAAGGTCCATCGCGAGGCCGAGGTTCATCACAAGCGCGGCCGCCATATCCTGCTCGTCGGCCATGCCGGCCACCCGGAAGTGATCGGCACGATGGGCCAGCTCCCCGAGGGCGCGATCACCCTGATCGAAACGCTGGAGGACGTCGCGACGCTTCAGGCGCCGGAAGGCCAGCCGCTTGCCTATGTCACCCAGACCACGCTTTCGGTCGACGACACCCGCGGCATCGTCGAGGCCTTGCAGGCCCGCTTTCCGGAGCTGATCGCCCCGCACAAGGAAGATATCTGCTACGCCACGACCAACCGCCAGGAGGCGGTGAAGCGCGTCGCGCCGCAGGTCGACGGGCTGATCGTCGTCGGTTCGCCCAATTCCTCGAATTCGCAGCGTCTGCGCGAGGTCGCCGAGCGTGCCGGCTGCCCGGTGGCGCGGCTCGTCCTGCGCACCGACGAGATCGACTGGTCGGTCTTCGGCCAAATCCGCAGCCTCGGCATCACCGCCGGCGCGAGCGCGCCCGAGGTGCTGGTCGAGGAGATCATCGACGCCTTTGCCGCGCGCTACGAGGTTCGTGTCGAGACCGTCTCGACCGCCGACGAGAACGTCTTCTTCCCGCTGCCGCGCGAGTTGCGCGGCGAGGCGACGCCGGACGCGGCCGAGTAATTCCAGCAAAAAGAGTACGATCGTGGCCGTCTATACCGAAGTGCCCGATGACGAGATGGCCGCCTTCGTGGCGCGCTACGGCATCGGCGAACTCCTCTCCGCCAAGGGCATCGCCGAGGGCGTCGAGAACTCGAACTACCTCATCCGCACCACGCAAGGGTCCTTCATCCTCACCCTCTACGAGAAGCGGGTGAATCCGGACGACCTGCCGTTCTTCCTCGGTCTGATCCAGCATCTCGCCTCGCGCGGGGTGATCTGCCCGCAGCCGGTCAGCGACAGCCGTGGCGAGATGCTCGGCCGTCTCGCGGGCCGTCCGGCCGCGATCGTCACCTTCCTCGACGGTCTTTCGGTGCGCCGGCCGACCGCCGCGCATTGCCAGGAGCTCGGCCGCGGCCTCGCGCTGCTGCATCAGGCCGGGGCCGATTTCCCGATGGAGCGGGTGAATGCGCTCTCCGTTCCCGGCTGGCGCCCGCTGGCCGAGCAGGCCGGCACTGACGCCGACAAGGTCTCGCCCGGTCTCGCGCGCCGCGTCGCGGCCGAGACCGCCGTGCATGAGGCGGGCTGGCCACAAGACTTACCGCGCGGCGTGATCCACGCCGATCTCTTCCCCAACAACGTCTTCTTCCTCGGCGACAGGCTCTCGGGCCTGATCGACTTCTATTTCGCCTGCACCGACGCCTATGCCTATGACCTCGCAATCTGCCTGAACTCCTGGTGCTTTGAGGCCGACGGCTCGTTCAACCTGACCAAGGGCCAGGCCATGCTGGCCGGCTACGAGAGCGTGCGGGTGCTGAACGAGGCGGAGGTCGAGGCGCTGCCGCAGCTCTGCCGCGGCAGTGCCTTACGCTTCCTGCTGACGCGATTGGTCGATTGGCTGAACGTGCCGGCCGGCGCGCTGGTGAAGCCGCATGATCCGCTCGAATACGACCGCAAGCTTGCCTTCCACCAGCGCGTCGCCGATGCCCGCGAATACGGGCTGAAGCGGTGAGTGCTGATACGGTCGAAGTCTGGACGGATGGCGCCTGCTCGGGCAATCCCGGTCCCGGCGGCTGGGGTGCCATCCTGACCTTCAACGGCGTCGAGAAGGAGTTGTCCGGCGGCGAGGCGCAGACCACCAATAACCGGATGGAGCTGATGGCGGCGATCGCGGCGCTGGAGGCATTGAAGCGGCCGGTCACGGTCGCGCTGCACACCGACAGCCAGTATCTGCGGCAGGGCATCACCGGCTGGATTCATGGCTGGAAGAAGAACGGCTGGAAGACGGCCGACCGCAAGCCGGTCAAGAACGCCGAGCTCTGGCAGCGCCTCGAAGCGGCGCTCGGCCGCCACAAGATCGAGTGGAAATGGGTCAAGGGCCATGCCGGCGACGCGATGAACGAGCGCGCCGACGCGCTGGCGCGAGCCGGTATGGCGCCGTTCAAGAGCGGCGGTCGTTGAGGCTCAGCCCAGCGGCTGGCGATAGACGATGAAGCCCGACTTGTCGGCGACCTTGTCGTAGAGCGCCTGCCCCTGCAGGTTGGATTCATGTGTTTGCCAGTAGACGCGGTAGCAGTTCTTCGCCCGCGCCATCTCGTTCACGGCCCCGATCAGCTTGCGGCCGACGCCGGTGCCGCGCGATTCCGGCACGGTGAATAGGTCCTGCAGATAGCAGATCGGCTTCTCGCTCCAGGTCGTGCGGTGGATGACCCAGTTGACCATTCCGAGCGCCTTGTCGCCCTCGAAGGCGAGGAAGCCGCCCATCGGCTCCTGGCCGCCGGTCAGGCGCCCGAAGGTGATCGCGTCGATCTCCGGCGGCAGCGTCGCCTTGTAGAAGGTCAGGTAGCCATGCCAGAGCGGCGTCCAGGCCTCTCGGTCGGTCGCGGCAAGCGGGCGAATGGTGATCTCGGCCATCGGTGTTCTCCTCCGATCCGGAAGCTAGCCGGGGCTTCGCGGCTTGTCTCATGACAAGCGCAGATCGGATCGATCAGTTGATCTGGTCTGATGCCAGGAAACGCTCGACAGCGCTGGCGCTCAAAGCCTGAGCGGGATCTTCCCTCCAAAGATCGAGAATGATGGCCGCCAAGCGGGCTCTCGCCCGCTTCTGCTGCTGGCCGCCGACAGTGTTGACGCTGTTCACCGCCATCCAAGCTGCATCGAAAGCGCCAGCCAATTTTGCCAACTCCGCAGGTTCGACAACGAAGCCTTGAAACGGCATGTGCTCCCCCATGCGTCAGAGAAATGGAGCATTTTAAGAGGCAGCGCACGCCTCGCAATGTCAAAAGCTAGGTCCGCTTTCGACCCATAGCGGACTTGGCGCAACGGCTTCTGCCGGGTAATTCAAAGCCGAATATCGCAACTGCCTGAGCAGTTCAATTGGAGGCAGGCGGGTGATCAGGCGCTGCGAAATGGATGCAATTCGGCTGGCATTGCGAGACGCTTCGTCGGATCAAATTGACATCGAGAAGACTGGCACGCAGTTCCGCGACAGAACAGGTTACGATCTCCAGTTCTACCTAGGTATTGAACTCATTACCCCCTTGGATCTTGGAAAGCTGAGATACAGGCGTTTCCAGGCCAATTTCGCTATCAATGACCGCTATCACCCCTTCCACGTCTTCGTGCATAGCGCAACATCTGTGGAACTTGAGAAGTGGGATGACAGAGAGCTGCTTCCAGATGACGATGCCTACGTAAAAATCGTCCTTGAAGGCACGGAAGAGTTTTGAGCTATTCGCGGCCTGGACAGCGAATGCCTGCTTCCGACCCGTTGCGGACCTACCTCGGACAACGGTAGCATCCCACCAGAATGCCAGTGAGGCGCTGCTACAACTGAGGCCATGACAGCCCACGCATACAATATTCTCGGCGCAACACTGATCGGTTGTGCGATCCTGATGCTAGTTGTCACCCGCCACTTCGCACGTCGCTATCCGTCCGGATTCGGCGCTGGAAACTTCGCTACCTTGGTGCCCGCTCTAGCCATGGCCGCAACGTTTGCTGGCCTTTTGTGCCTATTAAACGCGTTCGCGTTGACGCTCTTCGGGTGACTTGCTTCAACGTCCGCTTCCGACCCTTTGCAGACATTTACCCTATCCGGCCAGCCAACAAAAAAGCCCGCGCAGCGGCTGCGCGGGCTCCAATCTGTTTCCGTGTCCTCAGGCTCAGAGCTTCTCGATCATCGCCGCGGCGCCGGAGGCTTCCGCCTTGCCGGCGGCTTCCTCGACATTGAGCTCCTTCACCACGCCGTCCTCGACCAGCATCGAGTAGCGCTGCGAGCGGGTGCCGAGGCCGAAGCCCGAGCCGTCCATCGAGAGGCCGATCTCCTTGGCGAAATCGGCATTGCCGTCCGAGAGGAACTCGATCACGCCGGTGCCGCCGGTCGCCTTCGACCAGGCGTCCATGACGAAGACGTCGTTGGTGCTGGTCACCATGATGGCGTCGACGCCCTTCGCCTTGATCTCGGCCGCCTTCTCCAGATAGCCCGGCAGATGGTTGCGGTGGCAGGTCGGGGTGAAGGCGCCGGGAACGGCGAAGAGCACCACCTTCTTGCCGCTGAACAGGTCGTCGGTCGTGCGCGCGGCAGGGCCGTCGGCGGTCATGACGCGGAACGTCGCCTGTGGAAGCTTGTCACCCACCTTGATGGTCATGAGCCTGTCTCTCCGTGAAGCCTGCGGCCAACCGGGCCGCCCGGCTTGACGGATTAGGGCTTGCCGGCGGGGATGTCGAGTTCCAGCCGCGTCTCGATCGGCCGCGGCGTGCCGCGCACGGTGAAGATCAGCGGGGTCGGACCAGCCGCGCCCTTCGGCCGCTCGTCGATCCGGATCTGGGCGACGACCGTCCCGTCCGCCTGCGCCGTCAGGCGGGATTTGCCGAAGGACCACATGCCCGATCCCTCGACGAAAACGTCCTCGATGCGGCCTTCCGGCGGCGGCTGCAGCACGAGCCGCAGGCCCGGATCGACCACGCTGTCATCGGGCCCGGCCTCGATGATCGCGATCTTCTCCTTGTGGGTTCCGGGCTTGGCCGGCACCGGCACGCGCGCCTCGTAGCTTTCGAGGCGGGGCGAGGTCACCATCGTCACGCCGGGCTCGAGCCACAGGCTCGCCTCGCCCTTGGCGGGAATGCAGATTTTCTCGCAGACGGCATAGTCGAGCTTGAGCACGACCAGCACCGGCCGCGTCGGATCGACGGGCTGGACCGAGATCGGGATCACGACCTCGCCGGCATAGCCGATGGAGTAGCCGGCCGAATCCTGGAAACGCTCCGGCACCGGCCAGCGCACGTCGAGCCCGCCGATATTGGTCGAGCCCGACCAGTCGAAAGCCGGCGGCACGCCGAACTGCCCGGGGCTGCGCCAATAGGTCTTGTAACCCGGCGACATCGCGATCTCGACGCCGACACGCTGCTTGCCGGTCGCGGTGGTCGGGCCGGCGATCAGGCGCAGCTTCGCGTGCTCGCTCGCCGACCAGGGCGAGGTGGCGGCCTCGGTCATCGCCTCCTGGGCGCGAGCAGCGGAGCCGAGCGCCAGGGGCAGCAGGGCGAGCAGGGGAAGAATGCGGTTCACGGGTCCAGCCTTTACCGATTGCGACCCTGAAAAGCGAACAAAACCTGTCATCCTCCGCCGGTCCGTGCCCATGTGACACGCCCCGAACCTTGCGCAGGATTGGGGCACAATCGCGATAGTGCGAACGCCGACCGTCGCGATGGCACACGCGCACGCGAACGTGATCCGGGCGGCAATGCTACGGCCTGTGCGCCCTTCGACAGGGCGCGGCTGCAAGCCAAGCCTTGCCGACCCTCCCCGACAGCCTCTAGCATGCACCTCATGAAGATCGGCTCACAATCGCGCACCGCTGGCCGCAGCTATCTCGACGGGCAATGCCTGATCGCGATGCCGGGTATGGCCGATACGCGCTTCAGCCGCAGCGTCGTCTATGTCTGTGCCCATTCCGAGGACGGGGCGATGGGCATCATCGTCAACAAACCGGCGGGCGACACGAAGTTCCCCGAGCTGCTCGTCCAGCTCGACGTGATTCCCTCCGAGGAGCTGATCCGGCTGCCGAGCCGGGCCGAGCGGATGCAGGTGCTGCGCGGCGGCCCGGTCGAGACCAAGCGCGGCTTCGTCCTGCATAGCGCCGATTTCTTTCTGGAATCGGCGACCCTCCCGATCGACGAAGGCATCTGCCTGACGGCGACGCTGGACATCCTGCGCGCCATCGCCAATGGCGACGGGCCGGAGAATGCGGTGCTGGCGCTGGGCTATGCCGGCTGGGCCGCCGGCCAGCTCGAAGCCGAGATTCAGTCCAATGGCTGGCTGCATTGCGCTGCCGATCCCGAACTGCTCTTCGACGAGGGCGTCGAGACCAAGTACAGCCGGGCGCTGAACAAGATCGGCATCGACCCGGCGTTCCTGTCGCGCGAGGCCGGGCATGCCTGAGTTCCGGCGGGCCGTCATTCTCGGGCGGAGCGAAGCAAAGACCCGAGAATCTCAGGCAGGGTAGGCGCTTTTCCGTCCCGAGATGCTCGGGTCAAGCCCGAGCATGACGCCTTGATCAAGCCGCTTCGGTCGCCGCCGCAGCCGCGGCACCCATCAGCCGGCGTGCTTCCGCCGCCGTCATCGGCTGGCCGAAGATGTAGCCCTGCGCGTATTGGCAGCCGAGCTGGTAGAGCTCGATCGCATCCGACTCGCTCTCCGCGCCCTCGGCGACGACATCCATGTGGAGGTCGGCGGCGAGCTGCACGATCGAGCGCAGGATCACCGGCGGGCGGCCGTTGCCCATCTGGCGCACGAAGCTCTGGTCGATCTTGATGGTGTCGAACGGGAAGCGCTGCAGATAGGACAGCGAGGAATAGCCCGTGCCGAAATCGTCGAGCGAGAGGCCGGCGCCGAGATCGCGGATGCGCTGCAGCATCTGCGCGGCATATTCCGGGTTCTCCATGACGAGGCTCTCGGTGATCTCCAGCTTCAGCGTGCCCGGCAGCACGCGCCGCCGGCCGAGCACGGTCTTCACGTCGTGCAGCAGGTCGTGGCGCAACAACTGCCGGCTGGAGACGTTGACGCTGGCGAAGATCGGCGGATCGACCTCCAGGGCCGCCTGCCAGGCTTCGAGTTCGCGCGCGGTCTTGTCCATGACATAGACGCCGAGATCGACGATCAGCCCGGTTTCCTCGGCGATGGCGAGGAAGTCCTGCGGCATCAATCGGCCTTCGCGCGGATGGTCCCAGCGCACCAGCGCCTCGAACCCGGCGATGGTGCGGTCCTCCAGCCGGACGATCGGCTGGTACACGACCTGGATCTCGCCGCGCTCGATCGCCCGGCGCAGGTCGCTTTCCAGCGCGAGCCGGTCGTTGCGGTCGGTCCGCATCGCCGGCACGAAGACCTCGATCTTGTTGCCGCCCTGACGCTTGGCATGAGCCATGGCGAGCTCGGCGTTCTTCAGCGCGTCTTCCTTGCGCGAGGCCGGCGCCGGATCGAACAGCGCAAGCCCGATCGAGGGCGTCAGCACGATCTCGCGCTCGGCGTAGGTGATCGGCGTCGAGACGGCGCGGCGCACCAGCTCGGCCAGCGCCAGGATGCGCTCGGGATCGCGCTCCGAGACGAGGATCATGGCGAAGGTGTCGCCGCCGATGCGGGCCAGCGTGTCCTGTGCGCGCAGCAGGCGGCCGAGACGGCGCGCCAGCGTCAGCAGGATCGAATCGCCGGCCGAGAAGCCGACCGACTCGTTCACCTGCTTGAAACGGTCGACATCGATGACCAGCACGGTCGGGCGGATATTGTCGTCGGCACGGGTGAAGCCGAAGATCGCCCCCAGCCGGTCCTGGAACAGCTTGCGGTTGGGCAGGCCGGTCAGATTGTCATGGACAGCGTCGTGCAGCAGCCGCTCCTGCGCGGTGCGCTGCTCGGTGACATCGGTGAGCGTCCCGATGACGCGGATGACCTCGCCGTCCGAGCCGATCACCGGGCGCGCCTTGACGTTGACCCAGTGATAGGCGCCGCTGGCGGCGCGCAGGCGCAGGTCGAGATTGAGCTTGCCGCGGCGCTGCTCCAGCACGGCATCGAGCGTGACGCGATAGCGGTCGCGATCGGCGACGTGCATGTGCTCCAGCCAGCGGGCGGCCGAGCCTTCGAGCGAGCCCTTGGGCAGGCCGAGCAGCGCCTCGATCTGCGGGGAGACGAAGACCTTGTCGGAGCTGACATCCCAGTCGAAGACGAGGTCGCCAGAGCCGGAGAGCGCAAGCGCCCGGCGCTCCGTATCCGAGACCAGACCCTGCGAGATCGCGCCGCCGGCAAAGGCATGCTGGATCACGGTGAAGCCGATCAGCAGCACGATCAGGACGAGGCCGCCCAACAAGGCAGGCGCGACGAGATCGCGTTGAAACTGCCCGGTCACCGTGAAGCTTGCGGCGGTCACCCAGACGGCGAGCAGGAACCAGGTCGGGATCAGCATCACCGCCCGCTCGTAGCCATGCGTCGCCAGATGCACGACGAGGATGAAGCCGATCGCCGCCACCGCCGCGATCGAGATGCGCGCGATGCCGGACGCCATCGGCGCGTCGAAGACGGCCAGGCCGATCAGCCCGGCAAGGCCGAGAATCCAGATCGCCGTGACATGGCCGTAGCGCACATGCCAGCGGGACAGGTTGAGATAGGCGAAGAGGAAGACGAGCAGCGTCGCCGCCAGCACCACCTCGGCGCCGGCGCGATAGATTCGCTCGATCGCCGGCGTCAGCGGGAACAGGCGCTGGAAGAAGCCGAAATCGAGGCCGGCATAGGCCAGCACTGCCCAGGCCAGTGCTGCCGCGGCCGGGAAGATCACCGCGCCCTTGACCACGAAGATGATGGTCAGGAACAGCGCCAGCAGGCCGGCGATGCCGATGATGATGCCCTTGTAGAGCGTCAGCCCGTTGGTCTTCTGCCGATAGGCCTCGGCCTCGTAGAGATAGAGCTGCGGCAGGTTCGGCGATTTCAGCTCGGCGACGAAGGTCACGGTCGTGCCGGGGTCGAGCGTGATCAGGAAGATGTCGGCATCGGGGCTGGGCTCGCGATCGGGCGCAAGGCCCTGGCTCGCCGTCACCGCCTCGATTCGCTTGTCGCCGAGATCAGGCCAGATCACACCGGAGCCGATCAGCCGGTGGAAGGGCGCGACCAGCAGGCGGTCGATCTGCTCGTCCGAATCGTTGGTGAGCGCGAAGACGATCCAGTCCGGTCGCGCGCCGGCCTCGCGGGCCTTGACGGCGATACGCCTGACGATGCCGTCCGGCCCCGGCGCGGTGGAGATCTGGATGACGTCGCCGTCGGACTTGTTGCGCTCGACGACATGGGTCAGGTCGATCACGGGGGCATCGACGGGAACGCGGACTGCCTCGACGGCCTGGGCCGGCAGGGCAGTCGCGCAGAACCACAGGACAAGGCCGGCCAGAGCGAGGCCGGCCCGGAAGATGCGCTCGAAAATGGACAAGCTGTGCTCGGCTCTCAGGCGGGAAGCGATCATTCGAAATTTAACGAAAAGCCCTATCGGCCGCTGATGGCAAGGGCAAGGCGGAGCTGGCCTGTGATCAACCGCGGCGATCACGGCCTGTTTCCGGGCGGCACGTCGCTGGCCAGCACGCCGTAAAGCAGGTGATCGGCCCAGTTTCCGTTGATCTTGAGATAGGCGCGCGCCAGCCCTTCATGCCGGAAACCGACCCGTTCGAGCAGGCGCCGCGACGGCTCGTTGTTCGGCAGGCAGGCCGCCTCGACCCGGTGCAGGGCGAGATCGGAGAAGGCGAAGCGCACGGCGCCGCGCACGGCCTCCGTCATATGGCCCTTGCCGGCATGGCGCCGCCCCATCCAGTAGCCGAGCGTGCAGGCCTGCGCGACGCCGCGCCGGACCAACCCGAGGGTCAGCCCGCCGAGCAGGGTCTCCGTATGCGTCTCGAAGATGAAGAGCGAATAGGCCTCGTCGGTCGAGATTTCGCGGGCCGCGCGCTTGGCGCGTAGCCGGAAGGAGGTGCGGGTGAGGTCGTCCTCGTTCCAGGTCGGCTCCCACGGCGCCAGGAATTCCCGGCTTTCCATGCGCAGCGCGCTCCAGGCCGCATGGTCGCCGGCTTGCGGTGCGCGCAGATAGAGATTCGGCGTCCGGATCAGCGGGCGGCTTGGCGGCTCGCTCGGGAAACGGAAGAGCGCCATTGCGGTTCAGTCCGCAGCCCGGGCCGCGTGGCGCAGGCGCTTGGCCGGCGGCAGTCCCTGAGTCGGGCCGACCGCCGCGATCGTCGGCTGGTGGCCCAACAGCGAGCGGCCGGCGGCGCGCACATCCTCGAGCGTCACGGCATCGAGCCGGGCGGCGAGCTCCTCGCGCGGGATCGCCCGGCCGAAGAGCAGAACCTGCCGCGCCATCTGCTCGAGCTTGCCGCCGGGGCTCTCGAGCGAAGCCAGCAGCCCGACCTTCATCTGGGCGCGGGCACGCGCGACCTCGGCCTCGCTGACGTCTTCCGCAGCCTGGCGCAGGCAGCCGAGAGCGACCTCGATCAGTTCGCCCGCATCCTCCGGAGCGGTCCCGGCGCCGATGCCGAAGACGCCGCAATCGGAGAAGGGCCAGTGGAAGGCATCGATCGCATAGGCGAGGCCGCGCTGCTCGCGCACCTCCTGGAACAGGCGCGACGACAAGCCGCCGCCGAGCACCGAGGCGAAGATCTGGAGCGGGTAATGCGTGCCGCCGGTGAAGGGCAGGCCGGGCAGGCCGAGCACGAGATGGACCTGTTCCTCGTCGCTGCCGATGCGCGCTTCGCCGCCGCGGTACTCGCCGGCTTCGCGCGTGAGAGGCGCGGCCGGCGGTGCCGGAAGATTCGACAGATGCTGGCTGGCGAGTGCGACGAGCTCGTCATGATCGACGGCGCCCGACGCTGCGAGCACCATGTTGCCGGCATGATAGTTGCGGGCGAGATAGGCGCGGATCGCGCCAGGCGTGAAGCCCTTGACCGTCTTGGCGGTGCCGAGGATCGGCCGGCCGATCGGCTGGTCCGGGAAGGCGGCCTGCAGGAAGCGATCGTAGACGAGATCGTCAGGCGTATCCTGGACGGCCGAGATCTCCTGCAGGATCACGCCCTTCTCGCGCTTCAGTTCTTCCTCGGTCAGCGATGGCGAGGTGATGATGTCGGCGAGGATGTCGACGGCCAGGCCCAGGTCGGAGCCGAGCACGCGGGCGGTGTAGCAGGTATATTCGACCGAGGTCGCGGCATTGAGATCGCCGCCGACGCTCTCGATCTCCTCGGCGATTGCGAGCGCGCTGCGGCGCGCCGTGCCCTTGAACGCCATATGCTCGAGCAGATGGGCAAGCCCATGCTCATCAGGCATTTCATCGCGCGAGCCCGCACCGATCCAGATGCCCAGCGAGACGGTCGCGGCATGGTCCATACGCTGCGACACGACGCGCAGGCCGGAGGGCAGGGCAGTCAGCGCGACATCGGGATCGTGAGGTCCTTCCGGTCGCGCGGGGGCGGCGAACTCGGTGGTCTCGTTAGGAACAGCCGCGCTCACGCTGCCGCTCCGCGCACGGCCCGCGCATGCTCGCGCACGAAGGCCTCGATCGTGCCGAGATCGTTGGGCAGCGGCGTCATCCGTTCCTTGCGCTCCATCAGGTCGGCAAGATGGGCCGGAAGCGCCGGCTCGATGCCGCTTGCCGCCTTCACCGCCGCCGGGAACTTGGCAGGATGGGCGGTGCCGAGCACGATCATCGGTGTCGTCGAATCGCGCTTCAGCGCCTGCCGCGCGGCGGCGACACCGATCGCGGTATGCGGATCGAGCAGGTAACCGGCCTCGCTCCAGCTCTTCTTGATCTCGCCCGCGATCTCGTCCTCGCTCTGCGAGGCCGCGTCGAACTCGCTGCGGATGCGCTGGAGCGCCTCGCCCGCGATCTCGAAGCGGCCGGATTGCTGCAGTGATTGCATCAGCCGGCGCACGGCAGCGCCGTCGCGGCCATGCGCCTCGAACAGCAGCCGCTCGAAATTCGAAGAGATCTGGATGTCCATCGAGGGCGAGGTGGTCGCCGCGACGCCGCGCATCTCGTAGGCGCCGGTTTCGAGCGTGCGCACCAGGATGTCGTTGCTGTTGGTCGCGATGCCCAGCCGCTCGATCGGCAGGCCCATCTGCTTGGCGACCCAGCCGGCGAGGATGTCGCCGAAATTGCCGGTCGGGACGGTGAAGGAGACCTTCCGGCCTGGCCCGCCGAGCGAGACGGCCGCCGTGAAGTAATAGACCACCTGCGCTGCGATGCGCGCCCAGTTGATCGAATTGACGCCGGACAGGCCGATCTCGTCGCGGAAGGCGTGATGGTTGAACATCGCCTTCACGAGATTCTGGCAGTCGTCGAAGGTGCCCTCGACAGCGATGGCATGGACGTTCGGGGCATCGACGGTGGTCATCTGCCGGCGCTGCACGTCCGAGACGCGGCCTTCCGGATAGAGGATGAAGACGTCGACGCTCTTCAGCCCCTTGAAGGCGTCGATGGCGGCGCCGCCGGTATCGCCCGAGGTCGCGCCGACGATGGTGGCGCGCTGGCCGCGCTGGCCGAGCACATGGTCCATCAGGCGCCCGAGCAACTGCATCGCCACGTCCTTGAAGGCGAGCGTCGGGCCGTGGAACAGTTCCAGCACGAAGAGATTGTCGCCGATCTGGGTCAGCGGGCAGACGGCCGGATGGCGGAAGCCGGCATAGGCCTCGCGGATCATGCCCGAAAGCGCCCCGCTCTCGATGTCGCCATCGCTCAGCGCGCCGAGCACGCGCTCGGCGACGCTCGTATAAGGCTTGCCGGCGAAGCCGGCGATCTCCGCGGCGGAGAGCGTCGGCCAGCTCTGCGGCAGATAAAGCCCGCCGTCACGGGCGAGCCCGGTCAGCAATGCGTCGGAAAAGCTGAGCGCCGGGGCTTCGCCCCGGGTGGAAACATGCAGCACGGTCTTGGCCTCGATGATCTCAGCCTGATGCTATAGGCCGGTCCGGCGCATTCGGCAAAAGGGTTGCGCGCTCAGCTTGCCGCCGCGCCCTTGCGGGCCTGCCAGACGAAGGCGGCGAACACCCCGAGCAGCGTCAGCGCCAGCCCGAACCAGGTCAGCGCATATTGCAGGTGGTTGTCCGGAATGCGGCCGATCAGCTCGCCTACATCGACGCCGGCCGGCGGCGTCATGCCGTCGCCCTCGCGCGCCGCTTCCAGGTAGAACGGCGCCGGCGGCTGGCCGAGGGAGGCTGCGATCGCGGCGGGGTCGCGCGTGTAGAATTCGCGGATCGCCGGCAGATCCTGCGGGGTGAAGCTGTTGCGCGCCTCCGGAGCCCGCAGGAAACCATTGATCGTATCGGGCCCGCTGGCCGGGCCGATCTGGCCGAGCCGGCCCTCCGGCACGAAGCCGCGATTGACCAGGATGACGCCGCCATCCTCCAGCTTGAACGCCTGAAAGATCCAGCGCCCGAAGCCGGAGAGCTGCCGGCTGCCGGGCGGGCCGGCGGCGATCGTGGTGCGCACGCCGGCGATCCCGTCGATATAGCTGCCCCTGGCGACGACATGGGTCAGGTCGAGCGCAGCAGGATCGAGCTTCGCCCAGTCGGCGCTCGGTGGCATCGGGGCGGGGGCTCCGGCTGCCTGCTGCTGGAGGCGGTCGATATAGGCGTGCTTCTCATCCATCCGCTCGAGCTGCCAGGCGCCGAGCGCGCACAGGACGACGGTGCCGACGATGGTCAGCAGCGTCAGCAGGAACAGCCGGGGCTTGCGCGGAGCGGGTGTCGACGTGGCGGTCACGGCTCTCGCCTGCCTTCCTCGGCCTTGTGGGCATATTGCAGGGCGACGGCGAGCCCCTTCATTGGCCGGAGCAGGCCGACGCACAGGATGATGGCCAGCGGCAGCCACATCATCAGGTGCAGCCAGATCGGCGGCTCATAGGCGATCTCGACATAGAGCGCCGCGCCGAGCACGACGAAGCCGGCGATCAGCATGATGAACACGGCCGGGCCATCGGCCGAATCGGCGAACTTGTAGTCGAGCCCGCAGGCATTGCAGCTTGGTTTGAGCTTGAGGAAGCCGTCGAACAGCGCGCCCTCGCCGCAGCGCGGGCAGCGCCCCGCCAGGCCCGTCGCATAGGGAGAGGGGAGGGTGGGTTCAGAATTGGCCATCGCAGCCTCCCAGAGCATCGGCCTGAAACGTGAAACGCGGTTTTCGGGAAAGCCGATGCACAATCACAGGACAGAAACAGGAAAGGCGGCCTCGCGGCCGCCTCTCGTCAGACGTTGACCGCGAGAGCGCGGTGGAGCGCAAGGTCAGTGCGCGGCGGCAGCGTGCGCGCCGGCGCCCCAGACGTAGATCGCGGCGAAGAGGAACAGCCAGACCACGTCGACGAAGTGCCAGTACCAGGCGGCGAACTCGAAGCCGAGATGCTGCTCCGGTTTGAAGTGGCCGAGATAGGCCCGGTACAGGCAGATCGCCAGGAAGATCGTGCCGATGAAGACGTGGAAGCCGTGGAAGCCGGTCGCCATGAAGAAGGTGGCGCCGTAGATATTGCCGCTGAAGGCGAAGGTGGCGTGCGAATATTCGTAGAGCTGGCAGATCGTGAACAGGATGCCCAGGATCACGGTGAGCCACAGCCCCTGCTTCAGGCCTGAGCGGTCATTGTTGATCAGCGCGTAATGCGCCCAGGTCACCGTCGTGCCCGAGGTCAGCAGGATCAGCGTGTTGAGCAGCGGCAGGTGCCAGGGGTCGAAGGTCTCGATGCCCTTGGGCGGCCAGTGCCCGCCGGTGAAGTCGTAGCGGAGATAGTTGATCTCCTCGCCGACGAAGAGGCTCGCGTCGAAATAGGCCCAGAACCAGGCGACGAAGAACATCACCTCGGAGGCGATGAACATGATCATGCCATAGCGGTGATGGATCTGGACGACGCGGGTGTGGTGGCCTTCCTTTTCGGCCTCGCGCACCACGTCCATCCACCAGGCGAGCATGGTGTAGAGCACGCCGAGCAGACCGGCGCCGAAGACGAGCGGGCCGATATGCATGCCGCCGACCGGCAGCGCCTTCATCCACATCACCGCGCCGATCGCCATGATCGTCGCGCTGGCGGCGCCGACGAGCGGCCACGGGCTCGGATCGACGAGGTGGTAGTCGTGGTGCTTCGTATGGGCCCCGGCCATCGTATTCAGTCTCCGCGTACGGCTTTTTGTCCGCGCTTCTGCTCTAGCGCGTTCTACAGTTTCGGATTGCCCGCGTCACCCTTGACGGAGCCGGCCTTGTCCTCCGCGACGGGCTGGCCCGACTTGGAGGCAAAATAGGTATAGGACAGCGTGATGGCGTGGACCCCGTCGAGCTCGCGATTATCAGCGATTTCGGGGTCGATATAGAACACCACCGGCGCCTCGAAGCTCTCGCCGGGCTTCAGCGTATGCTCGGTGAAGCAGAAGCACTGGATCTTGACGAAATAGGCCGCGCCCTTTTCGGGAGCGATATTGTAGGTCGCGATGCCGGTGACCGTGCGGTCCGAGCGATTCGTCATCTTGTAGAACACGGTCTGGGTCGCGCCGACCTGGACCTTGATCTCCGGGCTCTCGGCCTCGAATTTCCAGCCCAGCCCCGGCGCGACATTGGCGTCGAAGCGCACCGACATGGTCCGGTCGAGGATCCTGCCGGCGCCGGCCGTTCCGGTCATCGGCGTGCCGCCGAAGCCGGTGACCTTGCAGAACAGGTCGTAGAGCGGCACCGCGGCAAAGGACGCGCCGAGCATGCCGAAGGCGATGCCGGTGCAGATCAGTGCGGTGCGCGCCGGATTGCCCTTGCGCGGCTGGAGAACGGGATCGGTCATCACAGCGGCCGGTTCAGGACGGCGGGGCCGATTTTCACCAGCGTCACCGCGAAGAAGAAGATCACGAGCCCGCCGAGCACCAACGCCAGCGCGATGGAGCGGCGGCGGCGGCGCGCCATGTCCTCGGGCGAGAACGCAGCGGGAGCGGAGTGCTGAGGACGCTGGTCGCTCATCCCAGCACCTTCGGCAGGGCCCACATCAGGCCGAAGCCGTTTTCGACGATCAGCACGGCGAACAGCAGGAACAGATAGAGGATCGAGAAGCCGAACAGCGACCAGCAGGCCTTGGTCGCGGCCGGGCCTTCGCTCCGCAGCCAGACCTGGATCGACAATGCGATCATGACGAGCCCGGTCGAAACCGAGACGGCGAGATAAAGCAGCCCCCCGAAACCCATCAGCGCGGGCAGGACGGCGACCGGCGCCATGATCAGCGAATAGAGCACGATCTGCCGGCGGGTCGCGGCCGGGCCGGCGACGTTGGGCATCATCGGAATGCCGGCGCGCGCATAATCGCCGGACTTCACCAGCGCCAGCGCCCAGAAATGTGGCGGCGTCCACAGGAAGATGATCGCGAACAGGACGAGCGAGTGCCAGCCGAAATTGCCGGTCACCACGGCCTCGCCGATCATCGGCGGGAAGGCGCCGGCGGCGCCGCCGATCACGATGTTCTGCGGCGTCCAGCGCTTCAGCCACATCGAGTAGACGACGGCGTAGAAGAAGATGGTGAAGGCGAGCATCGCTGCGGCGAGCGCATTGGTGACGAGGCCGAGCACCAGAACCGAGCCGACCGACAGCGTCAGCCCGAAGGCCAGCGCCTCGGAGGGCAGGACGCGGCCCGAGGGGATCGGCCGCTTGGCGGTGCGGCTCATCAGCGCGTCGATATCGGCGTCGTACCACATGTTGAGGCAGCCCGACGCGCCGGCGCCGACCGCGATCGCCAGCAAGGCGGCGAGGCCGAGCACGGGATGCACCGAGCCCGGCGCGGTGGCCATGCCGGTCAGCGCGGTCACGATGACCAGTGACATCACGCGCGGCTTCAGCAGCGCGAAAAAGTCACGCGCTTCGCCGGTGGAGGCTGTCAGGCTCTCGGTGCGGGTTTCGAACGCAGCAGACATCAGTCGAATCGTCTTCGTACTCTTGTGAACGGCGCCCGTGGGCGCTGGGTCTACGCGGCGGTGGTTGCCGCCCGTCTCCGGAACGCCGCGCGGCGCTCGGGGGAAGGGCGGCGGCGGGCCGGAAAGGCCCGCCGCCTTGGATATCAGTGGTCCGAGCCGGTGATACGCGGCAGCGTCTCGAACTGGTGGAACGGCGGCGGCGAGGGCAGCGTCCATTCCAGCGTCGTCGCGCCTTCGCCCCAGGGATTGTCACCGGCGAGCTGCTTCTTCGCGAAGGCGACGATGATGCCGTAGAAGAACACCAGCAGGCCGAACGCGAAGATGTAGGAGCCGATCGACGACACAAAATGCCAGTGCGCGAAGGCGTCCGGATAGTCCACATAATGACGCGGCATGCCGGCGAGCCCGAGGAAGTGCTGCGGGAAGAACAGCACGTTGGCGCCGACGAAGGCGATCCAGAAGTGCAGGCGGCCGATCCAGTCGGGGATCACATAGCCGCTCATCTTCGGGAACCAGTAGTAGAAGCCGGCGAAGATGCCGAACACGGCGCCGAGCGACAGCACGTAGTGGAAATGCGCGACGACGTAGTAGGTCGCGTGCAGCGAGCGGTCGACGCCGGCATTGGCCAGCACGACGCCGGTGACGCCACCGACGGTGAACAGGAAGATGAAGCCCATCGCCCAGAGCATCGGCGCGGTGAAGCGGATCGAGCCGCCCCACATCGTCGCGATCCAGGAGAAGATCTTGATGCCTGTCGGCACCGCGATCACCATCGTCGCGAACACGAAATAGCGCTGCGTGTTGAGCGACAGACCGGCCGTGTACATGTGGTGAGCCCACACGATGAAGCCGACGACGCCGATCGCGACCATGGCGTAGGCCATGCCGAGATAGCCGAAGATCGGCTTCTTCGAGAAGGTCGAGACGATGTGGCTGACGATGCCGAAGGCCGGCAGGATCATGATGTACACTTCGGGGTGACCGAAGAACCAGAACAGATGCTGGTACAGGATCGGGTCGCCGCCGCCGGCCGGGTCGAAGAAGGTCGTGCCGAAATTGCGGTCCGTCAGCAGCATGGTGATGGCGCCCGCCAGGACCGGCAGCGACAACAGCAGCAGGAAGGCCGTGACCAGCACGCCCCAGGCGAACAGCGGCATGCGGTGCATGGTCATGCCGGGCGCGCGCATGTTCAGGATCGTGGTGATGAAGTTGATTGCACCGAGGATCGACGAGGCGCCGGCCAGGTGGAGCGAGAGAATGCCGAAATCGACCGACGGGCCGGGGTGGCCGGTCGTGGAGAACGGCGGATAGACCGTCCAGCCCGTGCCAACGCCATGCGCACCGGGCGCGCCCTCCATGAACATCGAGATGATCATCAGGATGAAGGCGGCGACCAGCAGCCAGAACGAAACGTTGTTCATCCGCGGGAAGGCCATGTCCGGTGCGCCGATCATCAGCGGCACGAACCAGTTGCCGAAGCCGCCGATGACGGCGGGCATGACCATGAAGAAGATCATGATCAGGCCGTGGCCGGTGACGAAGACGTTGTAGCTCTGGCCGTTGGCGAAGATCTGCAGGCCGGGCTGCTGCAACTCGATGCGCATCATGATCGAGAGGAAGCCGCCGACGAGCCCCGCCATGATCGAGAAGATCAGGTAGAGCGTGCCGATGTCCTTGTGGTTGGTCGACAGGAGCCACCGGCGCCATCCGGTCGGATGGTCGTGATGGGCCTCGTCATGGCCGTGAGCGTGAGCCGCTGTTGCCATCGTTCTTCTCCTCGGCGACTTACTTGGACGCGGCAGCGAACTTGCTGCCCGCGTCTTCGGCATTTGCGAATTTCTGCTTCGCTTCCGCGAGCCAGGCGGCATAGCGCTCCTGGCTGACGACGCGGAACGCGATCGGCATATAGGCGTGGTTCTGGCCGCAGATGAACGAGCACTGGCCGTAATAGATGCCTTCGCGCTCGGCCTTGAACCAGGTTTCGTTCAGGCGACCGGGAATGGCGTCGATCTTGATGCCGAAGGACGGAACCGTGAACTTGTGGATGACGTCGGCGCCGATGACCTGGACGCGGACGGTCTTGCCGATCGGCACGATCGCTTCGTTGTCGACGGCGAGCAGGCGCGGGGCCTCGGCGGCGGCGATCTTGTTGCTGGCGATCGCCTCGGCGCGGGCCTTCTCGTCCAGCATCAGCGAATCGAAGCCGAAATTGCCGCCGTCCTGCACGTATTCATAGGACCAGTACCACTGCTTGCCGGTGACCTTCAGGGTCATGTCGGCCTTCGGGATTTCGAGCTGGAGCTTGAGGAGGCGGAAGGAGGGAATCGCGATGACGACGAGGATGAGGACCGGAATCACGGTCCAGCACACTTCGAGCAGGGCGTTGTGCGTCGTCTTGGACGGGACCGGGTTCGCCTTCTCGTTGAACCGGAAAACGACATAGATCATCAGCGCCAGCACGAAGAGCGTGACGATGGTGATGATGATGTTCAGCCAGTCATGGAACCAGTGGATGAATTCGGCGACGGGCGTGACCGCGCCCTGCAGGTTCATCTGCCAGTCGGTGGGCATGCCGGTGCCGGCAAGCGCCGGGACGCTCGCCAGCGCGGCGGCGGCAAGGGCCGTGACGGCCGCTGTTGCAAAGGTCCTGCTCAGAAAACGCATCGATCCCACATGCTCCTCAATCGACCTGCATGGGAGCCGACCGGCTTCGGTCCCTGTTGCGGCTCCATGCATGAAGGGGCGACCGCGAAGTCGCCTCATTCTTCGAGATTGCGATAAATCAAAGATCACGCTTGCGCCAGAGGGACAATGAAGACTGCCCCCAACGGCCGTGCGGCATAATCGCACGAGGCCTTGACCTTGGCTGCGAACCGCCATCGCGCCTTGACAGGACCGGACCTCCATGGTCCCAACGCGGTTTATGGTGAGAGACGGCAGGATTCTTTGGTGCGGTCGGCGTTTTGCCTGAATTCTGCGCTTCAGCTGCGGTTTCTGAGTCCGGTTTGGAAGGGATGGCAGGGATGATGAGGATCATCGGGGCGGCAGGCGCGCTGGCGCTGGCGCTCATGGGGACGAGCCTCGCCGCCGGCTCCGCTTTCGCGCAGGGCGCAGTGCGTTCGACACATGGCGACTGGCAGATGCGCTGCGAGGTGCCGCCGGGCGCCAAAACCGAGCAATGCGCGCTCGTCCAGAACGTCGCGGCCGAGGACCGGCCGAATCTCACGCTCCTCGTCATCGTGCTGAAGACGGCGGATCAGAAGAGCCGGCTCCTGCGCGTCGTCGCGCCGCTCGGCGTGCTCCTGCCCTCGGGGCTCGGCCTCAAGATCGACGACAAGGATATCGGCCGCGCCGGTTTCGTGCGCTGCCTGACCACCGGTTGCGTGGCGGAGGTCGTCATGGACGATACCCTGCTCGGCCAGCTCAAGGGCGGCAAGAGCGCGACTTTCATCGTATTCCAGACGCCGGAGGAGGGGGTGGGCGTGCCCATTTCCCTCAATGGCTTCGGCCCGGGTGTGGAGGCGCTGCCGTGATCGATCAAACTCTTCGCCAGGGCCGCTGGCTCGCCCTGCCGCTGCTCTGCCTCGGCCTGGCCGGCTGCGGTTCGTCGTCGTCGGGGCAGCCGGGCGCGATGCAGACGTTCGGCAACATCGTCATGTTCCAGTCCGCGACGCGGCCGGCCCCGGACCCGCTGCCGACGGACGACAACCAGGACCAGCAACTGGTCTGCCCGGAGGTCATCGTCTCCGAAGGTGGGGCCGCGATCCGCGCCCAGTCCGGACAGGATTCGAGCGGCCTGCGCTACCAGATCTCGATCACCAACGTCGCGCGCGAATGCAATGCGACCGGCAACGGCACCTTCCGGCTCAAGGTCGGCGTCGAGGGACGCGTGCTGCTCGGCCCGGCCGGCAGCCCGGGCAACTACGGCGCCACGCTGACCACCACCGTGATGCGCGGGACCACCGTCCTCGGCAAGCGCAGCGCGCGTGTCGGCGGCACGGTCCCGTCCGGCCAGGGCGGCGTCGATTTCACCCATGTCGAGGAAGGCATCATGGTGCCGGCCGGTCAGGGCGACGTCGATATCTTCGTCAGCCTTGGCGGTGGCGGGCCTGCTGCGCCGTCGCGCAAGCGCCGCCGGTAAAGCCGGTTTTGCCGTGAAAGACGACGGCGCGCCGATTGACTAAGACGGCGCGTCTTGTATCTGTGCCGAAGCCGCATATCCCCGCGGGAGAGACCGGACCCGTCAGGGCCCGGCGCCGAAGGCGCAACCGCCCCGGAAACGCTCAGGCAAAAGGGCCGCTGGGGATTTGGCGCTCTGGAAAGCGGCGGACAGCAATGTCCGCCCACCGAAGGGTGTAACTCGTCCGGCTTCGCGGCCGGCGGGGAAATCTCTCAGGTCCCAAGACAGAGGGGGCGCGTCCCGGACACTATCGTCCGGGGCTTGCGCTCGATTCTGGAAGGGGCATGCCATGGCTGCCGAGGTCACTACCGATACCGCCGGCGCGGCTGCGCCGCTGAAGACCCCGCTCCATTCGCGCCATGTCGCACTGGGTGCCCGCATGGTGCCCTTCGCCGGTTACGACATGCCGGTGCAGTATCCGAGCGGCATCCTGACCGAGCATAACTGGACGCGCGAGAAGGCCGGGCTCTTCGACGTCTCGCATATGGGCCAGTGCTTCCTGATCGGCCCCGATCACGAGACGACGGCGAAGGCGCTGGAAGCGCTGATTCCCGCCGATATCGTCAATCTTGGCCCTGGCAAGCAGCGCTATTCGCAGCTCCTCAACGAGGAGGGCGGCATCCTCGACGACCTGATGGTGACGCGCTCGATCGATCCCGATGAGGACGGCGCGCTCTATGTCGTCGTCAACGCCGCCTGCAAGGATACCGACTATCCCCATATCGAGGCCCGCCTGCCGTCCAATGTGAAGCTGGTCCGTGCCGAGCATCGCGGCCTGATCGCGCTGCAGGGGCCGGGCGCGGCGGCCGCACTTGCCGCGATCGCGCCTGAAGCCGCCGAGATGGGCTTCATGACCTCGCGCACCATGAAGGTCGCCGGCATCAAGGCCAATGTCAGCCGCTCCGGCTATACCGGCGAGGACGGCTACGAGATTTCCGCCGCCGCCGACAGGATCGGCGAGATCTGGGACACGCTGCTGCTTGACGGCAACGTCAAGCCGATCGGCTTGGGCGCCCGCGATTCGCTGCGCCTCGAAGCGGGCCTGTGCCTCTATGGCCATGACATCGATACCACGACCTCGCCGATCGAGGCCGCGCTCAACTGGTCGATCCAGAAGCGCCGCCGCGAGGAGGGCGGTTTCCCCGGCGCGGCGCGCGTCCAGCGCGAGCTGGCGGAAGGCGTCTCGCGCATCCGCGTCGGCCTGAAGCCTGAAGGCCGCGCGCCGGCTCGCGAGGGCACCGAGATCGCGACGCCCGAGGGCGAGGTGATCGGCGTCGTGACCTCGGGCGGCTTCGGCCCGACGCTCAACGGCCCCTGCGCCATGGGTTATGTCGCCAAGGCCCATTCGGCGCCGGGTACGCAGCTCAACCTGATCGTGCGCGGCAAGCCGCTGCCGGCCGTCGTGGCCACGATGCCCTTCGTGCCCAACGGCTACAAGCGCTGAACCTTTTCCCAGATAACTGACGCCAGGAGGAAACCATGGCCGAGACCCGTTACAGCAAGGACCACGAATATATCCGCATCGAGGGTGACGTCGGCACCGTCGGCATCTCCGACTACGCGCAAGGCCAGCTCGGCGACGTCGTCTTCGTCGAGCTCCCGACCGTGGGCAAGGCGCTGGCCAAGGGTGGCGAAGCCGCCGTGGTCGAGAGCGTCAAGGCCGCTTCCGAGGTCTACGCCCCGGTCTCCGGTGAAGTCGTCGAGGTCAATGGCGAGCTTGAAGCCGCGCCCGGCACCGTCAACGAGGATCCCGCCGGCAAGGGCTGGTTCCTGAAGATCAGGATCAAGGACGCCGGCGAGCTCGACGCCCTGATGAACGAGGCCGAGTACCAGAACTACGTCAAGACGCTCTGACGATGCGTCATCCCGCACGCGCTGCGGCATGGAATGCCGCTGCGCAGATGCGGGACCGTCATCCGGACAAGGCGCCTTCTCGTCGCACGGTCCCGTGTCTGCGCAGCGGCATTCCATGCCGCGGCGCGCACGGGATGACACCCCGAAACGGAATCACCCCATGCGCTATCTCCCGCTCACCGATACCGACCGCGAGGACATGCTCGCGCGGATCGGCGTCTCCGATGTCGACGCGCTGTTCAGCGACGTGCCGGCCGGCAAGCTGCTGAAGGCCCCGGTCGACCTGCCCCGCGCCAAGGGGGAGCTCGAGGTCGAGCGCATCCTCGGCAGGATGGCCGGCAAGAACACCGCCGCCTCGGCCGTGCCCTTCTTCGTCGGCGCCGGCGCCTACAAGCACCATGTCCCGGCGACGGTGGATCACCTGATCCAGCGCTCGGAATTCCTGACCAGCTACACGCCCTACCAGCCCGAGATCGCGCAGGGCACGCTGCAATATCTCTTCGAGTTCCAGACCCAGGTCGCCGCGCTGACCGGCATGGAGGTCGCCAACGCCTCGATGTATGACGGCTCGACCGGCACCGGCGAGGCCGTGCTGATGGCGCATCGCGTCACCAAGCGCCGCAAGGCCGTGCTCTCCGGCGGCCTGCACCCGCATTATACCGCGGTCGTCGAGACCCTCTCCGAGATGGCCAGTGACGAGGTCGTCGTCCTGAAGCCCGACGTCTCGGCCCAAGAGGATATCCTTTCTCAGATCGACGACAGCACCTCCTGCGTCGTCGTCCAGTCGCCGGACGTCTTCGGCAACCTGCGCGACCTCAAGCCGATCGCCGAGAAGGCCCATGCCCATGGCGCCCTCCTGATCGCGGTCTTCACCGAGGTCGTCTCGCTCGGCGCTGTCGTGCCGCCGGGCGCGCAGGACGCCGATATCGTCGTCGGCGAGGGCCAGTCGATCGGCAACGCCCTGAATTTCGGCGGTCCCTATGTCGGCCTCTTCGCCGCCAAGTCGAAATATATCCGCCAGATGCCGGGCCGGCTCTGCGGCGAGACGGTCGATTCGACCGGCCAGCGCGGCTTCGTGCTGACGCTCTCGACCCGCGAGCAGCATATCCGCCGGGACAAGGCGACCTCGAACATCTGCACCAATTCCGGCCTCTGCGTGCTGGCCTTCACCATCCACATGACGCTGCTCGGCCAAACCGGTCTCGCCCGTCTTGCCGAGGTGAATCACGCCAATGCCGTGAAGCTCGCCGACGCGCTCGCCGGCGTCGAAGGCGTGACGGTGCTCAACGACAGCTTCTTCAACGAATTCACCGTGAAGCTGAAGAAGCCCGCCGCCGAGGTCGTCGAGGTTCTCGCCGCCAAGGGCATCCTGGCCGGCGTCCCCGTCTCGCGGCTCCTGCCCAAGGCCGGGCTCGACGACCTGCTGATCATCGCCTCGACCGAGGTGAATACCGATGAAGACCGGGCCGCCCTCGTGGCAGCGCTCGTGGAGGTGCTGTGATGCTGAACCGTCAGGGACGTCCCACCCAGGCCGGCGAGGCCTCGCATGAAGAGCACCTCACCTTCACCGGCAACAAGGCTCTGCAGCAGATCGAGCCGCTGATCTTCGAGATCGGCCATCACGAGGCGACCGGCGTCGACATCGACAAGCCGGCGCCGTTCAAGTCGCGGCTCGGCAAGCATGCCCGCCAGGGCGAGATCGGCCTGCCCGGCCTCTCCGAGCCCGAGACGATGCGCCACTATGTGCGCCTCAGCCAGAAGAACTACGGCATCGACACCGGGCTCTTCCCGCTCGGCTCTTGCACGATGAAGCACAATGCCCGCCTCAACGAGAAGGTGGCGCGGCTTCCGGGCTTCTCCGACGTGCACCCGCTCCAGCCGACCTCGAGCGTGCCCGGCGCGCTCGAACTGATGCTGGAACTCGCCCGCTACCTGATGACGCTCACCGGCATGCCGGCCGTGGCGCTGTCACCGAAGGCCGGCGCCCATGGCGAGGCCTGCGGCATGATGGCGATCAAGGCTGCCATCGCCGCCAAGGGCGAGGGCGCGACCCGCAATGTCGTGCTCGTCCCCGAATCGGCTCATGGCACCAACCCGGCCACCGCAGCCCTGATCGGCTTCTCGGTGAAGGCGGTTCCGGCCCGTCCGGACGGCACGGTCGCGGTCGAGGACGTCAAGGCCCTGCTCGGGCCGGACATCGCTGCGATCATGCTGACCAACCCGAACACCTGCGGCATCTTCGAGCCGCAGATCGTCGAGATCGCCGCGGCGATGCATGAAGCGGGCGCCTATTTCTACTGCGACGGTGCCAACTTCAACGCCATCGTCGGCAAGGCCCGTCCGGGCGATCTCGGCGTCGACGCGATGCATATCAACCTGCACAAGACCTTCTCGACGCCCCATGGCGGCGGCGGTCCCGGCGCCGGACCGGTCGTGCTCTCCGAACGCCTGGCGCCCTTCGCGCCGGTGCCCTTCATCCATGTCGAGAACGACAAGCCGCACCTGATCGAGTCGCGCGGGGAAGCGCCGGCGGGCAACAAGCCCTTCGGCCGCATGACCGCCTTCCACGGCCAGATGGGCATGTATGTCCGCGCGCTCGCCTACATGCTGAGCCACGGCTCGGACGGCATGCGCCAGGCTTCCGAGGATGCGGTGCTGAACGCGAACTATATCCGCGCCGGCCTTGCCGACCTGATGTCGCTGCCCTTCCCGGACCATCCCTCGATGCACGAGGTACTGTTCGACGACGAATGGCTGAAGGGCTCGGGTGTCTCGACGCTCGATTTCGCCAAGGCGATGATCGATGAGGGCTACCACCCGATGACGGTGTATTTCCCGCTCGTCGTCCACGGCGCCATGCTGATCGAGCCGACCGAGTCGGAATCAAAGGCGGCGCTCGACCTCTTCATCGCGACGCTGCGCGACCTCGCCATCGCGGCCAAGGGCAATGACAAGGAGCGCTTCACCAGCGCCCCGCATCACGCCCCGATCCGCCGCCTCGACGAGACCCGCGCCGCCCGCTCGCCGGTGCTGAAATGGGAAAAGCCGGCTCCGGCCCAGGCGGCGGAGTAAGGCGCCTCCCGCCATGCTGACGGCATTCGTCAGCATGGTGAAGGATGCTGATCGCTTCTTAAGCATTCCTTGACCATGTCGCGGAATGATCCCCCGGTGCCGCTCTCTGCGGCCCGGGGGTTTTCATGTCTGCGCGTCCCTCCATCCTCGCTCTTGCGGCTGCGGCTCTGCTGGCCTCGACGGCGCTCGTGCGTGCCAACGAGCCGAGCTACGGCCCCAACACCTATGACCGCACGCTCGAGGCGCTGATCGCCCATGAGGACGTCGCCAATCGCGGCGGCTGGCCCAAGGTGCCGGCGAGCGTCACTGCGCTGAAGCCGGATTCGCAAGGGCCGGATGTCACTGTTCTGAAGCAGCGTTTGCTCGCCAGCGGCGATCTCGCGTCCGAGGCCATTGCCGGCGACGTCTATGACGCCAACGTGACCGAGGCGGTGAAGCGCTTCCAGCGTCGGCACGGCCTGTCGGATCTGGGCACGGTCGGGCGCCTGACCCTGAAGGCGATGAACACGCCGGTCGAATCGCGCCTGAACCAGCTCACCGCGACGCTGGAGCGCCTCAAGGGCAACGGCTTCAACTTTGCCAGCCGCTATGTCGTGGTGAACATCCCCGGCGCCAGCGTCGAGGCGGTCGAGAACGGCACGGTCGCCCAGCGCCATCTCGCCATCGTCGGTCGCCCGGACCGGCCCTCGCCGGTGATCCAGGCCAATATCACCTCGGTGAACCTCAATCCCTACTGGACGGCGCCGATGTCGATCGTGAAGGCCGACATCATCCCGCATATGCGCAAGGATCCAGGCTTCATCGCCAAGTCGAACATGAAGCTGCTCGGCGCCGAGAACAAGGAAATCGATCCGGCGAGCGTCAACTGGGCGACGCTGAAGAGCCCCTATTTCTACGTCCGGCAGGAGCCGGGGCCGACCAACTCTCTCGGCCAGCTCAAGATCGACATGCCCAACAGCGAAGCTGTCTACATGCACGACACGCCGAAGAAGACGCTGTTCCGCAACGACGTGCGCTTCAACTCCTCCGGCTGCGCCCGCATCGAGGGCGTCCGCGACCTCGCCGCCTGGCTGCTGGAAGGCTCGGAATGGACCCGCCAGTCGATCGAGGACGAGATTGCCAAGGGCGAGCGCAAGAACATTACGCTGAAGAAGTCGGTCCCGGTCGCATGGGTCTATCTCACCGGCTGGCAGGGTGCCGACGGCCAGGTTCAGTTCCGCGACGACATCTATGGATTGGATACGCCGCAAGGCATCGTCACCTCGACGATCCAGGCCCGCAAGCCGAAGCCGAAGGCGGCGGTGATCCCGCCGGCAAGGCCTGTGGCGGCGCCGATAGCAGCCTCGGGCAATCCGCCGGCAGCGACGGCGACCGCTAGCAACTGAGCGCGCTCAGGGGCGCTTCAGGATCGCCATGACTGCGTCGATCGCCTCGGCGCGAGCCTTCGGGTCGCTGCCGATCGTGACCATACCGTCGGGCCGCTGGGAATAGGCGGCCTTGCGCTCGCGCAGTTTCAGGTGCGGATGGTCGAAATCGTGATAGGCGCCGGGAAAGCCGACAAAACGTGCCCCGCCGCTGCGGGCCAGTTCCTCGCAAGGAGCCGCCGGCGTCCAGTCGTCGGCCAGCCCCTGGAAGATCGCGGTATCGGTCTGCGCCTGCCAGCCGCGCTTCAGGATGACGCGGCAGCCGGGATAGAAGGCGATGACATGGCGCAGGCGCTTGGCCTCAGGCACGCCCGCGACGCGCAAAGCCGTCGAGCCGCCATTCGACCAGCCGATCAGAGCGATGGGCTGCTTGGCGGCGAAATCCTGTTTCTCCAGCCAGTCGATGGCGGCGAAGGCATCGCGCGCACGGCCAGCCGGCGTCAGCGCGCGCTCGCGGTCATTGCATAAAGCCTTGATGCCGCGCGGCCCGAAGCTGTCGACGAGGAGCACGGCATAGCCGGCGCGGTTGAGGCGCTCCGACCAGTCGCTCTCGCGGAGATTGATCTCGCCCGAGCGCCTGTAGAGCCCGGCGCAGCCATGCAGGCCGATGACGACCGGGAAGGGGCCTGCCCCAGCAGGCCGCGCCAGCCAGCCGACGAGACCAACCGAATCGCGCGACGGAAAGCTGACCTTTTCGAAGGCGCTCGCAGGGCCTGCTGCCGCAGCGACGGAGACGATCGCGATGAGCACACGGGCAAGGCGGCCGATCATCTCGAAACTCCTGGGGTCGCCGATGCACGGCAGATTGCGGTGACGGCCCGCATCCCGCATCGGGATTCCGACAGGAGAGGGGCAAAGAAAAACGCCGCGTCCTTGCGGGCGCGGCGTCGATCGATTGAGCAATCGGCTTAAGGCTCAGTTGAGCTTGGCCTTGACCTCGGTCAGCCCTGCCGCGAAGGCGGCTTCACCAGCCTTGCCGGCCATCTGGCCGCGCAGGATGGTCTCGGCGGCCTTGGTGGCGGCCTCCGCAGCCGCGGCGCGAACCTCGGCCTCGGCCTGGCTCTCGGCCTGGGCGATCTTCTCCTCGGCCGCCTTGGTGCGGCGCGCGACGAAGTCGGCAAGCTTGGCTTCGGCTTCCGCCGCGAGACGCTTGGCCTCGCTATTGGCGGAAGAGACGATCTCGGCAGCTTCGGCCTCGGCGGCCTTGCGCTTGGCATCGTACTCGGCGAGCAGCTTCTCGGCCTCCTGACGCAGACGGCGGGCTTCCGCCAGCTCCTGCGCGACCTTCTCGCCACGCGAGTCGAGCGCCTTCACGATCGCGCCCGGCACGCCGAACTTGACCAGGATGGCAAGGAAGATAACGAGCGCGACGCCGACCCAGAAAGTATCCATTTGAACTCTCCTCAGCCGTGCGTCAGGGCCTGGTCGACAGCCGCCGACGCCTCGCTGGCGCTCGGAGCCTGACCGGTCAGCTTGGCGACGATGGCGACGGCGATGTCGCTGCCGAGATCGCGCACATTGCCCATCGCCTTGGTCTTGGTCTTGGCGATGGTCGCCTCGGCCTGCGCCATCTTAGCGGCAAGCTCGGCCTCGGTGGCGTGACGCTGGGCGTCGCTCGCCTTGGCGCCGGCGTCGCGCGCCGTCTGGGCGATGCCCTGGGCGTTCTTGCGCGCTTCGGCGAGGGCCTTCTCATAGGCCTGCGCCATGTCCTCGGCCTTGGCCTGCATCTGCGTGGCCTGGTCGAGATCCCTGCCGATCGTCTCGGCGCGCTCTTCCAGGATGGAGCCGAGGCGCGGCAGCGCGACCTTGGACATCAGCCAGTAGAGAGCGGCGAAGGTGACGGCGAGCCAGAACAGGTTGCTGGCGAAGTGCGCGGGGTCGAAGGGCGGGAAGGAAGCCTTCTCGCCGCTCAGGCCCGGAGTGGCAGCCTGCGCCGCACCCGCCGCCAGAGTGGCGAACGAGCCGACAGCCAGAAGCCATCCTTGTCGCGCGAACCCTGAAGATCGAACCGGCATAGCGTGCCTTTCAGCGCTTAAGATACGGAACCGTCGCGCGTCGGCCGGAAATGGCCCGAACGCGCGACGAGAAAGCGGTCGACGAAAGCGTCAGACCACGAAGAGCAGCACGAGCGCGACGACGAACGCGAAGATGCCCAGACCTTCGGCGAGCGCCGCGCCGATGAACGCGCGGGGGAACTGGCCGTCGGCGGCCGACGGGTTGCGCAGAGCGCCCGAGAGGAAGTTGCCGAAGATGGTGCCGACGCCGATGGCGGCGAGGCCCATGCCGAGCGAGGCGAGGCCGGCGCCGATGAACTTGGCTGCAACAGGATCCATGGTGTTTCTCCAGTGTGGAAGGTTTTGACGGGTGGGATGAACTCTCGCGAGCGCTGCCCCTGGCCTCAGTGGCCGGGGTGCAGCGCGTCGTTGAGATAGACGCAGGTCAGGATCGCGAAGACATAGGCCTGCAGGATGCCGACGATGACCTCGAGCGCCGTCAGCGCAACCGCCAGCAGCAGCGGCAGCGGCGCGATGGCGTAGTTCAGCGCAGCACCCGAGCCCAGCAGCACGACGACGAAGCCGCCGAAGACCTTGAGCGCGATATGGCCGGCGAGCATGTTGCCGAACAGACGAAGCGAGAGCGAAACCGGGCGCGACAGGAAGGACACGGCCTCGATCAGCACCATGAAGGGCAGGAGCCAGCCGGGCACCCCCGACGGCACGAACAGGCCGAAGAAATGGCTGCCATGCTTCACGACGCCGTAGACCACCACAATCGTCATGACGAGCAGCGCCAGGGCGGCGGTGACGATGATCTGGCTGGTGACGGTGAAGGAGCCGGGCAGCAGGCCGAGCAGGTTGCTCGCCAGCACGAACATGAACAGCGAGAACACGAACGGGAAGAATTTCAGGCCGTCCTTGCCCATCACGCCCGTCATCGTCGATGCGACGAATTCATAAGCCATCTCGGCGAGCGACTGCAGGCGGCCGGGGACGACCGCACGCTGGCTCGAGCCATAGATCATGATGGCGGAAACGACGGCGAGCACGATCACCATCCACAGCGAGGTGTTGGTGAAGGAGAGGTCGATGCCGAACGGCTTCAGCTCCACGATCGGAGCGATGTGGAATTGGTGGATCGGATCGATTCCGCCGCCGGCCGCCATGGTCTCGTTCCTCGTCGCGCGGCCTGAATGGCCGCCTTTCGATCAATTGTCCTTCGGACCGCCCTTCGACCCGGAGGTCGGACGCGAACCGAGCCGATAGACGGATCTGAAGCCCGCGATGGTTCCGATCACCATGAAGGCGATCAGCAGGAACGGAGAGGTTCCCAGCCACCGGTCGCCGAGGTACCCGATCAGGGCGCCTGCGATGATGCCACCTGCGAGATCCGTCGCGGCGCGAAAGCCTGAGGACATCGCGCCCGCAAGCGCCTTGTCCTCTCCAACCGGGCTCGCGCCCGGCTTTTCGTTCTCTTCCGCCCGCTTGATCGCGGTCTTCAGGGAACCCAGTCTTGCGCGCAACTCCGAGTCTGAGGCGTTTGGGTCGGGTTCGGACATGGTCTTGGCCTCCGTCTTGATCGCGTTTACGTCGCGATCCCGCGAAAAACCACTATAACCACGACCAAACCCGCGCATCGAGCCGTCGTCAGCACGGCCTCCTTTATTGGCAGCCCCCGGCGCTGTCAAGACAGGGGGATAATGTCTAACGCATTGGAATATATATAAATTCTGGCAAAGTGCGACAATCTCGCCGCATTGCGGGAGCGAATGTGGCATTTTTTCAGCGGCGCCGGCGGGTTTTCCCAAGGCGTTCGTGATCAAAGCAGCGCAACAGCCAGGCCGTCATTCTCGGGCGGAGCGGAGCGCAGGCCCGAGAATCTCGGGACGAGAGACCTTAGGAGCCTCCTTCTGTCTGAGATGCTCGGATCAGGCCCGAGCATGACGGCGCACCTCGCTTTTACCCGGCCTCGCGGATGCGCTCTGCCGTCGCGAGGTCGACCGATACCATCTGGCTCACCCCGCGTTCCGCCATGGTCACCCCGAAGAGGCGCTCCATCCGCGCCATGGTGATCGGATTGTGCGTGATCAGGATGAAGCGGGTTTCGGTATTGCGGGCCATGTCGACGAGCAGGTCGCAGTAGCGCTCGACATTGGCATCGTCGAGCGGCGCGTCGACCTCGTCGAGCACGCAGATCGGCGAGGGATTGGTCAGGAACACCGCGAAGATCAGCGCGGTCGCGGTCAGCGCCTGCTCGCCGCCGGAGAGCAGCGTCATCACCTGCGGCTTCTTGCCGGGTGGCCGCGCGAAAATCTCCAGCCCGGCATCAAGGGGGTCTTCCGAATCCACCAGCCTGAGCTCGGCCTCGCCGCCGCCGAACAGCACGCCGAACAGCCGCTGGAAATGGCCGTTGACGATATCGAAGGCAGCGATCAGCCGCTCGCGGCCTTCGCGGTTGAGCGCCCCGATCGCCTGTCGCAGGCGGCGGATCGCCTCGGTCAGGTCATCGCGCTCGCCGGCAAGCCCTTCGCGCTTGGCCTTCACCTCGGTCAGTTCGTCCTCGGCGCGCAGGTTGACCGCGCCGAGCCGTTCGCGCTCGCCCTTGAGATTGGCGAGCCGCCGCTCGACCGCTTCCGGCTCCGGCAGCGGATCGCCCGGCTTGATGCCGGCGATCGATTGCAACCCGTCGAGACCGGTATCGAGACCATCCTCGATCTGCCTGATTATGTCGGCGACGCGCTGGCGGGCGGCCTCGAGCCGCGCTTCGGCCGAGGCCCGTCGTTCGCGGGCGCTGGACAGGCCTTCGAGCGCGATGCGGGCCTGCCGATCAGCCTCTGCCAGGGTCGTCTCGCCGGCGGCGAGCCTGTCGGCCGCCTCCCGGCGCGCTGCCTCGGCCTGCTCGATCTCGGCGACGAGCCGCCGCCGCTCGGTCAGGAAGGTATCGGGCGCTTCGAGAAGTGTCTTCTGCTCGGCGCTCGCGGCGTCGATTCGCCGCCGCGTCTCCTCGGCGCTTTGCAGGCTGGCGGCGGTGCGCTGCTTCCAGGCGCGAACGTCGGCCGCGATGGCCTCGCGGCGTCGGGTCCGCAAGTCCGCTTCGCGGGCCAGCGTCTGGACGCGGGCGCGAGCATCGGAGGCGGTGGCGCGGGCTTCGCCAAGGAGCACGCGAGCCTTGAGCAGGGTGTTTTCCAGTTCGGCGGAGGCGGGCAGGGCGGAAAGCCCCGTCTCCTGAGCGGCGACCTGCTGCTCGGCTTCGGACACCGCCTGGCCGAGGCGTTTGATCGCCTCAGTCAGCGTCGAGCGCTTGACCAGCGTTTCTGCCGCCTTGCGCTCGGCAGCAGTCAATTGCTCGCGGGCCTGGTCGACGCCTCGCCGTGCTTGCCGTGCCGCTTCGATCGCTGCGGTTTCGCCCTGCGCGGCCTGTCGCGCCTCTGCACTCACGGCTTCCAGCGCCTGGCGTGCGGCCTCAGCCGCTTCCCGTGCAGCCTTGGCCTCGCGTTCCAGATCGGCGAGGCGGTTCTTCTCGGAGAGTCGTCGTGCCGCGGGCGAGGGGGCGTCGGCCGCGCTGGTGAAGCCGTCCCAGCGCCAGAGATCGCCTGCCTTTGATACGAGTATCTGCCCCTGCCTCAACGCCCGCCGCAGAGCCTCGCCCTGATCGGGCGTGACGACGCCGATCTGCGCCAGCCGCCGCCACAGCGCGGCGGGCGCCTTGACATGGGCCAGCAGCGGCTCGGCGCCCGCAGGCAGGGCGGGGTCGTCCCGGCCTTCACCGGTATCGTCCCAATGCGCGGGGGCGGTCGCCTCGGTCGAGGCGTCGAGATCGTCGCCAAGCGCGGCGCCGAGCGCGACCTCATAGCCCTTGGCGACGCTGACCGCTTCGAGGACCGCCGGCCAGCGATCGCCGGCCGCAGGCGCCAGCAGCTTGCGCAGCGTGCCGATCTCGGTATCGAGGCGCTGCGCTCGGCGCTCGGCCTCGGCGAGGGGGCCTCGCTGTGCAGCTTCACGCTCGCGTGTCGAGGTGACGGCGCCGCGCGCCGCAATGACATCCGCATCGGCGGATTTCAGCGCCTTTTCGGCCGCGATCAGCGCCTCGCGCAGCTTGTCGAGCAGCGTCTTCGCATCGGAGGCATCGAGGGTTTCCAGCTCGCGGCGCAGCTTGTCGCGTTCGGCTCCGGCCCGATCTTGCCGTTCACGAGCCTCGCGCAGCGATCGTTCCAGGGCGCCGCGTCGCGCGGCGAGATCGGCCAATGCGCTCTGCGCAGTAACCTGCTCGGCTTCGGCTGCAGCGAGCGCGGCCTCTGCCGCGCGTTGCGCCGCCGCTGCAGCTTCGGCGCCCGATCCGGCGTCATCGCCTTCCAGGCCGAGCGCGGCATCCTCTTCCGCCAGCCGGGCGAGACTGTCGGAGGCATCCCGTCCGATGCTCTCCTGCCGCGACAGGTCGGCCTGCAATTCGGCGAGGCGCTTGCCGAGTTCCTCAGTGCGCTGGCGGGCACGCCTGTTCTCGGCTTCGAGCTCGTCCAGCCCGCGCTTCAACCTGACCAGAGCGGCGGCGGCGGTCGCCTCGCCCTCGCGCAAGGCCGGCAATTCGTGCGCGGCGATGGCCTGTCGCCTGGCGGCCTCGGCCTGGAGCCCGGTCTGGTCGGCAACGCCGCGCACCGCTTCTTCCAGCACATGCGTGGCCTGCGCCTCCTGGGCGCGGGCGTCGTGCAGGGCGATGACGGCGAGCGTCGCCTCGGCCCGGCGGATATCGGAAGCGAGGCTGCGATAGCGCCCGGCCTGTCGTGCCTGACGCTGCAGGGCGTCGATCTGCCCGTCGATCTCGCCGAGCACGTCTTCCAGCCGAGTCAGATTGTCTTCCGCGCCGCGCAAGCGCAGCTCCGCCTCGTGACGACGGCTGTGCAGGCCGGCGATGCCGGCGGCGTCCTCAAGGATGCGCCGGCGCGATTGCGGTTTGGCCGAGATGATCTCGCTGATCTGGCCTTGCCGGACGAGGGCCGGCGAGCGCGCGCCGGTCGCGGCATCGGCGAAGAGGAGCTGGACGTCCTTGGCCCGCACCTCCTTGCCGTTGATGCGGTAGGTCGAGCCTTCCTCGCGCTCGATCCGGCGCGTGACTTCGAGCACATCGGCTTCGTTGAAGGCGGCCGGCGCCTTGCGGTCGCTGTTGTCGAGGGTCAGCGAGACCTCGGCCATGTTGCGGGCCGGGCGCTCGTTCGAGCCGCCGAAGATGACGTCGTCCATCCCCGAGCCGCGCATGTTCTTGAACGAGCTTTCGCCCATCACCCAGCGCAGCGCTTCGACGAGATTGGACTTGCCGCAGCCGTTCGGACCGACGACGCCGGTCAGCCCGGGCTCGATCAGGAACTCGGTCGGCTCGACGAAGGTCTTGAAGCCGGCGAGCTTGAGGCGCGTCAGATGCATGGGCGCGCCGCTATTCTTCCTTCTCCCCTCGGGGGAGAAGGTGTCTGCGTAGCAGACGGGTGAGGGGCGGTTCGCGCTGCCCGGCCCGTGCTTCCCTCATCCGTCAGCGCTTCGCGCTGCCACCTTCTCCCCCGAGGGGAGAAGGGATCGCGCGCGAAAACGCTCCGCTCAATTGCCGAGGAGCGGCTCCAGGATCTTGTCGAATTCGGCGATCGTGAGCGCACCGGATCGCTTCTGCCCATTGATGAAAAAGGTCGGCGTCGAATCCACGCCAGCCTTGGCCCCACCGTCCTTCACCACCGTGACGGCGTCATAGATGTCCTGGCGTTTCAAGCAGGCTTCAAAGGATTCCTGTGTGAAACCGGCCTGTTTCACCAGCGATGAGAGGGCATCGACCGGCTTGTCGGTAAAGGCCCAGTTGCGCTGCTGCGCAAACAGCAGGTCCGTCATCGGGACGTACTTGTCGTTGCCGTTGCAGCGGGCGAGCATGAAACCGGCCGTCGCCAGCGGATCGAGCGGGAATTCGCGCAGCGTGAAGCGCACCTTGCCGGTGTCGATGTATTTCTTCTTCAGCTCCGGCCAGGTCGTCTCGTGGAAATGCGCGCAATGCGAGCAGGTCATCGAGGCATATTCGACGATGGTGACCTTGGCATCGGCCGGGCCGAGCCAGACGTCCCCGAGGGGGCCGGCATCGGGCAGCTTGGTCTGGGCCCGCGCGGCGTTACCACCGGCGAGCGCGGCAGCGGCGATGCCGGCTGCGCCGGTCAGGAGCTGTCGCCTGTTCGTCATCGTGAAAGATCCTCGGAAGGTCAAAGTCGCTTGGAGCTATAGTGGTCAGTGCGATTGTGGCAAGAGCGCATCCTGCCGCGCACCGCGCTGCTCACGAAGCCGTGTCATCGCCTCGCGTTTTCGCGTTGAGCGCCACCGCCCGGCCAAGCCGGGCCAGCGCCTCGCGCAGGCCCTCGTCGGCGACGCCGGCAACCTGAGCCTCGACGCGAGCAGCCGTCGCTCCGTCCAGCTTGGGCACCGGCTTCGACATGACGGGCGCCGCGACCGGCCCCTGCTTGAGCACGAGCTTGCCGACGGCGCGCCAGCCGAGATGGGTGTTGACGCGCTCGACCAGCAACGGCCCGAGCTGCTGCATCTCCAGTGCGAAGGCGCTTTCGACCCGCACCACCATGGTCGCCGACTCGGAAGCCTCGCCCGGTGCCGGGCGGCGCCGTGGCCAGTCGATCTTGAGCGGGCGCGAGCGCGCCGCCAGCCGCTCGCCTGCGATCTCCGGCCAGAGCGAGACGATGGCGCGTCCCGCGAAACCCTGCGCGGCGAGCGCGGGCGCGATGCAGTCGTCGATCAGCTCTGCGAGGGGTTTGGCGGACATGGCTTTATTGTGGGCGCGGGCACGGTCGCCTGCAAGCGGTGCATGAAGCCGCTTGCGGTCACCCATGGCTGCGCTACATCCGGGTCATGACCCCCGAGGCCCGCGCCGCCGATCTTCTCAACTGGTACGACCGCCATCGCCGCGCGCTGCCCTGGCGTGCGGTTGCGGGCGAACGGCCCGATCCCTATCGCGTCTGGGCCTCCGAGATCATGCTGCAGCAGACCACGGTCACGGCGGTGAAGCCCTATTACGAGCGCTTCATGGCCCGCTTTCCGACAGTGCAGGCTCTCGCCGAGGCGGCTTCGGAAGAGGTCATGCAGGCCTGGGCCGGGCTCGGCTATTATTCGCGCGCCCGCAATCTCCATGCCTGCGCCCAGGCGGTGATGGAGAATCATCGCGGCCGTTTCCCGGATACGGAGGAGGGCTTGCGCGCCCTGCCGGGCATCGGCGCCTACACGGCCGGCGCCGTCGCGGCGATCGCCTTCGACCGGCCGGCTGCCGCAGTCGACGGCAATGTCGAGCGCGTGATGACCCGTCTCTTCGCGATCGCGGACGAATTGCCCGGCGCCCGATCCTTGATTCGCGAGAAGGTTCTGGCGTTGCTGCCGCACGATCGGCCGGGCGATTTCGCCCAGGCGCTCATGGATCTCGGCGCCACGATCTGCACGCCGCGCAGTCCGGCCTGCGGCCTCTGCCCCTGGCGCGAGCCGTGCCAAGCCAGAATTGCCGGCATGCAGGAGAGTTTTCCGCGCAAGGCGCCGAAGAAGGCCGGAGTGACGCGCTACGGCGCGGCCTTCGTGCTGGCGCGTGCGGATGGCGCGATCCTGCTGCGCACGAGACCCGCCAAGGGCCTGCTCGGCGGCATGGCCGAGGTGCCGACCAGCGAATGGCGGGCCGATTACGAACTCGACGGTGCCGCGCAGGACGCGCCATTGCCGCTGAGCTGGACCCAGGTCGTGGAACCGGTCCGCCATGTCTTCACGCATTTCCCGCTGGAGCTGACGGTCTTCACCGGCAGCGTTCCCGAGCGCACGCAGGCCCCGGCCGGGATGCGTTTCACCAAGTTGGCGAACCTTGCCGGTGAACCGCTGCCGAGCCTGATGCTGAAGGTCGTCGAGCGCGCCGGCCTCTATAGCTCGAAGACGCGATAGGTCATCGTCGGCAGTTCGACGGACCATTTGAAATAGCCCTTCGAGTAGATCTTGCCGCGGTTCGGCGGCCAGGGATCGTGGATGCGCAGCGTCGTGCCGGTGCCGTCAGGATTGCCGTCACCGCGCATGCCGACGATGACGATCATGTGGCCGGGGCTGCCGCGACCGGCCGTGTACTCGTCGACACGCCAGAGCATGTCGAACATCAGCGGCCCACGGGCCACCGCCTGCCTGAGCTGCTCGACCGACCAGGACTGGGGCGCGTTGCAGCGCAGCCCATGGATGCGGCCATAGCGCTGGCCGGTCACGATCGCCTGGTCGCTTTCGGAGGAGTTCAGCAGCCCGCCATCGGAGGCGATCATGTCCGGCGGCGTCCTAGCGATGATGATCGGCACGGTCGATTTCTTCATCATCGCCGTCGAGGTCGCCCAGCAGGTCGTGTTGGTCGGCTGCGCGATGAAGGGAACATTGTGCAGGATCGGCGCGAAGGCCTCGGTGTCGTAGAGACAGGATTGGGTCGCAGGTCCCGCCTGGCCATCCTCGACCAGCCAGTTCTTGCGTTGGAAGGCCAGGACCGCGTTGTGGGTCATGGTGCCGAACTGGCCATCGGGCACGAGCTTCGGGATCGGCTTCAGTTTCGCGTTCAGCGCCTCCTGAAGCGTCTTGACCTCGGGTCCGCGGGACCCGTTCTTGAGGATCGTCGCCATGCTGCCGCCCTCGCTGTCCTATGTTCAGGATGCGCGCGCCGGTGGCGAACGCGCATCCTTCGAACATATGACGATAGGGCAGGGGGCGCGAGGCCGGCGGTTCAGGCCGCCGCCATCTGCGCCCTGATCTCGCCGCGCAGCGCGTCGAGCACGGTCAGTCCGCCCTGGCGCTCGACATGCCAGAACGTCCAGCCGTTGCAGGCCGGCAGGCCTTGCGCCAGCGCACCGACCTTGTGGATCGAGCCGACGGCCGGGCCGAGGATCAGCGTGCCGTCGGCGCGGATCACGGCCTTGTGGCGGCGTTTCTCGTCATGGACGGTCTCGCCGGCCTTCACCAGCCCGGCCTCGACCAGGCTGAGGAACGGCACGCGCGGCTCGCTACGCTTGGAGGGCGCGGTCGAAAACGCTTCCGGCGCCAGCGGCGTCACCGCCGCGATGCGCTCGCGCGCTGCCTTGGCGTAGACCGGGTCGCGCTCGAGGCCGATGAAATGGCGGCCCAGAGCCTTGGCGACGGCGCCGGTCGTGCCCGTGCCGAAGAACGGATCGAGGATGACGTCGCCGGGATTGGAGGCCGAGAGCAGCACGCGGGCCAGCAGCGCCTCCGGCTTCTGCGTCGGATGCACCTTGGCGCCGCTGTCGTCCTTCAGACGCTCGTCGCCGGTGCAAAGCGGCAGATACCAGTCCGAGCGCATCTGAAGGTCGTCATTGCCGCCCTTCAGCGCCTCGTAATGGAAGGTGTATTTGGAGGCTTCGCCGCGCGCCGCCCAGATCAGCGTCTCATGCGCGTTGGTGAAGCGCCGGCCGCGGAAATTCGGCATCGGATTGGCCTTGCGCCAGACGATGTCGTTCAGCATCCAGAAGCCGAGATCCTGCAGTGTCGCGCCGACGCGGAAGATGTTGTGGTAGCTGCCGATCACCCACAGCGCCCCATCCGGCTTCAGCACGCGCCGCGCGGCCGCAAGCCAGTCTCGGGTGAAGCGGTCGTAATCGGAGAAGGAGGCGAACTTGTCCCAGTCGTCGTCGACGGCATCGACGAGGCTGTCGTCGGGCCGGCGCAGATCGCCGCCGAGCTGGAGGTTATAGGGGGGGTCGGCAAAGATGAGGTCGACGCTTGCCGGTGGCAGCGCGTTCATCGCCGCGACGCAGTCGCCTACGAGAATCTGATCGAGCGGCAGCTCCCGCGGAGCGCCGATATGTTCGGGAAGGCCCTTGGCCTTCATCCGAGCCCCCAGTGCAGGCCGTCCGGTACGCGAAACCTGAATCCGGACGGGAGCACTGGCGGTCCCGGTACGCAAAACACCCATGACACCAAGACCGTTACGCAACTTCAACGAGGGCGATCTTGGTCGGACAGGGTAAAGGTCGGGTTTCCGCTTTGAAAAAAATGCGTCCCATTCTGGGGCTGCAGATTTTGCCTAGCCCATTGGCAATCAAGAGAAATTCGTAAACGGCGGTTAACGTCTCAGGCTGCCGTAAGGGCAGCTTGCGAGGGCGTTCGGTGAGGTCCGGGAGCCGTGTTTCCCGTCATGGTCGGGCTTGTCCCGGCCATCTACGTCTTCCTTCAGCAAGGGCGGTGTTCAAGACGTGGATGCTCGCCACAAGGGCGAGCATGACGGAGTGAAATACGGCCGAGGTCACGGAGGTCGGACAGAGGCTTCCTCCCCACCGAGGAGCGACGCGCGAGGCCGCGGCCTACCGGAACCACACGCCCTTCACCGGCGCGAAGGAATAGCGGTGTTCCGGGCAGGGGCCGTGCGCGGTGATCGCCTTGCGATGCTGCGGCGTCGCATAGCCGACATGGCTGGAGAAGCCATAAGCCGGATAGCGCTTGCACAGCCGCGCCATCATCCGGTCGCGCGTCACCTTGGCGATGATCGACGCTGCCGCGATCGAGGCGATCTGCCCGTCGCCCTGGATGATCGCCTCGCAGGAACAGGCGAATTGCGGCGGATCGTTGCCGTCGACCAGGATATGCAGCGGTGCCAGCGGCAGGCCGGCCACGGCCCGGCGCATCGCCAGCAGCGTCGCCTGCCGGATGTTGATGGCGTCGATTTCGACGGCCGTCACGCTGGCGACGGAGACGGCCAGCGCCCGTTCCATGATTTCGCCGAAGAGTTCCTCGCGGATCGCAGTCGAGAGCTTCTTCGAATCGTCGAGTCCATAAGGCACGCGCTCGGGATCGAGGATCACGGCGGCGGCGACGACCGGGCCGGCCAGCGGCCCACGTCCGACCTCGTCGATGCCGGCCAGCGGCCAGCGGCCGTTGGCAATGGCGGATGTTTCGCGGTTGAAATCGGCGGGCATGGCGGGGTTATGCAGCAGAGCACAGCGCGGGGCCAGAGCCGTCTTTTCCTCGCCCCACGCAATCGCGTTTGATCGTCATGGTCGGGCTTGTCCCGACCATCCACGTCTTCCTTCCTACAATGCGGTGCCCAAGGCTTGGATGCTCGCCACAAGGGCGAGCATGACGGCGAGAGCAGCCGCCCAACGCCTCAGAACAAACTCAACTGCGCCTTCTCCTTCTCCGGCTTCACGAAGAGATCGGTCCGCAGTCGGCGCCGCGTCGTGTTGAAGCCGATGCGTTCGGCCGCCATCTCGAAGCGCCGCCCGATCATCCAGGCATAGGGGCCGGAGCCGACCATGCGCTGGCCCCATTGCGAATCGTAGTCCTTGCCGCCGCGCGTCGAGCGGATCAGCGACATTACATGCCTGAGCTTGTCGGGATGATGCGTCAGCAGCCATTCCTGCACGATGTCGCGCACTTCGAGTGGCAGCCGGAGCAGGACATAGCCGGCTGCCTCGGCGCCTGCCGCCTTCGCCGCGTCGAGGATGCGCTCGATCTCGTGCTCGTTGATCGCCGGGACGATCGGCGCGACCAGCACCGTGACCGGGATGCCGGCCTCGGAGAGCTTGCGGATCGTCTCCAGCCGCTTGGCTGGCGAGGCGGCGCGCGGTTCCATGCCGCGTGCGGTCTTCGGGTCGAGCGTCGTTACCGAGAGCGCGACCTTAACCAGTCCCTTCTCCGCCATCGGCGCGAGGATATCGATGTCGCGCTGGACCAGCGCCGATTTCGTGACGATGCCGACGGGGTGATTGAACTTTGCCAGCACCTCCAGGATCTGACGCATGATCCGGAGCTTCCTTTCGATCGGCTGGTAGGCGTCGGTATTGGTGCCGATCGCGATCGTCCGCGGCTGATAGGAGGGGGAGGAGAGCTCCTTTTCCAGCAGCGCCGCCGCATCGGGCTTCGCCGTCAGCTTGCTTTCGAAATCGAGCCCCGGCGACAGGCCGAGATAGGCATGGGTCGGCCGGGCGAAGCAGTAGACGCAGCCATGCTCGCAGCCGCGATAGGGATTGATCGAGCGGTCGAAGGAGATATCGGGCGAGTCGTTGCGCGTGATGATGGTGCGCGCCTTCTCATAGGCGATCTCGGTCGAGAACGGCGGGAGTTCCTCCAGCGACCCCCAGCCGTCGTCCTCGGCGACGCGCTGCTCGGCCTCGTAGCGGCCGCCGGGATTGATCGTGGCACCGCGTCCGCGCCGCCTGTCGGGATCGATCTGATGGCCGATATAGGCCATCGGATCGGCGGGTGCGACGACCGGCGCCGAGACGCTCGGCTCCCGGTCGAGCCGCCGCAGGGGCTGGGCTGCCGGGAAGGGCCGTGAAGTGGGTCTGGCCTGGGGCATGGTTTTCGAACCGCGTCACGCGCCGGGAATCGACGCCTTCTGGTCTCATGTAGAGTGAACATAACAAGAACATAAAGCAAGGGCGGGATTGTGACATGCTGCGTTGCGGCATAGGATTTCGCTTATGCTCACGGCCGTGATCCGCAGCGATGGTTCCCAGCAGGCGCTTGCCGCGACCCTGGCTGTTCTGATTCCAGCGGTCGCGGAGGGGTTTCTCGGCCATGCGGTGCTCGTCGACACGGTCGGTGCGCCCGAGACCGAGCGCGCTGCCGACGCCACCGGCGCCCGCTATCTCCGCGCGAGCCATGAGCAAGCCTGGCGGGAAGGCGCAGCCCATGCACGGGGAGACCGCCTCGTCCTGTTCGAATCCGGCGATGTGCCGCAGGCTCATTGGGTCCAGGCGGTGGAGCGTCATCTGCTGGTCGCGGCGGCAAAGCCGGCCCTGATTCCCCTGGAAGGGGCGTTTGCGTCCTTGCGCGAACGGCTCATGTTCTCGCTGCCCGGTCGCGGGCTCACGGCGGGGCTTGTCATGCCCAAGGCGGTCGCGCTGACCGGTCGTCTCGACCGGGCGCCGGTGCGGCTGCCGGTCCTGCGGGAGCGGGCGGGCTAGCTGCCTGGAGGGATGTGGCGCCGCCGAAGGCGATATGCCTGAAGCGCATGGCGAAACGAATTTCGTGCGGGAACTTGTGCGCTGCAGCATAAGTTCATATGTAGACGGTTGCCTGAAGCACCTCCCTCAGACATCGAAAGGAGAGATCCATGCTGGAACGGCACGATTCCTGTTCTGCGCTCGAAGCGGAGCGCGACGAGGACAAGCGCGAGGAACAACGGGAGGACGAAGATACGTTCTCGCCTCGCGAACATCAGGAAGGATTCTGGAGCTAGCCTCTCCACGAAAACCAAGCGGAGGGCTGGATGCAGCCCTCCGCACGGCATTCTCAGGAAGTCGCGGGCCCGTTCGGGCCCGATTTGTTTTGAACGCCCGGCCGGAGCGACCAGCCAGCGGGACGAGGCGGTGATGACCGTCTGCGACCCCGGCACCTCCGGCGCCGTTGAGAGGCGCTACACCTGATTCCGGAACGTGTCGCAGCTCTGCATCGAGCCTGACTGGAAGCCGGTGGTGAACCACTTCATGCGCTGCGCCGAGGAGCCGTGCGTGAAGGAGTCGGGCACGACCGTGCCTTGCGCCGCCTTTTGCAGCTTGTCGTCGCCGATGGCGGAGGCGGTGCGCATCGCCTGGTCGATATCGCCCTGGTCGATACGGCCCATCGCCTGGACGTTGTGAGCCCAGACGCCGGCGAAGCAGTCCGCCTGCAATTCGATTCGCACCGAGATCGCGTTCGCGTCGCGCTCGGAGGAGCGCTCGCGGATCTGGTTGGCCTTGGGCAGGATGCCGAGCAGGTTCTGGATGTGATGGCCGACCTCGTGGCCGATCACATAGGCATAGGCGAAATCGCCGCCGCCGCCGAGCTTGCGCTGCATTTCCTGGAAGAAGGAGGTGTCGAGATAGACCTTCTTGTCGACCGGGCAATAGAACGGCCCCATCGCCGATTGCGCGGTGCCGCAGCCCGAACGGTCGACGCCGGAGAACAGGACGAGCCGGGGCGGCTGGTAGCGGGTATTGGCCTGCTGCGGCAAAAGCTTCGACCAGATGTCCTCGTTCTGCGCCAGAACGGCCGAGACGAAGCGACCCATCTGGTCCTCCGGCGGGCCGGAGGAACGGCGCGTCTCTTGCGTCTGCTCGCGCCCGCCGATGCCGCCGATCAGTTCGGCGCCGCCGATGAGCAGGCGCGGATCGATGCCGAGCGCCCAGCCGAGCAGGCCGAGCACCACCATCGTGCCGATGCCGACGCCGCCGCGCCCGCCTGGCATGCCGGCGAAGCCGCCGCCGCCACCACTGCCGCGCCTGTCCTCGAGATTATCGGACTGGCGGTAATCTTCCCATTGCATGAAGGCATCCCCGGCGAAGTTCCCCCGCAATCTCGCCGGGAGATGCGGGGAACTCAAGTCGTCTTTGCAAACCGCTCCTGAACGCAACCTGACCGCGGGGGTTCCACTCAGTGGTAGCCGCTGTCGATCCTGACCTTGCCACGGAAGGTCCAGTATACGAAGGCGGTGTAGAACAGGATCGTCGGCAGGAGGAAGCTGACGCCGATCAGCACGAAGATATGCGAGCTCGGCGCCGCTGCCGTGTCCCAGATCGTCAGATCGGGCGGCACCAGATGGGGATAGTTCGAGACCGCGAGCCCCAGAAAGCACAGGACGAAGATCGCGATCGTGAGGGCGAAAGGCGTGAACTCATGCGCGCCGTGCAGCCGCTTCCAGGCGATGTAGCCGCAGATCGCGGTCAGCACCGGAAGCGGCCAGAGCAGCATCAGGTTGGACGGCGTGAACCAGCGCTCGGCGATGCGCGGATGCGCATAGGGCGTCCAGAGCGAAACCAGCACGGCGAAGGCGAGCAGGCCCAGCAGCAGTGCCTTCGCCTGCCGGCGCGCCCGGTCCGCCACCGGCCCCTCCGTCTTGTAGACCAGCCAGGTCGCGCCGAGCGTGGCATAGCCGATGACGACGCCGATGCCGCACATCACCGTGAACGGCGTCAGCCAGTCGAAGGGGCCGCCGGCGAACTGCTTGTCAACGACCTTCACGCCCTGGAGCAATCCGCCGAGGATCAGCCCTTGCGCGAAGGCAGCGAGCGTCGAGCCTGCCCAGAAGGCGAGATCCCAGACCTTGTGATGGGGCTTGGCCACCCAGCGGAACTCGAAGGCGACGCCGCGGAAGATCAGCGCCAGCAGCATCAGGATCACCGGGATGTAGAAGGCCGGCATGATGATGGCATAGGCATAGGGGAAGGCGACCCAGAGTCCCGCGCCGCCGAGCACCAGCCAGGTCTCGTTGCCGTCCCAGAACGGCGCGACCGAATTCATCATCTGGTCGCGCTCGCCCTCGTCCTTCGTCGTCGGGAACAGGATGGCAATGCCGAGGTCGAAGCCATCGAGGATGACGTAGAGCATTACGGCGGAGCCGATCACGCCGGCCCAGATCACGGGGAGATACCATTCCATAATAGCTCTCCTCAGTTCGCCGGCTGGATCTTGTCGTCGCCGGGATGGCCGTCGCCGAAGATCGCCGCGGCGGGCGCCTGTGCCGCCTTCAGCGTCCGCTTCGATGGCTGCTCGGGCGGGTCCTCATGGCTGATCTCGTCCGGTCCCTTGTCGATCAGGCGATTAATCAGGAGGATGCCGGCCGTGAACACCACGCAGTAGACGAAGACGAACAGCCCCAGCGAGATCGCGACCTCGAGAGTCGTGATCGGCGAGACCGCGTCCTTCGAGCGCAGGACGCCGGTGGCGAGCCAGGGCTGGCGACCGACCTCGGTGACGAACCAGCCGGAGAGGATGGCGACGAACCCGGCCGGCCAGCTGTACTGGGCGAGCCAGAGCCATCGGCGCGATTCGAAGATGGTGCCGCGCTTCCAGAGCCAGGCGCCGGCCCAGCCGAACAGGATCATCAGGGTGCCGATGCCGACCATGACGCGGAAGGCGAAGAAGGGGATGAGCACCGGCGGCCGGTCCTCGACTTTGAAATCCCTGAGGCTCGGGAACAGCGCATCCATGCTGCCATGCGTCAGCAGGCTGGCGACGCCGGGGATCGAGATTTCGAACCGGTTGAGCTCGGCTTTCTCGTCGGGCCAGGCGAAGAGGACGAGCGCGCCGGGCTTTGCCGAATCCCAATGCGCCTCGATAGCGGCAAGCTTGGCCGGCTGGTAGATCGCGGTCTGCTTGCCGTGGAAATCGCCGATCAGCGCCTGCAGCGGCGCGGTCAGTGCGATCATCAGGATCGCCATGCGCACCATCGTCTTGGCCGATTCGGTTCGGTGTCCGGCGAGGAGATGGCGCGCGCCGGTCGCCAGCACGACGAAGGCGGTGGTGAGATAGGCCGCCGTCATCATATGCGCGAAGCGCAAGGGGAAGGTCGGGTTGAAGACGATCTTCATCCAGTCGACGGGGTAGGCGATGCCGTCGCGAACCTCGTGCCCGACGGGATACTGCATCCAGCTATTGGCCGAGAGAATCCAGAAGCCCGACATCGCCGTGCCGCCGGCGACGATCGCCGCCGAGAGAAAATGCAGCCAGGGCGGCACCCGCTTCCAGCCGAACAGCATCACGCCGAGGAAGGATGCTTCCAGAAAGAATGCGGTGAGTACCTCATAGCCCAGCAGCGGACCGACGATATTGCCGACCGCGACAGAGAAGCGGCTCCAGTTCGTGCCGATCTGATAGGACAGCACGATGCCGGAGACGACGCCCATCGCGAAGGAGACGGCGAATATCTTGGTCCAGAACCGGGCGAGCAGGTGGAATTTCGGGTCGCCCGTCTTCAACCACAGCCCGAGCAGCGTCGCGATATAGGCGGAAAGCCCGATCGTGAAGGCCGGGAAGACGATATGGAACGAGATGGTGAAGGCGAACTGGATGCGCGAAAGCAGAAAAGCATCGATGACCATCGCAGAACTCCGTCTGGCCACGTCACGCCGGTGCCGGGCCTCGCCCGTTCGGGCGTGTCTGGATGTGATCTAATGCAAGCCTGCCTCGTGCCGCGCCTGCGCGCAACGTCGCTGCGTCAATTCTTCCCGTCGAGCGCCGCCTTCAGCGCGCGCAGGTCGCGCCAGGCGAGCCGCTTCTGCAGCGGCTGCCGCAACAGATAGGCCGGGTGCAGCGTCGCGATCGCCGGGATGCGCCGCGCGCCGGTGTCGTATTCCACCCATTTGCCGCGCGAGCGCAGGATGCCGGTGAAGCCGAGCAGTCCTTGTGCGGAAGGGCCGCCGACGCAGACAAGAATGTCGGGATCGGCGAGCTCGATCTGGCGCTGGATGAAAGGCAGGCAGATCGCCACTTCCTGCGGCGTCGGCGTGCGGTTGCCCGGTGGTCGCCAGGGCAGCATGTTGGCGATATAGACGTCGTCCTTCCGGCTCAGCCCGATCGCGGCCAGCATGCGGTCGAGCAACTGCCCGGAGCGCCCGACGAAGGGCAGGCCGATGCGGTCCTCGTCGGCACCGGGCGCTTCGCCGACCATCATCACCCGGCCCTGCGGATTGCCGTCGGCGAAGACCAGGTTCTTGGCGGTGGCCTTCAGCACGCAGCCTTCGAAACCGGCCAGCGCGGCCTTCAGCTCATCGAGCGTGCGCGCTTCGCGAGCGAGCGCCTTGGCGCTGACCGTGGCGTCGTCAGGTGCCGTTGCCGCAGCCGCCATCGGCCGTGCCGGAGCGGCAGGGCGGCCGGGTAGCGGGCGCAGGCGCGGCTGCCCGTCGCCGCGCTCGCCGGCAGGAGCCGGGTCGGAAAAATGGTTGCGCGGCGCTTCGTCGAGCGCCTCGGTCACGCCCATCTCGGCGTACCAGCTCAAAAGCTCGTAAGGATCGGGCGCGTCGGGGCTGACTGCATCGGACAGGCTCATCGCTGCATCCTATACCTTGCAAACCCTCTCTGCGAGCCGACACAGTTGCAAAATGGAACGCACGCTTGGATAGAGGGGTTCCAGACTGGACGAAAGCCGGCATTGAACGACCCGGTGAAATAGTTCATATATAAACTATCATGCGGCGCATGCTGCTGAGGCGGAGGGCAGGATGGATCTCAAGGAAGCGCAGAGCGAACCGCGCGAGAGCATGGACTATGACGTCGTCATCGTCGGTGCCGGCCCTGCGGGTCTGGCGGCTGCGATCCGGCTGAAGCAGCTCGATGAGTCCATCTCGGTCGTGGTGGTCGAGAAGGGCGCCGAGGTCGGCGCCCATATCCTCTCCGGTGCCGTCATCGATCCCATCGGCCTCGACCGGCTCGTGCCGGACTGGCGCGACGATCCCGATCGTCCGCTGACCACCGAGGTCAAGGAAGACATCTTCTATTTCCTGACCGAGCCGAACGGTATCCGCCTGCCGAATTTCGGCATGCCCTCGCTGATGAATAACCACGGCAATTTCGTGGGCTCGCTCGGGCTCGTCGCGAAGTTCCTGGGCGCGCGGGCCGAGGCACTCGGCGTCGAAATCTATCCGGGCTTCGCCGCCGCCGAGCTGCTCTTCAACGAGGACGGCTCGGTCGCCGGCATCGCCACCGGCGACATGGGCATCGCCAAGGACGGCACGGTCTCCGACCGCTTCACCCGGGGCATGGAGCTGCGCGGCCGCTATACGCTGCTCGGCGAAGGCGCGCGCGGCTCGCTCTCCAAGATCGCGATCAAGCGATTTGCATTGGATGAAGGCCGCGAGCCCCAGAAATACGGCATCGGCCTGAAGGAACTCTGGCAGGTCAAGCCGGAGAAGTTTCACAAGGGCCGCGTCCAGCACTCCTTCGGCTGGCCGCTCGACAACAGCACCGGCGGCGGCTCCTTCCTCTATCATTTCGACGACAATCTGGTTTCGGTCGGCTTCGTCGTCCATCTGAACTACCAGAACCCGACGCTCTCGCCCTTCGACGAGTTCCAGCGCTTCAAGACCCATCCGCTGATCCGCGACACCTTCGAGGGCGCCAAGCGCATCGCCTATGGCTCGCGCGCCATCACCGAGGGCGGCTGGCAGTCGGTGCCGAAGCTGACCTTCCCGGGCGGCGCGCTGATCGGCTGCTCCGCGGGCTTCGTCAACGTGCCCCGCATCAAGGGCAGCCACAACGCCATCCTGTCGGGCATGCTGGCGGCGGAGAAGCTGGTGCCGGCATTGCAGGCCGGGCGCAGTCATGACGAGGTCGTCGAGATCGAGACGAGCTGGCGCGACAGCGCCATCGGCAAGGACCTGAAGCGCGTCCGCAACGTCAAGCCGCTCTGGTCCAAGTTCGGCACCTTGCTCGGCATCGGGCTCGGCGGCATCGATATGTGGCTGAACCAGCTTTTCGGCTGGTCGCCCTTCGGCACGCTGAAGCACGGCAAGCCGGATTTCGCGACGTTGAAGCCGCTGGCCGAGGTCACGCCGATCACTTATCCGAAGCCGGACGGCAAGATCTCCTTCGACAAGCTGTCTTCGGTCTTCCTCTCCTCGACCAATCACGAGGAGGACCAGCCGGCGCATCTGAAGCTGACCGACCCGTCGGTCCCGATCGCGCAGAACCTGCCGCTCTATGGCGAGCCGGCGCGACTCTATTGCCCGGCGGGTGTCTACGAAGTCGTCTACGAGAACGCCGAGACCAAGGCCAATCCGCGCTTCGTGATCAACGCGCAGAACTGCGTCCACTGCAAGACCTGCGACATCAAGGACCCCGCCCAGAACATCACCTGGACGGTCCCGGAAGGCGGCGGCGGGCCGGGCTACGCGAATATGTGATCGCGGGGCGATTCGCTGTCCGATGAATCAATAAAGGGCGCGCCGGCCGGCGCGCCCTTTATCGTCAGGCCAGGAGGCCGATCAGCCCTTGCGGACGATCTTGGCGACCGGCTTGGTCTCGTCCTTGGCGCAGCCGGCGACGAAGCCGCCGAGGAGTGCGATGGCGGCAATGCTCAGAATGATCTTCTTCATTGGAACAGTCCCAGTGGAATCGCTGCGAAAGCTGCAGACGGACAAGCTATAGGCCCGATATCCCTGCGTGATGATCGCCGTTTTCGGCTTTCGACCGCTTGGTCAGGCAGATTTCCGGGAGTGTTGCGCGGCTGCTACGAAAGAGCCGCATTCGGGAGGGGGCCGGCTTGCCCGTCCGCCCGGAAACCGCCATCTTGGCAGCCTACGCGAAGCGATCACGGTCCGCTGGAAGAGTGCGCCCCGAGATGGTGAGGCTGCGGACCGAGGGAGAATGGCAGTCGTGACATTATTGAAGAAGGTGCGTGCCTCCGGCACGGCTGCTGCGTTGTCGCTTTTGATGTTCCTGCCAGCCGTGGCCGCTGCCCAGGGCGCAACGCAGCCGCGTACGGCTGACACGCTCGAGCCGGGCGACAGCCTGGAAGGCAACTACCTCGCCGCGATCGTCGCCGGTGCCTCCCGCGATCTCGGTGCGGCCTCCGTCTATCTGCGCGAGGCGATCAAGGAAGACCCGCAGAACAACGATCTGACCGAGCGCGCCTTCGTCGCCTTCCTGGCCGACGGTGCCATGCCGGATGCCTTCCGGGCGGCCGACAAATTGATCCAGCAGGACCCGAGCAATGGCCTCGCCCAGCTCGTCATCGGCATCCGCTCGATCAAGCAGAAGAGCTACCGGACGGCGCGCAATCATCTCCAGCGCGGGGGCAGGGGGCGCGCGGCCGACATCACCGCGACGCTGCTCACAGCCTGGTCCTATCTCGGCTCCGGCAATTCCCGCCGAGCGATCGAGACGCTGGAGCGCCTGAAGGGCGAGGCGTCCTACAATCTTTTCCGCGACTATCATGCCGGGCTCATTCTCGATGCCGCCGGCCGCAAGGGTGAAGCTGAAAAGCGGCTGAAATCCGCCTATGACGCCGAGAAGACCACGCTCCGGCTGGTCGATCTCTGGGCGCGCTTCCAGGCCCGCAACGGCGATTTCAACGGTGCGGCCGAAACCTACGCCGCCTTCGACCGCCTGCTGCCGAATCATCCGATCATCCGCGAGGGCATGGCGCTCGTCGGCAAGAAGGATGCGCCGCCGCGTCAGATCACGACGCCGCAGCAGGGCGCGGCCGAGGTGCTCTATGGCCTCGCCAGCGCCGGCAATCGCCAGGGCGACGAAGCCGCCGCGCTGCTCTACCTGCGCATGGCGATCTATCTCGACCCCGGCCACGACCTCGCGATCCTGACGCTCGGCGACATTCTGGAGCGTGCGCGCCAGCCGGAGGATGCCGTCGCCGTCTACGACAAGATGCCGGCCTCCTCGCCGCTGCGTCCGAATGCCGAGATTCAGGCCGGCCTGGCCCTGGAAAATCTCGGCAAGCCCGAAGAGGCGGTGAAGCATCTCGACAAGGTCATTGCCGAGCGGCCGGACGATGTCGACGCGCTCTCGGCGCTCGGCAACATCTATCGCTCGCGCAAGAAATTCGCGGAAGCCGCGGCGGCCTATGACAAGGCCATCGACAAGCTCGCCTCGCCCGGCCGCGCCAACTGGGACCTGTTCTATTTCCGCGGCATCGCCCGCGAGCGCATCAACCGCTGGCCCGAGGCCGAGGCCGATCTGCGCAAGGCGCTCGAACTCCTGCCCGATCCGCTCGGCCGCGAGCGGGCGCTGGTGCTGAACTATCTCGGCTATTCGCTGGTCGACAAGCATCTCAAGCTCGACGAGGCGCTCGACATGCTGCGCCGCGCCGTCGAGCTCCGCCCGCGCGACGGCTACATCATCGATTCGCTCGGCTGGGCCTATTATCGCCTCGGCCGCTACGACGATGCCTCGCGCGAGATCGAGCGCGCCGCGGAGCTGCGCCCGTCCGATCCGGTCATCAACGATCATCTCGGCGACGTCTACTGGCGCACCGGCCGCCAGCTCGAGGCGAAGTTCCAGTGGAACCACGCCCGCGACCTCAAGCCCGAGCCTGAGGACCTGGAGAAGATCCTGCGCAAGATCGAGCGCGGGATGGAGGATCCTTCGGCCAATGCGGTCGAGGAGACCAAGAAGGACGGCGGCTGACGCTTCCGCGTCGCCGGCCTGACGCCGTGGCCCCACCGCTGACGACGCGCGCCCGCGCCAAGGTCAATCTCGACCTGCGCGTGCTCGGCCGACGCGCCGACGGCTATCACGAGCTTGAAAGCCTCGTCGCCTTCGCCGGCGTCGGCGACACGCTGTCGCTCGATCCCGGCGCTGACCTCTCTCTGACGCTCGCAGGGCCTCGGTCTAAAGGACTCGCGGCCGATGACGGCAATCTTGTCCTGCGCGCTGCCCGCTCGCTTGCAGCGGCACGCCCCGGCCTACGCCTGGGACGCTTCCATCTCGTCAAGCGCCTGCCGGTCGCCTCGGGAATCGGGGGCGGCTCGGCCGATGCGGCTGCGGCGTTGCGCCTGCTCGCGCGCCTGAACGGCATCGCTCCGGGCGATCCGATCCTGCGGGAGGTCGCGACGCAGGTCGGGGCCGACGTATCGGTCTGTCTCGATTCGCGCGCGCGGCTGATGGCCGGCATTGGCGAAAAGCTCGGCCCGGTGCTCAGGCTGCCGCCGCTTTTCGCCGTGCTGGTCAATCCCGGCGTGGGGGTCGAGACGGTGGGCGTATTCCGGGCGCTTGGTCTCAAGGCGGGTGAGGTGACGTCGGAAGCGCGCGCGCAGAATCTTGCGGCCCCGGCATCGGCCGCGGATCTGCTGGGCTATCTGGCGACCACGAGCAATGATCTCGCAGCACCGGCGCAGCGGGGTGCGCCGGTGATCGGCGAGGCCCTGGACCGGCTCGCGGCGTTGCCCGGTTGCCGGCTGGCGCGCATGTCGGGCTCGGGCGCGACCTGCTTCGCGCTGTTCGACGATTGCGCATCGAGCGCTGCCGCTGCCAAGGCGTTGCAGCGCGAGCGGCCGGGCTGGTGGGTCAAGCCGACGCTGCTGAGCTAAAGCGGTGGGGCCGCTCGACCGTCATTGCGCTCCTCGCAGTGACGGCGGCGCGTCAGCTCAATGCGCCCGCGCCACGCAGAAATCGACGGCGGCGTTGAGCGCCTGCTTCATCGGCGAGGCCGGGAACAGGCCGAGCGCGTCCTTTGCCATGCGCGCATAATGCTCGGCGCGGGCGATCGTGTCGTCGAGCGCCTTGTGCCGGCGCATGATCGCCTGTGCTTCCTCCAGATCGCCGTCGCGGATCTCGCCGTCCTGTAGCGTGCGCTTCCAGAAGGCGCGCTCGGCCTCGTCGCCGCGGCGGAAGGAGAGCACGACGGGCAGGGTGATCTTGCCCTCGCGGAAATCGTCGCCGGTGTTCTTGCCGAGCTTGGCGGCGACGCCGCCATAGTCGAGCGCGTCGTCGATCAGCTGGAAGGCGATGCCGAGATTGAGGCCGTAGCTGCGGCAGGCGGCGGCATCGGCCTTGGGGGAGCCGGCGATCACCGGCCCGACCTCGCAGGCGGCGGCGAAGAGCTCGGCCGTCTTGCCGCGGATCACCGCCAGATACTCGTCCTCGGTCGTTTCCGTGTTCTTGGCGACGGAGAGCTGGAGAACCTCGCCCTCCGCGATCACGGAAGCGGCGGTGGAGAGGATGTCGAGCGCCCTGAGCGAGCCGACCTCGACCATCATCTTGAAGGCCTGGCCGAGCAGGAAATCGCCGACCAGCACGCTCGCCTCGTTGCCCCAGAGCATGCGGGCGGCGAGCTTGCCGCGGCGCATGTCGCTCTCGTCGACGACGTCGTCGTGGAGCAGCGTGGCGGTGTGCATGAACTCGACGGAGGCCGCGAGCTTGACATGGCCATCGCCGGCATAGCCGCAGAGGTCGGCCATCGCGAGCGTCAGCATCGGCCGCAGCCGTTTGCCTCCCGACGAGATCAGGTGGTTGGCGACCTCCGGGATCATCGTCACGTCGGAGCCGGTGCGCGACAGGATCATCGCGTTGACGCGGGCCATGTCCTCGCGCGTCAGCGCGACCAGCGGCTCGATGCTGGCCTGATTCGATTCCCGTTCCTCGAGGGAGACGACGACACCCACTGGAGACACTCCGGAGTCAGATACCCGCGCCGGGCGGCGCGCTTGTGCCATGCCACAACCGTCGCATGGGACGCCAGCCCCTGCAAACCGGCGTGACGCCGCACCTTTGCGTGAACGGGGGCCCGAAAGCCGACGGCTCTTGCACAAACCCGGGCGCTTGGGCTCCATGGAGCCATGCACGAACTCCTGCGCACCAACGACCTTATCCTGCTCGGCGCCGTCGAGGCCCTGCTGGCTTCGGCCAATCTCGACTGCCTGATCGCAGATCAGCATATCAGTTCGCTCGAGGGCATGATCGGAGCCTTCCCCCGTCGCCTGCTGGTGCGCGATGCCGATCGCAGGCGTGCGCGGGCTTTGCTGGTCGAGGCCGGCTACGGATCAGAATTGCGTGATGAGTGAGATCGAACCGGGCGTGGCACTGGGCGAGATCGTAGAGGATCGTTTGCTCGATGGCCGGCTGAGGCTGCTCCAGCCGCGCAAGGGCCACCGCGCCGGCAGCGATGCGGTCCTGCTCGCAGCGGCGCTGCCGGACCTAGGCGGCGGCGCGTTGCTGGATATCGGGGCCGGCGTCGGCACGGTCGGCCTCGCCGCGGCGCTGGCCCAGCCGGAGTTGCAGGTCACGCTGCTGGAGCGCGATCCGGAGCTGGCCGCGCTGGCCGCGCGCAATGCCGGACTCAACGACATGGCGGGTCGCGTGACGGCGATCGCCGGCGATGTCACGGCGCGGGCCGTGGCTCTGTCGGAACTGGGCCTGGCATCCGCGTCCTTCGACGCGGTGGCGATGAACCCGCCCTTCTATCGCCCGGGCGGCAGCCGGGCCTCGCCTGTCCCGAACCGCAAGGCCGCCCATGTCGCCGAAGGAGCGCTCGCGCCCTGGCTGCGGACGGCCCGGCGCCTGCTCCGGCCGAGTGGATATCTCGCGCTTATTCATCGGGTCGAGGCGCTGCCCGAAGTTCTGGCCGGCCTCGAAACCGGCTTCGGCGCGGTTGCGGTCCGCCCGGTCCATGCCTTTGCCGACAGGCCCGCGATCCGCATCATCGTCACGGCCGTGCTGAACAGCAGAAAGCCGGCAGCGTTGCTGCCGGCTTTCGTGATCAATGGCGCTGATGGCAGGCTGACACCCTTGAGCGACGCGGTCCATCGCGGTCGTGGGCGCCTTACGCCCGATTACCAGTAGTAGCGCGGCCCGTAGAACCGCCGCGGAGCATAATAGGCCGGCGGGCCATAGAAGCGCGGCGGGCCGTAATAGCGCCGCGGCCCGTAATAGCGGGGGCCGTAATAGCGCGGCCGGCCGTAATAGCGCCGAGGCCCGTAATAATACTGCGCCTGCTGTACCATGCCTTCGCTCGAGACCGAGGGCGCGGCCGCAATCGGCGCTGCCGCAATCGGGGCGGCAGAAGCAGGGGTAGCGGCGATGCCGGCGACGCCCAGCGCACCAGCGGTCGCCATGGTGACGATCAGTGTCCGAAACATGAAAACCTCCATGAGATGGCGCCGGCAGTCCCTGCCGTCGGATGAAAACGCCGTCCTTAAGTTGAATATTAGGGCCTCGAACCTGAACGGCACGGAATCGCGTCGTTCAGCTTGCCTTCAGCCAACAGCCACATTGCGGCCATTCTTGGGAGCCGCTCAGCGGCAGATGCGCACCGGGCGAACCACCCAGCGCCAGCCGTTCCAGACGCGGCGGTCGGACCAGTAGCAGCGTGGGCGCCGGTATCGGCGCAGGCCGTAATACTGGGCCTGCTCGACGAGGCTTTGCCCGGCTTGCGCCGATTGACCGGCCGCGGCAGCGACAGGCGCGGCCGCAACCGGGGAGACGGCGAGAGCGACTCCGCCCATAGAACCCGCCAGCGCGGCAGCAAGAAGCGTTGTCCGGAACATCCTGGCCTCCATCGCGCCGCCGGCCCAGGCGGGGCCAACCCGTCATCCCCGAGGCGGATGGCGGGCGTTATTGCACGGACGGCGCGCAACCCGCGCCGTCCCTTTCCGTCTTAGGATATGCGCTCGCCTCAGCGGCAGACGCGGACCGAACGCCTGATCCAGCGGTGGCCGTTCCAGACGCGGCGGGACTCGGTCCAGCAGCGCGGACGGTAATGGCGGCGCGGGCCGTAATGCGGGCGGCCGCGATGCCAGGCCTGCTGGACGAGACCGGTTTCGGCGCCGGAAGCCAGCGCCGTGCCGGCGGAAATCGGCGCCGCCGAGGCCGGGGCGGTGCTCATGGCGGCACCGAGCAAGGTCGCAGCGCCGAAAGCGGCGGCAATGATGCGGGTTGTCAACATGGGCTTACTCCTTGGTTATGCAGCCGCCGGCCCGTCATCAAATGCTCGCCCCGAACATCGCGAGCCGTGCGGTTGGGATTGTCGATATCAGACCCGATATGAACGAAACCTGTCCGCTTTCGGTTCCGGCTCATGCTTGACCATGACTGGTCCGAACCCTAATCACCGCACCATTCCCTTGTAATCGGAAGGTTGCTGGCACTTGTCCGCCCCCGCGCCACTCTCGCACTCCACCATCCCGGCTTCTTCCCCGGCGATGGATCCGACCCGCTCCTTCCAGGGGCTGCTGCTGACGTTGCAGCGCTTCTGGGCCGAGCGAGGTTGCGTGGTGCTGCAGCCCTACGACATGGAGGTCGGTGCCGGCACCTTCCACCCGGCGACGACCTTGCGCGCGCTTGGGCCGAAGCCGTGGCGGGCAGCCTATGTCCAGCCTTCGCGCCGCCCCAAGGACGGCCGCTACGGCGAGAACCCCAACCGCCTCCAGCATTACTATCAGTTCCAGGTCATCCTGAAGCCGTCGCCGCCGGATCTCCAGCAGCTCTATCTCGACTCGCTCAAGGCCATCGGAGTCGATCTCGGCCTGCATGACGTCCGCTTCGTCGAGGACGACTGGGAGAGCCCGACCTTGGGCGCCTGGGGCCTCGGCTGGGAATGCTGGTGCGACGGCATGGAAGTCAGCCAGTTCACTTACTTTCAGCAGGTCGCGGGCGTGGAATGCGCACCCGTCGCGGGCGAACTGACCTATGGGCTCGAACGCCTGGCGATGTATGTCCAGGGCGTCGAGAACGTCTACGATCTCAACTTCAACGGTCTCGATGGCGAGGACCGCATCTCCTATGGCGACGTCTTCCTGCAGGCCGAGCAGGAATACTCCCGGCATAATTTCGAGCATGCCAATACCGAGATGCTGTTCCGGCACTTCACCGATGCCGAGACCGAGTGCAAGGCCCTGCTCGCCGCCGGCGAACCGGCCGCTGGCGCCAACCAGCCCCGCCACGAACTCGCCCTGCCGGCCTATGACCAGTGCATCAAGGCCAGCCACATCTTCAACCTGCTCGATGCGCGCGGCGTGATCTCGGTCACCGAGCGGCAGAGCTACATCCTGCGCGTGCGCGAGCTCTCCAAGGCCTGCGGTGCGGCCTGGCTGAAGACCGCCGGCGGGGGAGCCATCTGATGCCCGATCTTCTGCTTGAACTGTTTTCGGAAGAGATTCCCGCGCGCATGCAGCGCAAGGCTGCCGATGATCTGAAGAAGCTCGTCACCGATGCGCTGGTCGAGCGCGGCCTCGTCTATGAGGGCGCGAAGGCCTTCGCGACGCCGCGCCGGCTCGCGCTGCACATTGCCGGCCTGCCCGTTCGTGGCCGCGATGTCCGCGAGGAGCGCAAGGGTCCGCGCGTCGGCGCGCCCGATGCCGCCGTGCAGGGCTTCCTGAAGGCCGCCGGCCTTTCGTCGCTCGACCAGGCGACCATCGTCAGCGATCCCAAGAAGGGCGAATCTTACGTCGCCATCATCGAGAAGCCCGGCCAGGAAACCGTCGCGGCCATCGCCGAGATCGTCCCTGCGATGATCCGGTCCTTCCCCTGGCCGAAATCGATGCGCTGGGGCAAGGCCTCGGCCGCTGGCGCGAGCCTGCGCTGGGTGCGCCCGCTGCATTCGATCCTCTGCACTTTCGGCGCCGAGACCGAAGACACCGAGATCGTGCCCTTCGAAGTCGACGGCATCGTCTCCGGCAACGTGACCTATGGCCACCGCTTCCACGCGCCTGCACCCATCACGGTGAAGCGCCTGGAGGACTATGTCGCCTCGCTTGAGAAGGCGAAGGTCGTGCTCGATGCCGACCGGCGCAAGGAGATCATTCTCACCGACGCCCGCAACCTCGCCTTCGCGCAGGGTCTCGACCTCGTCGAGGACGAGGGCTTGCTGGAGGAGGTTGCCGGCCTCGTCGAATGGCCGGTCGTGCTGATGGGTTCCTTCGAGGAACGCTTCCTCGACATTCCCGGCGAGGCGATCCGCGCCACGATCCGCGCCAACCAGAAATGCTTCGTGCTGCGCGATCCGGCGACCGGCGATCTCGCCAATCGCTTCATCCTGGTCTCGAACCTCATCGCCAGCGATGGTGGCGTGGCGATCACCGCCGGCAATGGCCGTGTGGTTCGTGCGCGCCTCTCGGACGCCGCCTATTTCTGGCAGACCGATCGCGGCTCGCTGCCGGACCTCGACACCTTCAAGGACAGCGCTGAAAAGCTCGGCCTCGATCTCGCCAAGCCGCTGGATCAGCGCATGGCCAAGCTCGACAAGCTCGGCGTCGTCTTCCACGCCAAGCTCGGCACGCAGGGCGAGCGCGTCCAGCGCATCGCGGCTCTGGCCAGGGAACTGGCCCCGATCGTCGGCGCCGACCCGGAGAAGGCCGAACGTGCCGCCAGGCTCGCCAAGGCCGATCTGCCGACCGAGATGGTCGGCGAGTTCCCGGAACTGCAGGGCCTGATGGGCCGGAAATATGCCGAGCTGCAGGGCGAGGATGCTTCGGTCGCGGCCGCGGTCGAGGAACACTACAAGCCGGTCGGCCCGTCCGATCGCGTTCCTAACGATCCGGTTTCGGTCGCGGTGGCGCTGGCCGACAAGGTTGATCTGCTCACGGGCTTCTGGGCGATCGACGAAAAGCCGACCGGCAGCAAGGATCCTTTTGCGCTGCGACGGGCTGCGCTGGGCGTAATCAGGATCGTGCTGGAAAACGGCCTGAACTTCTCGATCGACCGTTTCAACGACGTGCAGCTCCTGCGTCATCAGATCGGCTCTGCACCGGCGGCCCCCGAAAAACTCGGCGCCATCCTGTCCGCAGCGGCTACCAGCGGAATGTTCGGTGAACAGGCGCGCGCGCTGATTGCCGCGAGCCGTGACGAGAGGCCCGAATGGCTGCGGCTCGTCGATGAGCATGACCCCGCCATCAGCGACGATCTGCGCCTGTTCCTCCAGGATCGCCTCCGGGTTCATCTCCGTGAGGTCGGCACCCGGCACGACATCATCGATGCCGTCATCGCGCCGGGAAGCTGCAATCTTTTCCTCATTACCCGCCGCGTCGCCGCGCTCGGACGTTTCCTCGACACCGAGGACGGCAGGAACCTGCTCGCGGGCTACAAGCGCGCCGCCAATATCCTCAAGGCGGAGGAGAAGAAGGACGGGGAAGGCGCCTTCGCCGCTACTCCGGACCTGCATCTCATCGCCGAGGCTGGCCTGATCGAGGAGAAGGCGCTGGCCGTAGCACTTGCGCAAGCGACGCCGAAGGCCGAGGCCGCCGTCGCCGCCGAGGATTACGAGGGCGCCATGGCCGCGCTCGCCGAAATCCGCCCGGCGGTCGATGCCTTCTTCGACAAGGTCACGGTCAACGATCCCGATCCGGCCCTGCGCGCCAACCGCCTGAAGCTGCTCAACCAGCTCCGCCAGGCAACGCGCGCGGTCGCGGATTTCGATCGCATCGCGGGCTGAGCCGAGCGCAGGAACTGCGGAAAACCCCTCTCCCACCCGGGAGAGGGGTTTCTGTTTGCGGCTTCCGCGTTCCTTCGAAAGCCCCTTTCGCCGGCAAACCCGCCTCCGGAACCAATCCCCGCCCTGCGACGTTCTCTCGCCGGGGCTGACAAGCCGCGAATGCGTCGCGGCTGGGCTCCGGGGGGCCGGCTACCGGCCGAGATAAAGGGCTGCAAGCATGTCCATTCTGATTTCGCTGCTGATCACCGTTCTCGTCATCGGCCTCGTGCTCTATCTCGTGCGGATGCTGCCGCTCGATGGGCAGATCAAGAACGTCGTGCAGATCATCGTGATCGTGATCGGCATCATCTCGCTGCTGCGCTATCTCGCTGTTTTTTAAGGCGATTGACGGCGCCACCGCGCTGGTTCAGACTTCATGAGGTCCAGAGGGCCCCGGACGATCCCGTCCCGGGGCCTTCTTCCGTTTTCAGGACGTGACCGCGATGAATGCGCCGAACCGCAACGGCCATATCAGGCTGACCTCCCACCCGGAGCCGGGCGGCGCGGCCACGCGCTTCCCGATCAAGTGGGGCGCTCCCAACGCCGCCGAGCGTGGGCCCATCATCGCCTCGACCACCAATCCGGCCGACCGCAACGTCATCGGCGCGCATGGCGGCTCTTATTCGGTCTATCGGGCGCTGGCGATCTCGGCTCGCGCGATGAACCCGCAGCAGCGGCCGGACCTGACAAACACCTATCCGACGGCGGAAATCCTGCCCCAGCCGCAATGGGCCGACCCGAAGAGGATCGTCTCGCTCGATCCGTTCGGCCACACGGTCGCGCAGGATTTCGGCAAGCTGATCGGCGAGGGCATCGACATCCGCCCGTCGATCGCGATCACCAAGGCCAGGCTCAACCTGCCTGAGATCCTCGCCGCGATGGGCGCCCATCGCCTCGCTGCGGACGGGCATATCCTGCACGCCTCCGGCGATATCAGCGTCACCAAGATCGCGGTCGATCCGGTCTGGTACCTGCCGGGCATCGCCGAACGGTTCGGTACCACCGAGAGCGAATTGCGCCGCACGCTCTTCGAGCAGACCGGCGGCATGTATCCCGAGCTCGTCACGCGGCCGGACCTCAAGGTCTTCCTGCCGCCGATCGGCTCGATCACCGCCTATGTCATGGGCGAGGCCTCGCGCCTTGCCGATCCGAAGGCGCGCATCGCCTGCCGCGTCCATGACGAGTGCAACGGCTCGGACGTCTTCGGCTCCGACATCTGCACCTGCCGGCCCTATCTCACGCATGGCATCGAGGAATGCGTGAAGGAGGCCCAGAGCGGCGGCGTCGGCCTGATCGTCTACAACCGCAAGGAGGGCCGGGCGCTCGGCGAGGTCACGAAATTCCTCGTCTACAACGCCCGCAAGCGCCAGGAGGGCGGCGATTCCGCCGCGACCTATTTCGAGCGCACCGAATGCGTCGCAGGCGTCCAGGACGCCCGCTTCCAGCAGCTCATGCCGGATGTGCTGCACTGGCTCGGCGTACCGCATATCGACCGGCTGATGTCGATGTCGAACATGAAATACGACGCCATGGTCGAGAGCGGCATCACCATCGGCGAGCGCGTCGCGATCCCGCCCGAGCTGGTCCCGCCCGACGCCTCCGTCGAGATCGAGGCCAAGAAGGCTGCGGGGTATTACTCGCCTGACGGCGCCCCCGGCGACAACGCCCTGAAGTCGACAGTCGGCCGCGACCTCGACAAGTTCTGATTCCGCCACGCCAACCGAGTTGACGATGCCCGATCGCGATCCCGAGGCGTTCCGCGCCCTGTTGAAACCCGCTGCCGTGCGCGAGCGCGCGCAGGAAATGCTGGAGCTCGGCCTCGCCGGCCAGCTCCTGCATTTCAGCGTTCACCCCGAGCGGCTCGAAGCCTGCGCCGACTATGTGCTGGAGACGATCCGCGCGAACTATCCGACGCTCGACATCCCCTTCCATGCGCGCTGGCGCCATTTCACCGTCGATGGCGAGGATCGCTGGCAGAAGCTCGACCGGGAGGCGAACTTCGCAAACCATGCCGCGCGCGGCCGCGCAGCCTATGATCTCGCCGTCGTCAGTGTCCTGCTCGATGCCGGCGCCGGCCCGGACTGGCGCTATCGCGATGCCGCGACGGGCCGCGAGATCGGCCGCTCCGAGGGGCTGGCGCTCGCCTCGCTCGACATGTTCGCCGCAGGGCTGTTCTCCAGCGATCCAGCCGATCCCTTGCGGGCCGATGCGGCCGGGCTCAAGCGCCTCGATGCGGCCGCGCTGGCGCACGGCTTCCAGGTCGGGCCGGGCAATCCGCTGCTCGCGCTCGAAGGCCGCGCGGCGCTGCTCAACCGCCTCGGCGAGGAGTTGGAACGGCAGGGTCTGTCGCGGCCGGGCGCGCTGTTCGATCGCTTCGCCAAGGCTGCCGATACCGGGACGCTGCGAGCCCCGCATATGCTGGGCGAGGTGCTCGGCACTTTCGGCGGCATCTGGCCGTCGCGGCTGACGGTCGCCGGCGTCGCGCTCGGCGACACCTGGCGCCATCCCCTGATCGCGCCGGGAAAGCCGACGGAGGGCCTCGTGCCTTTCCACAAGCTTTCGCAATGGCTGACCTATTCGCTGATCGAGCCGTTGCAATGGGCCGGCATCGCCGTGGTCGACATCGACGAGATGACCGGCCTGCCGGAGTACCGCAATGGCGGGCTCTTTCTCGACAGCGGTGTCATCGCGCTGAAGCATGAGGGGGACCGGACGAAGGCGCATGAGGTCTCGTCGCCGCTCGTGGTGGAATGGCGGGCGCTGACCGTCGCCCTGCTCGACGAGGTCGCGGTGCTGATCCGCCAGCGTCTCGGGCGCTCGCGCGAAGAACTTCCGCTCGCCAAGGTGCTCGAAGGCGGGACCTGGGCAGCCGGGCGCCGGATCGCGCGCGAAAAGCGTGTGGATGGCGGGCCGCCCTTGACCATCGTCAGCGATGGCACGGTATTTTGAGGGTAAGCCAAGGTCCGAGAGATAGAGGGGTAACCGGCGTATGACTTCGAGCCAGGACGGCGTCACCGTCGTCGACCACCCGCTGGTCCAGCACAAGCTCACGCTGATGCGCGAGAAGGACCGCTCGACCAAGAGCTTCCGCCAGCTCCTCAACGAGATCGGGATGCTGCTCTGCTACGAGGTGACGCGCGATCTGCCGACCGAACTGATCGAGATCGAGACGCCGCTGCAGAAGTCGATGCAGCCGGTCATTGCCGGCAAGAAGCTGGTCTTCGCGCCGATCTTGCGCGCCGGAGTCGGTTTCCTCGACGGCATGCTGGAGCTCGTCCCGGCCGCCCGCGTCGCCCATATCGGGCTCTATCGCGACCCCGATACGCTCCAGGCCGTCGAATATTACTTCAAAGCGCCCTCCGATATCGCCGATCGCATGATCGTGGTGATGGACCCGATGCTGGCGACGGCGAATTCCGCCGTAGCGGCGGTCGAGCGCCTGAAGGAGCGCGGCGCCCGGGATCTGCGATTCATGTGCCTGCTGGCTGCGCCGGAGGGCATCGCGCGCCTGCGCGGCGCCCATCCCGATGTCCGGATCTGGACGGCGGCCATCGACGAGCGGCTCAACGACCACGGCTATATCGTCCCCGGTCTGGGAGATGCCGGCGACCGCATGTTCGGCACGCGCTGAGCCCGTCCCGACACGAAGCGGCCCGCCCCGTTTCCGGAGCGGGCCTGGCCTGAAGGACAGACGGCCTGGGGTTAAAGCCGCCCGTCTTTCGGGTCGTGTGCGGTGTTATTCGATGATCTGCACGATGCGGCGCGTCTGCGGCTCGACGATCACCGTGCGGTCGTTCACGACCGTGTAGCGATAGTTCGAGGCGTTCGGCGCATAGTCGGCCGGCAGCTGGTGGTAGACGACGCCCTGCTGCGGCAGCACCGTGCCGACCGCGACCGGCTCGGCATAGGTGTAGGAGGGGACGCGCTGCTCCACCACATAGGTGCGGAACTTCGGCTCGGCCGCATCACCGATGATCGCGCCGACCACGGCGCCGCCGACACCGCCGACCACCGCACCGACCGGGCCACCGACAACGGCGCCGCCGACTGCGCCGGTCGCGGCCCCGCTGGTCGCACCGCCGACCGCGCCGCCCGAGGGCTGGTTCTGGGCAAAGGCAACCGCCGGGGTGATCGTCAGGGCGGCAACAAGAGCAAGTTTCTTGAACATGGTATGTCTCCTTTCGAAGCGAACCTTCGGCGAGGACAACCGCAACGTGCTCGATCAGTTCCCGGAAAGCGGGTCACGAGATGTTAACGTTCGGCAACCGGACGCAGAAAGAGCTTCAGGAACAGAGGCTTGCCTGGTCATGACAAAGGCGTGCTCCGGCGCCTGAGCGACGCTGCCGGGCCTGAAACGCAAACGGCGGGCCCGAAGGCCCGCCGCATGGTCGTCGGCGTCTCGCGTCGGTTTACTGCTTCGATGCGGCCGAGAGGGCCGGCGTCAGCTTGTCGGCGTCGCGCTTGATCAGGGCGGCGAAGCCGGCCGGCGTCCGTTCCTCGGCGGTCGGCAGCACGGTACCGAGGTCGAGCAGGCGCTTCTTGGTGCCCTCGTCGTTGAGCGCCTTGTTCAGCGCGTCGACCAGCTTGTCCACGGCCTCCTTCGGCATGCCCTTCGGCCCGGCAATGCCGTTCCAGGCCTCGATCTGGTAGTCCGGCAGGCCGGCTTCCTTGGTGGTCGGGACATCCGGCAGCGCCGGCGAGCGCTCGGCCGAGGCGATGGCATAGGCCTTGATCGTGTTGGCGCGAACCTGCTCGGCAACGGAGACGATCTGGTCGCACATGAAGTCGACCTGGCCGGAAACGAGGTCGTTCAGCGCCGGGCCGGTGCCGCGATAGGCGACGGCGTTGATCTTCGGCGTGCCGAGGATTCCCTTCAGCAGGGTGCAGGTGGTCCAGGAGACCGAGCCGAGGCCGGCATGGGCCTCGTTGAACTTGTCCGGATTGGCCTTGACGGCGGCGACGAAGGCCTTGAGATCGGGCGCCTCGAGGTTCTTGCGCGCGACGATCAGGATCGGCGTGCCGCCGGCGAGGCCGATCGTCTGCATGCCGTTGATCGGGTCGTATTTCAGGCCGGGATAGGTGGCGGGCGCCGCCGAGAAGGTGCCCAGATGCCCCATCGCGATGGTGTAGCCGTCCGGCGCTGCTGTGACCGCGCGCGTGATTCCGGTCGTGCCGCCGGCGCCGGCGACGTTTTCGACGACGATCTGCTGGCCGAGGGTCTTCGACATGTTGTCGGCGACGATGCGGGCGATGATGTCGGTCGGGCCGCCGGCCGCGAAGGGCACGATCATGGTGATCGGCTTCGTCGGGTAGCCCTGCGCCTGCGCGGTGCCGGCGAAAGCCAGCGTGGCGGCTGCGGCAAGGCCGAGAGCGAGCTTCTTCATGCGTATTCCTCCCTGGAGATTGCGTGAAATGAAACTGGAGGGCGGCCGCCGGGGCGGCAACCCCGTCATTCGGTGAAGACCTCTTCGCGCTTCTTGGCGATGGAGGGTAGCAGGGCGATCGCCAGCACGAGCACCGCGACGATCAGCAGGCCCAGTGAGATCGGCCGGTTCTGATAGTCGATGAAGGTGTAGAACGAGCCGCGCGAGATGATCAGCGCTTGCCGGAGCTTCTCCTCCATCAGCTTGCCCAGCACGAAGCCGAGCAGCATCGGCGCAGGCTCGAAGCCGAGCTTGATCAGCAGGTAGCCGAACAGGCCGAACAGCGCCGTGAAGGCGACGTCGAGCGGCTGGTTGTTTACCGAGTAGATACCGATGCAGCAGAAGATCAGGATCGCCGGGAACATCAGTCGGTAGGGCACCTGCAGCAGCTTCACCCAGACGCCCACTAGCGGCAGGTTGATGACCAGCAGCATCAGGTTGCCGATCCACATCGAGGCGATCATGCCCCAGAACAGCTCGGGGTTGCGTGTCATGACCTGCGGGCCGGGGATGATGCCGTGGATCGTCATCGCGCCGACCATCAGCGCCATGACCGCATTTGGCGGGATGCCGAGCGTGAGCAGGGGGATGAAGGCGGTCTGCGCGCCTGCATTATTGGCCGATTCCGGTCCTGCCACGCCCTCGATCGCACCCTTGCCGAAGCGCGACGGGTCCTTGGCGATCTTCTTCTCCATCGTATAGCTGGCGAACGGCCCGAGAACCGCGCCGTTGCCCGGCAGGATGCCGAGGATGCCACCGATGAAGGTGCCGCGCAGCACGGGCGCGGCGGATTGCTTGATGTCGCTCCAGCCCGGCAGCAGCCGGCCGATCTTGTTCTTGACGACGTCGCGCGCCTCGGGGCTCTCAAGATTGCGCAGCACCTCGGCGAAGCCGAACACGCCCATCGCCAGCACCGAGAAGTCGATGCCGTCCGAAAGCGAGGCGACGCCGAAGGTCAGGCGTTCCTGCCCGGTCTCGAGGTCGGTGCCAACTGTCGAGAAGAGCAGGCCCAGCATGATCATGCAGAAAGCCTTGAGGATCGAGCCGCGCGCCAGCACGACCGCGAAGCACAGGCCCATCACCATCAGCGAGAAATACTCGGCCGGACCGAACAGCAGCGCCATCTTGGTCAACGGCGCGCCCAGCGCGGCGATGAAGACAGTGGCCACGCAGCCGGCGAAGAAGGAGCCGATCGCTGCGGTGCCGAGCGCTACGCCGGCGCGGCCCTGCCTGGCCATCTGGTGACCATCCAGCGTGGTGACGACGGAGGTTGCCTCGCCGGGGATGTTGACCAGGATCGCAGTGGTCGAGCCGCCGTACTGCGCGCCGTAATAGATGCCGGCGAGCATGATCAGCGCGCCGGTCGGGTCGAGTCCGAAAGTGATCGGCAGCAGGATCGAGATCGTCGCGATCGGCCCGACACCTGGCAACACGCCGATCAGCGTGCCGACGAGGCAGCCGGCGAAGCAGAGCGCCAGGTTCTGCAGCGTCAATGCCACGCCGAAGCCGAGAGAGAGGTGGGAAATCGTCTCCATCATCGCTCAGATACCCAGAAGCCAGGGCGCGAGCGGGATGGGCAGGCTCAGCGCGTATTTGAACAGAAGGATGCAGGCAGCCGACATCGCCACCGCGAAGATCAGCAGCTCCTTGAGCTTGCGGTCGTCCGCGGCGAGGCCGGAGAAGAAGATCAGCAGCGGCCCGGAGACGAGCAGACCCAGCGCCGGAACCTGGATCGGGCCGATTTCAAAGCCACGGATGGTCAGCCCGAACAGGCAGGCTCCGCCCAATGCAAAGAAGATGGCGCGCCACGACCAGCCCTGCAGCTTCTCGCCATGGTAGCGCACCGAGGCCAGTGCGAGAACGATACCGAGCACGCCGCAGATCACGGCGAAGGTCTTGGGCAACATGCCGGGGCCGAGCTGGCGCAGGGTGCCCGTCGGCAACTCCCATGAGAAGAAGAAAGCGCCGATCGCCAGCAGGATCATGAACAGGCCGCCGGCCAGATCCTGCGTCGATCTTACGCGCAGACCCTGTGCCCGCTCTATCTGGTTCAAACTCATGAGGCTTCTCCGATTGGCGACCCGGTGCGGGCGGTTCGTTTCTGCGGTTTCGGTGCCACGAAGGGCAGGACGTGGCGTTCGTCGAGCAGCGTCACGCTTTCCCTGAGGATCGCGAGGAAGTCGTCGCGGGAGGGCAGCTTCTGCTGCGGACGCCAGGAGACGCCGACAAGCGCGCCCGGCGGCGGCGGATCGAGCATCGCGCCGCGCAGGCGCCGCATCGTCACGCCGGGGAAGGACAATCGCGAGACCCAGTCAGGCGCCAGCGCCATGCCGAGCCCGGCCGCGACCGCCGACATCATCGCCGGCTTCTCGGTCGCCTCGATGGTGACGTTGGGAACCGCGCCGACGCTCTCGAAATAGGCCATGACCAGATCGTAGGCGTAAGGCCGGATGCGCTTGGACGGCACCACGAAGGGCTCGCCGACGAGATCGAGCATGGTCAGGTGCTCGCGCGCGGCAAGCGGATGGTTCTCGTTCAGCACCACGATCGGGCGCTCGACCCGCAGAATCTCGAAGGCGCAGTCGGTCGGCTTGCGGGGCGGGCGAGTGAGCGCGAGATCGAGCTTGCCCGCTTCCAGCATCTGGACGAGCGCGGCCGTCATCGCCTCGACGAACTTGATCTCGATGCCGGGGAAGCGGGCGCGGAAGGCCATCAGCGCCTCCGGCACGAAGCTCGACGAGGCCGCGTCGATCGCGCCGACGCGCAGCACCTTCCCCGAAGCGAGCGAGGCCTCCCGCACGGCACGCGAGGCATGCTCCATCTTGACCAGGATGCCCTTGGCTTCCTCGAGCATGATCAGCCCGGCGCGGGTCATCGCGACCTGCCGGGTCGTACGCGTGAGCAGGGCGACGCCGAGTTCGTCTTCGAGGGCGCTGATCTGCCGCGATAGCGCGGGCGGCGCGACGCCGAGCCGCTCGGCTGCCCGGCCGAAGTGCAGCTCTTCCGCCACCGCGATGAAACATCGCAGTTGCCGCACATCCATGAGCCGTCCCCTGTCCCGTGTATCGCTTGCCGCGATATCTCTATCGGTGGCCGTCGCCAATAGCGGTTCCGACCAAGGTGTCGATCCTACAGAAATTCATAATCTTTTGACAACAAAGCCTTTCGGCTGAGTGCCGTCAGGACGCCCGGCTGATGAGAGGCCCGGAAAAGATATGCGGGATCAGGCGGTTGGGGCGGGTCTGGCCTGGGCGATGCGCGCGATGCGGCCATCGATCAGGGCGAGCCCGACGAAGATCGCAGCCATGCCGGCGAAATGGCGCGGCAGCAATTCCTCTCCCAGGAGGCCGGAGCCGAGCAGGATGGCGCTGACAGGGATCAGGAAGGTGACGAGCATGACGTTGCTCGGCCCGGCCGTGCGCATGATCCGGAAGAACAGGAGATAGGCGAGCGCCGTCGAGATCAGCGCCAGTCCGACGAGGGCGAGAAGAGCCTGCTGAGACGGCATCGGCAGCGTCCAGGGCGGATGCATGACGAAGACGATCGGGATCATCATCAATGTCGAGGCCGAAAGCTGACCCGTGGCGGCGACCAGCGGCGACACGCCCCTGAAACGCCGGCCGAGCAGGCCGGAAAAGGCATAGGAGACCGCGGCGAGGATGCAGGCGAGCTGCGCCGCCAGATTGGAGCCGAGGCCGCTGAGCGCATCAGGCCCCATCAGGATGGCGACGCCGATGAGGCCGGCCAGCACGCCGCCGAGCTTCAGTCCTGTCGCCTTCTCGTTGCCGAAGCAATGCATCACCAGCACTGCGAAGATCGGCGTGGTCGCGTTCAGGATCGAGGCCAGACCACTCGCGATCTGCTGCTGGCCCCAGAGGAACAGGCTGAACGGGATCAGGTTGTTGAGGATGCCCATCCCGAAGAAGGCGAGCCAGAGTTCGCGCCCGACCGCCATCGACTGGCCTGCGATTCGCACGACCAGAAGCAGCGCCAGTGCCGCGAGGCCGACGCGCACCTGCACCACGGCGAAGGGCGGCCATTCCGCAACGGTCAGCTTGTTGAAGAAGAACGAGCCGCCCCACAGGATCGACAGGACGATCAGCAGGAACCATTCGAACGGGCCCATGCGCAGCGCGGGAGCGGAGGTCGGCGGTGTCATGGCGGAAGCTCTGCTCGCTGGCCGGGTCATCCCGCGTCAGTAGGCGGCCGGGCAAGGCCCGGCCACCCGGATTCTGCGCGCTCAGGCAGCTTCGGCGTCGCGCGCCTGCCACATCGCCTGGAAGGCCGGGCGCGCCTGGCAGGCTTCGAGCCAGGCCTTCACGCGCGGATGGGCGTCGAAGAGCTGCGTCGCCGGCTTGGCGTAGCGGATCACCTCCGCGACGTTGATGTCGGCGACGGTGAAGCGGTTGCCCATCACGTAACCGCCATTCTCGGCCAGCGTCTTGTCGAGCACGCCGAAGGGACCGGGTAGGGCGGCGAGCGCAGCCTCGACCAGCTCAGGCTTGCGCTTCTCCGGCGGATAGGCGGCGAGATGGAACTGCAGGTTGAGCGCATGGCTCTCGCATTCGGTCGCGGCCCAGAGCGACCACATCACGGCCAGCCCTTCCTCCTGCGCGTCCTTCGGAGCGAGCGGGCCGCCATGCTTGCGGGCGAGATAGAGGTTGATCGCCAGCGATTCGTGCAGCTTGAAGCCGTTGTCGTCGATGCTCGGGATATGGCCGTTCGGGTTGATCTTCAGGAAATCGGCGCTGCGGGTGTGCAGCGGCACGCCCGGCGCCTTCGGATCGGGCAGGCGATAGGCCTGGATCACCGGCACATGGTTGAAGGGCAGGCCGAGCTCGTTGGCGAGCCAGATGACGCGCGTCGCGCGCGAGCGGTAACAGCCATAGATGGTCAGGGACATCGGCGGAATCCAGCGAGAGAGGGCGGACGGCGACGAGGCCGACTGAAAGCGCCGGTTCGTCACCTGAGACAATAGGCCGGGCAGGCCGCATCGGCCAATGCCAATGATCGGCCCGCGAGCGAGGTAAAAACCGTTTGACGCGGGCGCTTTGCGGGTGCATTGGCCTCGTGCCTCCGGCCCCTGCGGCCGGCTGCTCACAGGAAACCCCGACCCGATGCCAAGCGACAGTCCCAGCCGACAGTCGAAGCCGTCCGCCGCCGCCTCGCGCGCCTGACCGGGTCCCCCGGCTCGCCTGCGATCCGGCCACGACGGCCCGATCGCAAGGAATAGAGCCATGAACGATACCGCCGCCACGACGGACCTCCTTGCCGTGACGCTGGCCCAGACGCTGGCGCAGGAACACGTCGCCGACATCGTCGAGACGTTGAACGACCAGGACGACGCGACCATCGCGCATGTCCTGGCCGAACTGCCGTTCGAACGTGCCGTCGAGGTGCTCGACCAACCCGAGCTCACCGCCGCCGCCGAGGCGGTGGCGCTGCTGCCCGACCAGCGCGCCGGTGCGCTGCTCTCCGCCATGTCGGCGGACCGGGCGGCCGACGTCTTCCAGGAGTTCGACGAGGAGACGCGCGCGCGCGTCAGCGGGCGTCTCGATCGCCAGACCCGCTCCGATCTCAAGAAGCTGCTGGCCTATCCCGAGCACAGCGCCGGCTCGATCATGACGACCGAGTTCGTCAGCGTGCCCTCGAACTGGACGGTGCAGCAGACGCTCGACCATATCCGCCGCGTCGAGCGCTCGCGCGAGACGGTCTACGCGATCTACGTGCTCGATTCCGTGACGCGCAAGCTGGTGCGCGCGGTCTCGCTCAGGCGCCTGATCAGCGGCGATCCGGAGGCGCCGGTCGAGTCGGTCGTACCGGCGCACAAGCCGATCTGCGTCACTCCGGAAATCGATCGCGAGGAGGTGGCGCGCCTCATCACCAAATACGACCTGCTGTCGGTGCCTGTCGTCGACGCGGAAGAGCAGCTCATCGGCATCGTCACCTTCGACGACGTCATCGACGCGATGATTGCCGAGACGACCGAGGACGTGCAGAAGCTCGGCGGCATGGAGGCGCTGGACCAGCCTTATAACGAGATCGGCTTCGTCGCGATGATCCGCAAGCGCGCCGGCTGGCTCTCGATCCTGCTGGTCGGCGAGATGCTGACCGCATCCGTCATGCAGTTCTTCGAGGGCGAGCTCGAGAAGGCGATCGTGCTGACGCTGTTCATCCCGCTGATCATGAGCTCGGGCGGCAATTCCGGCTCGCAGGCGACTTCGCTGATCATCCGGGCGCTGGCGCTGCGCGAGGTCACGCTGAAGGACTGGTGGCGGATCGCACTGCGCGAATTGCCGACCGGCCTCACGCTCGGCAGCATCCTCGGCGTGATCGGCGTCGCCCGGATCGTCGCGTGGCAATGGCTCGGCTTCTACGATTACGGGCCGCACTGGATGCTGATCGCCGCAACGGTCGGCGGCGCGCTCGTCGGCATCGTTACCTTCGGCTCGCTCGCCGGCTCGATGCTGCCTTTCGCGCTGAAGCGGCTCGGCTTCGATCCCGCCAGCGCTTCGGCGCCCTTCGTCGCGACGCTGGTCGATGTCACCGGCCTGGTCATCTATTTCGGCGTGGCGGCGCTCATCCTGACCGGGACGCTGCTTTGACCAAATGAAAAAGCCCGGGACATCGGTCCCGGGCTTTTTAGTGTCTATGTCGCCGTTCGATCAGCTCGCCAGCACGCGCTGCGGCGGGAAGGTGATCTCGACCAGCGTGCCCTCTTTCTTGACGCTGGTAATCGCCATCGCCGCGCGGTTCGCCTCGACCAGCGCCTTGGTCAGCGGCAGGCCAAGGCCCGTGCCGCCGGCGCGCCGCGTCGTCGGGACCTGGCGGAAGGGCTCGAGCGCGAGGCGGAGCTCGTCGTCGTCCATGCCGATGCCGGTATCGCGGACCCTGAGGATCGCCTCGCCCTGGTCGCCGAGCGCGGTCGAGATGATGACCTGCCCGCCGGCATCGGTGAACTTTACCGCGTTCGAGAGCAGGTTGATCGCGATCTGCCGGATCGAGCGCTCGTCGGCGACGACCGGCGGCAGCTTCGGTGACAGCCCCGAGCGCAGTACGACGCGGCCGCGTTGCGCCTCCGGCTGAAGCAGCGACACCGTCGACAGCGCGATCTCGTTCAGGTTGACGCTGACGAAGTCGAGATCGAGCTTGCCGGCTTCGATCTTGGCGAGGTCGAGCAGGTCGTTGACCAGGCTGATGACGTAGCCGCCTGACTGGTGGATGTCGCGCAGGTATTCCTTGTAGCGTTCGTTGGCGATCGGCCCGAAGCGCTCTTCCGCCATCACCTCGGCGAAGCCGATGATGGCATTGAGCGGCGTGCGGATCTCGTGGCTGATCTTGGCGAGCACGTCGGATTTCTGCGCGCTCGCCATCTCCGCCGCCTTGCGGGCATCGACCAGCTCGCCCTCGGTCTTCTTCCAGGCGGTGATGTCGCGCAGCACGGCGCAGAAGCGCGGCTCGTTGCCATGGGCGATCTGGCCCATCGTCATGAACAGCGCAATCTTGCCGCCTTGCCGCACGCGGCCCTGCACCTCGCGTCCGTCATTCATGACCGAGGCGACACCGCCGCCCTTCAGTCCTTCGAGATAGTCGAGCGCCGGCGCGTGGCTCTCGCTGGCGAAGAGCAGGGTGAACAATTCGCCGGTGACCTCGCGCTGGTCGTAACCGAACAGCGCCTCGGCAGCCTTGTTCAGCGACAGGATGCGGCCGCGATCGTCGACGGTGACGACGCCGTCCGTCGCGGTGTCGAGCATGGCGGTGAGCTCGCCGATGCGGGCATCGCGCGCATCGGCATCGAGCCGGAGCGCCTCGACCCGCGCCGCCGATTCGGCTTCCTCCGCCGCGAATTCGGCCGCGAGCTCGGCTTCTTCAGCCTCTTCCGGCGTCAGCACCGGCACGTCGCTGCCGTCGCCATTGGGATGGCGGAAGGCCATCAGCGTCGCCGGCTCGTCCTGCCAGCTCACGCTCGACAGCACGGCGTCGACGCTGACGAGATGGCCGAGCCGGTCGAGCAGCGTCATCGTGCCGCCATCGGCGCGGGCGGCTTCCTTGATCAGGCGGCTGACCTTGCCGCCGGCCTTCAGGTCGGCGAGATCGGCATAATCCAGCAGCTCGAGCAGCGTGCGGTTGGCATAGAGCGCCTCGTCGCCGCGATTGACGAGAACGGCGATCGGCAGCCGGTCGAGCACGTCGGCGTGGGAATTGCGATGGCGCGCCGGGGCGGAAGCCGCTTCGGCCTCCGCGACCGGTTTCGCCGCCGGGGTCTCTTCCTTGTCCTTGACCTGCAATGGCGCGACCGGGGGCAGGCGCGGCGTGCTCGGCTCGTCATCGCCGGCCAGTCGCGCGCCCAGTGCCTTGGCGATCTCGCGGAAGGCGTTGCGCTCGGCCGAGCTCAGATGCGCCTTCGACGGTTCGAGCACCGGTCTGATCGCGGTCAGATGCCCGTTGCGCAGCGGCACGATCTTGCCGGGCAGACGCTCGGGCTCTGGTGCAGCGGGCGCTTCGGAAGCAGGCTCTGCCGCAACATCGTCCTGCGGCTGGTCCAAATCGATCGAGGCGGCGGCTTCGTCTGCCTCCTCCTCGCGGTCGTCCTCTGGCAGATTCGAAAGATCGTCCGCCTCGGACATGCTGACCGCCGGGACTTCCTCGTCGGCCGAAGTGGCCGCGATCAAGTCTTCGGTGACAGGCCATGCGGCTGGAGCTTCCTCCATAGCGGCAAGGTCGGCCGCAGGTTGCGCATCGTCATCCTGAATGGCTTCGGCGGTCGCACCATCCTGTTCCGCCTCGACCTGCGCGTCCGCTGCCGCGGTCTTCGCCTCGGGCATCGGGAACGGGCAGCGCTCGTTGAGCCGGGCGATGCCGAAGCCGCGGAAGCCCGCGAGCTGGCGCCCGGCATCGAGCACCGGCACGCCGGAAAGCTCGACCGGCGCGGCCTCGCCCGGCGAATCGGTGCGCCACAGCAGGCCATGGCCGCTCCAGGTCGCGGGATTGGCGAAACGGTCGATCAGGCCGCCATCGCTGTCGGCGAAGACGGAGCCGAGCAGGTCATGCCAGCGCTGGCCGATCAGCCTGGCCGCAGCCGCCTGCCCGGTCAGGGTGGCGATATTGTCGGAGAGCTTGGTCAGCCTGCCCTCACGATCACTCTGCCAGAGGAAGCGGACCATGGCCGGCCTGGCGGGCGCAGGGGCCTCGCCCTGGGGCGCAGCCGGGGCGGGGGCGGCGACCGGCGCAGCTTCGGCGGGGGCGGCCTGCGGAACGGCGACGCCGAGGCGGCGCAGCTCGGAGGCCTGCACGGCGATGGCCAGAACGGAGCGCCCGTCGGGGAGCGAAACCAGCTTGCTGCCGCAGGTGACGGGAACCGCGGCGAAGCTTGCGGTCAGGCGCAGGCGCTCCAGCCGGATGCCGTTGGCGGAGGCCATGCCGCCGGCCAGCAGGTTCAGGCGCTGCCGGGTCGGTGCCGGCAGGCTCGTCTGCCCGCCGAGCAGCGCTTGTGCAGCGGCATTGGCGAAATGCGGCTTTTCGGCAGCCGGGTCCCACAGCAGCAGGGCGCCGCCGGCTGCAAAGGCTGCAAGGGCTGCGTCTTCAGCCGCTGCCATGCTCCACCTCGCCCAGTCCTCTCCGGCCTCGCTCATGCCTGCCTGCTCGTTCGATCCGCGCCCGTTATGCCTAACAAAGCCTTAATAGACCCCAAACGGCGGCAAATCCATGGAACCGAAGATCGCTCTCCCGCTTCTCATGGAAACAGCGTTAACATGGCGGCTGTCGCCAATTGTCACGCTGTTGTCATTGCAGCGCAACAATGATATTGCAGTGCACAATGATCTAGGGATGGATCACCACACGACAGGAGGATTCGATGAACGGCAAGCTGCCTTATGAAGTGCCCACAGAAATGCGCGAGTTCGCCGAGCGCAGCGTCGAGCAGGCCCGCAAGGCGTTTGACGGCTTCATGGGCGCTGCCCACAAGGCTGTGGACAATGCCCATGGCTCAGCCGAGAACGCCCGCGCCAACACGCAGGACGCGACCCGCAAGGCTATCGCCTATGCCGAGAACAATGTCGCGGCCGCGTTCGATTTCGCCCAGAAGCTGGTGAAGTCGAAGGATCTCACCGAGGTGATGCAGCACCAGTCGGACTTCCTGAAGTCGCAGGTCGCCGCCTTCCAGAGCCAGATCAAGGATCTCGGCACCGCCGCGCAGGATGCCGCGACCAAGGCCGCCGAGACCGTCAGCAAGGCGACCAAGGGTCGCTGAGGCCTGCTGATTCGGCGCCTGATGGCGCCGATGCCGCTTTTTCGGCCGGACCGCGTGGGTCCGGCCTTCGCCGTTTGCCGCTGAAGGAGAGCCGCCATGGTCAAGCCTGCTCCGACCCGGACCAAGTCCAAGGTTCCGGTCAGCCTGTCCCCGGTGAAGGCGCTGACGCCTGCACCCGCCGCGACGCCACCCGCTGCCGCGCAAGCCGAGAGGCCGAAGGTTGCCACTCCCGCGCAACCTGCCGTCACCGCTGCTCCGGCCAAGCCCGAGCCCGTCAAGGTCACCGCTCCCGCGCCGTCGCCGGTCGCAGCGGCCAAGCATGCTCCCGTGGCCAAGCCGGCTCCTCTGGCCAAGCCCGCCGTCGCGAGCACCCCGAAGAAGGCGGCGCCGGTCAAGATCCGCGTCGAGAGGCCTGTCGCGAAGGTCGCGGGGCCGAAGGTTGCCGCGAAGGCCATCAAGCCTGCCGCAGCGGTGTCCAAGGCTGTAGCTGCCGAAGTGAAGCCGGCGCTCGTCAAGCCAGCAGTCGCTGAGACGGCACCCGCCAAGCCCGCCGTCACCAAGCCCGTCGTCGCCAAGTCGGCGCCTGTCGCGGCTGCGCCGGTCGCCCCGGTCGCAAAGCCGGCGGAACCCGCTCCCGCGCCGGCCTCCAAGGCGCCGCCGCAGCCCGCTTCGCTCGATTCGCTGCCCTTGCCGCGCCCGCCCGAAGCGGCTGCCGTCGTTACAGCGACCGCGATGAGCCAGGCCTTGACCATGGCACGTGCCTTCGGAGCCCTGCAGGCCCGCATGCTCGACCATGCCTGCGCCGAGCTGGAGGCGACGCTGGGCGACGCGCAGACGCTGGCGCGCAGCAACAGCGCCTCGGAGGCGATCGCGTTGCAGGCCAAGGCGGTGCGCCGCAGTTACGAATCCTATGCCGAGCACCTGAAGGAGCTCGCCCGGACCGCCAACGCGGCCCTGCGCAAGGATTGATCCGGCGGCCGGATTCGGCGCGCGCCATCGCTGCGCCGAATTTCCGGAGCGGGAGTTGAATTACGCGGTTGCAAAAGCCGAGACTCGGCACTAGGGTCCGCGCCGCTGACGACCCCGCCGCGGCGGCCGGTCGCGAAGCCCTCGGTACGGGCAGCCATAGCTCAGTTGGTTAGAGCGCTAGATTGTGGATCTAGAGGTCCCCCGTTCAAGCCGGGGTGGCTGTACCATTCTCCTTCCGGACATCGTCGGAATTCCGCCTCGCCTGACGGGTTGCCGGCTACCGGCCGCTCCTCTTGAAGCGGCCTCTGCTCTTCGCCATATCTTGTTCAAGCGGAAGGGTTCGCCTTTCGCCCGCGGGGTGCTGCCGGCGGCGGGTCCCGATGTCTGTGAGGCGCCTTTCGAGGGCCTGGAGCGATGACGCGTACGCCTAGCCTGTCTCACCCGTTCCTGCTCGGCTTCGACGATATCGAGCGTGCGCTCGATCGCGTCGCCAAGGGCGCGAGCGAGGGTTACCCGCCCTACAATATCGAGCGGCTGACCCGGACGGAGGACGAGCCCGATCGCCTGCGCATCACGCTGGCCGTCGCGGGCTTCGCCCGGGAACAGCTCGAGATCACGCTGGAGGAGAACCAGCTCACGATCCGTGGCCGCCAGGGCGACGACAAGAATCGCCAGTTTCTGCACCGCGGCATCGCTGCCCGTCAGTTCCAGCGCAGCTTCCTGCTGGCCGACGGCATGCAGGTTCTCGGCGCCGATCTGTCGAATGGCCTGTTGGCGATTGATCTCGTTAGGCCGGAACCGGAACGGCTCATCCGGCGTATCGATATCATGAGCCGGGAGTAGAGGACGGAGACCCGTCCAGCTTTTGAAGGATGCGTCAGCGGTTTTCGCATCTGTTCATAATTGAAGGCGCAGTATCAGAACCGCATTCGCACTGCTCTGAAGGAGGGCGCGATGAAACAGGACAGCAATCTTATCCAGACCAACCCGCTGACCCCCGCGGAATTCGCCGCGCTCGGTGCTGGCGAGGTCGCCTATATCAAGTCGATGAGCTCGGACGAGCTGATGCGGATTTTCCCGCAGGCGCCGAAGATCGAGTCCGGCTTGCAGCTCTTCACCCTGCTCTCGGCCGACGGTGCTCCGATCCTCGTCACGGATTCGCGCGAGGCCGCCACGGCCAATGCCTGGGAGCATGATCTGAGGATGGTCAGCGTCCACTGACGCCGGCCATTCCGATCTTCAGGGCGCGGTCGCCATCCCGGCGACCGCTGACTGCAATCTCACGATATCGTCCGGCGTGGACAGGCGGTGATCGCCATCCTTGATCAGCGTCAGCACGACCGGGTCGCCGCTGAGATGCTCGACCAGCTTCAGCGCCTGGCGCCAGGGCACGTCGGGATCGCGCATGCCCTGCAGGATATGCACGGGGCAGCCGGCCTTGATCTCGCCGCCGAACATCAGGTGCCGGCGCCCGTCCTCGATCAGGGCGCGGGTGATCGGCGTCGGATCGGGCGAGTATTCCGAAGGCCGCAGCCAGACGCCCTCGTCGAGGATCGTCCGGCGGATGGAATCGGGCATCTGCGCCCACATCAGGTCCTCGGAGAAATCCACCGCAGGCGCGATCAGGACGAGCCCGGAAGGCTGCATGGGTGTGCCGAACAGGCGGCGTGCCGCGAGCAGCGCGATCCAGCCGCCCATCGACGAGCCCACCAGGATCGGGCGCTGACGACACTGGCTTTCGATCGCAGCGATCGCGTCGTCGAGCCAGTCCGAAAGGGTGAAGCTGCCGAAATCGCCATCGCTCTCGCCGTGGCCGCCATAGTCGAAGCGCAGGCAGGCCCGGCCGTTGGTGCGGGCCCACTCCGCCAGAGCCTCGGCCTTGGTCGCGCGCATGTCGGAGCGAAAGCCGCCGAGCCAGACGATCGGGGCGCCGGTTCCCTCCTGCAGGAGATAGGCGAGGCGGCGCTTCGTGGGGCCGTCTCCGACCTCGAGCCATTGCGGCGGCTGGCGCTCCAAGGCAAATCTCCTGTGACGAATCATCCGGCCGCGGCGATTAAAGGCTGCGGCTAGCAACCGATAGGGGCATATTCGCCCTCGTTTACGAAAGTCCAGACCGAGAGCGAATGTCCTTCAAGCCGGGTGCCCACCTTTCACTGCCTTCGACCGAAACGCATCCGCTGGCGGGGCGGACGATCCTGCAGATCATTCCCGAGCTGGAAGCCGGCGGGGCCGAGCGCACTGCCGTCGATATCGCCAAGGGGCTGACCGATGCCGGCGCACGTGCGCTGGTCGCGACCGAAGGCGGGCGCCTCGTGGCCGAGTTGCAGGCCAAGGGCGGGGTCTGGCTGCCGTTCCCGGCGGCCTCGAAGAACCCGGTCGCGATGCTCCTCAACATCCGCAAGCTCGCACTGCTCTGCAAGCAGGAAGGGGTGGAGCTGATCCATGCCCGCTCCCGCGCCCCGGCCTGGGTCGCGTTGGGCGCGGCGAGGCTGTTGAAGCTGCCCTTCGTCACCACCTATCACGGCTCCTACAACAGCCGCTCGACGGTGAAGACGCTCTATAATTCGGTGATGGCGCGCGGTGACGTCGTCATCGCCAACTCCGCCTATACCGCCGGCCTGATCATGGCGAAGCATCCGGTCGCTGGCGACCGCGTCAGGGTCGTCAATCGCGGTACCAATTTCTCCGCCTTCGCGCCGGCTGCGGTCGGGGCGGAGCGGGTGCAGGCCCTGCGCAACGCCTGGGGCGTCGAACCGCATCAGCGCATCGTGCTGCTGCCCGGTCGCCTCACCAACTGGAAGGGCCAGCGCGTCCTGATCGAGGCCGCACGCATCATGCGCGACGGCGGGGACACCGATACGGCCTTCATCCTCGCCGGCGATGCGCAGGGGAGGGACGGTTACGTCAAGGAACTCGATGCGCTGATCGCCAAGGCCGGTCTCGAGGGCCGTGTGAAGCGTGTCGGCCACTGCAGCGACATGCCGGCGGCGATGCTTTCGGCGGCAGTCGTCGCGGTGCCCTCGACGGACCCCGAAGCCTTCGGTCGCGTTGCGGTCGAAGCGCAGGCGATGGGCACACCCGTCGTGGTCTCGGATCTCGGCGCCGTGCCCGAGACGGTTCTGGCACCGCCGCAGGCCCAGCCTGGTGAACGAACCGGCTGGCGCGTGCCTCCGGGTGATGCTCCGGCTCTCGCGGCCGGCCTGAACGAGGCGCTGGCGCTCCGGCCATCCGCCAGGGATGCGCTGGCGCGACGCGCGCGGGTGCATGTCGAGCGGCATTTCTCGCTGGAGGCGATGGTCTCCGAGACGCTCGACGTCTACTGCGCGCTGCTCGGAGGCTAAGCCGGCGGGAATGCCCGCCATCGCGGTGTCATGCATTGACAACGCGCATCATTGTGCAATGTGTCTGCAACAACGGCGCGAAGCGCGCCAGATACAGGAGAATACCCCATTCGTCGTCCGTACCGCGCTGCCCCGACCCCGACCAAGGAAGGTCCCCGCTCGAACCGCGACATTCGCGGAGTGCGTGATGTTCAGCTCATCGACGATACCGGCGCCAACCGTGGCGTGGTCTCGTTCTTCGATGCGCTGAAGCTCGCCGAGGATGCCGGTCTCGACCTTGTCGAGATCGCCCCGAACTCCGTTCCGCCGGTCTGCAAGATCCTCGATTACGGTCGCTTCCGCTTTCTCGAGCAGAAGAAGGCCTCGGAGGCGCGCAAGAAGCAGCGCACCATCGAGATCAAGGAAATCAAGCTGCGTCCCGGCATCGACACGCATGACTACGACGTCAAGATGAAGGCCATGCACGGCTTCTTCGAGGAAGGCGACAAGGTGAAGGTCACCCTGCGCTTCCGCGGCCGCGAGATGGCGCATCAGGATCTCGGCGTGAAGGTGCTCGAGCGCGTCAAGGTCGATACCGCCGAGGTTGCCAAGGTCGAGAGCGACTGGCAGCTCGAAGGCCGCCAGATGGTGATGGTGCTCGCGCCGCGCTGAGGCGCAAGCGATCGCTTCTCAGGCGAGATGCAGAAAAAGGGCGCCTCGGGCGCCCTTTTTCATGTCGGCTTGCTCAGAAGGCCGTCGAGCATCGCGTCGAAGGCGTCGGTCGCGCTTTTCAGGGCCGCCTCCGGCTCCGGCGCATGCGCGATCCACTGCGCCGCATGCTGGGTCGCACCGAAGATCAGGCGCGCCACGGCCTCGGGATCGAGCGGCGCCAGCACGCCCTCGGTGACGAGCTCGTCCAGACCCCGGGTCATCATCCGGATGCAGTCGTTCTGGATCGGCCAGCTCCAGGGGTCGCCGAGCACGGCCGGCCCGTCGCGCAACGTGATACGCTGGATTTCCGGCTCCAGAGCCATGGCGAGATAGGCGGCGCATTCGTCGCGGAAGCCGGTCCAGCGATCCTCGGCCCTGGCCGAGACCGCGCGCAGCCTGACCGTCATCTCCGCATCGATCTGATCGAGCACGGCGGCGAACAAGCCCTTCTTGTCGCCGAAATGGTGATAGAGCGCGCCGCGTGTCAGCCCGGCTGCCGCCGTCAGCTCATCCATCGAGGCTGCCGCATAGCCGATCGTGCCGAACGCCTCGCGCCCAGCGGCGATCAGGCTGGCGCGGGTTTCCGCGATCATGTCGGCACGAAGTCTGCGGGCCATCATATCCTCTTCACATACGCCCCGTATGTTAATTGACATACGAGGCGTATGCAATTACCCACTGACATACGCGGCGTATGTCCGCCTTATCCGGTCCGAGCCATGCCTAACCCCTATCGCGAGATCTTCCAGGCGCCTGGCGCCTTCGCCTTTTCCTCCGCCGGCTTCATCGCCCGCCTGCCGGCCTCGATGGTCGGGCTGGGCATCGTCACCATGCTGTCGGAGCGACGCGGGGAATATGCGATCGCCGGCGCGGTGGCCGCGACCTTCGCGCTCGCCAGCGCGCTGATCACGCCGCAGGTCTCGCGTCTGGTCGACCGCTACGGCCAGCGTCGCGTGCTGATGCCCGCTGCCGCGGCCGGGGCGTTGGCGCTCGGCGGGCTGATGGTCGCGACCTGGGCGGGCGCGCCGAGCTGGCTGCTCTTCGTCTTTGCATTGCTCGCCGGCCTGATGCCGAGCATCGGCGCGATGGTCCGGGCGCGCTGGACCGAATTCTATCGCGACACTCCGCAATTGCGCACGGCTTTCGCCTTCGAATCGGTGGTCGACGAGGTCATCTTCATCGTCGGGCCGATCGTCGCGATCGGGCTCAGCGTCAGCGTGTTTCCTGAAGCGGGGCCGCTCGCCGCCCTGATCTTCCTGGTCGTCGGCGTGCCCTTGCTCTGCGCCCAGCGGCGGACCGAGCCCCCGGTTCGCGCCGATATCGCAGGACTGGATACCTCGGTCATCCGGCTCGGCGGCGTCCAGGTCGTCGTGCTCGCCATGATCGCGATCGGCGCGATCTTCGGCACGGCCGAGATCACCGCGGTCGCCTTCGCGGAAGCGCAGGGCCAGAAGGCGGCAGCAAGCCTCGTCCTCGCCGTCTATGCGGCAGGTTCGCTGATCGTCGGCCTCGTCTTCGGGGCGCTCAGGCTCAGGGCCTCGCTCGCCACGCAATTCCTCGCGGCGGTCGCGCTCGCGGCAGCGACGACTTTGCCGCTGCTCGCCGTGACCGGGCTCGCCTCGCTGGCGCTGGTCTTCTTCATGGCGGGCGCGGCGGTCTCGCCGACGATCATCATCGCCATGGGCCTGATCGAGCGTCTGGTGCCGCCGCGCCAGCTCACCGAGGGCATGACCTGGGGCATCACCGGGATCGGCATCGGCATGGCCGCGGGCGCTTCGGCCGCCGGCGTGCTGATCGATGCCTTCGGCGCACCTAGCGGCTTCTGGATCTCGGTGGGGGCGGGGGCTGCGGCGCTGTTTGTGGTCCTTGCAGGCTACAGCCGCCTGCTCGGCCTACGCGCCGAAACCCTGGTCTGCGAAGCCGCCTGAGAGCCGCCGGCGACAAGGGCCGCTCCCCAAAAGGAGCGGCCCGGTTTCAGTCGGTCCGACCTCAGCGGATCGGCGGGGCGTATTGCAGGCCGCCCTGGGTCCAGAGCTTGTTGACGCCTCGCGGCAGCGAGGTGCGGGTATTGGCGCCGAAATGCCGCTCGAAGCTCTCGCCGTAATTGCCGACGGCCTTGATGATCCGCACGACCCAGTCGTTGCTGAGGCCGAGGGATTCGCCGAACTTGCCCTCGCTGCCGAGCATGCGGCGGATTTCCGGATTCTGCGAGGACTTCGCCATCTCCTCGACATTGGCCTGGGTCACGCCGAGCTCCTCGGCATTGATTAGGGCGAAGACCGTCCAGCGCACGAGGTCGAACCAGGCCGCGTCGTTCTTGCGCACCCAGGGGCCGAGCGGCTCCTTGGAGATGACCTGCTGCAGCAGGATGTGCTCCTCGGGGTCCTTGAGCCGGCTGCGGGTGCCCGACAGCGCCGAGAGATCGGTGGTATAGGCGTCGCAGCGGCCGGCCTCGTAGGCCTGGACGGTGTCGTCGAGCGTGGCGAAGGCGACGGTCTCGAACTTGATGCCGTTGGTGCGGCCGTAATCGGCGAGATTGAGCTCCGTCGTGGTGCCCTGCGCCACGCAGACCGAGGCGCCGTTGAGATCCTTGACGTTGGTCACGCCGAGCTTCTTGCGCACGATGAAGCCCTGCCCGTCATAGTAGTTGACGGCGGTGAAGGTGAGGCCCTGGCCGATGTCGCGGCCGAGCGTCCAGGTCGTGGTGCGGGCGAGCACGTCGATCTCGCCGCTCTGCAGCGCGACGAGCCGGTTCTTGCTCGACAGCGAGAGATAGCTCGCCTTGTTCGGGTCGTTGAAGATCGCCGCCGCCAGAGCACGGCAGAAATCGGTGTCGAAGCCCTTCCAGACCCCGCCATTGTCCTGCAGCGAAAAGCCGGGCACGCCCTCGCTGGTCCCGCAGATGATGTTGCCGCGCGCCTTGATCTTGTCGAGCGTCGACTGGGCAAGCGCGGGAGCGGAGGCGGCGGCCGTCAGGGCAAGGCCTGCGGCGAGATTGAGCAGAAGCTTCTTCACGGAACTGTCTCCAGATGCGGAACACGCCTGTTGACCTTACGGCGTGACGATCGTTTGAAGAAGGCAGACGAAGGGCTGCTGCTTTTCCGGGCAGCCTCACCGGTTATTGCCGGCTTCGCACTTGCAATAGCGGTCATTTTCTGCGATAGGCCCGGCCTTCGATCGCCCGGCTGATAAGGGCTGCCGTGGCGATCGTGCTTTGCTTCCTGAAAGCAAGACATTGGCAACGCGTTCGAAAGACGCGCAGCCACGACCATTGAGGAGCTCAAATGCCCAAGATCAAGACGAAGTCGAGCGCTAAAAAGCGCTTCAAGATCACCGGAACCGGCAAGGTGATGTACGCCCAGGCCGGCAAGCGTCACGGGATGATCAAGCGGACCAACAAGCAGCTCCGCAATCACCGCGGCACCACCGTCCTGTTCGAGGGCGATGCGGCCAACGTGAAGAAGTTCTTCCTTCCCAACGGCTGACGCCACCTGACATTCCGGAGATCATGACATGGCTCGCGTGAAACGGGGCGTAACAGCCCACGCCAAGCACAAGAAGACGTTCAAGGCCGCCAAGGGCTTCTATGGCCGCCGCAAGAATACGATCCGCGCCGCCAAGGCGGCCGTCGATCGCTCGATGCAGTACGCCTATCGCGACCGCAAGAACAAGAAGCGCACCTTCCGTGCGCTCTGGATCCAGCGTCTCAACGCTGCGGTGCGCGAGCACGGCCTGACCTATTCGGCCTTCATCGGTGGCCTGATCAAGTCGGGCATCGAACTCGACCGCAAGACCCTGTCGGCCATGGCCATCGACGATGCAGCCTCGTTCGCTGCCGTGGTCGAGACGGTCAAGGGCGTGCTGGGCGCCGAAGCCAAGGCCGCCTGAGCAGCCTTGCATCGCTGAATTGGAAAAGGCCGGCGGTGACGCCGGCCTTTTTCTTTGGCTCCAACGTCATGCTCGCCCTTGTGGCGAGCATCCACGTCTCGAACACCCTCTGACCGGCGAAGACGTGGATGGTCGGGACAGGCCCGACCATGACGGCACAGCGCGTGTTACGTCTGCACGCTGCCGTTCTTTGGCGGGTTCCAGCCTTCGCCGGCGCCTTCGACGATCCGATCATAAGCCTCCTCGGGCGAATCCGCGTAGCTGAACAGCTTGAGGTCATCGGGCCGGATGAAGCCGGCCGCGGCCATCGCATCGAGGTTCAGCAGGCCTTTCCAGTAGCCGGAATCGTAGAGCACGATCGGCACTCGTCCCATCTTGCCGGTCTGGACCAGCGTCATGATCTCGAACAGTTCGTCGAGCGTGCCGAAGCCGCCGGGAAACACCACCAGCGCCGCGGCCCGCATCGCCAGATGCATCTTCCGCATCGCGAAATAGTGGAACAGGAAGGTCAGATCCGGAGTCGACCAGGCATTCGGCTCCTGCTCGTGCGGCAGGGTGATGTTGAAGCCGATCGAGATCGCGCCGGCTTCGGTCGCGCCGCGGTTCGCGGCTTCCATGATACCGGGGCCGCCGCCGGTGGCGATGACATGATGGCGGCCGGCCTCCCCATCCTGCAGCGCCCCGCCGCGTTCGGAGGCGATGTGGCCGAACTGCCTGGCGGCCTCGTACCAGGGATTGCCCTCGCGCACCCGCGCCGAGCCGAAGACGACGATGGTCGAGACGACGCCACGCGCCCTGAGCTGGTCCTCCGCCTTCTGGTATTCCAGCATGAAGCGGGCGCCGCGGGTCGAATCGCCCAGGATGAAGTCGGGGTCGAGCGCGGCCAGCCGATAGGACGGCGAATCCTTCTGGGCGGTGTTATCGGGCAAGGCATCCTCCTGCATCGGCATCGGCATCGACGGAACTCAGCCGTTTCGGCAAAGCATCGCTTCGCTCTGGCATAAGCCGGCCGTTCCCGCTAGAACGCGCCCGTTCCCACGCCTTCAAACGCTTGCGACTTAAATTCATGACCGATATCGCCATTCTGGAACGCGACGTCCTCGCCGCGATCGATACTGCCGCCGACGAAGCCGCCGTCGAGGATCTGCGCATCGCCGCGCTTGGCAAATCCGGCTCGATATCGGCGCTGCTCAAGACGCTTGGCGCGATGACGCCGGACGAGCGCAAGGAGAAGGGCCCGCAGATCAACGGCCTGCGAGATCGGGTTCAGGGCGCCATCGCGGCCCGCAAGGAAGCGCTGGGCGAGGCCGCTCTGGAAGCCCGGCTCGCTTCCGAGCGCGTCGACGTGTCGCTGCCCGTGCAGGAGGGTCCGGAAGCGCGCGGCCGCATCCATCCGATCAGCCAGGTCATCGAGGAGATCACCGCGATCTTCGGCGATATGGGCTTCGCCATCGCCGAAGGGCCGGATGTCGAGACCGACGACCTCAACTTCACCAAGCTGAATTTCCCGGTCGGCCATCCCGCGCGCGAGATGCACGACACCTTCTTCTTCGCACCGGATGAGAATGGCGAGCGCAAGCTGCTGCGCACCCACACCTCGCCGGTGCAGGTCCGCACCATGCTGGCGCAGGAGCCGCCGATCCGCGTGGTCTGCCCGGGCCGGACCTATCGCAACGATTCCGACCAGACCCACACCCCGATGTTCCATCAGGTCGAGGGGCTCGTCATCGACAAGTCGGCCAATCTCGGCCACCTGAAATGGGTTCTGGAAGAGTTCTGCAAGGCGTTCTTCGAGATCGACGACGTGAAGATGCGCTTCCGCCCGTCCTTCTTCCCCTTCACCGAGCCCTCGATGGAGGTCGATATCCAGTGCTCGCGCAAGGGCGGCGAGATCCGCTTCGGCGAGGGCGACGACTGGCTGGAGATCCTCGGCTGCGGCATGGTCCACCCGAACGTGCTGAAGAACTGCGGGCTCGACCCTGAGATCTATCAGGGCTTCGCCTGGGGCATGGGCATCGACCGCATCGCCATGCTGAAATACGGCATGGCGGACCTGCGCCCCTTCTTCGAGGCGGATGTGCGCTGGCTCGCCCATTACGGCTTCCGTCCGCTCGACCTGCCGACGCTGACGGGCGGCCTCTCCTCGTGACGGCACGGGCCGGAGAGGGGAGGGCGCGATGACGCCTGCGGGCTGGGCGGCGACGATCGCCGTGCTGCTGGTCGTGATGAACCTGGTCAGCCAGGCCATCGCGCTCTGGCGGCTACGCCGGCCCCTGCAAGGCTCGGCCCTGCTCGATACCTTGCCGCCGGTCACCATCGTCCGTCCGGTGCGCGGCATCGAGGCCTTCAGCCGCGAGACGGCCGTCTCCGGTCTCGAACTCGACTATCCCCGCTACAGCACGATCTTCTGCGTCGCCGACGCGCATGACCCGATCATCCCGCTGATCGAGGAATTGATCGGCATCCACGGCGCGGAGAAGATCCGCCTGATCGTTGGCGATGTACCCGTCAGCGCCAATCCCAAGCTCAACAACTGCGTGCGCGGCTGGGAGGCAGCAACGACCGACTGGGTCATCCTCGCGGATTCCAACGTGCTGATGCCCAAGGACTATATCCAGCGCATGCTGGCCGCCTGGCAGCCGACGACCGGTCTGGTCTGCTCGACGCCGGCCGGCTCCCGGCCGGCATGCTTCGGCGCCGAAGTCGAATGCGCCTTCCTCAACGCCTTCCAGGCGCGCTGGCAATATGTCGGCGAGGCGCTGGGCCTCGGCTTCGCGCAGGGCAAGTCGATGCTCTGGAACAAGCCCTTCCTCGACGCGAACGGCGGCATCGCCGCGCTGGGTGCCGAGATCGCCGAGGATGCGGCCTCGACCAAGCTGGTGCGCAATACCGGCCGGCAGGTCCATCTCGTCGGCCAGCCCTTCGAGCAGCCGCTCGGCCGGCGCCGATTGAGGGACGCCGTGCAGCGCCAGTTCCGCTGGGCGCGGCTCCGGCGCGTGACCTTCCTGCCCTTCTTTGCGCTGGAAATTCTGGCCACGCCCTTCCTGGCGGCTCTGCTGGCCGCTTTCGGGGCTTCCGCTCTCGGCCTGCCGGTCTGGCTGGCGCCGTTGCTTGTGCTGCTGGTCTGGTATGCCGGAGATATCGTGCTCTCGGCCAGCGTCGGCTGGTTCCTGAACTGGCGTTCGCCCTTCGCCATGCTGGCGCGCGACATCGCCTTTCCCGGCATCTGGGTTTATGCCTTCGTCGGGGGCGAGGTGAGCTGGCGCGGCAACGCCATGAAGATCCGCACCGACGGCGCCAACAAGCTCAACGATGCGGTGCCGGCTGCACCGGCACAGGCAGGGCGCGATGGCCGTTGACCTGACCGCGTCCCTGCCGGAGCGCTATCGCGGCTGTCCGAGCTTTTCCTTCGGCGACAGTCCGGAGCTGGCGACCGAACTCGCGGCGCTGGTCGTCAGCGGCCGCAAGATCGCGACGGTGAACACTCTCGATGCGCCCGATTGCCCGAAGCTGAACGAGCTTTGGGTCGTGCTCGACGGCACCGGACGGGCCGTCTGCGTCATCGAGACGCTCGAACTCATCGAGCGGCGCTTCGACGAAGTTGACGAGGCCTTCGCCTTCGACGAAGGGGAGGGCGACCGCTCCCTGGCCTTCTGGCGGGACGCCCACGAAACCTATTTTCGGCGCATCGGTGTCTTCAGCCCCGACATGCCCTTGCTTTGCGAACGCTTCCGTCTGGTGGAAGTGCTCGCCCCGATGGACGTAGACGCATGAAGTTCACGATTTCCTGGCTCAAAGAGCATCTCGATACCGACGCCTCCGTTGCGGAGATCACGGATGCCCTGACCCGCGTCGGCCTCGAGGTCGAGGCGATCGAGGATCGCGCGGCGGCGCTCTCCGCCTTCACCATCGCCTATGTCATCGAGGCAAAGCAGCATCCGAACGCCGATCGCCTGCGCGTCTGCATGGTCGATACCGGCGCGGGCGAACCCGTTCAGGTCGTCTGCGGCGCGCCGAATGCCCGCACCGGCATGAAGGGCGTGTTCTCGCCGCCGGGCAGCTATATCCCCGGCAAGAAGGTCACGCTCGGCAAGGGCGTGATCCGCGGCATCGAATCGAACGGCATGCTCGTCTCGGAAGCCGAGCTCGAGCTCTCCGACGATCACGACGGCATCATCGAATTGCCGGCCGATGCACCTGTCGGTGCGCCCTACGCTCCCTATGCCGGCCTCGACGATGCCGTGATCGAGATCGCGGTGACGCCGAACCGCGCCGATGCGCTCGGCGTCGCCGGCATCGCCCGCGATCTTGCCGCCGCCGGCATCGGCAAGCTCAAGTCGCCGGCCATCCAGCCGGTGCGCGGCTCCTTCCCGTGCCCGGTCAAGGTCACGCTCGATTTCGCCGAGGAAGACCGGAAGCTCTGCCCGGCCTTCGCGCTGCGGCTGGTGCGCGGCGTCAGGAACGGCCCCTCGCCGGACTGGCTGCAGGCGCGCCTGCGCGCCGTGGGCTTACGCCCCATCAACGCGCTGGTCGACATCACCAATTTCATGACGCTCGACCGCAACCGGCCGCTGCACGTCTTCGACGCCGCCAAGGTGAAGGGCAACCTCACAGTGCGCCGCGCGAAGCCCGGCGAGACCATCCTCGCGCTTGACGGCAAGACCTATACGCTGACCGACGAGCAGGTCGTGATCGCCGACGAGCACGGCGTTGAATCGCTTGCCGGCATCATGGGCGGCGAAGCCTCGGGCAGCAGCGAGGCGACCACCGACGTGCTGATCGAGAGCGCGCTCTGGGACCCGCTGAACACGGCCCGCTCCGGCCGTGCGCTCGGCATCAATTCGGATGCGCGCTATCGCTTCGAGCGCGGTGTCGATCCCGATTTCACACGCCCCGGCCTCGACCTCGCGACCGCGCTGGTGATCGAGCTCTGCGGCGGCGAAGCGTCCGAGATGGAATTCGTCGGCGACCTGCCGGATAGCCCCGGCGCGATCGACTTCCCCTGGTCCGAGGTCAAGCGCCTGACGGGGCTGGAGTTGCCGCAGGCGGAAATGAAACTGGCGCTGACCTCGCTCGGCTTCCATGTCTCGGGCGCTGGCGACCGCGTCAAGGTGGCGCCGCCGTCCTGGCGTGCCGATGTCGGCGGCAAGGCCGATCTCGTCGAGGAGATCGTGCGCATCGCCGGCCTCGATCGCGTCGCCTCGACGCCGCTGCCGCGCATCAAGGGCGAGGTGATCAAGCCGGTGCTCACTGTGCTGCAGAAGCGCACGCGCATCGCCAAGCGCACGCTCGCGGCGCGCGGCCTCGTCGAGGCGGTGACCTGGTCCTTCATCTCGCATGATCAGGCCAAGCTCTTCGGCGGTGGTTCGCCCAGGCTCGCGCTCGCCAACCCGATTGCGGCCGATCTCTCGGACATGCGGCCTTCGCTCCTGCCGGGTCTGATCCGTGGCGCACAGAGCAACGCCGATCGCGGCTATCCCGATGTCGCGCTGTTCGAGGTCGGCCAGATCTTCAAGAGCGACGAGCCGGAAGGCCAGCTCATCGCGGCGGCTGGCCTGCGCCGCGGCAGTGCCCGTCTCGACGGCACCGGCCGCCGCTGGGATGGTGGCGCCAAGACCGTCGACCTGTTCGATGCCAAGGCGGACGTGCTCGGCCTGCTCTCGGGGCTCGGCATTCCGACCGGCGGTCTCCAGATTGTCGCCGGCGGTCCGGCCTGGGCCCATCCCGGCCGCTCGGCCACGCTCCAGTTCGGCCCCAAGGGCGTCATCGGCGCCTTCGGCGAGGTTCATCCCAAGATCCTCAAGGCGCTCGACGTGAAGGGGCCGCTGGTCGCCTTCGAGATTCATCTCGACGCGCTGCCGCTGCCCAAGGCCAAGCCGACCAAGGTCAAGCCGAAGCTCGCGCTGTCCGACTTCCAGCCGGTGACGCGCGACTTCGCCTTCATCGTCGACAAGGCCGTGGCGGCCGGCGACATGGTCAAGACGGCGCAGGGCACCGACCGCGCGCTGATCGCCAATGTCGGTGTCTTCGATCTCTATGAAGGCGCGGGCGTCGAGGCCGGCAAGAAGTCGGTCGCGCTGGCGGTCACGCTGCAGCCGACCGAGAAGACGCTGACCGAGGCCGAGATCGAAGCCGTCGGCAGCAAGATCGTCGCCGAGATCGGCAAGCGCTACGGCGCGACTCTGCGGGGCTGATAGCGTCATCCAATAACGCGCGTCATGCTCGGGCCTGACCCGAGCATCTCGTGCCGGATGAGGCTCCCGCGCTCGTTTCGGCTGGAGATTCTCGGGTCACCGCTTCGCGGCGCCCGAGAATGACGCCGCGGGCCATCGGTCCTTCCAACCATTGATCAGGATTGTGTAATAATCCGTGCGCGAAATCCCCGCGCTTTCGGGGTAAGCGCTGACGCATTCTTGCATCTTCGCGGTCCTATGGTTCTCACCGAACGTCCCGCCACGGACAATCTGTTCCCCGGTTTTCGCCTGCTCGACGTTCAGACGTCGGGCGCGCGGATTCGCGTGCGGACGGGCGGGGAGGGGCTGCCGCTGCTGCTGCTGCACGGCTATCCGCAGACGCACATCATGTGGCGCCGGGTCGCCCCGCTGCTGGCCGAGCGTTACACCCTGATCTGCCCGGACCTGCGCGGCTACGGCGATTCCGGCAAGCCGCCGACCGCCGCCGATCACGCGCCCTATGCGAAGCGCGCCATGGCGCAGGACATGGCCGAGGTGATGAGCGCGCTGGGGCATGAGCGTTTCTTCGTCGGCTCGCATGATCGAGGCGCCCGCGTCGCGCATCGTCTGGCACTCGACCATGGCGAGCGCGTGCTGAAGCTCGCGACCCTCGACATCGCGCCGACGCGCGAGATGTATCGCAACACCACCGATGCCTTCGCCCGCGCCTACTGGCACTGGTTCTTCCTGATCCAGCCCGCGCCGATGCCGGAGCGCATGATCGAGAGCGATCCGGATTTCTACTGGACGAGCCGGCGCGCCTCGGACATGCGTCTGTTCGAGCCGGAGGCGCTTGCCGAATATCTGCGCTGCTTCCGCGATCCTGCGATGATCCATGCGAGCTGCGAGGATTATCGCGCGGCGGCGACGATCGACATCGCCCATGACGATGCCGATGGCGGCCGAAAGCTCGCCTGTCCGCTGCTGGCGCTGTGGGGCGAGCGCGGCATCATCGGGAAATGCTTCGACCCTCTGGCCTTGTGGCGCGAGCGTGCGCAGGATGTGCGCGGCCATGCCTTGCCGGGTGGTCACTATCTCGCGGAGGAGGTCCCCGATCTCGTCGCCGCGGAGTTCAAGGCCTTCTTCGGAGAAACCGCATGACCGGGACCAACCGCGTTTACCGCATCGCCGTGATCCCCGGCGACGGCATCGGCAAGGAGGTCATGCCCGAGGGCCTGCGGGTGCTCGAGGCCGCTTCGAAGAAATACGGCTTCGAGCTGCGCCTCGACCAGTTCGATTTCTCCTCCTGCGACTACTACGCCAAGCATGGCAAGATGCTGCCCGACGACTGGAAAGAGAAGATCGGCGGCCATGACGCGATCTATTTCGGCGCCGTCGGCATGCCCCAGCAGGTGCCGGACCATGTCTCGCTCTGGGGCTCGCTGCTGCTGTTCCGGCGCGAGTTCGACCAGTACGTCAACCTGCGCCCCGTCCGCCTGATGCCGGGCGTTCCTGGTCCGCTCGCCAATCGCAAGCCCGGTGATATCGATTTCTTCGTCGTGCGCGAGAACACCGAGGGCGAGTATTCCTCGGTCGGCGGGCGCATGTATGCCGGCACCGAGCGCGAGATCGTCATCCAGGAGACGGTGATGAGCCGCGTCGGCGTCGACCGCGTGCTGAAATACGCCTTCGAGCTGGCGCAGCGCCGTCCGCGCAAGAAGCTGACCTCGGCCACCAAGTCGAACGGCATCTCGATCACCATGCCCTACTGGGACGAACGGGTGAAGGAGATGGCGAAGAGCTATCCGGATATCGCCGTCGACCAGTACCATATCGATATCCTGACCGCGCATTTCGTGCTCAATCCGGACCGCTTCGACGTCGTCGTCGCCTCGAACCTCTTCGGCGATATCCTCTCCGATCTCGGCCCGGCCTGCACCGGCACGATCGGCATCGCGCCCTCCGGCAACATCAATCCAACCGGCGATCATCCTTCGCTGTTCGAGCCCGTCCATGGCTCGGCGCCCGATATTGCCGGGCAGGGCATCGCCAATCCCGTCGGCATGATCTGGTCGGGTGCGATGATGCTCGACCATCTCGGCGAGCACGAGGCGGCGAAGGGCATCGAGGCCGCGATCGAGCGCGCGCTCGGCGATGCCCGGACGCGCACGCGGGATCTTGGCGGCACGCTGGGTACCGAAGCCGCCGGCAAGGCGGTCGAGCAGGCGCTTTGAGCAGGAATTTGAACTTAAAGGTTTGAAGACATGGATTTGTCGTCGGTTTCCATTGTCGACCCGCTTGTCTGGGGCAAGCTGGCCGAGATCATCCTGTTGAATATCGTGCTCTCGGGTGACAACGCCGTCGTCATCGCGCTCGCCTGCCGGGCGCTGGCGCCGGCGCAGCGCACCAAGGGCATCGCGCTCGGCGCCGGCGTCGCGGTGGTCTTGCGCGTCGTCTTCACGGTGCTGATCGCCTCGCTGCTCAACACGCCCTTCCTGCGCATCGTCGGTGCCGGCCTGCTGATCTGGATCGCGGTGAAGCTCATCGTCGAGGACGAAGGTCAGGACGAGGATTCGATCACCGCCAGCAGCAAGCTCTGGAAGGCGGTGCAGACGGTCGCCATCGCCGACATCGTCATGAGCCTCGACAATGTTCTGGCGATCGCCGCCGTCGCCAAGGATTCGATTCCCTTGCTGATCGCCGGTCTCGTCATCTCGATCCCCCTGATCGTGCTCGGCGCCTCGCTGATCACGAACCTGCTGACGCGCTTCCCGATCCTGGTCTGGGCCGGTGCGGCGCTGCTGGGCTGGGTCGCGGGCGAGATGTTCGAGAGCGACCCCTGGCTGATCGCCCGCTTCGGCGAGGAACTGCTGCACAAGCTGGAATACCCGGCCGCGATCCTGGGCGCCCTGCTCGTGGTCGGCCTCGGCTACCTCATCAAATCGCGCCGGCCCGATCCGGCCCACTGACCATCCGGCAAAAAGGGCAAGAACAACGATGGATTTTTCCTCCTCCACCTTCTGGGTATCGCTGCTGCAGATCATCTGGATCGACCTGCTGCTCTCCGGCGACAACGCGATCGTCATCGCGCTCGCCTGCCGCTCGCTGCCGGAGAACCGCAGGAAGGTCGGCATCTGGCTCGGTGCCAGTGCGGCGGTCGGCCTGCGCATCCTCTTCGCGCTGGTCGTGACCTATCTGCTCGGCGTGCCCTATCTGAAGGTGATCGGCGGCATCCTGCTGTTCTGGATCGCGATCAAGCTCGCCGTCGGCGAGGAGGAGGCGCACGGTAACATCGAGGCGAGCGAAAGCCTCTGGAAGGCCGTGCGAACCATCGCCATCGCCGACGCGGTGATGAGCCTGGACAATGTCATCGCCATTGCCGCCGCCTCGCGCGGACATGTCGAGCTCTTCGTTTTCGGCCTGCTGCTCTCGATCCCGCTGATCATCATGGGCGCCCAGCTCCTGACCTCGATCATCGAGCGCTTCCCGATCCTGGTCTGGCTCGGCGCCGCGCTGCTCGGCTGGATCGCGGCCGAGATGATCCTCGGCGACATCGCGGTGCTGCGCTGGCTGCAGGCGAACTGGTCGACCTGGGTGGTGCCGGTTCCCACCGACGTCAGCCCGCTCGGCATCGGCCCGGCGAATGTGCCGCACTACGCGGCGGCGGTGATCGGCGCGGTCTTCGTCTGCATCGTCGGCTATGTCCTGAAGAAGAAGCCGGCCGACCAGCCGGGCTGAGCCTCAGGCGTCAATCGAGAACGATCGCAGCGGCGGCCAGGACATCCTGGCCGCCGTTTTTCATGAGACGGAGTTCACCCTGGTGATCCGTTCTCGACAGCGGATCGAAGACGTTGAAGCGCGTCTCTGACGGCAGCGAGACGCAAAAGCTCTCGGGTGGCCGGACGAAGCCGGTGCCGAGCGCCTTCACATAAGCCTCCTTCGCGGCCCAGAGCCGGGCGAAGGCAAGGGGACGAACGGCGGAGGCGGTCGCGTCCAGAAACCGCCGCTCGTCCGGATGCAGCAGGTCGAGCGGCGCAATGGCTCTGGCCTCGACGCTTTCGACGTCCACCCCAAGCGGATGCTGTGCCAGACCGATGGCGACCCCTCCGGCTCGCGTCGCCAGCGAAACGTGAAGGCCTGGCGTTTCAGGGAGGGTAAGGAGCGGCCGGCCGGCCTTGTCGTGATCGATGACGACATCGTCTTCCCGGCAACCCAGCTGGCGCGCCAGCACCTGCCGCGCGGTGCCGCGCCGCAGCGCTGCGCGTTCGGTCAGGTTGCGCGGATTGACGCCCGTCCGGACGAGCCAGATCGCGGGCAGGGCAGGAGCGATGGCATCGGCGTTGTCGAACCAGTGCATGGCCCATCTGTAGTGCTCCCGCCGCATGCTGTCGCGTCCTGCGCGGAATTCATGCAGCCGCGCTGTTCATGCGCGTTGACGTTCAAGCGGGCTTTCCGCTTCTGGAGAGAGATGTCAGCCGAACCAAACATGCCGCCGGCCGCCGGCGAAGCGCCGATCACCGCAGCCGGGATGATGCTCGGACTGCGCAAAGTCTCCGTGCTGATGCCGGGCATCGTCGTCTTCGCCGTCGCCTTCGGCGCGGCCGCGGCTGCGAAGGGGCTCTCCCTGTTCGAGACCTTGCTGATGAGCGGCTTCGTCTATGCCGGCGTCGCACAGCTGGTTTCGCTGGAGCTGTGGCGTCCCGAATGGACATGGGGCGCCATCGCCGGCATCGCCGTGGTCACCGCGACCGTCAATGCGCGCATGGTGCTGCAGGGCGCCTCGCTGCAACCCTGGTTCGCGAAATATCCCAAGGCACTCAATGCCTTCCATCTCTTCTTCTTCACCGATGCCAACTGGCTGATCGGCACGCGCTACCGGGCCGAGGGTGGGCGCGATCTCGGCGTACTGGTCGGCGCGGGACTGGCGCTCTGGCTGGTCTGGGTGATCGCGACCGGTGGCGGCTACATGCTCGGCGCGCTGGTCAGCGACCCGCGCCGCTACGGCATCGACCTGGTCATGCCGATCTTCTTCGCCGCGATGATCGTGCCGCTCTGGCGCGGCAAGCGCGGCATGGTGCCCTGGGTCGTCGCCGGCCTCGTCGCGCTGGTCACGGCCCGGCTGGTCGATGGCTACGCCTTCATCATCGTCGGCTCGCTTGCCGGCGCGATCACGGGGGCGTTCCGCGATGACGCTGCCTGACCTCGGCACCTGGGGCCCGCTCATCGCCATCACCGCGATGGCGGCGGCGACCTATCTCTGCCGCATCTCCGGCGTGGCCCTGATGAGCATCATCCCGCTGACGCCCCATGTCCGGCGCGGGCTTGCGGCCCTGCCGGGCTCGATCGTGGTGGCGACGGTGCTGCCGCTGATCGAGCGACTGGGCTGGGCTGCGGCGCTCGCGCTTCTCGCGGCGGTCGGTACCATGATCCTGCGGCGCAGCGAGCTCTTGGCGCTGCTTGTCGGCATGGCCGCGATCTCCGGTCTGCGCGCGCTCGGCTACTGATCCATCACGCGGGCCGATCGCTTCCATCACATCCCGTCATCGCGATATGCGTCGCGGCATGTTGACGGCGGGCGGTAGGGGGAGGACGGTGCGGCTGAGTTAAATCGCCTATAATGGAGCGCCGTCATGGCATGGTATTCTCAGACGTGGACCTGGTTCGATGGCTCTTGGCATGAGGGCAATCCCGGCATCGTCGGTCCGCGCAGCCATGTGCTCTGGCAGGCCTCCTCGGTCTTCGATGGCGGCCGCTATTTCGACGGCGTCGCGCCGGATATCGACCTGCACGCCGCCCGCGTGAACCGCTCGGCGACGGCGCTCGGCCTGAAGCCGACCGTCGAGGCGGACTTCATCGTCGGCAAGATGTTCGAGGGCGTCAAGAAATTCGCGCCGGGCACCGCGATCTACGTCAAGCCGATGTATTGGGGCGAGGCCGATGGTCCCTCCACCATCATGGCAGATCCGGAATCGACCCAGTTCGCGCTCTGCCTGTTCGAGGCGGCGATGCCGCAGCCGACGGCCGGTTTCTCGGTGACCAAGGGCGCCTTCCGCCGCCCGAGCTACGAGACTGCCCCGACCGACGCCAAGGCGGGCTGCCTCTACCCGAACAATGCCCGCGTGCTGAAGGTGGCGAAGGCCGCCGGCTTCGATAACGCGCTGGTGCTCGACATGCAGGGCAATGTCGCGGAGACCGCGACCTCGAACATCTTCCTCGCCAAGGACGGCGTCGTGAAGACCCCGGTCCCGAACGGCACCTTCCTGAACGGCATCACCCGCCAGCGCGTCATCAAGCTCATGCGCGAGAGCGGCATCCCGGTCGAGGAATGCAGCCTGCGCTACGAGGATTTCGAGCAGGCCGACGAGATCTTCATGTCCGGCAACTATTCCAAGTGCATGCCGGTGACCCGCATCGACAACCGCACGCTCCAGCCGGGCCCGCTCTTCCGCCGCGCCCGCGAGCTCTATATGGACTACGCCCACAGCAAGCCGAAGGCCGCCTGAGCCGAAAGGCCTGATCCATGGCGCGCCTCGCCACGCGACTGACCGAACGCCTCGGCATCGCCCACCCCATCCTGTCGGCGCCGATGGCGCTGGCAGGCGGCGGGGCGCTGGCCGCGGCGGTCACCCGCGCCGGCGGCCTCGGCCTTATCGGCGGAGGCTATGGCGACGCCGGCTGGATCGCGCAGGAATTCGCTGCCGCCGGCAATACGCAGGTCGGCTGCGGCTTCATCACCTGGTCGATGGCCAGGAAGCCTGAGCTGCTGACGCAGGCGCTGGCTCACAAGCCGGCCGCCCTGATGCTCTCCTTCGGCGATCCGCGCCCCTTCTCTGCGGAGATCGCAGCGGCGGGCGTGCCCCTGATCTGCCAGTGCCAGACGCTCGCCCATGTCCGTCAGGCCATCGAGGCCGGTGCTGCGATCATCGTTGCGCAGGGCACTGAAGCAGGCGGGCATGGTGCCAGCCGCGCGACGCTGCCCTTCGTGCCCGAGGTGGCTGACCTCATCGCTCGTGAAAGCCCTGATACGCTGCTGGTTGCTGCCGGCGGCATCGCCGACGGGCGAGGGCTCGCCGCTGCGCTGATGCTCGGCGCGGATGGCGTGCTCGCCGGCACGCGCTTCTGGGCGAGCCGCGAGGCGATGGTGCATGAGCGCCACCATGCCGCGGCCATCGCCGCGACAGGCGACCAGACCGTGCGCTCCTCGCTGCCTGATATCGCCCGCCAGCTTGATTGGCCGAAACCCTTCGATATCCGCGTCTCCGACAACGCCTTCATCGCCGGCTGGGCTGGTCGCGATGCTGCGCTCAAGGACGCCATTGCCACCGAGGGGCCTGCCTATCGCGAGGCCTTCATGACCGGTGATCCCGACAAGGCCGCCGTCATCTTCGGCGAGGCCGCGGGGTTGATCTCGGACATTCCCGGTGCCGGCGATATCGTCGAGCGCATGGTGGCGGAGGCTGTAGCTTTGCTCGGCGGGGCGAAGCGCTTCCTCACCTGATCAGCGCAGCAGTCTGAGCAGGCCCGTCGCCTTCAGCAGCCCGCCCGCAAGCACGGCGTAGACGATCGCCGCGACGCCGGACACCAGCAGCACCGTCATCAGCAGCGGCTCGAAGGGCAGGGTGGCGGTGAGCTTCAGTGCCAGCGGCTTGCCCCACCAGGCCAGCAAGCCGCAGATCGCCGCCGCAGCGCAGACGATCGCCGCGAAGCCCGGCAGGCGCCGGTCCGGCTCGGTCCAGCCACGCCGCCTTGCCAGCACGAACAGCGTCAGCAGATTGACCCAGGCGCCGGCCGCGGTCGCGAGCGCCAGCCCCGGTGCGCCCCAGTCGCGCCAGAGCACGAGCTTGAGGGCGAGGTTGCAGGCGATCGCCGCGAGCGCGATCAGCATCGGGGTCGTCGTGTCCCCGCGCGCCTGGAAGGCCGAGACCTGCGCGCGGATCATCACGATTGCCGGCAGGCCGAGCGCATAGGCGAAGAGCACGGCACCCGCCGCCGCGCTCGCCTGCGCATCGAAGGCGCCGCGCTGGAACAGGCCTGCGACCATCAATTCCGGTACGGCGACGAAAGCCGCGACGAAGGGCGCGCTGGCGACGAGCGAGATCGCGATGGCGCGGTTCTGCGCGCGGTTGGCGGCCGCATCGTCGCCTCGTGCGATGGCGCGGCTCATCGCCGAAAGTGCGACGGTGCCGACCGCGATGGCGATCAGCCCGAGCGGCAATTGATAGAGCCGCTCGGCATAGTAGAGCGCCGCATAGCCGCCGCGCGGCAATAGCGAGGCGATGATCGTATCGGCGAAGATCGAAATCTGCACGCCGGCCGAGCCGATCACGGCCGGCCCGAACATCTTGAGGAAGCGCCGGACCCCGGCATCCGCCCGCGGCCGCACCAGCTTGCTGGACACGCCGGCCCGCCTGGCGGCGACATAGAGCACGATCCATTGCGCCACGCCGGAGATCGCGACGCCCCAGGCGGCGGCATGAGCTGCGCTCGGAAACAGGAAGGGCACGGCCAGCGCGGCGACGATGAAGACATTGAGCAGGATCGGCGCGGCGGCGAAGGCGGCATAGCGCTCGACGGCATTGAGGGTCGCGCCGAGGAACGTGACCATGGTCACGAACAGCAGATAGGGGAAGGTGATCCGGGTCAGCGCGACCGCGAGCTCGAACACCGCCGGGTCCTTGGCGAAGCCCGGCGCCAGCAGCCTGACCAGCCAGGGCATCAGGGGCAAGGCGAGCGCCAGCAGCACGACCTGCACGATCAGTTGGACGGTGAAGAGCCGGTCGGCGAAGAGGCTGGCCGCTTCCGGCCCCTCCTTCTCGGCGATCTGGGCATAGGTCGGCACATAGGCCTGGTTGACGGCGCCTTCGCCGAAGATCGCCCGGAAATGATTGGGCAGCCGCAGCGCGACGGAAAAGGCGTCCATCGTCGCGCCCGCGCCCAGCACAGCCGCGAGCGCGATGTCGCGCACGAAGCCGGTGATGCGCGAGATCAGCGTGTAGCCGCCGACCGACAGGATGTTTCTGAGCATGAAGGCCTAGCGGATCAGCGGCGGCAGGGCGTCGCCGCGCGGGTGGTCGACGGTGCGGGCGTCGAAGCCGACGCGCTCGCCGATCAGATAGAGCGGCCGGCGCTTCACCTCCGCGAAGATGCGCCCGACATATTCCCCGATCATGCCGAGCGAGACGAGCTGGATGCCCGAGAAGAACATGATCGAGACGATCAGCGAGGGGAAGCCGGGCAGGTCGGTGCCGAAGAGCAGCGTCCGCAGCATGAAATAGACCGCCGACAGCGTTGCGATCACCGCGATGATCGCGCCGGACCAGGTCGCGATCTTCAGGGGTACGGTCGAGAAGGAGGACAAGCCGTCGAAAGCGAAGGAGAACAGCTTGCGGTATTTGAACTTGGACTGGCCGTGCTCGCGCTCGGCGACATGGAAGGGCACGCCGGCCGAGCGGAAACCGACCCAGGCATAGAGCCCTTTCGAGAAGCGGGCGCGCTCCGGCAGCGCCCGCAGGGCATCGACGGCCTTGCGGTCCAGCAGGCGGAAGTCGCCGGCGCCCTCGGGCAAGGGGGTTTCGCCGAAATAGCCGAAGATGCGGTAGAACAGCTTGGCGAAGCCGCGCTTCATCCGGGTCTCGCCTTCGCGGTCGGTGCGCTGGCCGTAGACGTTGAGATAGCCCTCGCGCCATTTGGCGAGGAAGGCGGGAATGGTCTCCGGCGGATGCTGCAGGTCGGCGTCCATGATGATGACGGCATCGCCCAGCGCATGGTCGAGCCCGGCTGCGATCGCGATCTCCTTGCCGAAATTACGGCTGAACGAGACGGCGCTGATGCGCGGGTCGGCCGCATTTAGGTCGCGGATCACGGCAAGGGTCTCATCGCGGCTGCCATCGTCGACGAAGACGATTTCCCAGGACGCGACCTCCCCGGTGAGCGCCGTGCGCAGGCGCTCGACGAGCAGGGCGAGGTTATCGGCCTCGTTGTGCACGGGCACGACGATCGAGAGTTCGGGCCAGCGGGAGGCCCGAGGCGTACGTTGAACCGGCTGAGACCCGATATCCGTCACGAACGACCTTTCAAACTGCGGGTGCATACGCCTCTCTGGCGAGGCGCGACGCACAGAACCGCAAAGCTTGCCGGGCGACAAGTCCGGCACGGTAAAACTGCCCTGGTAAAACGCGCGACTTTATGGCGGCGCGTTCCCATCGGGAAGGCATCGCGCTATAGCGCGAGCCCGGTCAACGAGGGACGATACGCGCGATGGCGAAGGGCTTCATCCTGTGCGCCGATGATTTCGCCCTGACGGACGGCGTCAGCCGCGCCATCCTCGACCTTCTCGAACGCGGCAAGCTCACCGCGACCGGGGCGATGACCAACCGCCCGCATTGGCGCCGGCTGGCGCCGGAGCTCGCCGTCTTCGCGGGCGAGGCCGATCTCGGCCTGCATCTCAACCTCACCTGCGCGGCGCCGCTGTCAGCGATGCCACGGCTGGCGCCTGGCGGTGCCCTGCCGAAGCTGAAGGAGGTTGCGCGCGCCGCCTCCATGTCATCGGCGGCGCGGGCCGAGATCGCGACCGAGATCGCGTGCCAGCTCGATGCCTTCGAGGACGCGCTCGGCCGGCGGCCGGATTTCGTCGACGGTCACCAGCATGTGCATGTTCTGCCTGGCGTGCGGCGGGCGCTGCTCGATGTCCTGGCACGGCGCTATCCGGCGGGGACGCTCTATGTGCGCGATCCGGCGGATCGTCTGGCCGCAATTCGCGCGCGCGGCGTCGCGGTCGGCAAGGCGCTCGTCATCGCCGGTCTTGCCGCCGGCTTCCGCAGCGCGGCGCTGAAGCGGGGCCTGCGCGTCAATCGCGGCTTTTCCGGCGTGGCGCCCTTCGATCCGCAACGGGATTTCGCTGCGGATCTGGCCCGTTTCCTGATCGAGCCGGGGCCGCGCCATCTCGTCATGTGCCATCCAGGCTTCGTCGATGACGAGCTTGCCGCGCTCGATCCGGTGGTCGCGTCACGGCCTGTCGAGCACGCCGCCATCGCTGCCTTCGTGCCGCCGCCCGGCTTGCCGCTGCGCCGCTTCGCCACCTTGGAGGACTGATCGCGAGACGGCGCGCCGCAAGCGATTTGTTTACCGGAACCGGCCATTGTGGCGTCTGGTTGGAGGCGCCGCTCTTCGCAGCAGTTTGCGCCGGTTCTGGAGATGGTCGGCTCGATGAAGGTGTTCAGGCGCGCAGCCGGCGCGGGAGAGCCGGCGCAGCCGGGCAGGCAGGCCCTTGGCTCACTCAGCCGGCAGATCGCAACCGCAGCCGTGGCGATCGTCGCTGTCGCCATCGTCTTCGTCGTGCTGGCGATCGCCCGCTACAACGATGCCCGCACGCGCGCCGATCTCGATCAGAAGGTCACGGCGCTGACCTTGATGGTGGTCAACGCCGCGCCGTCCCTGATCCTGTCGCGGGACAACAGCACGCTCGGTTCCATTCTCGCTTCGTTGCAGCGCGACCCCGATTTCGATGCCGGCATCGTCGGAGACGACATGGCTGCCCTGGCTTCTGCCGGGCGTACCGTGGAAGCGCGCCTGTCGCTGACGCCGCGCTGGCTGGCCGAGAGGCTAGGTGAAGAGCCTTGGAAGGCGCTGCAGGCGCGCACCGAGATCGAGGTCGAGGACGATGTCTATTTAACGAAGATTCACGCTGTTAGCGTCGGTAGCCAGCAGAAGCAGATCGGCTATGTCGCGCTGCGCTTCGACAAGACGCGCCTCGTGGCGCGTGCCGCCTGGGAGCAGTTCGTGACGATCGGGCTCGGCCTGCTGATCCTGCTGGTGCTCGGCCCGCTGCTCTGGCTCTCGCTGTCGCGGGCGATGCGGCCGCTGCGCAGCATGACGAAGGCGATCGTCAGCATTTCCGACGGCAATCTCTCGACGCCGATCGACGCGCTGGGCCGGCGTGACGAGATCGGCGCGATCGCGCGTGCGCTCGGCGTCCTCAAGATTCGTCTCGCCGAGCGGGCGACGCTCGAGGAGCAGCAGAGCGTGGCCGAGGTCGAACGGCGCTCGCGCCAGCAGGGCGTCGACCATGCGATCACCTCTTTCCGCAGCGAGGTCGGCCTGGCGCTCGAAGCGTTCAAGAGCAATGCCGAGCGGATGCGCGAGGCTTCCGACGGGCTTGCCCGCGTCGCCGCCGAATCGTCCGGCCGTGCCGCCCGCGCCGCCGACAATGCCCATGGTGCCTCCGGCAATGTCGAGAGTGCCGCGCAGGCTGCCGAAGAGATGGGCGCGGCCATCCGCGAGGTCGAGTTCCAGGTGCGGCGCGTCCGCACCGAGATCGTCGAGGCGGCCTCCGTCTCGCGCGATACCGCAGGCTCCGTGCAGGCGCTCGACGAGACCGCCCGCGCCATCGGCGAGGTCGTCAACCTGATCCGCGACATCGCCGCGCAGACCAACCTGCTCGCCCTCAATGCCACGATCGAGGCGGCGCGTGCCGGCGAAGCGGGCCGCGGCTTTGCCGTGGTGGCCTCCGAGGTCAAGTCGCTGGCGGCGCAGACCGCGGATGCGACCGACCGCATCGTGGCGCAGGTCGCCGCCATCCAGGGTGCGACCGGCCAGGTCGTCGGCGCGATCCAGAACATCGCCGAGCGGATGAACGCCATCGAGAAATTCGCGAATTCGGTCGCGACCTCGATCGAGCAGCAGGCCATCGCGACCGGCGAGATCGCCAGCGGCGTCGCCATGGCCAGTACCTCGGCCCTCTCGGTCTCGAGCGATCTCAGCGTGCTCGCCGACAGCGTCGAGGAGACCGGGCGCTCGGCCGAGCAGGTGCGCGGCGCGGCCGGCGAGGTCGCCGACCAGGCCCAGCGTCTCGACTCGACCGTGGACCAGTTCCTGCGCAACGTTGCCGCCTGAGCGCCGGGGCGCGCTCTTTTTGAGGGTGCGGGTCATCCCGTGCGCGGCGCAGCGCGCAGCGATGCGCCGCAGACACGGGACCGTGCGACGAGAAGGCGCCCTTTCCGGATGGCGGTCCCGCATCTGCGCAGCGGCACTTCGCGCCGCAGCGCGTGCGCGAAGACATCCGCGAACAAAAAAACGGGGCCGCGAGGCCCCGTTTTCGTATCCGGAAGACCGCCGAATTACTTCGCGGCGTCGAAGCGCTCGGCGACGTAGTCCCAGTTCACCAGGCTCTCCAGGAAGGCCTTGAGATAGTCGGGGCGACGGTTGCGGTAGTCGATGTAGTAGGAGTGCTCCCAGACGTCGACGCCGAGGATCGGGGTCGCGCCGTGGGCGAGCGGGCTCTCGCCGTTCGGGGTCTTGCTGACGGCGAGCTTGCCGCCCTTGACCTCGAGCCAGGCCCAGCCCGAGCCGAACTGGCCGACGCCGGCGGCGACGAAGTCTTCCTTGAACTTGTCGACCGAGCCGAACGAATCGACGATCGCCTTCTCCAGTGCGCCCGGGATCTTGCCGCCGCCATTCGGCTTCATCCACTTCCAGAAATGGAGGTGGTTGTAGTGCTGGCCGGCATTGTTGAAGATCGCGGGGTTCTTGCCATAGGAGCCCTTGACGATCTCCTCCAGCGACTTGCCCTCGAACTCGGTGCCCTTGATGGCATTGTTGCCGTTGGTCACATAGGCGAGGTGATGCTTGTCGTGATGGTACTCGAGCGTCTCCTTCGACATGAAGGGCTGGAGCGCATCATGGGCGTAGGGAAGATCGGGAAGGGTAAAGGACATGAGGCCTCTCCTTGGGCTGTGAAATCGCTTGAAATGAGAATGGCCTGTACGGGACAGGCGGAGCCGCGGAGGCCCTGTCATTCCCTGCGATAGTTAAGCGCCTCCGCGCCGGTCGACAACCGCTGCCATCGCGAAAAGCATATGTCTTCTCGACAGGCCGCCACAATCGCGCCAGATTTCTCCCTCTAAGCGGTCCGGATTGGAAACTCTCTCTTATTCAATACGTTAGATAGTGACGCAAAGGCCGGCTCTGGTCCGGCCCTGCCAAGGATACCGATTTGATCGCGATTTTTACCATTCTGGGTCTGCTCCTGTTCGGTGGTGGCGCCTATGCCATCTATGACGGCTGGCCCTATCTGGTGCTGGAACGCGGCTTCACCGAAGTCATCATGGGCTCGATCGCGAGCAGCGCCGGCCTGATCATGCTCTCGCTCGCCTGGATACTCAGGGAAGTCAGGGCGACCCGGCGCGCGTTGGTCGAGGCGATCGAGCTTCGTTCCGCCATGCCGTTACCTGCGGCCTCGGCGGTGGAAGCCCCGCCCGTGTCGCTCCCGCGCGACGACGCCGCCGCATTCACGCACTCCGTGGCCCCGGTTGCGATCGGCGCGGTAGCCGGCGCTGCGGCGACGAGCGCCGTAGCGCAGGCCCTGACCGGGCCCGAAGACGAAAACGCAACGTCTCCCGCCGAGGTGCCCGCTTCATCCGGGGACCGGGACCTGTTCGGCGCGCCCGTCGCGCATGACCTGCAGGAGCCGGAACCGGCTGCGGAGAGCGAGCCCGAGGCGGCATCTGAAACGGCACAGACCCAGGCTGAGGAAGCCGAGCCGCTGCCCGACATGTTCGAGGAGGCGCAGCCGACCGCATCTCCCCAGCCGGTCGCCTTCGAAGCGGAAGAGCATGAGCCGGCAGAGCCCGCTGCGGCCGATGTCCAGCCGTTGGCCGATGAGGAAGCCTTCGCCGCGCATGACGCGCCGGTTCCCTTCGGCGACCGGCCTTCGGTCAAGCCGCCGGCCGACGAGCCCGCGGCGGCTCCTGCCGAGGCGGGGGAGGCCATCGCGGCAGCCGGCGACGAAGCCGAGCGTGACGAGTTCAGCGCCCTGCGCGAGAGCCTGGCGGGCCACCTGAACGAGCCGGAGCCCGCAACCGGGCGCGTCGAGCCGTCCTTCTCGCAGGAGCCCGACCCCTTCGCCGAAGCCGAGACCTGGATGGACCGCGCTTCGCCGCGCCGGGAGCCCTGGCTCGATACGTCTCCCGCCGCCGCCGAAGAGGTGTCCGCCGAAGTGCAGGCTCCGCTTTGGCCGCCGCGGACGGAGCCTCACGCCTTCGATGCACCGGCCGAGCCTGCGGCTGGCGATGCCGAAACCGAGGCTGTTTCCGATGCCGACGATCCGCCGCTTCAGGATGACGAATCCGACGCAGGGAACGTCGAGCCGGAATCGGCGGCCGAGCCCGTCGAGACGGTCGAGCCACAGGCCGAGGCGGCTCCGGCCGCAACCGACAGCCGTCCTGCCTCCGACGAGGGTATCGTCGGCGCCTATCAGGTCGGCGATGCGCATTTCACCATCTTCGCCGATGGCTCGATCCGGGCACGGACCCCCGATGGCGAATACAGCTTCGCCTCGATGGACGAGCTGAAGGTCTATCTCGCCAGCGAGAAGAGCCGGCTGGGCGTCTGATCAGGCGCCCTTCGCCGCGTCCCAGCCTTCGCCCACCGTATGGATGGCGAAGGCATAGGCCAGGGCGGTCTCCTTCAGCGAGTCGAAGCGCCCGGCCGACCCGGCATGGCCGGCTTCCATGTTGGTGTGCAGCAGGACCGGCCCGCCGCCGGTCATGGTGGCGCGCAGGCGCGCGACCCATTTCGCCGGCTCCCAATAGGTCACGCGCGGATCGGTCAGCCCGGCCATGGCGAGGATCGGCGGGTAGGCCTGTGCCGTGACATTGTCATAAGGCGAATAGCTGCGGATGGTCTCGAAGGCCTTCACGTCGCGGATCGGGTCGCCCCATTCCGGCCATTCCGGCGGCGTCAGCGGTAGGGTGTCGTCGAGGATCGTGTTGAGCACGTCGACGAAGGGAACCTCTGCGACGATGCCGGCGAAGAGTTCGGGGGCCATGTTGGCGACCGCGCCCATCAGCATCCCGCCGGCGCTGCCGCCTTCTGCGACGATGCGGCCGCGCGTCGTGAAGCCGGCATCGGCCAGCGCCCCGGCGGCGGCGATGAAATCGGTGAAGGTGTTGCGCTTGTTCTCGCGCTTGCCGTCGAGATACCAGCGCCAGCCCTTGTCGGTGCCGCCCCGCACATGCGCAATCGCATAGACGAAGCCGCGATCGACCAGGCTGAGCGGCCGCGTCCGGAACGAGGCTGACATCGCCGAGCCGTAGGAACCGTAGCCGTAGAGCAGACAGGGCGCGCTGCCGTCGAGCTTAAGATCGGCCCGATGCAGGATCGAGATCGGTACGCGCGCGCCGTCCGAGGCGGTGGCGAAGATCCGGCGCACGCGGTAGCTGGCCGGATCGTGGCCGGAGGGCACCTCCTGCCGCTTCAGCAAGGTCCGCGCGCCGGTGGCAAGGTCGTAGTCATAGGTTTCGGCCGGCCGCGCCATCGAGGCATAGATGAAGCGCAGCGTATCGGTCTCGAACTCGTAGCCCGCATCCATGCCCAGCCCATAGGCTTCCTCGTCGAAGGCGATGCTGCGCTCTGCGCCATCGGCGAAATCGCGGATGACGATGCGCGGCAGCCCGTCCTCGCGCTCCAGCCGGATCAGCCGCCCCTTCAGGCAGACATGATCGAGGATGAGACGGCCCGGCTTGTGTGCGATCAGGTCGCGCCAATTCGCCGGAGCGGGCGCGTCGACGGGGGCCGTGACGATCTTGAAGTCCTCGGCGCCACCGGCATTGGTCAGGATCGCGAAGACGTCGCCGTGGTGCTCCAGGCTGTACTGGCGCCCAGGCTCGCGTTCCGCGACGAGGACGGGCTTCGCCTCCGGCCGGTCCAGGTCGAGGATGCGCGTCTCTGAGGTCTCGTGATCGCCAACCGTGATCAGCAGGAAACGCCCGGACTGGGTCTTGTCGATATCGACGAACATGCCGGCATCAGCTTCGTCATGCAGCAACGCGTCCAGCTCGGCCTGCTCGCCGAGCCGGTGGCGCTTCACCCGCGACGGGCGGTGATCGTCATCGAGCGCGACATAGAAGAACGAGCGGGAATCGCTGGCCCAGATGATCTCGCCGGTCGTGTCCTTGACGAGGTCCGGCAGATCGTCCCCGCTCTCCAGGTCCCTGACGTGGATCGTATGCAGTTCCGAGCCGGCCTCGTCGGCGCTCCAGGCGAGCAGGCGATGATCCGGGCTATGCGCGGCGTCGCCGAGATCGAAGAAATCCTTGTCTTCAGCAAGGGCATCGGCATCGAGCATGATCTGCTCGCCCGCCCGGCCGGTCTTTCCCGCCATGCTGCGCGGCTTGCGGCAGATCAGCGGATGCTCGGCTCCCTTGCGGTAGCGCGAATAGTACAGGAACGGCCCGTCCGGCTGCGGGACGCTCGCATCGTCCTCCTTGATCCGGCCGCGCATCTCCTTGACCAGTTCCTTTTGCAATGCGCGCGTTGGCGCCATCAAGGCCTTGCAAAAAGCGTTCTCGGCTTCGAGATAGCTGCGGATATCGGCCGGCAGGACGTTGGGTTCCCGCAGCACATCCTTCCAGTTGTCCGCGCGCAGCCAACCATAGTCGTCGCGCAAGGTGACGCCGTGGACCTGCGTTTCCGCCGTCCGGATCTCGGCGCGCGGCGGCGGGGGTATCCGGTGGGACCTGCGTGGCGCGGCGCTTGGGGAGTGGCGATCCTGATCCAGGCGCATGACGATCTCCGATCTGGGGCGCTGACACGTAGAGGCGGCGGGATCAGCTTGCAAGACATCGAGGCCATCTGCGGCTTTGATTTTTTGCATTCAGTGCAACGCAGCATCCGGGTGGCGAAATATTGACGCTTCACTACAATAATTGTTGGAATTTGCTGACTTGCGTAACTAAACAGCATGGAATAAACGCATATCTCGATCAGTCCGCGTTGTCTGATTCTGGGCCGATGGTGCTTGACCCACTATTGGTAATATTCATCAGGCTATCGGGCGCAAGGCGGTGGACGGTCAGCGCATAACGCCAGCAAGAACGATAAGGAGAAACATCGCCATGGCCGAGAACGACGGAGCGGACTTCATTGAGCTGACGGCGGATATCGTTTCCGCCTATGTCTCCAACAATTCCGTGCCTGCCTCGGATTTGCCGGCACTGATCAGCGAAGTGCATTCGGCGCTGAGCCGGGTCATTGGTGGCGCCGCGCCTGTGGTGCAGGCCGAGGCTCCCAAGCCCGCCATCCCCGTGAAGAAGTCGATCACGGCCGATTACCTGATCTGCTTGGAAGACGGGAAGAAGTTCAAGTCGCTGAAGCGGCATCTGCGTACGCAGTACAACATGTCGCCCGAGCAGTACCGCGAGAAGTGGGGCTTGCCGCCGGACTATCCGATGGTCGCGCCGAACTATGCCGAGGCGCGCTCGCAGCTTGCGAAGAAGATGGGCCTCGGCCAGCAGCGCCGCAAGCGCCGCTGAGCCGCGTGCGATAGAGCATTTTCGAGCGACGTGAACTTCGGTTTGCGGGAAGAAGATGCTCTGGCTACGCCGCCCCCGGAAAAAGCCGCCGATGATCTCGGCGGCTTTTTTCATGCGTCTCGTCGGGAGGGGCGGGGATAAAGCCGGCTGCGGGGTTGCTAGTCGGAATATAAGAATATAATCCTATATCGGTCACGCCTCGCGGGGAGGGGCGGCTGACTCTGAATAGGAACATATCATGAACAAAGAGCGCGACCAATCCCAAACTGCCCTGCGTGCCAGCGCCGTTGCGCGTCTGGCGGAAGTGGCCATCGCAGCCGCGACCCGGATTCCGCTGGCCGGCCTGCGGGCCGCGCATCGAGGCCGGAAGTCGATTGCGGTGGCTCGCCAGACGGCGATGTATCTCGCCCATGTCGCCTTCGGCCTGAGCCTCACCCGTGTCGGCATCTGCTTCGGCCGGGACCGCACCACCGTTCGCCATGCCTGTGCCCTGATCGAGGATCGCCGCGACGACCCGGGGCTGGAGTTCGGGTTGACCGCCCTGGAAGCCGCACTTCTGGTCACGATGACGAGGCTGGTCGACCAACTGGCGGAGGCCCGCCGATGAGCGCTGAAATCGAAGGCAAGGAACGCGGCCGGCTCCTGAGGCATCTCGCTGCGCCCGGATGTTATGGCCTGGTTTCCCCGCTGGGATGTGGGCGCATCGCGCTCTACCGGACCGTGAACGGCACAAGCCTGGGTGCCGGTTATGTCGCGTCGGAAACCGTGCAGGCCTTGGCGGCGGAAGGGCTCGTCGCCTGGTCGAAAGATGCCAAAGCGGCCCGCCTCGGCCTCGCTCCATCGGTGCCGGACGCGCCGGTCGTGGAAAAGGCCCGAGCCGAGCCGGGCGAGCCGCCGGCTCCCGCGATGGACGATCGCGAAAGTCCACTGCTCTGGCTCTATCGCCGCCCGGGCAAGGACGGCACGCCGCAGATCGGCGACGAGGAATTCGCGGCCGGCGAGCGCTTCCGCGCCGATATCACCCTGGCCGGGATGCTGCCACGCGTGACGATGAACTGGGATGCGGCACTCACCCCGGAGCAGGCGGGGGCGGGCCCGCGCGACGTCGCCGGCTCGTCCGACACGGCGCTCGCCGCGCGTCAGCGCGTCAGGCTCGCCTGTGACCGGCTGGGGCCGGAGCTGTCAGGTCTCGCGATCGATATCTGCGGCTTTCTCAAGGGGCTCGATCTCGTCGAGAAGGAGCGCCGCTGGCCGCCGCGTTCGGCCAAGGTCGTGCTGCGCGTCGCGCTGGCGACCCTGGTGACGCATTACGGCCTGGACCGCCGCACACGGCAGAGCGGGGTGCGCAGTTGGCAGGCAGCCGATGCCCGGCCGAGCGAATTCCCGGCCGCCGGCTGAAGCGGCTCAGGTTGCGGCGGCAGCCTGGGCGTCGCGCTTGATCCGGTCGATCATGGCGCGCACGCCGTTCGAGCGCTGCGGCGTGAGATGGGCGGCAAGGCCAAGGCGCTCATAGATGGCGAAGGCGTCGGTCGCGAGGATCTCCGCCGCTTCCCGCCCGGAGAAGATCGCCAGCGCCAGCGCGACGAGCCCGCGCACGATATGGGCGTCGCTGTCGCCGACGAAGCGAAGCCGCGTCTGCGGGCCGCTGCCGCCATCGCGATGGGCAACGAGCCAGACCTGGCTCGCGCAGCCGCGCACCTTGTTGGCGTCGACATGCGCTTCCTCGGGCAGGGGCTCCAGGCCCTTGCCGAGTTCGATGAGATAGCGATAGCGATCGTCCCACTCGTCGAGCAGTTCGAAATTCGCGACGATGTCGTCGAGGCTTGTCGTCATGACCGGCGTCTTCCCGCGATTGCGGGGGAGCGTCAAGCGTTCAGCGCTGCGGCGCCTGCTTCCCGATCACCGCCGTCGCCGCGGCATGCAGGATGCGCTCGCGCAAGGCCGGGTCCATTCCCGCGAGGATCTCGGCCGCTTCGCGCGCGGCGGTCAGGCTGCCTGCGACCGTGCGCGTCTCGGTCCGGGCCGTTTCGGCTGCTTGCCACATGGCCTGCGGCAATGCGGCGTCGGCCGGCTTGCCGCTATGCACGGGCGAGTTCACGGCGATCAGGCCGATGATCGCGATCTTGCGCAGCAGGTAGGCCATGTCGGTCTCCATCGTCGGCGCCTCTCTTGCGCCGCGAGAACAACCTAGACCGGGATATCGAAAAATCGCGTCATTCCAAACGCTCAAATGCGAGTCGAATGCCGCAAGTGATCTTCAGCTTCCGTTCACCTTGCCACGAACATCGGCTCGTGCCGAGAAAACGCGAAGATTTTATATAACTATATGAAAATTCTACAGAAAAATCGCTTTCCGCCGCAGGCCCGGGCTTTCGCCGCGCTTCGCCTTAAGCCCCGCTTAAACCGGCCATGGCGAGATTGGGCCAAGCGGATCGGGTATCCGCGAAAGCAAGGCGTTGCGTTCCGTATGGCGATGACAGCATTGAGGACACAGGCGGCAGCACTGGTGCATGCATCGGTGCAGTCGGACCCGGCGAAAAGGCGGCGTCACGAACGTTTCGTTCTGTCGCGCCTGCTCGTCGGTGGCGGCATGCTCGGCCTTGCTCCGGCCTATCTCGCCTGGCGCGGCGCGCCTGGCGCCTTCGAGGCGGCCATGATCGTCGCTGCCGCGCTTGCTGTTCTCTCCGTGGCGCTGGTTTCCCGCACGGGCCGTCTCGATCGGGCGCATGCGCTGTCCTCCGCCGCGCTGTCCCTCTTCATCGTGGCGCTTGCGGGCGCGACCGGCGGTCTGTCCTCCCCCTTGCTGCTCTGGCTGGCGGTCGTGCCGGTCGAGGCGGCCTTCTTCGGTTCGCGCGGCTTCATGCTGCGGGCCGGCTGGATCGCGGTCGGCGCGCTGTTCGCCGCCATCGGGCTGCAATGGCTCGGCCTTTTCTCCGAAACGATGGTGTGGGCCGGCGAGGCGATGCCGCTTCTGGCGATGTCCGCGCTGGCCCAGGCCCTGGTCGTGACGGCGGTCCTGCTGCGCCGGCGCCATGCCGAGGAGCGCGAGCAGCGCGTCTCGGATGCGCGTTCTCAGCTTCTGCTCGATCATGTCGGCGATCTCGTCACCTGGCATGACGCCAACGGCGCGGTCGTCTTCGCCAATGCCGCGGCGCGGGCGCTGGCTGGTGCCGATCCGCGTGAACTGCTCGGGCGCGGCCTGTTCGAGCGCGTCCACATTGCCGACCGGCCGCTTTTCCTGAAGGCGCTGAGCGATGCCGCTCATGGCGGGGAGGGCGTGACCGCCTGCTTCCGGACACTCTTCGTGCCGCGCGAAGGTGCGGGCGAGGCCAGGTTGCCGGTCTCGCTCTGGCTGGAGATGCAGGCCTGCCGCGTTGCCGGCGCCGCTGCCGCCGATGGCGCGGCCGTGGTCTGCGTGATGCGCGACGTGACCGAGCGCCGGGCCGCCGAGGAAACCCGCGAGCGCGGCCATGCCGAGGCGCTGCGCGCGAACGACATCAAGGGCCAGTTCCTGGCGACGGTGAGCCACGAGCTGCGCACGCCGTTGAACGCGATCATCGGCTTCTCCGAGATGCTGAGCGCCGAGGACAATGGCTGGCTCGATGCGCAGAAGCGTCTCGAATATGCCCGCATCATCCACGCCTCCGGCCATCACCTGCTCGATGTCGTGAACACCCTGCTCGACATCTCCAAGATCGAGAGCGGCGCGATGACCATCGAGCGCGAGCCGCTCGATCTCGCCGCGATGGTGCAGGATTGCTGCGCGCTGATGGCGCTGCGGGCCGAGGCCGGCGGCATCGCGCTGGAGCGCGTGACCGGGCCGGCCCTGCCTGCGATGGAAGGCGATCGGCGCGCGCTGAAGCAGGTCGTGCTCAACCTCCTGTCGAACGCGATCAAGTTCACGCCGGCCGGTGGTCGCGTGACGCTTGCCGTCGTGCGCGACGGCGACACGATCGATCTCTCGGTATCCGACACCGGCATCGGCATCGCCGCTGCCGACCTGCCCCGGCTGGGCGATCCCTTCTTCCAGGCCAAGGGCGCCTATGATCGCAGCCATGAGGGCACCGGCCTCGGGCTGTCCGTGGTGCGCGGGCTCGTCGGCCTGCATGGCGGCCGCCTGACGGTCGAGAGCGCGCCGGACATCGGCACGCGCGTCTCGGTCCGGCTGCCGGTCGGCGGCATCGAGGGCGTCGAACAGCCGGCCAAGATCGTGACTTTCGCCCGGGCTCCGCGCCGGGGCATCGATACCAAAGAACCTCTCCGCCTGACCGCCTGAAGACGAGCTGACCGATGTCCGTGACCATGGCCGCCCGCGCCCATTCAGGCGCTTCCCTGTCCGCCCCGGTGCGCCGTGCCCAACCGGCGCGACGCAAGACATCCTGGCTTGGCCGGGTCGCCCGCACCGCCGGGCAGCGGCCGGGCAGGGCGCTTGTCCTGCTGACCTTCGGTATCGTCTCGATCGCCATCGTCGCCAATGCGCTGCTGTTCCAGAAGGCGCGCCATCCGGCCCCGATCCTCTCTTCGTCAGCGCCGGCCTCGCAGCCGCGGGCCACGACCGAGCGCCGCACCGAACCGGTGCCTGCTCCCGCCGTCGAGGCTCCCGCAGCGCAGCCGATCCGCCCGCCGGCGCGACCGAACGATCTGTCCCAGGCGCAAGCCACGCGCGAAGCGCAACCCCGGCCGCCGGCGCCGGTTCAGGCCGCGCCGCGGGCCGCTGCACCTGCGCCGCGCGCTGCGGCGGCTCCCGCGCGCGATCCGATCGCCGACCTGATCAACGGCGACCTGCGCCCGCCTGCGGATGTCAGAGCGGCCAGCCGTTCAGCCACAGCCCCGCGCACCTGATCGGCGGCGCCTGACATGGCGCGGCTGACCAGCGATTTCTGGGTTTCCGCCTATCTGCGGCAGGCGGCCTTCGATGGCCTCGTCGCCGTGCTGCGCCGCCGTGGCGCGCGTGAGGCCGGCGCCATCTTCGTCAAGCTCGACCGGCTGGACGGCACTGCCGCGCTCTACGCCCCGGCGCCGCAGGCGCTGGCCGAGGAGGATGGCGAGCGCCGCTTCCAGCTTCTGCTCGATTCCGATCCGCTGGCGATCGAGGATCGTGTCGCGCGGGAACTGCGCTTCGACAGCGATCTCTGGCTGGTTGAGATCGAGAACCAGGCCGGCGATCCGCGGCTCGCACTCGTGAGCGGCTGATACCGCTCCAGCGAGGCGGGGTGGCTCAGCCGCGCTCGCGCTTGGCGCCGATCTTTCCGAGAATGTCCGACATCGCCGGTTGCGCTTCCGGCCGGGCATGACCGGCGCGCGAGGGCGTCCCGCTCGGGTCCATGGACGGCTGGTGCTGGCCGCGCCGCTGCGGTGCCGCGACGATCGTGCCGGCGATATGCATGGCCAGGCGGAAGGCGATGGCAGGCCTGACCGAGCGCATCAGCGCGACCAGAGCGAAGATGCGCTCGACCGAATGAGCCGTATCGTCGCCGAGCCGGATCAGGAAGCGCGTCGCTTCCTCGACCGTCGTGCCGCTCGCCGTGAGGACGAGCGCCGCCAGATCCCGCGACGCGTCGGCCGCTATGGCGCCGGCCAGCGCCGCACCACCGCCGAGATGGTCGGCGATGGCGGCGAAGGCGATGTCCCGATCCTCGGCCGCGAGGTCGAGCCAGCCGGCGAACGTCGCAGCGGACAGGGCGGGGCGCCTCTCGCTGGGATGCAGAGCTTCGCGCGCCATCAGCGATTCGAGGATCGCGAGGCGCCGTTCCGGCCCGGCATGGAGGAAAAGCGGCGCGAGTTCGAGGTTGGACAGGTCGGGGCGCGCGAGCAGGCCGGGCCGGTAGGTCGGCTCGGTCCGGGCCCGCGCGATCAGGCTGTCGACGGCGGCGCGCGGCATCGGGGCGCTGTGATTGGCGATCAGGGCAAGGTCGAGCGCGCGATTCGCACCCGATACCAGCATGATCACGGCCTGGGCGGTGAGGTCGCTGCGGACGGCCAGGGCCGCGCGCATCGCCTCGTCGCCGGTTTCGACCAAACCTTCGAGCTCGGTCGCCGATACCGGCATGCCATGGCGAAGCAGCTCCGCCAGCACGGCGCCGCCCTTCGCGGCAAGCCCGGCGAGGACCGACGCGGGCGTATGCGCCCAGCCGGCAAGCTTGCGCGCCAGGATGAGCGCCGTCGCCTCGTCGATGCCCGGCAGAAGCGCCTCGGCCATCTCGTTGAAAGCGGCGAGATCGGTGGGCGAGGGATGCGACGTCGAGAGCAGCAGGTCCGCTTTGACGCGCAGCGAGATCGGGCTGAGGTCGAGCCCGCCCTCGCGCGCCAGGCGAGCGAGATCGGCGAGTTCCTTGGAGACGGATGCAGGCATGACGGACTCGGGGACCGGGAAACTGATAATGAATCAGCATTAATCCCCGACCGTTAAGGCTGCGTTAACCATGTCCGGGCCTGATGGGCCTGCGGGGCCTGCGACTCGGTGCTGCCCGCACCTCGCCGCCCCTCGCGTTGCAACTCTGGCGCTGGATAAGGAGGCGCATCATGGCCATCGTCATCCCCTTTGCGCCGCAGCGGCGCCTGCAGCAGGCCTCGGCCTGTTCCCTTCCGCCACGGACGGCGGACATCCTGTTCTTCACGGGCGTGCGCTACGAGCGCCCGCCCGAAGCCCGGCTGCCGGGCGCAAAATCATCCGCCAATGCCCGGCCCCGGAAGGTCGCTGCGCGGAAAAGTGCCCGCAGGCAGCCTGCGTGACACGAAGCCCGGCCAAGCTGCTGCTCGCCACGCTGGCGGCTGTGTCCGTTTCCGCCTGCACCGCCACCACGGGCGATCTCGGCCGGCCGCGCCCGACGGTCTGGTCGCAGCTCATCGCCCCCGAAACGGGCTTCTGGTCCGCGACCGCCCGCGGCGAGCAGAGTTCCTATTTCCGCCTGACCGACGACGAGGAACAGATGCGCGACCGCGCCTGGCGCTTCGTTATGCCGGCAAGCCCGAACAGCGTCTTCCAGGGCGAGGTCTCCAACCTTGCCCATACGCGCATCCTGCCGGTCGCGGCCCAGTCGACCGATGTCGGCGACTATTTCCGCGGGCTGACCTCGATATCCTTCGCCTCCCAGGCCTCGCGCTACAACCGGCTGGCGGAGGATGCCAATGCCGATCGCCTGCTGATCGGCCCGTTCCGTGCCAATGCGGCACGGGTGGTGAGCATGGACCGGGTGCGGATGCGCACCGTCGAGGCCTCTCCCGATGTGCCCGTCGACAAGCAGGAGCCGGCCTATGCGCGCGTCGTCGAAAACGAGGGGCTGGTCTTCTGGGTCTGCGAGCGCCTCGATTTCCGCCTCCGCAGCTACCGTCACGCGCTGGTCAACCTGGTCGTCGAGATGCCTTCGCGCGAAGCCGTGAAGGCCGAGCGTGCAATCATGGCGCTGGAGATGGAAGCAAGGCCCCTCTGCCAGATGCCGCTCATCGGTACCTTCGGCGAAGGCGGCAAGCGGCCGGTCGTCTACAAGGGCTAACTCAATTCGCCGCGCCGCAGGCGACGCCCGTCGCGAGGCCCTCCGCGTCGGCCCGGTCGGAGGGCAGGCGCATCAGCACGCGCGCCACGATCAGCCCCTGTTCGGTATCGGAGACGATGCGCAGCTCCCGGCTGGTCTCGCCCTCCTCGTCGGCCGCGATGCGTTCGTCGCGCTGGGTCTCCGTCATCACCAGGAATTCGAGCGTGCCGCGGATCGCCGCCCGGTCGGTGATGGCATAGAGCACGCCGCCGCCCTGCCGGTGCAGCGTCAGGCCGAGCGGCAATGTGCCCGTGCGGGCAACCACCCGCATCGGGCCGGCGGAGAGATCGTAGCTGCAGATCGCGGTGACGACATTGGGATCGGCCTCGCGCAGGGCGGGCAGGCCGCGGGCATTGCCGGGAGAGGGGATCGGCTCGGCATGCCCTTCGATGCCAAGTTCGCGATAGGCATGAGCAGCGTCGCGCAGAGAGAGCGCCGGGATCGCCAGGATCGTGACGATGTGGACGATTCCCGCGAGGATCAGCCCGGCCAGTGTCGTGATCGCGAAGCGCGCGAAGCCGGTGCGCAGGCGCGGCCGCCAGCCGGCGAAGGGCGCGCTGCGCTTTTCCGTCGGATCGTGGCTGAGGGCGCTCATCGGCAATCGAGGCGCGTGACGCGCGGCAGGTTGGTGGCCCGTGTCTCGCCGGTCTGGCTCGAGATCGGCGTATCGTAGAGCCGCAGGCGAAGCTGGAAGCGCCCGCTTGCCGGCAAGGGCAGCCAGTTGCCGGCTTCAGGGGTGGCTGCGGCGATGATGGCGAGCCCGCCATCCTCGGGGCGGACGATCTCCGAATCGGTGAAGCCGGTGCGCTCCAGGGGCAGGCGGAACGGCAGGCCGTCGCCATCGGTGACGCCGATGGTCCAGCCGCGCGTCGGCGGCGTCGCGCCGGACAGCCGGTAGCGGCAACGCCCGTCCAGCGCCTGCCCCGCGTCGTCCCGCTCGGCGATCAGCTCGAGCCCTTCGCCGGAGCCGAATGGCAGATGGACGCCGCGGGCGAGATAGGCGCGCATATAGGGATCGACCTCGCGGCTGCCGCTGCGTGGCCAGGCCGTCCAGGCGCCGACCTCGACCCGGCCGATAGCCGGGCGCCCGGCCACCGCCCAATGGGCCGAGCCCAGCCCGAGGCCGGCGCCGAGGGCGAGGATATAGGCGAGGTCGAGAATCCGCACGCTGCCCTTCCGCCTGGGAGAGGAGTTCCGGGCGGAGTTGAGCCACCGCACCGGTCGTCGTCAATCGCCTGCCTCTCAGCGCAGCCGTGGTTCGCTGCCCGAGATCTCGCGGATGCCGACCTGGACGGGGCGGCCGGCGCTGCGCCGCGGCTCGACGGCTTTGAACATCGAGCCGACGGCCGAGAGCACCTCGAAGGACTGGCGCGGCATATGGCCGGCGGTCGCGCCAGCCGGCCTCGTGGCGCTGCCGGCCTTGGCCACCGCCGCACCCTTCGGGTCGGTTACGGGCACGCCCGGAATCGGCTTCAGCTCCAGGCCCTGATGGGCGAACTGCATGATCTCCTTCCACGTCATCGCAGGCAGCGAGCCGCCGGTCATGTTCGCGGTCTCGGTGGAGTTGTCGTTGCCGAACCAGACGGCGCCGACGAGGTTGCCGGAATAGCCGACATACCAGGCGTCCTTGTAGCCGTTGGTGGTGCCGGTCTTGCCGGCGGTAACGACGCCGTCGAGAGCGGCGCGCCGGCCGGTGCCCTCGGTCGGCACCTTCGAGAGCATGAAGTTCATGTCCTGCGCAACCTGGGAACTCAGCACCTGCTTCGGCTCCGGCTCGTCGCGGTCATGGCGATAGATCACCTCGCCCTGCGAATTGGCGATCTCGATCGCCGCATAGGGCTTTGCCCGGCGCCCGCCATTGGCGAGCACGGAATAGCCGGCGGCCATGTCGATGACGGTGACCTCGGCCGCGCCGATCGGCAGCGAGACCGTATCGGTCAGCGGCGTCGTCAGGCCCATGGCGCGGGCCGTCTCGACGATCTTCCGGCGCCCGATCGCGGCCGCGCGCGCCTCGTGGGTCTCGCCGGTCGCGCGGCCGATGGCGATCGACATCTGCACCGGGATCGTATTGATCGACTTCGCCAGCGCGACGGTGAGCGGCATCGAGCCGGCATAGGAGCGCCCGTAATTGTTCGGGCACCAGTTGCCGATGCAGACCGGCCGGTCGGTGACGATCGTATTCGGCTTGTAGAGCCCGGCCGAGAGCGCGGCGGCATAGACGAAGGGCTTGAACGAGGAGCCGGGCTGGCGCAGGCCCGCGGTCGCGCGGTTGAACTGGCTCGCACCATAGTCCCTGCCGCCGACGATGGCGCGCACGGCCCCGTCCGGGTCCATGACCACTGTCGCCGCCTGCTTCACCCGATAGGCCGGTCCGTGCTGGCGCAGGATCGTCTCGATCGCCTCGTCGGCGCGCTGCTGGATCGCGGTGTCATGGGGGGTCTTCACGGTCAGCACACGGTCGGCGCCGAGCTTGCCCTCGGCCGCAAGCTCCTTCACCGCGTCGAAGGCCCAGTCGAGATAGTAGTCGGGGCTGGAATCGCGCTTGCGGTCGACCGGCGTCGCCGGATTGCGCTTGGCGCTGTCGACCTGGCCGGCGGTCATGAAGCCGGCATCGACCATGGCGTTGAGCACGTCGTTGGCCCGCGCCCGCGCGGCCGGCAGGTTGACATGCGGGGCGTATTTCGTCGGCGCCTTGAACAGGCCGGCGAGCATCGCGGCCTCGGCCAGCGAGACGTCCTTCACCGACTTGCCGAAGTAATACTCGGCCGCGGCGGCCGCGCCGAAGGTGCCGCCGCCCATATAGGCGCGGTCGAGATAGAGCTTGAGGATCTCGTTCTTGCTGAGCCTCGCCTCGAGCCACAGCGCCAGGAAGGCTTCCTTGATCTTGCGGTCGAGCGAGCGCTCGTTGTTGAGGAAGAGGTTCTTGGCGAGCTGCTGGGTCAGCGAGGAGCCGCCCTGGACGACGCCCGAGGCCCGCGTATTGACCAGCAGGGCCCGCGAGGTGCCGATCACGTCGATGCCGAAATGGTCGTAGAAGCGGCGATCCTCGGTCGCGAGCACCGCCTTGAGCAGATGGTCCGGCATCTCCTCCAGCTTCAGGGAATCGTCGTGCCGGGCACCGCGATGGCCGATCGGCATGCCGTAGCGGTCGAGGAAGGTGACGGCGAAGACCTGGTTCCTGAGCGCCTCGTCATTGCCGATCCGAAAGGCCGGCAGGGCCAGCATCAGCAGGACCAGCGCGCTGACAATGCCGATATTCAGGCCCTCGCTGGCGAATTCGGCGGCGATGCGCTTGCCGCCGGTGACGGTCAGGCGGTCGGCGGTGCTGCGGATGCGTTCATGGATTTCACCGGCGCGGCGCCCGGCGCCCCACAGGCCGGCATCGAGCCATGAGTCTGCGGCGAGCGCGAAGCGCTTCAGCCGCGTCCTCCAGCCTGCCTTCCTGAACTCCATGGCCTTATCCAGGCTTCCTGAATGGCCCCCGGGCTTAGTCCTGCCGCGTGCTTGCCATCTTGGCAACAGAAGAGCGCCGGGGAATGGACACATAAGGACGTCTCGCTGCCGGATAAGAGGCGAGACGGTAAATTTCGTGGGGAAGGCGGGGACGTCCGCCATAAAGGCTGTGCCGGCCCGAGACATGAACGGGCGGCAGGCAACGGCCTTCCATCTTGTCGCCTGCGGGCGCATAAGCCTGCCATGACGCAAACCCCGCCGAAACAGCAGCCGTTCTGGCTGACGACGCCGCTGGAGGCGATGTCGACGGAGCAATGGGAATCGCTCTGCGACGGCTGCGGCCGCTGCTGCCTCGTCAAGCTCGAGGACGAGGATACCGGGCGCATCTTCGCGACCGATGTCGGCTGCCGCCTGTTCGAGGCGGGCACCTGCCGCTGCCGCGATTATCCGAACCGCTCGGTGAAAGTGCCGGATTGCGTGACGCTGACGCCGGAGGATGTGCGCACGCTGCCCTGGCTGCCGCCGACCTGCGCCTATCGCCTCGTCGCCGAAGGCAAGGACCTGCCCTGGTGGCATCCGCTGGTCTCCGGCGACCCCGAGACGGTGGTCGCGGCCGGTGTTTCCGTGCGCGGCCGTGTCTTCGCCAATGAGGACGAGGTGCCTGAGGAGGAGGTCGCCGAGCGCATCGTCAACTGGCCGCTGCGCTGGCCGCGGGCTGCGCGCGGGAAGGGAGCCTGACGCAACCCGGCCGTGCTATTGCGCTGCATCAGTCGATGCTGCACACGCTCATTGATCGTTCATGTCGGTTTGGGCATGAGCGCCTCATCCCCGCTGCCGATGACCAATGGCCATCGACGGCACGCACACGAAACTTTCAAGCCGGCGCGGCGTTTGCCCTGTCCGGTTGAACAGAAGAGGCTATGTGATGGCAGGTGGGAAGTGGGTCTATACCTTCGGCGACGGCAAGGCCGAGGGTGAGGCAGGCATGAAGAACCTGCTCGGCGGCAAGGGCGCGAACCTCGCCGAGATGAGCAATCTGGGCCTGCCCGTTCCGCCCGGCTTCACCATCACCACCGAGGTCTGCACCGCCTATTACGACAACGGCAAGAGCTTCCCGGCCGAGCTCGATGGGCAGGTCCGGACCGCGCTCGCGGGCATGGGCAAGCTCACCGGCAAGACCTTCGGCGATCCCGCCAATCCGCTGCTCGTATCGGTTCGCTCCGGCGCCCGCGCCTCGATGCCGGGCATGATGGACACCGTCCTCAATCTCGGCCTCAACGACGAAACGGTCGAGGCTGTCGCGAAGGCCTCGGGTGACGAGCGCTTCGCCTGGGACAGCTATCGCCGCTTCATCACGATGTATTCCAACGTCGTGCTCGATATCGACCACGGCCTCTTCGAGGAGGCGCTGGAGGACTACAAGGAGCGCAAGGGCCTGCATCTCGACACCGATCTCTCGGCCGCCGACTGGAAGCTGCTGGTCGGGAAATACAAGGAGATCGTCAGGAAGGAGCTCGGCTCCGACTTCCCGCAGGACCCCGAGAAGCAGCTCTGGGGCGCGGTGGGCGCCGTCTTCTCCTCCTGGATGAACGCCCGCGCCATCAAGTATCGCGAGTTGAACAGCATCCCGGCGAGCTGGGGCACGGCGGTCAACGTCCAGTCGATGGTGTTCGGCAACATGGGCGACACCTCCGCGACCGGCGTCGCCTTCACCCGCAATCCCTCGACCGGCGAGAACGCGCTCTATGGCGAGTTCCTGATCAATGCCCAGGGCGAGGACGTCGTCGCCGGCATCCGCACGCCGCAGGACATCACCGAGGCCGCCAAGAAGGAGGCCGGCTCCGACAAGCCCTCGATGGAAGCGGAGATGCCGGAGGCCTATGTCGAGCTTTGCCGAATCTACGGCATCCTCGAGAAGCACTATCGCGACATGCAGGACATGGAGTTCACCATCCAGGAGGGCAAGCTCTGGATGCTGCAGACCCGGTCCGGCAAGCGCACCGCCAAGGCGGCTTTGCGCATCGCGGTCGAGCTCGCGACCGAGGGCCTGATCACGCAGGAGGAGGCCGTCGGCCGCGTCGAGCCCGGCGCGCTCGACCAGCTGCTGCACCCGACCATCGACCCCAAGGCCGAGCGCCGCGTGCTGACCACCGGCCTGCCGGCCTCGCCCGGCGCCGCCGCCGGCGAGATCGTGTTCAATTCCGACGATGCCGAGGCGGCGAAGAAGGCGGGCCGCAAGGTCATCCTCGTCCGCGTCGAGACGAGCCCTGAGGACATCCATGGCATGCATGCCGCCGAGGGCATCCTGACCTCGCGCGGCGGCATGACCTCGCATGCGGCGGTCGTGGCGCGCGGCATGGGCAAGCCCTGCGTTTCCGGCGCCGGCCAGCTCCGCATCGACTATGCCAAGGGCGCGCTCTCCGTCGGCCCGAACACGCTGAAGGCCGGCGATTTCGTCACCATCGACGGCGGTACCGGCCAGGTTCTGCTCGGCGAGATCAAGATGCAGAAGCCGGAACTCTCCGGCGAGTTCGCGACGCTGATGGGCTGGGCGGACAAGGTCCGCCGCCTCAAGGTCCGCGCCAATGCCGAGACGCCGGAGGACGCCAGGACCGCGCGTGAATTCGGCGCCGAGGGCATCGGTCTTTGCCGGACCGAGCACATGTTCTTCGAAGGGGATCGCATCCAGGCGGTGCGCGAGATGATCCTGGCGCAGGACGACAAGGGCAGGCGGGCTGCGCTCGCCAAGCTCCTGCCGGTGCAGCGCCAGGACTTCGTCCAGCTCTTCAGCATCATGAGCGGCCTGCCGGTGACGATCCGCCTGCTCGATCCGCCGCTGCACGAATTCCTGCCGCATGGCGAGAAGGAGATCGGCGAGGTCGCAGCCGCGCTCGGCGTCACCCCCGAGGCGCTGAAGCACCGCGCCGCCGAGCTGCACGAGTTCAACCCGATGCTCGGCTTCCGCGGCTGCCGTCTGGCGGTGGCCTTCCCCGAGATCGCCGAGATGCAGGCCCGCGCCATCTTCGAGGCGGCGGTCATTGCCGCCAAGGAGACCGGCAAGCCGGTGATCCCCGAGGTGATGGTGCCGCTCGTCATGGGCAAGCCCGAGCTCGACCTGGTCAAGGCCCGCATCGACGCCATGGCCAAAGCGGTGATCGAGGAGAGCGGCACGAAGATCGACTATCAGGTCGGCACGATGATCGAACTGCCGCGCGCGGCGCTACGCGCCGCCGAGATCGCGGAGAGCGCCGAGTTCTTCTCCTTCGGCACCAACGACCTGACCCAGACGACGCTCGGCATCAGCCGCGACGACGCCTCCTCCTTCCTCGGTTCCTACACCGCCAAGGGCCTGCTCGACGCCGATCCCTTCGTCACCATCGATCAGGACGGCGTCGGCGAACTGGTGAAGCTCGCCGCCGAGCGCGGCCGCAAGACCCGTTCGGGCATCAAGCTCGGCATCTGCGGCGAGCATGGCGGCGACCCGGCCTCGATCGGCTTCTGCGAGAGCGTCGGGCTCGATTACGTCTCCTGCTCGCCCTTCCGCGTGCCGATCGCCCGCCTTGCCGCTGCGCAGGCGGCGCTGGGCGCGATCAAGCCGAAGGACGGCTGAGCCGTGGCGGGCGGGCGGCTCATCGGCTTCGGCGGGCTGCTGCTCGCTTTGAGCTGTGGCTTTGCTGTCCCGTCTCTGGCGCAGGCGCCGGATCTCTGCAGCGGGCAGCCTGCCGGGATGCAGAAGTCTTGCCGCGAAGCGTTGGAATTGCTTGTCCAGGGCGGCAGGCAGGAGCCGGAACCGGCGCGCCGCATTCTGGCGACCGGTACTCCGGAAGGCTGGCGCTATGACTATCTTCAGCCGGGTGGGGTGGGTTCCGACGATGAGTGTGTCGTCAGCGGAGCGCTGGTGCTTCCGGCCGACACGGCCGTGCGTCTCTCGGTGACGGCGAGCGATATCATCCGCCCGTGGCGGCTGCCGCAGTTCAATCTGGACCTGACCGGGATCCCCGGCCGGATCGAGGACAAGATCATCAAGCTGCCGCCGGGTGAGGTCGGCGACCAGGCCGCGGCGCCCGCGGGCGATGAGAAGCCGGTGGCGGTTCGGGTGCTGCCGCCCGATGCCTATGCCGAATGGGAGGGGCAAACGCTCCCTCCGTCCTGCTTTGCCTCCGGCTGAGGGCGCGAGCGATGCCGAAGCTCACCACCATCGGCTTCGACGCCGACGACACGCTCTGGCAGAACGAGCAGTTCTTCCGGATGACGGAGGATCGCTTCGTCGCGCTGCTCGGCGAGCACGGCGAGGCGGCCGAGATTTCCGGGCGCCTTCTGGAAGCCGAGAAGCGCAATCTCGGGTTCTACGGTTTCGGCATCAAGGGCTTCGTGCTCTCGATGGTCGAAACGGCGATCGAGGTCACGCGAGGGCAGGTGCCGGCTTCCGTCATCGGCGAGATCCTCGCCGCCGGCCGCGAGATGGCGGCCCATCCGGTCGAGACCTTGCCGCATGCCCGTGAGACGCTGGCGGCACTCTCCGGCGATTACCGGTTGGTCCTGATCACCAAGGGCGACCTCTTCGACCAGGAGCGCAAGCTCGCCCAGTCCGGCCTCGGTGATTTCTTCCACGCGGTCGAGATCGTCAGCGACAAGAAGCCGGATACCTACGATCGCATCTTCGCTCGCCATGGCGATGGGGCAGGGCAGGCGATGATGGTCGGCAATTCGCTGAAGTCCGATATCCTGCCGGCGCTGGAGGCCGGGTCATGGGCGGTGCATGTGCCGCATGAACTGACCTGGGTGCTGGAACATGCCGCGGAGCCCGTGGGACATGGCCGCTACCACGCGATCCCGAATCTCGGCCCGCTGCGCAGTCTCATCGAACAGCTCGTTCGCTAATCTGTTCGTAGCAAGCTACCTCGGCGGGCCGTGGGATCAATCGACCCACAGGCCGCGTTTGCGGTGCCAATCCTCGATCGATTCCTCGGGATACTCGTCGAAGCTCTGGTCGTTCGGCCCGATCGCCGGCTCGACCCAGCCGGCTTTGAAGCGCAGCATCAGATGCGTCTTTTCGGGTGCGCGCGGCAGATGGCTGTCGATTGCGGAAGCGAAGGGGTGGAGCAGCTCCGGCCAGCGCGGGTCGAACAGCCAGAGAGCGGTGCCGCAGCTGGTGCAGAAGCGGCGCTGCGCCTTTGAGCGCTCGCAAGCCCCGTCATCGCTCTCGATCTCCGCGCTGAAGCTGCCGATCTTGTCCTCGCCTTCGACCTTCAGCGTCGCGGCGTCGGCCGAGAGGTTGATCGCGAAGCCGCCGCCGCCCGCCGTCTTGCGGCAGATCGAGCAGTAGCAGAGCTGGTAGGGGACCGGGGCATGGCTTTCGACCGAGAAATGCACGGCTCCGCAGCGGCAGGAGCCCTTGAGCGTGATCGGCATGATGTGGCCTCCTTTTCCTGCAAACCATCTGCTTGCCGGCTCGGTTCCAAGCGGCGATGGCCCCTTGCTGGACGGTTCTTGCATTTCGTGCTACCCATGCCGATGTATGACGAGATGCGGCCGGGTTCTGGCCAATCCTCCGCGCGGGCAATCCGGTCGGCGGGCACGATTCAGATCCACCACACATCGCTACAAGACCATTGCAAGGCGTCCGCGCGTCGAGCTCTGGGTCGCAACGATACGCGGATCTGAAACGTAAGGATTCTACGCCATGGAAAAAGGCACCGTGAAGTGGTTCAACGCCACCAAGGGCTACGGCTTCATCACCCCTGAGAACGGCGGCCAGGACGTGTTCGTCCACATCTCCGCCGTCGAGCGCGCCGGCCTGCGCGAGCTGCATGACGGCCAGGTCGTCTCTTTCGAACTCGTTGCCGATCGCAAGACCGGCAAGACCTCGGCCGGCAACCTCGTCGTCGCCTGAGCCAATACCTGATCGACCGGGCGGGCCTTGAGCCATCCCGGTCCACGACAAGCCTGCCGGCGCTGTGGCTAGCGGTTCGCCGGCAGGTCCGACTATCTTTGAATTCAGGCCGGATGCGGGCCTGCGGCGCAGCCGATTCCACATGCGCCCCCCGCGATCACGGCGCCCAGAAAGCCCTTTCTTGACCAAGTTTACCGATCTCGGCCTTGCCGAGCCCCTTCTCAAGGCGCTCGCAGCCGAAGGTTATGAGACGCCCACGCCCATCCAGGCGCAGGCCATCCCCCCCATTCTCCAGGGCCGCGACCTGCTCGGTGCCGCCCAGACCGGCACCGGCAAGACCGCTGCCTTCTCGCTGCCGATGCTGCATCGGCTGCTCGGCAAGCCGCGCCAGATGCCGGCCCGCGCCGTGCGGGCGCTCATTCTGTCGCCGACGCGTGAACTCGCCGCCCAGATCGAGGCGAGCATCCGCACCTACGGCCAGTTCACCACGCTGCGCTCGACGGTGATCTTCGGCGGCGTGCCCGTCGGCAAGCAGATCCGCGCGCTCGGCGACAAGGTCGACATCCTCGTCGCCACGCCCGGCCGCCTGCTCGACCTCGTCGACCAGCGTGCCGTCTCGCTGCGCGAGATCGAGTTCCTCGTCCTCGACGAGGCCGACCAGATGCTCGATCTCGGCTTCATCCACGCGCTGCGCCGTATCGCGACCCTGATTCCGAAGGAGCGCCACACGCTGCTCTTCTCGGCGACCATGCCGAAGCCGATCCGCGAGATCGCCTCCGCCTATCTCACCGACCCGGTCGAGGTCGCGGTGGCGCCGGTCGCGACCACCGCCGAGAAGATCGACCAGCGCGTCATCTTCACGGAAGCCCACGACAAGCCGGCGTTGCTGGCGAAGACGCTGAACGTGCCCGAACTCGAGCGCGCCATTGTCTTCACCCGCACCAAGCACGGTGCCGACAAGGTCGTGCGCCAACTCGGTGCGTCCGGCATCGAGGCGGCCGCGATCCACGGCAACAAGAGCCAGAGCCAGCGCGAGCGGGCGCTCGGCGCCTTCCGCGACGGTAGCTTGCGCATCCTCGTCGCCACCGACATCGCCGCCCGCGGCATTGATGTCGACGGCATCAGCCATGTCGTGAATTTCGACCTGCCGAACGTGTCGGAGACCTATGTCCACCGGATCGGCCGCACGGCGCGCGCCGGTGCGGCGGGCATCGCCATCGCCTTCTGCACCCCGGAAGAGCGCGGCGATCTCGCCGCGATCGAGAAGCTGACCAAGGTCGCGATCACCCCGATCGGCGAGGTTCCCTACTGGGACGGCCGTACGCCGAAGAAGCCGCCGCAGAACCAGCGCGGTGGCGGGCGCGGCCAGCAGCAGAACGGCGGCGGACGCGGCGGTCCAGGCCGCCCGCAGGGCCAGCAAGGTGCCCGCCCGCAGGGCCAGCAGCAGGCTCGTCCGCAAGGACAACAGCCGCGCGGCGGCAAGCCCGGTGAGGGCGGCCAGCGTAGCCAGCCTGCCAATGGCGGTCCGCGCCAGGAGCGTCACGAACGCCCGCGTCATCCCGAGCGTGCGCCGCGCCCTGAGCAGGCCGCACAGCGAAAAGACGGCGTTTCCGCAAAAGAAGGGCTTGGCGGCGTCGCGTTCTTGCAGCAAAGAACACAGCAACCACGCACCAACGGCGCCCGGCGGCGCGCGCGCTGACGCGCGATCGGCCAGAACAGGGCGAGCCTCTTTGACGATGGCTCGCCCACGCGCCCTAGGGCTCACGAAGGACGACAGATGGCGAAAGAAGAACTGCTTGAATTCGACGGCACCGTGGTCGAGGTGCTTCCGGACGGCAACTATCGGGTGAAGCTCGATAACGAGCACATCATCCTGGCCTATGCCGCCGGCAAGATGAAGAAGAACCGCATCCGCACGATCGCGGGCGATCGCGTCATCGTCGAGATGTCGCCTTACGACCTCGATCGCGGCCGCATCAATTTCCGTCAGAAGACGGCTGGTCCCGCTCCGGGCGGCCCGCCGCGCCAGAACTTCCGCCGGCGCTGATCGAAGGGTCTACCCTGATTATGGACGCGGTTTTGATCGGGCCAAAACGGCCGAGAGCCAGGAGGCGCCCGCCGCCCGATGCCCTCGGCATCGGGCAAGGGACCGACACAGCTATCGTCCGTTTTCGCCCGACCCCGAAGGGGCGCGGGCCTTTTGGTCGGCTGGTGCGTCGCGCGGCCTTGCAAACCGGACAGTTTGCCGTGGCCACGCTCCTGCCCGCCAACCAAAATGCCCTGCGTCAAAACCGCGTCCATAATCAGGGTAGACCCTACTGATGCGCCCGTCGCGAAACGAGCTGTTGTTCGTCGCGCTGGGCGCTGCCCTCGGCGCCGTGGTCGCCTATGGGGTCAAGGCCGGCTTCGTTGCATCCGACGGAGCCCTGCCGCCCTTCGCCATCGTGCTGCTCGGGTTGGGCTTCGTCGAGTTGCTCGTCGGCTATGCAACGGGCCGTTCGCCCGGAACGCTGGTCGGCATGCCCGCCCGCTTCCTTGCCTTCGTCGTCGGCGTCTGCGTTGTCCTGCTCGGCGGCAAGTTCGCCTGAGCGGGCAGGGCGCGAGGCGCTCCTTGCGTCATGCTCGGGCTTGACCCGAGCATTTCCGGCCAAAAGGCCCCCGATCCTGCGAGAGATTCTCGGGTCTGCGCTTCGCTCCGCCCGAGAATGACGGCCCCTTCCCCGCAAAGCCGCCCAAGAAAAAACCCCGGCGCGAGGGCCGGGGTGAAAGTGGTCGTTCCGTGGTAAAAAAGGGTCTGCGCGAAACTCTGTCCCGATCCGCTCAGTAGCGGGAGCGGGACCAATACTGCGAGCCGGGGCTGACCATCACCTGGCGCTGCCTCGTCTCGTAGACGGCGGGGATCTCTTCCCGCACGACCTGGGTCGGACGCACCATCACCTGGCGCTGACGTTGCGTATAGACGGCGGGGACCGTCTCGTAATCGATGGTGGCCGGCGATACCTCGACGCGGCGGCTTTGGTAGCCGTAGCGGGCGGGTACATCGACCCAGCAGCCGACCGTATTGCCATAGGCGTCGCGGGTCACTTCCCAGCGGCGGCCGGCAGCGGAGATCAGCACCTTCTCCGTCACGGTTTCGTAGACGGCGGCACGGTGATGCGGGATGCGGCGCTCGGGAGCGATCATCACATTGTCGGTCACGGTCTCGTATTCGGCCGGGACGACGCGGCGCTGCACCTGTGCCGGGCGAACCTGGTAGGTCTCGTTGATCGAGCCATAGACCGGCGGCGCGGTAACCAGGTTGTAGCAGGCGGAGCCGCGGCAGCCGCCACCGGCCTGGGCGACTGATGCGCCGAGCAGAAGCGCCGTCGCGAGGCTGGAAGCGGCGATGAACCCTGAGGAAAGCGAGCGCACCATGTTGGACCTGACCTGTCGGTTTCGGCGCCAGGCGCCATTCGTGAGGACAGGAAGCCCGCTCGAAGTGATGAACGCAAGGTAAACGCTAAAACAAGGTAAAATTAACCAGTTCGGCGCGGCCCGCGCATTCATGCAGATTGCGTCCAAGTAAAGGTAAACGCTCGATTTTTAGGAATTTTGAGGGCGGTGCGCGGGGCGGTTGGGAGCGCTCATGGCATTAACGGCGGCGATCCAAACGGCTCGCGGCCTGCTCGATCCCGTGCCCTTCGAACGAAGGATGCCGGGCCCGTGATCGTCTCGCTATGACACCCGAAAGGCGTGGCCCAGACACATGCCGCAGCCTCGGGCTGGCCCGTTGAGGGAAAAGGTCGCCGCGTCGCTTTTGCCGGAAGGTCACATGGACGATCTCAAGGACAACGCGTTCGTCGCGCTCTGCCTGTGCCTGACTGCGATCGTGACGCTCGGCTGGATCGGTGTGGTCGGTTACGGCGTCTGGCATTTCCTGTTCGGATAGCTCATCGCCTGCCGTACCGTTTCAGGGAAGGCGATGGCCCGGGCGCGCCGATGGCCGGCAGCGGCCGTTCGGGGCGATCAGGTCTGCCCCGGCCGCAGCTGATAGAAGACGTGCTGGCCGATCGTGTCCATCTTCTTGAGCTTCTTCGCCCAGTACGGACGCACGTAGTTCGCGTGGTAGTGGGTCGAGGCCCCGACATCCGGCAGGTAGGTCGTGCCGTCATAGACCTCGCGCGCGATCCTGACCGCATCGCGCCAGGAGGCGGGCTCGGTGATGCGCAGCGACTTGCCCTCGCAGGTGAAGGTGAACTGGCAGGCGAGATAGCGGTTGCTGTTCTGGTAGACCACCCCGCAGACGCTGCTCGGATAGAGCCCGCTCTTGACCCGGTTCAGCACGACCTGCGCCACGGCCGCCTGGCCGAGGAGCGATTCCGAGCGGGCCTCGAAATAGACGGCTTCCGCGAGGCAGCGCTGCTCCTTCGCCATGCTCTCCGGCGCGATCAACTGGGTATAGTCCTGCTTCACGCCGGGCTCTGCCAGGCGCAGGTCGCGACCGGCCGGCGCCGAGGCGAGCGCGATGCGTGCGCGCTGCTGCTGGGGTGCGGAATGAGCGGGCAGGGCCGGCGGCGTGAGCGTGCCCATGACGGAGCCGACGAGCGGTGTCGACGACGAGACCTGGCTTGCCGCTGGCACCAGGGGCGAGGAACCGTCGATGCTTTCCAGATGCAGCTCGGCCTGCCGCGCCGAATGGATCTTCGGCTTCAATGGCGATACCGGCGAGGAATCCGACAGGGCCGGATCGGTCAATCCCTCGTCATTGGCATCAAGCTCGAAGCCGATCTGGGGGCCGTCGACGGCTTCGGCGGCGCGCATGGCGTCGATCGAGAACCCGCCCGAGATCAGCTTCGGCTGGGTCTCGCCGAAGACCACGCGCTCCAGCTCGACGGAAGGATGTTCGGTGAGGCCCGGCCGCAGGCTCGGCAGCATGTCGCCCTTGGCGGTGCGGTCGACCTCGGGGAAGGTCGCCGCGGCGGAGCGCTTCATGTCCTCGCGCGGCGCGCGCGGGTCGACGACGATGCGGCGCTCCGGATCTTCGAAGGAGAGCTTCGCCTGCGTGACGGCCGAGGTCAGGGCGAGACCCGGCAGCCGGAAAGCGCTGGCGGCGACCAGCATGGACGGACCCTCGGCCAGTTCCGAGACGGGGCCGGGCGCGACCCGGGCAATGGCGCTCGACGGCAGGCCGTTGGGCCCGAAATTCTGGCCGGCGGAGGCGGTGAAGGACACGAGCATGCCGACGGACAGGGCCCAGGGCGCGACGGTGCTCGCGGCCCATCTGATGCCGAGGGGGCGCGCATTCCGCCCATGCCTGTGGACACGCCAATGACTCAAAGCGACAAAACCCGTCCCGATCGCACGGAACGAAAAGCGCAGCCGAACCCGCGCGCCTTCGTTGGATTCCGTTATCGCCTCGGTAAGGTTGAGCGCCGGTTAACGGCCGCCGCGCCTCTTGCCTTTCATCTGTCGCCGTGATGCGAGATTTCACGAAATCGCGCTGGTTGCCGTGCGGGCAGGGCGCTAACGTGTAGGCACACATTCGATGCTTCGGAGACATCCATGACGTCCACTCCAGCGCGCAGCTATGCTCCGGAGATCATCGTCGCGGCCGGCTGCCTGATCGCCCTGATCACCTTCGGCCCACGGGCCAGCGCCGGCCTGTTCCAGATTCCTATGACGGTCCAGTTCAACTGGGGCCGCGATACGTTCAGCCTGGCACTGGCGATCCAGAACCTGCTCTGGGGCCTCGGAGCCCCGTTTGCCGGGGCGATCGCGGACCGGTACGGCACGGTGCGTGTGCTCTGCGTCGGCGCGCTGCTCTATGCCGGCGGTCTCGTCATGATGGCCTATGCGACGACGCCGCTGCAGCTCCATCTCGGCGCCGGCGTGCTGATCGGTTTCGGCCTCTCGGCCTGTTCGTTCAACCTCGTGCTCGCTGCCTTCGGCAAGCTCCTGCCGGAACAGTGGCGGCCGATGGCCTTCGGCGCCGGCACGGCCGCCGGCTCCTTCGGCCAGTTCCTGTTCCCGCCGATCGGCAACATCCTGATCGACACGCTGGGCTGGCAGCAGGCGCTCGTCGTCTTCGCCTTCACGCTGCTGCCGATCCTGCCGATCTCGATCGTCATGGCGACGCGCAAGACCGGCGCTGCGGCCGGTGCCGCCGCGGCCAATCTGCCCAACCAGACCATCGTTCAGGCGCTGGGCGAGGCCTTCAAGCATCGCAGCTACGTGCTGCTCGTGCTCGGCTTCTTCACCTGCGGCTTCCAGCTCGCCTTCATCACCGTGCACATGCCGGCCTATCTCAAGGATGCCGGCTTGCCGGCCTGGGTCGGCGGCTGGACCTTGGCCGTGATCGGCCTCGCCAATGCCGTCGGCTCGCTCTCCTCGGGCTGGCTCTCGACACGGATGCCGAAGCGCCATCTCCTCGCCTGGATCTATCTCGGCCGGGCGGTGGCGATCGCCGCCTTCATCCTGTTGCCGCCCAGTCCGACGACGGCGATCACCTTCGGCGTCGTGATCGGCCTGTTCTGGCTCTCGACCGTGCCGCCGACCTCCTCGCTGGTCATGCTGATGTTCGGCACGAAATACATGGCGATGCTTTATGGCTTCGCCTTCTTCTCGCACCAGGTTGGTGGGTTCCTCGGCGTCTGGCTCGGCGGCGTGCTCTACGAATCGATGGGCAATTATCAGTTCGTCTGGTGGCTCTCGGTTGCGCTTGGCGTCGCCTCGGCCCTGATCAACCTGCCGATCGTCGAGAAGCCGGTGAACAGGCCGGAAGCGCAGCCGGCCTGATCGGGAAGACTGATCTACACACGGCCGATGGGGTTGCGGTGGCGCCACGCCGCTGCAACCTTGTCGGCGTTCGTGTTTGTGCATTTCGGAGATGGTGATGACGACGTTCAAGGCTCTCGTGGCGACCAAGGGCGAGACGGGAACCAATCTCGCCTTCACCGATTTCGCCGAGAGTGACCTGATGGAGGGCGACGTCACCGTCCGCGTCACCCATTCGACGGTGAACTACAAGGATGGCCTCGCCATTACCGGCAAGGCCCCGGTGGTGCGCCGCTGGCCGATGATCCCCGGCATCGACTTCGCCGGCCGGGTCGAAGCGTCCGGCCATCCCGATTTCAAGCCGGGCGACCTCGTCGTGCTCAATGGCTGGGGCACCGGCGAAACCCATCTCGGCGCCTATGCGCAGAAGAGCCGGGTCAAGGGCGACTGGCTGGTGCCGCTGCCGGCAGGGCTGACGCCCGCTGAGGCGATGGCGATCGGTACTGCCGGCTATACCGCGATGCTCTGCGTGCTCGCGCTCGAGAGGCACGGTCTCAAGCCCGCCGACGGTCCCGTCGTGGTCACCGGCGCGGCTGGCGGTGTCGGGTCGGTCGCGATCGCGCTGCTGGCCAAGGCCGGCTGGCATGTCATCGCCTCGACCGGGCGGGCGGAGGAAGCCGATTACCTGAAGAGCCTCGGCGCCGCCGAGATCATCGACCGCAACGAGCTTTCCGCGCCGGGCCGTCCGCTTGGCAAGGAGCGCTGGATTGCCGGCGTCGATGCCGTCGGCTCGCACACCCTCGCGAACCTGCTCGCCATGACGAAATATGGCGGGGCCATCGCCGCCTGCGGCCTCGCCCAGGGCATGGACCTGCCGGCCTCGGTCGCACCCTTCATCCTGCGCGGCGTCGCGCTGCTCGGCGTCGATTCCGTGATGTGCCCGAAGCCGCGCCGGATCGAGGCGTGGGCGCGCCTCGCCAGCGACCTCGACCGCGACAAGCTCGGCCTGATCACGACGACGATTCCGCTGGACGCCGTGATAGAGACCGGCAAAGCGATCGTCGAGGGCAAGGTCAAGGGCCGCGTCGTCGTCGAGATCGGCTGAGGCTACCCCTCGAACAGCGCGCGCTGCCGTGCGAGCTCGTTGCTGCAGAAATCCATGAAGGCGCGCACCCGCGGCACATGCCGGATATCGGGATGGGTCAGCACCCATAAGCCGGTAGCGAAATCCGGATTGGGCGGCAGGAGCCGGATCAGGTCCGGCCGCTGGTCGGCGATGAAGCAGGGTAAAGGCCCGATGCCGAGCCCCTGCGCGACCGCTTCCGCGATGCCGAGAACGGCCGAGCTCTTCAGCGCGATCCGTTCCGGCGCGACATGCTCGCGCACGAAGCGGGCCGCCTTCACATGCGAGAGCTGGTCGCCGAGCGCGACCCAGTCGCGCTGGTAGAGCAGCGCCGGGCTCGCCTCCTCCTCCGTCGTGATGCCGTCCTGCGCGCGGCCATAGATCGCCCAGGCGATGGTGGCGATACGCCGGCCGACCAATGTCTCGCCCGGCGTGTCGCTGGCGCGGATCGCGATATCGGCGTCGCGCTTCGACAGGTTGAGCGCCTGGTTGCCGATGACGACATCGAGCCGGATCAGCGGGTGCGCCCGGCGAAACGCCGCGAAGATCGGCAGCAGCACGTTCTGGTAGAGCGTGTCCGTTGTCGTGATCCGCAATTCGCCGGATGGAGCGACGTCGCGCCCGGCGAGGCGCCGGGCGAAGGCGGTGACATCCTCGTCCATGCGGCTGGCCAGCGCCGCCATCTCTGCGCCGGCGACCGTCGCGACATAGCCGGTCTTGCGCCGCTCGAAGAGCGGCAGTCCTACCAGCTCCTCGATCTGCCCGAGCCGCCGGAACACGGTGGAATGGTTGACGGAGAGCGCCGCTGCCGCCCCGGTCAGCCCGTCATGATCGGCAATGGCCTTGATCAGCCGGAAATCGTCCCAGGCAAGCTTGGCATTCATCGGCAAGGCGTCCTCCAGCCGGCACGCAAGCCGATATCTTGCATCGTTGCAAGCTGGAGGAATTCAAATCCCGGAGAGCAGGGCTCAGCGTGGCGCGGCGGCGCGCCGCAAACGGTCGTTGATCGCCTCGCCGAGCCCATGCTCGGGAATGCGGGCGACCGCGATGGTCTTCCGCCCGATCTCATCGAGCCGGCGCATGTATCCAAAGAGATGGGCGGCTGCCTCGCGGAGGTCGGCGGTGGGGCTCAGATTGAGCGAGGCAGGGTATTCGCGCTCCTCGGGGCCGAAGCCGAGCCAGGCCTCGCCGTCATGAGGAGCGTCGGCGTCGAGCCTCACGCGTGCCGCCGGCGCATAATGCGAGGCGAGCATGCCGGGCGAGATCGGCGCATGGCCGGCATCGCCCGCGATGACGAGCGGCCGGCCGATCACATGCTCGATCGCCTCGCGCGGCACCCCGCCGGGGCGCAGCAGCCGCGGCGCGCCGTCGAGGCAGGCGACGATGGTCGATTCGACGCCGACCTCGGTGGGGCCGGCATCGATGATGGCGTCGATGCGTCCATCGAGATCGGCCATCACATGGGCCGCGCTGGTTGCGCTGATCCGGCCGGAGCGGTTGGCGGAGGGCGCCGCGATCGGCCGCCCGGCCGCCTCCAGCACTGCATGTGCGACCGGATGGGCCGGAACGCGCAAGGCGACGGAGGGAAGTCCCGCCCGCGCCAGATCGCTCACCGTGCAGCCGGCAGAGGCCGGCACGACAAGCGTCAGCGGCCCCGGCCAGAAAGCTTGCGCCAGCGCCAGCGCGTTTGCATCGAACAGGCCCTGCCGGCGCGCGCTCATGAGATCGGGCAGATGCGAGATCAGCGGGTTGAAGCTCGGCCGCTCCTTGGCGGCGTAGATGCCGGCGACGGCGGTGCCGGAGGTCGCGTCGGCCGCAAGCCCGTAGACGGTTTCCGTGGGCAGCGCCACGAGCCCGCCCGCCTGCAGCAGCGCCGCCGCATCGGCGATGCCGGAGGCATCGGCGGCGAGCAGCTTGGTCGGGCGGGAGGCGAGCATCTGATGGTTCACGACGAGATTGACCGAAGATAGTTTATATATAAACTAATCGGCGAGCAGGCCTTCGGACGAAGGTCGCGCTCGCTTGCGCGTGGCTTAGGCGATAGTTCCTCGCTACCATCGCGGCAATGGCAAATGCAGGTTGCGGCTGCCCTTGCGGGTTAAGGCCGGCCTTGAGGAGAGAGAGATGAGCTATCGCGCCCCGGTTTCGGACATGCTCTCGACCATGCGCCATGTCGCGGGCCTCGATCGACTGATCACTGACGGACTGGCACCGGAGCTCGAAGGCGGGGTCGCTGAGGCCGTGCTCGACGAGGCTGCGAAGTTCGCCGCCGATGTGATCGCACCGCTGAACCGCGTGGGGGATGCCCACGGCTCCAAGCTCAAGGACGGTGCCGTCACCACGCCGCCGGGCTGGAAGGAGGCCTACAAGGCCTGGGCCGAGGCCGGCTGGAACGCATTGCCGGCGCCGGAAGCCTATGGCGGGCAGGGCCTGCCGACCCTGCTGCAATCGGCCTGCATCGAGATGTGGAACTCCGCCGCCTTCGCCTTCGCGCTCGGCCCGCTGCTGACCGTCGGTGCCATCGAGGCGATCCATGCGCATGGCTCGGAGCATCTCAAGGAGACCTATCTCGCCAAGCTCGTCTCCGGCGAATGGATGGGCACGATGAACCTGACCGAGCCGCAGGCGGGCTCGGACCTCAACGCGCTGCGCAGCAAGGCCGAGCGCGTCGGTGACGGCACCTACCGCATCACCGGCCAGAAGATCTTCATCACCTATGGTGAGCACGACCTGACCGAAAACATCGTCCATCTCGTGCTGGCGCGCCTGCCCGATGGCCCTCCCGGCACGCGCGGCATCTCGCTCTTCCTCGTGCCGAAATTCCTGGTCAATGCCGACGGCTCGCTCGGCGAACACAACGATCTCCGCTGCTCCGGCATCGAGCACAAGCTCGGCATCCATGCCTCGCCGACCTGCTCGATGGCCTTCGGCGATAAGGACGGGGCGATCGGCTGGCTGATCGGCGAAGAGAACCGCGGCCTCGCCTGCATGTTCACGATGATGAACAACGCCCGCCTCAACGTCGCGCTGCAGGGCGTTGCCATCGCGGAACGTGCCTATCAGCAAGCGCTCGCCTTCGCGCATGAGCGCAAGCAGGGCGCCGCGCTCGATGCGCCCAAGGGTGCGCCGATGAGCCCGATCATCGTCCATCCGGATGTGCGCCGCATGCTGATGGACATGCGCGCCAAGACGCAAGGTGCCCGCGCCATTTCCTATCAGGTCGCCGAGGCGCTCGACCGCTCGCATCGCGAGAGCGACGAGGCCAGGCGCAAGGCCGCTTCCGAACGCGCCGCGATCCTGACGCCGATCGCCAAGGCCTATGCGACGGATATCGGCATCGATGTCGCCTCGACCGGCGTGCAGGTCCATGGCGGCATGGGCTTCGTCGAGGAAACCGGCGCAGCCCAGCATCTGCGCGACGCCCGTATCGCCGCGATCTACGAGGGCACCAACGGCATCCAGGCGATCGATCTCGTCACCCGCAAGCTGCCGCTGTCGCAGGGCGATGCGGTGCATGCTCTGATCAACGAGATGCGCGGCATCGTCATGGAAGTCGAGCGTGCCAACACGCCGGGCTTCGGCCATGCTGCCGCCCGGCTTGGCGCGGCTGTCGATGCGCTGGAGCGCGCGACCGAGTGGATGCTCGGCGCACTCGGCGGCAAGCCGGCCGACGCGCTGGCGGGTGCCACCCCCTATCTCAAGCTCTTCGCGCTGGCGCAGGGCGGCACGGGTCTCGCGAAGAAGGCGCTCGCTACCCGTTCGGAAGCCGACGGCACCGCCGATCTCGCCACCGCCCGCTTCTATGCCGAATGCATCGCGACCGAGGCTCCGGCCTTGGAACTCGCGGTCACGGAAGGTGCCGGCGCCATCGCCGACGCGGTTGCGGTCTTCGCCGCGTGAAGGCAGTGGCGCCCCGTTCAGGCGGCCGCGCCCTTGCGGGCGCGAATGTGCAGGAACAGCGGGGCGATATGTGTATCGGCGAGATAGGGGATGGCCCGCGCCGTCTGCGCATCGACATGCGGCTCGGCCATGTGCTCGATCGTGAGCCCCGCCGCAACGATCATCGCCACCCATTCGCTCAGCGTGCGGTGGAAGCGCGGCACGCGGAACGGCTCGACGCTGGCCTTGATCTCGGCCGGGGCGGCGCCGAAGCGCCAGGTCTCGATTTCGCCGTCGACGCCGTCGAAATAGCGGCCGACCTCGATCGCACGGATTTGGCCGGCGTCGTCGCGCAGAACCTTGCGATAGGGCGGCGCAAAGCAGGGATGCAGGATCGAGAACTGGAGGAAGCCACCGGGCTTCAGCACGCGCGCCGCTTCCGCCAGCGCCTTGTCCTGCCGGGGCATGTCCATCATCGACATGAAAGCGGTGGCGAAGTCGAACTGAGCATCCGGAAAGGGCAGGGCGGTACCGTCTCCGAACCGGTAGTCGATGCCGAGCGGCGCTGCGGCTTCCGCCTCCTGCGCATGGCGGATGAAGGTCGGGGCGATGTCGACGGCAACCATGCTCCCGCCGGCTTCGGCCAGCTTGCGCGTGTTCGAGCCCTCGCCGCAGCCGATATCGAGACCGTTCAGTCCCGTGATATCCGGCAGGTTCGCCAGGAAGACCGGCGTGTTCAGCGCATCGCGATAAAGGTCGTAGCCGGCCCGCGCATGCCGGGTCCAGATCTCGGCATTGGCCTCCCAGCAGGCGGCGACATCGGTGCTGTCCATGGTGCGGCTCCGTTGCGAGGGGAGCGGGGCTATAGAGCAGGGGGCCGGCTCTGGCCAGCGGCGATTCGCCGGGAATGCTCATGACCCCCATGCAACCATCGCTCTCCGGCCGCATCTGCCTCGTCGCGGGCGCTTCGCGCGGGCTTGGGCGCGGCGTCGCCAAGGCCCTGGGCGATGCCGGCGCAACCGTCATCGTCACCGGCCGCTCCAGCGAGGCGGGTCCCCGCACTGACCAGCGTCTGGAGACCTTCGAGGATGCCGCCCGCGAGGTCGAGGCGGCCGGCGGCAAGGGCTATCCGTATCGCTGCGACCATACCAGCGAGCGCGAGGTCGACGGGCTCGTGGCCTGGTCGTTACGCCGTTTCGGCCGGCTCGACTGCGTCGTCGATGCGGTCTGGGGCGGCAATGAAGGCTATGACGGCGAGCGCTATCCCGATGGCTCCGGCTTCGGCACGCCGTTCTGGCGCCGTCCCGTCGCAAGGCTGGGCGAGAGCTTCGAAAGCGGCGTCTATGCCCAGCTTTTGCTGGCGCGAGCGGTGGCGCCGGCCATGGTGCAGGCGCGCTCAGGACTGATCGTCACGCTGAGCTTCGACATGGCCGGGGGTTATCTCGGCGATGTCTTCTACGACCTCGCCAAGGCGGCGATGAACCGCTTGAGCTTCGCGATGGCCGAAGAGCTGACGCCCTTCGGCGTCACCGCGCTCGGCCTGTCGCCGGGCCATGTCCTGACCGAGCGCGTCCGCGATGCGGGTCTCGGCGCCGAGACCACCGAGACGCCGCTTTATGCCGGCCGTGCCGTCGCGGCATTGGCTGGTGACCCCGACGTCGCACGCCATGCCGGCCGGATGCTGCATGTGGCCGATCTCGCGCGCGCCTATGGCTTTACCGACCGGGACGGTTCGCAGCCGGCCCGCTATGTCATCAGCAATGAACAGGGAGGTGGGGATGTCGCTCAAGGGTAAGACGCTTTTCATCACCGGCGGCTCGCGCGGCATCGGCCTCGCCATCGCGCTCAGGGCAGCGAAGGACGGCGCCAACGTCACCATTGCCGCGAAGACCGCGGAGCCGCATCCGAAGCTGCCGGGCACGATTTATACCTCCGCCGCCGAGATCGAGGCGGCCGGCGGCAAATGCCTGCCCTTGATGGTCGATGTCCGCGACGAGCAGAGCGTCGCTGATGCGATCGCGAAGACTGCCGAGACCTTCGGCGGCATCGACATCGTCGTGAACAACGCCAGCGCGATTTCGCTGACCAATACCGAGATGACCGACATGAAGCGCTACGATCTGATGAACCAGATCAATACGCGCGGCACCTATATGGTCTCCAAATACGCCATTCCGCATCTGGAGAAGGCGGAGAATCCGCATATCCTGATGCTTTCGCCGCCGCTCGACATGAAGACGCAGTGGTTCGCGCCGCATCTGGCCTATTCCATCGCCAAATACGGCATGAGCCTGTGCGTGCTGGGGCTTGCCGGCGAGCTGGCGCGCAAGGGCATCGCGGTCAACGCACTCTGGCCGCGCACGACCATCGCGACCGCGGCCGTCCAGAACCTGCTCGGCGGCGACAAGATGGTCCAGGCGAGCCGCACGCCGGAGATTCTCGCGGACGCCGCCCATATGATCTTCTCGAAACCGTCCCGCACGTTCTCCGGCAACTTCCTGATCGACGACAGCTTCATGGCCCGCGAGGGCGTCACCGACTTCACGCCCTATCGCGTCGACCCGTCGGTGCCGCTGATGCCGGATTTCTTCGTGCCGGCCGACAGCCTGCCGCCGCAGGGCGTGAAGGGCGGGGTGTGAAACCCCCGGTATTCCTCAGCCCTCATCCTGAGGAGCCATTCCCTCGGAATGGCGTCTCGAAGGATGCTTCAGGAGGCTCCGAGGCATCTGGACCATCCTTCGAGACGCGCCTGCGGCGCTCCTCAGGATGAGGGCTGAGGTTTCCAAAGAGGACCACGTCGTCATCGGTTTGACACGCGCCCCATATCGGAGTTCCTGCCGGTTTCCATCCCGACCGTGCAGCGAGATTCGCGCCCATGCTGACGATCCACGGCACATGCCCCGATTCGCGCGACAAGCTCCGCCCCGGCACGCTCGGTACGGAGGGCGCGTTTCCCGACGATATCGTCTGGATCGACCTGCTCAATCCGACGCCCGAGGAAGACAAGCGGGTCGAGCGGCATCTCGGCATCTCGATCCCGACACGCGAGGAAATGCACGACCTCGAGCCGTCCGAGATCATCTATACCGAGAACGGCGCGCGCTACATGACGGCGCGGGTGATCTGCCAGTCAGACACCATCGTGCCGGTGCTGGCGGACGTCACCTTCATCCTGACCGACAAGGCGCTGGTGACGGTGCGCTATGACGAGCCGGGCGCCTTCACCATCTTCCTCAACCGCGCGACCAAGCCCGGCGGCTGCGGCCAGCAGCCGGAAGCGGTGCTGGACGGGCTGATCGAGGCCATCGTCGACCGCGCCGCCGAGGTGCTGCGCGGCGTCGGCGACAAGATCGACATCGCCTCGCGCCGCGTCTTCGCCGGGCGCGGCCAGGATGTCGAGCGCGGCGGCGTCTATCAGCTTGTCATCCAGAAGATCGGCCAGTACGAGCACATCATCTCCAACGTCCGCGAGAGCATGGTCTCGGTCGAGCGCGTGCTGCTCTTCCTCTCGGCCAACTACACGCGCCCGAAAAAGGCGCAGACCGGTTTCTCGGCCGAATGGCGTTCGGCGGTCCGCGACGTGCAGGCGATCGAGGAGCACGCCGCCTTCCTGTCGAACAAGCTGCAATTCATGATGGACGCCACGCTCGGCCTCGTCTCGATCGAGCAGAACAAGATCATCAAGCTCTTCTCCGTCGTCTCTGTCGCGCTGATGCCGCCGACGCTGATCGCCTCGATCTACGGCATGAACTTCAAGACGATGCCGGAGTTGGAATGGCAGTGGGGTTATCCGCTGGCGATCGGACTGATGATCCTGTTCGCGGTGCTGCCCTATCTGTTCTTCCGCTGGAAGAAGTGGCTGTGAGATGAGAAGCGTGCGCGACACGTCGAAGACCGGATGACCCAGCCGCAGATTCTCTCCGTTCTTGTCGTCGCCGGCATGATGGCGGCGTTTCTATGGGGGCGGCTGCGTTACGACATCGTCGCGATGCTGGCGCTGCTCGTCGCCGTCGCGGTCGGGCTGGTGCCTGCGGCCGATGCCTTCAAGGGCTTTTCCGACGACATCGTCATCATCGTCGGCAGTGCTCTGGTCCTCAGCGCTGCGGTCGCGCGCTCACGCATCATCGAGCGGCTGTTCTCGAAGCTGGGCACGGGCCTGACCTCGACGCAGCTGCAGGTGCCTCTGCTCGTTTTCGTCGTCGCGGTGATGTCGGCGATCATCAAGAATATCGGCGCGCTCGCGATGATGCTGCCGATCGCCTATCAGCTCGCGCGCAAGAGCGGGAAATCGCCCTCGGTCTTCCTGATGCCGATGGCCTTCGCCTCGCTGCTCGGCGGCATCGTCACGCTGGTCGGCACCTCGCCCAACGTCATCGTCGCGCGCGTCCGGCAGGAACTCGGCGGCGAGCCGTTCCGCATGTTCGATTTCGCACCCGTAGGCATCGTGGTGGCGCTGGCGGGCTGCCTCTTCCTCGGCGTCGGCTACCGCCTGCTGCCGCGCGACCGTCGCGGCGCCGTCTCGCTCGACCAGGCGATCGACATCAAGGACTATCTGACCGAGGCCAAGCTCCGCGAGAAATCTCCGCTCGCCGGCAAGACGGTTGCCGATCTCAAGGCGATCGGCGGCGAGGCCATCGAGATCGTCTCGATCCTGCGCAACGAGCGCCGCGTCCAGGCGCCCCTTCCGGATGCCTCGCTGAAGGCCGGCGACATCCTGCTGCTGCGCGGCGACGCCGCCGTACTGGAGCGGGTCGTCGCCGAAGGCGGGCTCGATCTCACCGGCAAGGACCGGCCGACGCAGAAGGAGGATGCGCTCGACCCCGACCGCATCGCCGAGGCGATCATCGGCCCGGATTCGACGCTGATCGGCCAGTCGGCCGGCGATATCGCATTGCACAGCCGCTTCGGCGTCAACATGATCGCGATCAGCCGCTCGGGCGAGCGCTTCAGCCAGCGGCTGCGCGATATCCGCCTGCGGGCCGGCGACATCGTCGTGATCCAGGGCGACGAAAAGCTGCTGCCGGAGAAGCTGTCCGAACTCAGCCTGCTGCCGCTCGCCGACCGGCTGGTACCGCTGGGTTCGACGCGTCGCGTGGTCCTGACCGTGACGATCGTGCTGGCGGCCATCATCGCGCTGGCCGCGGGGCTGGCTCCGGTGCCGCTCGTCTTCTTCGCAGCCGCCGTGCTCCTGATCGCCTGCCGTTGCGTGCCCCTGCGCGAGGCCTATCACAGCATCGATGCGCCGATCCTGCTGATGCTGGCCGCGCTGATCCCGGTCTCCGACTCTCTGCGGACGACCGGGGCCACCGATCTCTTCGCCTCGTGGCTGGCGATGATCGGCGGCGGATTGCCCGGCTGGGCATCCGTCGCGCTGATCCTGGTGGCAGCGATGGCGGTGACGCCGTTCCTCAACAATGCCGCGACGGTGCTGGTCATGGCGCCGATCGGTGCCGGTTTCGCGAAAAACCTCGGCTACAATCCCGATGCCTTCCTGATGGCCGTCGCAATCGGCGCGGCCTGCGACTTTCTCACGCCCATCGGGCACCAGTGCAACACGCTGGTAATGGGGCCGGGCGGCTATCGTTTCAGCGACTATGCCAGGCTGGGCGCACCGCTCTCGCTGCTGGTCATCCTGCTCGCCGTGCCGATGATCCTGCTGGTCTGGCCGCTGAGATAGCTACAGCCAGCCATTCTGCTTGAAGCGCCAGTACAGGATCGAGCAGGTGCACACGATCACGCCGATGACCGCGAAATAGCCGTACTGCATCTCCAGTTCCGGCATGTTCTTGAAGTTCATGCCGTAGATGCCGGCCAGCGCGGTCGGCACCGCCAGGATCGCGGCCCAGGAGGCCAGGCGCTTGGTGATCAGGCTTTCCTGGCTTTGCCCGACCAGCAGGCTCGCCTCGAAGGCGAAGGCCAGCACTTCGCGCAGGCTGTCGATCTTCTCCTGCACGGTGCGGACATGGTCGGTCACGTCGCGGAACATCGGCGCGAGCGTCGGCCGGACCTGCGGGACGGTGCCGTTCATCAGGCGCTGGCAGACGTCGACCAGCGGCGCCACCGCATTGCGCAGGCGCAGCAGGTCGCGCCTGAGCATGTAGAGCCGCTCGATATCGGAGCGCGCCATCGGCTTGGCCAGGACCTTGTCCTCGATCTCCTCGACCTCGTCATGGATCGCTTCCAGCACCGGCATGTAGTTGTCGACGATGAAATCGAGGATCGCATAGAGGATGAAATCCTCGCCCTTCGCCAGCGAGGTCGGGCAGGTCTCCCAATGCTGCCTGACCGACTTGTACGAGGTCGAGGCGCCGTGCCGGACGCTGACGATATAACCGCGGCCGACGAAGATATGCGTCTCGCCGAAGGCGATGCGCCCGTCGGTCAACTGTGCCGTGCGGGCGACCACGAAGAGCGCGTCGCCATATTGCTCCAGCTTGGGCCGCTGATGCGCGTTGGTGGCGTCCTCGACCGCGAGCGGGTGCAGGTTGAACTGCTGCTGCACGCAGCGCAGCAGCGCAGGTTCCGGTTCGAGCAAGCCGATCCAGACGACATGGTCATCCTTGCGCGCCCATTCGCCGGCTTCGGTGACGGGGATGTCGGCGACGCGCACGCCATGGACATAGACGCCCGATGCGATGACGCCGTCCTGCGGCTGGTGGTCCTGCTCGAGCGGAACAGCCGCAGGCGCCGTTTCCAGCGTGGCGGAGGAGGTAAACCGGACTTCCGAGACTGACATGCGACCACCTCGCCGATCGCTGGATCATCGAAGTGCAGGCTAGAACTGTTCGATCTCCGTGGAAATCACTTTTCCGACAAGCGAGAGCGCTGCTGCGCGGCAGTTTTGGTCCTGCCGAGAACATCATTCGCCCGGCGGCCGGCCTTCTGCTTGGGAGGGGTACGAAAAAGAATATTTTTATCGCGCGGTGGTCAAAAAACGAAAATATCCGCTTTTGCGGAGGCTGGTTCCGGAGGTGTATAGAAATATTCGTCTACGGCCATGGGCCGAGCCAGAAGAGATCCTGTCATGACCACCGCAATTCCCCGGACCGGCACAGCCGGAGCCGGTTCAAAACCGTTCTACTCCAGCTTCGGCTCCCAGGTCCTGGCGGCCATGGTGATCGGCCTCGTCCTCGGCTGGGTCGCCCGCAACATGGGCCCGGTCGCGCCGGGCCAGCCGAACTGGCTCACCGTCACGCTCGCGACGACCGGCTCGATCTTCGTGCAGCTCCTGCAGGCGCTGGTGCCGCCCCTGATCTTCACCGCCATCGTCGCCTCGATCAGCAACCTCCGCCAGCTCTCGAACGCGGCCGCTTTGGTCTGGCAGACGCTGCTCTGGTTTGCGATCACGGCCTTCATCGCCGTGCTGATCGGCATCGCGCTCGGCCTCCTGATCCAGCCCGGCATCAATGCCGGCGTCGCAGCCGCCAGCGCCAAGGCGCCGAGCAATGTCGGCTCCTGGCTCGATTTCCTCAAAGGCCTCGTGCCGGCCAACATGTTCGGCCTGCAGGCGACGACGCGCGTCGAGGGTAGCGGCGCGACCACCCGTCTCGGCTTCAACGTACTGCAATTGCTGGTGATCTCGATCGTCGTCGGCGTCGCCGCGCTGAAGGTCGGCGAGCGCGCCAACAGCTTCCTCGCGCTGAACGAGTCCTTTCTGGCGATCGTCCGCAAGGTCCTGTGGTGGGTGATCCGTTTGACGCCGATCGGCACCATCGGCCTGCTCGGCAATGCCGTCGCGCAATATGGCTGGCAGACGCTGGAGCAGCTCTCCTGGTACGCCTTCGCGATCTATCTCGGCCTCGCGATCGTGCTGCTCCTCGTCTATCCCGCGCTGCTGGTGCTTCACGGCCTGTCGCCGGCGCGCTTCTTCGCGGGCGCCTGGCCGGCGATCCAGCTCGCCTTCGTCTCGCGCTCCTCGATCGGCACCTTGCCGGTGACCGAGGCTGTGACCGAGAAGAGCCTCGGCGTGCCCCGCGAATACGCCGCCTTCGCCGTGCCGCTCGGTGCGACAACCAAGATGGACGGCTGCGCCGCGATCTACCCGGCGATCTCCGCGATCTTCGTCGCGCAGTTCTACGGCGTGCCGCTCGGCATCCAGGAATACGTCCTGATCGCCTTCGTCTCGGTCATCGGCTCGGCCGCGACCGCCGGCCTCACCGGCGCGACGGTGATGCTGACGCTGACGCTCTCGACGCTCGGCCTGCCGCTCGCCGGCGTCGGCCTGCTGCTCGCCATCGACCCGATCCTCGACATGGGCCGTACGGCGGTGAACGTCGCCGGCCAGGCGCTGGTGCCGACCCTCGTCGCCAAGCGTCAGGGCCTGCTCGATCAGGCGCAGTACGACCGAGCCGGCGATATCGAGGCGATCGACGCGACGCCGCGGGCGGCGTGATCTCGAATGGCCTGGGGCGGCTGCGGCCTCAGGCCATTACCTTGCTGACGACCTGCTTCAGTGCCGAGCTGTCCCGTTCCAGCCAGCCGGGAACCGGCAGGTTCTTCGAACGCAGGAATTCCGGATTGAACAGCTTCGACTGGTAGCGCGTGCCGTAGTCGCAGAGCACCGTCACGATGGTATGGCCCGGTCCCATCTGCTTCGCGAGCCGGATCGCCCCGGCGACATTGATGCCGGACGAGCCGCCGAGGCAGAGCCCCTCATGCTCCAGCAGGTCGAAGACGATCTGCACGGCTTCCGCATCCGGGACCTGAAAGGCGATATCGACCGGCGCGTCCACAAGATTGGCGGTGATCCGGCCCTGGCCGATGCCCTCGGTGATCGAGGAGCCTTCGGCCTTGAGCACGCCCGCCGTGTAGAAGGAATAGAGCGCCGCGCCCATCGGATCGGCGAGCCCGATCGTCACCTTGGGATTGCGCGCCTTCAGCGCGATGCCGACGCCGGCGAGCGTTCCGCCCGAACCGACCGCGCAGATGAAACCGTCGACCTTGCCCGCTGTCTGCTCCCAGATTTCCGGGCCGGTCGTGTCGACATGGCCCTGCCGGTTCGCGACATTGTCGAACTGGTTGGCCCAGACCGCGCCGTTCGGCTCGGTCTTCGCCAGTTCCTCGGCGAGGCGGCCGGAGACCTTCACGTAGTTGTTCGGATTGGCGTAAGGCGCCGCCGGCACCTCGACCAGCGTCGCGCCGGCCAGCCGCAGCATGTCCTTCTTTTCCTGCGACTGCGTCTCCGGGATGACGATGACCGAGCGATAGCCCAGCGCGTTGCCGACGAGCGCGATGCCGATGCCGGTATTGCCGGCCGTGCCCTCGACGATGACGCCGCCGGGCTTCAATTGTCCCTTCGCCTCGGCGTCGCGGATGATCGCGAGTGCGGCGCGGTCCTTCACCGACTGGCCGGGATTCATGAATTCGGCCTTGCCGAGGATAGTGCAGCCGGTTTCCGCCGAGGCGCGTTCGAGCTTGATGAGGGGAGTGTTGCCGATGGCTTCGATGACGCCGTCTTTGATGGCGCTGCTTGCGCGGATGGTCATGGCCGGATTTCCCAATTTGTCCCTGACCTGATAGGCGAAAGCCTTGCTTAGGTCATCAGTGAGCGGGCTCTGCGCCCCGAGTTCGGAACAATGCCAGTCGCCAAGCCGCAAGCCGGAGAAAATTCTTCTCCGAAGCTCGCCATGAATGAAATCCTGACCGTCGATCGCCTTGGCCAGCGCGGCGATGGCATCGTGCAGGCCGCCTCCGGCAGCATCTTCATTCCCTATGCATTGCCGGGCGAGACCGTGCGCGCCGTGGTCGATGGCGAGCGCGGCCAGCTCGTCGAGATCATCGCGCCGTCCGAATCCCGCATCGCTGCGATCTGCCCGCTCTTCACCCGCTGCGGCGGCTGCGCTGCCCAGCACATGGCACCCGGCCTCTATCGTGAATGGAAGCGCCAGCAGGTCGTCACCGCCTTGAGCCGCGCCGGCATCGAGGCGCCGGTCGGCGACCTCGTCAATGCCCATGGCGCCGGCCGTCGCCGCGTCACCTTCCATGCCCGCCGGCAGGGCGAGACCATGGTCGTCGGCTTCATGGCGGCGCGCAGCCATGACCTGATTTCGGTCGAAGCCTGCCCGGTGCTGGCCTCGGGGCTCGATCGCGCGCCTGCCGTCGCGCTGATGCTGGCGAACCGCATGGGCGGTGCCAACAAGCCGCTCGATATCCAGGTCACCGCCTCGGAAGCCGGGCTCGATGTCGATATCCGTGGCCACGGCCCGCTCGGTGACAAGCTCAGGCTCGCCCTGACGCAGCTCGCCGAACGGCTCGACCTTGCCCGGCTCTCCAACCATGGCGAGATCGTCGTCGAGCGTCGCCCGCCCTTGCAGCGCATGGGCAAGGCAGTTGTGGCCCCCGCACCGGGCGGCTTCCTGCAAGCGACGGCGGCAGGCGAGGAGACGCTCGCCGGGCTCGTCATGGCGGCTCTGCCCAAGGGCAAGCGCGCGGCCGATCTCTTCGCCGGCTGTGGCCCGTTCAGCTTCCGCATCGCGGAGAAGATGCAGGTGCTCGCCATCGAAAGCGACAAGGCGGCGATGCTGGCGCTGGCCAAGGGGGCCGGCGCGACGCAAGGCTTGAAGCCGATCGCGACCGAGACGCGCGACCTGTTCCGCCGCCCGCTGCTGGAGCATGAGCTCAACGGCTTCGACGCCGTCGTGCTCGATCCGCCACGCGCCGGTGCGGAGGCGCAGGTCAAGCGCTTGGCGGCGTCCAAGGTCAAGGACGTGATCTACGTCTCCTGCGATGCGGCGAGCTTCGCGCGCGACGCCGCGACCCTCATCGCGGGCGGCTATGCGCTGGAGGCCGTGACGCCGGTCGACCAGTTCCGCTATTCCGCTCATGTCGAGCTCGTCGGCGTGTTCCGGCGGGGCAGGAAGGGCTAGGGCTTCAGGATGAGCGCAATTCTCGATCGCATGGCCGGCATTGTCGGCGCGAAGAACGTCATCACCGATGCCGACGCGATGGTGCCCTATCTCAAGGAATGGCGCGATCTCTTCCGCGGCAAGGCGCAAGGCATCGTCCGCCCCGGCTCGACCGCCGAGGTCGCGGAGCTGGTGAAGCTCGCGGCCGAGACCGGCACGGTGCTGGTGCCGCAGGGCGGCAATACCGGGCTCGTCGGCGGCCAGATTCCGATCTCCGAGGGCCGTGAGATCATCCTCTCGCTGCAGCGCCTCGACAAGATCCGCGCCGTCGATACCGATGGCGACACGATGATCGTCGAGGCTGGGGTCACGCTGAAGCGTGCGCAGGATGCGGCGGAAGCTGCCGGCCGGCTCTTCCCGCTCTCGCTGGCTTCGGAAGGCTCCTGCACCATCGGCGGCAATCTCTCGACCAATGCCGGCGGCACTGCCGTGCTGGCCTATGGCAATGCCCGCGAACTCTGCATGGGGCTGGAGGTCGTGCTGCCGGACGGGCGCATCTGGAACGGCCTGCGCCAGCTCCGCAAGGACAACACCGGCTACGACCTGAAGAACCTCTTCATCGGCGCCGAGGGCACGCTCGGCATCATCACCGCCGCGGTGCTGAAGCTCTTCCCCGCGCCGGCGGCCCGCGCCACTGCCTTCCTCGCCGTGCCCGATCCGGCGGCGGCGCTGGAACTGCTGAACGCCGCCAAGGCTGGCGCCGGTGGCACGCTCACCACCTTCGAACTGATGCCGCGCATCGGCATGGACTTCGTTCTGCGCCATGCGTCCGGCACGCGCGATCCGCTCTCCGAGCCGTCGCCCTGGTATGTGCTGATGGAGGTCTCTGCCCAGCAGGCCACGGGGCTCGACGAGCATGTCGAGACCTTCCTTGGCGAAGCGCTGGAGAAGGGCATCGTCACCGATGCGGCTTTGGCGGGTTCGCTGACCCAGCGCGCCGATTTCTGGAAGCTGCGCGAGATGCTCTCGGAGGTGCAGACCTATGAGGGCGGCTCGATCAAGCACGACGTCTCCGTGCCGATCCACGCGACGCCCGAGTTTCTGGCACGCGCCATCGCGGCGGTGGAGGCGATGGTGCCGGGCTGCCGCCCCGTGCCCTTCGGCCATCTCGGCGACGGCAACATCCATTTCAACGTCAGCCAGCCGGTCGGGGCCGACAAGGCGGGCTTCCTCGCGCGCTGGAGCGAGATGAACGAGGCGGTCCACGCCATCGTCGCCGAATTGCACGGCTCGATCTCGGCCGAGCACGGCATCGGCCGGCTCAAGCGCGACCTGCTGCCGGGCGTGAAGGACCCGGTCGAGCTCGATCTGATGCGGACGCTGAAGAAGACGCTCGATCCGAAGGGGATTCTGAATCCCGGAGCCGTGCTTCAGGCGTAGGGCACCGTCATTCTCGGGCGAAGCGGAGCTTCGACCCGAGAATCTCATGACGAGAAGGCACTCGTTTCCGAGATGCTCGGGTCAAGCCCGAGCATGACGGCTCTCGACTACGGCGTCGCGACATACCCATCGCGGCGCGGATCGGCGGCGCCGGTGAACACGCCGGTCACCGGATCGACCGCCACCGCCTGCATGCCGCCGCAGCGCATCGTCCAGCCGACATCGAAGCCGCGTGCCTCGTGCCCGCGCTTCACCAGCTCGGCGATCGTCTCCGGCCCGATCCGGTTCTCGATCTCGACGAGACGCCCATCCCAGAGCCGGGCGCGCGGCGCCTCGATCGCCTCCTGCAGCGGCAGGCCGTAGACGAGATGCTGGACCATGGCCTGCGCCTGCGTCTGCATGATGCCGTAGCTGCCGGGCGTGCCGAGCGCGAGCACCGGCTTGCCGTCACGGGTCGAGAGCGAGGGCGACATGCACATCGGCAGTTCGTCGCCGGGCTTCGAGCGGTTCGGGCTGCCGGGCTGGACATCGGCCCAGTACAGGAAGTTGTTGAAGCAGAGCCCCGTGCCGGGCACGACGACGCCGCTGCCGAAGGGGCTGCCGAGGCTCTGCGTGATGCAGATCAGATTGCCCTCGCTGTCGGCGACCGAGAGCGAGGTCGTGTGCGCCGGGTCTTCCTTGTCCTGCGCCACCCATTGCTCGGTCGGCCCGGTCACCGGCTTGCCGTCGGTCAGGCGCAGCCTCAGCCGTGCGACCGAAGCCTCCGACATGATCTCGGCGAGCTTCTCCGGCGAGGGATTGTTATGCGCGATGCGCTCGCCGGCTGCGAGGCGGATCGCGCGATAGACGAGGTCGAGATGATCCGCCCCGTCCCTCGGCTTGGACGCGAGATCGACCCCGTCGAGCAGCTTGAGCGTCAGCAGGAATTGGAAGCCTTCGCAGGGCGGCGGCGGCACATGCACCGACAGCCCCTTGAAGCTCACGGCCATCGGCTCGCGCCAGACCATCTTCACCGCGGCGAGATCGGCCATGGTCAGCGAGCCGCCGAGCGCCTGGAGATGGGCGATGACCTTCTCGCCGAGCGCGCCGCGATAGAAATGGTCCGGCCCCTTTTCGGCGATCTCGCTCAATGTCTTCGCGAGATCGGATTGCACGAGCACGGAGCCGAGATGCATCGCGCCGTTGGGCTGGTAGTTCTTCGACCAAGCCGGATAGAGCGCGGGAATCTTTTCCAGCAGCGGGTCATTCTCCTCGAACTCCGCCGCGCCGAACTCGGCCAGCGCGAAGCCGTCCCGCGCCAGCGCGATCGCGGGCGCGAAGACCTCGGCCAGCGATTTGCGGCCATAGGTCTTCACCAGCTCGCACCAGCCGGCGAGATTGCCCGGCGAGGCGATGGCGAGCGCGCCGCGCTCCAGATCGGTGCGCTTGCTGAAGCGGTCGGCGGGGAAGCTCGCCGGAATCGGCGGCACGAAATCGAGCACGCGCACCCGCTTCTCGGCCGCGACCCACATCGTCGAGAGGCCCATGCCGGCGAGCCCGGACATGAAAGGCTCGACCACGTTCAGCGCGGCGGCCGTGGCAGCGGCGGCGTCGAAAGCGTTGCCGCCCTGCGCCAGCAATTTTGCGCCGGCCTGTGCCGCCAAGGGATGGGCCGCGGCAACCATGCCGTGGCGAGAGGTCATCGTGGGGCGGCGGCCGTGCATCTTCAATCTCCTCCTCGTCGTCTTCTGGCGACGATCAGAGCACGAATCCGGCGCTAGAACAGGCTGCCTTGCCCGTCATCTGCGGGAGGCCGGGTCGCTTTGCGCGCATGGCGCTTCGGTTCGTCGGGAACCTCCTCTTGCGGAAGCTCGGCCAAGGGCAACTGGATCTCGGCTGCGTCGTTGGCGACCTTGTTGACGGCATTGCCGATGGCGACGGCCTCGAGCAGATCGTCGGGCGGCGGCTTCAGCAGGCGCCCGGTCTGCTCCTGTGTCGCCTGCGGATCGAGCCAGGCGTCGTGATCGCGGGGATCGAGGATGATCGGGCTGCGATGATGGATTGGAGCCATCGTGCCGTTGGCAGGTCCCGTCATCATCGCGACCGTGTCTATCTCGGACCCGTCCGGTGAATGCCAGGTCTCCCACAGCCCGGCGAAGGCGAAGGGGCCGCGATCCGGCTTGCGGAACAGGAAGGCTTCGCTGCGGGTCTGCTTGCCGGTGCCGCTGCGCCGCCATTCGTAGAAGGCATCGGCCGGCAGCAGGCAGCGCCGCCGCGTCAGGGCGTTGCGGAAGGAGGGCTTCTCGGCGGCGCTCTCCACCCGGATATTGATGACGAGCGGGAAATCCTTGGGGTCCTTGACCCAGCCGGGAATGAAGCCCCAGCGCATCAGCAGGAATTGCCGTGCTCCGTCATGCAGCCGGACGATCGGCACGGGCTGCGTCGGCGCGATGTTGTAGCGCGGCGGGAAGTTCGGCTGCTCGCGATAGCCGAAGGTCTCGCGCATCGCCTCGGGGGGCAGGGTGATCGCATAGCGTCCGCACATGCCCGCTGTTTACGTCGAGACGAGCGTTCGGAATCAACACTTTATTTGCGGTTGGGCCAACATAGTCGCCCCGGTTTGGGGTAGCGGATGAGCGTCATCGCGACGGAGATGCTGGCTGGAACGGCGGCCGATCGGCTCGACGCCGGTGTCCATCCGCGTCTGTCGACCGACTTTCTCAACCGTTACAGCGAAGCGCTGATGCTGATCGAGATGGTCGCGATGGATGAGAGCATCCTCGCCGATCTCCAGGCCTGGCAGGCTGTCGGTTATCGCGAGCATTTCGCGACATCCGCCCTGCGCTGTGCTGCTTCTGCGCTCGCCGCCTATGACGAGCTGAATCCGAACAGGGCCCGTGCCTTCGACGAAGCTTGCCGTGCGATGACGCGCCTGATTCGTACGGTCACCGCGCTGCTCACGGAAACGCCGCCTCCGCCGGAATTGCCGGCGATCATCGAGGTCGCTGGTGAAGCGCTGCGCCGACAGATCGCCCGCGCGACCCAATTCATCAACGCGAATGGCGCGATCGATATCGGGCTGTTCGAGGATACGGCCCTGCAAGCCGAGATCGACGCGCTGTTGGCGCGCTGATCAGGCTGGCCGACGCGCCCCGACCAAAAACTCGCGATTGCCGTCGCCGCCCTCGATCGGTGAGGGGATCGGCCCATCCACTGCAAAGCCAAGTGTCTTCAGCACCGCGACGATCTCCTCGCAGACCTGAAGCTGGATCGCCTCGTCGCGCACGATGCCCTTCTTGAGCGCGGCACGGCCGGCTTCGAATTGCGGCTTGATCAGCGCAGCGATGCCAGCCTCAGGGGAGAGCAGGGCAGCGACCGCCGGCAGCACGAGCTTGAGCGAGATGAAGCTGACATCGATCGCAGCGAGGCTCGGCCGCTCCGGCAGGGCCTCAACGTCGAGCGTGCGGATATCCTGTCCCTCGAAGCTCGTCACACGTGGGTCGCCTCGCAGCGAGGCATGGAGCTGGTCGCGCCCGACATCGACGGCCACGACATGGCGCGCGCCGCGCTTCAGGAGAAGGTCGGTGAAGCCGCCGGTCGAGGAGCCGACATCGAGGCAGGTCAGCCCCCGAGGATCGAAGCCGAAGGCATCGAGCGCGCCGGCCAGCTTCAGCCCGCCACGCGAGACGTAAGGATGCGGCGCCTGCGCGGTCAGCTCCGCATCATCGGCCACCATCTCCGAGGCTTTGCGTACGGCTGCGCCATTGACGGTGACCAATCCTGCCGCGATCGCGGCCTGCGCCCGCGCACGGCTCTCGAAGAAGCCGCGCTCGACGAGCAATTGGTCGGCTCGGCTCTTCATGCCCCAGTCGTCAGGCCAGCTTCACGGCGCTGGGTCGGCCCAGCGCGGTCTCGACGGCCTTGACGATGCCGGCGGCATCGAGCCCGGCAGCGGCATACATCGCGTCTGGTTTGTCATGGTCCTGGAACACGTCCGGCAGCGTCAGGCTCCTGATCTTCAAGCCGGCGTCGAGCACGCCATTTTGCGCCAGCAGATGCAGGACATGGCTGCCGAAGCCGCCGACCGAGCCTTCCTCTACCGTGACCAGAACCTCGTGCTCGCGGGCGAGCTTGAGGATCAGCGCCTCGTCGAGCGGCTTGGCGAAGCGGGCATCGGCGACCGTCGTCGACAGGCCGCGCTGCGCCAGCAGATCGGCGGCCTTGAGGCATTCGGCAAGGCGCGTCCCGAGCGAAAGCAGCGCGATCCGGGTGCCCTCGCGGACGATGCGGCCCTTGCCGATCGGGAGGGGCACGCCGACATCCGGGATCTCGACGCCGACGCCTTCGCCGCGCGGGTAGCGCAGCGCGATCGGGCCATCGTCATAAGCGGTCGCGGTCGCGACCATATGGGTCAGCTCGGCCTCGTCCGCTGCCGCCATCACCACCATGTCCGGCAGGCAGGCGAGATAGGCGATATCGAAGGAGCCGGCATGGGTCGCGCCATCCGCGCCGACGAGCCCGGCCCGGTCCAGCGCGAAGCGCACCGGCAGCTTCTGGATCGCCACGTCATGGACGATCTGGTCGTAGGCCCGCTGCATGAAGGTCGAGTAGATCGCCACAAACGGCTTGTAGCCTTCCGTGGCGAGGCCGGCCGCGAAGGTCACGGCGTGCTGCTCGGCGATGCCGACATCGAAGGTGCGGCCCGGGAATTCCTTGCCGAAGGCGTCGAGCCCGGTGCCGGACGGCATCGCGGCCGTGACGGCGACGACCTTGTCGTCTTCCCGCGCCTGCTTGATCAGCGCGCTGGCGAAGACATTGGTGTAGCTCGGCGCATTCGCTGGCGCCTTCGCCTGCTGCCCGGTGACCGGATCGAACTTGACCACGCCATGGTACTTGTCGGCGCTGGCTTCGGCCGGAGCATAGCCCTTGCCCTTCTGCGTCACGACATGGACGAGGATCGGTCCGCTCTCGGCGTCTCGGACATTGCGCAGCACGGGCAGCAGATGGTCGAGATTATGCCCGTCGATCGGCCCGACATAGTAGAAGCCGAGCTCCTCGAACATCGTCCCGCCGGTCCAGAAGCCGCGGGCATATTCCTCGGTGCGCTTCGCCTTGTCGTGGAAGAAGCGCGGCAGCTTCTCGGCGAGCTGCTTGGCGACCTCGCGGATCGAGCGATAGGTCCGCCCCGAGACGAGCCGCGCCAGATAGGCCGACATCGCGCCGACCGGCGGGGCGATCGACATGTCGTTGTCGTTGAGGATGACGATCAGCCGCGAGCCGAGCGCACCGGCATTGTTCATGGCCTCATAGGCCATGCCGGCCGACATCGCGCCGTCGCCAATCACGGCGATGACATTGTTCTTGCCACCCGCAAGATCGCGCCCGACGGCCATGCCGAGTCCGGCCGAGATCGAGGTCGAGGAATGCGCCGCGCCAAACGGGTCGTAGGCACTCTCCGTGCGCTTGGTGAAGCCGGAGAGCCCGCCCGGCTGGCGCAGCGTGCGGATGCGCTCGCGCCGTCCGGTCAGGATCTTGTGCGGATAGGCCTGATGGCCGACATCCCAGATCAGCCGGTCGCGCGGCGTATCGAAGACATGATGCAGCGCGACGGTCAGCTCGACCACGCCGAGCCCGGCGCCGAGATGGCCGCCGGTGACCGAGACGGCATCGATCGTCTCGAGCCTGAGCTCGTCGGCGAGCGCGTGCAGCTTCGCGTCGTCGAGGGCGCGCAGATCGGCGGGCTCGTGGATCGTGTCGAGGAGCGGCGTGGCGGGACGGGGCACGAGGCTGTCTGATCCTTCACTGGGGTGCTTCGAAATAGAGCCTGCGTGGCGTGCTGGCAAACCGTGCTTGCGTTTCCGCGTCGACCGACGGCGGTCGCCCCGCCTTGCCACGAAACGGGTGGTTCCCGTGCCCGCAAGGCGTTTCAGTACGCTGACGACTGTTTCCGAGGACGCCAGGTCATGCAATCGACCGATATGACGCCCCTGCCGACGGCATTTCGCCGCATCGGCTGGTCCAATCTCTTTGCCCAGTTCTCGGAGCAGATCGCGCTCGCCGCAGCGCCTCTGGCCGCGGTTCTCCTGCTCGCGGCCGGGCCGGCAGAGACAGGCTGGCTGCAGACAGCGCAGACCTTGCCGTTCCTCCTGCTGTCGATTCCCGCCGGCCTGATGGTCGACCGCGCCTCGCGCCGCCGCCTCATGGTCGGCACGGAGGCGCTACGCGCGGTCTCCCTGCTGGCGATCCCGCTGCTGCTCGCCGCCGGTGGCCTCAACCTGACCTGGCTCGCCCTGCTCGGCGCGCTCGGCGCCATCGGCACGGTCTGCTACAGCGTCGCGGCGCCGGCTTTCGTTCCCTCCGTGGTGCCGCGCGAGCGGCTTGCCGACGCCAATCGCTGGCTGGAACTGGCGCGTAGCGCCGCCTATGCCGGCGGGCCCGCGCTGGGTGGAGCGCTCGTCGGCTGGATCGGCGTCTCCACCGCCTATGGACTGGCGGCCGGGCTCTCGATCCTAGCCGTGCTCATGCTTTCCGGCCTGCCGAAGGACGAGGCGCCGTCCGGTCCGCGCCGCGACCTGCTGCATGACCTGAAGGAGGGCGCCCGCTTCGTCGCCGGCCATGATCTGCTCCGGCCGATCCTGATGACGGCCGTGTTCTTCAATGTCTCCTGGTTCATCTTCCAGGCAGTCTACGTCGCCTATGCCGTCCAGAATCTGGGCTTGAGCGCCACGCAGGTCGGCGTCACGCTCGGAATCTACGGCGCGGGCATGATCGTCGGCGCTGTCCTCGCGCCGGCCATCGCGAAGCAGGTCACCTTCGGGACGCTGATCCTGCTAGGCCCCTTCGCGGGGCTGTGCGCAGCCGGCGTGATGTTCGCGACGCTCTGGATGCCCTCTGTCTATCTGGTCGCGGCGAGCTTCTTCCTGTTCGGCGTCGGGCCGATCATCTGGACGATCTCGACGATGACATTGCGTCAGGCGGTGACGCCGAACGCCATGCTCGGTCGCGTCTCTGCCTTGATCATGACTGCGACCTTCGGCGCCAGGCCGATCGGCGCCGCCATCGGCGCTTCCGTGGCCGCGCAACTCGGCATCGCGGCCTGCCTGGGCCTCGCGGCCACAGGCTTCCTGATCCAGTTGCTGGTGATCGGCTTCTCGCGGGTCCCGAAACTGCGGGACATCTCCGAGGCCGTCTGAGGCGGCCTCAGCCCTCGGGCAGGGGGATGAACTCGCTCTCGTCGCCGGGCACGGTGTCGAAGCGGCCGGTCTTCCACTCCTGCTTGGCCTGCTCGATCCGCTCCTTCGAGGACGAGACGAAGTTCCACCAGATGTTGCGCGGGCCGTCCATCGGCTCGCCGCCGACGATCATCACACGGGCCTGGTCGATGGCGAGGATCGAGATGCGGTCGCCGGGCTTGAAGACGAGGAGCTGGCCGGCGCCGAACTCGTCGCCGGCGATATCGACCTTGCCGGAGACGATGTAGATCGCGCGCTCGTCATAGTCGGGGTCGAGCGGCAGGATCGCGCCGGGCGAAAGCACCGCCTCGGCATAGAGCGCGTCCCAGGGGAATTTGACCGGCGAGGTCTGGCCATAGGCCGAACCCATGATCAGGCTGATGCGCTTGCCGCCCTCGACGATGCGCGGCAGATCGCCGGCGCCGTGATGCTTGAACTCGGGCGCGACCTCCTCATGCGTCTTCGGCAGGGCGAGCCAGGCTTGGATGCCGTAGAGCTTCGGGCCGCTGGCGCGGGCTTCCATGCCGGTGCGCTCGGAATGGACGATGCCGCGGCCGGCCGTCATCAGGTTGACCGCGCCCGGCTTGATCGCGAGCGCCGTGCCGAGCGAGTCGCGATGCATGATCTCGCCATCGAACAGGTAGGTCACGGTCGAGAGCCCGATATGCGGATGCGGGCGCACGTCCAGCCCCTCGCCGAGATGGAATTCGGCCGGGCCCATCTGGTCGAAGAAGATGAAGGGACCGACCATGCGCTGGCCGATGGCCGGCAGCGCCCGGCGGACCTGGAAGCCGCCGAGGTCGTGGGAGCGGGGCACGATCACCTTCTCGATCGCCTCGCAGGAGCGGGCATCGCCCAGGACTGGATCGTCGGCGGGGAGTTGCGACATGATGGCCTCCTTGGTTGAGGCCGAATCTGGCCCCCTGGAAGCGCGCAAGCAAGCGCCGGCTCGCAACCGGTCGCTGGCAGAAATGCAATGCCGCGACACTAGGGGCGCCGCGGCATTGCGTATTGATCTTGCGAGGCGCTAAAGGCGCCGCCGGGATCGGTTCAGTTCTCGACGTCGAGCGGGGCAGCACCCGTCGGCTTGCCGTCGGCGCCGAGCGTGATGCGCTCGATGCGGGCTTCCGCCTGCTTCAGCAGTGCATCGCAACGCGCCTTCAAGGCCTCGCCGCGTGTGTAGATCGCGATCGATTCCTCGAGCGGGACGTCACCGCGCTCCAGCCGCGCAACGATGCCTTCGAGCTCCTTCATCGCTGCCTCGAAGGGCAGGGTGGCGACATCAGTGTTGGTCTTCTCTTCGCTCACAGGCCTGATTCCTCTTTGCGCTGAGCTTATCGGCTGGAGCGAGCCCGGCCGCAACCCGCTTCGCGGCGCTGCTGACTCAGACCGGCAGGGCGGAGGTCTTCTTGATCGTGCGCAGCGTCAGCGTCGACTGCACGCGGGTCACGCCTGGCAACTGGGTGAGAATATCGGTGTGGATGCGCTCGAAATCGGCGCTGTCGCGGTAGATCACCCGCATCAGATAATCATGCGCGCCGGCGAGCAGGTGACATTCGAGGATCTCGGGCAGGCTCTGCACGGCCTGTTCGAAGCTCTCCAGCGAGGCGCGGCCCTGCTGGTCGAGCGTGACGAAGACGAAGGCCGTGCCGGGGAAGCCCGCGATCTTGTCGTCGAGCATCATTGCATAGCCGCGGATCAGGCCGCTGTCCTCAAGCTGGCGCACGCGCCTGAGGCAGGCTGAGGGCGACAGATGCACCCTCTCGGCAAGGTCCGAATTGGTGATGCGCCCGTCCTGCTGGAGAATCCGCAGGATGGAGCGGTCGCGCGAATCGAGCTCGATCGTCATGGTCACGGTGAAGGCCTCCCGCGCGATGCATCGTCGCAAAATTCGCCCGAGGCAAGCAATCTTCTGCAGCGATCCGGTGCAAGTGTCGTCGTTTTCACAGCACAGGCGGCGAAAGCCTGCAGGAAGCTGCGCGGCCTGAGGCGGGAACTTAGGCGAGCGGCATGGCGAAAGGCGTGCCTTCGAAGGCGTCGGCGCCGCGCCCGATTCGTTCGATCGCGCGGACCATCCGGCCGCGCCGCCCCAGCGTCGTATCGGCCAGGGCGACGAGCCGGGGATTCGGCGTGGCGGAAGGCGCGACGCTGCGCAGCACGTCCGCTACCTCGTCTTCGTCACGCTCGGGGCCAAGCGCGCAGGCTGCGATATAGGCCGCCGCCGTCGAGCGGCTGATCCCGGCCCAGCAATGGACGACCATCGGCGCGGCGCGGTCCCAATCGCGAAAGAACGCGAGGAGCCGCGCCATATGCTCCTGGCCGGCGAGGACATGTCCGTCCAACGCCTGGTTGATATCGGACATCCCCAGGAAGAGATGCCGCTCCGGCGCGATTCCGGCCGGGCGGGGAACTGTCGTGCCGGCATTGATCAGCGTCACGAGATGTTGGGCTCGGACGGCCGCGACGGTCTCGCCGAGCCGCGACAGCGGGGAAACGTGAAGGGTGGGCAAGGGCTGGCTCCGAAGCCTGCGGCGAAACAGTTGGGACGGGCAGACGATAGCATGATCGACATCGTCGGCATCTCCATGACATGGAGGCGGGAGCCCCGATCGATCCAGCGCCGAAAAGCTCCCCATGAATCTCTGGTTCCGCCTGATCTGGCTCCTGCTGACGACGCGCTTGCGCCCGCGGCTCGACCTGCCGGGCGAGGCCTCGGTCCTGCCGTTCCGTGTCTGGTTCCACGATCTCGACACCAGCCTGCACATGAACAATGGCCGCTACTGGTCGCTGATGGATCTCGGCCGGCTCGACCTGATGCTGCGCAGCGGCCTGTGGCGGGCGGTGCTGCGGCATCGCTGGCTGCCGGTGGTCAATGCGGGCACGATCCGCTTCCGCCGCGAGATGCGCCTGTTCCGCCCGTTCCGAGTCGAGACGAAAATCCTGTGCTGGAGCGAGACCTGGCTGGTGATGCAGCACCGCATGCTGATGGCGGGCCGCGATGGCACCGAGATCGTCGCGGCGGTCGCGCTCGTCCGGGCGGCGCTCTACGACAAGAAGGCGCGGGCCTATGTCCCGGTGGCGCGTTTGCTCGGCGAGATCGGCGTCACTGCCGAGAGCCCGGAGCCGAGCCCGGAAGTCGCGGCTTTCCTTGCCTCCGAGGACGCCATGCGCAGCGCCGCTTCGGCCGCAGGCTAAGCAGTTACTCCGCCGCCAGCCGCGTCGCCCGCCATTGTGCCAGCAGCGCGCGAAGGGCAGCGGGCTTCAGCGGCTTGTTGAGCAGGTGCACGTCGAGCGCGTTCGCGGCTTCGCGCACATGCTGCGTCCGGTCGGCGGTGAGCAGGATCGCTGGCATCGGCGTGCGCGCGCGGGCCCGGAGCGCACTGATCGCGGTCAGGCCGTTGCCATGGTCGAGATGGTAGTCGGCGATCAGGACATCCGCCTCGCCCTTGCTGCCGACATGCGGCAGCGCCTCTTCGAGGCTGGCGGCGATCGTGACCCGGCAGCCCCAGCCTTCGAGCAGGCGCTTCATGCCGTCGAGGATGGCGGGCTCGTTGTCGATGACGAGAAGTCGCATGCCGGCGAGCTGCCCGGCAGGCGCGCTGCGCGCCGCTGTCGCCGTCGTCATCGCCGGCAGCGGTGCGGCGCGCGGGACGGAGACCGAGAAGCGCGTGCCGCGGCCCGGCGCCGAATCGAGCGTCAGTCCGTGGTCGAGCGCCCGCGCGATGCGCTGCACGATCGAGAGGCCCAGGCCGAGGCCGCGCGCCACCTTGGCGCCCTGGTCGAGCCGCTGGAACTCGCGGAACACGGTCTTCTGCTTGCTCTGGGGAATGCCGAGCCCAGTATCGATCACCTCGACCGCGACCTGGCTGCCGCGGCGCCGGCAGCCGATCAGCACCTTGCCGCCCGGCGTGTACTTGATCGCGTTGGAGATCAGGTTCTGCAGCAGACGCCGCAGCAGCCGCCGGTCCGAGCGCAGCGTCAGGCTGGTCGGCATGAACACCAGCTTCAGGCCCTTTTCCTGGGCGCTCGGCTCGAATTCGCGCTGGAGCTGACGCATCAGCTCGTCGAGCCGGAAGGAGGACAGCTCCGGCTTGAGCGCGCCGCCATCGAGCCGCGATATCTCCAGAAGCGCGGTCAGGATCTCCTCGACGGCGTCGAGCGAAGCGTCGATATTCTCCGCGAGTTCGGGCTGGCCACTGCCTCGGTCGCGCTCGACCAGCGAGGTCGCGTAGAGGCGCGCGGCATTGAGCGGCTGCAGAATGTCGTGGCTGGCGGCAGCGAGGAAGCGCGTCTTCGAGGCGTTGGCGGATTCTGCCTCGGCCTTGGCGCGCTGGAGCTCGGCATTGACGTGCAGCAATTCCTCGGTGCGCTCAGCGACGCGCCGTTCGAGGCCCTCGTTCGCGCGTTCGAGCTCCTCCTCGCCCGCGACCGTGTCGGTGATGTCGGTATAGGTCGTGACGAAACCGCCGTCCGGCAGGGCGTTGGTGCGGACCTCGATGACCTTCTTCGACGGGTAGAGCTTCAGGCGCACCGGCTCGCGGTCGTTGATGAAGCTTTCCAGCCGTGCCGCCATCAGCTCGTCGCGTGCGCCGGTGCCATAGGCGCCGCGCGCCGCGTTGTAGCGCACGATCTCGTCGAGGCCGGTGCCGAAACGCACCAGCGAGGCCGGCAGGTCGTAGAGCTGGATGAAGGCCTGGTTCCAGGCGAGCAGCCGGAGATCCCGGTCGAGCACGGTGATCCCCTGGCCGGCATGGTCGAGCCCGTGCTGGAGGATGTCGCGGTTGTACTGGAGCGCGGCCGAGGCGTCATCGAGCAGCTTGAAGGCGGCCTCGGTCGAGAGGTTCCGCCGCTTCAGCAGGAGCGACAGCACGAGGCGCGAGGAGGCTGCGCCGATCGCCGAGGAGAGCAGGTGTTCGCCGAAGCGCAACAGGTGGATATCGGCCTGGCGGCCGCTTTCGGAAGCCTCGCCGCGGCCGCTGTTGAAGCTCTCGAAGGCACGCTGCGTGCGCTCCGCTCCGAGATAGCGCGCGATCGTCGATTGCAGCTCGCCCTCGGTGATCGTGGTGCGCCACAGCGAGAAGGACTGCGCCATCGTCGCCGGCTGGGACTCGACGAAGGCATTGGCCTGCAAGCGCTCCATCGCATTGGCCGGTCGCAGCAGCGAGAAACCGATATAGGCGAGGATGTTGAGCCCGAGGCTCCAGAACACGCCATGCGGCAGCGACGGCCATTCCACTCCGAACAGGGCTTCGGGCCTCAAGATGCCGGCTCCGAACGGGCCTGATGCGACGACGCTGCTCCACCAGCCGCCGGGCAGCGCCAGGCTCGGCATCAGCAGCGTATAGGCCCAGACCAGCGTGCCTATCGTCAGCCCGGCGGCGGCGCCGAGCGCCGTGCCGCGCCGCCAGAACAGGCCCCCGAAGAAGGCGGGCGCGATCTGCGCCGTTGCCGCGAAGGACAACAGGCCGATCGAGACCAGGGCCGCCTCGCCGGAGGCGCGATAATAGACATAGCCGAGCAGGATCACGAGGAAGATGCTCAGCCGCCGGATGATCACCACCTGGGAGCCGAGATCGCCGCCGAGATTGCTGTCGCCCGCGCTGCGTCCGCCGAACAGCCTGACCGCGCGGCCAGGGTCGCTGAGGCCGCGCCGGCCACGCAGCAGCAGCGGCATCACGAGATGGTTCGAGATCATGATCGCCAGCGCGACCGAGGCGACGATCACCATCGCCGTCGCGGCCGAGAGTCCGCCGACGAAGACGAAGAGGGCGATCACCCCGGCCTCGCGCTGCAGGGGCAGCAGCAGCACGGTCATGTCGCGGTCGACGCCGCTGCCGGGGATCAGGATCTCGCCGGCCGCCGCCAGGGGCAGCACGAACAGGTTGATCAGCACGAGATAGAGCGGGAACATCCAGGCCGCGCGGCGCACGTCGCGGACATCGCGGTTCTCGACGATCGTCATGTGGAACTGCCGCGCCAGCAGCAGTGACGCGCAGCTCGACAGTAACGTCAGCGTGAGGAAATTCGGCCAGCTCGATGTGCGCTCCCAGATCGGCAGGGCGCCGTCGGCGGGTTTCGCCGCCTGGGCGAGCAGGTCGCCGGGGCCGCCGAACAGCCCGTAGACGATGAAGAAGCCGAGCACGAGGAAGGCGACCAGCTTGATCAGGGATTCGACCGCGATCGCCAGCACGAGCCCGTCCTGGTGCTCGGTCGCGTCGATATGGCGGGTACCGAAGGCGCAGGCGAAGCCGGCGAGCACGATCGCGACCAGGAAGGGCAGGTCGCTCAGCACCGGCACGTCCGGCGTCGGCGCATGGCCGCCGGTCGCCGCCAGGAAGACCGAGAGCGAATTGGCGACCGCCTTCAGCTGCAGCGAGATATAGGGCAGAGCCCCGATTACCGCGACGATGCAGACCAGCGCCGCCACGCGCTCGCTCTTGCCATAGCGGGCGCCGACGAAATCGGCGATCGAGGTGATGTTCTGCGACTTGGCGATGCCGACGATGCGGCCGACGAAGCGGTTGCCCAGCCCGATGACGAGGATCGGCCCGACATAGATGCCGAGGAAGTCGAAGCCGGCGCGATTGGCGAAGCCGACCGAGCCGTAGAAGGTCCAGGAGGTGCAGTAGACGCCAAGCGCCAGCGCATAGATCGTCGTCCGCGCCCGCCCGGTCATCAGCCTGCGCCCGGATGTGTCGGCGACATGCGCAACGGCGAAGAGCCCGCACAGATAGGCGAGCGCGACCAGCACCACGGACCAGGCGGGGATCATGCCGCCCTCATGGAGGCCGTGTGCGAAGTGGGCCGGAGTGCAGGCGCCATAGAACTCGGTTTCCGGATTTTCCGTAGAGTATCGGACCGCCCGTCCGCTCGCCATAGGCCATTGGCGCAAGCCTTGATGGCGGATTCATCCCCAACTCTTTGCATTTCACGCGCCGTTGGGCTGGCTTTAGCGCGCTTTCGGGCTTTCCCTGCTCTGTGCGGCTGGTTTAGCGTCCGGCTCAGGCTGTTGGGGTAGCCTTGCCGATTCTCAAGGGGTGCAGCATGTTGGAAGAATTCAAGAAATTCGCCCTGAAGGGCAATGTCGTCGATCTCGCCATCGGTGTCATCATCGGTGCGGCGTTCGGCAGGATCGTCGACTCTCTCGTCACCGATATCATCATGCCTTTCATCGGCGCGCTCGGCGGCGTCGATTTTTCGAACTATTTCTTCGGCCTCAACAGCGGCGTCACCTCGCCGATCCTCTCGGAAGCCCGGAAACAGGGCGCCGTGCTGGCCTATGGCAACTTCGTTACGGTCGCGATCAACTTCCTGATCATCGCCTTCGTTCTCTTCCTCGTGGTCAAGGGCATCAACAAGCTTCAGAAGAAGCCGGCGCCGGTGGACGAAGCCCCCGCGCCCAAGGCGGAAGATGTTGTCCTCCTCGGCGAAATCCGCGACCTGCTCAAGCAGAAGCAGGCCTGATCCCGCTATCCGCGCGGTCGTGATTCATCACGGCCGCCGATCGACCCGATCTCGCGATTTCATGTCTCGCCGCGCCGCAATCGGCTAAAGGTGGAGCACTGATTTTCGCGAGGTCGATCCCGATGAACACCGCCATCTTGCCGGGCAGCACCCTGCTTGCCGAGCTTCGCCCCGAAGCCCGGAATGCGCCGGAAAGCGGCATCGTCGAGGTGGTCAACCACGGCAGGCTCAAGCAGGGCCTGATCCCGCTCTGGGTCGGGGAGGGCGATCTCTCGACCCCCTCGTTCATCGCGGACGCTGCGGCGCGTTCGCTCGCGGCCGGCGAGACCTTCTACACCTGGCAGCGCGGCATCCCGGAACTGCGTGAGGCGCTCGCCCGCTACCACCAGCGCCTCTACGGCCGTGCCTTCTCGCCCGAGAGCTTCTACGTCACCGGCTCAGGCATGCAGTCCGTCCAGATCGCGGTGCGGATGATCGCCGGCCCCGGCGACGAGATACTCATCCCGACGCCGGCCTGGCCGAATTTCGGCGCCGCCGTCGGCGTCAGCGGCGCGGCGACCGTCTGCGTCCCGATGGATTACGCGCAGGGCCGCTTCACCCTCGATCTCGATCGGCTCGCGAAGGCGATCACCCCGCGTACCCGCGGCATCCTGGTGAACTCGCCGTCGAACCCCACCGGCTGGACCGCGACCAGGGCCGAGCAGGAGGCGCTGCTCGCGCTCTCGCGCAAGCATGGCATCTGGATCGTCGCCGACGAGATCTACGGCCGCTTCGTCTATGACGGCTCGGAGCGCGCTTCCTCCTTCCACGACTTCATGGAGGCCGAGGACCGCGTCATCTTCGTCCAGACCTTCTCGAAGAACTGGGCGATGACCGGCTGGCGCATCGGCTGGATCGAGGTGCCCGTCGCCTTCGGGCAGATCGTCGAGAACCTCATCCAGTACTCGACCTCCGGCTCGCCGGTCTTCGTCCAGCGCGGCGCCATCGCGGCTCTCGACGAGGGCGAAGGCTTCGTCGCCGAGCAGATCGCGCGCGCTGCCGAAGGCCGCCGGATCGTGTTCGAGGGGCTGAAGGCGACGAACCGCGTCACGCTCTCGGCGCCGGTCGGCGCGTTCTACCAGTTCTTCTCGGTCGATGGCCGCGAGGATTCGCGCAAGCTCGCGCTCGATCTGGTCGACAGCGCCAATGTCGGCCTCGCTCCCGGCACCGCCTTCGGCCCCGGCGGCGAGACCGGACTGCGCCTCTGCTTCGCCCGTAACTCCGCCGATCTGGTCGAGGCCGTGGCGCGCCTGCAGAAGGCCCTCGCCGTCCTCTGATCTCGAAGCGGGTGGCGCAACGCCGCCCTGCGCCCGGCGGGCAGCGGGTCGGTTGACCCGCCGTCGGACCATCGCCATGAACGCCCGGCGCCTCCTGTCCTCGGCGCGGCGGGAAGGCGATGAAAGCGTTCGGCTATCCTTCGAACCGGCTGACGCTGCTCTGGCGGGAAATTCTGGTCATCGCCCTGGCGGCGGTCGGGGGCGGGGCCTTCGCCCTGCTCGGCATGCCCGCCGCCTGGCTCTCCGGTTCGATGCTGCTGAGCGCGGTGGTGGCGCTGATTCGCCCATTGCCGAACCTGCGCCGGCCCTGGTTCGATTCGACCATGGTCCTGTCCGGCGCGATCCTCGGCTCGGCGGCGACGCCCGAGGCGCTGGCGGCGGCGGCGCGTTATCCCGCCTCCCTCGTCATTCTCCTCGTCGGCGTCGCGGTGATCATGCTCGCGACCGGCGCCTATCTGCGCCATGTCGCGCGCTGGCCCTGGATCGATGCCTTGCTGGCCGCGGCGCCGGGCGCCTTGTCGACCGTGCTCGCCGTGGCACAGGCGAAGGGCGCCAATATCGGCCGGATCTCGGTCGTCCAGCTCTTCCGCCTGCTCGTGCTGGTCGCGCTTCTGCCCAGCGTGATGCAATTGAGCGGCGCCGCCACCGGCATGCCGACACCCGCCGTCCAGGAAGTCGATGCGGGCACGATGTTCGGCGTGACGATGGCGGGACTGACGCTCGGGTTGGTCTTCGAACGGCTCGGCCTCTCCGCCCCGCTGATGTTCGGTGCCACTTTCGCCAGCGCCGCCCTGCATGGCAGCGGCCTCGTTGAGGGCGCGTTGCCCATGCCGATCCAGATCGCCGTGCAGGTCCTGCTCGGCACGACCATGGGCGGGCGCATCGCGCATATCCCACGCAACGAGCTGAAGGGACTGTTTCCGCTCGCTATCGGCGGCTTCGCCGTCTCGATCATCGTGGCCTTCCTGTTCGCCTGGCCGGCAGCCTGGCTTGCCGGCGTCTCCTATGCCAGCGGCATGGCGGCCTTTGCGCCCGGCGGCCTGGAGGCGATGGCGATGCTCGCCTTCGCGATGGGCTTGGATACGCTCTATGTCGGCGCGCATCACCTCGTGCGCTTCGTCATCATCGGCCTGGCGATGCCGCTGGTCCTGGGCCGCATGAAGAATGTGCCGCCGCGCTGATCTGCGGCCGGGCTGGGCTTAACGATCCCTTATGTTCGGGCTCGACGATTGCGGCTTTTCCGCAAATCCGAATTCATTCGCTCCTGATATATATTGAGCCGTCGACATAGGTCGATGGACGCGGAGCGACCGCCATGACCACCGCCGTGCAGGCTCCGAACGTCTGGCGCCGCTTCGCCAAGCCCGTCGCGATTGTCGGCGCCGGCATTGCCGGCCTGACCGCCGCCCTCGACATCGAGCGCCGGGGCTTGCGCGCCACGGTCTTCGAAAGCGGCCGCGCCGTCGGCGGCATGGCCTCCTCCTTCAAGGATGCCGAGGGTTACACCTACGATTTCGGGGCGCATTTCGTCAGCAATCGCCTGGCCGATGCCATGGGAGCGAGCGCGATCTCGCGCACCGTCCGCCATTACGGCGAGGCGGTCGCACTGGGGCAGAAAAGCTACAGCTATCCCTTCGGCCTCGCGCTCTCGCCGCGTTATGCGGCGAGCGCAGTGTCCGCGCGCCTGAAACCGCAGCCGGTCGCGAACGCCGCCGACTGGTTCCGCAACGCCTATGGCGAGGCGCTCGCCGAGGATGTCGCGATCCCGCTCGCCGAGGCCTGGTCGGGCGCGCCGGCGAGCGAGCTTTCGCCTGCCGTCGGCAACAAGCTCGCGGCCGGGGTGATGAAGACCTTTCTCCTGAAGGCGGCGTCGCGCCTGTCGGGCCGCGCGGTCTGCAACGGCTACTCGCACGAGATGCCGGAGAGCCCGCGCGTCTACCATGTCTATCCGGAAGGCGGCGTCGCCAAACTGCTCGAGCCGACGGTGGCACGCCTCGGCGACAGCATCGCGCTGGAATCGAAGGTCGAGCGCATCTTCGTCGAGAACGGCAAGGTCGCGGCCGTCAAGGTCAACGGCCGCGAGATCGGCGTCTCCGCCGTGATCAGCACGGCGCCGGTCCATGTCCTGCCCAGGCTCGTCGAGGGCACCGATGCGCTCGAGGAACTCGGCGGCTTCCGCTACCGCCCGATGATCTTCGTCAACCTGCGCTTCGAGGGGCGCAACCTCCTGCCGGATACGATGCTCTGGGTGCCCGATCGCTCGCAGCCCTTCTTCCGTGTCACCGAAGCGCCGTTCTCCATGCCCTGGCTCGCGCCGGAGGGGCGCACGCAACTGACCTTCGATATCGGCTGCGAGGTCGGCGATGCCTGGTGGACCATGTCGGACGAAAAGCTGGCGCAGGCCTGCCTCGACGGCCTGTGCCGGATCTACCCGCATCTGCGTGGGCGCTATATCGGCGCCGGCGGCATGCTGAAGACGCCCTTGGCCTATCCGGTCTATCTCGCGCGCTACGAGAAGCGCCGTCAGGATTTCGCCGAGAGGACCGGCGTCGCAGGTCTCTACAGCATCGGCCGCAACGGCGAGTTCGCCCATCTCCTGATGGAGGACATCTACTGGCGCACGCTGAAGCGCATGAGCGACGTCGCCAGCTATGTCGGGCAGGATGTCTGAAGAGACGCCCTAGGACGGCCGCACCGCCCCGTTTGTATGCGTCATCACCGAATACAGCGAGGTCGTGCCGCAGATGAACAGGCGGTTGAGCTTGGGGCCGCCCCAGCAGACGTTCGCGACGATTTCCGGGATCGCGAGCTTGCCGACCAGCGTTCCGTCCGGGTGGTAGATGTGGACGCCGTCGGAGGCGCTGGTCCAGATCCGGCCTTCGATGTCGAGGCGAAAGCCATCGAACAGCCCGGCCGTGCAGGTCGCGAACACCTTCGACTCGCCGAGAGCGATGCCGTCCCGCCCCATCCGGAAGCTGCGGATATGCCGCGGGCCGTTCTCGGGATCGTGGCTCGCGCCGGTATCGGCGATGTAGAGAACGCTCTCGTCCGGCGAGAAAGCCAGGCCGTTGGGCTTGACGAAATCATCGGCGACGATCGCGATCTCGCCGGTCCGCCCATCGATCCGGTAGACGTTGCAGGCGCCGATCTCCCCGGCGGACTTGTCACCTTCGTAGTCGCTGAGGATGCCGTAATCGGGATCGGTGAACCAGATCGAGCCATCCGACTTCACCACGGCGTCGTTCGGTGAATTCAGGCGCTTGCCGCCGAAATGGCTCGCCAGCACGGTGATTGACCCGTCATGCTCGGTCCGCGTCACCTGTCGTCCGCCATGCTCGCAGGTGACGAGCCGCCCCTCGCGGTCGACCGTGTTGCCGTTGGAATTGCGCGCCGGCTGGCGGAACGTGCCGACCTGACCGCTCAGCGCGTCGTAGCGCAGCATACGGTCGTTGGGGATATCCGACCAGACCAGCGTGTTATGGGCCGGGAACCAGGCCGGCCCTTCCGACCAGCGCGCGCCGGTCCACAGCCGCTCGACACGTGCCGAGCCGGGAATGACGCGATGAAACCGCGGGTCGAGGACCGTAACCCCCGTGCCTTCGAGCACGCCGAACATGCCAAATCTCCCTGAAGCTTCGTCTGGAGCATCCCCGCCCGCACGGGGCAGGGCAATGCCTTACAATGCAAGCCCCGCATCCCAATAAGGCGTGGCGCCATAGAGCTCGCCGAGATAGTCGACGAAGGCGCGGACCTTCTGCTCCATGTGCCGGCGGCTCGGATAGACCGCATAGATCGCGACGCGCGAGCCGACGGCATAGGCCGGCAGGACCCGTTGCAGAGCGCCGGACTTGAGTTCCGGCCCGACATCCCAGGTCGAGCGCAGGGCGATACCGACGCCGCCGAGCAGCGCCTCGCGCACGACTTCGCTCGAATTGGTCCGGAGCGGACCGTTGACCCGGACCGAGACCGGTCCCTCCGGCCCGTCAAGCCGCCAGTGGTCGGCGTTATGGGCGATCAGGGTGTGGCGTGACAATTCGGCGATATCGGCCGGCATGCCATGCTCCGCCAGATAGCCCGGCGTCGCGCAGAGCACACGGTGGTTGGGGGCGAGCCGTTTGGCGACCAGGCTCGAATCCTGCAGGTCGGCGATCCGGATCGCCAGGTCGAAGCCTTCGCCGACCACGTCGACGAAGGCGTCGCTCAGCACGAGCTCGACCGTGACCAGCGGATTGGCATCGAGGAAGCGCTTGAGATGCGGCGCGACATGCATCCGGCCGAAGGAGGTCGGCGCCGAGACCCTGAGCGTGCCGCGCACCTGTCCGGCCCCGCTCGACACCCAGGATTCGGCCTCCTCGATCGAGGACAGGATCGAGACGACGCGCTCGTAGAAGCCCTGCCCGGCCTCGGTGAGGGCAAGCTGCCGCGTCGTGCGCTGGAGCAGGCGCACGCCGAGCCGCTCCTCCAGCCGGCGGATGCGCTTCGAGATCACGGCCGGCGACAGGTTGAGCTGCCGGCCGGCCGCCGACATGCTCTTGGTCGTCACCACATGTGCGAACACGTCGAGATCGCCGAACCGGTCCATTGGCACGCCACCTTTTCCAATCTGGAAATAATGGCTGGCTTTGGCCGCGCTGCAAGTGCCATTGAATTGATCTAATCTGCCGCGCAGACAAATGCCCTGTCAGTGGTGTGGATGAGTCGTCGAGAGTGGAGGGAGAGATGAGCGCGATAGCCTTTCCGGTGCCGGATGCCGGCATTCTCGCCCGTCGCGAATCGATCATCGCCGGCCTTGCGCGCCTCGTCCCGCCGCAGGCGCTGATCACCAGCGACGACGAGCGCCGCCCTTATGAGACCGATGCGCTGACCGCCTATCGCCGCATGCCGCTCGCCGTCGTGCTGCCCTCGACCACGCAGGAGGTCGCGGCCGTCCTGCGCTATTGCCGGGAGGAGGGCGTGCCGGTGGTGCCGCGCGGCTCGGGCACCTCGCTCGCTGGCGGCGCGATCCCGCAGGAGGACGCGGTCGTGATCGGCGTCTCCAAGATGAACCGCATCCTCGAGATCGATTATGCCAACCGCGTCGCGCGGGTCGAAGCCGGCGTGACCAATCTCGCGGTCACCGGCGCGGTCTCGGCCGAGGGCTTCTTCTATGCGCCTGATCCGTCCTCGCAGCTCGCCTGCTCGATCGGCGGCAATATCGGCATGAATTCGGGTGGAGCCCATTGCCTGAAATACGGCGTCACCACCAACAACGTGCTCGGCGTCACGATGGTCATGCTCGATGGCAGCATCGTCGAGATCGGCGGCTCCCATCTCGATTCGCCCGGGTACGACCTGCTCGGCCTGATCAACGGCTCGGAAGGCCAGCTCGGCATCATCACCGAGGCGACGGTACGCATCCTGCGCACGGCAGAAGGCGCGCGGCCCGTGCTCTTCGGCTTCCCGACCAGCGAGCAGGCGGGCGCGGCGGTCGCCGCCATCATCGGCGCCGGCATCATCCCGGTGGCGATGGAGTTCATGGACAAGCCGGCGATCGAGATCTGCGAGGCCTTCGCCAAGGCCGGCTATCCGATGGATGTCGAGGCGCTATTGATCATCGAAGTCGAAGGCTCGGACGACGAGATGGACGCCCAGCTTGCCCGCATCGTCGCGATCGCCAGGGAGCACGGTGTCTCGACGGTCAAGGAATCGAAATCGGCGATGGAGGCGGCAGCGATCTGGAAGGGCCGTAAATCCGCCTTCGGCGCCACCGGCCGCATCGCCGATTATATCTGCATGGATGGCACGATCCCGACCGGGCAGTTGCCCTATGTGCTCAAGCGCATGGACGAGATCGTGAAGGGCTATGGCCTGCGCGTCGCCAATGTCTTCCATGCCGGCGACGGCAATCTCCATCCGCTGATCCTCTACAATTGCAACGATCCCGTGGAGGCGCAGAAGGCCGAGGATGCCGGCATGGACATCCTCAAGCTCTGCGTCGAGGTCGGCGGCTGCCTCACCGGCGAGCACGGCGTCGGCATCGAGAAGCGCGACCTGATGACCTTCCAGTTCAATCCCGAGGACCTCGCCCAGCAGATGCGGGTAAGGGCGGTTTTCGACGAGCGCTGGCTGCTCAACCCGGCGAAGGTCTTCCCGCTGGAAGGCAGGGTGGCAGCGTGAGCTTTGTCATTCCGGGGCTCGCGTAGCGAGAACCCGGAACCCACGACTGGGTGAGAGGGATGCCGTATTTCGTCTATCTTCTCGCCCGAAAGAAGGATGGCACGCTCTATCTGGGCATCACCAATGATCTCGCGAGACGCGTTCAAGAGCACAAGGCGAAGCAGAATGCCGGCTTTACCTCTCGATACGATGTCGATCGGCTCGTCTGGTACGAAGAATTCGAATGGGTTCACGACGCCATCGATCGGGAGAAGGCACTGAAGAAATGGCGCCGCGCCTGGAAGATCAAATTGATTGAGGACATCAATCCCGAATGGACGGATCTCTATGACGGGCTGGCTTGAACGGATTTACCCAGTCGTGGGTTCCGGGTTCTTCGCTGCGCGAAGCCCCGGAATGACAAAGGGTGAAGCATGATCGTCCATACCCCCACCACCGAGGCGCAGGCCTGCGCCGTCGTGAAGTCGGTCGTCGACAGCGCCACGCCGCTCACCTTGCGCGGGGGTGGCACGCGCGCCGGCCTCGGCCGCCCGGCACAGGCCGCGAGCACGCTCTCCAGCGCCGGTCTCACCGGCATCACCCTCTACGAACCCGCCGAGATGGTCATCGCCGCCCGCGCCGGAACGCCGCTGGCGCTCGTTCAGGAAACCCTCGCCGAGCGCGGCCAGATGCTGCCCTTCGAGCCGATGGACCATCGCGCCCTCTATGGCAGCGAAGGCGAGCCGACGATCGGGGCCGTGGCCGCCTGCAACATCTCCGGCCCGCGCAGGATCAATGCCGGTGCCGCCCGCGATTCCCTGATCGGCGTCCGCCTCGTCAATGGCCGCGGCGAGATGATCAAGTCTGGCGGACGGGTGATGAAGAACGTCACCGGCCTCGATCTGGTGAAGCTGCTCAGCGGCAGCCATGGCACGCTCGGCTTCCTCACCGAAGTCACCTTCCGCGTGCTGCCCCGGCCGGAGCGCCTCGTCACGCTGCAATGGAGCGGCCTGTCCGACAGCGACGGCGTCGCGCTCCTGTCGAAGGCACTGGGCTCGCCCTTCGAGCCGATGGCGACTGCGCATCTTCCCGCAGGGCTCGCGGGTGACACGGCGCGGACCCTGCTTCGCCTGGAGAATTTCTCGGACTCGATTGAGTACCGTGCCAGTGAACTCGCCTTGCTGCTGGGCGAATATGGCGTGCCGGAGCGCCTCGAAGGAACGACACCCACCGAGCTCTGGCGCGATATCCGCGATGCCGCTTTCTTTGCCGGGAGCGATGAGGCGGTCTGGCGCCTCTCGCTCGCGCCGACCAGCGGTCCGAAGGCCGCCGCCGCGATCGCCCGCATGGTCCCAGGCGCCCGCTGCTTCTACGATTGGGGCGGCGGGTTGGTCTGGCTCGCGGTTCCGGCCGACAGCGATGCCGGCGCTGCCGCGATCCGCGCCGCGCTGAAGCCGCTCGGCGGCCATGCCACGCTGGTGCGGGCGCCCGACGCGGTGCGCGCCGCCGTCGATGTCTTTCAACCGCTGGCCGAACCGCTGATGCGGGTCACCGCCGGCATCAAGAAAAGCTTCGATCCTGCCGGCATTTTCGAGCCCGGCCGGATCTATGCGGGGATCTGATGACGCTCGCTGACACGCTTTCCGCCGAAACCCGCGATAGTCGCACCAGCTGGGCACCCAACCGGCTCGGCCCCATGACGCTCGTGCTTGTCGCCGCACTGCTGATCGCGGGCGTCGCCGCGATCCTGCTCTGGATGGGCCGCGAGCCGATCTGCAAATGCGGCACGATCAAGTTCTGGCAGGGCACGGTGGTCTCCTCCGAGAACTCCCAGCACATCGCCGACTGGTACAGCTTCTCGCACATCATCCACGGCTTCCTGTTCTACGGCCTGTTCTGGCTGATCCGCCGCATCACCGGCCTGCCGATCTCCTTCGGCCTCGCGCTCCTGCTCTCGATCCTGCTCGAAGGCGCCTGGGAGATCACGGAGAACACCAATGGCGTGATCGAGCACTACCGCTCGGCGACGATCTCGCTCGACTATTACGGCGACAGCGTCCTGAACTCGGTCAGCGACATCCTCTCGATGGTGCTGGGTTTCCTGATCGCCCGCCTCGCGCCGGTGTGGCTGACTGTCACCAGCGCGCTGGCGATGGAGCTGATCGTCGGCTGGCTGATCCGCGACAACCTCACCCTCAACGTCATCATGCTGCTCTGGCCGATGGACTGGATCAAAGCCTGGCAGGGCGGGGCCTGAACAATGCAGACCAATTTCACTCCCGAGCGCCTCGCCTCCGATCCGCGCATGCCGGCCTCGGAGAAGATCCTGCGCACCTGCGTGCATTGCGGCTTCTGCACCGCGACCTGCCCGACCTATCTGCTGCTCGGCGACGAGCTCGATTCGCCGCGCGGGCGCATCTACCTGATCAAGGACATGCTCGAGAACGGCAAGCCCGCCACCCCCGAGGTGGTCAAGCATGTCGACCGCTGCCTCTCCTGCCTCTCCTGCATGACGACCTGTCCCTCGGGCGTGCATTACATGCACCTTGTCGACCACGCCCGCGCCCATATCGAGGAGACCTATACGCGCTCCCTGCATGATCGTTTGCTGCGCAAGGTACTGGCGGCGATCCTGCCCTATCCCGGGCGCTTCCGCGCGGCGATGCTGATGGCGCTCATCGGAAAACCCTTCGCGCCGGTGCTGGGCGTTCTCCCGGTCGTCGGCTCGCGCCTGAAGGCGATGCTGGCGCTGGCGCCCGCGCGCCTGCCGACGCGCTCTGCCATGGAAGGCCCGCAGAATTTCCCGCCGCCGGTCGAGCGCAAGCGCCGCGTCGCCTTGCTCTCCGGCTGCGCCCAGCCGGTCCTCGATCCCGCCATCAACGAGGCGACGATCCGCCTGCTAAACCGCCACGGCGTCGAGGTCGTGCTGCCGAAGGGGGAGGGCTGCTGCGGCGCGCTCGTCCACCACATGGGCCAGGAACACGATGCGCTCGCCTTCGCCCGCAAGAACATCGACGCCTGGATGGCGGAGGTCGATGGCGAGGGGCTCGACGCCATCCTGATCACGGCCTCCGGCTGCGGCACGACGATCAAGGATTACGGCTTCATGTTCCGCAACGAGCCTGATTATGCCCAGAAGGCGGCGAAGGTCTCCGCGCTGGCGAAGGACGTCACCGAGTTCCTGGAGACGATTGAGCTTGCCCCGGTTCGCGATGTCGCGATGCCGATCGCCTATCACTCCGCTTGCTCGATGCAGCATGGCCAGCAGCTCAAGGACGGGCCGAAGCGCCTGTTGTCGGGCGCCGGCTTCAAGGTGAAGGAGGTACCGGAGGGGCACATCTGCTGCGGCTCGGCCGGCGTCTACAACATCCTCCAGCCCGAGATCGCGGGGAGGCTGCGCGAGCGCAAGATCGGCAATATCGAACGGACCAAGCCGGTGCTGGTCGCGACCGGCAATATCGGCTGCATGACCCAGCTCGCGAAGGGTTTTTCGGATAAAGGCGCGACGACGCCGGTGGTGCATACCGCCGAACTGCTGGATTGGGCGACCGGTGGTCCGCTGCCGGAGAAGCTGGCGCGGGCGGGGATCGAGGATCGGCCGCTCAGGGCACAAACGCTGGCGGCGGCAGAGTAGCCAAGCAGCGCGTCATGCTCGGGCTTGACCCGAGCATCTCGGAAACCAGTGCCTTCTCGTCATGAGATTCTCGGGTCTGCGCTTCGCTTCGCCCGAGAATGACGCCTCGTGACTTGCTCCCTGCGTCACGGCGGTCTACCGAACGGCCGTGTCCGGTTTCGCGACCGACAAAAGCCGACACCATCCGACAGTACGAAACGAATTGCCCATGTCCGCCGACAAGACCGCCCCTGCCAAGCTGAAGGCCCGCCAGCCGCGCGGCTTCGTCGATCGTGGCCCGGCCGATGTCGCCGCCACCGAGCGCATGCTCTCTGTCATCCGTGAGAGCTTCTCGGTCTATGGCTTCGATCCGGTCGAGACACCCTTCGTCGAGTACACCGACGCGCTCGGCAAGTTCCTGCCGGATCAGGACCGGCCGAACGAGGGCGTCTTTTCCTTCCAGGACGATGACGAGCAGTGGCTCTCGCTGCGCTACGACCTGACGGCGCCGCTCGCCCGCTATGTCGCCGAGAATTTCGACGCGCTGCCGAAGCCCTATCGCAGCTATCGCGTCGGCTATGTCTTCCGCAACGAGAAGCCGGGCCCGGGCCGCTTCCGCCAGTTCATGCAGTTCGATGCCGATATCGTGGGCAGCGGCACGGTCGCGGGCGATGCGGAGATCTGCATGCTCGCCGCCGACACGATGGAGAAGCTCGGCATCAAGCGCGGCGACTATGTCGTGAAGGTCAACAACCGCAAGGTGCTCGACGGCGTGATGGACGTGGCTGGCATCGACCCCGTCGCGCGCCTCACCGTGCTGCGCGCGATCGACAAGGCCGACAAGTTCCCGCTCGAAGAGGTCCGCAAGCTCCTCGGCGAAGGCCGCAAGGACGAAAGCGGCGACTTCACCAAGGGCGCCGGTCTCTCCGACGCGCAGTCCGACCGCATCCTGCGCTATCTCGAACTCGGCCAGAAGCTCGCCGAGCTGGGCAAGACGAATGCTCAGGACAACGAAGGCTCCGCCAAGCTCTCGGCTGCTGCGCTCACCGATCTCAGCGGCCTCGTCGAAGGCGCAGAGAACGGTCAGGCCGGGATCGCGGAACTGGAGCAGATCCGCGAGCTGATTACGGCTGCCGGCTATCTCGGCCGCATCATCATCGACCCTTCCGTCGTTCGCGGTCTCGAATACTACACGGGCCCGGTCTACGAGGTGGAGCTGACCTTCCCGGTCACCAACGACGAGGGGCAGGTGGTGCGCTTCGGCTCGGTTGCGGGCGGCGGGCGCTATGACGGCCTTGTGGGCCGCTTCCGGCCCGAGCCGGTGCCGGCGACCGGCTTCTCTATCGGCGTCTCACGGCTCTTCTCGGCTCTGAAGGCGGTGAAGTCGCCGATCGTCGATACGAAGAATGAGCTGCCGCTCGTCGTCGTCACGGCAATGGACAACAAGTCGCCGGAATTCATGCCCGGCTATCAGGCGATGGTCTCGGCCCTGCGTCAGGCCAAGGACGCCAACGGCAAGCCGCTGCTGCGCGCCGATCTCTATCTGGGTAGTTCCGGCTTCAACGCCCAGATGAAATATGCCGACCGCCGCGGCGCGACCTGCGCGATCATTCAAGGCTCGTCCGAGCGTGAGGCCGGAACGGTCGTCATCAAGGACCTGATCCTCGGCGCCGAGCTCGCCGCCGCCAGCCGCGACGTCAAGGATTCCGCCGAGCACAAGGCCAAGCAGGCCGAGGCCCAGTTCGCCGTGCCGGTCGCGGAACTGGTCGAGGGCGTGAAGCGGGTTCTGGCGCGACATTCGTGAGGCACTGCCGTCATGCTCGCCCTTGTGGCGAGCATCCACGTCTTGAACACGGCCTCTGCCTGGTGAAGACGTGGATGGTCGGGACAAGCCCGACCATGACGATGGCGGCGCCTTTCGATTCCCGTTCACCCATTTCCCTCAAATCCCTCGAAAATGCGCCGCATCGCTGCTAGGACGGCGCTCGCAACAGGACAGGACGAGCCGTGCCCGCAAGCCGCGCCAGCATCGAGACCGTGATCGCGCTCTTCGCCGGCGAGGGCTATGCGCATGCCGAGCCGGCGATCCTCCAGCCGGCCGACGTTTTCCTCGATCTCTCCGGCGAGGATATCCGCCGCCGCATCTTCATGACGCAGGATGCCGATGGCCGCGACTGGTGCCTGCGTCCCGAATACACCATCCCCGTCGCGCTCGATCACATCGCTTCGGGCAAGACCGAGCCGGCGGCCTATGCCTATGCCGGCCCCGTCTTCCGCATGCGGGCCAGTGAGCCGGGCGAGTTCCTGCAAGCCGGCCTCGAATCCTTCGGCCGGGATGATTTCACGGCCGCCGATGCCGAGATCATGGCTCTGACCATCGACGCGACAGCCATGCTCGGCCTCGCCGAGCCGCGCATCGTCATGGGCGATGTCGCCGTGCTCGGCGCATTGCTCGACGGACTGAACGTGCCGCAGGGCGCTCGCCGCCGTCTTGTCCGTGCCGTGGTGCAGGGCAAGGGCGCGGACGCGGTCGACGCGCTCGATCCGCCCGCCGCCGAGGGCGATGCCGCTCATGCCGGGCTGCTCAAGGCGCTCGACGGGCAGGACCCCAAGGCCGCCCGCGCCTTCGTCGAGGACGTGCTCTCCATCGCCGGCATCTCGACCGTCGGTGGGCGTTCCGCCGCCGATATCGCCGAGCGCTTCCTGGCGCGCGCCGCCGAGCGCGAGAACCCGGTGAATGGCGACGTCAAGGCGCTGCTGGCGCAGGTGCTCGCCGTCTCCGGCGATCCCGATGCGGCTTCCGCCTCGCTGCGTGGGCTCGCCGATCAGGCCTCGCTCGATATCGGCCGCCAGCTCGACGCCTTCGACGAGCGCACCGGCTTCCTCGCCGCGCGCGGCGTCGATATCGGCGCGATCCGCTTCTCGGCCGGTTTCGCCCGCAACCTCGACTACTACACCGGCTTCATCTTCGAGCTTCACGACACGGCCCGCGGCGACGGCAAGCCCGTGGCCGGCGGCGGCCGCTATGACAATGTCCTCGGCCGTCTCGGCGCGCGCCAGCCACTTCCTGCTGTCGGCGCTTCACTCTGGCTCGACCGCCTGACGGGAGACGCCGCATGAGCCAGATGCCGGATAACGACGCTCCGCTCGTCCTTGCCGTGCCCTCCAAGGGCCGGCTGCAGGAGAACGCCACGGCCTTCTTCGGCCGCGCAGGTCTGAAATTCGTCAAGTCGCGCGGCGAGCGCGACTATCGCGGCGCCATTGCCGGCGTCGATGGGGCTGAGGTCGCATTCCTCTCGGCCTCCGAGATCGTGGCGCAGCTCTCCTCCGGCGCCGCCCATATCGGCATCACCGGCGAGGACCTCGTCCGCGAGCAGCTCTCGGATGCCGATGCGGCGGTCGAGATGTTGACGCCGCTCGGCTTCGGCCATGCCAATGTCGTGGTCGCCGTGCCGCAGGCCTGGATCGACGTGCGCAGCATGGCCGATCTCGACGATGTCGCATCGGTGATGCGGGCGCGCCATGGCAAGAAGCTGCGCGTCGCGACGAAATATGTGAACTTGACCCGTCGCTTCTTCGCCGAGCACGGTCTCGCTGATTACCGCATCGTCGAAAGCCTCGGCGCGACCGAAGGCGCGCCGGCTGCCGGCACCGCCGAGATCGTGGTCGATATCACCACCACCGGCGCGACGCTCTCTGCCAATGCGTTGAAAGTGCTCGACGACGGCGTGATGCTGGCGTCTGAGGCCAATCTCGTCGCCTCGATGCAGGCGCCCTGGGGCGCGCGGGCGAAGGCGGCGGCGAAGACCATCCTGTCGCGGATCGCGGCCGAGGAGGAAGGGCGCACGCTCCGCGAGGTCCGCGCCAGGCTCGACCTTGCCGCCGATGCACTGGCCGTACTGGAAGAGCGCTTCGGCGCCCGCTTGCCATTCGGGGCGCCGGTAACGGGTGCGCCGCTGACGCTGCATTGTCCGGAAAAGGCGGTCTTCGCGCTGGTCGAACACCTCGACGGGCTTGGCGCCGACGACATCACCGTCAGCGCTCCGGCCTATGTCTTTCGCCGCGCGAACCGTTTGCTGGAACGGTTGAACGCCCGCATCTGATGCTGCGCGGCCGCATCGGAATGACGCGGTCGACAGCGGTTCAGCCTTGATCCCGAACCAATTGGCCTCTAGGCGTGTTAACCGGTTTGGCGGCACGTCGCGTTGCCGTGCGAGTGATGAATGCGGGTAAGACGATCATGATCCGACGCCTTGGCCTTGCGGCCGTTCTTGCGACCCTGGCCGTGCCGATGCTGATGCCGGGCGAAGCGATGGCGCAGCGCCGCCAGCAGATGCCGTCTCGAGAGGAACTCGGCGGCGGGACGACGGCGATTCCGTTGCCGCAGCAGGAGAAGACCTTTCCGCTCGGCGCGAGCTGGAGCGTCGTGGCGATGAACGGCAAGCCGGTCCAGGACCGTCGCGCGACCCTGATCGTCGACCAGAATCTGCGGGGCACCGGCTTCGGCGGCTGCAACACCTTCTCCGCGTCCGCCTATCCGCTGCGCCAGCAGGGCTTCGCGGTCGGCCCGATCGCCATCACCAAGCGCAGTTGCGACAAGGGCACGCTCGATTTCGAGAAGGCGTTCCTGACGGCGCTGCGCGCGACGAACAAATGGGATCTCGTCAACGGCCGCCTCGTGCTGAAGGGCGGGGCGGGCGAGTTGACGCTGAGCCGGTCGCTTTGACCGAGGCGCTTTCTTCCCTTTGAGGGGAGAAGGCTGCTGCGCAGCAGATGAATCGGAAAAGGGTCGCGCGAGCGACCCTTTTCGTTTCGGCAAGAGGAGGGCGCGCCGGCGTCAGGCCGCCGGCGTTTTCGCGGTGGGCGTCGGCGTGAAGGTGCCGTCCGCATTGGGCTCCATGGTGACAATCGCGTCGTGCATGCTGCGCAGCGTCGCGCGATGGCCGATCGAGACGATCCGGGTCTGCGGCAGCTCGCGGTCGATCGTGTTATAGATCTCGCCTTCCAGCTTCTCGTCGAGCGAGGCGGTCGCCTCGTCCAGGAAGAGCCAGTCCGGCTTGGTCAGAAGGGCGCGCGCCACGGCCAGGCGCTGCTGCTCGCCGCCCGAGAGGCGCTGGCCCCAGAGGTCGACCTCGTCGAGCTTGTCAGCGAGGTGGCCGAGCTTGACCTTCTCCATGGCCGTTCGGGTCGCGGCGTCGTCATAGGCACCTTCCTCGGCCGGATAGGCGAGCGCTGCTCTCAGCGAACCCTGCGGCAGATAAGGGCGCTGCGGCAGCAGCATGATCTGCGCCTCCGCGGGAATCCCGACCTTGCCGTCGCCGAACGGCCAGATGCCGGCAATGGCGCGGAACAGCGTCGACTTGCCCGAGCCGGAGGGGCCGATCAGCAGCGTCGAGCGTGTCTTGCCGAGATCGAGCGCGCCGAGCTTCACGATCGGCTTGCCGTTGGGCAGGAGGAGCGTGGCGTCGCGGAGATGCAGGCTCTCGTCATCAGAGGTCTCGCGGCCGAGCGCCTCCTCGCTGATCGCGCCGTGCTGCGCTTCTTCGACGGCGGTCTCGAAGGAGGTCAGGCGGTTGATCGAGGCGAGATAGGAGGCGATCGAGGAGTAGCTGTTGATGATGAAGGAGAGGGCCGTCTGCACCCGGTCGAAGGCTCCGGCGACCTGCATCATGATGCCCAGCGTGATCGTGCCCGCGAAATAGTACGGAGCAAGAATGATGTAGGGCAAGACGACGCTGAGCTGGTTGTAGGACAGGGTGAAACTGGTCAGCTTCAGCCGGCGCCAGACCAGTCGGTAGAAGTTCTCGACGATATCGCGGAAGCGCTGGGCGAGATGGCTGCGCTCGGTCGGTTCGCCGACCATCAGCGCGATCTGCTCGGAATATTCGCGCAGGCGCGCCAGCGAGAAGCGGAAATTCGCCTCGCGCTTCTCCTGCTCGAATTCGAGCCGGATCAGCGGGCGGCCGATCACATGGGTGAGCCAGGTAGCCGCCACCGCATAGAAGAACGCCACCCAGAAGATATAGCCGGGGATCGCAACCGAGGTGCCGGGCAGGGTGAAGCTGACCTGGATGTTCCAGAGGATGATCGAGAACGAGACCAGCGTGGAGACCTGCGAAAGCAGGGGCAGCGCGAAGCCGTAGGTCGAGTTGACGAAGGAGCGCGTGTCCTCGGCGATACGCTGGTCGGGGTTGTCGACGCTGCCGGCAAGCGCGATCCGATAGTGCGTCGCGTGGTCGAGCCAGCGCCGCGTGTACTCGTTCGCCATGAACTGCCGCCAGCGGATCAGGATCGTGTAGTTGGCGAACAGCTCGATCAGGTTCGAGGCGACCCAGAGCACCGCCCAGACGCAGAAGACGTAGAAGAGCTGGTACCAGAACGCCGTCGCATCCTTGTTCTGCAGCGCGTCGTACATGTCGCGGTTGAAGAAGGAGAGGCGCAGCGTGATGCCGACCTGAATCTGGTTGAGGACGATCAGGAAGACGAAGAGCGAGACTGCCAGCGTGCCGAGCCTGATCTTGAACGGGCCGATCGGCCAGAGATTGGCGGTGGTGATCTGGTCGGATTCGAAATAGGGCGAGGCGATGCGTGCGATGCGCGCGATCACCGGCACGAAGGAGATCGCGTAGATCAGGATCGCGAAGACGCCGACCGTCGTCGGCAGGCTGGTCGGTATCGGTGGAACGCCAAGCGTCGCAGGCCACCAGCCGAGATGGGCCGCGATCGCGGCCGCGCCGAACACCAGGTACTCGATGGCGAAGACGCCCGAGAATATCCGCAGGAAGAAGGGCAGGGCCGGCGAGCGAAAGGTCACGACCGCCAGCAGCAGGCCGACGACACCCATTCCGATAAGGGCAGCCGAGCCGGCTTGCTGGCCGACGATCAGCGTGGCCGCCGCCAGCACGGCGACGAGGATGCTCAACAAGCGCATAGACGGGGATCCTGGCGGGAGACGGTGAAAGCCACGATTCGGACCATGTCGCAGCGGGAGTGGCCTTTCAATGGCGACGCGCCCGGATGAGCAAATTGTCATCTGCCGGAGAGGTCGCGGCGAGCCGTCCGCGATCCAGCGGACCCTGAAGCGAAACGCCCCGGACGAGCAGGGCTCGTCCGGGGCGCGAAGCTCGAAAAGACGGGCGGTTCGACCGCCGGCCGATCACTCGGCGGCGACGATCTTGCCGGCGTCCCACTTGTACATCGAGAAGCTCGGCGAGCTCAGGTCGCCGGTCTTGCCATAGGTCAGCGTGCCGATCGCGGTCTTGACCGGCATGCCGGAATGCAGGGCCTTGGCGGCGCCATTGGCATCGCCCGGCTTGCCGGCCTTCTCGATCGCGGCCTTGAGCACCTCGACCGCGGCGTAGGCGTTGAGCGTGAAGGCCTCCGGCGGGATGCCCTTCTCCTTCAGCGCTGCGACGGCCTGGGCCGAGTCGGGGTTCTTCAGCGCGTCTGTCGCGTTGGTGAAGAGCGTGCCGGTGGCACGGTCGCCGCCAATCGCCGCGAACTCCGTGTTGGAGAGGCCTTCGCCACCGATGATCGTCGCCTTCACGCCGGCGTCGGCGAGCTGGCGCGCGAGCAGGCCGCCCTCGGGATGGTAGCCGCCGAAATAGATGGCGTCGACATTCGCAGCCTTCAGGCGCGTCACGACGGCCGAGAGGTCCTTGTCGCCGGGATTGACCGTCAGGGCGATCACTTCCTTGAGCCCGCCGGCATTGATGCCCTTCTGGAAGGCGTCGGCGAGGCCCTTGCCGTAGGTGCCCTTGTCATGGACGATCGCGATCTTCGCGTCCTTGAAGTTCTTCAGGACGTAAGCGGCGGCGATGTCGGCCTGCTGGTCGTCGCGGCCGCAGGTGCGGAAGACATTGGTCAGGCCGCGGGTGGTCAGCGCCGGCGAGGTCGCGGTCGGCGTCACCATCAGCACGCCGCTTTCGGAGAACACGTCCGAGACCGCCATGGCGACGCCGGAGGTCACCGGGCCGACCACGAACTTGACCTTGTCGCCGACGAGCAGGTTGGCGGAGGAGACGCCCTGCTTCGGATCGCCGGCATCGTCGGCGAGCTTCAGCACGAGCTTCTCGCCGAGCACGCCGCCATTCTTGTTGATCACGTCGACGGCGGTCTGGGCGCCGTTCTTGACCTGGTCGCCATAGGCGGCGACCGGGCCGGTCAGCGGCGCGACGAGGCCGATGGTGATGTCAGCCTGCGCGGCCTGGGCGGAGAGGAACAGCGCGGCAGCGAGCGCGGCGCCGGACAGAAGTTGTGACTTTTTCATCTGCATCTCCCTACGGCATGCAACTTTGGCGCGCGAGCCCGACAGGGATCGCTTGCCGCCTGTATAAGCCAGGAAGCCGGCGGAAGGCACTGCCCAAGCTTTCATCAGTCCTGTCGGGAAATGCATGGCGGTGCGGCAGGCGGCATCGCGAGGCTGGAAAAGGCCCCGCCCGCGCTCAGCCGCTGCGCGCCTTGCGCTGGGCTTCCAGCTCCTCTGTAACGGCGATCACGTCGAGATAATCCTCGTGCCGGGCCGGCGCATAGTGCGAGACATGGCCGTCGGTGAAGCTCTTCCAGGCCTCGGGAGCCGCCTCCTTCATCCCGTTCATGGCGGCGACGAAATCGTCCTTCAGCCCCTGCGGCAGGTTGGCACGGGTCGAGAACGGGCTCGCCGGGATCAGCGGCGAGGTCCAGATCACCCGGGTCGAGCCGGCCGGGATCATCCCGCGATCGGCGAGCCTTTGCGCGACGCCGTGCTCTGTATTGGTCTGGTGGGTCGCGACGATATCGAACTGGCCGCGCACCAGCGCCAGAACCGAATTGTCGTGGCCGCCGGAGAAGACCGTGCCGCTGAAATGGGTCTTCGGATCGATGCCCTGCTTGCGCAGGAAATAGGAGGGGAAGGCGTAGCCGGAGGTCGAGTTCGGATCAGCGAAGGCCATCACCTTGCCCTTGAGATCGGCGAGGTTCTGGTAGGGGCTCTCCGACCGCACCAGCAGCACGGAGTAATAGCCTTCCTGCCCGTGGTTATCGACATCGCGCAGCAGCGGCTGGAGCTTGTCGCCGAGCACGCGGCGGCCGAGCGCGTAGACCGCGGGGCCGAAGCGGGCGAAATCGACCTGGTCGGCGCGCATCGCCTCGACCAGGCCGGCATAGTCGGCGACCCGGAAGAAGCGCACGGGCACGCCGAGGCGCTGCGACAGGTAATCCACCATCGGCTGGGTGCGGGCGATGGCGCCGGCCTCGTTCTCGGCGGATGAGACGCCGAAGCGCACCTCCTTGATGCTCTGGCGCCAGTCCGAGCCTTGAGCGAAGGCGGGAGCGACGCTGCTGGCGGCGAGGCCGGCGAGGACGAGGCGGCGTGTGGGCATGATCATCTCTGTCGCGGTGAAGTTGAAGGCGCCTCGATGCGCGCCCGCGACGACAGCCGGATGGCCGGCGGATGACAGTGTCGTGAAATGAAAAAGGCCCGGCTTGCGCCGGGCCTTCCGTAGTCTCGGTAGGTGGATGGATCAGAAGTCCATGCCGCCCATGCCGCCGCCGCCCATCGGGGGCATCGGGGCGTCCTTCTTCGGCTGCTCGGCAACCATCGCCTCGGTGGTGATCAGCAGGCCAGCGATCGAAGCCGCGTCCTGGATCGCCGTACGCACGACCTTGGTCGGGTCGATGATGCCGGCCTTGACCAGATCGCCGTACTCGCCGGTCTGGGCATTGTAGCCGTAGGAGTAGTCCTTGGCCTCGAGCAGCTTGCCGATCACGACCGCGCCGTCATCGCCGGCGTTGTCGACGATCTGGCGGGCCGGAGCGGCGATCGCCTTGCGGACGATCTCGACACCGGTCTTCTGGTCGTCGTTCTGGGTCTTGATGCCCTTGACCGAGGACAGGGCGCGCAGGAGCGCGACGCCACCGCCGGGAAGGATACCTTCTTCGACCGCAGCGCGGGTCGCGTTCAGGGCGTCGTCGACGCGGTCCTTCTTCTCCTTGACCTCGACCTCGGTCGCGCCGCCGACGCGGATGACCGCGACGCCGCCGGCGAGCTTGGCCAGACGCTCCTGGAGCTTCTCACGGTCGTAGTCCGAGGAGGTCTCCTCGATCTGGGCCTTGATCTGGCCGACGCGAGCCTCGATGTCCTTCTTCTTGCCGGCGCCGTCGATGATCGTGGTGTTCTCCTTCTCGATGCGCACCTTCTTGGCGCGGCCGAGCATGTTGAGCGTCACGGTCTCGAGCTTGATGCCGAGGTCTTCCGAGATCATCTGGCCGGCGGTCAGGATCGAGATGTCCTCGAGCATGGCCTTGCGGCGATCACCGAAGCCCGGAGCCTTGACGGCCGCGACCTTCAGGCCGCCACGGAGCTTGTTGACGACGAGCGTGGCCAGGGCCTCGCCCTCGACGTCCTCGGCGATGATGAGCAGCGGCTTGCCGGTCTGCACGACGGCCTCGAGGATCGGCAGCATCGCCTGGAGCGAGGACAGCTTCTTCTCGAAGATCAGGATGTAGGGGTCTTCCAGCTCGGCGACCATCTTCTCCGAGTTGGTGATGAAGTACGGCGAGAGATAGCCGCGGTCGAACTGCATGCCCTCGACGACGTCGAGTTCGGTCTCGGCGGTCTTGGCTTCCTCGACGGTGATGACACCCTCGTTGCCGACCTTCTGCATGGCGGTCGAGATCATCTTGCCGACCGACTCGTCGCCGTTGGCCGAGATCGTGCCGACCTGCGCGACTTCCGCGTTCGACGTGACCTTCTTGGAGTTCTTCTTGAGGTCGGCGACGATGGCCTCGACGGCCAGGTCGATGCCGCGCTTCAGGTCCATCGGGTTCATGCCGGCCGCAACCGACTTGGCGCCTTCACGGACGATCGCCTGGGCGAGAACGGTGGCGGTGGTGGTGCCGTCGCCGGCATGGTCGTTCTGGCGCGAAGCGACTTCGCGGACCATCTGGGCGCCCATGTTCTCGAACTTGTCGGAAAGCTCGATTTCCTTGGCGACGGTGACGCCGTCCTTGGTGATGCGCGGGGCGCCGAACGACTTCTCGATCACGACGTTGCGGCCCTTCGGACCCAGCGTGACCTTCACGGCGTTGGCGAGGATATCCACGCCGCGCAGCATCTTGTCGCGGGCATCGGTGCCGAACTTGACGTCTTTAGCAGCCATGAGAGCTACTCCTTGAACTGGAAACGGAAGAGAGCGGTCAGGCGGCTATCAGCCGACGACGCCCATGATGTCGGATTCCTTCATGATCAGGAGGTCCTGACCATCGATCTTGACCTCGGTGCCCGACCACTTGCCGAACAGGACGCGGTCGCCCTTCTTGACGTCGAGGGCAACGAGCTTGCCGGCCTCGTCACGCGCGCCGGAACCGACGGCGATGACCTCGCCCTCCTGGGGCTTTTCCTTGGCGGTCTCGGGAATGATGATGCCACCCTTGGTCTTCTCTTCGCCATCCAGGCGACGGACCACGACGCGGTCATGCAAAGGACGGAACTTCATGGTTCTGTCTTCCTCTCGGTCTTATTCGTTTCGGGTGCCGCTGAAGGGCTCCCGGGGGAGGCTGTTAGCAGTCACCTGATGGGAGTGCTAACAGATGGCGGGGAGATAGGCGCGGGCGTCCGGAGAGTCAAGGAAGCGCCCTGCGATAAAGTGAACGCCGGCGGATGCGATGTCGCAGGTCGCAGCAGGCCTGCTGGCAGCAGCGCTTGAACACGCTAACATGGCGGAATGACGACGCCCTCGCCCGACCCGCGCCTCGACGCCATCGCCCGCTCCTGCGTCGCACTGCATGTGCGCATGACCGCACGCGCCGTGACGCGGGCCTATGACGAGGCGATGCGTCCGAGCGGCCTCAAGATCACCCAGTTCGTGCTGCTCTCGGCGCTCAGCACGGGGCAATGGAAATCGGTCACGGAGCTGGCGGAACGCTTCGCGCTGGAGCGGACCTCGCTGACGCGCAACCTCCAGCTTCTGGCGACTGAGGGCATGGTCGAGCCGGTCGAGTGCCGGGGGCGGGCCTCGGTCTACGCCGTGACCGAAAAGGGCAGGGCCGCGATCGAGGCCGCCATTCCGTACTGGCGCGCGGCGCAGGACAAGATCGAGGGCGGTTTCGGCGAGGAGCGCTGGCGCGAAACCCGCGACGGTCTCAGGGCGCTGCGCCGGGCTGCGCGCGGCGAGCGCTGAAGCCGCGATTGGCGGTTGACCGGCGCTCGATCGCATCTTTATCGTGCAGATACACGAATGGAGATCGATACGATGCGCGCTGTTGGGGTGGTGTCTCGCGAGGAACTGGTCGCGGGCGATGGCTTGAGCTTTCTGCGCGGGATCATCGCCGGCACCAATCCGGCGCCGCCCTTCGCCGACGCCATGGATTTCGAGCTGGTCGAGGCCGATGAGGGCAGGGTGGTTTTCTCCGGCCAGCCTTCGGCGCGCTTCTTCAATCCGCTGGGCACGATCCATGGAGGCTGGACCGCGACGATCCTCGATTCCGCCATGGCCTGCGCCGCCCACGCGACGCTGAAGCCGGGCGAGGGCTACACCACGCTGGAGATGAAGTTGAACTATGTCCGCCCGGTCATGCCGGACAGCGGCAAGGTGCGCTGCGAAGGCAGGCTGATACACCGCGGCAATACGGTGGTGACGACGGAGGGCAGGCTCGTCGACGCGCGGGGAAAGCTGCTCGCGCACGGCACCGAGACCTGCCTGATCTTGCAGACTAAGCCCTAGCGCCGGCTGACGGCGACGGCCCCGGCGACGATCAGCAGCGCGCCGGCATAGGTCGTGTAGAGCGGCACCTCGCCGAACACGAAGAAGCCGAGCAGGCTCGCCCAGACCAGCGCCGTGTATTCGATCGGCGCCAGGCGCGAGGCGGCCGCGTGGGCATAGGCCGAGGTCAGCGTGAGATGGCCGGCGACGCCGAGCGCTCCCGCGAAGAGATAGGCGGCGAGGTCACCGAAGCTCATCGGCACGAAGGCGTACCAGGCCGGAATGGCGAGGCACAGCGCCGGCCCGCAATTCTGAAAGGCGACGATGACGGTCGGGTGCTCGCGCACGGCGATGCGCCTGAGCAGGATCAGATTGAAGGCGTAGCTGACGGCCGAGAACAGCGCGGCAGCGACGCCGAGGCTGGCCCCGCTGACATGGCCCTGCAGGCGCGGCCAGACCATGACCAGCATGCCGGCAAGCCCGAAGCCGAGTGCCTGCAGGATGCGCCTGTCGATCTTCTCCTTGAGGATCAATCCCCCGAGCAGCGCGACGAAGACCGGCGCGAGGAAAGACAGCGTCAGCGCTTCCGCCAAGGGCAGCACCGAGACCGAGTAGAAGAAGCTGCCTGCCGTCAGCACGACGATCGGTACGCGCACGATATTGCCGATGAGGCTGGCGCGGGTCGGGCGTGCGGGGCGCGCGATCGCCAGCACCGCAAGGGCACAGAGCCCGCCCATCAGGAAGCGCATGAACAGCGCCACGATGAAGGAATGCTGCTGCATCTGGCCCTTGATGACCGCATCCATGGCAGTCAGCAGGGCGATGCCGAGCGCGGCCCGGAAAGCGATGGACAAGGTCATGGGCCGGGGCGCAGCCGCTTGCGGAAATGATACTCCCAGCTTTCCGAGGCATCGCCGAGATAGCGCTCGCCCGGCCAGCGCATGAAGCCGAGCTTCTCGTAGAAGCGATGACCGCGGGTGAAGCGCGTGTCCGACCAGAGCGTCATCTCGGCGAAGCCGCCCTGTTCGGCGAAGTCCATCGCCCTGGCGAAGAGGGCCTGTGCCAGCCCGGCGCCCCGGAACGCGGGGTCGACATAGACCTTGGCAAGCTCGGCGGCGTTCTGCTCGGGGACCGGCACGATGCCGAGGGAGCCGGCAATGCGTCCGTCCGGTCCATCCACGATCCAGAGCATGCCGCCTTTGGCCGCGAAAGCGGTCGCGGGCCGACGCAGCTCCGGAAGCTCCGCCTCGACGAAAACGCAGCCCGGATATTCCGCGAAGCTCGCCGCGATCAGGGCGGAGAGCGGACCGGAATCGTCGTCATGGGCAAGCCGGATGGGCGGGGTCATGACGCCTGCCTTAGGGTCAAATCCTCCCGCCGTACAGGTGTGGGAACGGCGTTGGGCAATGCCGTGGCAGCAGGGCGGGCGGGAGCGCCTTCGCAGCTTCCCCTTGGAAATATCGCCCCGTCCGGCTACCCCCGATCCGAAGGGCGGTGCGGCTGGTTTGAGTCGCGCGCTTCAACCGTGGCAACGCAGAGATCGGGACGAGGCGGCGAAAGCACGATGACCGTTCTTTTGCCCTTCATCGTCAATGCCGGGCTGAATTTCGTCCTCGGGCTGCTCGTCGCCTTGTTCCTCGGCCCGGAGGCCTTCGGGCTCTACGCCATCGGCGCCGCCACCGTCGTGCTCGTCAACACGGCGCTGCTCGACTGGCTGAAGCTCTCGGTCGTCCGCTTCTACTCCCTGCAGAGCCGCGAAAGCGACCCCGGCATCCGCGCGACGCTCGATCTGCTCTTCGCCGGTGTCGCTCTGTCCCTCTCGGCCCTTCTGGCGGCGGCGATGCTCGCCGGGGTCGATACCGGATTGCCGTCCGCGCTGCTGATGGCTGCGGTTGCCGGCGGTATCGCTGCCGGCTGGTTCGATTATCACGCCGCCATCGCCCGCGCCCGCTTCCTTGATGCAGCCTATGCCCGGCTCGTCCTGGTCAGAAGCGTGGCGGCCCTGCTGCTGATGGTCGGCGGTGCCTGGTGGACCCGCGATCCGACCGTCGTCCTGCTCGGCGGCGTCCTCAGCGCGGGCGCTGCCGTTCTCGCCAACCGCGGCCGCCTGGCCGATGCGAAGCCGGCACCGGGCGCACCGCGGACGGATTTGATGCGCAATTTCGCGCGCTATGCCCTGCCGCTCGTCGCTGGCAATGCGGTCTATGCCGCGATCCCGCTCATCAACCGCGCCATCCTGGCCGATCGCCACGGCTTCGCCGAGGCCGGCTATTTCTCGCTGGCCTCCGATATCGGCCTGCGGCTTTTCCCCGTGCTGGCCTCGATGCTCGAGATCGTGCTGCTGCGCGAGATCATCCGCCTCGACGAGACGCGTGGGCGCATCGCCGCGCAGAAGCGCATCGCCCGCAACATGGTCGTGGTGATGGCCTGCGTGCTGCCGGTCGCGCTTGGCTTCTGGCTGATCCTGCCGGCCTTCGAGCGGCTCTTCGTTCCCCAGGGCTTCCGCGGCCATTTCGCGGATCATATGGCGCTGTTGCTGCCCGGCTTCGCTGCGATCGCACTGTTCCAGGCGGCGCTCGCGCCCGTCTTCCTGCTGGCGAAGCGTACGCTTATTGCCGCGCTGGCTGCCCTGACGGGGCTGGCCGTCGACCTCGCCATCATCTTCGCCCTGCCGGGCGCGCTTGCGCCGACGACGGTCTCGATCGCGCAGAGCGCCGCCTATTTGACGGCGCTGCTGGTCACCGCGGTGGTGGCGCTGCGCGCGCTTCCGGCATCGCCGCCTTGGCGCGAGATCGCATGCGTCCTCGCCGCCGGCGCCGCGATGGGGCTCGCGGTCTGGCCGCTGCGCGGCACGCTGCCGGCGCCGCTCGAACTGCCGCTCCAGGTCGCGCTCGGCGGGCTGGTCTATGCGGCGGTGATCCTGGCCTGCGATGTCGGCCGCTGGCGCACGGGCCTGAAGCTGCGCTGGCTCGCCCGGCGCTCCGCGCGCCGGTGAGGCGGCAAGGTTTCCTTCACCCTGTCGCTTGACCGCCTGCTAAGGTTAATTCCGCGAATTCAGCGGTTTCGGCCCGGTTTCTACGCTTGAGAGTCAACGATTCACCATTCCTTTGAAGGCAAGCCGCAGGCTTCCGGCAGTTGATGTCGAGAGTGCTTGCGTCATGCGTCGAAAGATCCTTCTCCCGCTCCTAGCCGTTGTCGGGGCCATGGCCGTTGCCGCTCCGGTTGCCGCGCAGGGCACTCGCCAGAACTACGGCTATGCCGCACCGGGCGACCCGATGGCCGCGAGCCGCGGACACGGCAATTATGGCGGCGGCTTCATCGAGATGCTGATGACCGGGCGCGATCCGACGCCTTATGGTCGCGGTGGCGCGGTCTATAACCGCCCCGGCGGCTATGCCTATGGCCAGCGCATGCAGCCGCAAGGCGGCTACGAGCCGGACCCGTTCGAGGCGGCGCGCCAGCCGCGGACCTCGCGCCGCATGGCGGCACTCGGCGAGCCGGTCGAGCCGCAGCAGGGCATCCAGCAGATCGTCGACCCGCGCTTCCGCAAGCAGGAAGTCGCCTATGACGGGCCGCACAAGCCGGGCACGATCATCATCGATACGCCGCAGCGCTTCCTCTTCCTGGTGCAGCCGGGCGGCCGGGCCATGCGCTACGGCATCGGGGTCGGTCGGCCGGGCTTTTCCTGGGCCGGCATGAAGACGATCACCCGCAAGGCGGAATGGCCGAGCTGGACGCCTCCGTCCGAGATGCTGAAGCGCCGACCAGACCTGCCGCGCTTCATGGCCGGCGGCCCCGACAACCCGATGGGCGCGCGCGCCATGTATCTCGGCTCGACGCTCTACCGCATCCACGGCACCAACGAGCCGAACACGATCGGGCAGGCGGTCTCGTCAGGCTGCATCCGCATGACCAATGACGACGTCACCGATCTCTACGAGCGTGTCCGCGTCGGCGCCAAGGTGCTGGTGATCTGAGGCACAGCCTCATCTGACACCGATCGACAAAAACGGCGGCCTCGCATCGCGGGCCGCCGTTTGCATTCTATCCTGGTGACAGGACGGGAAAGGCGCTCTCAAACCCAGCTGTCGTCATCCCCGCCGCCATCGTCGAAGCCGGGATCGGCGTCGTCATGGCCGGCGTTCTGGTAACTGGCCTCGCCGTCATAGCCCTGGCCGTAGCCGCCATCCTGCGCGGTCTGGTCGGTGGCAGGCTGGGCTGCGGCTGCCTGGTCGGCAGACGGTTGCGGCGTCGCCGCGGCGTTGCTGCCGGAGCTGGCGGTGTCGCTCGCAGTCTGGGCCGCGGGCTTGCTGCCGCCACCGAAGGCATTGGTCAGCACATTGCCGAGCATCATGCCGCCGGCGACACCGGCCGCGGTGGTCAGCGCGCTCGCCATGAAGCCGCCGCCGCCAGCTTGCTGCTGCGGCTGGTTGCTCCACGGGCCGGGCTGCGCTGCCTGCTGCATCGGCATGGCCTGGCCGGGGGCTCCTTGCGCCTGAGGCTGCGTGTTCCAGGCGGCGGAGGGTGCGGCTGCGTCGGCGCGCTGCGGCACGGGTGGGACCGAGCCGGTGCGCGGCACCGACCCACCGCCGAAGATGCCGGACAGGAAGCCGCCGGCCTGCGGCTGGGCCGCCTCGCTGGCGCGCGTCTGCGCTTCGCGCAATTGCGCCCGCAGGCTCTCGACCTGCTGGTTCAGGTTGGCCAGCGCCTGCTCCTGCACATAGACCGCCTGGGCCATGGCATAGGGCGCATAAGGCTGCTCGCGCAGGCGTTCTGCGATGAAATTCTCAGCCTCGGGGTCGCGGGGCTGATTGGCCGCCTGCTTCAGGCGGTCGAAAATCCCGGCGATCACGTCGCGTTCCTGCGGCGTCATCGTCATCTCCTCTCGTTGCGCGGTGCGGTTGCGCCGCGCTCAAGAGGTGGGATCGGCCTGTGACGGTATCAAGGCGGCGCCGTGACCGCATCGGACCGAGAAGCGAATTGCACTTTTCGGGAGTCCGGTGCGGCATCAGGCAGGCTGTTCGGCCTCAGATGCTGCCGAAATCGTCGTCCGGCGGCGGCGCCTCGTCTATCTCGGACGGTGCCTGCAGCGTGCCGCGGTTGAGCACAACGACGGTCGTGCCGGTCGGGACGCGGCCATAGAGGTCGATGATATCCTGGTTGAACAGGCGGATGCAGCCCGAGGAAACGGACTTGCCGATCGACCACGGCTCGGAGGTGCCATGGATGCGATAGAGCGTGTCGCGGCCGCCCTGGTAGAGATAGAGCGCGCGGGCGCCGAGCGGGTTCTCGAGGCCGCCGGCCATACCGCCGGCCCAGGGGCGGTTCCGCTCCGGCTCGCGGGCGATCATCGCCGGGGTCGGGGTCCAGCGCGGCCACTGCGCCTTGCGCGCGACCGTGGCGCGGCCGCGCCAGGACATGCCCTGCTTGCCGACGCCGATGCCGTAACGCACGGCGCGGCCGCCTTCCATCACGAGATAGAGATAGCGGTTGTCGGTATCGACGACGATCGTGCCGGGCTGCTCGCGGGTCGGGTAGGAGACGATCCTGCGCAGGAACTGCGGCTCGACCTCGGAAAGGTCCGTCGCGGGCAGCGGGTGCTGCTCATCCGGCCGCTCGCCATACATCGCCAGATATTCGGCGCTGATATGCGGCCCCTGATGCGCGACCTCGAACGGCTCCGGGCGTCGGTTCGCGACGCAGGCGGCAAGGAAGAGCGGGCTCAGCGCAGCGAAGACGCGGCGGGTCGGCCGGGCGAGGGGGGAGGCGGATGGGCGGTCGGGGGACATCGACAGACAACTCGGTGTTACGGGCGAAATGAACGGCGGGGCGGCGCCTTGAGTTCCATGCGCCGTTGCTCACCCTCGTTCAAGGTTGCCGAGATGGCCGTGGGGTGAACAGGAGATGGCCAAATTGTGTCCGTGCAACGCTGTTGCCGTTCGGCAACAGGGCGGATGGCCGCCTCGCCGGCTCAGGTGGCTTCCCGCAATCCCCATTTGAGCAGGCCGAGCTTCTCGCGCGCCCACCAGCGCCAGAGCATCATCACGGCGACGAGCGAAAGCCCGATCACCAGCCCGATCCAGATGCCGCTGCCGGCGAGCGGGGTCAGGAAACCCAGCGTCGCGGAGAGCGGCAGTCCGATGCCCCAGTAGCCGATGCCGGCGAGAATCATCGGCAGGCGCGTGTCGCCGAGGCCGCGCAGGATCGACGACCCGATGACCTGCGCCCCGTCCGCGATCTGGAAGAGGGCGGCGTAGAACAGGAAGGCCACCGCGATCTGGGCCACCGCTTCCGCACCGGGCTTCGAGCGGTCGAGGAAGGGGGCTATCAGCCAATGCGGCACGGTCGCCATCAGCAGCGCCGTGAAGCACATGAAGCTCAGCGCCAGAATGAGCGCCATCATGCCGGCGCGCCGGATGCCCTCCTTGTCGCCGGAGCCGAAGGCGCGCCCGACCCGTACGGTCCCGGCCTGGCCGATGCCGAGCGGCACCATGAAGGCGAGTGAGGCGATCTGGATCGCGATGGCGTGGGCCGCGAGCGCGGTCGAGCCGATCAGCCCCATCATGAAGGCGGCGCCGTAGAAGATCAGCGATTCGAAGGAGAGCGTCAGCGAGATCGGCAGGCCCATGCGCCAGAAGGCGCGGTAGCGCGGCCAGTCCGGCACCCAGAAGCGGCCGAACAGCTGATAGCGCCGGAAACGCCTGTCCCACATGACCACCAGCGCGAGGCCGAGGAACATGAGGGTTGAGGACAAGGCCGTGGCCATTCCGGAGCCGGGCAGGCCGAGCGCCGGAAAGCCGAGCCGCCCGAACATCAGGCACCAGTTGGCGAAGGCGTTGAACGCCACCGCGAAGAGCACGACGATGAAAGCCCAGCGCGGCCGCTGCAGCGCGGCGACGAAGCCGCGCAGGCACAGATAGAGGAAGAAGGGCAGCAGCCCCCATTGCAGCGTGTGGAGATAGGACGCGGCGGCCTTCGACAGGGCGGGGTCCTGACCCATCGCTCTCAGGATGAATTCGGCCTGCCAGAGGAAGAGCCACATCGGCCCGACCATGGTCGCCGCGGCCCAGAAGCCCTGGCGGACCGTGCGGCGCAGGTCGCGCACCGCATGCCGGTTGCGGCCGAGCTCGATCGCGATCATCGGCGAGACCGCGCCCATCGCGCCGATGCCGAAGATCAGGGTTGCATTGTAGAGATTGGTGCCGAGCGCGCCGGCTGCCAGCGCATCCGGGCCGAACTGGCCCATCATGATGACGTCGGTGGCCGTCATCGCCGTCTGCGCGACATTGGTGAGCACCATCGGCCAGCTCAGGGCCAGCATGGCGCGGGCTTCCCCGAGCCAGGAATGATGCGGGCGGGATTCGGCGATCTCGGACATGGGGCGCTGCTTCTACCCCCGATCGGAGCATCGAAATAGCCGCCGCTACGCGCTTCACCGTTCGGAGCCGATGCGCTGGACGCGGGTCGACAACCGTCGCCGCGGTCTGCATCTTGCCTCGGAAATTGCTGGAGGGCCTGAACCGATGAGCACCAATCTGAGGATCGACGGCGCGAGGTTGACCTCGCGCCTCGCGGAACTCTCGAAGATCGGCGCGACGCCGGAAGGCGGCTGCCGGCGCCTTGCCCTGACCGATGAGGACAAGCAGGGGCGCGACTGGCTCGTCGCCCAGATGAAGGCGCTCGGCCTCGATACCCGCGTCGATGCCATCGGCAATATCGTCGGCATCCTGAAGGGCCAGCAGGACGGTCCGGCCGTCATCATGGGCTCGCATATCGACACGGTCGGCACCGGCGGGCGCTTCGACGGCGCGCTCGGCGTCGTCGCCGGCGTCGAGGTTCTCGCCGCCTTGCGCGATGCCGGATTGACGCCGAAGCGCGACATGGCGGTGATCGCCTTCACCAACGAGGAGGGCGCGCGCTTCCACCCCGACATGCTCGGCTCCTATGTCTGGGCCGGGGGCATGAGTGTCGAGGCGGCGCACAGGGAAGTCGATTCGGACGGCATCGGCCTCGGCGCCGAATTGAAGCGCATCGGTTACGAGGGCGCCGAGAAGCCGGGCTTCCTGCCGGCCCATGCCTATATCGAGATGCATATCGAGCAGGGGCCGATCCTCGAGAACGAGGGCGGCGGGCTCGGTGCCGTCACAGGCATCCAGGGCATCTGCTGGCTGGAACTCACCCTGAAGGGCCGCCCGAGCCATGCCGGCACGACACCGATGGCCTATCGCAAGGACCCGGGGCTCGCTGCCGCGCGCATCAACATCTTCGCCAACGAACTGACCAAGACGATTCCGAACCAGCTCGCCAATAGCGGCGTAATCCGCGTCCAGCCCGGCAACGTCAATGTCGTGCCCGAAACCGTGGTGATGACGCTCGACCTGCGCAACCCGCTCGATGCGCCGCTCGCAAAGGCCGAGGAAGCTGTGCGCCGCTTCTGTGCCGAGCTCGCCGAGCGCGACGGCATCGAGGTCTCCTTCCGCGATCTCGCCCGCTTCCCGGCGACGCCCTTTGCCGAGGAGATCATCGCCGAGGTCGAGCGCAGCGCCGGCGAATTCGGCTTGGCCGTCCGGCGCATGATCTCCGGCGCCGGCCACGACGCGCAGATGATGGCGCGGCTCTGCCCGACGGCGATGGTGTTCATCCCCTCGATCGGCGGGCTCTCGCACAACCCGGCCGAGTTCAGCACCGATGACGACATGATCGCAGGCGCGAACATCCTGCTCACCACCGCCTGGCGTGTGGCCAACGCCTGAGAGGTCTCCAGATGACGACGATCGCCTCGCTTTCCGCCGCCGAGCTCGGCCCGCTCTATGCCAGCAAGCAGCTCTCTCCCGTCGAAGTCGCGAAGGATACGTTTGCCCGCATCGAGCGCTTCGAGCCCGCGGTCAATGCCTTCGCCGTCCGTGATGAGGCGGTGACGCTGGCCATGGCCGAAGCCTCGCAGGGGCGCTGGCTGAAGGGCGAGGCGATCGGCCCGCTCGATGGCGTGCCCGTCACCATCAAGGACAATCTCGGCGTCGCCGGCTGGTCGATGCAGCGCGGCTCGGCCATCGCCTCCGATGCGCCCTTCGCCGAGGATTCCCCCATTACCGCGCGGCTGCGCGAGGCCGGCACGGTCTTCCTCGGCAAGACCACCATGCCGGAATACGGCTGGAAGGGCGTCGGCGATTCGCCGCTCACCGGCATCACCCGCAATCCCTGGAACACCGGAACCGGGCCGGGCGGCTCCTCGTCGGGTGCGGCCGTCTGTGCCGCGCTCAATCTCGGTTGCCTCCACATGGGCACGGACGGGGCGGGTTCCATCCGCATTCCCGCAGCCTTCACCGGTGTCGTCGGCCTGAAGCCAAGCTACGGCCGTGTCCCGGCCTGGCCGATCTCGGTCATGGGCTTCCTTGCCCATCTCGGACCGCTGACCCGCACCGTCACCGACACCGCGCTGGCCATGAAGGTGATCGGCCAGCCCGATGCGCGCGACATGACGGCGTTGCTGGACCGCCCGCCGGATTATGTCGACGGGCTCAAGGGCGGCCTGAGGGGTCTGCGCGTCGCCTGGTCTCCGCGCCTTGGCCAGGACGTGACCGTCGATCCCGAGATCGCGGCGCTGACGGCCGCCGCGGCGCAGGTCTTCGCCGAGCTTGGTGCGACGGTGGAGGAGGTCGATCCCGGCTTTGACGATCCGATCGAGATCCTGATGACCCTCTGGGCCTCGGGAGCGGCGCTGGCATTGAAGAGCATCGACGCCGCTGGCCGCAAGCAGATGGACCCCGGCCTCGTCGCGGTGGCGGAACAGGGCGAGCGTATCCCGGCCTCGGATTATGTCGACGCGCTGCTGAATCGGCGCAATGCGCTGGCCTATCGGATGGCGCAATTCCATCAGACATACGACCTGCTGCTGACGCCGACACTGCCGTTGCCGGCCTTCGCTGTGGGGCGCGATACGCCCCAGCATGGCGCCTATGGCGAGGACTGGACGCGCTGGACGCCCTTCACCTACCCCTTCAACATCACCGAGCAGCCGGCGATCTCGGTGCCCTGCGGTCTGACGAAGGCCGGCCTGCCGGCCGGGCTCCAGATCGTCGGCGCCTTCGGCAAGGACGCGCTCGTGCTGCGGGCTGCGGCGGCGTTCGAGCTGGCACGGCCCTTCGCGCGCGTCGACGAACCGGTCAAACCGATTTAATCGCGATTTTTCATTCTTTCCGTAACCGGGCCCGAAACGGCCCGTCCGGAACCGAAACAGCGGGCTCCCGCCCGAAAGTTCCGTCTGGCACGAACCGTGCAGGCGGCGAGGTGGCCCTGGTCGGGTGCTGCTGCGAGTTGTCAGGCGGAGTTTTTCTGCCCAAACTCGCGCCAAGGCAGCCCGTCTAGAGGCGCCGTTCCAGGGGAGAGCAAGATGGATCGCAGGACGTTTCTGAAATCCGCGACGGGCGCCGGCATGGCTGCCGCGACCGGCGGGCTGGCGATGCCGGCCCTCGCGCAAAGTCCAAGCAAGACCCTACGCTTCGTACCGCAGGCCAATCTCGCCAATTTCGACCCGATCTGGGGGACGCAATACGTCGTCCGCAACGCAGCGGCGCTGGTCTGGGATACGCTTTACGGCATCGATTCCAAGTTCCAGCCGCAACGCCAGATGGTCGAGGCCGAGGAGGTCTCCTCGGACGGCCTGAACTGGACCTTCAAGCTGCGCTCGGGCCTCAAGTTCCATGACGGCACGCCCGTCACCTCCAAGGACGTGGTCGCGAGCCTCGTTCGCTGGTCGGCGCGCGATCCGATGGGCCTGATGCTGCGGGCCATCCAGGTGGAGCTCGCGCCGGTCGACGAACTGACCTGGAAATGGTCGCTGAAGCAGCCCTTCCCGAAAATGCTGCTGGCGCTGGCCAAGAACAACGCGCCCTGTTCCTTCGTGATGCCCGAGCGCATCGCCAAGACCGATCCCTTCACCCAGATCACCGAATATATCGGCTCCGGTCCGATGAAGTTCCTCCAGAAGGAATGGGTGCCGGGTGCCAAGGCGGTGTTCGCGAAATTCACGGACTACAAGCCGCGTTCGGAGAAGGCCGATTGGCTCGCCGGCGGCAAGAACATCCTCGTCGACCGCGTGGAATGGGTGATCATGCCCGACCCGGCGACGGCCGCCGCCGCCCTCCAGAATGGCGAGGTCGACTGGTGGGAGACGCCGCTCGCCGACCTCGTGCCTGTGCTGAAGGGCCACAAGGACATCAATGTCGATATCGGCGATCCGCTCGGCAATGTCGGCGCCTTCCGCATGAACCACCTGTTCCCGCCCTTCAACAACGTGAAGGTGCGCCAGGCCGTGCTGACGGCCATGAACCAGGAAGACTACATGCGGGCCGTCGTCGGCGATGACGACAAGCTCTGGAAGCCGCTGCCCGGCTTCTTCACCCCGGGCACTCCGCTCTACACCGAGGAGGGCGGCGAGATCCTGAAGAAGCGCAACGTCGCCGAGGCCAAGAAGCTCCTCGCCGAGGCCGGCTACAAGGGCGAGCCCGTGGTCTGCGTCGTCGCGCAGGACATGGCCGCGACCAAGTCGATGGGCGACGTCACGGCGGAATTGCTCAAGAGCATCGGCATGAACGTCGATTTCGTCGCGACCGACTGGGGCACGGTCGGCTCCCGCCGCGCCCAGAAGACGCCTCCGGGGCAGGGCGGCTGGAGCATGTTCCACACCTGGCATGCCGGTGCCGACTGCATCAACCCGGCCGCCTATACCGCGATCCGCGCCAATGGCGACAAGGCCTGGTTCGGCTGGCCCGACGTGCCCGCCGTCGAGACCGAGGTCACCAACTGGTTCAACGCCAAGGACCTGGCCGAGGAAAAGGCGGCGATGGGCCGTCTCAACAAGGCCGCCGTCGAGAACGTCGTCTTCGCGCCGACGGGCTTCTATCTCGGCTACCAGGCCTGGCGGAAGAACGTCACCGGCGTGGTCAGCGGGCCGCTGCCGTTCTTCTGGGACGTCAAGAAGGACTGATAGCCCGCGCGGATCGGCTTCGCCGCTCCGCGCTTCCGGAGCCGTCCGGCTCTGTTGCCTTGCTTCGTCGCGACCCGGAAGAAGTCCGGGCCGCGATCCCTGGTACCGCTGTGAACGAGGTCCGACTGCCTTATGCTTGCTTTCGTCGTCAGACGCATTGTCACGACCATCCCGGTGATGGCCTTCGTGGCGCTGTTCGTCTTTTCGTTGCTCTACATCGCGCCGGGCGATCCCGCCGCCATCATCGCCGGTGACCAGGCGTCCCCTGCCGATGTCGAGCGCATCCGCGCCAGCCTGGGCCTGGACCGCCCCTATCTCGTGCGCTTCGCCGAATGGTCGTTCCGCGTGATCCAGGGCGATCTCGGCACCTCGATCTTCACCAACCTGCCGGTGACGCAGCTCATCGCCCAGCGCATCGAGCCGACGCTCTCCCTGATGGTGCTGACGCTGATCTTCGCCGTCGTGATCGCCGTCCCGATGGGCGTGGTCGCGGCCTGGAAGGCGGGCAGCTGGGTCGACAAGGCGGCGATGGGCTTTGCGGTGCTGGGCTTCTCCGTGCCGGTCTTCGTCGTCGGCTATCTCCTCGCCTATCTTTTCGCGCTCAAGCTCGACTGGCTGCCGGTGCAGGGCTACACGCCGATCTCGCAGGGCTTCTGGCCCTGGCTCCGGAATCTCATCCTGCCGACGGTGACGCTGGGGCTGGTCTATGTCGCGCTGATCGCGCGCATCACCCGCGCCACGATGCTGGATGTTCTCCAGCAGGACTATGTCCGCACCGCCCAGGCCAAGGGCGTGGCGCAGAAGGACGTGCTCTTCCTGCATTCCCTCAAGAACGCGGCCGTGCCGATCGTCACCATCATCGGCATCGGCATCGCCCTCCTGATCGGCGGTGCCGTCGTGACCGAGAGCGTCTTCGCCATCCCCGGCCTCGGCCGGCTCACCGTCGACGCGATCCTGCGCCGTGACTACCCCGTCATCCAGGGCGTCGTGCTGATGTTCAGCCTGGTCTACGTGCTGGTGAACCTGCTGATCGACCTGACCTACACCCTCGTCGACCCGAGGATCCGCTATTGACCGCTCAATCGCTCACTGCGGCTCCTGCCGCTGAAGCGGTGCAGGCCGAACTCGGCCGTGCCGCCCGCTTCCGTCGCTATCTGCGCCGGCATCCTTCCGTCGCCATCGGCGGCGGGCTCCTCATCCTGATGGCGCTGATCGGCATCTTCGCGCCGCTGCTCGGCACCGTCGACCCGACCGCGATCGCGCCGTCGAGGCGCACCCGCGTGCCCTCCGAGCTCTACTGGTTCGGCACCGACATGCTCGGCCGCGACATCTATTCGCGCGTCGTGTATGGCGCCCGCGTCTCGCTGCTCGTCGGCTTCAGCGTCGCGATCCTGTCCTCGATCGTCGGGCTCACCATCGGCCTCTTCGCCGGCTTCGTCCGCTGGTCCGACGGCATCATCATGCGCATCATCGACGGCATGATGTCGATCCCGCCGATCCTGCTCGCCATCGCCCTGATGGCGCTGACCCGCGGCTCGGTTCAGAACGTGATCATCGCGATCACCGTTGCCGAGATCCCGCGCGTTGCGCGGCTCGTGCGCGGCGTCGTGCTGTCGCTGCGCGAGCAGCCCTATGTCGAGGCGGCCGTGGCCAATGGCGCGCGGGTACCGCGCATCATCTTCCGCCACATTCTGCCCAACACCTTCGCGCCGATGAGCGTGCAGGCGACCTATATCTGCGCCAGCGCCATGATCGTCGAGGCGATCCTGTCCTTCATCGGCGCCGGCGTGCCGCCGGCGACGCCGTCCTGGGGCAACATCATGGCCGAGGGCAGGGCGCTCTGGCAGGTCCGGCCGCATATCATCCTGTTCCCGGCCGTGTTCCTCTCGATCACCGTGCTCGCGGTGAACATGCTTGGCGACGGCCTGCGCGACTCGCTCGATCCAAGGCTCGCCAAGACGCTCTGAGAGCTTGCCCCGCAGCTGGGACAACCCACGCCCCGCATTGCCGGCGCTTGACGCGCCGGCTCAGCACATCGAAGCCTTGCCCTCAAGGGTGATCTTCATCCGGAGCTTCTGACGTGACCCGCATCCTCACCGTCGCCGCCGCCCAGCTCGGTCCCATCCAGCGCGATGAGAGCCGGGCTTCGGCGGTTGCCCGCATGATCGAACTCATGCGGCAGGCCAAGAGCCACGGCGCCGATCTGGTGGTTTATCCGGAGGCCGCGCTCACCGCCTTCTTCCCGCATTGGTGGATCGACGGCGAAGCCGAGATCGACAGCCATTTCGAAAGCGCGATGCCCTCGAACGAGACCGCGCCGCTCTTCGAGGAGAGCAAGCGCCTCGGCGTCGGTTTCCATCTCGGTTATTGCGAACTGGCCTTCGAGCAGGGTCGCAAGCGCCGCTTCAACACCGCGATCCTCGTCGACAAGTCGGGCGCGATCGTCGGCAAGTACCGCAAGATCCATCTGCCCGGCCATCCCGAACACCGCCCCGCCGCACCCTTCCAGAACCTGGAGAAGCGCTATTTTGAGACCGGCGAGCTCGGTTGGCCGGTCTGGCGGACGATGGACGCCAATATCGGCATGATGATCTGCAACGACCGCCGCTGGCCGGAGAGCTATCGCTCGATGGGCCTGCAGGACGTCGAGTTGATCGTGCTCGGCTACAACACGCCCAAGCACAACCCGCCGGCCCCGGACCATGACCGGCTCGGCAATTTCCACAACCAGCTCGTGATGCAGGCCGGCGCCTACCAGAATGCCACCTGGGTCGTGGGCGTCGCCAAGGCGGGGCTGGAGGCCGGCGTCGACCAGATCGGCGGCTCCTGCATCATCGCGCCGACCGGAGAGGTCGTGGCCCAGGCCGTGACCGAGGATGACGAGCTCATCGTCGCCCGCTGCGATATGGATCTCGGCAAGAGCTACAAGACCTCGACCTTCAATTTCGCCAGGCATCGCGAGCCCCAGGCCTACGGCCTGATCGTCGAGCGCAAGGGCGCCGTCTCCCCGGTTTGATCCGTATCCAGAGGACTAGACATGACCCACGATCTCATCCTGAAGGGCGGCCGCGTCATCGACCCCTCCCAGAAGCATGACGGCATCCTCGATGTCGCCTTCACGGACGGCAAGGTCTCCGGCTTCGGCAAGGACCTGAAGGGCGCCAAGGAAATCCGCGACGTCTCCGGCTACATCGTCTCGCCTGGCCTGATCGACCTGCACACCCATGTCTACTGGGGCGGCACCTCGCTCGGCATCGACGCGGACGAATTCTGCCGCGTTTCCGGCGTCACCACCTCGGTCGATACCGGCTCGGCCGGCCCCGGCAACTGGGCCGGCTTCCGCAAGCACGTCATCGAGCCGAGCCAGGCCCGCATCCTCGCCTATCTCCACGTCTCGCATGCCGGCATCTACGGCTTCGACCACCGCGTCATGGTCGGCGAGAGCGGCGACATGCGCATGATGAACCCGATCGACTGCGCCAAGGTCGCCGACGAGAACCGCGACTACATCGTCGGCATCAAGGTCCGCGTCGGCCTGCATGCCTCGGGCGACCAGGGCACCAAGCCGCTGAACATCGCGCTGCAGGTCGCCGACGAGGTCGGGATGCCCCTGATGTGTCATATCGACCATCCGCCGCCATCCTATGAGGAAGTCATCGGCATGCTCCGGCCGGGCGACGTGCTGACCCATGCCTTCCGCCCGTTCCCGAACGCGCCCGCGACCGCGCAGGGCACGGTGAAGCCGGAGGTCCTGGCCGCCCGCAAGCGCGGCGTCATCTTCGATATCGGCCACGGCAAGGGGTCGTTCTCCTTCAAGACCACCCGCGCCATGCTGGCCAACGGCTTCGAGCCGGACGTGATCTCGTCCGACGTGCACAAGCTCTGCATCGACGGCCCCGCCTTCGACCAGGTCACCACCATGTCGAAGTTCCTCTGCATGGGCATGAGCCTGAGCAACGTCATCGCCGCCTCGACGGTGAACGCCGCCATGGCGCTGAAGCGCCCGGAATACGGCTCCCTCAAGGTCGGCTCGCTCGGCGACGCGACGATCCTGACCGTGAAGGAAGGCAAGTTCGACTATGTCGACGTCGTCGGCGAGCACCTGATCGGCGACAGGAAGTTCGTCTCCGAGGGTGTCGTGCTCAAGGGCAAGTGGTGGCACCCGAAGCGGACCGGCAAGTTCCCGAAGGTCGCGGCGTAGGCTTCCATGTCACGCGAAACGGGCTGGCGCCGCATGGCGCCGGCCGATCTGCCGGCCGTGATGGCGATCGCCGCCGTCGTGCATCCGGATTATCCCGAGGACGAGGCGGTCTTCGCCGAGCGGCTGAAACTGGCGCCCGAGGGGTGTCATGTGCTGTCCGGTGAAGGCGGGGCGCTGCAGGGCTATCTCGTCAGCCATCCCTGGCCGGCCGGCGCTGTCCCGGCCCTGAATTCCCTGCTGGGAGGCATCCCGCCTGGCGTCGCCAACTGGTATCTTCACGACCTCGCGCTGCTGCCGGCGGGGCGCGGCGCCGGCGCGGCGGGAGCGATCGTCGCCGCGATCGCCCGTCACGCTGCCGGAGCCGGTTATACGAGCCTGGCGCTGGTCGCGGTCAACGATTCGACCGGCTTCTGGCGCCGGCAGGGTTTTCGCGAGGTGCATGAGCCCGCGCTTGATCGCAAGCTTGCGAGCTATGACGATGCGGCCCGCTATATGCGCCGCGATATGAATGGCTGATGCGACAGGCATCGGCGAGAAAAGACCGACGTGAGGAGAGAAACGCCATGAGCGCCGAAGACAGGCTGAAGGAACTGGGGCTGACCCTGCCGGACGTGCCGACGCCGGTCGCGACCTATGTCAGCTTCAAGCAGGTCGGTGATCTGGTCTATCTCTCGGGCCAGGGTCCGAAGCGGGCTGACGGCACCTATCCGACCGGCAAGGTCGGCAAGGACGTCACGATCGAGGAAGCCTACCAGCACGCGCGCCAGACCGGCCTCGGCCTGCTCGCGGCGATGAAGAAGGCGGTCGGCTCGCTCGACAAGGTCGAGGTGGTCAAGCTGCTCGGCATGGTCAATGCGGTCCCCGATTTCGCCGATCAACCCAAGGTCATCAATGGCTGCTCGGACCTGTTCGTCGCCGTTCTCGGCGACCGTGGCCGCCACGCCCGCTCGGCCGTCGGCATGGGCTCGCTGCCCAACAACATGACCGTCGAGATCGAAGTCATCATCAAGGTGCTGCCATGACCGTCACTGCGACCACCTCAAAGGCCGTCGACCAGCCGGCCGCCACCCCGCTCGCGGCCGAGATCGCCCGCGTCTACGGCACGCCCGCCGTGGTGATCGATCTCGACAAGGTCGATGCCAATATCGCCCGCCTCCAGGCGGCCTGCGACGCCGCCGGCGTCGCCAATCGCCCGCATATCAAGACGCATAAATCGCCCGAGCTGGCGCGGCTCCAGATCGAGGCCGGCGCCCGCGGCATCACCTGCCAGAAGCTCGGCGAGGCCGAGGTGATGGCGGATGGCGGCATCGACGACATCCTGATCAGCTACAACATCATCGGCGAAGAAAAGCTGGGGCGCCTGGGGGCCCTGCAAAGACGCGTCCGGATGATCGTCGCCGCCGACAACCCGGTCACCATCTCCGGCCTGCCGCGGGCCGGCGAGATCGCGGGCCGCGATCTGGAAGTCGTCATCGAATGCGATACCGGCCGCAAGCGCGCCGGCGTCGAGACGCCGAACGAGGCGATCGAGCTGGCGAAGATGGTCGCGGCCTCGCCCGGCCTGCGCTTCGCCGGCTTGCTGATGTACCCGCCGGAGGATGGCTGGGAGCGGACGCAAGCCTTCCTCGACACGGTCAATGCCGGCCTGCGCGATGCCGGCCTCAAGGCCGATATCGTCTCGACCGGCGGCTCGCCGAACATCCCCAACATGGGCAAGCTGAAGGGCTCGACCGAGCATCGCTCGGGCACCTCGATCTTCAACGATCGCATGCAGATCGCGGCCGGCGTCGCCACGCTCGAGGATTGCGCGCTCACCGTCTACGCGACGGTGGTGAGCCGGGCAGGCCCGGAGCGCGGCATCCTCGATTCAGGCTCGAAGACGCTGACCAGCGACAAGGGCAATCTCGACGGCCACGGCTATATCCTCGAATACCCCGCGGCACGGATCGCGCAGTTCGCCGAGGAGCACGGCTTCCTCGACCTCTCCGCCTCGAACAAGCGCCCGCTCGTCGGCGAGGTCGTGCGGGTTGTGCCGAACCATGTCTGCGTCGTCGTCAACATGGTCGACCGCCTGATCACCGTGCGCGGCGACAAGCTGATCGGGGAATTGCCGGTCGCGGCGCGGGGCAAGCTGACCTGAGTCAGTTCTGCAGGATCTTCGATCCCTTGATCGTGACATTGCCGGACGCCTTGGCTTCGAGGCGTCCGGAAGCCTTGAGGGCGATATCGCGCCCCTGCAATTCGATGCTGCCATCCTTCTTCATGCCCAGCCTGGCATCGCCGCTTTTCAGCGAAGCAGCATCGGCACTTTCGATCGCAAGCGTCTTGCCGACACTGACGGCCATGCCCGCTCCGACGCTCATGGCCATCTCCTTGCCGGTCGTGATGGCGAAGTTCTGCCCGCTGTCGATATCGCAGCCCACCGCCGCAGCGACGCTGAAGCTCCGGGTTTCGAACGAGGCTTCATGACCGCTGCTGATGCGCAGGCGGTTGCCGACGACCATGGTGGCGTTGGCGCCTGCGGTCACGGCGAGGTTGGCGCCCGCGGTCAGCGTCATCACGCTGCCCGCGGTGAGCGCAATGCCCATCCCGCAATTGATGGTCAGCGAGCCCGGCGCGTTGATCACGACATTGCCGCCGCGATCCGCCGATATCGCCTGCAGCAGGGCTGCAACCTGCGCCTCCAGCGTGGCGATGCGCTTCTGGAGGGCTTCGGTGTTCGGATCGGCCATCGCATTCCCCGCTCGTCGGCATGACAGGATGACGAAGCGTCACCCTATCACGCACCAAGCGCGTCGAGAATGCATTTGGCCGGTCAGCTTTCCGGGTGCCGAGCGTTCCAGGCAGCCGCATATTCCGTGCAGAGACGATCGAGCTCGGCCCGGTCGGTGACGCCGGCGGGGCGCCCGCGCGAGGGCGAGGCCTGCTGGAACGGCACCGAGCGCTGATGCGCCACGCGCCAGAGCCGCCGCAACTCCTTCAGCGGGTCCGTGTGGTCGTCGACGCGGATATCGATGCTCGGCACCGGTTCACCGGCCCAGATGCGGATCGCGGCGGACTGCTTGCCGCGCTTGTCGCCGCCGGCCTTCTCGCCGGCTTCCAGCGCCACGAGAAGGCGCTCGTCGAAATCGAGCGCCGAGGAGGCGATATAGGCCTTCAAGGTCTCCTGCACGACGTCAGGCCCGGAGAGCATGTTGCCGGCGACCGAGACCTGCGGCCCGTCGACGGCGCCGCACCAGTCGATGCAGGCGGCGCCCGTGTGCGAGGCGATCTTGCCGTCGCGGTCGATGACATGAAGCTGGCGATGGGCGCGGCCTTCGTCGGCAGCCGTCAGCGTCGCGATGATCTCGACGGCTGGGCGCCCCTCCTGCAACAGCCTGAGGCCGTCGACCCCGTAGAGTGGATTGACGAAGGCCTGTGTCGCGATCGCCCCGATCCGCCCGCCGCCATAGGGTACGCGGGCGCCGACGGCGAAGGCGCAGGTCGAGACGGCGACGCCGTAGGCGCCGGTCGCGGCGTCGCGGGCGACGATGGACCAGGTCATGCGATTATCCTTCAGCGGCCGGCGGCATAGGCCTGCATCAGACGCGGCGTCGCGGCGGCGCGCAAGAGCCCGTCATCACCGCGTTCTGCCGCAGTGAGCCGCCCGACCGTCCAGGCCGGCGCCTTCTCGACGGCATGGCCGCGGCGCTCGAGCTCGGCGAGTGCCGCAGTGCCGATGCTCTCCTCGATCATCATGTGGCCCGGCCGCGACGAGCGCGGGTAGAAGGAGGAGGGGAAATGCTGAGTGTGGAACAGCGGCAGGTCGATCGCCTCCTGCAGGTTGAGGCCGTGATGGACGCGGCGTAGGAACAGGCCGAGCTGCCACTGTTCCTGCTGGTCGCCGCCCGGCGTGCCGAAGGCGAGGCGGGGCTTGCCGCTCTCGAAGGCGATCGAAGGCGTCAGCGTCGTGCGCGGCCGCTTGCCCGGCGCGAGCGAGGAGGGCAGGCCCTCTTCCAGCCAGAACATCTGGGCGCGCGAATTCAGCGGGAAGCCGAGTTCCGGAATGACCGGCGAGGATTGCAGCCAGCCGCCGGACGGCGTCGCCGCGATCATGTTGCCCCATTTGTCGATGACATCGATATGGACGGTGTCGCCCTTGCGGCCGGCGGCGACCATCGAGGCCATGGTCGGCTCGCCGACGCTGGCGCCGCCCTGTGTCGGCTGAGCGATGGCGCCGAGCGCCTTCATCGCGTGCGCGACCTGCGCCTCGTAGCCGGAGACGATGCCCGGACGCAGCTCCAGCGAGGCGCGCTCGCCGATCAGCCCGCGCCGCCCTGCCGCGTAGTCGTCGGAGAGCAGCGTCGCCAGCGGCACCTTCACGAAATCCGGGTCGCCGTAATAGGCTTCGCGGTCGGCGAAGGCGAGCTTCATCGCCTCGACGACGTGATGCACGAAGTCCGGGCTTGCCGGTCCCATCCCGGCGAGGTCGACGCCTTCGAGAATCTTCAGCGTCTGCAGGAAGGCCGGGCCCTGGCCCCAAGGGCCGATCTTGAAGACCTCCCAGTCGTGATAGCTGACCGAGGTCGGCGTCTCGTAGGTCGGTTTATAGTTCGCCATGTCCTGCGCGGTCAGCAGGCCCTTGTTGCGCCGGCCGGAGGAATCCATCACCTCGGTCGTGCGGCAGAAGCGGTCCATCGCCTCGGCGACGAAGCCCTTGTACCAGGCGTCATAGGCGCCCTGGATCTGCTCCTGCCGGTCGCTGCCCTTGGCTTCCGCCTCGGAGAGGATGCGCTTGTAGGTCTCGGCCGCGGCCTTGTTGGCGAAGAGCTTACGGGCTTCCGGCACATGCCCGCCGGGCAGATATACCTCTCCCGAGGTCGTCCACTCGTTGGTGAAGAGGTCGGTCAATTCCCGGATCGAATCCGAGACGCGCGGCAGCATCGGGTGGCCGTTCTCGAAATAGCCGATCGCGGGTTCGAGAACGTCGCGCAGCTTCAATCGGCCATGGTCGCGCAGCAGCGTCATCCAGCCGCCGAAGGCACCCGGGATGACGGTGGCGAGCAGGCCGGAGCCGGGGATGAGGTCGAGGCCGAGTGCCTTGTAGGCCGCGATGGTGGCGGCCTGCGGGGCCGGTCCCTGCGCGCAGAGCGTCTCGACCTTCCCGGTTTCGGCCGAATAGAACACGGCGGGCATGTCGCCGGCCGGGCCGACGAGATGCGGCTCTACGACTTGCAGCACGAAGGCGGCGGCGGAGCAGGCATCGAAGGCGTTGCCGCCCTTTTCCAGCATCGCCATGCCGGATGCGGTGGCGAGCCAGTGCGTCGAAGTCACGACGCCGAACGTGCCGAGGATTTCGGGGCGGGTGGTGAACATGGGCGTATCCCTGAAGCCTAATTTTCTTTTGGATCGAGCGCGTCGCGCAGGCCGTCGCCGAGCAGGTTGAAGCCGAGCACGGCGAGGAAGATGCAGATGCCCGGCGCCACCGACATCCACGGCGCCTGCTCCATGAAGTTCTTGGCGACGTTGAGCATCTGGCCCCAGGAGGGTGACGGCGGCTGCTGGCCGAGGCCGAGGAAGGAGAGGGCTGCTTCCAGGATGATCGCCTGCGCCATGAACAATGTCGACTGCACCACGATGGGGGACAGGGTGTTGGGCAGGACATGGCGGAACATCAGCCGGAGGTCGCGGGCGCCGACCGCCCGTGCCCCCTCGACGAAATCCTCGGCCTTGACGCTCATCACCTGGCCGCGGATCAGCCGGATGAAGATCGGCACCGCCGACAGGCCGATCGCGATCATCGCATTGGTCAATGACGGGCCGAGCACCGCCGCGAAGGCGATGGCGAGGATCAGGAACGGGCAGGCGAGCAGGGCCTCGGTGACGCGCGAGATCACGATGTCGATCCAGCCGCCATACCAGCCCGCCAGCAGCCCGAAGGGCAGGCCGATCGCGACCGCGATCAGCACCGAGACGATGCCGGCGAGGAGCGAAGCCTGCGCGCCGTAGAACAGCCGCGTGACCTGGTCGCGGCCGAGCTCGTCCGTGCCGAACCAGTAGAGTTCCGAGGGCGGCTTGCGGATGGCGAGGAAGTTCGACTTGAACGGATCGGCCAGGGGCAGCACTGGCGCGAGCACCGCCATCAGCAGGAAGGCCAGCACGATGCTGCCGCCGATCAATGCCGATTTGTTGCGGATCAGCCGGGCGAGCACGCCGGGGCGGGCGCTGACGCCGCTTGCGGCGCCGGTCGATGAGATGGAATCGAGCGATGCCATCAGCCAGCCCTCAGACGCGGGTTGACGACGACGTAGAGGATATCGGCGATGAGGTTCATCAGGATGAAGCCGATGGCCGTGCACAGCACCACGCCCTGCACCACGCCGTAGTCGCGGTTGAACACGGCATCGACGATCAGCTTGCCGAAGCCGGGAATGGTGAAGACCTGCTCGGTCAGCACCGCTCCCGCCAGCAATTCGCCGAAGAGCAGGGTGGTCAGCGTGATGATCGGCATCAGCGCGTTGCGCAGGGCGTGGCGGTGGATGACGGTATCCTCGTCGAGCCCCTTGGCGCGGGCGGTCCGGACATAGTCCGAGCGCAGCACCTCCAGCATCGCCGAGCGGGTATGGCGCATCAGGAAGGCGGCGAGCCCGTTGCCCAGCACGAAGGCCGGCATGATCAGCCGCTGGATCGCCTCCCAGGGGTGGACGAAGATCGATTCATAGCCCGAGGCTGGCAGCCATTTCAGGTGCACCGAGACCAGCAGGATCAGCATGATCCCGAACCAGAAATTCGGGATCGACAACCCCGACAGCGCGACCGCGCTGGCGGAGTAGTCGACGACCGTGCCCTTGCGCCGCGCCGCGAGGATGCCGATCGGAATGCCGATGACGATCGCGACGAGGATCGAGGCCGTGGCGAGCTGGATCGTCACCGGCAGCTTCTGCAGGATCAGCCCGAGCACCGGCTCGCCGGTGCGCAGCGAGCGGCCGAAATCGCCCTGCACGACCTGCCCCAGCCAGGCGAAGAACTGGACGATCACGGGATCGTCGAGGCGGTAGATCTCGCGCAGGCGCGCGATCACCTCGGGGTCGCGCTCCTCCCCGGCGATGACGAGGAAAGGGTCGCCCGGCAGCGCGCGCTGCAGGGCGAAGACGAAGAGCGATACCAGGAAGAGCGTCGGTATCGCGATCAGGATGCGGCGGAGGATGAGCGTGGCCATGGGCCACCCGTCACGGCATGAGCGCCCTCACGAGCGCTTCAGCCCGGCCAGCCGGATCATCCCGTCCGGATTGATCGCGAAGCCCTGGATATTGGAGCGCATCGCGAAGAACACCGTCTGATTGTAGAGATAGATGATCGGCAATTCGTCCTGCAGGATTTTCTGCGCGGCGTCGTAGCGCTTCTTCCGCTCGGCCGGCTCATAGATCGTGCGGGCCTCGTCGAGCAGCTTGTCGACCTCCGGATTGGCGTATTTGCCGTCGTTCTGGTTGCCCTTCGAATGGGCGAAGGGGTGGATGTTGCCGTCGGGGTCGATGCGGCCGGACCAGCCGACGCGGCTCATCTGGAACTTGCCCTGCTGCTGGTCGCGCAGCTGGCTGGCGAATTCGGTCGAGCGGATCTGGATGTCGATGCCGGCTTCCTGCGCCATCGCCTGGATCACCTGCCCGAGCTGGGCGTCGACCGGGTTGTTGGTGACGAAGAGCTCGACCGATACCTTGGACTGTCCGGCCTCCTTGAGCAGCGCCTTCGCCTTGGCGAGGTCGCGGGCCGGAATCGGCAGATCGGCGCTGACGTAGAAATTGCCGGGGTTGAAGGGCTGGTTCGATGGCGCATAGAGCCCCTCGAACACGACCTGGCTCAGCACCTTGCGGTCGATCGACAGCGAGAGCGCCTGACGCACGCGCTTGTCCTTGCCCATCGGCTGGTTGGCAGCCTCGCCGTTATTGGTGTTGATGGTGATGCCCTGGTAGCCGAGATTGGCGACGCTCTCGACCTTGAGCGACTTGTCCGATTGCGCGGATTTCACGTCGGTGGGGGCCAGCCGCTCCAGCATGTCGAGCTCGCCCGAGCGCAGATTGGCGAGGCGGACCGTCGTGTCGGGAATAGCGCGGTAGAGGATGCGGTCGAAGCTGTATTTGTCGGCCTCCCAATGCTCCTTGAACTTCTCCAGCACGATCCGGTCGTTCTGGACGCGCTCGACGAATTTGTAGGGGCCGGAGCAGATCGGCTTGGCCGCGACGTCGCCGGAGAGGCTCTTGGGCGAGAGCATCATGCCGGCGCGGTCGGTGAGCTGCGAGAGCAGCGTGGCGTCCGGGCGCTTGAGCTTCAGCACCAGCGTGGTGGCATCGGGCGCCTCGATTGTGTCGACCGAGGCGAGTTCGGCCTTGCGCAGCGAATCGGGCAGGGTACGGGCACGCTCGAGATTGGCCTTGGCGGCCTCGGCGTTGAAGGCTTCGCCATCGTGGAACTTCGCATCGCTGCGCAGCTTCATCGTCAGCGTCAGGCCATCAGCGGAGAAGTTCCATTCGGTCGCCAGCCGCGGCACCAGCTTCAGCTCCGGCGTGATGTCAACCAGCCGGTCGCACAGCCCCATGAAGACGATGCGGCCGACGAAGGTCCGCGCCTTGTGCGGATCGAGCATGTCGGGGTCTTCCTGCAGCCCGATCCGCAGGGTCGACGGGGCCTGTGCCAGCGCCGGCACTATCGCGAGCGCGAGTGCGGCAGCCGAGATCGCAACCTTCAAAAGCTTCATCTTTTTCCCCTCGTTCCGGACGTTGTCGGCGAACGTTCCCGCCGCGTCATCAGCGGGTCGTCCTGCTCAATTCGTTCCTTGTGGCACTAACCTGACTCAGATCGCGCGCGCCGTCGATGATGCGCCGCATCAATTCGCAGGCAGCCTTGCCTGTCCCATGGGCAGGCAAGGCTTTGCCGGGAAACGGGGTTCCATGTCCGGGGCGGGCGTGCACGATGCGGCCATGACGGTCGTCACCTGCGCCGGCAGAGGCTAGAACGGCGTTCGACAAGGCAAGGCCCGCGCGGGCAGGGGAGATTGGGCATGCTGCTGGGCGTGATCGCCGACGATATGACGGGCGCGACCGATGTCGCGCTGATGCTGAACCGGGCGGGCATGCGCACCGTTCAGGTCATCGGCGTGCCTCCGGCCGGCTCCGCCCTGCCGGAGGCCGATGCCGTCGTCGTCGCGCTGAAATCGCGGACCAACCCGGTCGCGGAGGCCGTCGCGGATTCGCTTGCCGCCTGCGAGGCGCTGCTGAAGGGCGGCGCGCGCCAGATTCTGTTCAAACACTGCTCGACCTTCGATTCGACGGCGGAAGGCAATATCGGGCCGGTGGCGAATGCACTGGCGGAGCGCCTCGGCGCCAAGCTCGCCATCGTCTGCCCGGCTTTCCCGGCGAATGGCCGCTCGATCTATCAGGGCTATCTTTTCGTCGGCGCGGTGCCGCTCCACGAAAGCTCGATGAAGGATCACCCGCTGACGCCGATGCGGGATTCGAACCTGATGCGATTGATGTCGGTTCAGGCGAAGACCGATGTCGGCCTCGTCGACTACGCCACGGTACTCGCCGGCCCCGCCGCGGTGAAGTCGCGCCTCGCCAAATTGCAGGCCGACGGCGTCCGCTATGCTGTGACCGACGCCCTGACCAACGAGGACCTGATGACGCTCGGCCACGCCGTGTCGGAGCATGTCCTGCTGACCGGAGGCTCCGGCATCGCGATGGGCCTGCCGCAGAATTTCCGCCGCGCTGGCCTCTTGCCGGAACGCCCGGGTCCGGTGGAACTACGGGCGCCGGCCGGCCGTGCCGGCATCATTTCCGGCAGTTGCTCGACTGCGACGCGCGGCCAGATCAAGGCGGCGCTGGAGGCAGGCTATCCCGCGCTCAAGGTCGATCCCTTCGCTCTGGTCGATGGCAGCCAGAATGCGGAAGGCCTTGCCGCCTGGGCGCTGGCGCAGCCGGCCGACAAGCCGTTCCTCGTCTATTCCAGCGACGACCCGGCCGAGGTCGCGGCGGTGCAGGACAAGCTCGGCCGCGAGAAGGCCGGCAGCATCGTCGAGCACGCCTTTGCCGAGGTCGCGCGGCTGCTTGCCGAGGGCGGCGTGACGCGGCTTCTCGTCGCGGGCGGCGAGACCTCGGGCGCGACGGTGCTCGGCCTTGGCATCCGCACGCTGGAAATCGGCCCTGAAATCGATCCCGGCGTGCCCTGGACGCGCGTGGTCGACGGGCCGGAGATGGTCGTGGCGCTGAAATCCGGCAATTTCGGCACGCCGGACTTCTTCCTGAAAGCCTGGAGCCTGCTGCGCTGATGCCCGATTTGCCTGCGCTGAATCTCGTATAGGATCAGCCTTCCGAACTGGGAGCCGGCATGGATATGGCATTTCTCGGCGAACTCCTGACCAACGTGGCGGATCGCGGCCGCGCGCTGATCGGCTTCGAGCGTTTCCTCGGCAACCGCTCGCGCCCGATCGACAAGCTCTGCGAGGACCTGCTCTCCGGCCGCGGCGAGGCGTCGGGCATGGCGCTGGCGCAGGCCGTGCTGGAAGCCTTCCAGCGCCTCGACAAGCCTGGCCGGCTCGCCTTCTTCACCATGCTGCGGGAGCGCTTCGGTCCCGATCACGAGCGGCTCGACGCGGCGATCGAGGCCTATCGCGCCAAGCCCTATCCGGCGACCGTCGCTGCCCTGCATCAGGCGTCCGAGCCGCGCCGGCAGGAGCTGTTTCGTCGCCTGAACCTCGCCCCCGAGGGCACCCATGTGCTGGTGCGGATGCGCGAGGCCCTGTTCGAGGCCATTGCGGCCGAGCCGGAGCTCAAGGGCATCGACGAGGATTTCCGCCATCTCTTCGGCTCCTGGTTCAACCGCGGCTTCCTCGTCCTGCGCCGCATCGACTGGCGCACGCCGGCGAACGTCCTGGAGAAGATCATCCGCTACGAGGCGGTCCATGAGATCCAGGGCTGGGATGATCTGAGGCGCCGGCTGGAGCCGGCGGATCGTCGCTGCTTCGCCTTCTTCCACCCCCAGCTCGTCGACGACCCCCTGATCTTCGTCGAGGTTGCGCTGACCGGCGATATCCCGCGCAGCATCGGCGAAGTTCTGGAGCCCGAGCGCGAGGTCCTCCCCGCGCAGCAGGCGACGACGGCGGTGTTCTATTCGATCTCGAACTGCCAGGAGGGCCTGCGCGGCATCTCCTTCGGTAATTTCCTGATCAAGCAGGTGGCCGAGGACCTCAAGCGCGAACTGCCGGGGCTCGACACCTTCGTCACGCTCTCGCCGGTGCCCGGCTTCGCGCGCTGGTTGGCCGGTGTTGCGGAAGAGCCGGGCGATCTCGTTCTCACCAACGAAGAGCGCGCCGAACTGGCCCGCCCGGCCGGCGAGACGATTTCGCTCGACGAGGCCACACGGGCGCGCCGCGACAAGCTGCTCGGCCAGATGATGGCGCAGTACATGCTGCGGGCGCGCACCGCGTCTGGCCGCGTGATCGATCCGGTCGCGCGCTTCCATCTCGGCAACGGCGCACGGCTGGAGCGCATCAATGTCGGCGGCAATCTCTCGGCGCGAGGCCTGCGCGAGTCGCACGGCGTGATGGTCAATTACCGCTATGACCTCGACGACATCGAGACCAATCACGAGGCCTTCGCCACCCGCAACACGGTGGTGGCCTCGTCGAGTGTGCGCAAGCTGCTGCGCCCGGCCACAAGCTGATACGGAAACGCCTGAAAGGACCCGAAATCATGGGCAATCACCTCTTCGACCTGATCCGCTCGCGCATGCCGGCGCCCGACGCGCCCTTCGCGCTGCTCGATGACGGCAGGCGTTTCTCCTATGGCGACATGGTTGCGGTCTCAGCGCGCTTCGCCGATGCGCTGGTCGGGCTCGGCGTTAAGCCGGGCGATCGCGTCGCCGTCCAGGTCGAGAAGAGCTTCGAGGCGCTGATGCTCTATCTCGGCACGGTCCGGGCCGGCGCGATCTTCCTGCCGCTCAACACCGCCTATACCCCGGCGGAGATCGAGTATTTCCTGGGCGACGCCGAGCCTGCGGTCTTCGTCTGCGATCCCGCCAAGGCCGAGCCCTTGCGCCCCTATGCCGAGAAGGCCGGCGCGAAGCTCGAGACGCTCGGCATCGGCAACGGCAGCCTGCTCGACAAGGCCAATGCCGCGTCGAGCGACTTTACCGACGTCGCGCGCGGGCCGGACGATCTCGCCGCGATCCTCTACACCTCCGGCACGACAGGCCGCTCCAAGGGCGCGATGCTCAGCCACGACAACCTGTCCTCCAACGCGCTGGCGCTGGTCGACTACTGGCGCTTCACGAAGGGCGACGTGCTGCTGCACGCCTTGCCGATCTTCCATACCCACGGGCTCTTCGTGGCGACCAACGTGATCCTGCTTGCCGGCGCCTCGATGATCCTGCTGCCCAAGTTCGATCCCGAGCAGGTCTTCAAGTACCTGCCGCAGGCGACGAGCATGATGGGCGTGCCGACCTTCTATGTCCGCCTGCTTCAGGACGCCCGCCTCAGCAAGGAGGCGACCAGGCATATGCGCCTCTTCGTCTCCGGCTCGGCGCCGTTGCTGGCCGAGACGCATCGTGAATGGCGCGACCGCACCGGCCACGCCATCCTCGAGCGCTACGGCATGACCGAAACCAACATGAACACCTCGAACCCCTATGAGGGCGATCGCGTCGCCGGCACGGTCGGCTTTCCGCTGCCGGGAGTCTCGGCCCGCGTCACCGAGCCCGAGACCGGCAGGGAGATCGCCCGCGACGAGATCGGCATGATCGAGGTCAAGGGTCCCAACGTCTTCAAGGGCTACTGGCGCAATCCCGAGAAGACGGCCGCCGAGTTTAGGGCCGACGGCTTCTTCATCACCGGCGATCTCGGCAAGATCGATCCCGCCGGCTACGTCCATATCGTCGGGCGCGGCAAGGACCTGATCATCACCGGCGGCTACAACGTCTATCCCAAGGAAGTCGAGACCGAGATCGACGAGATGCCGGGCGTGATCGAGAGTGCCGTCATCGGCGTGCCGCATCCGGATTTCGGCGAGGGCGTTACCGCGTGCGTGGTCTGCAAGCCCGGCGCCGAGATCACCGCGAAGGGGATCGCCGCGGCGCTGGAGCAGCGTCTCGCCAAGTTCAAACAGCCCAAGCAGGTCTTCGTCGTCGCCGAGCTGCCGCGCAACACCATGGGCAAGGTCCAGAAGAACCTGCTGCGCGAGCAGTACAAGGACATCTACGCCAAGCAGCTCAAGGCGGGGGAGTAACGGCCCCGCACGTCATTCTCGGGCGAAGCATGGCTTCGACCCGAGAATCTCATGCAGGAAGAGGCGCCTCTCCTTCCAGAGATGCTCGGGTCGAGCCCGAGCATGACGGCTGGCTCGGCCGGATCAAACAAGCGCCGGCACGCCGAGTTCGATCGTCTCGCCATCGGCGGGGATGCGCAGGCGTCGCGTGTCGACGCCGCGTGCCTTCGCCGCCTTGCGCAAGGCGGCACGGCTGACGGTGGCGTGGTCGAGCGCCTCCATATGCGTCGCGATGATCGTCGCGAGCGGGAAGGCCTCGGCGAGGTCGAGGGTCTGCTCGTCATCCATCACGATGAGCGTGTTGTCCCACATCGCCCCGCAGGAATGGCTGACGATCACGTCGGGGCCCGTCGCCGTCGCGGCGTCGCGCAGCGGCGGATAGAGCACGCTGTCGCCGCACCAGTAGAGCGTCGGCTCGCCCGGCGCCTCGAAGCTCAGGCCCATCACCGGCCCCATCTTCTCGACGACCGAGCCGGTGCCATGCTGAGCCGCGTGCCGCTTCAGGATGATCGGTCCCAGCCTGACATAGCAGTCGACCGCCGTGATCGAGGAGAAGCCTGCCTGCGCGATCGCCGCCTCGTCGCCGGGCCGGCAGATGATCGGCAGGTTCTTCGGGATGCGCTCCTTGGCGACCTCGTCGAAATGGTCGGCATGGAGATGCGAGACGATCACGGTGTCGACGCCGGCGATGATATCCTCGATCGGTTCGGGCAGGTCGACCATCGGGTTCTGCGACCGCCCGGTGAAGGAGCGGCGGCTGTGCCGCGGCCCGAAATCGGGGTCGATCAGGAAGGTCCTGCCGCCGAAATCGAGTTTCAGCGTCGCGTTGCGGAGAAGTTTGAGCTTCATATCCGTTCCTCGTCCCAGGGGCAGGCATTGTTCCGCATCCCGCCACGGTGAGACCAGTTCGGATTTGTGAAGCTCTTTCCACGTTCGCGTGACGTATCAGGCCGCGGCGAACTGGCCGTAGGGCACGCTTTCGCGTGCCTTGCGCAGCGCGCTCGCCCACCAGTGGAGTTGCGCCAGCATCGTCGCCATCGCCTGTTCGGCCCGGTCGGCATCGCGCAAGGCGCCCTCCGCGTCGAAGCGGCTCCAGACATCGGCGAAGGCGACGCCGTCGCGGATCGGCGCGGCATGCAATTCCCCGAAGACGAGGCGCAACTGCTCGACGGCGCGCAGGCCCCCCGATATCCCGCCATAGGAGACGAAGCCGACCGGCTTGCCGCGCCATTCCGGCCCGACGGCGTCGATCAGGAACTTCAGGATCGCCGGATAGCCGCGGTTGTACTCGGGCGTCACCACGACGAAGCCGTCGGCCCAGCCGATGATGCTCCTGAGCTCTTCAAGCGCTGGGTGCTTGCCGCTGACATGGCGCGGGGGCAGGTCGATCTCGCCGGGGTCGACGACCGCGAGGTCGAACGGACCGTCGCCCGCGATCTGGGAGATCGCCCAGCCGGCGACCTTGTCGCAGAAGCGGCCTTCGCGGCTGCTGCCATAGATCAGGGCGAGCCTGATCCGCGTATCGACCTTCTGGTGCATGGAAACGCTCCGGTTTGCTTCACGGGAGCGGGGCTTATAGAACCTCAAGTAAGGTTAAGGTCAAGAGGCGTTTCCGATGTCCCAGCAGGCGCGTTTGCCGGGCGAGCTCAGCGTCGGCGATGTCGCGCGCCGCAGCGGGCTCGCCGTCTCGGCATTGCATTTCTACGAGGCGGAAGGGCTGATCCGCAGCCACCGTACGCAAGGGAATCAACGTCGCTATGCCCGCGAGGTGCTGCGCCGGGTCGCGATCATCAAGGTGGCGCAGCGCGCCGGCATTCCGCTGAAGACCATACGCGAGGCCTTCAAGGCGCTGCCGCAGGAGCGCACGCCGACCGTCGCCGACTGGACGCGGCTCTCGTCGGCCTGGAAGCAGGAGCTGGAACGCCGCATCGACCGCCTGACGCGGCTGCGCGATCAGCTCAACGGCTGCATCGGCTGCGGCTGTCTCTCGGTGCGGGATTGTCCGCTGCATAATCCGCTCGACCGCCTGGCCGAGGAGGGGCCGGGGCCGCGCCTCCTCGATCCGGAGTGAGGCTCAGCCCGCCTTGTAGAGCGTATCGAGCGGCATCCGCGCGACATCCGCCATCAACTGGGCGAAGCCCTTCGCCTGCAGCGCAGCCGTCGCCTTGCCTTTCGCCGCGGTCGCGAGGCTGGCATCGCCGGCCGCACCGGCGCGGTTCACGTCCTGCGCCATCCAGGCGAAGGCATGCGGGCCGGTCGGGCGCAGATGGGTATAGCCATCCTCGGCCATCGTCACCGTATGCGGCTTGAACAGCGCAGCCCGGCTCATGTCGACGAGGTCCGGCCGGAAATGCAGCATCAGCGAGGTCTCGACATCGCCGCCATGGATGCCGTGGCGGATGTCGAGTTCGCCATAGAGCCCGTCCGGCAGGCCGAAGGACATCCAGGCCGTGCAGACGGCGAGGATGCCGTGGTCGACGCGCAGCTCCCGTGCCGTGATCTTCATCGGGTCGACATTGCCGCCATGGGAGGTGATCAGCACGAGCTTGCGCAGGCCCGCCCGCTTCACGCTCTCGCCGATCTCGATCCAGGAGCGGACGGCGCTTTCCCAGCCGATCGTGACCGTGCCCGGCGAATGCAGATGCTCGTTCGACTTGCAGACGGCCTGCGTCGGCAGCACGAGCACGTCGAGATCATCAGGCACCAGCGGCATCGCCTCCTCCAGCATCCCGTTCATCACGGTGGTGTCGACCGAGACCGGCAGATGCGGGCCGTGCTGCTCGATCGCCGCCAGCGGCAGCACCGCGACGGTGCGGTCAGGCGAAAGCGTGGCGAAGTCGGAGCTCTTCAGGTCGCCCCAGAAACGTGCGGTCATGATCAGGCCTGTCAGGAGCCGATGCGATCGCCTTGTTTCTGTGCAGAAACCCGGCGGCACGGCGTTGCATTGTCCCGTCGTCCTATCGCATGGGATAAGGAGACGGGCCAGTGGCCGGGCCGGCCGCAGCGTGAGGGGAGAGAGCGAGATGACGACGATGAAATATCGCGTGAACCGGCGCGCCGCGCTCGGGCTGATCGGCGGCTCCACCGCGTCGCTGCTGATCCCCGTGCCGGGCGCGCGCGTCAACGCGCAGACGCTCGACAAGGTCAGCTACCAGACCAACTGGCGCGCCCAGACCGAGCATGGCGGCTTCTATCTCGCCGCCACCAACGGCATCTACAAGAAATACGGGCTCGACGTGGAGATCCGCCCCGGCGGCCCGCAGCAGAACCCGACCCAGCTCCTGCTCGGCGGCCGCGTCGACATGATCATGGGCAACTCGCTGGAGGCGCTGAGCTTCGCCCACGAGAACCTGCCCTTCCTCTGCATCGCCTCGATCTTCCAGAAGGACCCACAGGTCCTGATCTCGCATCCCGGCCAGGGCAACGACACGCTCGCCGATCTCAAGGGCAAGCCGATCCTGATCGCGGCGCAGGCCCGCGTCGGCTTCTGGCCCTTCCTGAAGCTGAAATTCGGTTTCCAGGACGAGCAGATCCGCCCCTACACCTTCAACATGGCGCCGTTCCTGGCCGACAAGAAGCTGACGCAGCAGGGCTTCCTCTCCTCCGAGCCCTTCGTCATCCGCAAGGCGGGCGTCGATCCGGTGGTGCATCTCCTCGCCGATGCCGGCTTCGAGAACTACAACACCACGATCACGCTCTCCCGGAAGATGGTGCAGGAGAAGAAGGACGTGGTGCATCGCTTCACCGACGCGACGCTGGAGGGCTGGGCCGAGTACATGAAGGGCGGCCCCGGCAACGAAGCCGCCAATGCCCGGATACTGAAGGACAATCCCGACATGGATCAGGAGAAGATCGATTACGCGCTCAAGGTGATGAACGAGCGCGGCATCGTCGTCTCCGGCGACGCCAAGACGCTCGGCATCGGCGCGATGACCGATGCGCGCTGGGCGAGCTTCTACAAGACGATGAGCGAGGCCGGCGTGGTTCCGGCCGGCGTCGACGTGAAGAAGGCCTATAGCCTCGACTTCGTCAACAAGGGCATCGGCAAGGGCTGAGCCGGACGAGCGCTGCTGAAAAGATGACTGCGACGATGGATGAGACGAAGCCGCAATCCGCCGCGAGCACTCCGCTGGTGGCGGTCCGGCATGTCTCCAAGCAATTCGCGAACGGCACGCTTGCCGTTCGCGACGTCGATCTCGAACTCGGGGCAGGGCAGTTCATAAGCCTGCTCGGTCCATCCGGCTGCGGGAAGTCCACGCTGCTGCGCATGATCGCAGGGCTGGGCGCGCCGACAACCGGCGCGATCACCTGGCCGGGCGAGACCGGCGAGGCGCAAGGGAACGCCGGCCATGGCGGACGCGATCTCGGCTTCGTCTTTCAGGACCCGACGTTGATGCCCTGGGCCAGCGCGCTGGCCAACGTCATGCTGCCGCTCAAGCTGAAGGGCGTCGCCCGCGCCGAGGCCGAGGCGCGCGCCGCCGAGATGCTGGCGCTGGTGGGGCTCAAGGGTTTCGAGAAGTCATACCCACGCGAGCTATCCGGCGGCATGAAGATGCGGGTCTCGATTGCGCGTGCGCTGGTGATGCGGCCGAAGATCCTGCTGATGGACGAGCCCTTCGCGGCTCTCGACGAGATCACCCGCCATCGCCTCAACGACGACCTGCTGGCTTTGTGGGAGCGCGAGCGCTTCACGGCCGTCTTCGTCACGCATTCGGTCTTCGAATCCGTCTATCTCTCGCAGCGTATCGTGGTGATGGCGGCCAGGCCCGGCCGGGTCATGGCCGACCTTTCGGTCGATGCTGCCTATCCCCGCGACGACCTGTTCCGGACCTCCGGCGAATACGCCCATCTCTGCCGCGTCGCCTCCACCAAGCTGAAGGAGGCGATCGGCCAATGAGCGTGCCCGTCGAAACGCCGAGGTCCGGTGGCACGGATGCGCAGGCACTGCCCGTCGCCATGGCAGGGGCCCGCATCCTCGGCCTGCCGGTCAGCGTCTGGCCGCGTATCCTCGCCCCGCTGGTGATCGGCGTCGCCGTGCTGGCGCTCTGGGAGTTCGCGGTCCGCTGGAACGATATTCCTCATTATGTCCTGCCGGGGCCGATCCTGGTCGGCCAGACGCTGGTCGCGGACTGGGGCACGCTCTCCGGCTCGCTCTGGGTCACGCTGAAGATCACCTTCATGGCGCTCGCCGCGGCGGTCGTCGTCGGCGTGACGCTAGCGGTGCTGTTCAGCCAGTCGAAATGGCTGGAAATGGCGCTGCTCCCTTATGCCGTCATCCTGCAGGTCACGCCGATCGTCGCCATCGCCCCACTGATCATCATCTGGGCCAACGATATCGACCTGTCGCTGCTGATCTGCGCCTGGATCGTCGCCTTCTTCCCGATCCTGTCGAACACCATCCTCGGGCTGAATTCGGCCGACCACAATCTGGTCAACCTGTTCGAGCTCTACGGCGCCTCACGCTGGCAGACGATGCGCTATCTCAAGCTGCCGGCGGCGCTACCGTACTTTCTGGCGGGGTTGAAGGTATCAGGCGGCCTCGCGCTGATCGGCGCGGTGGTCGCGGAGTTCGTCGCCGGCACCGGCGGCAGCGCTTCGGGGCTGGCCTATCGCATCCTGGAGGCGGGCTATCAGCTCAAGATTCCCCGCGTCTTCGCGGCGCTGGTGATGATCTCGCTCTCGGGCGTCGCGATCTTCCTGGCCACGAGCCTGATATCGCACCTGCTGCTGCATCGCTGGCACGAAAGCGCGATCCGGCGCGAGAACTGAGCTGCTGGCAGCCGGACCTAGACGAAATAGGCGAGCTTGCGATCAGCCGGCAGAGCGTCGATCTCGCGCAGGGTGGTTTCCCGGGGGCTCGCCGCCGGGCGTGCGGGTTCCGGTTGTGTGTCGACCGGATCGCTGAAGACGATATCGTCGTCGAGCAACGGAACGGTGGCGAAACGCGCTTCGGCCGCCATCCGGCCGGTGAACTCCAGCGGGACCGGCTCGCGGCCCCCGGTTGCGACGTCGATATCCTCATAATGGCGCGGCGCGGAGGAGGGAGCCGGCACGGTCATCGCTTCCGCGGTGGCAGCCATCGCCTCGAAGCTCACGCTGCTCTCGCGCGCGGCTTCACCGAAGGCCCGCAGGCTCGAATCCAGCATGGCGATGGTGTCGGCGATCTTGTCGATGCGCTGGACCACGCTGTCGACGATGCCGATCGCCGTCGAGATTTCGGCGGCGCGGCGGTCGAGCGCGTCGCAGGCCTCGTCGTCCGCTCCGGTCTCGCGCAGGCCCCAGGCGGCCTCCTGGATGCTCTCGGTCGCGGCGAGCACCGAGCCGGCAGCCTTCTCGATCTGGGCGGCGAGCCCGGACGAGCGGGCCTCGGCCTTGCCGCTGATGCGTTCGAGATCGGTGCGCAGGTCGCTGATCAGCGCGGCCGCCTCGATCAGGTTGGTCTCTCGGCTCGTCTCCTGCACGCCGAGCCCGACGACCCGTTCGATCCGCTGGATCGCGCCGAGCAGTTGCAGCGTATCCGCCTGCCGGTTGCGCTTGGCATATTCGACCATGAACCAGCGGCCACGCGCCGTCTCCATGACCGCGGCTTCGATCGCCTCGTAATCCGCCTCGGTCAACGGTGTCAGCGAGCGCGCGTCGCCCATGACGAATCTGCCTTCGAAGGACCGGCCGAATCAGCAAGGCGGTCGTGACGGGATGGCCCGAGCCTGCCTTGCGATTTCTTAAGGAATTGCTGCCCGCGCCCGGATCTGGAACAAACCGCCGGCGAAGCGGCCGGTTCGCGTGCCTCCGGGGCTTCGGCAACGGAGCGGAAGCTGCTGGAATGCCCGATGCTTGCCAAGTGGGCGCGGCACGGCAATACAGGGCATGGGGTGGAGGATGGTGCGGCCGGCGACGCGCGGTCGCACGAGGCTGTTTTGGCCAGGGACAAGGACCTCACGGCGACATGGCGAGCCTCGATACCGCCGAACCGCAGGCGACCTTCCGCGATGATGCGGGCACGCTCGCGGTGGCGCTCTCGGGCTCGTGGAGCGCCGACCGCGGGCCCCGCATCGAAGAGCTGGTCGGCGAGATCACCGAGCGCCTGAACGAAACGCCCGGAGCCCGCATCGACCTGTCGGAGGTGACGCGGCTCGACACGCTCGGCGCCTATGTCCTCAATCGCCTGAAGGCACGGCAGGAGAGGGACGGCGCAGCGGTCGAGCTCGTCAGCAGCAGGCCCGAGCACGGTATCCTCCTGTCCGAGGTCCAGGTCCATGATGACGACCCTCCGAAGCCGCATCGGCATTTCAGGATCGTCGATGTCCTCGTCGATATCGGCGAGGGGGTGGTGCGCTTCGGCCGCGACATGGTGGGCGGTGCCATGTTCCTCGGCGAGGTCGTGGTCGGTTCGGCCAGCGTCGTCCTCGGCCCGCGCAAGTTCCGGGGGCCATCGCTGGTCAACCAGATCGAGCTGATCGCCTTCAACGGCGCGCCGATCATCATGCTGATCTCGTTCCTCGTCGGCTGCATTGTCGCGCAGCAGGGCATCTTCCAGCTCCAGCAATTCGGCGCCTCCGCCTTCGTCGTGAACCTGACCGGCATCCTGATCCTGCGCGAACTCGCGGTGCTGTTGACCTCGATCATGATCGCGGGGCGTTCGGGCTCGGCTTTCACCGCCGAGATCGGCTCGATGAAGATGCGTGAGGAAATCGATGCCTTGCGCGTGATGGGGTTGGACCCGATCGAGGTGCTGATCGTGCCACGCATCCTCGCACTGATCATCTCGCTGCCGATCCTGACTTTCATCTCGGCGATGTCGGGACTGGTCGGCGCCGGGCTGGTGGCCTGGCTCTATGGCGGCATTGGCGTCGATACCTTCCTCGCCCGGCTGCAATCGGTCATCACCTGGAAGCATTTCGCTGTCGGCCTGATCAAGGCGCCCTTCATGGCTTTCGTCATCGGATTGATCGCCTCGATCGAGGGGCTCGCGGTCAAGGGCTCGGCGGAATCGCTCGGCCGTCAGGTCACGGCCTCGGTGGTGAAGGCGATCTTCATGGTCATCGTCGTCGACGGGCTCTTCGCCATGTTCTTCGCCTCGATCGAGTTCTGACGATGGCGCAACAAACCATGCCTCCTCCCGATCGGATTCAGGCACCCGGCGAGTCCGAGACCGTCATTCGCGTTCGCGACCTCAAGGTCGCCTTTGGTGACAAGGTCATCATGGACGGGCTCGATCTCGACGTGCTGCGCGGCGAGATCCTTGGCTTCGTCGGAGGCTCCGGCCAAGGCAAGTCGGTGCTGACGCGCACGATCCTCGGCCTCGTGCGCAAGCGACGCGGGACGATCGAGGTCTTCGGCGAGGATGTCGACGATCTCAACCTGCAGCAGCGCCGCGTGCTCGAGCGGCGCTTCGGCGTGATGTTCCAGCAGGGCGCGCTGTTCTCGGCCCTGACGGTCAAGCAGAACATCCAGGTGCCGATGCGGGAATACCTTCACCTTTCGCCCGATCTGCTCGACGAGCTGGCGATGGTGAAGCTCGATCTCGTCGGCCTGCCGCGGGACGCCGCCGACAAGGCACCGTCAGAGCTCTCGGGCGGCATGATCAAGCGGGCGGCGCTGGCCCGCGCGCTGGCGCTCGATCCCGAGATCGTCTTCCTGGACGAGCCGACATCGGGGCTGGACCCGATCGGCGCCGCCGAATTCGACGACCTCATCATGACCTTGAAGCAGACGCTGGGGCTGACCGTCTTCATGGTAACCCACGATCTCGACAGCCTGTATCATGCCTGCGACCGAATCGCCGCTCTGGCGGACAAGAAGGTGATCGCGGTCGGCACGCTGGCGACGATGCTGGCGTCCGATCATCCATGGTTGAAGGCCTATTTCGGCGGGGAGCGCGCCATGGCCAGGCTGCCGGCGGGAGAGCAGGGACAAAGCAGCTAGACGATGGAATCGCGCGCCAACTACGCACTCGTCGGTCTGTTCACGCTCGCGGTCCTCGCGGCGGCTTTCGGCTTCGTCTACTGGTTCAACAGCGGCGGAACCGGGCGCAAGGAAAATGTCCGCGTCATCTTCACGGGCACGGTGACGGGGCTGGGCCGTGGGTCGAGCGTGCTGTTCAACGGCTTGAGGGTCGGCGAAGTCACCAGTATCGAGCTGCAGCCGGACGATCCGCGCCGCATCTACGCGGTGATCCAGGTCGCCAGCACGACGCCGCTGCGCGACGACACGCGCGCGCGCATCGAGGCTCAGGGCCTGGCCGGCGTGGTCGCGCTGCAGCTTATCGGCGGCGATCCATCTGCGCCGGTGCTGATCGCCAAGCCCGGCGAGCCGATGCCGACGATCATCGCCGAGCGCTCCGAACTGCAGGATATCATCGAGACGGTCCGCAACGTTGCGCAGAGGGCCGATGGGATGCTCACGTCGCTCGACGGGTTGATCAAGCAGAACGCCACGCCGATCAACAACACCGTCCGCAATGTCGAGAAGTTCTCGCAGGCGCTCGGCAACAATGCCGAGGGTCTCGACAAGCTGATGGCCGGCTTCGGCAACATCGCCGAGACGATCCAGCCGCTCTCGCAGAAGCTGCAATCGCTGAGCGAGGAGCTGACCGCCGTGGTCCGCTCGGTCGATCGCGAGAAGGTCAGCAGTATCATTGCCAATGTCGACAAGTTCACCGGCGCGCTCGGCGGCTCCAGCGCTGACGTCGCGAAGGTGGTCAAGGACGCGGCCTCGATCTCGGCCAAGCTCGACAAGGCGGCCGATCAGGTCGAGGGCGTGCTGCAGGCGGCGAAGGGTTTCCTCGAATCCGGATCTGGTCCCGATGGTCGCAGCGCCTTCCAGGAGGTCGCGGATGCCGCCAAGTCGATCCGGACGCTGGCCGACAACCTCGACAAGCGCACGGCCGAGATCACGGCCGGCATCAGCCGCTTCACCGGGCCGGGCCTGCGCGATGTCGAGTCGCTGGCTGCCGACGGCAAGAAGACCCTGACGGAACTCAACCGCACCTTGCGGAATTTCGAACGCAACCCGCAGCAGTTCATTTTCGGTGGCAAGCCGCCGCTCCCCCAATACAACGGATCCCGCTAGCCCCATGACGACCGAGGTTCAGCTTCCTCCGGCCCGCCGGACACGCCGCTTCCTCCCGGCCCTGGCTCTGGCTGCGGCCGCGCTCCTTGCCGGCTGCGGCGGCGGGGCGACCCCGACCACTTTCGACCTCTCGGCGCCCGGAGGCTTCGGCAAGGTCGGCGGTTCGCGGGGCGCGATGGTCGTGGCCGAGCCGACGGCGGTCCAGGCGCTCGATTCCGACCGCGTCATCGTCAAGGATTCGAGCGGCGCGCTCTCCTTCGTCGGCGGCGCGCAATGGGCGGACCGGGTTCCGGCGCTGGTGCAGGCCCGCCTGATCCAGACCTTCGAGAATGCCGGCCGGGTCGGGTCGGTCTCAGGTCCCGGCCAGCGCATCTCGCCCGATGTCCAGCTCAACACCAATATCCGCAGCTTCAACATCGACGCTGCAACGGGAACGGCTGTCGTCGAAATCACCGCCCGGATCGTCGGCGACCGCACGGGGCAGATCCAGCGGGCGCGGCTGTTCTCCGCCCGTGTCGCCGCCGGCACGGTCGACGGGCCGGGCGCGACCCAGGCGCTGGACCGGGCGCTGTCGCAGGTGCTGGTCGAGATCGTGCGCTGGGCGCGCTGAGCGCCTCTCGCCGGCAGGTCGCGATTTCCTTCACTGCGCCTCTGCGCTAGGCTCTGATTCCGGCTCGGCCCGAGCCTCCCCCCTCCAGCCGGGGCAGCATCATCATGCGGGGCATTTCCGACGACCTGACCGACTGTCCGGGCATCACGCATGAGGAGGGATTGCGCCAGCTGCTCGCGATAGGAGGTTCACGTCATGAATTTGTCGGCCCCGATCCATGAGTTGAAGCGCAAGGCCAAGCTGCAGAGCCGCGCAGAACGCATCCCGCTCCACGTCGTGCTTGATCGCATCGCGGCTCAGGAAGGCTATCGCAGCTGGAGCCTGCTCGCGGCGAAGCAGCCCGGGATGACATCCGTCCGCGCGCTCTGGCCCCTGCTCGAACCGGGCGATCTCGTCCTGATGGCGGGGCGACCGGGGCAGGGCAAGACGCTGGCGAGCCTTGCCCTGCTGGCGGAGGCGATGCGGGCAGGGCGCCGGGGCGTCTTCCTCACCCTCGAATATACGCCGGCGGATGTGCTGTCCCGTTTGCGCGCGATCAATATCGAGCCGCGTGAGTTCGCGGACCGGTTCGACTGCGATTGCTCCGATGCGATCAGCGCGGACTATATCGTCGCGGCCCTCGGCAACGCGCCGCGCGGCACGGTGGCGGTGATCGATTATCTGCAACTGCTCGACCAGCGCCGCGACACACCGGAGCTGGCGCTTCAGGTGAAGGCGCTGAAGGCCTTCGCGCGGGAGAGGGGCCTGATCCTCGTCTTCATCTCGCAGATCGACCGCACCTATGAAGCCTCGGGCAAGCCGTTTCCCGAGATCGCGGATGTGCGATTGCCCAATCCGCTCGACCTCGCCTTGTTCGACAAGACCTGTTTCGTGAACCGGGGCGAGGCACGTTTCCAGGCAGCGGCTTAGGCAGCCGTTCGGCGCCTTCGTCGCGCCCCGGAAAAGCAAAGGCCGCCCTCTCGGGCGGCCTTTCTCGATTTAGCGGGGAGGCGGACGCTTACTCGAAGCGCCCGCTGGCATGGGCCAGCATCGTGTAGACCTTGCCGGTCTCCGAGGTCAGGTAGGTCTTGGCCACCATCGAGTCGCGGTCGTCCTTGGCGGCTTCGCCGAGCAGGCGCTCGAACTCGTCGATATAGCGGTCGACCGTATCCTTGAATTCGGCATCGCGGCGATACTTGCGGCGGATCTCGTCGAAGGTCTGCTGGCCCTGCAGCGTGTAGAGCCTGCGGGTGAAGACGTTTCGTTCGCCGCGCTTGTAGCGGTCCCACAACTCGACCGCGGCGTCATGGTCGATCATCCGCGCGATATCGACGGAGAGCGAATCGAGCTTCTCGATCGAATGCGTCGTCGTCTTGCTCGGCTCCGGCTGCTTGTCCTCGCGCGAGGCGCGGGTGAGCAGGTCCGAGAGCCAGCCCGCCTTGGGCGGCTGCGCAACCGGCTCCGGCTGGCGGCGCGGCGCTTCCTGCATCGGAGCCGTGCGGCTTGGCGCCGGCTCGGCGCGCGTGCTCCCGCGCGGCGTGGCGGGCTGTTCGGGCTCGCTTGCCGTGGCATCGAGGGACGGCCGCAGCAGCGGTTCCTCCGCGGCCGGGGCGGGCTGGGTTACAGGCGAGAGCACCTGGGCAGGCCGGGCCGGAGCTGCCGGGGCAGGGGCGGCAACGGCGGCGGTCACAGCCGCAGTCGCGGCCGAGCGCCGGTTGGCGACATGGTCGATCGGCAGCGAGACATCGCCGCGCCGGCCGGCGCGCGTCACGATCTCGGTGAGATCGTTCAGCGCCTTGATCTGCTCGGCCACGACCCGGCGCATGGCCGAGGTCGATTCCTGGGCTTCCGCCGGCAGTTCGAGCACGCCGCGCTTCAGTTCGGCGCGGGTCGCCTCCAGCTCGCGCTGGATGTCGCCGGTGATCCCGCGCATGTCCTGCGCCGCCTTCTGGAAGCGCTCGGTCACCTTGGCGATCTCGCCGCCGATCTCGGTCGAGACCTGGGCATAGGCCGCACGCAGGGCCTCCGCTGTGCGCTCGCGCTCCTGGCCGGTGGCGGAACGGATCGCCTCGAACTGTTGAGCGATCGCGTTCGTCGTCGATTCCGCCGAGTCGGACAGGACCGTGCCGATCTGACGGGCCCGCGATTCCGCTGTGTTGAGGGAGTCGTCGATCAGCGAGGCGAAGGAGCGGGTAATCGCCTCGACATCGTCGGTGCGGTTGGCGATGAGCCCGTGCAACTGCTCCAGCGCCTCGCGACGCTCGGACAGCGCCTTGCCGACGCGGCCCTCGATCTGCTCCAGCCGGCCGGCGACGGCGTTGAGCGCCGCGCTGCTGGCCTGGGTCGCCTCGTTGAGCGAGGTGCCGCGATCGTCGAGCTGGCCGATCAGCGCGGTCGTCTCCCGCAGCGTGCCTTCCGAGAAGCTCTTCAGCTCGGCGATCTGCGTCGTGACCTGCTGCGAGGCCGAGCCGGCCTCGGCCATCACGGTGCCGATGACGGTCTGCAATTCGCCGACGCGGGTAGACAGGCTGTTCTCGACAGCGGCGAGGTTCTTGTTCGCGCCGTTGACGATCTGCTGCATCAGCTTGTTGGCCTCGCCGAGGCGCCCGAGCATGCCGCCGAGTTCCTCGCGCAGCTGCTCGTTGGTGCCGACCAGCGCGTCGACCGATTGCTTCGAGCCGGATTCCAGCGTTTCGCGCAGGGCATTGGACGAGGCCTCGACCGCGTTGGCGATGGCCGTGCCGCGATCGCGCAGGCCGGCGACGAGGGCGTTGCCGCGGCTTTCGAGTGCGCGCACCACCGTCTCGCCGACCGTGGCGAACTCGTTGGCCAAGGCCTCGCCGCGCTCGTTCAGCGCCTCGACGGCACCGTTGCCCTTGGCATCGAACACGGCGCGGAGGGTCTCGACGCGCTCGTCGATCGACTGGGTGAGCGTCGCACCCTGCTGTCCAAGCGCAGCGACGAGACCGTTGCCCTTGGCGTCGAAGGCGGCGCGCAGTGCCGCGATGCGCTCGTCGATCGACTGGCTGAAGGTTGCACCCTGCTCTCCGAGAGCGGCGACAAGGCCGTTGCCCTTGGCGTCGAAGACTGCGTGGAGAGCATCGACGCGCTCGTCGAGCGATTGCGTGATCGTCTCGCCCTGGCGGCCGAGGGCAGCGACGAGGCCGCTGCCGCTGGCGTCGAAAGCTGCATGCAGGGCGCTCGTCCGTTCCTCCAGCGAAGAGGCCACGGCCGCACCCTGGCGCTCCAGCGCCGTGACGAGGCCGGCGCCCTGGCCCTCGAAGATCGCGCGCAGTTGCTCGGCACGCTGGTCGAGCGCGCCGGAGATGGCGTCGCCACGGCGGCCGAGCGCCGCGACGATGCCGAGTCCGCGATCGTCGAACAGGGTGCGCAACTGCTCGGCTCGCTCGGTGAGCGCGGCCGCGATGGCCTCGCTCTGGCCGGCGAGCGCCGAGACCATGCCGCCGCCCTGGTCGTCGAACAGGGCACGCAATTCCTGCGCGCGCTCGGCGAGCACGGAGGCGATGGCCTCGGACCGGCCCTGCAGCGTGGTGGCGATCTCGTCGCCGCGCGTGTCGAGCGTATGCGAGACGGTGTCGAGCCGGTTGACGACGCGCTCCTCGAAGCGCGCGACGCTCTGGTCGAGCGTGTCGGCGATCTGGAGGGCCCGGCCGCCCAGCGTCGCGTTGATCGTATCGGCCTTGTCGCTGAGCGTGCGGGTGAGCGACTCGCTCTTGGAGGTGACGACCTCGCCGATCTCGTCGGCCTTGGCAGCGAGCGCCTTGGTCACCTCGCGTCCGCCTTCGGCCAGCACGCGGGCGATGTCGACCGTGCGCTCGACCAGCGCCTCGTTGAGGGCGGTGGCGCGCGAGCCGAGGCTGCCGTCGATGCGCGCGATCAGGCTGTCGAGCGTGCCGGCGATCTCGGCGCTCTTGGCGCCGGAGCGATCCTCGAACAGCTTGATCTGGCTCTCCATCGCGTCCGCGGCCTCGCGGGTGCGGCTGGCGAGCAGCTCGGCTGCCTCGAGAGCACGCGTCCCGGCCTTGTCGGCCAGCGCGACGCCGTCCTCGGAGATCAGCTTCTCGACCTGCGCGATTCCGGCATGGAGCGCAGTGGTGAGCTGCTGAGCATCGCCGGAAATCTTGGCGGTCAGGGTGCCGCCCTGGACGACGATCAGGTCCTCGAAGGCACCGAGACGCGCGGCGAGCGCATTCTCGACGTCGCGGCCCTGCGTGTCGAACAGCGCCGCAAACGCCGAGAGGCGTCCGCCGAGCGCGGTTTCGATCTCATGTCCACGCTCGTCGAAGAGCTTGGTCAGCGCGTCGTGGCGCAGCGCCAGCGCCTCGTTGAGCGCCTGGGCCCGGCCCTCGACCGAACGCAGCATCGACTCGGCATTGGCTGAGAGCGCCTCGTTCACGCGTCCGCCCTGCTGGGTCAGCGCCAGCACGATCTCGCGGCCGGTGCCGGCGAGCAGGGTGCGGGCGTCCTCGGCATGGACGGTGAAGGTGTCGCGCAGCCCCTGCGTCGCCTCGGTGACGCGGTCGGCGACATGGCGGCCGTCGACATTGATCGTCTCGGTGAGCGTGCGGGTTGCCTCGGTCATGCGGCGCGCCAGATCCTCGCTCTGCTCGCCGAGCAGGGTGTGGACCTCGCGGCCGGTGCTGACGAGGTCGCGCACCATGGTCTCGCGCTGCTCGCCGAGCAGGGAACCGACCTTCTCGGCCGTGTCGCTGACGCTGGCGAGGAAGCCGGTCTGCTGCTGTTCGAGGGCGTTCTGCGCCGCCTCGATGCTGCCGGTGATGCGGGAGGCCAGATGGGCGCCGCGCTCGTCCAGCTGCTGGTCGATGCTGGCGCCGGTCTCGGCCAGGCGGGAGATCAGGGCGTTGCTGCGCTCCGACAGGATGCCATGCACCGAGCGGCCGACATCGGCGACGCGGCTGGCCAGGGCCTGGCTCTCGTTGCCGAGCAGATCCTTGATCTCGAGCCCGGCCTGCGAAACCTTGACGGTCATCGCGCCGGCCTGCTCGTCGAGCAGGGCGCTGACGCGCATGCCGGTCTCGGACAGGCCGGTGATCAGGCGCTCGCTCTCGTTGCCGACGATGGTGCCGACCTCCTGGCCGGCCTGGGTGAGGCGGCTGACGAGCAGCTCGCTCTCGTCGCGCAGGCGCGTTTCGACGGTGTTGACGGCGCCCGAGACGCTGGAAACCAGAGCTTCGCTGCGCTCCGACAATAGCTTGGCGACATCGGCGCCGGCATTGGAGACGCGCGAGACCGTTGCGTCGCTGTGCTCGCCCATCAGGCTGGCGAGGTTGCGGCCGGCTTCGGCGACGCGCTCGACGACGCCGTCGCTCTGCTGGCCGACGAGATCGGCGAGCTCGCTGCCGGCGCTGGAGACGCGGCCGACCAGCTTCTCGGCCTGCTGGTCGAGCAGGGTATGGACGGTCTGGCCCGTTTCGTTCAGGCGGTCGACGAGCTTGCTGCCCTGGTCGGTGAAGAGCCCGTTGACCTGGCCCGCGACGTCGGTGATGCGGCCGGTGAGCGCGTCGCCATGCTGCGCGACAGACTCGCTGAGGGACTGGCTGGCATCGTTGACGCGCAGGATGATCGCCTCGCTGCGCTCGCGCAGCACGTCGTCGACGGTGCGAGCGGTCTCGTTGAGGCGGCTGACCAGCGTATCGCCATGCGTGCCGATCAGGCCGTGAACGTTCTCGCCGACCTCGGTGAGGCGGGTGGCGATGGCTTCGTTCTGGCGGTTGAGCAGGCTGTTGACCCCGCGCCCGACCTCGGCGAGGCGGGTGGTGACGCTCTCGCCCTCGTCGGAAAGCGCGCTGCGCAGCGCTTCGCCGGATTCCGCCAGACGCGCCTGCAGGGCCTCGCTCTGGCTCTCGATCAGCGCCACCATGCTGCGGCTGCTGACCTCGAAGCGCTCGGCCGCTTCCGTGCCACGCGCCGAGATGTCGCGGGCGAGCGTCTCGCCGGTGTTCTTGAGCAGTTCGTTGACGGTCTCGACGCGGCCGGTCAGCGTTTCGGCGACCTGGTTGCCGGTCTCGCTGATGGCGCGGGTGACGTCCTGGGCGCCGGTGGTCAGGCCCTCGGTGAGGACGGCGCCGGTGCGCTCCAGCGAACCGGCGATTTCCTTGGCCCGGCCGTCGAGCATGGTCGAGAGATTGTCGCTGGCTCCGGCCAGCCGCTCGGAAACCTCGCCGGAGGTGACCTGCAGGCGCTCGACCAGGTCGTGGCTGCGTCCGCTGATCTCCTCGATCATCTTCTCGCCGGCGCGGCCGAGCGCCTGGGTGATCTGGTCGCCCTTGGCGCCGAGCGAGCCGGTGACGCGGTCGCCGGCCTGCGAGACGGCCTCGGCGATGGCGCGGCTGGCGCTGTCGAGGTCCTTGGCGAGCCCGTCATGGGCGCCGCTGATGGCGAGCTTGACGCGCTCGGCATTGCCGACCACGGCCTCGCGCTGGGTGACGAGCTCGTCGATCAGCGAACGCAGGCGAATCTCGTTATCGGCATAGGCGCGCTCCAGCGTCGAGATTTCGCCGCGCACGATGGTTTCGAGTTCGCCGGCCCGCGCAACCGCGCGCTCGATGCCGTCGCCCATGGCGGCGACCTCGCGGCGGATGGTCTGGCTCAGCGACAATACGGAATCGGCGCCGGCGACCTCGGGCTCGGCCAGGCGCAGCGCGACCTCGGTCATAGCGCGCGAGATCAGGCGCATTTCCTGGGTGCGGCGATAGAGCGCCGCCAGGACGAAGAAGAACACGACCGGCGCACCGATCGAGAGCGCGAGCAGCGTCCATTCGCCGATGCCGAAGCTGGCGACCGGCTCGGGCAGGCCGTTGCTGAACGAGCCGTAGCGGCCGAGCAGGACGAAGGCGGCGCCTCCCAGCCAGGCCAGCGACGACAGCGCGGCGAACCAGTAGGGCTTGCGCGACGGGCGCACGGCGAAGGCCTGGACCAGCGAGCTGGAATCGCGGCGGTCGTCATTGGCGACGCGGCTGGTATCGGGCGCGATCGCGGCGCGCGGCTGCGCCGGCTGCTGGGGAGGAGTGGCAAGGGCCGGCGGAGGCGACGCCGGAGCCGGCTCGACGCGCGGCAATTCGAGCTTCAGGTCGTTCTCGCTGGTCGAGGGCAGTCGCGGCTCGGTCTCGACCGGCGTCTCGGCGCCGTCCTTGGACTGGTCAAGGCGAAGAGCCTCTTCGATCGCCGACATCGCAGCTTCAGTGGGGTCCTGGAGCTTCTTGGGTCGATTCATCGTTGCCGCCTCGTCACGCTACTGACGATGGGCGCGTACGATGACCACCGTCGCCCCATGCCGCCTCTGGCCGGGTGAACGGAGACACTGCGCCCATCATTTACCAATTGGAAGGGTAGTGGACCCCTGGACCCTTGGAAACCCATTTGACCACGCGATTCACAAACGTCGTTAACGCCTCGTTCACCATCCGGGCGCTTCCTGAAGGGCATGAGACCGGCCCGTGCGGCCATTTGATGACCGATGTCGAAGAGTTCCTGACATGACCGAGAAGGCCATCGATTTCGCCTATCTTTCCCGCCAGACCGCAGGCGACCACGAGCTGGAGCGCGAATTGCTGGTGCTCTTCGCCCAGCAATGCGTCGTCCATCTGCGAGCCATCCACGGCAGCACCGACCGGCAGGTGCGGATGGATGCCGCCCACAGCCTGAAGGGTGCGGCGCGCGCCGTCGGTGCCTGGCAGGTCGCCGAGGCTGCCGACCGCATCGAGGAGGGTCTTGCCGGGCCGGAGCAGAAGGCGAGCGAAAGCGCTCTCGATGCGCTCTCCCTCGCGGCGGCCGAGGCGAGGGCGGTGATCGCGCGCTCCGACTGCGCCGCCTGAGCACGGCTGCGGCGGGAAAACCCGTTCCGTGCCGCTTTGAAATGCTCTAAGCGGTGCCGGAGATCGCGCCGCCGGAGTTTCCCATGCCTAACATCACCTTCATCGACGCTCATGGAGAGAGCCGCACCGTCGAGGCCGAAACCGGCTCGACCGTGATGGAGACGGCGATCCGCAACGCGGTTCCTGGCATCGAGGCGGAATGCGGCGGCGCCTGCGCCTGCGCCACCTGCCATGTCTATGTCGACGATGCCTGGACCGCGGCGGTCGGCCCTGCCGAGCCGATGGAGGAGGATATGCTGGACTTCGCCTTCGACGTTCGCCCGAATTCGCGCCTCTCCTGTCAGATCCGCATCCGCGACGATCTCGACGGGCTGATCGTCCGTACGCCCGAGCGCCAGGGCTAGACCCGCGCGGCATCGCACCGCATCCGGCATCTTGCGCTGGATCATGGCGCCGATGCTGGCAAAACTCCATGATGATTGCACACCCCGCCTGGATCGGCGCGCATTCCACCAGGCGCGGCAACAGCGACCCAGGCATTTGTGATATCATCCGGACTCCCGAAAAGTGGCGCCCATTTTTCGGTCCGATGCCTAGGAGGATGCGATGTACAGATCGATCATGGTCCCCGTAGATCTCGCCGAAGCCGAGCTTGCCCAGCCGGCGCTCGCAGCGGCCGTCTCCTTCGCGAAGGCTTCGGGCGGGAGGCTGCGTCTGGTCTATGTCCGCTCGCTCATCCCGGTCACCTACATGGAGTTCGTGCCGGCTGATTTCGATTCCGAGCAGCAGGAAGATGCCGAGGCGAAGCTCGCCGAGATCGCAGCGAAGGTCGATCTTCCCGCCGAGCAGGTCTCGGCCAAGGTCCTGATCGGCTCCGTCCATGGCGAGGTGCTGGCCGAGGCCGACGCCAGCGGCGCCGATCTCATCGTCATCGGCTCGCATGAGCCCGGCATGCTCGCCTATGTCATCGGTTCGAACGCCTCGGCCATCGTGCGCCGGGCGAAATGCTCGGTGCTGGTCGTCCGCTGAGCCTCAGCTCGTCCGTCCCGGAACGAGGCTGTCGGGCACCTCGCCGGTCGCGAGTTCGCGCGGCCGGTTGAGACTGACCAGCGGCCAGACCTGCCAGAACGAGGCGGCGATCAGCAGGATGCCGAGCAGCCCGGCACTGTTCGCGCCCTGCTGGAAGGCGCGCAGCGTGAAGGCCGCGAGCATCAGCAGCGACAGCGCGCCGAGAGCGGCGACGCCGAGCCAGATCGGCCTGGGTCGTCCGGCGACGAAGCGCGCGCGCGGATTGGCCCGCGCGATCGCGGCCGACAGTGCGGTGACGAAGCGGCGATAGCGCGGATCGTCGCGGTCGAGATCGGTGAGCGAGCGCCAGGACAGGTTGCCGAAGGTCACGGTGCGGCCGTCGCTGAGCCGGAGTTGCGTCTTGTAGCCCTTCGAAGAGATATTGCCGGGCGCATAGACGAAGCGGACCTGCTCGACCGCACTCAGGCGGATGCTGTCGACCCGGCGCGTCCGATCGACCTCGAGCGTGTCGCCGTCGAGCTTGTAGGCGATCTCGAAGCCCACCGGCTTGGGGCGCTGGCGCCAGCTCGGGGCAGGGCCGTCGTCGTCCTCGTCCATGATCGCTTTCGTCACCGCGCCAGAACCTTCATCGCGCCATCCAGTCCGTCGAGCGTCAGCGGGAACATGCGCCCGCCCATCAAGCCGCCGATCTGGCGGACCGACTGGGTGTAGTTCCAGAGGTTCTGCTGCACCGGGTTGAGCCAGACCGATTTCGGGAATTTGGTCGCCAGGCGCTCCATCCAGACCTCGCCGGCCTCCTCGTTCCAGTGCTCGACGGAGCCGCCGGGCATCGCGATCTCGTAGGGGCTCATCGAGGCATCGCCGACGAAGACGAGCCGGTAGTCGGAGGGATAGGTCCTGAGCACGTCCCAGGTCGCGATCTGCTGGTCGTGGCGCCGGCGGTTCTCCTTCCAGACCCGCTCATAGGGGCAGTTATGGAAGTAGAAATGCTCGAAATGCTTGAACTCGGCCCGCGCCGCCGAGAACAGCTCCTCGGCCAATTCGATATGCCAGTCCATCGACCCGCCGACATCGAGGAAGAGCAGCACCTTCACGGCGTTGCGGCGCTCGGGGCGAAGCTTGACGTCGAGATAGCCGTGCCGGGCGGTCTCGGAAATGGTGTTGTCGAGGTCGAGTTCCTCGGCCGCGCCGGTGCGGGCGAAACGGCGCAGGCGCCTGAGCGCGATCCGCATGTTGCGAACGCCGAGTTCGCGCGTGTCGTCGAAATCCTTGAACTCGCGCTTGTCCCAGACCTTCACCGCACGGAAATTGCGGTTCTTGTCCTGGCCGATGCGGATGCCTTCGGGATTGTAGCCATAGGCGCCATAGGGCGAGGTGCCGGCGGTGCCGATCCACTTGTTGCCGCCCTGGTGGCGGCCCTTCTGCTCGTCGAGCCGCTGTTTCAGCGTCTCCCAGAGCTTCTCCCAGCCCATCGCATCGATCTGGGCTTTCTCTTCGTCGGTCAGGAATTTCTCGGCGAGCTTGCGCAGCCATTCCTCGGGAATGCCCGCTTCCTCGATCGCCTGCTGCAGCGTCTCCATGCCCTTGAACACCTGGGCGAAGACGCGGTCGAACTTGTCGAGATGGCGCTCGTCCTTCACCAGAGTGGCGCGGGCGAGATAGTAGAACTCGTCGACCCTGTGTTCGGCCAGATCGGCCTCCACCCCTTCGAGCAGCGTCAAGTACTCGCGCAAGGTCACCGGGACCTTGGCGGCGCGCAGATCGGTGAAGAGACGGAGAAACATGCCGCTAATGTGAGGGCATGGGGCGCAGGGTCAAGCAGCGTCCACGTTTCATGCGCGAACGCTGCCTGAGCCCGATGATGGCCTTACGCCACCGCGTCGGCGAGGTCCTTGGTGACCTTGAACTTCACGACGGTCTTGGCGGGCACCTTGATGGTCGCGCCGGTCGAGGGGTTGCGGGCCTCGCGGGCCTCGCGCTTGGCGGCGGAGAGCTTGCCGATGCCGCCGAGCGTGACGTCGTCGCCCTTTTTGAGGGTCTTGGCGACGGTCGCGCCGAGAGAGGCCAGGATGGCCGAGACGTCGGCCTTGGTCTTCCCGGTCTCTTCGGCAATGGCGGCGATCAGTTCGTTCTTGGTCATGAATTCCTCCTAGAGAAGGTGGTTCAGGCGTCGCGTGCTGGATGACGGCCGTTCATGCTCGTTTCCGACACGAGCGACCGCGACACATGGATGCCATTCGCGGCGCGCAACTCACGCAGTTGCCACGGTTACCGCGGAAAGACGATGGCCGCGGCGGTAGATACGCACAGGAAACGCCTTCGTTCCATCGGTTTCAGGCCGGTAACGGCCCAGTTGAGAACGAAAACAGGTTGACGGGGTGGATTGACGTAGCGTCAGGCGGGTGGAGCCTGCGAATCGCTGCGGCGGCGCGAGCAGTCCGCCGCAGCGAGAATTCATCGTCAGGCCTGGATGCCGTCGACGTACCAGTCCATCTTCGAAAGCATCTCGTCGCTGGCCTTCTCGCCGGCCTTCAGGCGGACTTCACCCTTCTGGTCCTTGAGCTCGCCGGTGAAGGGGTGGAGCGTGCCGGCGACGATGGCCTTGGTGACCTCGTCTGCGGCGGCGCGGGCGGCCGGCGTGATCGCATCGTTATACGGCGCGAGCTTGACGAAGCCGTCCTTGATGCCGCCCCAGACCGCGCCGCTCTTCCAATTGCCGTCCATGACCTCCTTGACGCGCTTGATGTAGTAGCCCGACCAGTCGTCGACGATGGCCGAAAGATGGGCCTTGGGCGCGAAGGATTTCATGTCGGAGGCCTGGCCGAAGGCGAAGACGCCGCGCTGCTCGGCCGCCTGGAGCGGGGCGGCGGAATCGGTGTGCTGGGTGATCATGTCGGCGCCCTGGTCGATCAGTGCCTTGGCGGCGTCGGCCTCCTTGGCGGGGTCGTACCAGGTCGAGCACCAGACGACCTTGGTCTTGAAGTTCGGGTTCACCTTGCGGGCGGCGAGATGGAAAGCATTGATGCCCATCACGACTTCCGGGATCGGGAAGGAGGCGACGTAGCCGGCCTGTCCGGTCTTCGACATGTGTCCGGCGATGGTGCCGATCACGGCGCGGCCCTCGTAGAAGCGCGCATCGTAGGTCGCGACGTTCTCGGCGCGCATATAGCCGGTGGCATGCTCGAACTTGATCTTCGGGAATTGCTTGGCGACCTGGATCGTCGGGTTCATGAAGCCGAAGGAGGTCGCGAAGATCAGCTGGTTGCCGGCCTGGGCGAGCTGGCGCAGCGCGCGGGCGGCGTCCGGACCCTCGGCGACGTTCTCGATGAAGCTGGTCTTGATCTTGGCGCCGTATTCCTTCTCCAGCGCCAGCCGGCCCTGGTCATGCGTCCAGGTATAGCCGTGGTCGCCGATCGGGCCGACATAGATGAAGCCGACGCCGAGCGGGGCCTGCGCCGAGGCGCCGCGGCCGAGCAGTGGCAGGGTCGAGGCGGCGGCGGCGCCGAATGTCAGCTTGCGGCGGGTGATGATGCTGGTCATGTCCTAAAACTCCCCGTTGTCGGTTGCGGCGTCAGGACGCCGAGAAGGATTTGCCGAGGCAGGCGGGCGCGTCGAGCCGGCCGGTCTTTCGTCCTAGCGACATCATGGTCAGAACCGCAATCGTCGCAAGGTAGGGGGCCATCGCCAGAACCTCGGGCGCGAGCCAGCTGACGCCGGCCGCCTTGGCCTGCAATTCGAGCGTCATGACGGCGCCGAAGAGGTAGGCGCCGAGCAGGAGCCGCCCCGGCTTCCAGGCCGAGAAGACGACGAGCGCAAGTGCGATCCAGCCGCGGCCGGCCGTCAGCCGGTCCGCCCACATCGGCGTCAACGCCAGCGAGAAATAGGCGCCTCCGAGACCTGCCAAGGCGCCACCGAAGGCGATGGCGCCGTAGCGGATGGCGATCACGGGATAGCCGATCGCATGGGCCGAGGCGTCGTTCTCGCCGACGGCGCGCAGGATCAGGCCCGGCCGCGTCCGGCGCAGGAACCAGCTCACGGCGGCAACGAGCGCAAGCGAGAGATAGACGAGGATGTCGTGTCCGAAGATCACCCGCAGCAGCGGATGTTCCGACAGCGCTTCCGGAAACACCGGCTGAAGCCGCGTGACGGTGCGCCCGACGAAGCCCGCGCCGATCAGCGAGGAGGCGCCGATGCCGAAGATCGTCAGCGCAAGCCCCGTGGCGACTTGGTTGGCCATCAGCGAGAGCGCGAGCACGGCGAAGACCATCGAGGCCGCGACGCCTGCGAAAGCCGCCGCGACCAGCCCGATGCCGGTGCTGCCGGTGGAGAAGGCGACCGCGAAGCCCGCGACGGCGCCGCACAACATCATGCCCTCGACGCCGAGATTGAGCACGCCGGCCTTCTCTGCGACGAGCTCGCCGAGCGATGCGAGCAGCAGCGGCGTCGAAGCCGCGATCAGCGTCATCAGGATGGAGATGAACATGGCGGAGGTCATGCCGCCCTCCGCTTGAAACCGATACGCCAACGCACGAGCACGTCGGTTGCCAGCAGCATGAACAACAGCGTTGCCTGGAACAGGCCGGTCGCGGCCTGCGGCAGCCTCACCGTCGATTGCGCGATCTCGCCGCCGACATAGGTTCCCGCCAGCACGATGCCGCCGAAGACGATGCCGAGCGGGTTCAGCCGGCCGAGGAAGGCGACGATGATCGCGGTGAAGCCGTAGCCGACCGGGAATTGCGGCGTGAGCTGCCCGAACGGACCGGCCGCCTCGAACAGGCCGGCGAGACCCGCCAGCGCGCCGCTGATCAGCATGGTCGCCCAGGTCGTGCGCGCCGCGCTGAAGCCACCATGGCGGGCGGCTGCGGGCGCCAGGCCGACGACCTTGATCGCGTAGCCTGCCGTGGTCTTCTCCATCAGCAGCCAGGCGATGATCGCGAGCACCAGCGCGGCCGGAATGCCGAGATGGACGAGCGTCCCTTCCAGCACTGTCGGCAGCGTCTGATCGGCGGTGAACATCCGCGTCTGCGGGAAATTGAAGCCGCCCGGGTCCTTCCACGGCCCGCGCACGAGGAAGTACAGCAACTGCACCGCGACATAGGTCAGCATCAGGCTGGTCAGGATCTCGCTGACCTGCAGCTTGACGCGCAGGAAGGCCGGGATCGCGGCCCAGGCCATACCACCGAGAATGCCGGCGAGCACCATGGCGGGCAGAATCCACCATCCCGTCATGTCATAGGTCAGGAGGGCGACGCCGGTGCCGGCGATGGCGCCCATGACGTATTGCCCCTCGGCGCCGATATTCCAGACATTGGCGCGGAAGCCGATGGCGAGCCCGAGTGCAATCATGACGAGCGGCGCGCCCTTGACCCCGATATCGCCCCAGCGTTGCGGCTCCAGGAAGGGGGTCAGGAAGATGCTGCCGACCGCGTGGAAGCCGTCATAGCCCATGGCGGTGAAGACGATCATGCCGATGAGCATGGTGAGCCCGATCGCGATCACTGGGCTCAGGCCCAGCATCAGCAGACTGGGCTCGCGGCGGCGGCGCCATTCAAGCATGGGCTGCCTCCGCGCCATGGACGCCGCCCATCATCAGGCCGATCTCGTCGATGCCGAGGCTCGCGACCGGGCGCGGCACAGAGAGCCGACCTTCGTTGATGACGCAGAGCCGGTCGGCGAGCTCCAGCAATTCGTCGAGATCCTGCGAGATCACCACCACGGCCGAGCCCTTGGCCGCGAGGTCGACGAGTTCCTGTCGGATCGCGGCGGCCGCACCGGCATCGACGCCCCAGGTCGGCTGCGAGACGACAAGAACGGCCGGCTGCTGGCCGATTTCGCGGCCCATGATGAATTTCTGCAGGTTGCCGCCCGAGAGCGAGCGGGCGAGCGCGGCGTTGCCGGTGGTCCGGACGTCGAAGAGCTTGATGACGCCATCTGCAAAGCGTTTCACGCTGCTGCGGCTGATGAAGCCATGCGGCGCCAGCGGGAGCCGGTGACGCGCCGTGAGGATCCCGTTATCGGCGAGCGAGAAATCCGGCACGGCAGCGTGGCCGTTGCGCTCCTCGGGCACGCAGGCGAGGCCGAGCGTCCGGCGTGTGCCGGCGCCCTCAAGACCAACGGATTTGCCGTCGAGTTTGATTGCCTCCGAGCCGGTCGCGAGTTGCTCGCCCGAGAGGGCGGTCAGCAACTCCGCCTGTCCATTGCCGGCGACGCCGGCGATCCCAAGAATCTCGCCGGCCCGGGCTTCGAAGGAAACGCTCTCCAGATCCGTGCCGAAGGGGGGCTCACCCGGCAGCGACAGTCCTTTGACTTCCAGCCGGATGGCGCCGGAGCCAGCCGCCTTGCCGTGCTCGATCTTGCGCAGTTCCGCGCCGATCATCAGCTCGGCCATGCGCTTGGTCGTCTCGACCTTGGGGTCGCAGGTCGCGACGACGCGCCCGCCGCGCAGGATCGTGGCGCTGTCGCACAGTGCTTTGATCTCGTGCAGCTTGTGCGAGATGTAGAGGATCGAGCAGCCCTCGGTCGCGATCTGCCTGAGCGTCGCGAACAGGCGCTCGACCTCCTGCGGCGTCAGGACGGAGGTCGGCTCGTCCATGATCAGGAGCTTCGGCTTCTGCAGCAGGCAGCGCACGATCTCGATGCGCTGGCGCTCGCCGACCGAGAGCGTATGAACCTCGCGCTCCGGATCGAGCGGCAGCGAATAGGATTGCAGGATCGCGGCGACGCGAGCCTTCAGCTCCTCGCGATCGACCGCCTCGTCGAGCCCGAGCGCGATATTCTCGATCACCGTCATCGCGTCGAACAGCGAGAAATGCTGAAAGACCATGCCGATGCCGAGCTTGCGCGCGGCCTTGGGCGAGGGGATCGCAACGGGCGAGCCGTTCCAGGAGATGGCGCCCTCGTCGGCCTGCTGGACGCCGTAGATGATCTTGACCAGCGTCGACTTGCCGGCGCCGTTCTCGCCAAGCAGCGCGTGGATTTCGCCCGGCTTGACGCTCAGGCTGATGTCTTCATTGGCTTTGACGCCGGGAAAGCTCTTCGAGACATGGGCGAGCGCCAGCCGCGGCGGCACCTTCTGCTCACGCGGCTGATTCATGTCGCGACCGTCTCCCTTTCGCCGGTTCCCGGCGGCCAAGCAAGCAACGCACCAGCTCGGCTGCCGTCAAGGCCGCGATCACCTCCGGGCGCTTGTCGTCCACATCGCAGCCGCCGATCGGGCAGGTCAAGCGCGCCAGAGCCTCACGCCGACCACCAGCGCGCAGGAAGCCGGATTCGAAGCGGGCCCGCTTCGTGGCCGAGCCGATCATGCCGACATAAGCCGCATCACCACGGGCCAGCGCCGCTTCCGCCAGCCGGTAGTCGAGCGCGTGGCTATGCGAGAGCACGACGAAGGCGGCTTTTGCCGGAGCGCTCGCGATCGCATCGGCGGGATCGGCCATGCGGATGCAGGTGACGGCTGCCGGCAGCCCGCTCATGACGTCGTCTCGATCGTCGATCAGCGAGACCGAGAGGGGCAGCGGTGCCAGTGCCTTTGCCAGCGCGCGGCCGGTATGGCCGGCCCCGAAGATCAGCACCGGTGGCCGCGTCGCGGCTTCGGCCTTCTCGCGGGCGCTGAACAGGGCGATCTCGGCCGCTCCCGCATGGCGGAGCGACACACGCACCCGCCCACCGCAGCACTGCCCCATCTGCGGCCCGAGCGGGATATCGAGCAATTGATCCTCGGCGCCCTCGGTGAGCATGTGCCGGGCGATGTCGATGCAGTGGAATTCGAGCTGCCCGCCGCCGATGGTTCCGGCGATGGCGTTCGGGCTGACCGCCATGCAAGCCCCGGCTTCGCGCGGCGTCGAGCCTTCCGCCGCCTCGATCCGGACCAGGACGATGCCGTCGCGCTGATGGGCTACCAGGAAGGCGGCGAGGGTCATGATGTGGCCTCCGCCTTGACCCGCTCGACCGCATCCAGCACGCGCTCCGGCGTCGCAGGGGCATCGAGGCGCGGGCAGAAGCGATGATCGCCGACGCTCGCCACCGCATCCGACAGTGCGTGCAGCACCGAGATCGCCAGCATCAGAGGCGGCTCGCCCACCGCCTTGGAGCGATGGATCGTCGGCTCGCGGTTCGGCACATTTTCCAGGAGATGCACGTTGAATATCTGCGGGCGGTCGGAGGCGACGGGAATCTTGTAGGTCGAGGGCGCATGGGTCCAGAGCCGGCCTTTCTTGTCCCAGACCAGTTCCTCGGTGGTGAGCCAGCCCATGCCCTGCACGAAGCCGCCCTCGATCTGGCCCTTGTCGATCGCCGGGTTCAGCGACTGTCCGCAATCATGGAGGATATCGACCCGCTCGACCTTGTACTCCCCGGTCAGCGTGTCGATTGCGACCTCGGCCGCCGCTGCGCCATAGGCGAAATAGTAGAACGGGTGGCCGCGCCCGGCCTTGCGGTCCCAGTGGATTTTGGGCGTCGCGTAGAAGCCCGTCGCCGAGAGCTGGACGCGGGCCATATAGGCGGCGGCGATCAGTTCCTTGAAGGCGATCTCGCGGGTGCCGATCTTCACGCGTCCCGGCAAGAAGGCGACATCCTCCGCCTCGACCTGCCAATGCTTCGCGGCGAACTCCGACAATCGCTTCTTGATCGTCTCGCAGGCGTCGAGCGCCGCCATGCCGTTGAGATCGGAGCCCGAGGAAGCGGCCGTAGCGGATGTGTTCGGCACTTTGCCGGTCGTCGTCGCGGTGATCTTCACCTGATCGAGTCCGATGCCGAAGGCATGGGCCACCACTTGCGCCACCTTGATATAGAGCCCTTGCCCCATCTCGGTGCCGCCATGGTTCAGCGCGACCGTGCCGTCCGTATAGACATGCACCAGCGCACCGGCCTGGTTGAACCAAGTCGCGGTGAAGGAGATGCCGAACTTCACCGGTGTCAGCGCGATGCCGCGCTTGACGATCGGGCTTGTCCTGTTGGCCTCGCGGATCGCCGCTTTGCGGGTCTGATAGTCGCAGCGCCGCTCCAGTTCGGTGATGACATCCGCTGCGATATTGTCCTCGACCGTCTGGTGATAGGGCGTTACATCGCGGCCGGCGCCGCCATAGAGATTGCGCCGGCGCACCTCCAGCGGGTCGAGACCGGTCGCGTAGGCGATCTCCTCGATGAAGCGCTCGGCCCCGACCATGCCCTGTGGCCCGCCGAAGCCGCGGAAGGCGGTGTTCGAGCAGGTGTTGGTGAAAAGCGGCTCCGAGCGGGCGCGCACCGCCGGGTAGAAATAGCAATTGTCCATGTGGAACAGGGCGCGGTCGGTCACCGGCCCGGAGAGATCGGCATTCCAGCCGCAGCGCGCCGCATAGACGGCGTCGAGCGCATGGATGCGGCCCTCGTCGTCGAAGCCGATTTCGTAATCGCAGATGAAATCATGGCGCTTGCCGGTGATCGCCATGTCGTCGTCGCGGTCGGGCCGGAGCTTGATCGGCCGCTTGAGCTTGCGGGCTGCGACTGCCGCGACGCAGGCGAAGAGATTGGCCTGCGTCTCCTTGCCGCCGAAACCGCCGCCCATGCGGCGGACCTCGACCGTCACCGCATGCGAGCCGACCCCGAGCACGGCCGCGACCATGTGCTGGACCTCGCTCGGATGCTGGGTCGAGACCAGCACGGCCATGTCCTCGTCCTCGCCGGGGATAGCGAGCGCGACCTGGCTTTCGAGGTAGAAATGCTCCTGCCCGCCGATCGCCATCGCGCCTTTCAGCCGGTGCGGGCTCGCGGTCATGGCGGTAGTGACATCGCCCCGTTCGAGCTTGAGCGGTTCGGTGACGAGTTTCCCCCCGGCTTCGCGCGCCGCAGCGATGTCGATCAGCGGCGGTTCCTCGGCATAATCCGCCTTCGCCAGCGTCGCGGCATGGCGCGCCTGCTCGCGCGTTTCAGCCACGACCGCGAAAAGCGGCTGGCTGTGGAACAGGATAGCCTGCGTCGCGAAGAGCGGCTCGTCATGGAGATGCGTCGAGGAAATGTCGTTGGCGCCGGGGATGTCCGCTGCCGTCAGCACCGCGACGACGCCCGGCGCGGCGCGGACAGCATCGAGGTCGAGCGAGAGCAGCCGGCCATGGGCGATCGTGCTCGTGCCGAGATAGGCGTGTAGTAGTCCATCGGGCGCGGCGATGTCGTCGATATAAACAGCTTCGCCCGCGACATGCTTGGGCGCGGAATCATGGGTGCGGGAGCTGCCGACCGGCCCGCTCTCCAGTCCGATATCGAGCTTGCGGCGTGCGTCAGCCATGGGCGACCTCCGCCAGCAGGCCGGCGACCCGCGTTCGCGTCTCAGCTTCCGTCGTCTCGATCAGGAAGCGCAGCAGCAGGTTGCCGGCGATCTTGAGTCGATAATGCGCCGAGGCGCGCATGTCGTCGAGCGGTGTGAAATCCTGCGGGAGGGTTGCGATGGCGGCTGTGACGGCCTTGTCGTCCCAACGTTGGCCGACGAGCGTGGCTTCGGCCGCCTTCGCCCGCTTCGGGATGCCGGCCATGCCGCCATAGGCGAGGCGGGCGTCGCTGACCCGGCCATCGGAGGCCAGCGCGAGCCGGAAGGCGCCGCAGACGGCGGAAATATCCTCGTCGAAGCGCTTCGAGACCTTCGAGGCATGGAACAGCATGCCGTCCGCAAGTTTTGGCACCAGCACAGCCTCGACGAATTCCCCGGGCCGCCGGTCCTGCTTGCGGTATTCGATGAAGAAGCTTTCGAGCGGGATGCTACGGCGTTCGAGGCTGGTTTCCCCGCGCCTTGCCAGGACCAGCGTGGCATCGAGCGCGATCAGGGCAGGCGGCAGGTCGCCGATCGGCGAGCCATTGGCGATGTTGCCGCCGATCGTGCCGGCATTGCGCACCTGCTCGCCGCCGAAACGGCGCATCAACTCGTCGAGCTGAGGGGAGAGGGCGGCGAGCGCCGTCCGGACATCGATATGACCAGCCATCGCACCGAAGCGCAGATGGCTGCCTTCGTCAGTGATCGCGCGCAGCGCCTCGATCCGCCCGAGATAGATCACGGGATCGATCCGCTTCATCGCCTTGGTAACCCAGAGCCCGACATCCGTGGCACCGGCGACCAGCGTCGCCTGCGGATGCGCCGCGACGAGATCGGCCAGCGCCTCCACCGTCGTGGGTGCATAGAAGCGTCCGCTTCCACCTTGCAGGGACAGCGTCTCGTCATCATCCAGGGCGGCAAGCCGCGTCGCAACGGCCTCCCGTTCCCGCAGGAACCGATCCGCCTCGCGCGGCGCGATCTCGTCCATGCGGCGGCCGGCGGTGATGATCGGCTCGTAGCCGGTGCAGCGGCAGAGATTGCCGGCGAGCGCATCCTCGATGCGGCCGATGCTCGGCTCGGCCTCGTTGAGCCTCAGCGCCAGCAGCGACATCACGAAGCCCGGTGTGCAGAAGCCGCATTGCGAGCCATGGCACTCGACCATCGCCTGCTGGACCGGGTGCAGGCTGCCGTCGGCGCCTTTCAGATGCTCGACGGTGAGAAGCTGGCAGCCGTCCAGCGTCGGCAGGAAGCGGATGCAGGCATTGATCGCCTCGTAGCGCAGCCGCCCGCGATCCAGTCGCCCGACGACGACGGTACAGGCGCCGCAATCGCCCTCGGCACAGCCTTCCTTGGTGCCGGTCATGCGCTGGTCGAGGCGCAGCCAGTCGAGCACGGTGAGCGTCGGATCGCAGGGGTCGATCTCGACCAGTCTGTCGCCGAGCAGGAAGCGCAAGCTCTCACGCATCCCTCTCGCTCCACTCGCAAAGCCAAATCATGCCCGCAGATTAGGCATGATCCGGCCTTGGCCGGAAGCTTCGATTTGGTGCAGATGTGATGTGGAATTGTGCCGGAGCCGCCCGACGTGACCACCTCCACCCGATTGCGCGCCTTGCGCGGCCGCCTGCTCTGGTTCGTCGACGATCCGGAGACCGCGGGCGAGGCCGCGCATCGTTATGTCGAGGACGGGCTGCTCGTCATCGAGAGCGGGTTGGTCCAGGCGGCAGGCGAGGCGCGGGACCTGCTGCGGACGCTGCCGGCCGGTGCTGAGATCGTCGACCACCGCCCGCATCTGATCATGCCGGGCTTCATCGACGCCCATATCCACATGCCGCAGACCCAGGTGATCGCCTCCTATGGCGCGCAATTGATGGAGTGGCTGAACAAATATACCTTCGTCGAGGAGCAGAAGCTCGCTCAGCAGGGCCATGCCGAGAAGCTCTCGCGCTTTTTTCTCGACGAATTGCTCGCCAACGGCACGACCACGGCGGCGGTCTATTGTTCGGTCCATCCGCAATCGGCGGAGGCCTTCTTCACGGAATCGGAGCGCCGCAACACGCGCATGATCGCCGGCAAGGTGATGATGGATCGCAATGCGCCGGAAGCGCTGACCGACTCGGCCGAGAGCAGCTATAGCGATTCCAAGACGCTGATCGCGCGCTGGCACGGCAAGGGCCGCCAGCTTTATGCGATCACCCCGCGTTTCGCGATAACCTCGACGCCGGAGCAGATGGCGGCGGCGGGGAGGCTGGCGGCCGAGCATCCCGGCTGTCATGTCCAGACCCATATCGATGAGAACCGAGCCGAGATTGCCTTTGCCCGCGAGCTTTATCCCGAAGCTGCGGACTATGCGGATATCTACCGGCGTTATGGTCTGCTCGGTGCGAAAAGCCTGATGGGCCATTGCATCCACATGACCCACAATGAATGGCAGGCCTTTGCGGACACCGGCGCGGTCGCGGTGTTCTGCCCGACCTCGAATCTCTTCCTCGGCTCAGGGCTGTTCGACTGGGCGCATGCCCGGCAGCGCGCCGTCAAGGTCGCGGTCGCGACCGATATCGGCGGGGGCACCTCCTATTCGATGCTCAGGACCATGGCCGAGGCCTACAAGGTGCTGCAGCTTCAAGGGCAAAGCCTGTCGGCTTTGGGCGCCCTGCATGCGATCACGCGGGGCAATGCGGTGGCACTCGGCCTCGATCACCTGATCGGCAGCTTCGAGCCCGGCCGCGAGGCGGATGTGGTCGTGCTCGATACGGGCGCGACGCGGGCGATGGCGCATCGCATGGAGACGGTGCGCGATCTCGCGGAGGAACTCTTCGTGCTCGTCACGCTGGGCGACGAGCGCAATGTCGCCGCGACCTATGTGATGGGGGAATTGGCCGCGGGTTCGTCATTCCCGGGCGGCGCCTAGCGCCATCCGTCATGGTCGGGCTTATCCCGACCATCCACGCCTTCGCCTATCGAGGGCGCTGTCCAAGACGTAGATGCTCGCCACAAGGGCGAGCATGACGCCGTTGAACGGGCCCGATGCCTCAGCCGAGCACGCCGCCCTTGCGGGCGTAGTCGATATAGATCTCGCGCAGGCGCAGCGCCGTCGGGCCGGGGGCGCCGTTATGGATCGTGTGGCCGTCGATCGTGGTCACCGGCATGACGAGGCTGGTCGCGGAGGTGATGAAGGCCTCCTCGGCGTCGAGCGCCTCTTCCAGCGTGAACTCGCGCTCCTCGAAGGTGAAGCCGGATTCCGCGAGATAGGCCAGCACCGCCTTGCGGGTGATGCCCGGCAGAACCTTGTTGGAGAGTGGGCGCGAGATCAGTGTCTTGCCCTTGACGATCCAGGCGGTGGAAGAGGCGCCTTCGGTCACCACGCCGTCCTCGGTGAGCCAGGCTTCCTGCGCGCCGCTTTCCAGCGCGAACTGCTTGGCCAGCACCGGGGCGAGCAGATTGACGCTCTTGATGTCGCGGCGGGCCCAGCGCAGGTCCGGCGTCGAGACGACCTTGATGCCGGTCTTGGCTGTCGGCGCATTCACGAAGTTGCGGGCCTGGGTGAACATCACCAGCGTCGGCTGGACATCCTTCGGGAAGGGGAAATCGCGATCGGAAGCGCCGCGCGAGACCTGCAGATAGATGCCGCCCTCATCGAGATTGTTGCGCTTGATCAGCTCCTGATGGATCGCGACGAGCTCGGCCTTCGACCAGGGCAGGTCGAGGCGGATTTCGCCGCAGGAGCGCTCGAGGCGCGCGAGATGCGCCTCGCAATCGACGAGCTTGCCGCCGATCACGGCCGAAACCTCATAGATGCCGTCGCCGAAAATGAAGCCGCGGTCGAAAACGGAGATCTTGGCCTCTTCCTCGGGAAGATAGGCGCCATTGACGTAGACGATGCGGCTCATCGATGCGGACTCGCTGATTGGAAGGGAACGCCGGACCTTCCTAGCGAAGCTTGGCGCCGGTTGCGAGCCTCAAGGCGTGGAAACGGCCCGGCGTCTGGTGCAGGGCCGAGCCTCAGGCCTTCAGGCTCAGGAACCGCGTCGGGATCGCGCCGCGCAGGTTCTGCTCGAAGCCGGCCAGCTTCGGCGAGACCAGGTTCTTGGTCGAGTAGTGCAGTACCGGAATCCACGGCTCGTCGCGGATGACGATGCTGTCGGCTTCGCGCAGGATCGCGGCGCGCCGGGCGATGTCGAGTTCCTCGGTCGCGAGCTTCATCAACGCGTCGAATTGCGGATTGCTGTACTTGCCGATGTTGAAGCCGGCATTGTCGCTCTCGAACAGGAAGAGGAAGTTCTGCGGGTCGGAATAGTCGCCGATCCAGCCATAGCGGGCGACGTCGAAATCGCCGCCATCGCGCAGATAGGCGAAATGCGTGCGGAAATCGGTCTGGACGAAACGGGTCTCGACGCCGATCGCGCGCCATTGCTCTGCGATAGCCTCGGCCGTGTGACGGTTGTTGTCGGTGGTGTTGAAGCGGAACTCGACCTGAAGCGGTATGCTGCCGAAGCCGGCCGAAGCGAGCAGGCGCTTGGCATCGTCCTCGCGTTCGAGCCCAGAAGCGTGGCGGAAATCGAGTTCGGCACGCTCGCCGTAATTGCCGATATGCGGAGGTATCACGCCATAGGCCGGCAGCATCGTGCCGCCCCAGATCCGGTCGGCGATGAATTCGCGATCGATCTGCAGCGATAGCGCCCGCCTGACGCGCTCGTCGTCGAAGGGCGGCTTGGCGCTGTTGATGATCAGGAAATAGGTCGCGAGATAGGGGCCGATCCGGACCTGGTCGCCGAGCTTTTCCTTCAGGCTCTTGAACTGGTCGGCCGGGATGTCCGTGGTGAGATGCAGTTCGCCGGCCTGGAAGCGCCGCACCGCCGCCGCGAGGTCGGACGCCGGATAGAAGATCACGGTATCGATCTGCACATCGGCGGCCGCATGGAAATGCGGGTTGCGGTCGAGCCGGATATGCGAGTTCGGCGCCAGTTCCCTGAGCATATAGGGGCCGTTGGTGATCCAGTTCTCCGGCCGCTCGGGCTCCTGCGCCGCCCTGGCTACGCTGGGTGGGTGCACGGGCAGGGCGCTCTGATGGGTCAGGAGCTCGAGCAGGTAGGGCGTCGGCTGCTCCAGTGCGATCTCCAGCGTGCTCTCGTCGGGAGCGGTGACGCCGAGCGTTTCCAACGAGGAGCCGGCGGCGGCCTTGTGGATCGCCTGGGCATTGCGGATCGGGAAGAGCAGGTTGGCGTATTTCGCACCGGTTTCCGGATTGACGATACGCCTGAAGGAATAGACGAAATCCGAGGCCCTGACCGGGTCACCGTTCGACCATTTCGCGTTGCCGCGCAGCTTGAAGCGCCAGCTCTTGCCGTCCGGACTCATTGTCCAGCTTTCGGCGACGCCGGGTACGACCTCGCCCATCATATTGTGGATGACGAGGCCCTCGCGCAGGTCCCGCAGCAGATGCGCTTCGGCGACGGTGGAGGTCTTGTGCGGATCGAGCGTCTCGGGATCGCCGTCATTGCCGCGGTGGAAGACAATCCGGCCCTGGGCGGCGGCGCGGGTCGCGGCCAGGATGGCGGCGAAGGCCAAAGGGGCATGGCGGCGCGTGACGTCGAGCATGGCAACCTCCCTCAAGCCGGGCGTCGTTGCGAGCGATGCCCGACTTCAGGGGGAGTAGACCCTGTCGAATTGAGTCTGCCAAGCGCGAAAACGACGGCGAGGCCGCGGTTTTCGCTCGTTGTTTGTCAGGGGGTGGCTATAGGCTCAACGGCTGGCCGCTTCCGCCGCGCTTTCCTGGGCTTCGACCACTGCGACGGCCGTCATGTTGACCACGCCGCGCGCCGTCACCGATCCCGTGAGGATATGGGCGGGCTTGGCCGTGCCGATCAGGATCGGCCCGACCGGCAATGCGTCGGCCATCACCTTGGCGAACTGGTAGGAGATGTTGGCCGCGTCGAGATTGGGGAAGATCAGGACGTTCGCCATCTCCTTCAGCGTCGAGGAGGGCAGCACGCGCTCGCGGATCAGGGGCACGAGGGCGGTATCGGCCTCCATCTCACCGTCGCATTCGAGATGCGGCGCCCGCTCGCGGATCAGTTTCAGAGCCTTGCGCATCTTGAGCGAGGAGGGCGTGTCGGCCGCGCCGAAATCGGAATGCGACAGCAGGGCGATCTTCGGGTCGATGCCGAAGCGCTGGACATGGCTCGCCGCCAGCACGGTCATGTCGGCGATCTCCTCCGCCGTCGGATCGTGCTTCACATGGGTGTCCGACATGAAGAAGGCACCCTTGTTGGTGATGATCAGGGTCATCGCCGCAAGGTCGCAGACGCCGGGCGCCATGCCGATGATGTCCTTGATATGCCGCAGGCGGGACATGAACCGGCCTTCGAGGCCCGAGATCATCGCATCGGCCTCGCCGCGGGCGACGGCGAGCGCGGCAATCACGGTGTTGTTGGTGCGCACCAGCGAGCGGGCGGCCTCCGGCGTGATGCCGCGCCGGCCGGCGATGTCGAGATAGGTCTGGACATAGTCGCGATAGCGCGGATCGTCCTCGGGATTCACCACCTCGAAATCGACGCCGGGCTTGAGCGACAGACCGAAGCGCTGGATGCGCGTCTCGATCACGCTCGGGCGGCCGATCAGGATCGGAACGGCGAGCCCTTCCTCCAGCGCGACCTGGGCGGCGCGCAGCACGCGCTCGTCCTCGCCCTCGGCGTAGATCACGCGCTTGGGGTCGGCCTTGGCCTTCTGGAACAGCGGCTTCATCAGGAAGCCGGAGCGGAAGACGAAGCGCGAGAGCTGCTCGCGATAGGCCTCGACATCGACCAGCGGCTTGCGGGCGACACCGGTCACCATCGCCGCCTCGGCGACAGCCGGCGCGATGCGCATGATCAGGCGGGGATCGAACGGGTTCGGGATCAGCGAGTTCGCGCCGAAGGTCGAGGCCTCGCCACCATAGGCGCGGGCCGCGATGTCGGACGTCGCCTCGCGGGCGAGCGAGGCGATGGCGCGCACCGCCGCGAGCTTCATCGCCTCGTTGATCGTCGTCGCCTGCACGTCGAGCGCGCCGCGGAAGATATAGGGGAAGCACAGGACGTTATTGACCTGGTTCGGATAATCCGAGCGGCCGGTGCAGATCATCGCGTCGGGGCGCACGGCGAGCGCATCTTCCGGCGTGATCTCGGGGTTGGGGTTGGCCAGCGCCAGGATCAGCGGCTTCGTCGCCATCTGCTTGGCCATCTCGGGCTTGAGCACGCCGGCTGCGGAAAGGCCGAGGAAGACGTCGGCGCCGCCGATGACGTCGCTCAGCGTCCGGGCATCGGTCTCCTGCGCGTAGACCTCCTTCCAGCGGTCCATCAGCGTGTTGCGGCCCTTGTAGACCACGCCGTCGATATCGGTGAGCCAGATGTTCTGGCGCTGCGCGCCGAGTTCGACCAGCAGGTTGGTGCAGGCGAGCGCGGCGGCGCCGGCGCCGGAGACGACGATCTTGACGTCGGCGATCTTCTTGCCCGCGAGGTCGAGCCCGTTCAGCACCGCGGCGGAGACGATGATCGCCGTGCCGTGCTGATCGTCATGGAAGACGGGGATCTGCATCCGGGCCTTGAGCTGCTCCTCGATCTCGAAGCATTCCGGCCCCTTGATGTCCTCGAGATTGATGCCGCCGAACGTCGGTTCCAGCGCCGCAACGACCTCGACGAATTTCTCGATGTTCTTCTGCTCGACCTCGATGTCGAAGCAGTCGATGCCGGCGAATTTCTTGAAGAGGACGGCCTTGCCCTCCATCACCGGCTTGGAGGCGAGGGGACCGATATCGCCCAGCCCCAGCACGGCGGTGCCGTTGGTGATGACGGCGACGAGATTCTGGCGCGAGGTCAGCTCGGCGGCTTCCGAGGGATCGTCGACGATCGCCTCGCAGGCGGCGGCTACGCCGGGCGAATAGGCGAGCGCCAGGTCGCGCTGGTTGCCGAGCGGCTTGGTCGCCTGGATCTCGAGCTTACCCGGCCGAGGCTGGCGGTGATAGACGAGCGCGCCCGAGCGCAGATCAGTGGAGAGCGTGCTTTTCATGGCGCGAGGATCCCTGCAGTCCGAAGGATGCTGGTCGCGCGAAAGCCCCCACGCCGTCAAGCCGTCGGCGCCGCCAGCAGTTTCGCCGGGGCGGAAAGGATGAGGCGGCTGCGAACTTGAATCAATTTGGCAAGATGCTGAATCGGCATGCGAGAATCCGCACGCAAGCGCCGGAAACGATTCGATAAATCCCCAGCGCCGTCGGCGCGAAGTTCAGAACGCCTTGAAGGTGATGATCGTATGGGTGTCGGCGATCTCGGGGATCGACTGCACTTTCTGCGCGACGAAATGGCCGATATCGACATCGGCCGCGACGTGGAACTTGGCCAGGATGTCGTAGTTGCCGGCGGTCGAATAGATCTCCGAGGCGATCTCGCGATCGGCCAGTTCGCTGGCGACCTCATAGGTCTTGCCGAGCCTGCATTTGATCTCGACGAAGAAGGTCTGCATCGCGCGCTCCGAAACTCTGTTGGGTCTGGATAGAATCCTCTGCGTGGTAAGATCAAGCGCCGGCGAGCGCGGCGATCCGTCGGGTCATCGCATTCTCCGGATCGGTCAGTCCGGCGATCACGGTGAAATGGTTGGCTCCGGGGATTTCCTCGTAGCGCGTCGTCACGCCTTCCAGCCCCCAGACATCGGTGAGGCGGCGGCTCTGCCGGTGGTACTCGTCGCTCTCGGCGCCGCCGACCACGGCATCCATGGTCAGCCGCGACGGCGCCGGCCAGAACAGCGGGCTTTCCAGTTCCGCGGCAGCCAGGTCGAGATTCAGCGCCTTGTTGATGCTGGTCTCGGTCAGGGGCTTCAGGTTGTAGAGGCCGGAGATGCCATAGGCTGCCGGCACGAGCTGGTCTGGCAGGTCCGGGTCGACATTCTTCCAGTCGGTGGCAAGCGTGCAGGCGCTGAGATGGCCGCCGGCGGAATGCCCGGTCGCGATCACCGGCAGGCCGAAGCGCCGCCACAGCGCCGCAGCCGCCTGCTGCAATTCCCAGACGATGTGGCCGAGATGGACCTGCGGGCAGAGATCGTAACCGACGACCGCGACCGGCAGGCCGAGCCGGTTCAGCCCGCGCGCCATATGCGAGAAATAGCTGCGGTCGAGCGCCTGCCAGTAGCCGCCATGGATGAACATCACCAGCGCGTTGCCGCGGATCGTCTCGGGCTTGAACAGGTCGTAGGCCTGGCGCTCGCCCTCGCCATAGGAGACGTCCAGCTCGCGCAGGGCCTCGGCACGGTAGGCGGCGGCATCGGCCTGCCAGCCGGCGATGATTCCCGGATGTTCCGGCACGCGGGCGCGGTTGTTGTACTCGGTCTCGTAGTCCGGCGACATCGATCTTCCATCGCTGAAGGGCGTGGGTTGGCTGGGCCGCACCGTGGCAGCCCGGCGCCCTTCGCGCCAGCGCTTTTGACAGGACCCCGCGTCAGCGCCAAAAGGCGGCAAGCCCGGCGCAAAGGGCAATGGAGGTCGCCATGGAAAATCCCGTTCTCGCCGAGGTCACGCGCGGCAATGTCGTCGAATCGCGCCATCGCGGCGCGGCGATCGTCGTCGATGCCGATGGCGGTGTGGTCTTCGCGGCCGGCGATGTCGAGCGCCCGGTGTTTCCGCGTTCGGCGGTCAAGGCGATCCAGGGCCTGCCCTTGATCGAGAGCGGCGCAGCCGACCGCTACGGGCTGACCGAGGCCGAGATCGCGCTCGCCGTCTCCTCGCATTCCGGTGAGCCGCTGCATGCGCAGACCTCGCTGGCGATGCTGAAAAAGGCCGGCCGCGATGCCGGCTGCCTCGAATGCGGCGCGCATTGGCCGTCGAACGAGGTCGTCTCCCGCGCCCTGGCAAAGTCTGGCGCCGAGCCGAGCGCCCTCAACAACAATTGCTCGGGCAAGCATGCCGGCTTCGTCTGCCTGTCCTGCAACATGGATGAGGACCCTGCCGGCTATGTGAAGGCGAGCCACCCCGTGCAGCAGGCCGTGCGCGGCGCTCTGGAAGCCGTGACCGGGGCCGTCCATAGCGCCGAGCGGATGGGAACCGACGGCTGCTCGATCCCGTCCTACGCCGTGCCGCTTTCGGCGCTGGCGCTGGGTTTCGCCCGGCTCGGCACCGGCCGTGGCTTCGGGCCGGAGCGGGCAAAGGCGGCGGCGCGCATCCGGGCGGCCGCTGCAGCCCACCCCTTCATGGTCGCCGGCACGGGCCGCTACGACACCCGCCTGATGGACCTGCTCGGCGCGCGCGCCTTCACCAAGACCGGGGCGGAGGGGGTGTATTGCGCCGCGCTTCCGGAACTGGGCTACGGCATCGCCCTGAAATGCGATGACGGCGCCGGTCGTGCCGCCGAGATCGCGCTTGGCGCCCTGATCGCACGCTTCCTGCCGATGGACGGTGCCACGCAGGCAGCCTTCGCGCCGCTGCGTGAGACCGTGCTGAAGAACTGGAACGGCATCGAGGTCGGCCGGATTCGCGCGCCGGCGGCCTGAGGCCTCAGCGCACCGCGTTGTTCGCGACCACGATGCCGGAGGCTCTCGCGTCGGGAGCCTTTGTCAGGTCGCCGGTGACCGGTTTGCCGTATTCGGTGCCGATCACGGCGCCGTCGCGGGCCTCGGAAATGACGTTGTTGGCGATCAGCGCGTTGCGTTCCTTGGGCACCAGCGAGACCGAGACGCCGATCCCGGTCTTGCGGATGACGTTGCCGGTGGCGGCGAGATTGCGCATGCCCCATGACCAGCCGAGCGCGATGCCGATATCGCTGGCGTCCTCGATGACATTGCCGGTCACCGCCGCTTCCGCCTCGACATGGATGCCGTAGCCTCCGGTCGGCTCCTTGCTGTAGGGCACGGCCTTGCGCGTCGCCTTGCGGATGATGTTGTTGGCGCAGACTGCCATGCGCCCGCCCTGGTCGAGATTGGTCATCGAGGCGCCCGACGCGCAGTCCTCGACATGGTTGTTGGCGATGATTGCGCCCTCGAAGGCGAACTCGCTGTAGAGCGCGACCTCGCCGCAGCGCCGCCCCTGGTTGCCGAGGATCTGGACGCCGGAGCCGGAATTGTTGCGGATGAAGCTCAGCGCGCAGTCGCGCAGCTGGTTGCCCTCGATGATCACGCCTCCGGCGCGGAAGACGCTGATGCCGTTGCCGTTCTGGCCGCTGCCGCCACCATCGGTCCTGATCCCCAGCACACGGTTGCCGCGAACGATCGAGCCGTCGTCGCCGGGCTGGCTGCGCCAGATCTGGATGCCGTTATTGCCGCAATCCTCGACCCGGTTCTGCTCGACCGTGAGGCCCTTCGAATCGATCGCGAACAGCGCTGCGTCCCGCATGTCGCGGAACCGGCTCGCGGTGACGCGCCCGCCGCAGCGGTCAAGCGTCAGGCCGACCGAGCCGGCCTTGGCAAAGGCGCAGCCGGAAATGGTGATCTCGCCGACGTTCTCGGCCATGAGCAACCCGCTTCGCTGGGCAGCGGGGATGTCGAGCCCGTCGAAGCTCAGGCCGGTGAGCGCGGCCCGCCCAATATTGCGGGCGATCAGGAGGGGCTGGCCACTGGCCGTGACGAGATGCGTCTCGCCGGGCACGCCGATCATCCGGGCGTTCTCGGGCAGGGCGACGCCGCCGATCCGGTAGCGGCCGGGCGGCAGGAGAAGCGGCGCGCCGCGCGCAGCAGCTTGCTTGAGAGCAGCTTGGAGTTGCCGCGACTGATCCTCCGCGGCACCGGGCCGTAAGCCGAGTTGGCCGGCATCTAGGCCAAGATGGCCGAGCGGGCCGGTCGTCGCGCCGCGCGATTGGGCATGGGCCGGCAGAACGACCGAGGCCGTGCCGAAAAGGCCCATCGCCAGCACGTTGCGTCGGGACAGCACCATGAAAGCTCCTGTTCGGCCGGCGCGGATCAAGCTCTGTGCCAGCTTCACCTGTGCCGATCTGGCACCGAGGTTCGCCGCGCCGGGATCACAGCCCCAGCGCCCGCGCGATCTCGTCGGCGGCGGATGTCGGGGGGAGCTTTCCGGCAGCGACGGCCGCCTCCAGCTCCGGCGTGCGGGCTTTCAGGGCCGGGTCGTGCCGGAGCCTGGCCTGCAGCCTGTCCTGCACCATCGCCCACATCCATTTCACATCCTGCCGGCGGCGCTTTTCGGCGATCAGACCCTTGGCCTCGAAGCGGGCGCGATGGTCCTCGATCCTGGCCCAGAGCTTGTCGAGCCCGAGCCCCGTCAGCCCCGAGATCGTCACGACCGGCGTGCTCCACAGGGGGGAGGCGGGGGAGAGGATATGGAGCGCGGCCTTGTATTGCGCGGCGGCTGCGCGCGCGGCCATGGCGCCGTCGCCGTCCGCCTTGTTGACCGCGATCATGTCGGCGAGCTCGATGATGCCCTTCTTGATGCCCTGCAATTCGTCGCCGGCATTGGGCAGCATCAGCACGAGGAAGAAGTCTGTGAGGTCGGCGACGGCGGTCTCCGACTGGCCGACGCCGACCGTCTCGACCAGGATCACGTCGAAGCCGGCCGCCTCGCAGAGCAGCATGGTCTCGCGCGTCTTGGCCGCGACCCCGCCGAGCGTGCCCGAGGAGGGGGAGGGGCGGATATAGGCGTTGGGATCGACCGCGAGCCGGGCCATCCGCGTCTTGTCGCCAAGAATCGAGCCGCCGGTCCGGGAAGACGAGGGGTCGACCGCGAGCACGGCAACCTTGTGGCCCGCTGCGGTCAGGTGGCTGCCGAGCGCGTCGATCGTGGTCGACTTGCCGACGCCGGGCACGCCGGTGATGCCGACCCGAATCGCTCGGCCGGTGTGAGGGAGCAACTGCTGGATCAGGGTCTGCGCCTGCTCGCGATGATCGGCGCGGCGCGATTCCGCCAGCGTGATCGCACGGGCCAGCGCAGCGCGCTCGCCGGCAAGAATGGCATCGCGCAGGGTGTCGGATGGGGAGCTGCTGCTGTCGACCATGCCGCCAGTTAGCAAGTCGCGGGAGCGGGCGACAAGGCGTCCTGCCGTCTCATTTGCTTCATCACTGTGTCATGTGCGCATCTTGTGAATTCGCTGTTGCAGTGAGACGACTTGGCGATGATGTGCGTGGCGATGCGGCTTCGTGTTTTCCTGTTGGTCCTGCTTTTGCCGCTGGCGCTCGCAGCCTGCGGCACGCCGCGCGTGCTGGAGCTGAGCTCCGCTCCGAAGGCGGAGGTCGCAGGGACTGTCCAGATTTACGTCGCGACGACGCGCGAGGCCTCGGCGCAGCCGGTCTATTTCAGCGGCGAGCGCGGGCCGAAGCTCTCCTTCGCCCGCCTCGACATCACCGTGCCGCGTAATCACAAGCCCGGTGAGCTGGAACTGCCCGATTCGGGACCGGGCGACCCGGCGAAGCATTTCACCGCGACCAACCTCCAGAAGCTCGATCTCGCGCCGATCGTTTCCGACGTGCGCAAGGAACTGGCGCGGCGGCCAGCCTCCCAGCGCGACGTGCTGGTCTTCGTCCACGGCTACAACACGAATTTCGCCGATGCGGCCTATCGCTTCGCCCAGATCGTCTATGATTCCGGCTTCAAGGGCGTGCCGGTGCTGTTCACCTGGCCCTCGCGCGGACAGCTCCTTGCTTATCCCTATGATCGCGAAAGCGCCTTCTACTCGCGCGATTTCCTCGAGCTGAACCTGCGGGCCATCGCCCGGGATCTCGGCCCGTCGCGCATGGACATCCTCGCCCATTCAATGGGCACATTGCTGACGCTGGAGACGCTCCGCCAGGCTGCAATCCGCGGCGACGGGACCTTTGGCGGCAAGCTGCGCGATGTCATGCTCGCAGCGCCCGACGTCGATCTTGACGTCTTCAAGACGCAGATGCGCGAAATCCGGCGGCCGGTGACGGTCTTCGTCTCGGCCGATGACCGGGCGCTCGATTTCTCCCGGCGCTTCGCCGGCGACAAGAAGCGGCTGGGCGCGGTGTCGAGCAAGGATACCGAGACGATCGCCGAGCTGGAAAAGCTTGGCGTGCGGCTGATCGACCTCTCCGAGGTCTCCTCCGGCGACAGCCTCAACCATGCGAAATTCGCGTCCTCGCCGAAGGTCGTGCAGATGATCGGCCAGCGGCTGCAGCAGGACAAGGGCATCGGCTTTGCGGGGCCGCAATTCGGCGACAGGCTGGGAGACGTCGCCGGCGGCGTGATGGGCACGGTGGGATCGACCGTCGGGCTCGTCGTCACCGCACCGATCACCATCATCTCCGGCGCCACGCAGTGATGTCGCCTTGGTGCAACGCGGGTGCTGCTTCGTGCAGGCGGCAGCACTCTCGCCCCATTCTGGCCGCGTTGGCCTGCCTTTAGAGGTGCGGCTGCCAGTTCGGCCCCTCAAATTCTGACCGGATGCCTCTCTCCATGCCCGTTACAAGGCGCGCCTTCTCATGCCGTTCGCTGGCGCTCGCCGCGTTCCTCCCGCTCGGGCTTGCCGCCTGCGCGCAGAGCGAGGCGAGCGTGTCGCCCTTCTCCGAGCCGGAACGCGCCGATACCTCGGCGCTCGGCAAGGACCCGCGGCTGCTCGTCATGACGACGCGCCGCTCGACCGGCAGCGCGACGCCTTATTTCAATACCGATCGCGGCCCGCTGACCTTCGCCGAGGCGCAACTGTCGCCGCCCGGGCGCGGCATCGCGGGGCGTGTCTCCTCGGCGGTGAGCGGCGACTGGGCCGTGCTCGGCATTTCGCATGAAACGACGGCGGACGCGACGCGGGCACTCTCGGACGCCGTGAACGGGCGCGATGTGCTGCTTTACATCCACGGCTTCAACGAGAGCTTCGAGACGGCCGCCCGCAGCGCCGGCCAGTTGTCCCATTCGCTGGAGTTCCAGGGTCGCACGGTCCTGTTCACCTGGCCCTCCGGCGGCAAGCTCTTCGACTACGCTTACGACCGCGAGAGCGCGCTCTGGTCGCGCGACGGTTTCGTCCAGTCGCTGCAGGCGCTTGTCGCCAACCCGACCGTCGGCCGCATCCACATCGTTGCCCATTCCATGGGAACCTTCCTGACCCTGGAAGGCTTGCGCGAGCTGCGCGATTCGCGGGAAATCTACGCCCGGATCGGTTCGGTCGTGCTGGCCTCGCCCGATGTCGATATCGACGCTTTCGAGCAGACGGTGAAGAAAATCGGCCCCTTGGCCCAGCGCATGACCGTGATCATCGATCCCGGTGACCGGGCACTGGCCGTCTCCGCCCGCATCGCCGGCGGCGTCGCGCGGGCCGGCGCCGCGGATCGCTCGCGGCTGGAAGCATTGGGCGTCCGGGTCGCGGACACCTCCGGCCGGGGCTGGAGCATGCTGCGTCACGATCTCTTCCTGTCCAACAGCGAAGTCACCCAGGTCGTGCGCCGCGCCATGGACCGTGGCGGCGCCTGAAGGAGCGCAGAATGCTGCGGCTGATCGGGACATTGGCGGTCGTCGTGCTTGCGCAGGGCTTCGGCCTCTCCTCGGCCTTTGCCGAGACGCCGCCGCTCTTCGCCGGGACCGGGCCGGCCGAAAGCAGCTATGCCGATCCGCTGCCGGCCACCGTCGCGGTTTCGACCTATGCGCCGCCGGCCTGCGCGGCCAAGCCCTGCCCGCTGCTGATTGCGATCCACGGCATGGGCCGCAATGCGAGAGGCGCCCGCGACGCCTGGAAGGCTGCTGCCGACCGAGGCGGTTTCCTCGTCCTCGCCCCACGCTTTGACAAGGAGCAGTTTTCCAGCCGCCGCTTCCAGCAAGGCAATGCGCGCGGCGAGCCCGACAAGGCGAAATGGACATTCGGCCTGATCGAGAGGCTGTTCGATGTCGCCCGCGCCAGCGGCCGCGTCGCCGGAGGTAGCTACACGATCTTCGGCCACTCCGCCGGTGCCCAGTTCGTCCACCGCATGGTCATGCTGATGCCGGATGCGAGGATTGCGACGGCGGCCGTGGCGAATGCCGGCTACTACACGCTGCCGGTTCTCGCTGGCGCGCGCGCTTATCCCTATTCGCTGAAGGGCACCCCGGCTGTGGACGCCACGCTCGCAGCCGCGCTGTCGAAGCCGATGCTGGTGATGCTTGGCGACCGTGACACCGATCCCGACCATCCCCAGCTCAACAAATCCCGCGGTGCCGAGGAGCAGGGGCCGACCCGCTTTGCGCGCGGAGAGCACTTCATGGCCGCGGCCCGCGACGAAGCGCGCCGCCTCGGAGTGACGTTTCGTTGGCGCGAGGTCGTCGTGCCGGGCGTGGCGCATCAGCAGAGCGGCATGGCCGAGGCTGCCGGAGCCGAGCTGTTCGGCGTCCGTTGATAGCGTCTAGACCGGGGGCAGGCCGGAGCGCTTCTTGATCGTCGCCAGCGCGAAATTGGATTCGACCGACTGGATGCATTTCAGCCGCGTCGCCTTCTGCTTCAGGAAGCGCTCATAGCCCTCGATTCCGTCCGTGACGACGCGCAGCAGGTAATCCTGCGAGCCGGTCATGAGGTAGCATTCGGCCACTTCGCTCCAGCTTTCGACGGCTTTTTCGAACTCGGATATCTGCTCCTGGTTCTGCTGGGTCAGCCGCACCGAGACGAAGACGCTGAAGGGCAGCCCATAGGCCTTCGGATCGACCAAGGCCGTGTAGCCCTGGATGACGCCGGTCTCCTCCAGCCGCTTCAGCCGCCTGAGGCACGGTGTCGGCGACAGCCCGACGCGCTGTGACAGGTCCTGGTTGGTGATGCGCCCGTCCTCGCGCAGCACGGCGAGAATCCGGCGGTCGATGCTGTCGAGCATGATATGCTCCATCTGGAATGAAATTGAGCAGAAAGCTGCTCGTGACATAGTAGGATGATGCTGATCGGCCAAGCAATGGCGTCATGATGGGAATAATCTGGTGGCAGAAACCGGCCTGCGTCGCAGGATCGCAAGGGAGACGGCCATGAGCGCAGACAACTACCACAAGGATCGGATCGCCAACCGCAAGCTCCATCCCGAGACGCTGATGATGGGCTTCGGCTATTCGCCGGCCATGTCGGAGGGCTCGCTGAAGCCGCCGGTCTTCCTGACCTCGACCTTCGTTTTCGAGAACGCCCAGCAGGGCAAGGACTTCTTCGACTTCACCTCCGGCCGGCGCCAGCCCAAGCCCGGCGAGAAGCCCGGCCTCGTCTATTCGCGCTTCAACCACCCGAACATGGAAATCCTCGAGGATCGTCTGGCGATCTGGGACGAGGCCGAGAAATGCGCCGTCTTCGCCTCCGGCATGGCCGCGATCGCGACGACCTGCTTCGCCTTCCTGCGCCCGGGCGACACGATCCTGCATTCCCGCCCGCTCTATGGCGGCACCGAGACGCTGCTGAAGAACCAGATGGGCGCCTTCGGCGTCACGCCCTTCGGCTTCACCGATGGTCTCGATATCGAGCAGATGCGTGAGGTCGCGCGCGCCGCCGCCGCCAAGGGCCGCGTTGCGATGATCCTGGTCGAGACCCCGGCCAACCCGACCAACGGCCTCGTCGACCTCGCCGCCTGCAAGATGATTGCGGACGAGCTGGAGAAGTCACAGGGACATCGCCCGCCGGTCGTCGTCGACAACACCATGCTCGGCCCGAAATACCAGAAGCCGTTGAAGCAGGGTGCAGACCTGTCGCTGCTTTCGCTGACCAAATATGTCGGCGGCCATTCCGATCTCGTCGGTGGCTCGATCAGCGGTTCGGAGGCGCTGGTACGGCAGGTGAAGGCCTGGCGCGGCTCGCTCGGCACGCAGGCCGATCCGAATTCCTGCTGGATGCTGATGCGCTCGCTGGAGACGCTCGACATCCGCATGAGCCGGGCCAATGAGAACGCCAAGCTGGTGGCGGAATACCTGGAGAGCCATCCGAAGGTCGCCAGGGTGCATTATCTCGGCAACCTCAAGGACGGCGACCCGCGCAAGGCCGTCTTCGACCGCCAGTGCACGGCGGCGGGCTCAACCTTCGCCTTCGACGTCAAGGGCGGCGAGAAGGAGGCTTTCGCTGTGCTCGACAATCTCCAGATCATGAAGCTCGCGGTCAGCCTCGGCGGCACGGAGACGCTGGTCTCTCACCCGGCCGCGATGACCCATTCCGGCGTCGCTCGCGAACTGCGCGAGGAGATCGGCCTGACCGATGCGCTGATCCGCATTTCGGTCGGCATCGAGAATATCGAGGACCTGATCTCGGATCTGGCGCAGGCCTTCGAGGCGGTCTGATCGCTTCGTGGCGCTAAACCCCGACCCGTCCCCAGCCCGGCAGCTTCAGTGCCGGGCTGCGCAGGTCGACCCCGGCGACGAGGCCGAGCAGGTTGATCTCGATGCCCTCGACCCAGCCCACGGTCACGCCGGCCAGGCCGTAGAGCGAGGCCTGGATGCCGGTGCGGCTGGCGGTCAGCCCGGCGAAAAGGCCGTCGGCGCGCCAGTCCTTGCCGAGCGCTGTCGGCGGCAGCGCCTGATGGAGCTCGGGCACCTCGGCCAGGACATGCTGGACGAAGCTGTTCGAGTTCGGCCCCGGCCAGGCGAGATAGCTGCCGGGGCTGGAATAGGCGTAATCCGCCACGGCTGCCCTTATGCGTGGGATCAGGCGCTCCGCTGCCTCGCCCCGGATTTCGAAGACGGCTTCCGGCATGTTACCGAACCAGCGGCCATCGGCCTCGCGGTGATTGACCCTGAGCGGCGCGCCCCAGCCGACGACGTCGAAGCGCGTATAGGCGCTGGCACCGCGCTCCTTCACTACGATCCAGGAATGATGGGCGAAGATGCCGCGCCAGCGACCAACGCGGGCGGCGAAGACATGCACCGTCGCTTCGGGCTCGACGGAAGCCGCGGGCAGCAGCTTTGCGCTCGTCCAGTCGGCGCGTCGCCAGTCCGGCGCGTGCGTCTGCCAGTACCACCAGCCCGCATGGCTCGCGAGCGGCAGCAGGAAGGCGATCGCGAAGAACAGCAGGAAGCGGCGGAACAGGCGCATGCGGTACGGTATGTGCATGGCGGCGCGAGCCGGCAAGGATGCGGTCGTTCACGCTTGCGTCAGGCGCAGCTTGCCTGTGCGCGGGCGTTCGGTCGCGCCCGCTGGCGGTTGATGCCGGGGGGAAAGCTGGTAGCGTGCGCGCGCCAACACGATGGAGGGGCGGATTGGGTAGGACGGCGAAGCGATTGACCGAGGCGATTGCGGCTTGCGCGATCGGACTGGGACTTCTGGCCACACCAGTGGCCGCGCAGGACAAGCAGCTGCGCATCTTCAACTGGTCGGACTATGTCGATCCGGAGGTGCTCGACGCCTTCAAGAAGGAAACCGGCATCACCGTCGTCTACGACACCTTCGACCAGATGGAGACGGTGGAGACCAAGCTTCTCGCCGGCAAGACCGGCTACGACCTGATCGTCGTCACTGCTTCCTTCCTGCCGCGCCATATTCCGCTTGGCCTCTACCAGCCGGTCGACAAGGACAAGGCGCCGAATCTCAGGAATATCTGGCCGGAAATCCAGACCAGGCTCGGCAAGTACGATCCCGGCAACAAATACGCCGTGAACTACATGTGGGGCACCACCGGGATCGGCTACAACGTCGCGAAGGTGAAGGAGCGGCTCGGCCCCGATGCGGTGGTCGATTCCTGGAAGATCGTCTTCGAGCCCGAGCAGCTCAAGAAGCTGTCGAATTGCGGCGTGCATGTGCTCGATGCGGTCGAGGAGATGTTCCCGGCGGCGCTGCGCTATCTCGGGCTCGATCCCGACTCGAAGAAGGAGGCCGATCTGAACAAGGCCGGCGAACTCCTGCGCAAGATCCGCCCGCATATCCAGAAGTTCCATTCCTCGGAATACATCAACGCGCTGGCGAATGGCGATATCTGCCTGGCCGTCGGCTACTCCGGCGATATCCTTCAGGCCAAGAAGCGCGCCGAGGAGGCCAAGAACGGTGTCCAGATCGCCTATTCCATCCCGAAGGAAGGCGCGCTGATGTGGTTCGACTCCTTCGTGATCCCGAAGGATGCCGGCAATGTCGATGCAGCGATGAAGTTCATCGACTTCGTCAACAAGCCGGAGATGGCCGCAAAGAACTCGGACTTCATCCAGTATGCCAACGGCAACCTTGCTTCGAAGCCGTTCCTCTCGGCAGCCGTGCGCGACAATCCCGGCATCTATCCGTCGGACGAGGTGATGGGGCGGCTCTACACGATCACGCCCTATGACCAGAAGTCCCAGCGGCTGGTGAACCGGCTCTGGACCCGCGTCAAGACCGGCAAGTGACCGGCTCCCGACAGGTCGCGATCACTATGAAGAAGACCTCGCCCGGCAGCGTGCGCCGGGCCTTCCAGCCCTGGAACGACCCGGCGGCGAAGCCGCTGGTCGAGTTCCGGGGCGTGACCAGGCGCTTCGGCGACGTCACGGCCGTGGCTGATCTCTCGCTCGCGCTTTACCGCAGAGAGTTCTTCGCGCTGCTTGGGCCTTCCGGCTGCGGCAAGACCACGCTGATGCGCATGCTCGCCGGCTTCGAGACGCCGGATGCCGGCACGATCCTGCTCGACGGGCAGGACATCACCGGCATTCCGCCGCATCTGCGGCCGATCAACATGATGTTCCAGTCCTATGCGCTGTTCCCGCATCTCAGCGTGGCCGGCAACATCGCCTATGGGCTGAAGCGGGAAGGGCTGCCGCGCGCCGAGATCGACCGGCGCGTCGAGGAGATGCTGGCGCTGGTCAAGCTCTCGGGCCTTGGCGGGCGCAAGCCGCATCAGCTCTCCGGCGGCCAGCGCCAGCGCGTCGCGCTGGCCCGGTCGCTGGCCAAGCGCCCGAAGCTGCTGCTGCTCGACGAGCCGATGGCGGCGCTCGACAAGAAATTGCGCGAGCAGACCCAGTTCGAACTGATGGACCTGCAGAGCGAGCTCGGCCTCACCTTCATGGTCGTCACCCACGACCAGGACGAGGCCATGACCATGGCCGACCGCATGGCGGTGATGGACCACGGCAAGCTCGTCCAGATCGGCCCGCCCGACGTGATCTACGAGGCGCCAGCCAACCGCCACGTCGCGGAGTTCGTCGGCGATATCAATATTTTCGAGGGTCGGATCGCAGCCGTCGACGGCGAGCTGGTCCGGGCCGAGATGCCGCATGTCGGCACCGTCGAGCTCGATGAGGAGGCGCTGGCGCTGAAGCCGGGTGAGCCGCTTGTCGTCGGCATCAGGCCCGAGAAGATCGAGATCGGTCATGACGAGCCGGGGCAGGCCGTCAACAAGGTTGCGGGCGAGATCTGGGATATCGGCTATCTCGGCGACTTCACCATGATCCAGGTCATGCTCGGCGGCGAGGGTGGCCAGCTCGTCAAGGTCGCGCTCGCCAACCGCACGCGCCGGATGGCCCGCCCCTTCGCCTGGGACGACAAGGTCTGGCTCTCCTGGGATGTCGAGGCCGGCGTAGTGCTGCCGCCATGAGCGCGGTCGCTTCGCTGCAGCGGCTTCGCCGGCTCGTCGTGGCCGTGCCTTATCTCTGGCTGGCGCTGTTTTTCCTTGCGCCCTTCGCCATCGTGCTGCGCATGGCCTTCTCGCAGTCTGCGATGGCTCTGCCGCCCTATGCGCCGCATTGGGAAGGCCTCGCCCGGCTCGGCGAGTTTCTCTCGCAGCTCGACCTCACGAATTTCAGCCTGCTGGGCGACGATCCGCTCTACTGGCAGAGCTATCTCTATTCCTTGCGCATCGCGGCGCTGACGACCGTCTTCGCGCTCGCGATCGGCTATCCGCTCGCCTATGCCATGGCCGCGGCTCCCGCGCGCTGGCGCGGCCTCCTGCTCGTCTTCGTCATCTTGCCGTTCTGGACCTCCTTCCTGATCCGCGTCTACGCCTGGATCGGCATCCTGAGGCCGGAGGGGTTGCTCGATGCGACGCTCGGCCTGCTCGGCTTCGAAGGCGAGCCCCTGCGTCTGCTCAATACCGAGACGGCCGTGCTGCTCGGCATGGTGTATTCCTACCTGCCCTTCATGGTGCTGCCGCTCTTCGCGGCGCTGGAGAAGCTTGACCGCGGTCTGCTGGAGGCGGCTGCCGATCTCGGCGCCACGCCGGTCACGGCCTTCCTGACAGTGACGCTGCCGCTCTCGCTGCCGGGCATCCTCGCGGGTTCCGCGCTGGTCTTCATTCCGGCGGTGGGTGAATTCGTTATCCCCGACCTGCTCGGCGGCCCCGACACCGTGATGATCGGCAAGCTGCTCTGGAGCGAGTTCTTCTCGAACCGTGACTGGCCCTTGGCCTCGGCCGTGGCGGTGGTGCTGCTCGTCGTGCTCGTCCTGCCGCTCGTCCTGCTCCAGCGCGCGCGGTTGCAGCGGGAGCTGGCGGCATGAGCCGGCTCGGTCCCGGATTGATCCTGGCGCTGATCGTCGGCTTCGCCTTTCTCTACCTGCCGATCCTGACGCTCGTCGCCTATTCCTTCAACGCTTCGCGGCTGGTGACGGTCTGGGGCGGCTTCTCGACCCATTGGTACGGCGCGCTGATGCAGAACCAGCCGCTGCTTGATGCCGCCTGGCTCTCGATCCGCCTCGGTTTCGTCTCGGCGACGCTGGCGACGATCCTCGGCACTTTGGCTGCGCTTGCGCTCGCCCGCCATGGGCGTTTCATGGGCCGCACGCTGTTTTCCGGCATGGTGCTGGCGCCGCTGGTCATGCCCGAGGTGGTGACGGGGCTGTCGCTGCTGCTGCTCTTCGTCGCCGTCGATGTCGAACGCGGTTTCTGGACCGTGACGATCGCCCACGCGACCTTCAGCCTCGGCTTCGCCTGCATCGTCGTGCAGTCGCGGCTCGCTGGTTTCGACCGCTCGCTGGAAGAGGCGGCGCAGGATTTGGGAGCCACGCCCTTCGTCACCTTCTGGACCGTGACCCTGCCCTTGATCTGGCCGGCGGTCGCGGCAGCCTGGATGCTCGCCTTCACGCTCTCGCTCGACGACCTCGTCATCGCGAGCTTCACCACCGGGCCGGGCGCGACGACGCTGCCGATGCGGCTCTATTCAGCGGTGAAGCTCGGCGTCTCACCCGAGATCAACGCCGCCTGCACGATCATGATCGGGGCCGTGGCCGTCGTCGTGATCGCGGCTTCGCTGCTTTTGAAGCGCGAGCAAGCGTCGGGCAGATAAACGACGGCTGAACGGCGCCCTCAAAGCCCGTTCAGCCACGACCTGCGAATGTCCGATCCGTGGCAGGGCGATCCCTGCCGGAACAGGACATGAGACCATGTTTGGCAATCGCGCCCGGATCGGTTTGGCTGCCCTTGCGCTTAGCGGCGCGGTGCTCGCAGTTTCGGCATTCGCCGGGGTGGGCGAGGCGCAGGCCTTCGGTGGCCGTTATGAGCGCTCCTACGAGCGCCCGGCCTACGGCTATGGCTGGCGCCCGGCGCCACCCGCCGTCCACGGCTTCTGGGGTCAGCGCCGCTGGCATCGCTATTCCGACAGTTACGGCATGCGGCAGCCTGCGTCGCGCTACGGCTATGGTTACGGCTGGCGGTAAGTGTCGCCACGTCGGTCGTAATCATGGGGCGGGCGCTGCCGGCTGGCAGCGCCCGCCTTCTTTTATTCAGCCGCCGTCCGCTGGGCGTAGCCGAGGCGCTCGTTCAGCTCCTGCAGCAGCTTCTCGGCGGCGTCGGCGATGACGGTGCCCGGTGGGAAGATCGCCGAGGCGCCCGCCTCGATCAGCGTATCGAAATCCTGCGGCGGGATGACGCCGCCGACCACGATCATGATGTCCGGCCGGCCGGCTTTGGCCAGCGCCGCCTTCAGCTCCGGCACCAGCGTGAGATGTCCTGCCGCGAGCGACGAGACGCCGACGATATGGACGTCGTTCTCGACAGCCTGCCGTGCCGCTTCATCGGGCGTCGCGAAGAGCGGGCCGATATCGACGTCGAAGCCGAGATCGGCGAAGGCCGAGGCAATGACCTTCTGGCCGCGATCGTGCCCGTCCTGGCCCATCTTGGCGACGAGGATGCGCGGGCGGCGCCCATCCGATTCCTCGAAATCCTGGCAGAGCAACTGGACGCGCGTGACGGCTGGGTTCATGTCGCCGACCTCCCGCTTGTAGACCCCCGAGATCGCCTTGATCTCGGCCCTGTGCCGCCCGAAGACCTTCTCCATCGCGAGCGATATCTCGCCGACCGTCGCCTTGGCGCGGGCGGCCTTCACCGCGAGGTCGAGCAGGTTTCCGTTGCCGGACGCGCCATTGGTCAGCGCGGTGAGGGCAGCTTCGACCTCGGTCTCGTTGCGCTCGGCCTTGAGGCGCCTGAGCTTGTCGAGCTGCTGGGCACGGACCGCGGCATTGTCGACCTTCAGCACATCGATCGCGGCTTCGCTCTCCGGCTTGTAGCAGTTGACGCCGATGATCGCCTGCTGGCCGCCATCGATGCGCGCCTGCGTCTTGGCGGCGGCCTCCTCGATGCGCAGCTTCGGGATGCCGGCTTCGATCGCCTTGGCCATGCCGCCGAGCTTCTCGACCTCCTGGATATGGCCCCAGGCCTTCTCGGCGAGCTCGGCGGTCAGACGCTCGACGTAATAGGAGCCGCCCCACGGGTCGATGATCCGGGTCGTGCCGCTTTCCTGCTGCAGCAGGATCTGGGTGTTGCGGGCAATCCGGGCCGAGAAATCGGTCGGCAGCGCCAGCGCCTCGTCGAGCGCGTTGGTGTGCAGCGACTGGGTGTGTCCCTGCGTCGCCGCCATCGCCTCGATCATCGTGCGCGGCACGTTGTTGAACACGTCCTGCGCCGTCAGCGACCAGCCGGAGGTCTGGCAGTGGGTGCGCAGGGGGAGGGACTTCTCGTTCTCGGCGCCGAAATCCTTGACCAGCTTCGCCCAGATCAGCCGGGCGGCCCGCATCTTGGCGACTTCCATGAAGAAGTTCATGCCGACCGCCCAGAAGAAGGACAGGCGCGGCGCGAAGACGTCGACGGAGAGGCCAGCGCGCTGGCCGGCGCGGATATACTCGACGCCGTCGGCGAGCGTGTAGCCGAGCTCAAGGTCCTGGGTCGCTCCGGCTTCCTGCATGTGATAGCCGGAGATCGAGATCGAGTTGAATTTCGGCATGTTCGCCGAGGTATAGGCGAAGATGTCGCCGATGATCCGCATCGAGGGTGAGGGCGGGTAGATATAGGTGTTGCGGACCATGAACTCCTTGAGGATGTCGTTCTGGATGGTCCCCGAGAGCTTGGCCTGCGGTACGCCTTGTTCTTCCGCCGCGACGATATAGAGCGCCAGCACCGGCAGCACGGCGCCGTTCATCGTCATCGACACGCTCATCTGGTCGAGCGGGATGCCGGAGAACAGCGTGCGCATGTCGTAGATCGAGTCGATCGCGACGCCGGCCATGCCGACATCGCCCGCCACGCGCGGATGGTCACTGTCGTAGCCGCGATGGGTCGCGAGATCGAAGGCGACGGAGAGGCCCTTCTGCCCGGCGGCGAGGTTGCGCCGGTAGAAGGCGTTGGAATCCTCGGCCGTGGAGAAGCCGGCATATTGCCGGATCGTCCAGGGCTGGTTGACATACATGGTCGGGTAGGGGCCGCGCAGATAGGGCGCGATGCCCGGCAGGCTGTCGACGAAGGGCAGGCCGTCGCGGTCGGCCGCCGTATAGACCGGCTTGACCGGGATATCCTCGGGCGTCTGCCAGGCTTCGCCCGTGGGCAAGGCACTGGCGGCGGGGCGAGCCCCTGCGAAGGCGAGCTTCGTGAAATCCGGGATCGCGGTCATGACTGGCTCCCCTCGGTCCTGTCCCACCAATGGTGGAAATGATGCACCGGTCCGTGGCCTTGGCCAACCGCAACCTGATCGGCGGCAGCGATGGCGGCCGAGATATAGGTCTTGGCGTGGCCGACGGCCTCCGGCAGCTCCAGTCCCTTGGCCAGATTGGCGGCAATGGCGGATGACAGCGTGCAGCCGGTGCCATGGGTGTTGCGCGTTTCGAGCCGTGGCGCGTTGAAGCGCTGGCGCGCGCCGCCTGCGAGCAACAGAAGGTCGCTGCTGATCTCGCCGGTGCCGTGCCCGCCCTTGACCAGAACGTTCGCTGCGCCGAGCGCCGCGAGCTTCTCGGCCTGCTCGTCCATCGCTTCATCGGTTTCGGCCGGGCTGGTGCCGAGCAGGGCGGCGGCCTCCGGCAGGTTCGGCGTGATCAAGGTCGCAAGCGGGAAGAGATGCGTGCGGATCGCCTCGACGGCCGCGCTTTCCAGCAGCCGTGCCCCGGAAGCGGCGATCATGACGGGATCGAGAACGATGTTCTTCGCGCCGTGGCGCTTCAGCCCGGCCGCGACGGTCTCGATCAGTTCGGCCGTCGCCAGCATGCCGATCTTGACCGCCCCGACGTCCAGATCCTCGAACACCGCATCCATCTGCTGGGCGACGAAGTCGCGCGGCACGGCATGGATTCCGCTGACGCCCCTGGTGTTCTGCGCGGTCAGCGCGACGATGACGCAGGCGCCATAGACCTGATGCGCCGCGAAGGTCTTGAGATCGGCCTGGATACCGGCGCCGCCGCTCGAATCCGAACCGGCGATGGTGAGGGCGATGGCAGTCAAACTCTTAGTCTCCGGTCAGGCGCCTGCGATGGCCTGCGCTTGCGTGAGTGTCTCGACCACGTCGCAGCCCATATAGATGAACGTGGCGACGCCGGCCTTGTTCAAGGCCTCGGGCTCGGTCGGGCGCCCGGCGAGCCACACCGTTGCGCCAGCCTTGGCGAGCGCCTCGGCCGCCGCGGCGCCTTCGGCGGCATAGGCCGCATCCGAGCCGCACAGGCAGGCGAGCTTCGCACCCGAAGCGCGGAAGGCGCCGGTGAACGCGTCAAGATCGGTTGCACCGTCCTTGGCGAAGCCGTCGCCGCTTGGCGCGGCGAGCCCGCCGGCCTCGAACAGGTTGCGGGCGAAGCCGGCGCGGGCGGTGAAATCGGCGATCGGGCCGAGCGTCGCCAGGAACACGACCGGGCGCTTTGATTGGGCGTCGGCCTTGTCGCGGAGCGACTCGAACGGCTCCGACAGCCTGAGCGAAGGCAAAGGCTCCGCTTGCAGGGCCGTGCCGGGCGCGGCCAACGCATCGGCTCGGCCGGCTCCGCCGGCGAAGGAGCGGATAATCTCGCTCTGGTTCCGCTCGGCGAGACTGCCCTGCGTGCGCTGCCTGTCCAACCTGATTGGCGTGACGGCGAGTACCGCAGCGACGTTTTCGTGGATATTCGGGAATTCGCTGGTGCCGGTGATCGGCTCGCGCCGCGTCGCCACGGCCTTGGCGCGGGCCGCGCGCTGCTCCGCCAGCATCTTCTGGAGATGACCGTCGACCAGGGCTGCGACGATGCCGGCGAGATCGCCGCTGCGCTGCTGCTCGATCTCCTGGAAGATCTGCCAGGCCTGCTCGCAGAGCGTCTGCGTGAGCGTCTCAAAACCGCCGGCGCCGGCGGCGGGATCGGCGACGCGCCAGAGATTGCTCTCTTCGAGCAGGATGAGCTGGGTGTTGCGGGCGACGCGGCGCGCGAGGGCATCGGGCAGGCCAAGCGCGGCGGTGAAGGGCTGGACGGCGATCGAATCCGCGCCGCCGATTCCAGCCGAGAAGGTGGCGACGGTGCCGCGCAGCAGGTTCACGTTGGGATCCCGCTTCGTCAGCGAACGCCAGGCGGTCTCGGCATGGATGCGCGCCGGCTTCGGCGTCAAGCCGCAGGCCTGCTGGACGCGGTTCCAGAGCAGTCGCGCGGCGCGGAACTTGGCCACCGTCAGGAATTCGTCGGTATCGGCGACCAGCGTGAAGGCCAGCGCATCGCGCGCCTCGGACAGCGTCATGCCCTGCGCTTCGAGCGTGCGCAGATAGGCGACGGCGGTCGCAAGCACCGCGCCGAGTTCCTGCGCCTCGCTGGCGCCGGCCTCGTGATAGGGCCGGCTGTCGACCTCGATGAACGGTCCGGCAAAGCCGCGTTCCTTCAGCGTGCGGATCGTTGCCGCCAGACGGCGGCCAAGCTCGGGCCAGGGCGCCGCCAGCGAGCCGCGGCTGGCGAAGACGCCGATCGGATCGAGGCCGAAGGAGACGGAGAGCTCACTCGGCGCATGCCCGCGCTTCTGGATCAGGGCCGCCAGCAGCAGCGCATTGATGCGGCCCTGCGGGGCCGGATCGAGCCGCAAATGGATGAGATCCAGCATCACGCCGTGGAGCGCGGTATCGAGCGTCGACACGTCGTCGGCGACGAGGCCGTATCCTCGCGCACCCAATGCTCCGGCGAAGCTGATGGTCAGGGTATCGGCGCCGCCTTCGAGATCGGTGAGAGCCAGTGTCCGCGCCTCGTGCGGATGCGGATGGTCGAGACGGGCAGCGACATGCCAGCGTCCGGCCTCGGCACGCAGCGCCCGTGCAGGCGCGGAGGCAGCGGGATAGAGCGGCTCGATGCGGATGCCGTCGGCGGTCCGGCCGACGAGCTTCTTCTCGAAATCGGCACCCTTCAGGACTTTGTCGACCGCCGCTCGCCAGGCGTCATTTGACGGCGCCGCGAAAGCGTCCAGATAGGGAAGGTCGGATGGGGCAGCCGAGTTCATGCGCGCCGATGCTCCTCTTCCGCATAATGTGCAGTCGTGGAACGCTGATTGCCATGGGGGCGCGCGCACCGCCACCCCTACTTCGTCGCAAGGCAGGTGCGAGAATGCAAAAACGCCGCGGCGCTATCCTGAGACAGCGTCGCGGCGTTGTGGGAATTCCAAGGGGATCAGACGAACTGGCCGAGGCCCGGAATCGCGCCGACGATGGCGCCCATCGCATCCTCGCCGGCCTTCTCGCGACCGACCGTGAACATTTCCTTCGAGACGCTCTGAATCTGGCCCATCGACAAACCAGCGCCCATCAGCTGGCCGCCGAGCGCCATGACGCCGCCGCCGCCCATCAATCCGCCGATCGCGCCGAGCATGCCGCCCTTGGCGCCGCCTTCGGCATCGGCCAGCGCCTGCGCGCCCGGCAACGCCGCCATCAACTGGCCGATCTCGGCGGCCGGGCCTTCCTTCTGCAGGAAGGCGAGGATGATGCCGACCGCCTTGCGGGCGAGCTCCTCATTGATGCCGGCGGCCCCAGCCACGCGCGTCAGCAATTCTTCCATGGATCCAAAACCCCTCGTCAAATGGCTTCGCCACGAAGCCTCCAAAATAGTTTATATGTTTACGATCTGATTTCCAACGGCCCCGGGCTTCCGCCTTCTGCGTCGTTTGGTTACACCCTTGCCGGACCGATTTGAAACCTGATGGGCGAATTCAATGGCGAATGACGGCGCGATTCTGATCGGCAAGAGCGGCAAGCCCGAAAACCTCCTGCTCAAGCTCGCCAATCGCCATGGGCTGGTGACGGGCGCCACCGGCACCGGCAAGACGGTGACGCTGCAGGTCATGGCCGAGGGTTTCGCCCGCAACGGCGTCCCGGTCTTCGCAGCCGACATCAAGGGCGACTTGTCCGGCATCGCGGCGCCCGGCGATTCCAAGCCGCCCTTCGTCAACCGGGCCAAGGAGCTCGGCCTGAAATACGAGCCTGACCAGTTCTCGACCGTGTTCTGGGACGTGTTCGGCGAGCAGGGCCATCCGGTCCGCGCCACGATTTCCGAGATGGGGCCGCTACTGCTGGCGCGCCTGCTCGACCTCAACGACACGCAGGAAGGGGTGCTCAACATCGCCTTCCGCGTCGCCGACGAGCAGAAGCTGCTGCTGCTGGACCTCAAGGATCTCCGTGCGATCCTGAGCTTCATCGCCGAGAATGCGCAGGAGCTGACGACCAAATACGGCAACGTCACCTCGGCGACGGTCGGCACGATCCAGCGCGCCTTGCTCGTTCTGGAGAATCAGAAGGGCGACCTCTTCTTCGGCGAGCCGGCGCTCGACATCAACGACCTGATGAAGACGGATCGCGACGGACGCGGCATCGTCAACATCCTCGCCGCCGACAAGCTGATGAACAATCCGCGGCTTTACGCGACCTTCCTGCTCTGGCTGCTTTCCGAGCTGTTCGAGCAGCTTCCGGAGGTTGGCGATCTCGACAAGCCGAAGCTCGTCTTCTTCTTCGACGAGGCGCATCTGCTCTTCAACGGCGCGCCTAAGGCGCTGCTGACGGCGGTCGAGCAGGTCGTGCGCCTGATCCGCTCGAAGGGCGTCGGCGTTTATTTCGTCACGCAGAACCCGCTCGATATCCCCGATACGGTGCTCGCCCAGCTCGGCAACCGCGTCCAGCACGCGCTGCGTGCCTTCACCCCGCGCGACCAGAAGGCGGTGCGTGCCGCCGCCGAGACCTTCCGCCAGAACCCGAAGATCAACACCGAGGAGGCGATCAGTCAGCTCGCCGTCGGCGAGGCCCTGATCTCGATGCTCGAAGGCAAGGGCTCGCCCGAGATGGTCGAGCGCGCCCTGATCGCGCCGCCGATGGCGCAGGTCGGCCCCTGCACCCCGCAGCAGCGCCAGCAGGCGATCAACGCTTCGCCCGAAAAGGGCAAATACGACACCATGGTCGACCGGGAGTCGGCCTATGAAGTGCTGATGAAGCGCAAGAACCTCAACCCGGACGGCTCGCCGGTCGAGGCGTCGACGGATGGCGGCGGGGGCGGCGGCATCCTCGACACGATCGGCGGCTGGCTCGGTGGCGGGGCGCCGCAGCAGCGCCCGAAGACGGGGCCGGGCTCGCGCGGCGGTCCGCTGCCGCAGAGCATGACCGAGAAGATCATCACCTCGGCCGCCCGCTCGGCCGCGACCTCGATCGGCCGGCAGGTCGGCAGCGCGATCCTGCGGGGTATTCTGGGCTCGATGTCGGGGAAGCGCTGAGGGCTGCTTCACAGTGTCATTCTCGGGCGAAGCGACGCTTCGACCCGAGAATCTCATGACGAGAGGACGCTGGTCCTGAGATGCTCGGGTCAGGCCCGAGCATGACGGCGGTGCGTCACGCCCCCGTGGCGAAATCGTAGATCAGCTTGAGGTTCAGCACGATGATGATCGCGGCGATGATGCCTGCGGTCAGGCTGAGCCAGCGCGGCGCGACGAGCGCACCCATCTTCTGCTTCGAGGCGGTGAACATCACCAGCGGCACCACCGCGAAGGGCAGTTGCAGGCTGAGTACGACCTGACTCAGGATCAGCAGCTTCGCCGTCTGGCTCTCGCCATAGATCAGCGTGACCGCGATCGCCGGTACGATCGCGACTAGGCGCGTCACCAGCCGACGCATCCAGGCGGGCAGGCGGATGCGGAGGAAGCCCTCCATCACGATCTGGCCGGCCATGGTCGCGGTCACCGTCGAGTTCAGGCCGCAGCAGAGCAGGGCGATGGCGAAGAGCGAGGGCGCGATCGAAGCGCCCAGCAGCGGCTGCAGGAGTTCCTGCGCCTTGCCGAGCTCGGCGACGTCGTGGTGGCCGGCCTTGTGGAAGGTCGCGGCGGCCAGGATCAGGATCGAGGCATTGATCAGCAGCGCGAAGCAGAGCGCGACGGTGGAGTCGATCGTCGCGAATTTCAGGGCCTCGCGCTTCTCCGGCAGCGTCTCGCCATAGGCGCGGGTCTGCACGATGCCGGAATGCAGGTAGAGGTTATGCGGCATCACGGTCGCGCCGATGATGCCGAGCGCGATGTAGAGCATGTTCGGATTGGTCACGATCTCGGTCGTCGGCGCGAAACCGCGGATGACCTCGCCCCAGTTCGGATCGGCCAGCGCGATCTGGATGCCGAAACACAGCGCGATGACACCGAGCAGCGTGATGATGAAGGCTTCGATCCAGCGGAAGCCGCGCGTCTGCAGCCAGAGGATGATGAAGACGTCGAAGGCCGTGATCAGCACGCCGATCTCGAGCGGGATGCCGAAGAGCAGGTTGAGGCCGATCGCGGTGCCGATCACTTCGGCGAGGTCGGTCGCGCAGATCGCAAGCTCGGCCAAGAGCCAGAGCGGCCAGGCCATATAGGGCGGATAGGCATCGCGGCAGGCCTGGGCGAGATCGCGGCCCGAGGCGATGGCGAGCCGCGCGCAAAGCGACTGCAGGATGATCGCCATCAGGTTCGAGACCAGAGCGACCACGAGCAGCGTGTAGCCATACTGGGCGCCGCCGGCGAGCGAGGTCGCCCAGTTGCCGGGGTCCATATAGCCGACCGCGACGAGATAGCCCGGCCCGAAGAAGGCGAGGAACTTGCGCCAGGTCGACGAGGTCGGCGTGACCTTGATGGTGCGGAAGACATCCGTCAGGGACGGCTCGCCCCGCGATCGAAGCCAGATCGACGAGGATTCGGGGCCGCTTTGCGTCATCACGATGCCTTGCTGCAACTTGGTTGCAATAAGGGGTATCGGCTTCCCATCGCCGTGTCAACGCAATTGCGAATGATTGGCAATTAGCGATTTCGACGTCTGACCCTGCCCTTCCGGATTGCTTCGTCGGCTTCGCCTTCTCGGGAGGGCGCCGGGCGGCAATGCGCGAATATGGGCTGACGCACCGGTCGGGGCTTGCCATGATGGCGTCATCTGAATCGCATCCGATGGCTGTCATGACCAAGCTTCCCGCTATTCTCGCCTGCCTTGACGAGGGGCTCGATGCCTCGCTCGACCGTCTCTCCGCCTGGCTCGAAATCCCCTCGATCGGCACCGATCCGGCCTATAACGCGCAGACGCGTGCCGCGGCCGAATGGCTGCGGGCCGACCTGGAAGGCCTCGGCTTCAAGGCGGAGCTGCGCGAGACCGGCGGGCACCCCGTTGTCCTCGCCCATCGTCCCAAGCCCGGCGCGCCGCATGCGCTGTTCTACGGCCATTACGACGTGCAGCCGGTCGACCCCGTCAGCCTCTGGGACACCGACCCGTTCAAACCGGTCGTCCGCGAGCTCGAGCCCGGCCGCAAGATCATCTCGGCGCGGGGCGCCTGCGACGACAAGGGGCAGGTCATGACCTTCATCGAGGCCGTGCGCGCGACGCTGGCCGAGACCGGCGAACTGCCGATCGGCCTGACCATCCTTGTCGAGGGCGAGGAGGAATCCGGATCGGTCAATCTGCCCGGCTATATCAAGGCCAATGCCGCCGAGCTGAAGGCGGATTACGCGCTGGTCTGCGACACCGGCATGTGGGATCGCGAGACGCCGCTGATCACCTCGACGCTGCGCGGCATGGTCTATCAGGAGGTCACGCTGACGGCCGCCGATCGCGATCTGCATTCCGGTCTGTTCGGCGGCGCGGCCGCCAACCCGATCCATCTTCTCGCCCGCATTCTAGGCGAGATTCATGACGAGACCGGCCGCATCACTATTCCCGGCTTCTACGAGGGCGTGCACGAGCCGACCAATGCCCAGAAGGCGGAATGGGCCGATCTCAACCTGACCGAGAAGGAATTCCTCGGCCAGGTGGGCTTGAAGCACTCCATCGGCGAGAAGGGGCGGATGCTGATCGAGCAGATCCAGTCGCGCCCGACCTGTGACGTCAACGGCATCTGGGGCGGCTATACCGGCGAGGGCAGCAAGACCGTCATTCCGGGCCAGGCCTCGGCCAAGGTCTCGTTCCGCCTCGTCGGCGACCAGGACCCGGCGAAGATCGCCGCCGCCTTCCACCAGTTCATCCGCGAACGCCTGCCGGAGGATGTGACCGCCGAATTCATCAGCCATTCCGGCTCGCCGGCGCTGGCGGTGCCCGTGGATTCGCCCGTGCTCCAGAAGGCACGCGTCGCGCTCGCCGAGGAATGGGGCGGGCGCGTCGTCTCGATCGGCAGCGGTGGCTCGATCCCCGTCGGCGGCGATTTCAAGCGCACGCTCGGCATCGACACGCTCTTCGTCGGCTTCGGCCTCGACGATGACCGGGTCCACTCGCCCAACGAGAAATACGACCTGTCCTCCTTCCACAAGGGCCAGCGTTCCTGGGCCCGCATCCTGCAGGCTCTCGGTTCATGAGATCGGTTTGCGTCTTCTGCGGCTCCAACCCCGGCAATGACCCCGTCTACGCGGCGGGCGCCCGCGCCATGGGCGCCGAGATCGCCCGGCGCGGCCTGACGCTGGTCTATGGCGGCGGCGCGGTCGGCCTGATGGGCATCGTCGCCAATGCCGCGATGGAGGCCGGCGGCCAGGTCCATGGCGTCATTCCGCAGGCGCTGAAGGACAAGGAGGTCGGCCATGTCGGGCTGACCCGGCTCGAGGTCGTCGACACCATGCACACCCGCAAGGCGCGTATGGCCGAGCTCTCGGACGGGTTCATCGCCATGCCCGGCGGCATCGGCACCTTCGAGGAATTGTTCGAGATCTGGACCTGGGGCCAGCTCGGCATCCACGCCAAGCCGCTCGGCCTGCTCAACGTCGCCGGCTTCTACGATCCGCTCGCGACCTTCCTCGATCGCACCGTCGAGGCCGGTTTCCTGAAGCAGAACCACCGGGCGATGGCGATGACCGATACCGAGCCGGCGACGCTGCTCGACCGGATGCAGAACTATGTCCCGGCCGCGACCTATAAATGGATCGAGAAGGAACAGGCCTGACAGCTCTGGGGCGATGCATCTCAGGATTGTAGGAATTTTATCCTTGACATCGTGGCGATGATCCGGTAGAGATCAGGAACGCTCACGAAATCTGCCCGAACGAAGCCGCCGCGCTCTCCAGCCGGCGGCTTTTTCGTGCCTGTCATCCGAGAGGGACGTCATGGCCGAACAGGACGGCGCCACGCCAAAACCGCCCTCCGAGCCGAAGCCGAAACGTACGACGGTGTCCCGCAAAGCGGTTGTGGGTCAGCTCTGGCGTGCCGCCAAGCGCCAGATCGACACCCACGAGGAACATCTCGCTGACCTGCCGAAGGGCACGACCGCGAGCGAGGCCGACGCCAAGGCGCTGGCGGTGCTCGCTCGCACCGTCCGCGAGCTGGTCGCGATCGAGGAGCCCCCGGCCGCAAGGAAGGACAAGCATACGGATGAGCCTTCCGCTGCCGACGATCTGCGACATGTCGCACAGCTCCGTCAGGATCTTGCTCGACGTCTTGAGACCCTTGTCGCTCAGGACGCGAGTGAGAATTCTCAAGAAGCTGATGCCGACGGCGACGCCGGATGAGGTCGAACTCATCCGGAATACCTGGGACATCTGGGCACGTCCCGATCAACTGCCGTCCGAACCGCTGAAGCCGATCTGGCTGGTGCTGGGTGGGCGCGGTGCCGGCAAGACTCGCACCGGGGCCGAATGGGTCAAAGGCATGGCGCTGGGCCATCCGCCCTTCGCGGATGCGCCGACGGAGCGGATCGCCCTCGTCGGCGAGACGCAAGCGCAGGTCCGTGACGTCATGATCGAGGGCGTTTCGGGATTGCTCTCGATCCATACGCGCTGGGAGCGGCCGGTCTGGCAGCCCTCGCTGCGCCGCCTGCAATGGACGAACGGCGCGATCGCGCAGGTCTTCACCGCCGAAGACCCGGAAGGGCTCCGCGGCCCGCAATTCGGCGCGGCCTGGTCCGATGAACTGGCGAAATGGCCGAACCTCGGGGAGTGCTGGGATATGCTGCAATTCGGCCTGCGCCTTGGCGATCATCCCCGCCAGGTGGTGACGACGACGCCGCGTCCGCTGCCCTTGGTGTTGCGCCTGCTGGTCGAGCCGCATGTCGCGGTGAGCCGGGCACGGACGCAGGACAACCGCTACAATCTCGCCGCCGAATTCGTCCGCACGGTCACGCAAACCTATGGCGGAACGCGGCTCGGCCGGCAGGAGCTCGATGGCGAGATCGTCGAGGAAAGCCCGGATGCGCTCTGGACGCGAGCGATGATCGAGGCGGCCCGCGAGCGCGAGAGCCCGGCGCTCGCCCGGATCGCGGTCGCAGTCGATCCGCCGGCGACCTCCTCGCAGCGGGCCGACCGCTGCGGGCTCGTCGTGGCCGGTGTCGACCATGACGGCCTCGGCCATGTGCTGGAGGACGCGACGTTGGCCGGCGCGCGGCCGCAGGAATGGGCGGAGAGGGCGGTCGCGCTTTATCGCCGCCATGAGGCGGATGCGCTGGTCGTTGAGGTCAACCAGGGCGGCGAGATGGTCGAAAGCATCATCCGCGAGGTCGATGCCGGCGTTCCCGTCGTTTCGGTGAGGGCGACGCGTGGCAAGTATCTCCGGGCCGAGCCGGTGGCGGCGCTTTATGCGCAGGGCCGGGTACGCCATGCCGGGGCCTTTCCCGCGCTCGAAGACGAGATGTGCGCCTTCGGTCCGCGGGGCCTCGAAACCGGCCGCTCGCCGGATCGGCTCGATGCGCTCGTCTGGGCGCTCACGCATTTGATGCTCGCGCCGAAGGCCCGGCCGCGGGTGCGGGGGATCTAGCCCTCGCTTCTTTCACGCTCCAACAGCGAGATATCCATGTTCGATTTCCTTCGCAGCCTGCGCGGCCGAGCCGCGCCGGGCCAGAAGCGCTCGCGCGTCGGGCCGCTGATCGCGCTGCATGAGACGGGGCGCGCCGTCTGGACGCCGCGCGACTACGTTGCTCTCGCGCGGGAGGGTTATGAGCGAAACCCGGTCGTGCATCGCTGCATCCGCTTGATCGCGGAAGCGGCGGCGCAGACGCCGCTCATTGCCAAGGTCGGCTCGCGCGAGGTGCCGGAACATCCGGCGCTCGCCTTGATCGAGCGGCCCAATCCGCGCCAGGGGGGTATTGCCTTCCGCGAGATGCTGGTCGGCCACCTGATGGTCGCCGGCAACGCCTATGTCGAGGCGGTCAGTGCCGGCCGCGAGCCGCGCGAGCTCTATGCGCTGCGGCCCGACCGGATGCGTGTGGTGCCCGGCCGCGACGGCTGGCCCGAGGCCTACGATTATACGGTCGGAGGCGACACCGTGCGCTTCCGGCAGGACGAGGGCGGCCTACCGCCGATCCTGCATCTGACGCTGTTCCATCCCGTCGACGACCATTACGGCCTGTCTCCGATCGAGGCGGCGGCGGTCTCGCTCGACATCCACAATGCCGCCGGCAGCTGGCACAAGGCCCTGCTCGACAACGCCGCGCGGCCGTCCGGCGCCCTGGTCTATGATGGGCCGGAAGGCGCGACGCTGACCGAGGCGCAGTTCGAGCGGCTGAAGCAGGAGCTGGAGGACTCGTTCCGGGGCGCGCAATGCCGGCCGCCCCTTGCTGCTCGAAGGCGGGTTGGACTGGAAGCCGCTCTCGCTGACGCCGGCAGAGCTTGATTTCGTCGCCGCCAAGGGCGTCGCCGCCCGCGAGATCGCGCTCGCCTTCGGGGTGCCCCCGCTGCTGCTCGGCCTGCCCGGCGACAACACCCACGCGAATTTCGCCGAGGCTAATCGGGCGCTCTGGCGTCAGACCGTCATTCCGCTGGTGCGCCGGACGGCGCAGTCGCTGGCGCAGTGGCTCGGCCCGGCCTTCGGCGATGAACTCGTGCTGGAGCCCGATCTCGACGCCATCGAGGCGCTTGCCGAGGAGCGGGAATCGCTCTGGCGCCGGCTCGGTACCGCGACCTTCCTCGACGAGGACGAGAAGCGGGAGGCCGTCGGCTATGGCCGGCGCGCCTCCGGGAAGGAGTTCTCATGAACATGCTCGAACAGGTCGTCGCGGCCTTTGTCGGACGTGCCGATGTCGGCCATCTCGGCCTGCTGCTCTGGGTTGCGAGCGCCTCTGGGCTGGCCTGGCTCGTCTTGCGCGAGCTGACCGCCGCCAATCGCCGCTTCGACGATTTCGTCCGCGAGCTCAACCGCTTCAACGCACGCCACGAAGGGGACCCGTCATGAAAGGCAGAAACGGTGTGGCCAAGCCTCCGCCCAAGGCTCCCGCGGCGGCTGGTCGCGCGGGGAAGGCGCCGCGCAACGGCGCGCCGGTCGAGACCTTCAGCCGCTTCGTCAGCCAGCTCGCCAAGCTCGAGGCTGGGCGGACGAAGGGCGGCAGTGACGGTGCGGAGGGGGAGCGATGATGCCACGCAGCCCGGCCCGTGCCTCGTTCGAATCCAAGCTGCTGCCGGTCCAGCCGGCCCGGGTCGGATTGGACGGCCTGTTCGAAGGCTATGCCAGCCTCTTTCGTATTCCCGACCTCGGCAAGGACATCGTCGAGCCCGGCGCCTTCCGCGAGAGCCTGCAGCGGCGCGGACCGGGCGGCGTGCGGATGCTCTGGCAGCATGACCCGGCAGAGCCGATCGGGCGCTGGTCGAGCCTCATCGAGGATGGTCGCGGTCTGTTCGTGCGCGGCCGGCTGTCTCTGGCCGTCGCCCGGGCCCGCGAGCTTCACGCGCTGATGCTCGACGGCGCGATCGACGGGCTGTCGATCGGTTTTCGCCACGAGAAGGCCCGTACCGAACCCCGCACCGGCCTGCGTCGTCTCGAACGCATCGATCTCTGGGAAGTGTCGGTCGTGACCTTCCCCATGCTGCCCCAGGCCCGGATCGCCGCCGTCAAGGCGATGCGGCCTTCCGCCTTCATCTGACTGATCACCCCGAGGAGAGACCATGAGCCATCTCAACACCGCGCCCGAGACTAAGGCTGCCGGCGCCGATCTCGCACTGGCTTTCGAGGATCTGCGCTACACGCTCGAAAACTACCGCAGCACCAACGAGGAGCGCCTCGCCGGGCTCGAGGCGCGTCAGGGCGTCGACCCGCTGACCGAGGAGAAGCTCGTCCGCATGGACGCGGCGCTCGACGATACCATGCGCCGCATCGACCGGCTGACGCTGGAGCGCGCCCGCCCGGCGCTGGGACAGGACGGCCCGCGCGATCCGCTGACGGCCGAGCACAAGGCCGCCTTCGCCTCCTATGTCCGCACCGGCGAGGCCGGCGGGCTGAAGCGGCTGGAATCCAAGGCGCTCTCGGCCGGCTCCGGTCCGGATGGCGGCTATCTCGCGCCGGCGACCGTCGAGGGCGAGATCCTGCGCCGCCTGGCGAATGTCTCGCCGATCCGCTCGCTCGCCACGGTCCGCACGATCTCGTCGGGCACCTACAAGAAGGCCTTCTCGACCACGGGTCCGGCCTCCGGCTGGGTGGCCGAGACGGCGGCGCGGCCGCAAGGGTCTTCGCCGACCCTGGCCGAGCTCTCCTTCCCGGCCATGGAGCTCTACGCCATGCCGGCGGCGACGCAGACCCTGCTCGACGATGCCATCGTCGATATCGACCAGTGGATCGCCGAGGAGGTCGAGAGTGCCTTCGCCGAGCAGGAAGGTGCTGCCTTCGTCGCCGGCGACGGCGTCGACAAGCCCAAGGGCTTCCTAGCCTATCCGACGATCGCCGATGCGAGCTGGAGCTGGGGCAATATCGGTGTGCTCAATACCGGCGTCGCAGGGGCCTTTCCGGCCTCCAACCCCGCCGACGTGCTCATTGATCTCGTCTATGCGCTGAAGGCCGGCTATCGCCAGAACGCTTCCTTCGTGATGAACCGCAAGGTTCAGGCGACGGTCCGCAAGTTCAAGGACGCCAACGGCCATTACCTCTGGCAGCCCCCGGCCTCGGCCGGCGCGCCGGCGACGCTGCTCGGCTTCCCGCTGGTCGAGGCGGAGGACATGCCGAATATCGCGACCAGCGCGGTCTCGATCGCTTTCGGCGATTTCCGGCGCGGCTATCTCGTCGTCGACCGGGCGGGGGTGCGCATCCTGCGCGACCCCTATTCGGCTAAGCCCTATGTCCTGTTCTACACGACCAAGCGCGTCGGTGGCGGCATCCAGGATTTCGCCGCGATCAAGGGGTTGAAGTTCGCGGTCTGAGTTATTTCAGCGCGAAAACCACCAGCTGAAGGCGGCGCGCGGCTCGGCCGCCTGCTCCGGCGGCGGCTCGCGGCCAAGCGAGCGCAGCCGTGCGCTGCCCTCAGCGATCCAGTTGCGGTAGTCACTGACTGGCGTGATCGCGGTGAAGCCGCCGCAGATCCGCTTCGCCCGTGTCTTCAGCGGGCCGCTCGACCAGCTGACGATGCCGACGAGTTCGCGCGAGCGGGCTCCGCCCCGCAGCACCGGTCCGCCGGAATCGCCACGGCAGGCGCCGGCCCCCTCCGTCTCGCCGCGGGCTTCGGCGTCGACCGCGACCTTGACCGTGTTCTGCGTGGTGTAGTTGCCGGCGTTGACGAGCTGCGTCTCCCGCAGGCGACGGGCCGTGCGCTTGTTGTTCTCCGCTGACAGCCCGTAGCCGGCCATGGTGATGGTCTCGCCCTGCCAGAGGCCGCTGCCGAGCGTCAAAGGCTCGATATCCCCGGGCAGCGGTTGCGCCAGGCGCAGCAGGGCGAGGTCCGTACCGGGCTGGGTGCGGGGCGTCGTTCCGGGTACGAAGCTCGGGTGCGGCAGCACCGCGACGACCAGCTGTCGCCGCGCCCGGAAGCGGGCGTCGAGGCTGACGACGCTGATCGAGCCGCCGCCCATCAGGCAATGCGCCGCGGTGAGGACGATCTCGGGCGCGATCACCGCGCCCGAGCAGAGTTCGCCCCGGCTCGTCTCGATCCTGACGGTCGAGGCGCGGGCGCCGAGCGCATCGCGCGAAACGACGCCGCCGACCACGGCGCGTGCCGGATGAGCGGCACCGACGACAAGGAAACAGGCTAGGGCGAGCAGTGAGCGAGAGATCATGAAGCAAACCAATGGACCGGCCGATCAATCTAGGGAGTGGCGCGCCACAGTCCAGCCTTTCCGTCAGCGGTCACGAGTCCAGCGGGCAGCTTCGCCCCATTTCGACAGGGTCTTGTCGATCCAGCCGCGCTGCGGCGCGACCAGGACGCCCTGGCTGAGCAGGCCGCATTGGCGCCCGGCCGGCCCGGTCGACCAGCTCGTGACCGCGACGATTCCGCCGTCGTTGAAGATCGGCCCGCCCGAATCGCCCTGGCAGGCGCCGGCGCCCGGCCGCTTGCCGCCGCCGGCATTGTCGGCCGCCCAGAGCAGGATGCGGCCGGGTCCATAAGGCTCGACGGCGGTCAGCGCCGCCGAGCGATAGGTGCCGGTGCTGCGGGCCTCGCCCTCGCGGGAGACGCCGTAGCCGGCCAGCGTGATGCTGCTGCCGGCGCGCGGCAGCGAGCCGTCGACGAGGCTGGCCGCGCTGAACCGGCCGGGCAGGGGCTCGGTCAGGCGGATCAGCGCAAGGTCGATCGTGCGACGGCGGCTGCGAATCGCGCCCGCGTCGAATTCCGGATGCAGTGCGACCGAGGCCGGCACGATCAGGACCGGTTCGCCGGCGTCACGCCAATGGATGCGTAATTCCGCGCCGCCGGCCGCGCAATGGGCGGCGGTCAGGATGGCGCGCGCCGACAGGACGATGCCTGTGCAAACCCCGCCGCGGGCATTGAGCACCATCAGGGTCGAGGCGGCTGCCGGTCCGCCCTCCTGCCCGGCCACCACGGCCTGCGCGGGGCTGGGACCGAGGCTGCCGGCTACGGCACAGGCGAAGCCGATGGCGGCGATCCGGTTGGCGATGTGCATCGGGGGCTCCTCTCCGAGAGAGCGCTGATAGCGCGCCCGGCGCCCCAGATGAACCCTCTCGGCTGCTTCTTTGCAGTCGTTCCATGAAATCGAACCGATGAAGGGAGCGCTCATGACGCCGCTTGCCCTGGGCCCGCCGGCGATGGAGCCGGTGACGCTGACTGAAGTCCGCCAGTTCCTGCGCCTCGATCAGACCGACGAGGACGCCCTGGTCGCCACCCTGATCACGGCCGCCCGGCTGATGATCGAGGCAGCGTCGGGCCGCTGCCTGGTCGAGCAGCCCTGGCGCATCGTGCTCGACCGCTGGCCGGCCGACGGCGAGATCCGCATGCCGCTCTCGCCACTGCTGCGGATCGAGGCCGCGCGCGTCTACGACGTGCTGGGTGCGGCGCAGGAGGTGGCGACCGCGTCCCTGACCCTGGACGAGGCCGCCGACCCGCCGGTCATTCGCTTGACGGGAGAGGTGCCCGAGATCGGCCGTGCGCATGGCGCGATCGAGATCGATGTCGCCGCCGGCTACGGGGCGACCGCCGTCGCCGTTCCCGCGCCGTTGCGGCAGGCGGTTCTGCGTCTCGCCGCCCGCTGGTTCGAGCAGCGCGGCGATGTCGCCGGGCGCGACGCGCAAGCGTTGCCGGCTGCCATTGCCGCGCTGGTCGCGCCGTTCCGCCGTGGGAGGCTGTGATCATGGCGGAGCAATCTGTCGTCATCGGCCGCCTGCGGCGCCGGCTCGAGCTGGAGGCGCCGGTGGCCTCGCCTGATGGCCTTGGTGGCGCGACGCAGAGCTTCGAGACTGTTGGGGCGCTCTGGGCGCAGGTCGAGTGGATTTCCGGCACCGAGGTCTGGCGTCAGGGGCGGCCGGAGCAGTCCCGCAACTACCGCATCACCATGCGCTGGCGCGGCGACATCGATGCCGGCCGGCGTCTGCGCGATGGCGATCGCCTGTTCGATATCCGCTCCGCAGCCGATCCCGATGGCGCCCGCCGGCGGCTGGTCTGCCTGGTCGAGGAGGTGACGCCATGAGTGACGCCATCCTTGCGCTGCGTGCCGCCGTTCAGGGGCGCCTCGTCGCGGATTCAGGCCTGACCACGCTGATCGGCTCCGATCGCATCTTCGACGAAGCCCCGCGCGCGGCGCGCGGGCTATATGTCGTCCATGGCGAGGTCGAGGCGCGCGACTGGTCGACTGGCAGCGACCGCGGCTGCGAGCAGGAATTCGCGCTCGTCGTCTGGGCCGCACAGAGCGGCTCTTCGCGCCAGGCGCTCGAGGCGGCCGGCCTGATCGTCGCGGTGCTCGATCAGGTCGACCTCGCCCTGGACGGGCATGCGCTGGTCAATCTGCGCTGGCTGTCGAGCCGGCTCACCCGCGAGACGCGCAACGGCCTCCCCCATGTGACGATCCGCTTCCGCGCCGTCACCGAGACGCTTTAGGGCCCTGTTTTATCGCATTTTCTTCACGCGAACCGGTTCCCACTTCGCTCGAAAATGCTTCAGATACAAAGGAGAGCCGCATGACGGCACAGAAGGGCAAGGATCTGCTGCTCAAGGCGGCGGATAGCGCCGGCGGCTTCGTCACGGTCGCCGGCCTGAGGGCGCGACAGATCGCCTTCAACGCCGAGACCGTCGACGTGACGCATTCGGAATCGGCCGGGCGCTGGCGCGAATTGCTGGCGGGTGCCGGGGTGCGCCGTGCCAGCATCAGCGGCGCCGGCATCTTCAAGGACGAGGCCTCCGACGCGCTCGTCCGCCAGACCTTCTTCGACGGGGCGATCCGGGACTGGCAGATCGTCGTGCCGGATTTCGGCACGATCGCGGGTCCGTTCCAGCTCACGGGTCTCGAATATCGCGGCGACCATGCCGGCGAGGTCACCTTCGACCTGTCGCTGGAATCGGCCGGGCTCCTGGCCTTCGCGGCGCTTTGAGGAGGCGGATATGGTCAATCGTCATCGCGGCGAAACCGCGCTCATGGTTTCCGGCGAAACCCTGCCGATGCGGCTCACGCTCGGCGCTCTCGCCGAGCTCGAACATGCGTTCGCCGTCGACAGCCTGCCGGCTTTGGGCGAGCGCTTCGTCGAGGGCAGGCTCTCCGCCCGCGACATCATCCGCATCATCGCCGCCGGCCTGCGTGGAGCGGGCAGGGCGATCCGTGACGAGGATGTCGCGGAACTCTCCTTCGACGGCGGCCTGAGCGGCGTGATCGAGGCGGCGATCGCCTTGCTCGAAGCCACTTTCGGCGAGGACGACGCGCCCCGCCCTCCGCAGCCGCCGGCGTAGGTGCGCCGGCGGGTTTCCCCTGGGACGAGGTGATGGCCTTCGGCCTTGGCCGGCTGGCCTGGCCGCCCGAGTTTTTCTGGGCGGCAACGCCGCGCGAGATCGCAGCAGCGCTGCGGGCCCATCAGGACCGGTCCCGAGGCTCCCCTCCGGAGCGCCCGGCACTCGCGGCGCTGATGGATGCCTTTCCCGACGCCTGAGGCGGCAATTCCAACCAACCTATCGAGGTGATGGTCATGACGGATGATGACGGCATCGATGCGGGACACCTTTCCGATCTCAGGACGATGGACCGGCTGACCCAGTCATTGAGCCGATCCTCGGAGAGTTTCGGGAAGTCGATCGTCAGCGCCTTCTCGCGCGGCGCCGTCGAGGGCAAGCGCTTCGAGGACGTGCTGCGCAGCGTCGGCCGCTCGATGACCGACAGCCTGCTCAAGACGGCGCTGAAACCGCTGCAGACCGGGCTGTCGAGCCTGCTCGGGAGCAGCATCAAGGGCTTGAGCGGCCTGTTCGGCGGCATCGGGTTAGGTGGGGCCAGTGGCAGCGTTCCGGTCGCCCCTTTCGCCGAGGGCGGCATCGTCGCATCGCCCTCCTATTTCCCGACCGGGCGCGGCCTCGGCCTGATGGGCGAGCGCGGTGCCGAGGCGATCATGCCGCTCGCTCGCGGCCCGGACGGGCGGCTCGGCGTGCGTGCCGGCGGCGGCGGGCAGGCCCGGCCGCTCAACGTCGTCGTGCAGGTCTCGACTCCCGATGCCGACAGTTTCCGCCGCTCGGAGGCGCAGGTCTCGGCCGCTATCGCCCGCGCGGTAGCGCGCGGCAGACGCGCGCTCTGAAGGAGCAAAGCATGCCGGATTTCCATGAGGTTCGCTTCCCGCTCGATGTCGCACGCGGGGCGCGCGGCGGACCGGAGCGCCAGACCCAGATCGTGACGCTCGCCTCCGGCCGGGAGGTGCGCAACAGCCGCTGGGCGCATTCGCGCCGCCGCTACGATGCCGGGCTCGGCATCCGCAATCTCGATGCCCTGGCGGCGGTGGTGAGCTTCTTCGAGGAGCGCCGCGGCCGCCTCCATGGGTTTCGCTGGCGTGACCAGCTCGACTGGAAGAGCTGCCCACCCTCGCAGGAGCCGACGGCGACCGATCAGATCATCGGGATCGGCGATGGCGTCACTGCCGTCTTCCAGCTTTCCAAGGCCTATGGGAGCGGCGCGTCGGCCTATAGCCGCGAGATCACCAAGCCCTGCGACGGCACGATCCGGGTCGCCGTGGATGGTGTCGAGCTGGCGGGCAGCGCCTTCTCCTGCGACCTCTCGACCGGGCAGGTCACCATCGCCGCTGGCTCGATTCCGCCATCGGCGGCCGTCCTGACCGCCGGCTTCGCCTTCGACGTGCCTGTTCGTTTCGACACCGATGCGATCGAGGTCGATCTCTCCGCCTTCGCGGCCGGCGAGATCCCACGCGTTCCCGTGGTCGAGATCATCCCCTGAGGCTGCCCCATGCGTGACATTCCATCCGGTCTCGCCGGCCATATCGAGACGGCTGCGACGACGCTCTGCCATTGCTGGAGCCTGACGCGCCGCGACGGCCTTGTGCTCGGCTTCACCGATCACGATCGCAGGCTGTCCTTCGACGGTATCGATTTCGCAGCCACGACGGGCCTTGAAGCGGCGGAAAGCGCGGCGGAGCTCGGCTTCGCGATCGGCGGCGGCGAGGTCGCCGGCGCCTTCGCCGCCTTCGGGCTGAATGAATCCGATCTGGCGCGCGGGCTCTATGACGATGCGCGGGTGCGCATCTGGCTGGTCAATTGGGCCGTTTCCGACCAGCGCGTGCTGATGGAAGAGGGGTTCGTCGGCGAGATCAAGCGGGGTGAGGCGAGCTTCACCGCCGAGATCCGCAGCTTTGCCAAGGCGTTCGACGAGGAGCGGGGCCGGCTCTACCTGCGCTCCTGTTCCGCGGACCTTGGCGACGCGCGTTGCGGTGTCGCGCTCGCCGCGACGGAAGGCCATGTTGTCGAAAGTGACGGCCGCCTCTCGCTCTCGGCCGGGGGGATGGCCTCCTATGCCGATGGCCATTTCACCGGTGGCCGGCTGATCTTCACCAGCGGCGCGAATGCCGGCTTCGCCGCCGAGGTGAAGCGCCATGGCCGGGAAGGCGCGCAGGCGCTGTTCCAGCTCTGGCAGGCGCCGGCGGCGGAGATTCTCCCCGGCGACGGCTTCAGGGTGACGCCGGGCTGCGACAAGAGCTTCGCCACCTGCCGCACCAAATTCGCCAACGGCGTCAATTTCCGCGGCTTCCCGCATATGCCGACGAACGATTTCATCATCGGCGGCGTACGGCCGGGCGACGGAGCGCTCGATGGCGGGAGCCTGTTCCGATGACGCGCGACGAGATCGTCGATGCTGCGCGGCTCTGGCTGGGCACGCCCTATCATCACCAGGCCTCACTGCGTGGCGTCGGCTGCGATTGCCTCGGGCTGGTGCGCGGCGTCTGGCGCGATCTCTGTGGCGACGAGCCGGAAACGCCGCCGCCCTATTCGCCGAGCTGGGCGGAAAGCCTGCGGCAGGAGACACTGGCCTTGGCGGCTGCGCGGCATCTGCGATCGCTCGCGGCGACCGAAGCGCGGCCGGGCGACGTCCTGCTTTTCCGCTGGCGCGAGCATCTGCCGGCGAAGCACTGCGCGATCCTCGCGGGGCCGGACCGCATCATCCATGCCCATGACGGCGCGGCCGTGGCCGAGGTCGCCTTCACCTCCTGGTGGCGGCGCCATCTCAGCCATGCCTTTTCCTTTCCGGGAGTGACGGACTGATGGCGACGCTTCTTCTCCAGGTTGCCGGCGCTGCCCTCGGAACGGCCTTGGGCGGGCCGGTGGGCGGCGTCATCGGTCAGGCTTTGGGCGGGCTCGCCGGCGCGAGCATCGACCAGGCCTGGCTCGGCAGCGCCGGTGGCAACAAGGTCGTCGACGGCCCGCGCCTCAAGGAGGTGAATGGCCTCGCGGCGACCGAGGGCGCCGCGATCCCGCGCCTCTATGGCCGCGCGCGGCTCGGCGGGCAACTGATCTGGGCGACGCGCTTCGAGGAGGAGGTCACCGTCTCGGTCACGCGCTCGAAGAGCGGCGGCAAGGGTGGGCGCTCGAAGAAGACCTACGAGACGATCTATAGCTACCACGCCAATCTCGCGATCGGCCTCTGCGAAGGCCCGATCGCCTTCATCCGGCGCATCTGGGTCGATGGGCGCGAACTCGACGTCCAGACTGTCCAGATGCGCGTCCACCGTGGCTACGAGACGCAGGAGCCCGATCCGTTGATCGCGGCGAAGGAGGCGGGCGAGGCGCCGGCCTATCGCGGGCTTGCCTATGTCGTGTTCGAGCGCTTTCCGCTGGCCGATTACGGCAATCGCGTACCGCAATTCGATTTCGAGGTGGTGCGCGCCGTCGACGGACTCGGCGGCATGATCCGGGCGGTCGCGCTGACGCCCGGCGCGGGCGAATTCGTCTATGATATCCGCCCGGTCAGCCATGAGCCGGAGGCCGGCGTCACCGAAAGCTTAACGCGCCACCAGCTCTATGGCAGCAGCGACGTCGATACCGCGCTCGGCCATCTCGTGGCGCTTTGCCCCAATCTGCGCCGTGTGTCGCTTGTCGTCTCTTGGTTCGGCGACGATCTGCGCGCCGGGACGTGCAGCGTGGCTCCGCGGGCCGAGATCGCACACAAGCCGACGGTCGGGGCGGAGTGGTCGGTCGCCGGGTTGACGCGGTCGTCGGCTCGCATCGTCAGCGCGGTTGACGGCCGGCCTGCCTTCGGCGGGACGCCTTCGGACGAGAGCATCGTCGCGCTGATCAGGCGCCTCCGCTTCGATTATGGGCTCGAGGTCGTACTCTACCCCTTCCTGATGATGGATATCCCGGCCGGAAACGCGCTGCCGGACCCCTATTCGGTCGCGGCGAGCCAACCGCGCTATCCCTGGCGCGGCCGCGTCACCTGCGATCCGGCGCCTGGCTGCCCGGGAAGTCCGGAAGGCAGCGCGGCCGTTGCTGCACAGATCGAAGCTTTCGTGGGGACGGTCGTTACGGCCGACATCTCCGTCGTGGGGGAGGCCGTTGTTTGCGCCAAGCCGGATGAATGGTCCTATCGTCGTCTCGTGATGCATTGCGCCGCTCTGGCAAAGGCCGCCGGCGGCGTGGAGGGCTTCGTCATCGGCTCCGAGATGGTCGGGCTGACGCATCTGCGCGGCGCATCCGGCTATCCGATGGTCGACCAGCTCGTAGCGATCGCGCAGGACGTCAAGGTGATGCTGCCGGGCACGGTGGCGACCTATGCCGCCGACTGGACGGAGCATGGCGCGGATGTCCGCGAAGGCGGAGATAGCGTCGATTTTCCGCTCGACCCGCTTTGGGCCTCTCCCGCAATTGGCGCGATCGGCATCGATTTCTATCCGCCGCTCTCGGATTGGCGCGATTCCGGTAGCCATGCCGATGCGACCATCGCGCGCGGTCCGGCCGATCTCGCCTATCTGCGCCAGCGCCTCACCGCGGGCGAAGCCCATGACTGGTACTATGCCGATGAGGCCGGCCGGGCGGCCCAGGCGCGCCTGCCGATCACCGACGGCGCCCATGGCAAGCCGTGGGTCTTCCGGCCGAAGGACCTCTGGGGCTGGTGGAGCCAGGCTCATATCCGCCGCGCGGGCGGCGTCGAGACGAGCACGACCCCGTTCGTACCGGGCGCAAAGCCGATCTGGCTGACCGAGATCGGCGTGCCGGCCGTCGACAAGGGCGCGAATGCGCCTAACATGTTTCCCGATCCCAAGTCGGACGAGGGCGGCTATCCGCCGTTTTCGAGCGGTGCGCGCGACGATCTCGTGCAGGCGCGGGCGCTGGAGGCGATCATCTCCGGCTTCGACCCGGCGCGGGTGGGGTTCGATGCCACGCGCAACCCGGTCCACCCGGTCAGCGGCATCCGCATGGTCGATCCCAACAGGATCTTCGTGTGGAACTGGGATACGCGGCCTTTCCCCGCCTTTCCCGATCTCTCCGGCATCTGGGCCGACGGGGCGAATTTCGAAACCGGTCACTGGCTGAACGGGCGCCTCGAAGGCACGCCGGTCGATCGGCTCGTCGCGAAACTGCTGGCTGATTTCGGCTTGCCTGCGGCCGACGCGATTACTGTCGACGGATTCGCCGATGGCTATGTGCTGGATCGCCCGCTATCCGCCCGGCAGGCGTTGGAACCGCTGGCCCAGAGCGTCGGCTTCGACGCGATCATGAGCGCGGGCATGCTGCGTTTCGAGGGCAGGGGCGGCAAGGTCTCGCGCCTGCTCGGCCCCGACGATCTCGTTCCCGATCGCGATGGCGAGCCGTTTGCGCTGCGGCGCAGCCAGGAGACGGAGCTGCCGCTCGAACTGCGCCTTGGCTTCAGCGACAGCGAGGCTGATTATCGCAATGCTGCCGCGCGCTCGCGCCGGCTGGCCGGGGCGGCCCGGCGCGAGGTCGCTGTCGAAACCGCGATCGTAACCCGCTCCACTGAGGGGCGTCGCCTGGCCGACCAGCGCCTGCAGGAGGCCTGGGCGGCTCGCGAGAGCCTCGAATGCGAACTCTCGCCGCGTTGTATCGCGATCGAGCCGGGCGATGTCGTGTCGGTTTCGACCGAGGTCGGCAACCGCCTGTTTCGCGTCACCCGCATCACTGAGGGCCCGACTCGGCGGGTCAGTGCCCGGGCTGTCGAACCGGCGATCTATGTTTCGACCGGAGCAACCGGCGGTACGCGCCCGCCGCGAACGCCGCCCGCATTGCCCGGGCGTCCGCTCGCGGTGCCGCTGGCTCTACCGATCGTCACCGTTGAGCCGCCGCCCTTGCTGTCGCTCGCCGCCTTTGCGGCACCATGGCCCGGCGCGCTGGCGATCTGGCGTGCCGACGAGGCGGGGCTGTTCGCGCTGGACGGCTTCGTCGAGGCGCCCTCGATCGTCGGCGAGACCTTGACGGCATTGCCGCCGGGGCCGCTCTGGCGGACGGATCGGCGTACCGTGCTGGAGGTCAGGCTGCGCGGCGGCGTGCTGTCCTCCGTTTTGCCGGAAGCAGCCCTGGCCGGCGCGAATGCACTTGCGCTGATTGGGGCTGACGGCGCGATTGAGATCGTAACGGTGTCTCAGGTCGAGCTCATCGGGCCGCAGCGCTTCCGCCTGTCCGGCCTGGTTCGCGGGATTGGCGGCAGCGAGCCAGCGGCAGGCCGCCTTCTGCCGGCCGGAGCCCGGGTCGTGGTGCTGGACGGACCAGCCGTCTCGTTGACGAGCGATCTGGCCGATCTTGGCCGGGCGCAGCTTTATCGCGTCGGGCCGGCTCGCGACGATGTCGGTGATGCGACGATGGTCGAGTTCGAAACCTCGGTCGCCGGGGAAGCGCTTGTCCCGCGGTCCCCGGTTCGGCCGACGGCGGTCCGCACCGCGGGCGGCATTGCGCTGGCCTGGCTCAGGCGGACGCGAATCGACGGCGATTCCTGGGAGTTGGTGGAGGTACCTCTGGGCGAGGAGAACGAACGCTATGAAATCGGCATCCTCGATGGCGAGGATCTGCTCCATGCCGAAATCGTGAATACGCCCGCCTGGACCTATCCGGCCGGGCAGGAACTCGCCGATTTCGGCGCGCAGCAGCAGGAAATCGGGCTCTCGCTTCGCCAGCTCAGCACCACGGTTGGGCGTGGTCGCGAATGGCGTGGACGGATTCCCGTGCGCTGATCTACTGTAGCTTGTGAACGAGGCGATGCATTCATGGCGCATTCACGCGGACAGGCTTAGCCATGTCGACGATGCTGGTCGAACCGATCCTTGCTTTTGCGCTCATCGCCTCTTCGCCGATCGTTCGGGTCGACGATGCGACGCCGATCTCCTGCCTGTCCTCCGAAGAGACGCGCGATGCCGTGGCCGACGGTCGCGTCATGCAACCGGCGGAAGCATCACGCCACGCCCGCCATGCCGCTCCCGGCGAGGTCGTCCGCATCAGGCTCTGTCGCCAGGGCGAGGATTTCGTCTATGTGGTGACGACGCTGAAACGCGATGGCCGCGTCGCAAGGGTGACGCTGGAAGGACAATCCGGCAAGATCGCCACCATCCGCTGACAGCCGTCGCGGCCATCCGACAACTGGAGTTACCCGACCGTGAGATTGCTCGTCGTCGAGGACGACAAGGACCTCAACCGCCAGATCGTGACCGCGCTTGAGAATGCCGGTTATGCCGTCGACAAGGCCTTCGACGGCGAGGAGGGGCTTTACCTCGGCGAGTCCGAGCCTTACGACGCGGTGATCCTCGATCTCGGCCTGCCGAAGGTCGACGGCGTCGCCGTGCTGCAGGGCTGGCGCCGCGCCGGCAAGACCATGCCGGTGCTGATCCTGACCGCGCGCGACCGCTGGAGCGACAAGGTCGGCGGCTTCGATGCCGGCGCCGACGATTATGTCGTTAAGCCCTTCCATATCGAGGAACTGCTGGCCCGCGTCCGGGCGCTGCTGCGCCGCGCCACCGGGCACGCGACCTCGGAACTGGTCTGCGGCCCTGTCCGGCTCGATACGCGGGCGAGCCGCGTCGTCGTCGACGGCAACCCGGTCAAGCTCACCTCGCATGAATACCGCCTGCTCTCCTATCTGATGCACCATCAAGGGCGGGTCGTCTCGCGGACCGAGCTGGTCGAGCACCTCTACGATCAGGATTTCGACCGCGATTCCAACACGATCGAGGTCTTCGTCGGCCGCCTGCGCAAGAAGCTGGGCGTCGATGTCATCGAGACCGTCCGGGGGTTAGGCTATATCGCCGCCGCTCCGGAAAAGGTCTGATCGCGGGCGATGCCGCTCAAATCCCATCGCTATTCGCTGGGAGCGCGGCTGTTCTTCTCGGCGGCCGTCTGCTGCGTGCTGATCCTGGTGCTGGCCGGCGTCGGCCTCACCACCTTCTATCGCCGCTCGGCCGAGCGCGGCTTCGACGAGCGGCTGTCGGTCTATATCAAGCAGCTGGTCGCCGACCTTGCCGCGCCGCCCGAGACCGAGCGCCAGACGGTCGGCGATCTCGGTGAGCCGCGCTTCGACCTGCCGCTGACAGGCTGGTACTGGCAGATCACCAGGCTCGACGGCGAGCGGCCGAATGTCCGCGCCTCGCGCTCGCTGGTCGGCGGGCAACTCCCCAAGCTGCTCGATCAGTCCATCGCGCCGAACAGCCGGGGCCTGCGCGAAAGTTATGTCTCTGGCCCCGACGATCGCCGCCTGCGCGTGCTGGAGCGCGAGATCGACGTCGGCGAGGACGGGCGCTTCACCGTCGCGGTCGCGGCGCCCGCCGACGAGATCGAGGGCGACATTCAGGATTTCCGCTTCGCGCTGGCGATGACCTTCCTGCTGCTCGGCATCGCCCTGGTCGCCTCGACGCTCGTGCAGGTGCGGTTCGGCCTGCGCCCGCTGGTGCGGCTGCGCGCTGCTGTCGGGACGGTGCGGACCGGCGAGAATCCGCGGATCGTCGGGCAATACCCGCCCGATCTCGCGCCGCTCGCGAGCGAGCTCAACCAGCTCATCGACGCCAATCACGAGATCCTCGACCGCGCCCGGACCCAGGTCGGCAACCTCGCGCATGCGCTCAAGACCCCGCTCAGCGTGATGATGAACGAGGCCGGCACGAGCGGCGACGGCCAGCTCTCCCAGACCGTCCGCGCGCAGGCTGCGATCATGCGCGACCAGGTCCAGTACTATCTCGACCGCGCCAGGGCCGCGGCCCTCTCGGGTGCGCTCGGCGGCGTGACCGAGATCGCGCCCTCGCTCGATGCCTTGCTGCGTACCTTCACCAAGATCTCGCAGGGCAGAGGTATTTCCGGCTCGCATGCGATCCCGCCCGGCCTGCGCTTCCGTGGCGAGAAGCAGGATCTGGAGGAGATGCTGGGCAATCTCCTCGACAACGCCTTCAAATGGGCGTCCTCGGCAGTCGAGGTCTCCCTTGCCAGTGAGAAGACGGCCGATACCGAGCGGATCGCGCTCCTGATCGACGACGACGGTCCCGGACTGCCGGCCGAGGCCATGGCCGAGGTTCTGAAGCGTGGCCGTCGGCTCGACGAGACGACGCCGGGTTCAGGCCTCGGGCTCTCCATCGTCGTCGATCTCGCCAAGCTCTATGGTGGCGGCCTGAGCCTCGATCGTTCGCCGCTGGGCGGATTGAGGGCGCGGCTCGAACTGCCTTCGGTTTAGAGGAATTCTTTGTCGCGTGACCCTTTGTCACCATGAACCCGAGCGGACGATTGAGTAAGAACGCCGCATGATGATCTGGGCCATCTTTGCAGCGATGACGGGAGCAGCGGTTTTCGCCTTGCTCTGGCCGCTCAGCCGTGGCCGGGCGCAGGGTTTCGCCGACGCGGCCGATGCCCGCAGCCTCTACCGTTCCCAGCTCAAGGAGATCGACCGCGATCTCGCCCGCAAGCTGATCGGCGACGAGGAAGCGCAGGCCGCCCGTACCGAAGCCGCCCGCCGCCTTTTGCGCGCCGCAGGCGACGAAGCTGATCCCACCGGCGAGACCGAGCCCTCGCTGCGCCGTCGCCGGGCGAGCTCCGCGCTGATGCTCTCGGTCGTGCCGCTGCTGGCGCTGCTGATCTACGGCCTCTACGGCTCTCCCGGGCAGCCCGACCAGCCGTTGGCGGCGCGATTGGAGAAGGCCGGGCCGCAGCAGGATTTTGCCATCGTGCTCGCGCGGATGGAGGCCCATCTCGCCGCCAATCCCGGCGATGCGAGGGGCTGGGCGCTGCTGGCGCCGATCTATCTCCGCCAGGGCCGCTACGACGAGGCCGCGAAAGCCTTCGCCGCCGCGGTCCGCGCCGGAAAGCCCGATGCCGAGCTTTACGCCGGCCTGGGCGAAGCTCGCATCATGGAAACCGGTGGCATTGTGACCGCCGCGGCGCGCGAAGCGCTGGCCGAGGCCGTCAAGCTCGATCCGAAAAGCCCGCGAGCCCGCTACTATCTCGCCCTCGCCAAGGAGCAGGATGGCGACGGCGAGGGCGCGCAGGCGGCGCTTGCCCAGCTCCTCGCCGAAGCGCCCGCCGATGCCGACTGGTCCGGTGCCGTTCGCGCCCGGCTGGAGCGGATGCAGGCCGATGCCGGCCGCAAGGCGGTCGCTGCCCTTCCCGAGGCAGAGCGCCAGCAGGCGATCAAGGGGATGGTCGACGGGCTTGCCGAACGCTTGAGCACCGGGGGTGGCAGCTTGCCCGAATGGAGCCGCCTGATCCGCGCCCGCACCGTCCTCGGGGACAGGCCTGCGGCGCTTCAGGCCGTGAAGACGGCACGCGAGCGTCTGGCTGAGGACAAGGCGGCGCTTGCAGCCATCGACGCTCTCGCCGATGAATTGGCCTTGAAGGAGGCCGCGCCATGACCCTAGCTCAGCCGACGCGGCCGCTCCCCGCAAAACGCCGCCTCACCCGCAAGCAGCGCAGATTGACCCTGATCGCGGCGGCCGGTGCGGTCCTGTTCCTGGCGGCCGGACTCGTCCTCTTCGCGATGCGCGACAGCATCGTCTTCTTCTACGGGCCGACCGAGATCGCCGAGAAGGGCGTCCAGCCCGGAACCCGCATGCGTCTCGGCGGGCTGGTCGAAGCCGGCTCGGTCCAGCGCAATGGCGGCCAGCGCATCAGCTTCAGCGTCACCGACGGCAAGACCTCGATCAAGGTCGGCTATGACGGCCTGCTGCCCGATCTCTTCCGCGAAGGGCAGGGCGTCGTCACCGAAGGCGTTTTCGAGGGCGCCGGGCGCTTCAAGGCGGATTCGGTGCTGGCGAAGCATGACGAGACCTATATGCCGCGCGAGGTCGCCGACGCGCTGAAGAAGCAGGGGCATTGGCAGGCGGGAGGCTCCGGCTCCCCCGCTGCCGCGCCGGCCAAGCCGTGAGCCGCTCATGATTGTCGAGATCGGCCATTACGCGCTGGCGCTCGCGCTCGGCGTTTCCGTGATCCAGGCGGTGGTGCCGTTCTGGGGCGTGTTCCGGCAGGACCGGACGCTGGCCTCGGTCGGCAGCAGCGCGGCGCTGGTCTCGTTCGCACTGGTCGCTCTGTCCTTCGCCGCCCTGGTGACGTCCTATGTCCGCTCCGATTTCTCGGTCGGCAATGTCGTCGCCAACTCCCATTCGGCGCAGCCGCTGATTTATAAATTCACCTCCGTCTGGGGCAACCACGAAGGCTCGATGCTGCTCTGGGTGCTGATCCTGACGCTGTTCGGGGCGTTGGTCGCATTGTCGCGCCGCTCGCTGCCACCGCGCCTGCGGGCCGGCGCGCTTGCGGCGCAGGGGCTTGTCGCCGTCGCCTTCATCGCCTTCACCCTGCTGACCTCGAACCCGTTCCAGCGGCTGGTCCCGGTGCCGGCCGAGGGGCAGGACCTCAACCCGATCCTGCAGGATCTCGGCCTCGCGATCCATCCGCCGCTGCTCTATATCGGCTATGTCGGCTTCTCGATCACCTATGCCTTCGCGGTCGCCGCCCTGATCGACGGACGCATCGACGCGATGTGGGCGCGCGCCGTCCGGCCCTGGACGTTGCTGGCCTGGACCTTCCTGACGCTCGGCATCGCGATGGGCTCCTACTGGGCCTATTACGAGCTCGGCTGGGGCGGCTGGTGGTTCTGGGACCCGGTCGAGAACGCCTCCTTCATGCCCTGGCTTGCCGGAACGGCCCTGATCCACTCGACCGTGGTGATGGAGAAGCGCGACGCGCTGAAGGTCTGGACGATCCTGCTCGCGATCCTGACCTTCTCGCTGTCGCTGCTCGGCACCTTCATCGTCCGCTCGGGCGTGCTGACCTCGGTGCATTCCTTCGCGACCGATCCGGCGCGCGGCCTGTTCATCCTCTTCATCCTGATCTTCTTCGTCGGCGGCTCGCTCGCGCTGTTCGCCTGGCGGGCGCCTCTGCTGCGGCAGGGCGGGTTGTTCGCACCGGTCTCCCGGGAAAGCGCGCTGGTCGTCAACAACGTCTTCCTCGCGACCGCCTGCGCCACCGTTTTCGTCGGAACGCTCTATCCGCTGCTGCTGGAGATGGTCACCGGCGACAAGATCTCGGTCGGCCCGCCCTTCTACAACGCGACCTTCGTGCCGGTGATGGTGCCGCTGCTGCTGCTGCTGCCGATCGGCCAGTCGCTCGCCTGGAAGCGCGGCGACCTGCTCGGCGCGGCCCAGCGCAATGCCTTTGCCTTCGGCATCGCGGTGCTGGCGGCTCTGGCACTGCTGTCCTTCACCCGTGGCGGGCCGGTGCTGGCGCCGCTCGGCGTGGGCTTGGGCGTCTTCCTCGTGCTCGGTGCCGGCTTCGACCTCGCCGAGCGCATCGTCACCCGCGCCAGCGGCTGGCGGGCGATGCTGTCGCGAGCGCGCGGGCTGCCGCGCTCGGCCTGGGGCACGGCACTGGCTCATGCCGGCGTCGGCTTGAGCATCATCGGCATCGCCGCCCAGGCCTGGAGCAGCGAGGCGATCACGGTTCTGAAGCCGGGCGAGCGCCTGACCAGCGGCCGCTACACCATCATGCTCGAAGGCATGTCGCCCCGCACGGGGCCGAATTTCCGCGCCGAAATCGCCCGCTTCCAGGTTTTCTCCGGTGATCGCGAGCTGGCGCCGATCGAGGCCTCCAAGCGTATCTATACGGCGCGCGCCATGCCGACGACTGAAGCGGGTATCCGGACGGATGGTCTGAGCCAGGCCTATGTCAGCCTCGGCGAGGCGCAGGATGGCGGCGTCGCGGTGCGCCTCTACGACAAGCCGTTGATCCTGCTGATCTGGATCGGCTCGCTCGTCATGGCGCTCGGCGGCGGCCTGTCGCTGACCGACCGGCGCTTCCGGCTGGCGGCACCGAAGCGCGCCGCGCCCGCGGCCGCCGTGCAGCCGGCGGAATAGGCCGATGCGGCGGATCGCTCTCATCCTCGGTCTGATGCTGCTGGCGGCGCCCGGCGCCCGCGCGGTGCAGCCCGACGAGATCCTGCCCAACGCGGCGCTGGAGCAGCGGGCGCGCAGCATTTCCGGCGGATTGCGCTGCCTCGTCTGCCAGAACCAGTCGATCGACGATTCCGACGCGCCTCTGGCCCGCGACCTGCGCATCCTCGTCAGGGAGCGTCTCGTCGCTGGAGACGACGACAAGGCTGTCGTGGATTTCGTCGTCGCCCGCTACGGCGATTTCGTCTTGCTGCGCCCGCCGCTCAACGCGCATACGCTGCTGCTCTGGGGCGCGCCTTTCCTGATTTTCCTGGCCGGAGCCGCTTTCGTCTGGCGTCGAGGCCGGCAGCGCGCCGGCGAGGAAAACGCCACCCCAACGCCCCTGACGGACGCGGAGCGCAATCGCGTCGACAAGCTGCTGCGGGACGAGCAGGGGTAAGGCGCGGCGAGCCGGGCCAACCTTACGAAATCGTCATCTTCAGGCCAAAGCCACGTAAGGCGGCGGGTCTCATGGTCCTCGTCACGAGCAGGGGAAAGCACCCTGTCGCTCCACGAGGTTCCCGCCATGACGACACACACTGAAAATCGCAAGTCCATCCTGAAGCGCGGCGCCCTTCTTGCCGGCACCGCCATCCTTGGCATCGGCCTCGCCGCCGGCATAGCCGACAGCGCCCTGATGCAGAACCACAATGCCATCGCCCAGCCGATCCAGCTCTCGGGCGCGCAGACGGCGCTGCCCTCCTTCGCCGACCTCGTCGACAAGGTGAAGCCCGCCGTCGTCTCCGTCCGCGTCAAGACGCAGACCGCCGCCGCCGGCGACGAGCAGAGCCTCGACGACATTCCCCCGCAGCTGCGCCGTTTCTTCCGTGATCAGGAGGGGGCCCGCCAGGGCAAGCCGAAGCCGCAGGTCGGCATGGCCCAGGGCTCGGGCTTCTTCGTCAGCCAGGACGGCTATGTCGTGACCAACAACCACGTCGTCGAGAACGCTGTCGAGGTCCAGCTCGTCACCGATGCCGGCAAGACGCTTGATGCCAAGGTCGTCGGCACCGATCCGCGCACCGATCTGGCCCTGCTCAAGGTCAAGGACGCCGGCAACTACCCTTATGTCCAGCTCGCCGACGCCAAGGCGCGCATCGGTGACTGGGTGCTCGCGATCGGCAACCCCTTCGGCCTCGGCGGCACGGTCACGGCCGGCATCGTCTCGGCGCAGGGTCGTGATATCGGCTCCGGTCCCTATGACGACTTCATCCAGATCGACGCGCCGATCAACCGCGGCAATTCGGGTGGCCCGACCTTCAACCAGAACGGCGAGGTCGTCGGCGTCAACACCGCGATCTACTCGCCCTCGGGTGGCAATGTCGGCATCGCCTTCGCTATCCCCGCCTCGACCGTCCGTCAGGTCGTGGACTCCTTGAAGAAGGACGGCACGGTGGCGCGCGGCTTCATCGGCGTGCAGATCCAGCCGGTGACCAGCGAGATGGCCGATGCCATCGGCCTGAAGGATGCCAAGGGTGCGCTCGTCGCCGAGGCACAGGGCAACGGCCCCGCCGCCAAGGCCGGCATCCGTCGCGGCGACACCATCACCGCCGTCAATGGCGAGGCGATCAAGGACGCTCGCGAGCTTTCGCGCAAGATCGCGACCTTCGCGCCGGGTACCAAGACCACGATCACTCTCTTCCGCGAAGGCAAGTCGCGTGACGTGACCTTCGAGGTCGGCCGCCAGCCGGCGGCCTGATCCGAGCTGGCGGGTCCCTCGGTTCCCTGTCGCCCCAGCCCAGGGACTTCGCCGTCGCGGCGGCAGGCCGGATGCGTATCCTCCGGCCTGCCGTTTTCGCGTTTCTTGAGATAGGGTTGGTCTATGCGACTCCTGATCGTCGAAGATGATGCCGAGGCTGCGGCCTATCTGACCAAGGCTTTCCGCGAAGTCGGCCACGTCGCCGACCATGCCGCGGACGGGCTGGAAGGCTATGCCATGGCCGAGGGCGGCGGCTACGACGTGCTGGTCATCGACCGCATGCTGCCGCGCCTCGACGGGCTCTCGCTGATCCGCTCCCTGCGCGAGCAGAAGGACGATACGCCCGCCCTGATCCTCTCCGCACTCGCCCAGGTCGACGACCGGGTGAAGGGTCTGCGGGCCGGCGGCGACGACTACCTGCCCAAGCCCTATGCCTTCTCCGAGCTGCTCGCTCGCGTCGAGGTGCTGGCGCGCCGCCGCGGTGCTCCAGCCGCCGAGCCTACGACCTATCGCGTCGGCGAGCTGGTGCTCGACCGGCTTGCCCATCGCGTCACGCGCGAGGGCCAGGAGATCGTCCTGCAGCCGCGCGAGTTCCGCCTGCTCGAATATCTGATGAAGCATGCCGGGCAGGTCGTGACCCGCACCATGCTGCTGGAGAACGTCTGGGATTATCATTTCGATCCCCAGACCAATGTCATCGACGTGCATGTCAGCCGCCTGCGCGCCAAGGTCGACAAGGGTTTCGAGCTGCCGATGATCCACACCATCCGCGGCGCGGGGTACATGGTCCGTGACAGCGCCCGCTGACGCCTCCTCGCACAAGCGCCAGCGCTTCCTGCCCACGCTGTTCCGCACGACCGCCTTCAAGCTGACGGCGGCCTATCTCGTCATCTTCGCGCTCTTTGCCGCCTTCGTCCTCGGCTATGTCGCCTGGAACGCCAAGCGCCTGCTCGACGACCAGATCCGCTCGACCATCGATGCCGAGATCCAGGGCCTGGCCGAGCAGCAGCGCCAGGGCGGTATCCGCCGTATCGTCAACATCGTCGAGCGCCGTTCGCGCGCGCCGGGCGCCTCGCTCTACCTCGTCACCACGCCGGTGGGAGAGCGCATCGCCGGCAATGTCGAAGCGATCCCGCCCGGCACGCTCGATCGCACCGGCGAGAGCGAGATCGAATATGCCCGCTCCAGCGAGACGGTCGACACACCGAGCCGCGCGTTGGTGCGCGTGTTCTTGCTGCCGGCCGGGTTCCGCCTGCTCGTCGGCCGCGACCTCGAGGAGCGCGATCGGCTCGGCATCGTCATCCGGCGCGCCGCCGGCTGGTCGCTGGCGCTGGTCCTTATCCTCGGCTGCTTCGCCAGCTGGTTCGTGGCCCGGCGTGTGCTGAAGCGCATCGACGGCATGAGCGAAACCGCGCATGGCATCATGGAGGGCGACCTGAAAGGCCGGCTCGCCATCACCGGCACCGGCGACGAGCTCGACCGGCTCGCGCTCAACCTCAACGCCATGCTCGACCGCATCGGTGAATTGATGGCCAGCATGCAGCAGGTCACCGACAATATCGCCCATGACCTCAAGACGCCGCTGACCCGGCTGCGCAACCGGGCGGAGGAGGCGCTGCGGACTGCGAAATCGCCAGATGAATTGCGGGCGGCGCTCGACGGCTCGATCGAGGAGGCGGACAACCTCATCCGTGTTTTCAACGCGCTCCTGATGATCGCGCGGCTGGAGGCCGGTCGCGTCAGCGACAACATGAGCGAGCTCGACATTTCCGAGATCGTCTCCGGCCTCGCCGAACTCTACGAGCCGCTGGCCGAGGAAGCCGGCCTGTCGCTCGCCAGCGATGTCGCCCCTGGCCTGAAGGTCCGCGGCAATCGCGAACTGATCGGGCAGGCCTTGAACAACCTGATCGACAACGCCCTGAAATACGGTGCGCCGGAGCAGGGCGGCGACGGCACCGTGGCGGTCTCTGCCCGGGCGATTGGCGACCAGGTCGAGCTCTCCGTCGCCGACCATGGCTCAGGGATTCCGGAGGCCGATCGCGGCCGCGTCTTCGATCGTTTCGTCCGGCTCGATACCAGCCGCAGCAAGCCGGGCTTCGGGCTCGGCCTCTCGTTGGTGGCCGGCGTGGTGCGCCTGCATGGCGGTAGCCTCACGCTGGAGGATAATGCGCCGGGCCTGCGCGTCGTCATCCTCTTGCCCGTCGGCAGCCCCAAGCCTGTGGACACGCCGGCCCTCGCCGAGCCTGCCGCCTCGACAGCGGCGCCAAACCCTGCTGGCGTGCCGATCCACTGAGGCAGGACGATGAACGATGGCGGAACGGCTCTGTGACAGGCTCGAGGCTGCGCCGGTCCTGCCGGCGAAGGCCAAGGCCGATGCGCTGCTGAAGCGAGAGCTGATCGAGCGCCTCCATGACGAGGAAGCGGCCGAGGCGCTCAAGGCGCATCTGGCCGAGCATCCGCGCAGCGCAGCATTGGTCGCCGGCATCCTCGCCCATTCGCCCTTCCTGACGCAGATCATGCGCTTCGACCCGGCCGGGCTGCTCGCCAGTCTGACGGAGGCGCCGGAAGTCCGTCGCGACGCACTGCTGGCCGGGATCGCGGCCTTCGCCGAGGCGGGCTGTGAAACTGCGGACCTGATGCGCGAATTGCGCCGCTTCCGCCGCGCCATGGCACTCCTGATCGCGCTCGCCGACATCGGCGGTGCCTGGGATGTCGAGACCGTGACGGGCGCGTTGACCGAAACCGCCGACATGGCGGCGCGCCTCGCCACCGACCACGTCCTGCGGCAGGCCGCCGATCTTGGCCGGATCAACCTTGCCGACCCAGCCAATCCCGGCCCCGGCTCCGGCCTCGTCGTGCTGGCGCTGGGCAAGCATGGCGCCGGCGAGCTGAACTATTCCTCCGATATCGACATCGTCGTCTTCTTCGATCCCGAGGCCGCTGAAGCGGCCGGCGTCGCCGAGCCCACAAGCTTCTTCGTCAAGCTGACCCAGCAGATCGCGCGTATCATCCAGGAGCGCACGCCGGACGGCTATGTCTTCCGCGTCGACCTGCGCCTGCGGCCCGATCCGGCCTCGACCCATGTCGCAGTCTCGTTGCCCTCGGCCTATTCCTATTACGAGACGGTCGGCCAGAACTGGGAACGCGCCGCCATGATCAAGGCGCGGCCGATCGCGGGTGATATCGAGCTCGGCCAGCGCTTCCTTGGGGATCTCGCGCCCTTCATCTGGCGCAAGTATTTCGACTTCGCGACCATCGCCGACATCCATGCGATGAAGCGCCAGATCCAGACCGTGAAGGGCCACGAGACCATCGCGGTCGCCGGTCATAACGTGAAGCTCGGGCGCGGCGGCATCCGCGAGATCGAGTTCTTCGTGCAGACGCAGCAGCTCGTCTTCGGCGGCCGTCGCCCGGCTCTTCGCGGCCCGCGCACGCTGGAGATGCTTGGCGAACTGACGACCGAAGGCTGGATCACGCCGCAGGCCCGCGACGAGTTATCGGAATCCTATCGCTGGCTGCGCACCATCGAGCACCGCCTGCAGATGCAGGCCGACGAGCAGACGCAGACCCTGCCCAAGGCGGCGGGCGATCTCGAAGCCTTCGCCCGCTTCTGCGGCTATCCCTCGACGGCCGCCTTCGGCAAGGCGCTGACCGCGCATGCGAAGTGCGTCGAAGGGCATTACGCCCTGCTCTTCGAGGAAGGGCCGAGCCTTGCCTCCGAAGCCGGCACGCTGAGCTTCACCGGCTCGGAAGCCGATCCCGAGACGATCGAGACGCTTGGCAAGCTCGGCTTCCGCGATGGCGCGACCGCGGCGGAGACGGTGCGCGGCTGGCATTTCGGCCGCCGCGCCGCCGTCACCAGCGCCCGCGCCCGCGAGGTGCTGACGGAGCTGACCCCGGCGCTGCTCGTCGCGCTCGGCCGTACTGCCGACCCAGACGGCGCGCTCGCCCATCTCGACAACGCCTTCGTCCGCATGCCGGCGGCGGTCGAATTGCTGACGCTGCTGCGCTCGCATGATTCCTTGCTGACGCTCTTCGCCGAGATCCTCGGCAGTGCGCCGCGCCTCGCCAAGGTCGCGGCCTTGCACCCGCATGTGCTCGACGGCGTCATCGACCCGGCCTTCGGGCAGGCGGTGCTCGATGTCGAGGCGCTGGAGCGGCGCATCCGCAATCATGTCGGCTCGCCACCGCCCAGCGTCGAGGACGGGCTCGACCGCCTGCGCGACGCAGCCCGGCAGGAGAATTTCCTGGTCGGCGCGCGCCTCCTCTCCGGCGTCTACCCGGCACAAGGGGCGGGACAGGCTTATTGCGCTGTCGCCGAGGCCTGCCTGCGCGTCGCCTTCGCCGACACCCGCCGATCCTTCACGGAAGACCATGGCGCCATCGAAGGGGCGGAGACGGTCGTGCTCGGCCTTGGCCGGCTCGGTGCAGGCGAGCTCACGCCTTCATCCGATCTCGACCTGATCCTGCTCTACGACCGGCCGGAGGATGCCGGCGCGAGCGACGGCGCCAGAAGCCTCGATCCCGTCACCTGGCATGTCCGCTTCACCCAGCGCCTCGTCGCGGCGCTGACCGTGCCGACGCGGCGCGGCACGCTCTATCAGGTCGACATGCGCCTGCGCCCGACCGGCAACAAGAGTCCGGCTGCGACCCAGTTCGCCGGCTTCGAGGCCTATCATCAGGGCGAGGCCGAGATCTGGGAGGAGATGGCGCTGACCCGCGCCCGCGTCGTCGCGGGCGATGCCGGTCTGGCCAAGCGGGTGGAGGCCTCGATCCGCGCGATCCTGTCGCGCAAGCGCGAGCCGGCCAAGGTCGCGGCGGCGGTCGCCGAGATGCGCGCACTGATTGCCAGGGAGAAGGGCGAGAAGGATCCCTGGGACCTGAAGCTCGCGGCCGGCGGCATCACCGATCTCGACTTCCTCGCCCAGTTCCTGCTGCTGGCCTATGCCAGCGAACACCCCGGCCTGATTGTCAACGACACGGCCTCGGTCTTCGCGGCAGCCAAGGCGGCTGGCCTGCTCTCGGACGGAGATGCCTCTGTTCTGCTCGAAGCGCATCGCCTGATCGGCGACGTCCAGCTCTGGCAGCGTTTCACCGTCGAAGAGGCCTTCGATCCCAAGGCCGTGCCGCCCCGGGTGCTCAGGAGAATCGCGACGGCCGTCGGCCGGCCCGATGCGAAGGTCATGAAGGCGGAGCTCGACGAGGTTCGCGGCGCGGTGAGGGCGATCTTCACCCGCGTGCTGTCGAAGGCGAAGGCTGGCTGAGGCTCAAGCCGCCTGCGCGGTGATGCGGTCGGCGCCGCCGTCGAGTGGCAGGTGGATCATGACGATGGTGCCGGCGCCGATCGCCGAGCGCAGCCGGAGCGAGCCGCCATGCAGCTCGACGAGCGAGCGGGCGATGGCGAGGCCCAGGCCCGAACCCTTGTAGCTGCGCACCAGATCGCCCTCGACCTGCTCGAACGGGCGGCCGACGCGGTCGATCTTCTCCTTGGGGATGCCGATGCCGGTATCCTCGATGAAGATGTTGAGCGCACCGGGGACATGGCGGGTGCGGACCGCGATCCGCCCGCCTTCCGGCGTGAACTTGGCGGCGTTGTCGAGCAGGTTGCCGAGGATCTGGTAGAGCGCGTGCGGGTCGGCTTCGAGATGGGTGTCGAGCGGGCCTTCGATGGCCAGCACGAGCTGCTTGCGTTCGACCTCCGGCTGGACCTTCCGCAGCGCCTGGTCGAGCACCGGGCCGAGAGCGATCTCGCTCTTCTCCAGCCGCAGGCGGCCGGATTCGATGCGGGACATGTCGAGGATGTCGTCGATGATGCTCAGGAGATAGCCGCCGCTGGTGCGGATGTCGCGGACATAGTCGGTGTACTTCTCGCCGAGCGGACCGAACAGGCCGTTCTCCATGATCTCGGAGAACCCGATGATGGCGTTGAGCGGCGTGCGCAGCTCGTGGCTCATATTGGCAAGGAATTCGGACTTGGCGCGGTTGGCGCTTTCGGCGGAAGCCTTCTGCTCGAGATAGCGCTCGGCGAGATCGGCGAGCTGCTGGGCCTGGGCCTCGAGCTTCTGGCGCGAGGCCTTGAGGTCGGTGACATGCATCAGGAGCTGGTGCTCGGACTGGGTCAGCCGCTCTTCCTGCTGCTTCAACTTGGTGATGTCGGTGCCGACCGAGACCGAGCCGCCATCCTTGGTGCGGCGGCCGTTGATCTGCAGCCAGCGGCCATCCGAGAGGCGGGCCTCGTAGGAGGCCCCGGCCATGCCGCGTTGCACCCGCATCGGCTCGCGGTCGATCTGCGGCTGGGCCGAGAGCTCCATGATCTCGTCGTAGGAGGCGCCGGATTGCAGGGCGTCAGCCGGGAGCTGGTGGAGCTGCTGGTACTTGGCGTTGCAGAGCACGAGGCGGTTGTCGGCATCCCACAGCACGAAGGCTTCCGAGATCGCCTCGACGGCGTCGCGCAGGCGGGCATCGGAGGTGGCGGTGCGCTCGGCCATGCGGCGCTGCTCGGAGATGTCGACGACGATGCCGACGAGATGGCGCGCGCGGGTGCGGCGATCGATGACCAGCTCGGCACGAGCCTTCAGCCAGATCCATTCGCCGGTGGCGGAGCGGACGCGGAACTCGCGGTCGAGATGGTCGGCCTCGCCGCGGCTGATCGCGTCGGCGAGCGCATAGAGGTCGACATCGTCCTGGTTGATGAAGCTCGAGACCTCGCCGAAGGACATGTATTCGCCGGTGCGGTCATAGCCGAGCAGGGCATACATCGAATCCGACCAGTAGATGCGGCCCCGCGCGAGGTCCCAGTCCCACAGGCCGCAATGGCCGCGGTTGAGCGCGGTGTCGATGCGTTCGCGGACGCAGTCGCAATCCTGGTCGGCGGCGCTCGCCCGCTTCGACTGGAGCATGAAGGCGAGCGTGGTGACGCCGAGGATAAGGCCGGCGGAGCCGAACAGGATGATCAGGCCCGAGCGGCGGATCTGCCAGGTCGAGAGCGCCCGCGAGACCGGCTGCAGCACCGCGACCTGCCCGAGGGGGGCGGCGAGGTTGCGCACGCTGGCGAAGGCGTCGGCGCCGTTCGGCAGGGTAATGCGCATCACGCCGGCGCGGTCCCCGAATACGGTGAGAGGCTGGGTCTGGCCGAGGAAGTCGACGAGCGTGCGCTGCGTCTGGCCGATCACCGGTTCGCTGGCGATCACGCGGCCATCGGCGCCGCTGACATGGACGAAGCGGCCATGGGCCGCGAGGTGGCGGGCGGTGAGTGCAGCGAGGACGGCGGTGGGCTCCTTGCCCGCCAGCGTGGCGGCGTCGAGCTCCCGGGCGACCAGAGCCGAGACCAGGTCCATGTCGCCGGCCGCGTCGATGAGGGCGTCGTCGCGCATGGCCGAGGTCTGGATCAGCGCGCCGGCACCGAGAATGATGAGGAAAAGTCCCACAAACGCAGGGATTGCGGTGCGAAAGGCAGGTTCGAAGCTTTCGAAGCGATGATACAGAGGGTGCGTCAGCGAGCGCGCCACACCCAGAATCGTATCGGCGCGCACAGGTGCGCAGCCCGCGTTTGCACGCGACATGCCCGGTCCCCCTTCGGAACTTTACCGTCAGTAAGATCGGGAGACGTGCCGCATCCCCGCGAATCACCGTCAGTTGAATCCGGGCGCCTCGGTTTGTCTAGCCCTGAGTTGAGTCAGGAGTGTCGAATTCTCCTTTAGGTTGCAGCGCTTATGCCGATGAATCCTGCGCGGGTAATGAAACGTTAATCTTTTGGACAGGTCGGCGTTAACGATTCCCGGAGAGTGCTCAGGCGAGCGCTCTTTCGGCGATGTCGGCGACGTCCCGCGACAGGTTCGGCAGGGCCGCGACGGTGCTCAGCGCCTCCCGCGCCAGGCGCTTTCGGCCGGGCTCCAGCATGCGCCAGCTCTTGAACGAGCCGAGCAGTCGCGAGGCGACCTGCGGATTGGTCTTGTCGAGCGCGACGACGATATCGGCGACGAAATCATAGCCTGCGCCATCGGCCCGGTTGAACTGGGTCAGGTTCGCCGCGAAGCCGCCGATCAGCGCCCGCACGCGATTGGGATTGCCGAGCGAGAAGGCGGGGTGCTGCATCAGCGCCTTGACGCGTTCCAGCGTGCCGGGTTCGGCGATCAGCGCCTGCGCCATCAGCCATTTGTCGAGTACGAGGGGTTCGCCCGCATAGCTTTTCGCGAAGCGCGCGATCAGGGCTTCGCGCCGCTCGCCTGGGATCAGCGTCATTGCCGCCAGCGCGGCGAGGCGATCGGTCAGGTTGTCGCCGGTGGCGAACTGCTCCTCGCAGAGATCGGCAGCCTCGGTCGGAGCGGCCAGCGCCGCCAGCCCGAGCAGTTCGTTGCGCAGTGCGCGTCGCCCCGCCGAGGCCGCATCAGGGCGATAGGCGCCGCTGGCTGCGAGCGCGCCACGCAGGCCCGGCAATTCGCCGAGGAGGGCGGCGCCGATCGCGGTCGATAGTTTGCGATGGGCGGCGAAGATCGCATCGGGGTCGACATCCCCACCGATCTCACGAGCGATATCGGCCGGCGCGGGCAGGCGCAGCACCTGCGCCGCGAAGGCCGGGTCGGACAGCCCATCCGCCTTGAGGAAGCTGCGCAGTGCTTCGCCGAGCTTGCCGGCGGTCGCTGCCAGCACGTCCGCATCGGCACCGGGCTTGCCGGCAGCCACGAGCACGCGCGTCGCGACGCTCTGGAGCGATTGCCAGCGATTGAAGGAATCGCTGTCGGCCGAGAACAGCCGGAGCAGGTCCGCATCCGACAAATCGAGATCGAGCCGCGCAGGCGCCGAGAAGCCACGCATCAGCGAGGGGATCGGCGCTTCCGCGACATCCTCGAAGGTGACCGACAGGGACGGCTGGTCGAGCACCACGAGCCCGTCGCCGGCATAGGCGTTCGAGGCCGTCTTCAGAGGCAGGTCGCCCTTCGCGCCGACGAGGCCGAGCTTGATCGGCAGCACGACCGGCTGCTTCTCGGTCTGGCCGGGTGTCGGTGGCGTGCTCTGCGCGAGGTCGAGCGTGTAGCGCTTCGCCGCCGCGTCGTAGCGGCCGGAGGCGACGATGGTCGGCGTGCCCGCCTGCTCGTACCAGCGGGCGAAATGATCGAGGTTCTGGCCCGAGGCCTCGACGAAGCAGCCGAGGAATTCCTCGATCGTCGCGGCCGTGCCGTCGCAGCGCTCGAAATAGAGGTCCATGCCGCGCTTGAAGGCGTCGTCGCCGATCAGGACCTTGAGCATGCGGATGACCTCCGCGCCCTTCTCATAGACCGTCGGCGTGTAGAAGTTGTTGATTTCCTTGTAGGCGCGCGGCCTGACCGGATGGGCGAGGGGGCCGGCATCCTCCGAGAACTGGGTCGAGCGCAGGGTGCGGACATCGGCGATGCGCTTCACCGGGCGCGAGCGCTCGTCGGCGGAGAATTCCTGGTCGCGGAAGACGGTGAGCCCTTCCTTCAGGCAGAGCTGGAACCAGTCGCGGCAAGTGATGCGGTTGCCGGTCCAGTTGTGGAAATACTCATGGGCGATGATCGCCTCGATCGAGGCGTAGTCGCCGTCGGTCGCAGTCTGCGGATCGGCCAGGACGTATTTGTCGTTGAAGATGTTGAGGCCCTTGTTCTCCATCGCCCCCATGTTGAAATCGGAGACGGCGACGACGTTGAACATGTCGAGATCGTAGTTGCGGCCGAAGACCTGCTCGTCCCAGCGCATGCAGCGCACCAGCGAATCCAGCGCCCAGCCGGCGCGATCGGCCTTGCCGGGCTCGACATAGACGGCGAGTTCGACCTTGTGGCCGTCGGCGGTGACGTAATCCTGCCGGACATGGTCGAGCGCCCCGCCGACCAGCGCGAAGAGATAGGCGGGCTTGGGGTGCGGGTCGTGCCAGACGGCGAAGTGCCGATCGCCGCCGGGCAGTTCGGCGGCCGCGACGAGATTGCCGTTGGAGAGCAACACCGGCGCTTCCGCCTTCGCCGCTTCCAGCCTGACGGTATAGACGCTCATCACGTCCGGCCGATCGAGGAAATAGGTGATGCGGCGGAAGCCATCCGCCTCGCACTGCGTGCAATAGACCTTCGAGGAGCGGTAGAGCCCCATCAGCTTGGTATTGGCGGAGGGGTCGAGCTCGGTCTCGATCGTCAGCGTGAAATCATGTGCCGGCGGGGCGGGGATCGTCAGCGCCTGCGGCGTCACCGTGTAGCTGGCGGGGTCGAGCGGCTTGCCGTCGATGGCGAGCGACTTCAGCACAAGTTCGTCGCCGTCGAGCTTGAGCGGCGCGCCGGGCTGGCCCTCCGGATTGGGCCGCAGCGCCAGCAGGGCGCGCACCCGCGTCTTCTGCGGATGCAGGCTGACATCGAGATCGACCGTGTCGATCAGCCAGTCGCTGGGGCGATAATCCTCGAGGCGGATCAGCGGGGCATCTTCGGTACGCATGGGAACCCTGATGGCGAGAGTCAGGGTGCGTGTGTAGCCTTTGCCGGACGGGGCCGGAAGCCTCGTCCGGCGCGACGGGTCACTTTGCTCCGGCCGGAACCGCCGGTTCCGCATGGCTCACCAGCCGGCAGACCTGCGGGCGGGCGATCCGAACCGCGCGCTCGATCGCATCGACCGCATCATGCACGGCGGCGACGTTAAGCCCCGGGTCGACGCGGCAATGGTAGTTGACGACCAGCCCCTTGGCGGTCTGGCGCACGCGCACGCTGTGGATGTCGTGGATCGGCCCGGAGAGCTTCGCGGCCTCGCCGGCGAGCGCCTTGCCGATATCCTCGACCGTTTCCCAGGCGGCGTTATGGCCGGCGGGCTGGCCCGTCTCCATCGGCTCGATATGGGTCTCGACCTCGGTCTCGCCGCCGAATTCGGCCCGGATCGCGCTTTCCAGCCGGGTGGCGATCTCATGGGCTTCGCCGAGCGGCAGGCTCTGGTCGACCTCCATGTCAAGGCTGACGGAGAGCTTGTCGCCGATCGAGTGGACGGTGACATGGTGCACCGGGATCTTGAGCTTGAGTGCGATCAGCAGCACGCGCTCCAGCGCCGTCTCGTCGTCGACCTGCACGGGATCGGCCGTGATCGTGATCTCGGCATCGGGCTCGACCTTCACCAGCGCCTCGCCGAGCTGGGCCTTGATCGCGACGACCCGGTCGAGCGGCAGGGTGCGCGAGACGCTGATGCCGATCTCGCCATGGACGCGCCCGCCGGTCGGACGCACCCGTAGCCAGTTGACGCCGACCACGCCCGGCACGCCACGCGCGATCTCGCGCAGCTTTTCACTCATGCCCTCGGGAGCTGTGTCCATCAATGTATCGAGAACGCGCCGGGCGAGGCGATAGGCCGAAAAGGCGGTATAGGCCGCGATCGCGAAGGCGGCTGCGGTATCGGCCCGCTCGATGCCGTACCAGACGCCGATGAGGCCGCCGAGCACCAGCGTCGAGCCGACGAAATCAGCCGAGAAATGCGTGGCTTCGGCGGCAAGCGCCTCGCTGCCGGTCTCCTTGGCGACCTTGGTCAGCGAGCGCCAGCGAATTGCGTCGACGATCATGGAGAGCACGAGCACGCCGATGACGAGCGGCGTCACCTCGACATGCGCGATGACATTGGTCCAGAGCCGGTTGCCGGCCTCCCACAGAATCGCGCCGGCGAGCGTGAACAGGATGGCGGTCTCGACCAGCGCGGCCAGCGCCTCGACCTTGCCGTGGCCGTAGTGGTGCTCGTCATCGGCCGGCTTGTCAGAGGCGCGGACGGCGAACCAGGTGAACAGCGTCGAGCCGACATCGACCAGCCCCTGCAGCGCGTCGGTGAGCAGGGCGAGCGAGCCGGAGATGATGGCGCCGACGATCTTCGCTGCCGTCAGCAGGATCGTGGCCATCACCGAGAGGATCGCGGCGCGCTGCTTGATCTGCGCGATCTGGGCGGGCGTGGCGCGCACGGCCGGTGCCGTCGCCGGCCCGTCTTGCGTTGTCGTCATGGCGCGTCCTGTTCAGATGGCTTGGCGAGGTGGTCTGGAATGCCGATGCTCTTGCCTGATTTAGGAAACGGATCAACCCTGCCGCCCCTCAACGAGGAAACATGATGCGTTATCTCCACACCATGGTGCGCGTGACCGACCTGGATCAGGCGCTGGATTTCTACGTCAACAAGTTCGGGCTGGTCGAAACCCGCCGCATCGAGAACGAGAAGGGCCGTTTCACGCTGGTCTTCCTCGCCGCCTCCGACGATCTGGCGGGAGCGAAGGCCGGTGCCTCGCGCGGCAGCCCGACACTGGAGCTGACCTATAACTGGGACCCGGAAAACTACACCGGCGGCCGCAATTTCGGCCATCTCGCCTATGAGGTCGACGACATCTACGCGACCTGCGACAAGCTGATGAAGGCCGGCGTCACCATCAACCGTCCGCCGCGCGACGGCAACATGGCCTTCATCCGCTCGCCCGACAACATCTCGATCGAACTGCTCCAGAAGGGCGAGCCGAAGGCCCCGGCCGAGCCTTGGGCGAGCATGCAGAACACCGGGAGCTGGTGAAGCCTTGGCCGGCGTCTTCTGCCTGGGCATCGCGACGCTGGACTATGTCTACAGCGTCGAGACCATGCCGACGCGCGGGGAGAAATACCGCTCGCGCGGGCTCGCCGTCGTCGGTGGCGGCTGCGCCGGCAATGCCTCGGTCGCGATCGCGCGGCTCGGCGGCGCCTGCTGGCTGGCGACGCGCCTCGCCGATGACCTGACCGGCGACCAGATCGTCGCCGATCTCGAAGCGGAAGGCGTCGATGCCGGCTTCGCCCGCCGTGTCGCCGGCCTGCGCTCGCCTGTCTCGGCCATTCTGGTCGATGCCGAAGGCGAGCGCATGGTGATCTCCTATTCCGATCCGGCCATGCCCGAGGATGTTGCCTGGCTGCCGGCCGAGCTTCCAAGGGGAGCCGGCGCCGTGCTCGCCGACACCCGCTGGGGGGAGGGCGCGCTCGCCGCCCTGAAGCTCGCCCGCGCCGCAGGCGTGCCCGGCGTGCTCGACGGCGACCGCAGGCCGCCGCATCCCGATCTCGTGGGCACGGCGAGCCATGTTGCCTTCAGCCAGCAGGCCCTGCGCGAGATTTCGGGCGAGGAAGACCCGCGCAGTGGTCTCGCCAAGGTGTCCGCCGGCGTCCCGACCTGGCTCGCGGTCACGCTCGGCAAGGGCGGCGTGCTCTTTATGGACGGCGGCGAGGTCCGGCACAGCGCGGCTTTCGTCGTCGATACCGTCGATACGCTGGGGGCCGGCGATGTCTGGCACGGCGCCTTTGCGCTGGCCTTGGCCGAAGGGCAGGCCGAGCCGGCGGCGATTCGCTTTGCCTCGGCGGCGGCCGCGATCAAATGCACCCGTTTCGGCGGCCGCAGTGGCGCGCCGAAGCGCGACGAGGTCGAGCGTTTCCTGGCGCAGGGCGGCGCCTAGCCCGTTTGAGCTTTCCCTCCAACGTCGCGCAGTCGTCACGCGCGTCGGGCATCTGACCCGGCGCGCGCTGCCGCGCATCGGTCGAGCTCAGGAGAGAGCATCATGCTGGCGATCCAGGGTCTGAAATGCATCTATGACACCACGGGCAAGGGTTGGTCGATCGAGCTCGTCCTCCGGGCCGATGGCGAGGATGCCGTGCGCCGCTTCGATGTCGACGGAGCCGAAGATGCCGAACTGCTGATCGAAGCCTTCGAGGATTCCTCGGCCAGCGCCTTCGATCCGGAAACCGGCGAGATCGTCTTCGGTTACGAATATATCGACCTCGACGAAGAGGACGAGGAAGACGACGAAGACGAGGGCGAGGAGGATGAAACCGAGGAATCCGAAGAGGAGGACGCGGAGTCCGACGAGACCGGCAAGGACGAGAAGCCGAAGGGCTGAGGCCTCGCCTGAACGGGCCGCTCGCGGCCCCGTGACGACCATGAGCCCGGAGAGGCAACCGCCTCGCCGGGCGATCTCGTTTCGGTGGCCGCCATCGGCCGGGCTCTTTCGGCTGCTGGTATCCGCGCCGGGATCAGGTGCAATCTGCGCAAGGCTTAAGACGTGATGACGGGCAGGGAATGACACAGGAACAGGATGATGATCGGGTCGCGGAGGCGCCTTCAGTGGCGCTCGCGACCCTGGCCGATCCGGCGAGCGTCGCCGGCGCGGCCGGCAAGAAGCGCGGTGTCTGCGCCATCAGCGGGCAGGAGCTGGCGCGCAGGAATCTGATCGAGATCGGCACGCTGCGCCCCGCGCTCGCCGACCATATCCGTAACGATTTCCCCGATCTGCCCGACCACGCGCTGATCAGCCTGAAGGAGCTTGCGCGCTATCGCACCCGCTATGTCGAGGAAATCCTGCGCGAGGAGCACGGCGAATATTCGGACCTCGACCGCGAGGTCGCCGAGAGCATCGCCCGGCAGGAGACCATCGCGGAGAATACCGAGGATGATTTCGAGGAGCACCGCACGCTGGGCGAGCGCTTCTCCGACAATCTCGCCAGTTTCGGCGGCTCCTGGGCCTTCCTGATCAGCTTCGGCTTCGTGCTGGTCGTCTGGATGGGGATCAACGGCCTGATGGGTGAGACCAAAGCCTTCGATCCCTATCCTTTCATCCTGCTGAACCTCGTCCTGTCCTGCATCGCGGCGGTGCAGGCGCCGATCATCATGATGAGCCAGAAGCGGCAGGAATCGAAGGACCGGCTGCGCTCGCTCAACGACTACCAGGTCAACCTCAAGGCTGAGCTCGAAATCCGGCACCTGCATGAGAAGATGGACCATCTCGTCACCCGGCAATGGCAACGCCTCGCCGAGATCCAGCAGGTCCAGCTCGAAATGCTGCAGGAGGCGCAACTGCCCAAGGCGCGGGCGAAGCGGCGCAAGAAGCCCGTCGCCAAGAAGAAACGCGCGAAGCCGGCCGAGGCGCTCGCCGCTCCCGTGCAGGACAAGCCGGAGGGCGAGAACTAGCCCTTCGCTTGACTCCCCATCCTCCCGCCGGTCTTTTCGTCGGCAAACGAATCCGCTCGGGAGGATCATCATGGTTGCTTCGCGTTTTGCGCCTGTCGGCGCGCTCTTCGCCGGCCTGGCTTTCACGGCCCCGGCCTTCGCCCAGGGCCAGGTCACGGTCTATTGCTCGATCCTTGAGGAGCAGTGCCGCGAGGGCGCGGCGATGTTCGAGAAGGCGACCGGCATCAAGGTCTCGATGGTCCGCAAGAGCACCGGCGAGGTCTATGCGCAGGTCAAGGCCGAGGCGAGCAATCCGCGCGGCGACGTCTGGTGGGGCGGGCCGGGTGAGCCGCATCTCCAGGCGGCCGACGAAGGCCTGCTCGACGAATACAAGTCGCCGAAGCTTCCTGAATTGCATGACTGGGCGCAGCGCCATGCCGAGCAGTCGAAGTTCCGCACCAACGGCATTTATCTCGGCGCGCTCGGCGTCGGCTACAACACCGAGGTCCTCAAGAAGAAGGGCATCGCCGCGCCGAAATGCTGGGCCGACCTGCTTGATCCCAAGCTGCGCGACGAGGTCCAGATCGCCGATCCCAGCTCGTCGGGCACGGCCTATGTCTTCCTGGCGACGACGGTGCAGCGCCTCGGCGAGGAGAAGGGTTTCGAGTACCTCAAGGCCCTGCACAAGAACATCAGCCAGTACACCAAGTCCGGCATCGCCCCGGTCAAGGCTGCGGCGCTCGGCGAGACGGCGGTCGGCATCGCCTTCATCCACGACATGCTGACGCAGAAGCTGCAGGGTGCGCCGATCGAGACCTTCGCGCCCTGCGAGGGCACGGGCTATGAGACCGGCTCGGTCTCGATCATCAAGGGCGGCAAGAACCCCGAGGCCGCGCGCAAATTCGTGGATTTCACGCTCTCGCCCGATGCGCAGAACATCAATGCGAAGCTGAAGATCAACTCGATCCCGTCGAACAAGAACTCGCTGCTCTCGCCGGACGCGCCGAAATTCTCGGAGATGAAGCTGATCGACTACGACACCCCGCGCTGGGGCTCGCCGGCCGAGCGCTCGCGCCTGCTGAAGAAGTTCGACACCGAGGTCAAGGCGCTGCCGCGCTGAGCACCTCCGCGACATCCTAGCTTGGTAGCACGGCCGCTGGTTTGTGCTACTAAGCTGCGATCCGGGCTCGGGCGCGTGGCGCCCTGGCCTCAAGCCATGGGATCGCCACCGATGCTCCGCGCCACCTCCGTCCTTCGCAAGGCCGCCGTCAAGGCCGAGCGCGTCGTCGATACGCTGGCCCTCGGTCACCGCGACCGCACGATCAATGGCGTCAGTGTCCGCGCGACGGGCGGGCTGGAACTCGCGATCTCGCTCGACAAGGCGGCGACGCTGAACGATGGCGACGCGCTGAAGCTGGAAGACGGCACGCTGGTTCAGATCAAGGCGGCGCCGGAAAGCCTGCTGGAAATCCGCGCCGAGAACCCGCTGCGGCTGGTGCGTCTCGCCTGGCATCTTGGCGGCCATCACGTCCCGGCCGAGATGGCCGCCGACGCCCTTTACATCCCGAACGATGCGGCGCTCGGCGAACTGGTGCGTGGGCAGGGCTGCTCCATGACGGTGGTCGAGCGTCCGTTCCAACCGGAGGCGGAAGTCCATCACCACGCCCATGGCGATGATTGCGGCTGCGGGCACGACCATCATGACCACCATGACCACCATGACCACCATCATGGCCATGACCACGGCCATGGGCATCATCACGACCATCACGGCCACGATCATGCGCATGGGCACAAGCACGAGCATGGTCACGAGCACCAGCATGCCCATGGCGAGGGTTGCGGCTGCGGCCATGACCACGATCATCACGGGCACGGCCACCACGATCATGGCCACGGCCACGGCGCCGCCCATGGCCACAAGGGCCATTCCCACGATCACTGAGGCCGCGGGCGCTTCGATAGTTTAGCAAAGGCGGGCCTTTTGGCCCGCCTTTCGCGTCTCAGGCAGCGTAGCCCTTGACCTGTGCAAGGGCGGCCATGACGCCGCGCAGCTCGGCCAGCCCGCGCAGGCGCCCGACGGCCGGATAGCCCGGGAAGCTGCCCTTGCCGACATCGTCGAGCAGTTCGTGGCCGTGGTCCGGCCGCATCGGGATCTGCCAGGCGCTGAGGCCGGCAGCCTTCCGGCGCTGCTCCTCGGCCATCAGCGCATCGACCAGCGCGACCATGTCGGTGTCCCCGCCGAGATGCTCGGCCTCCATGAACGAGCCGTCCGGGTCCTTGGCGACGTTGCGCAGATGCGCGAACCAGATCTTGTCGGCGAAGCGCCGCGCGATCTTGGGCACGTCGTTCTTCGGATTGGCGCCGAGCGAGCCCGAGCACAGCGTCAGCCCGTTCGCGGGGGATTCCACCGAGCCGAGGATGTAGGCGATGTCCTCCTCGGTCGAGCAGATCCGCGGCAGGCCGAACAGCGAGCGCGGCGGATCGTCCGGATGGATGCACATGCGGATCCCGACCTCCTCGGCGGTCGGGATGATCGCTTCGAGGAAGCGCTTCAGGTTGGCGCGCAGCTTGTCATGGGTCATGCCGGCATAGCGATCGAGGATGCGGGCGAGGCCGGGCAGGTCGTAGCGGTCGAACGCGCCGGGCAGGCCGGCCATCACGCTGGAGAGCAGCCGGTCGCGATCGGCCTGCGAGGAGTTGTCGAACCAGGCCTTCGCCTTGTCCATCACCGCGGCGGAATGGCCCTCGTCGGCGCCCTTGCGCTTCAGCATGAAATGGTCGAGCGCGACATATTCATGCAGGTTGAAGCGCAAAGCCGTGCCGCCGCCCGGCAATTTGTGGGCGAGCTCGGTGCGGGTCCAGTCCAGCACCGGCATGAAATTGTAGCAGATTACCTCGAGGCCGCAGGCGGCAAGATTGCGCATCGACTGGCGATAGTTCTCGAAGATGGGTTCGAGGTCGCCTTCGCCGATCTTGACGCTCTCATGGATCGGCAGGCTCTCGACCACCTTCCATTCCAGGCCGAGGCTCTTGTCGGCGCGCACGATCGCCTGGCGCTTCTCGATCTCCTCGACGCTCCAGACCACCCCATAAGGGATCTGGTGCAGCGCGTTGACGATGCCGGTCGCGCCAGCCTGCCGGGCCTGCGCCAGAGTCACGACATCGTCCGGCCCGAACCAGCGCCAGCATTGTTCCATAGTGTGATATCCTTACAAGAGATGTCGCTGGTCGGGGACGCGGGGCGTCAGGAGGCTTCGTGGGCGAGGCGGGAATCGTCGAAGGCGTCCGCATGGTCTTTCGCGATCGTGTCGATCGTCGCGAAGACGGTGCGCAGATGCGCGCGCATCGCGGCCTCCGCGCCTTTGGCGTCGTGCTTCATGACGCAGGCCGCGATGATCCTGTGCTCGTTCAGGATCACCTCGGACCAGGACGGCGTTTCCAGCGAGAGACAGCGCACCCGGTCCATCTGGGCCTTCATGCCCTCGATCATGCTCCAGACGGCGCGATGGCCGGCAATGCGCGAGATCTCGGCATGGAACACCTCGTCGAGGCGGAAGATTTCGGTCCGGTCCCCCCGCTGCACGGCTTCCGCCTGCTCCTCGACCTGCGCCGCGAGCCGGCGGCAATCGGCGTCGCCGATGCGCTGCGCAGCCAGCACGACGGTGCGGCACTCCAGCGTCTCGCGCACGAACTGGCTGTCATGGACGGCGGCGAGGTCGATCGGCGCGACGAAGGTGCCGACCTGCGGCACGGCGACGAGGAAGCCTTCGTCGACCAGCCGCTTGAACGCCTCGCGTACGGGTGTGCGGCTGACGCCGAAACGCAAAGCCATCCGCGCCTCCGACATCGCTTCGCGCGGTTTCAGCGCGCCGCTGATCACGTCGGTGCGCAGCACGCTGTAGATCTGGTCCGTGCTATGACGGGTTGCAGGGTGGGCCATTGCCAAGCTCTCGACGGCTAGTATACTAGGATACTGACCAACCGGGGGCTGCGTCAACTTGGCAGGTTCGTCGACTTGGTAAGTTCCTGGATCAAGGGGCAGGAACGGGATCGCGGCGGCCGGATCGGCGCAGCATAATAAAGTTCATAAGCGGGCATCCGCATCGGGAGGAGAAATCATGGCTCACGACAGCATCAATCGGCGTCATTTCATCGGCGGCGTCGCCGGACTCGGTGTCGCAGCGCATGCGCCGGGCGTGTTCGCGCAGCAGCTCAAGCTGCCGGCGGCTCCGCTCACCATCAGTGTCATCGACGTCGGCGGGGCGCTCGCCCTCGTCCAGACGCCGCTGGAGAACTATCCGAAGGCGAATCCCAAGGCCGTCTCGCGGATGGTCTTCACCAAGGCCCCGGCACCAGAACTGCCGGCGAAGATCAAGGCCCAGCAGAATGCCGGCCGCGTCGATATCGACCTCGTCATCGGCGGCCTCGACGTGCTTTCGGCGGGTATCGAGCAGAAGCTCTGGGTCGAGCTGCTGCCGAGCCACGCATCCGAGTTGCCGAAGCCCGAGGATGTCTTCCTCAAGCCGGCGCTGGCCATGCACAATCTCGGCCAGGGCCAGGGCATGGCGATGGTCTATTACCCGTCCGGGCCGCTGCTCGAATACATGCCCGAGCGCGTCAAGCAGGTGCCGACCACCGCTGAGGAACTGCTGGCCTGGACCAAGCAGAACAAGAACCGCTTCTTCTACGGGCGCCCGGCCAATTCCGGCCCCGGCCGCACCTGGATCATGGGTCTGCCCTATCTCCTCGGCGACAAGGATCCGAAGGATCCCGAGAAGGGCTGGGACAAGACCTGGGCCTATCTCAAGGAGCTTGGCGAGAACATCGAGTATTACCCCGCCGGCACCGGCCAGACGATGAAGGAGCTCGGCGACGGCTCGCGCGACATCATCATCTCGACCACCGGCTGGGACATCAACCCGCGCGTGCTCGGCATCGTGCCGAAGGAAGCCAAGATCCAGGCCCTGAAGGGGTTCCACTGGGTCACCGACGCCCAGTACATGATGATCCCCAAGGGCGTTTCCGACGAGAAGCTCAACGTGCTGCTCGACCTGATCCGCCACATGCTGACCCCCGCGCAGCAGGCCTACACCTATGACGAGGGCTATTTCTATCCGGGTCCGGCGGTGAAGGACGTGCCGCTCTCGATGGCGCCGGCCTCCAGCCAGAAGGCCATCGCCGAGTTCGGCCGCCCCGAATACGAGAAGCTGATCGCCGACAACCCGATGGAAACCCCGCTCAACCCCGACAAGATGGTGATCGCCTTCCGGATCTGGGACGAGCAGGTCGGCGGCGCCAAGAAGAAGTAAGACTGGTTGCGGCGGCGGGCTCCGGCACGCGCCGGGGACCGCCGCCGTCCTTTCGATCCCGTTTCTCAGATTCATCCGGAAGCCATGACCATCAACGCAGCTTCGTTCCGCGAGCTTCGGCT